>NZ_CP019402.1:1403860-2807721 GCF_002024505.1 Plantibacter flavus
CGGTTCCAGCCGGCGACGCCCACCTTCCTCAACTCGGGCAAGGCCCAGCGAGGCGAGCTCGTCTCCTGCTTCCTCCTCCGCATCGAGGACAACATGGAGTCGATCGCCCGCGGCATCAACTCCGCGCTCCAGCTCTCGAAGCGTGGCGGTGGTGTGGCGCTCTCGCTGTCGAACATCCGTGAGTCCGGTGCGCCGATCAAGCAGATCGAGAACCAGTCGAGCGGCATCATCCCCGTGATGAAGCTCCTCGAGGACTCCTTCAGCTACGCGAACCAGCTCGGCGCGCGTCAGGGCGCCGGTGCGGTGTACCTCAACGCACACCACCCCGACATCCTGCGCTTCCTCGACACCAAGCGTGAGAACGCCGACGAGAAGATCCGGATCAAGACGCTGTCCCTCGGCGTCGTCGTCCCCGACATCACCTTCGAGCTCGCGAAGAAGGGCGAGGACATGTACCTGTTCTCCCCGTACGACGTCGAGCGCGTCTACGGTGTGCCCTTCGGCGACATCTCGGTGAGCGAGAAGTACCACGAGATGGTCGACGACTCCCGCATCAAGAAGACGAAGATCAACGCCCGCGAGTTCTTCCAGACCATCGCGGAGATCCAGTTCGAGTCCGGCTACCCGTACATCGTGTTCGAAGACACGGTGAACAAGGCGAACCCCATCAAGGGCCGCATCAACATGTCGAACCTCTGCTCGGAGATCCTCCAGGTCAACACGCCGACCACCTACAACGAGGACCTCTCGTACAAGGAGATCGGCAAGGACATCTCCTGCAACCTCGGCTCGCTGAACATCGCGCTCACGATGGACTCGCCCGACTTCGGTCGCACGGTCGAGACCGCCATCCGCGGCCTCACCTCCGTGTCCGACCAGAGCCACATCTCCTCGGTGCGTTCGATCGAGGACGGCAACGACAAGTCGCACGCCATCGGCCTCGGCCAGATGAACCTCCACGGCTACCTCGCCCGCGAGCGCGTGCACTACGGCAGCCCCGAGGGCATCGACTTCACGAACATCTACTTCTACACGGTGGTGTTCCACGCGCTGCGTGCCTCGAACCTCATCGCCAAGGAGCGCGGGGAGACCTTCGACGGTTTCGCCGACTCGCAGTACGCGTCGGGTGAGTTCTTCGACAAGTACATCGACCAGGTCTGGGAGCCCGAGACGGCTCGTGGCCGCGAGCTCTTCGAGCAGGCCGGCGTGCAGATCCCGACGCAGGCGGACTGGACGGCCCTCAAGGCGTCCATCCAGGAGTACGGCATCTACAACCAGAACCTCCAGGCCGTCCCGCCGACCGGTTCGATCTCCTACATCAACAACTCCACGTCGTCGATCCACCCGATCGCGTCGAAGATCGAGATCCGCAAGGAAGGCAAGCTCGGTCGCGTGTACTATCCGGCTCCGTTCATGACGAACGACAACCTGGAGTACTACGAGGACGCCTACGAGATCGGTGCCGAGAAGATCATCGACACGTACGCCGCGGCGACGCAGCACGTCGACCAGGGACTGTCGCTGACGCTGTTCTTCAAGGACACCGCCACCACGCGCGACATCAACAAGGCGCAGATCTACGCGTGGAAGAAGGGCATCAAGACCATCTACTACATCCGTCTCCGCCAGCTCGCGCTCGAGGGCACGGAAGTCGACGGCTGCGTCAGCTGCATGCTCTAAGGAGCTTCGCGCTTCGTCATCGCACTTCGACAGGCTCAGTGACCGGGGTTCCGGTCTCTGATCCCGACCCCGGTCCCTGAGCCTGTCGAAGGGCATCAGCACCACCGGTCCGTCGAGGGCCATCAGCATCACCGGTCCCAGAGCCTGTCGAAGGGCCAACCCCACTTCCCGATAGAGGACACCAATTCATGTCAGAGAAGCTCAAGCTGGTCGACCGCGTCCAGGCGATCAACTGGAACAAGATCGAGGACGAGAAGGACGTCGAGGTCTGGAACCGCCTCGTCAACAACTTCTGGCTGCCCGAGAAGATCCCGCTGTCGAACGACGTCCAGTCGTGGAACACCCTGACGCCGCAGGAGCAGCAGCTCACCATGCGCGTGTTCACGGGCCTCACGCTCCTCGACACGATCCAGGGCACTGTCGGCGCCGTCGCCCTCATCCCCGATGCGATCACCCCGCACGAGGAGGCCGTCTACACGAACATCGCGTTCATGGAGTCGGTGCACGCGAAGAGCTACTCCTCGATCTTCTCCACGCTCAGCAGCACGAAGGAGATCGACGAGGCGTTCCGCTGGTCGGTCGAGAACCCGAACCTGCAGAAGAAGGCGTCCATCGTCCTCGACCGCTACCACGGTGACGACCCGCTGAAGCGGAAGGCCGCCTCGACCCTCCTCGAGTCGTTCCTCTTCTACTCGGGCTTCTACCTGCCCATGCACTGGTCGAGCCGCGCCAAGCTCACCAACACGGCCGACATGATCCGCCTGATCATCCGCGACGAGGCCGTGCACGGGTACTACATCGGCTACAAGTTCCAGAAGGGACTCGAGAAGCTCACGCAGGCTGAGCGCGACGACGTGAAGGACTACACGTTCTCGCTGCTCTACGAGCTCTACGACAACGAGGTGCAGTACACGCAGGACCTCTACGACGAGGTCGGCCTCACCGAGGACGTCAAGAAGTTCCTGCACTACAACGCCAACAAGGCGCTCATGAACCTCGGCTACGAGGCCATGTTCCCGAAGACGGTCACGGACGTGAACCCGGCGATCCTGTCGGCGCTCTCCCCGAACGCCGACGAGAACCACGACTTCTTCTCGGGTTCCGGCTCCTCCTACGTGATCGGCAAGGCCGTGGTCACGGAAGACGAGGACTGGGACTTCTAGTCACCGCGCAGTCGCTGCGCTGAACGCACGAGGGCCGGATGGAATCCATGATTCCATCCGGCCCTCAGGCGTTGAGCGCGTATCGGCGTCAGCCGCCGAGGCCACCGCCGGTCGCCAGGAAGAAGTAGAAGAACGCGGTCACGCCCTGGACGACGGGGAAGAAGAGCGCCGCGATCGCGGTGACCACGATCGTGAGGATGGCGACGAGCGCGACCAGACTGACGACACCGTTGCGTCCTGCGCTCGGCGCCTCGACGGGTTCGGCGACGAGCAGCTCGTCCATGGTCGCCTCGGTCGTCAGCATCGTTCTCCCTGTGGCTCTGGTGTCCTCGACACTACCCGGAGAGCCGCCGTGCGCCGCTGACTCGCCCGAGGATGTTCGAATCCGATGCGGAAACGCGCAGATTCGGGCGACTCAGCGACGGCGGGTGGTCAGCGTCGGGTGGACCAGAGTGCCCAGGCGATGAGCACGGGCTGGAAGAAGAGGCGGGTGAACCGGCGGCTGTCGGTGTCGAGGCCGAAGGCGTCGCGGCGGTTGAGCCACTGGGAGAGGTTGCCCGGGAAGATCGCGGTGAAGAACGCCGCGGCGAGGTTACCGACGGCCGTCCGCTTCACGCCTGAGGCGAGTGCCGCACCCAGGGCGATCTCGACGACGCCCGAGGCGAGCACGGTGGTGTCCTCGTCGATCGGGACCCATTCCGGCACCTGCGCCTGGAAGTCCTTCCGAGCGAAGGTCAGGTGACTGACGCCGGCGAAGACGAGTGCGCCTCCGAGCAGCAGACGTGCGGCGGTGCGGGCTTTCGATCCAGCCATGAGGGTCCTCTCGACGATGGTGATGCCACCACGCTATCCGGAGATCGGTGGACCGACGGCGGGTTGCGAGTGCACAGATGTCCAGCAGCAGGCCGCTCAGCCGTCGATCTGCGAGTTCGCGTCGAGGCGGTGCCAGGTGCGGTTGTGGTAGACGAGCGGCGCGCCATCGAAGCTCGGGGTGAAAGCCGGGACGGCGGGAGCGGGTGCCTCGGCGGCAGGCTCGGCCCGGACCGGCTCCTCGGCCGCTTGCGGCTGCGAAACGCTCGACTCCAGCGCGTGCACCGCGATGACCGTCGAGGTGCCCGCCTCCATGCGGTTGACGATGCGTCCGCGGATCCAGACGCCGTTGCCCGTGAAGTACGGCTCGCCCGTCGGCAGGCGGTCCCAGATGGAGGTGTCGGCGAAGCGATCGATTCCGCTCGTCGCGCAGAGCTTCGCGATGTGCAGCTGCTCGGAACCCAGGAGGTGGACCACGACGGTGTCGGATGCGGTGATGGTCGGCGCGCTCGAGGACAGCGACGACACGGAGAAGACGAGGAGCGGCGGTTCCGCACTGACGGAGAAGACCGAGGTGGCGGTCAGCCCCACCGGCCCGGAGCCGTCGTCGGCGGTGATGACCGAGACGCCGGCGGGGTGCTGACGGAACGCCGCCTTGAAGTCGTCGGGGGACAGGGAGGCGAAACCGGGGGCGACCTCGCCGCCGTCGACGGGGGACGGCAAGGCGGTCACGGAGGCGGCTGCCGGGTGGACTGAGCTCACGGGGGATCCTTCGAACGGCTGTGGACGACTGCTGCAACGCCGATTCGGTGGACGCTGCACAGGCTACGTTTCGCTCATCCGGCCGGAGCTGCAACTCTGTTACCCGGTGTGACGGTGACCGAGCGGTCGGGCGCAGGTCTCGTCGGCCTCGCGTGCGTACGCTGGACGCATGCCCATCCTCATCACCCCGGACGACCTCGCCGCCTTGATCGCCTCCGAGACGCCGGTGCGCGTCCTCGACGTGCGGTGGCGACTCGACGCACCGGACGGACGGCCCGCCTACCTCGAGGGACACCTGCCCGGCGCCGTGTACGTCGACCTCGACCACGAGCTGGCCGACCACGTGCCGCCCGGAGAAGCGGCCGTCCGAGGCCGCCACCCCCTGCCCGATCGCGAGGCGCTCCAGGCGTCCGCGCGATCGTGGGGCGTCGACGACGGTGACGTGGTCGTGGTCTACGACGACCTCAAGAGCCTGTCGGCGGCGCGCGCCTGGTGGGTGCTGCGGAACGCCGGCATCGCGGACGTCCGCATCCTCGACGGCGCGTTCCGGGCGTGGACGGATGCCGGACTACCCGTGGAGCGTGGCGAGGTCGTCCCAGAACCCGGGACCGTCACGCTGACGACGGGTGTCCTGCCGAGCATCGACATCGACACCGCAGCGACGTGGGCGGGCGAGGGGCGGGTCCTGCTGGACGCGCGCGCCGGCGAGCGGTACCGGGGTGACGTCGAACCGATCGATCCCCGGGCCGGTCACATCCCCGGAGCGCTCAACACACCGACGACCGCCAACGTCGGCGCCGACGGCCGGTTCCTCTCGCCTGAGACCCTCCGCGAGCAGTTCCTCGCCGCGGGCGTACCGGAGGATGCGACGGTCGCCACCTACTGCGGCAGTGGGGTGACCGCGGCGCACAACGCGGTCGCACTCACCCTGGCCGGCTTCGAACCGGCGCTGTACCCGGGGTCGTGGAGCGAGTGGGCGAACCACCCGGAGCGTCCGGTGGCGACAGGACCCGAGGCCTGAGCCGTCGACCCGGTCATCGAGCTTGTCGAGATCCGGCCTTCGACAGGCTCAGGGACCGGCGTCCATCGTCAGGGATCAGGGAGGGCTAGCCCGCGAGGACCTTCTGCAGGCGCTGCAACGACACCGATTCGGCCGTGCCCAGCTGCTGGGCGAACAGGCTGATCCGGAGCTCCTCGAGCATCCACCGGGCCTTCACGAGGTGCTCCGGAGCCTCGGCGGGCAGTGGGATCGTGCCGCCGGCGGCCTCGAACCGTGCCGACGCCGTCTGCGCCTCCGTCATCCACACCCGGTCGCGGTTCGGGTTGTCCGTCAGTCGCTCGGCGCGGTAACGGATGCCCGCGAGGTAGCGGGGCAGATGCTCGAGTCGTCCTGAGCCCGTCCGGGAGACGAAGCCCGGGAAGACCAGTCCGTCGAGCTGGCCCCGCATGTCGGTGAGGGCCGCGAGCAGCGTCATGCTCGTCGCCGCCTTCATGGCCTTCTCCGTGTCGCGCGCGGCTTGCAGGATGCGGGCGACGATGGCGACCGTCTGGAACATGCGGTCCATGACCGAGGCGGAGACGCGGTCGCGAAGCGTCTCGTACTGCAGCCGCGAGAACACCTGTCCGTCGGGCACCACGCGGAACAGGACATCGTCGATGCAGGCGGCGAGGCAGTCCTCGAACAACGCCGGCGTCGATCGGTACGGGCTCGTCGCGAGCGCCAGCTTCTCATTGGCCTTGAGGTGCTGCTGCACGTACGCCGTCGGGGACGGGATCGCGAGCAGGAGGAGGCGGCGCACGCCGGCGGGCATGGCGCGGGCCTGGTCGGCCTCCGTGCTCATGATCCGGATCGACACGCTCGTGCCGTCGTCGACGATCGCGGGGTAGCCGCGGATCACGCCGTCCTCTTGGCGGATGTCGATGAAGCGGGGGAGGTCGTCGAAGTCCCATCTGGTGAACCCGGAGCGCTCGATGGCGTTGGGCACTCTGGCGGCCGCGACCTTGGCGACGCTCGCACGGGTGCGCTGCTTGAGGCGCTGCTGCAGCTCGACGAGGTCCTTGCCGCTCGCGAGCGTGCGGCCGCGCTCGTCGATGACGCGGAAGGTCACGAGCAGGTGCTCGGGGACGCGTCCCATCTCGAAGTCCGAGGCGTTGATGTCCATGTAGGAGAGCCGCTTGATCGCGTTCGCGAGACGGGTGGCGAACGAGTCCTCGGCGGAGGGACTGCCGGGGGCGACCGCCGGGACGTCGGCGGGGAGCTCGGCGAGCAGCTTCGCCGCCCAGTCGGCCGCAGGCACGATGTTCCGACGCAGGGCCTTCGGGAGCGCTTTGATCATCGCGGTGATGAGGTCTCGACGGAGCCCGGGGACCTGCCAGTCGAAACCCGCGGGCGAGAGCCGGTCGAGCAGGGCGAGCGGGACGATGACCGTCACGCCGTCGTCGTCGCTTCCGGGCTCGAAGCGATAGCTGAGCTTCAACCGCTGGTCGGCCTGCACCCACTCGGCGGGGAAGCGGTCCTCGTCCACCGCCGGAGCGTCCTCGGGGAGGAGGTCCTCCTGGCGCATCGTGAGCAGCTCGGGCTGGTCGACGCGCGTCTTGCGCCACCAGGACTCGAAGCCCCGCGTCGTCGAGATCTCGGCGGGGACGCGGGCGTCGTAGAAGTCGAAGACGGCTTCGTCGTCGAAGAGGATGTCGCGGCGTCGCGTCCGCTCCTCGAGCTCACTCAGCTCCCTGCGTAGTCGTCGGTTCGCGCGGTGGAAGTCGAACAGCTTGTCGCGACCGATGTCGTGGGTCCACTCGCCGTCGACGAGCGCGTGCCGCAGGAACAGTTCACGGGCCTGCTCCTGGTCGATGCGACCGAACTGCACCCGGCGGCGCGGCACGATCGGCACGCCGAAGAGGGTCACCTTCTCGAACGCGACGGCGGAGCCCTGGTTCTTCTCCCAGTGCGGCTCGCTGTACGAGCGCTTGCAGAGGTCGCCGGCGATCTGTTCCGCCCACGCCGGGTCGATCGAGGCGTTGGTGCGGGCGAACAGCCGACTCGTCTCCACGAGTTCCGCGCTCATCACGGCGTTCGGCTGCTTCTTGGCGAGCGCGGACCCGGGGAAGAGGACGAAGCGCGTCTGGCGAGCGCCGATGTAGTCGCCCTTCTTCGCGGTCTTCGTCGCCGGGGGAGCGTTCCGGCCCTTCACGACCGGAGCGACGGTCTGGTCCTTCAGCCCGATGTGGGAGAGGAGCCCCGCGAGGAGCGACTTGTGGATGCCGTCGGGGTTCACCGCCGGCTCGTTGATCGTCAGCCCGAGGGGCTTCGCGAGCTGGCGCAGCTGGCGGTAGACGTCGTGCCACTCGCGGACGCGGAGGTAGTTGAGGAACTCGTTCTTGCAGAGCCGACGGAACGCGCTCGACGACAGCTCGTCCTGTTTCTCCTCGAGGTAGTTCCAGAGGTTCAGGAGGGCGAGGAAGTCGCTCGTCGGGTCGACGAACCGGCGGTGCAGTTCGTCGGCTTTCTGCCGGTGCTCGAGCGGTCGTTCGCGTGGGTCCTGGATGGTGAGCGCCGCGACGATCGCGAGCACCTCCCGCGACACCCCGTGCCGCTTCGACTCCACGACCATGCGCGCGAACCGCGGATCGATCGGCAGGCGGCTGAGGTCGCGCCCCACCCGCGTGAGGCGTGGACCGCCGCCGCGAGGTGACCCGTCGGCGAAGGTGCGCGTCTCGATCGCGCCGAGTTCGGACAGCAGGTCGACGCCGTCCTTGATACCGCGGGCGTCCGGCGGCTGGAGGAAGGGGAAGGCGGCGATGTCGCCGAGGCCGAGGGAGATCATCTGCAGGATCACCGCGGCGAGGTTCGTGCGGAGGATCTCCGGTTCGGTGAACTCCGGGCGCTTCGCGAAGTCGTCCTCCGAGTAGAGGCGGATGGCGATGCCGTCGCTCGTGCGGCCGGAGCGACCCGAACGCTGGTTCGCCGACGCCTGCGAGATCGCCTCGATGGGGAGCCGCTGCACCTTGGAGCGCACGCTGTAGCGCGAGATGCGGGCGGTTCCGGCGTCGATGACGTACTTGATGCCGGGCACCGTGAGGCTCGTCTCGGCCACGTTCGTCGCGAGGATGATGCGCCTGCGGAGGCCTGCCACGGTCGACGGCTGGAACACGCGGTGCTGGTCTGCGGAGGAGAGCCGGCCGTAGAGCGGGAGCACCTCGGTGCCGGGCAGGTTGCGGCCGCGGATGGCGTCGGCGGCGTCGCGGATCTCCGTCTCACCGGACAGGAAGACGAGGACGTCGCCCATCGACTCCCGCGCCAGCTCGTCGAGGGCCGCGTTGATGCCCTCGAGGTAGTCGCGGTCGGCGGTCTCGGACTCGGGGGCGTCCTGATCGTCGTCCGTGGGCTCGTCGGCCACGAGCGGCCGGTAGCGGATCTCGACCGGGTAGGTGCGGCCGGAGACCTCGACGATGGGCGCCCCGTCGAAGTGCTTCGAGAAGCTCTCCGGGTCGATCGTCGCGGACGTGATGATGACCTTGAGGTCGGGGCGCTGGGGGAGGAGCTGCTTGAGATAGCCGAGCAGGAAGTCGATGTTGAGACTGCGCTCGTGCGCCTCGTCGATGATGATCGTGTCGTACTTGCGCAGCATCCGGTCGCGGTGGATCTCGTTCAGCAGGATGCCGTCGGTCATCAGCTTGATCTTCGTCGCCTTCGACGCCTGATCGGTGAAGCGGACCTGGTAGCCGACGATGCCGCCGAGCTCCTGGCCGAGCTCTTCCGAGATGCGTTCGGCGATCGTGCGCGCGGCCAGTCGTCGGGGCTGCGTGTGCCCGATGGACTCGCGACCGAGCTCGAGGCAGATCTTCGGCAGCTGGGTGGTCTTGCCGGAACCCGTCGCTCCCGCGACGATGACGACCTGGTGCTCGCTGATGGCACGCGCGATGTCCGCGCGAGCGGCACTGACCGGCAGCTCGGGCGGGTAGGAGATTCGGAGGTCGGACATCAGCCCTCCATCGTATCGGGCTGGGCGGGTTGTGCTGCCGTTCCGGGCCTCCTGATCCCGCGAACCCTGAGCCGCCTTCCCCGGTCCCTGAGCCTGTCGAAGGGCAGTCGGGCTGCGGCGCCTCGGTGCGAAGCGGGGATATTCATGCGCGGTATCGCAAACAGGGTTGCCTTGCAGAGTGGTTTGCGTTACAAAGTAGGTATGACTTCACCGATGGAACCCACCGACGGCTCGGACGCGCTCGACCCGGCCGCCATGCTCGCTCTGCAGGAGCGACAGGCGAGCCGTGTCGACGACATCTTCACGAGGCCCACCATCGCGATCGTGTACGTCTGGGGTGTCGCGTGGACCGTCGGGTTCCTCGCCCTCTGGTCCGCGAGCGACGAGAACCCCTGGTTCACCACGCCGCCGGCGGTCGCCGGATGGCTCTTCGGGATCCTCATGGTGGGCGGCATCGTCTCGTCGTCGATCATCGGCTCCCGCGTGTCGCGTGGGATCCAGGGAGCACAGCAGGTGCAGGGGACGATGTACGGCATCGCCTGGGCGATCGGGTGCACGGCAGCGGCGGTGTTCGGCGGCGCACTGTTCGCTGCGGGGATGGCACCCGCACTCGCCGCCATCTTCTACCCGGCGATCTACAGCCTCGTGGTCGGTCTGCTCTACCTCGCAGGTGGAGCAGTCTGGCGCGACCGCCTCATGTACGGCATGGGCATCTGGATCATCGTGGTCGGCATGGCCGCGCCGTTCTTCGGCTCGCCGGGCAACGCGCTCATCATGGCCGTCGCCGGCGGAGGCGGGTTCCTCGTGTACGCGACCTTCCTCGAAGCGACCCGCCGCCGGCGTGCCCACCGATCGGCGGCGTGACCGATGGACGAACTCGACCCCCTCATCCACGCTCAGGCCCGCCTGCGCATCATGTCGACGCTCGCGGCGATCGATGCGCACAGCAGTATGTCGTTCCCCCGCCTGCAGGAGATGCTCGACATGACCGCCGGGAACCTCTCCACGCATCTGCGGAAGCTCGAGGACGGCGCCTACGTCCTCGTCACGAAGACCCACCGGGGACGCACCCCGGTCACCTACCTGGAACTCACCACGCTCGGGCGCCGCGCGTTCGAGGACTACATGACCGGGCTCCGAGCGATGCTCGGCGGCGCGTCGGGAACGGGGACATCATGACGATCACACCACTGGCCACCCTCGAGGGCGTGACACGACGTTACGGCGACGTGACCGCGCTGCACGACGTCGACCTCAGTGTCGAGCCGGGCTCGCTCGTCGGGCTCCTCGGGCCCAACGGCGCCGGCAAGTCCACCGTGCTCTCCCTGCTGCAGGGCACCCGACGTCCGACGACCGGCACGGTGACGCTCTTCGGCGGCGATCCCGCCCATGCGGTCAACCGCACCAGGCTCGGATCGACCCCGCAGGAGACGGCACTGCCGCCCACGCTCCGGGTGGGAGAGGTCGTCGACTTCGTCGGACGCCACTTCGCGGACCGCGTGCCGACGGCCGCCCTGGCGGAGCAGTTCGGTCTCGGTGACCTCCTCCGACGCCAGACGGGCTCGCTCTCGGGCGGCCAGCAGCGCCGCCTCGCGGTCGCGCTCGCGTTCGTCGGCAGACCGCGTCTCGTGCTCCTCGACGAGCCGACGACGGGCCTCGACGTCGACGCCCGCCGAACCCTCTGGGACGCGATCCGCCGGCAACACGAGCTCGGGGCGACCATCGTCCTCACCAGTCACTACCTCGAGGAGATCGAAGCGCTCGCCGAGCGCGTCGTGGTCCTGGGTGGCGGACGGGTCATCACCGACGCCCCACTGCGCGACGTCCTCGGGCTCGTCGGTATCCACCGGGTGCGGCTCCGGACCACCGACCCCGGAGCGGTGGAGCGGCTCACCGGGGTCGTCCAGGCGAGTCGTGACGGTGACGCCGTCGAACTGGACGTCCGTGACGCCGACGCGTTCGTGCGCGAGCTCGTCCGGTCCGAGGCCCCGTTCACCGATCTCGCCGTGCGCGGAGCGACCCTCGAGGAGGCGTTCCTGACCCTCACCGCGGATGCCCGGGCGGACGTCGAACGGAGCGCCGCCTGATGGCCACCACCGTCCAGCTCACCGCCCTGCACGCGCGGTACTCCCTGCTCGAGACCGTGCGCGTCCCGATCGCGCTGATCGGCTCGCTCGTCTTCCCGGCGCTCTCGCTACTGTTCTTCGTCGTCCCGCAGGCGCAGGTCGCCGGCGATCCCGTCATCGCGACCCAGGCGGTCATCTCCCTCATCGTGTTCGCCGTGCTCGCCAACTCCCTGTTCGGCTTCGGCCTGACCATCGCCCAGGCGAGGGAACAGGCGTGGGATCCGTACCTCCGCACGCTTCCGGTGACGAGCGTCGCCCGTGTTCTCTCGCACCTGTGCTCGGTCGGCCTCCTCGGGTTCGCGGCCGTCATACCGGTCGTCGTGCTCGGCGCGTTCCTGACCGCAGCCACCACGACTCCGATGGGACTGCTCGGCGGCATCGTGGCGCTCCTGGTGGGTGCCCTGCCGTTCATGCTCCTCGGCACCGCGATCGGGTACGCCCTCCCGAGCAAGGCCGCGATCGCCGTGGTGCAGGTGGTCATGTTCTCCCTGGCCTTCGCCGGCGGACTGTTCATCCCACCGTTCCTCTTCGCCCCGTGGCTCGACCGGCTGTCCATGTTCCTCCCGAGCCGTCAGACCCGGGAGCTCGTCGTCTGGGCGGTCCAGGGTGGCGAGTTGCCGTGGTGGTCGTGGGTCGGCGTCCTGGCGTGGACGCTCGTCCTGACCGTCGTCGTCCTCGCCCTCTACCGCCGCGACGAGGGCCGCCGCTACCGCTGAGGTCGACGGACACCTCGCCGAACACCGGCCGTTCCCGCGTGCCGTCATACGTCGACACACACCGTGCACCGGCCGCGAGGCGCTCGTACGCTGACGTCCATCCCGGCCGGTCCACGGCCCCTCGACGAGCGGATGGAGCGACCCGTGTCCAGCAGCGCAGACCAGACGAACGCCGCCGACCGATCGACGGGCGCGCACTGATGGGAGCGCCCGTCGTGTTCGGCACCGGCCCGATCTCGGTCGACGACCTCGTGGCCGTGTCCCGTGACGACGCCATCGTCGTCCTCGACACCCCGGCGCTCGACCGCATCGGCGCCGGCCGGGCCATCATCGACCGGCAGACGACGCCGGTCGGAGTCGGCGCTCAGGGTTCTCGGCCCCATGGTCCACGGATCCCTGGGACCGCCGGGGGACGAGCGGCTCCGCGCACCGCGACGCTCGACGTCTCGGCAGTGGAGGAGCGCGTCGTCCATGACCGCCGTGGCGGCATCGGACTGCCGCTCTCGGTGGACCGTGCTCGGGCGGTGGTCGCCGCCCGGCTCGCCGGCTGGACCCGTGGGGCATCCGGGATCCGCCTCGAGACCGCCGTGTTCGTCGCGGAACTCCTCAACCGTGGGGTGACCCCGGTGATCCCGTCCATCGGCTCCCTCGGCGACGGCGACGAGACCCACCTGGCATCCGTCGCGACGCTCGTGATCGGACAGGGGGAGGCGGTCCTCGCGGGCGAACGGCTCCCCGCGCAGGTCGCCCTGTCACGGGTCGGGCTCGCGCCGCTCGACCTCGCTGTGCACGAGGGGCTGGCGTTCGTCCACCACAACGCCTACTCCCTCGGCGTCGGCGCGCTCGCCCTCCACCGGCTCGGCGCGCTCAGTCGACTCGCGGACACCACGAGCGCACTCTCGTCCCGGGCGGCTGCGCGGCCCGGGCGCGGCGGGCGAGGACCGGCGTTCGACGCGACGGTCCTCGCGGGCACCCCGTCGGCCGGCACCCGGGCGAGTGGCGAGCGGATCTCCGAGTTGTTGGCGACGCCGGTCGGCCCGGAGGGTGCGCGCGGCGGAGGGGAACGAGACGGACTGCGGCTCCGGGCGACCCCACAGATCAACGGTGCCCTCGCCGACGAGGTCACCGCGGCCGTCCAGCTCGTGGAAGCGACGCTCGGAACGGCCTCGGAGGATCCACTCGTCGACCAGGCGTCGGGTGTCCTGCGGACCGGCGGGTTGCTCCACGGCGCGCGGCTCGCCCGCGCCTTCGACGGGCTGCGCGCGGCCATCGCGCACACCGCCGCTGCGGCCGAGCGACGGCTCAGACGCATCGGCGGAGGCGGGGCCGACCACCGGGGGACCGGGCACGGGCTCGCACCGGGTCGGCTCGGTCAGTCGGCCGCGGACCTCGTCGCCGAACTGCGCGTGCTCGCGACCCCGGTCGTCACCGCCGGCGTGCCGGATGAGGCCTCGGACGACCCGGCCTCCTTCGCCGGGACCTCGCTGCGACTGCTGGAACGCTCGACCGCCCTCTTCGCGGACGTGCTGGCGGTCGAGGCGATCGTCGCGGCGGACGCGCTCGGCCCGGGCGAGCACGACGAGTGGGCGGTCGGGTTCTCCGTCGCCCATGCCGGCCTCCGGTCGGCGATCAAGCAGGAGCTGCACGGTCAGCAGCTCGTCACGGCGGCCCTCGCCGCGTTGGGCGTCGACCGATCCTGAGCGACGGCGGCCGGCGGGTGACGGTGCGCGGGCGCACCCACGTCGTCGCATGCCATGTATTTCGACACGTGTCGAGGGGGTGGGCGATGTCGGTGCCCTCCGGTAGGTTCGGACCACCGACCGAGAGACGTTCAGCGAGCCACCGACCGCGGCGGCGACGACCCTTGGAAGACGACCTGTCACGAACAGCCGTGCAGAGAAGAGGCATCGGTCCAGCATGATCTCCTTCGAACACGTCTCCAAGCGCTTCGACGACGGCACCCTCGCGGTCGACGACTTCTCCCTCACGATCCCGTCGCGTTCCACCACGGTCTTCGTCGGGTCCTCAGGCTGTGGCAAGACCACGCTCCTGCGGATGATCAACCGCATGGTCGATCCGAGCGGGGGACGCATCGTCATCGACGACGAGGTCGTCTCCGCCGTCGACCCCGTCCGTCTCCGTCGCCGCATCGGCTACGTCATGCAGAACTCCGGTCTCCTCCCGCACCGCACCGTGATCGACAACGTGGCGACGGTGCCCATGCTCACCGGCGTCAACAAGAAGCAGGCCCGGGCGGACGCCCTCACCCTCCTCGACACCGTCGGACTCGATCGCGCGCTCGCCGACCGGTACCCGAGTCAGTTGTCCGGTGGCCAGCAGCAGCGCGTCGGCGTCGCACGAGGCCTTGCGATCGACCCGAACATCCTGCTGATGGACGAGCCGTTCGGTGCCGTCGACCCGCTCGTGCGTGCCGAGCTCCAGCGGGAGCTGCTCCGACTGCAGCGCGACATCGCGAAGACGATCGTGTTCGTCACCCACGACATCGACGAGGCCTTCCTCCTCGGCGACCAGGTCGTCATCCTGCAGAAGGGCGGCCACATCGCCCAGGTCGGCACGCCGGCCGAGATCGTCGCCAACCCGGCCGACGACTTCGTCGCCCAGTTCATCGGCGCCGATCGCGGCCAGCGGACCCTACACGTCGAGCGCGTCGACGGACGCGACGTCGTCGTCGACGAGTCGGGCCGCCCCGCCGGTGTCCTCGGAGCCGGGCCCGGCGCAGGCGACCGCACCGGCCTGGACGTCCGGAAGGACGGCGCATCCACATGAGCTGGGTCATCGCGAACTGGGACATGATCTGGGACCTCACCCTCACCCATGTCCAGCTGAGCCTGCCCCCGATCATCCTGGGCTTCCTCATCTCCCTACCCCTCGGCTGGCTCGCACACCGGTACCGGTGGTCGCGAGGCGTGCTGCTCACGCTGAGCGGCATCCTCTACGCGATCCCGTCCCTGCCGCTCTTCGTCCTCATGCCGTCCCTCATCGGCACGAAGATCCTCGATCCGGCGAACGTCGTGATCGCGCTCACCATCTACGCCGTGGCCCTGCTCGTCCGCACGGTCGCCGACGCGCTCGACGCCGTCGACGCCGGGGTCCGGCAGTCGGCCCAGGCCGTGGGGTTCTCCACCGGCCAGCGGTTCTGGCGGGTGGAGTTCCCACTGGCGGGTCCGCTCATGCTCGCCGGCGTCCGCGTGGTCTCCGCGAGCACCATCAGCCTGCTGAGCGTCGGCGCCCTCATCGGCGTGACGAACCTCGGCTACCTCTTCACCGACGGCTACAACCGGCAGTTCCCGATCGAGATCCTGACCGGCATCGTCGGGACGGTCGTGATCGCGATCGTGTTCGACGTCCTGCTGGTGCTTCTCGGCCGAATCCTCATGCCGTGGACGCGGATCAGCTCGAAGGGTGCGATCCGTCGTCGTCGCGCGGCCACCGAAGCCCGTGAGCTGGCGACCGCCGGGGGAGGAGCCGCATGATCAACTTCCTCGCCGCCTTCGCCTGGATCCTCGACCCCGCGCACTGGGAGGGCCCGGGCGGCATCCCCGTGCGGGTGCTCCAGCACCTGGCCGTGACCGGCCTCACCGTCCTCATCGCCTGCGTCATCGCGATCCCGCTCGGGCTCCTCATCGGGCACACCGGGAAGGGACGAGAGGTCGCGGTCGCGATCACCGGCGCGCTCCGGGCGCTGCCCACGCTCGGTCTGCTCTCGCTCCTCGCCCTCATCACCCTCGGGTGGGGCTTCTCCAGCACGAGTCTCGTCCCCGCGATCACGGCCCTCGTCGTGCTCGCCGTCCCGCCGGTCCTGGCCGGTGCGTACGGAGGGGTCGAGGCGATCGACCGCCAGACCATCGACGCCGCGCGTGCCGTCGGGATGAACGAGTGGCAGATCCTCGGCAAGGTGGAGATCCCGCTCGCGCTCCCGCTCATGATCGGTGGCGTGCGCTCGGCCGTCCTGCAGACGATCGCGACCGCGACCGTCGTCGCGTTCCTCACCAACGGCCCCGGTCTCGGTCGCTACATCCTCGACGGTCTGCCCGTACGGGACTACGCGCAGATGCTCGCCGGCTCGATCATCATCATCGTGCTCGCCCTCCTCCTCGAGGGCGTCTTCTCCCTGCTGCAGCGTGCCGTCGTGCCGCGCGGCGTCCAGGCGACCCACACACGGGTCGACGAGACCCGGGGTCACGCCACGAGCGGTGGCGACCGGTCCACCGCTCCAGACCCCGTCGTCGCAGAAGCGGAGGCGAACATGCAGACCGCGGCATACCGCAACGACTGAAGCGACCCACCACCCCGGGTGACAGCACCGCCCGGCTCCCAGACCCACAACGGCACCACCGTTCTCGCCCATCACAGATAGGAAACACCATGTTCACAGTTCGACAGGGTCGACGCCTCGCCGTCGGCATCGCCGCGACCGCGGTCGCGGCACTCGCACTCAGCGCCTGCTCCGCAGGCGACCCGACCGCCGGGGAGACCGCGGCATCCGACACGATCACGGTCGGCTCCGCCGGATTCCCCGAGTCGGAGATCATCGCGCAGATCTACATCCAGGCGCTCGAGGCCAACGACATCAAGACGGCCGAGTCCCTGAACATCGGCGCTCGCGACGTCTACATCGCAGCGCTCGAAGACGGCTCGATCGACCTCGTCCCCGACTACAGCGGCAACCTGCTGCAGTTCTTCGACGACTCCGCCACGGCCACCTCGAGCGACGAGGTCTACTCCGCCCTGCAGGAGGCCACGCCCAAGGGCTACGAGGTCCTCGACCAGTCCAAGGCGGAGGACAAGGACTCCTACAACGTCACGAAGGAGTTCAGCGAGGCGAACAACGTCACGAGCCTCGCCGACCTCGCGGCCCTCACCATCCCGCTCGCCATCGGCGGCGCACCCGAGTTGGCTGAGCGCCCGTACGGCCCGAAGGGCCTGACGGAGGTGTACGGCGTCCCCGCCGACAAGCTCACCTTCGTCCCGATCAGCGACGGCGGCGGCGCCCAGACCACCGCGGCCCTGCTCGACGGTACGGTCCAGCTCGCCGACATCTACACCACGACCCCGTCGATCACCGAGAACGACTTCGTCACGCTCGAGGACCCGGAGAACCTGATCCTCCCGCAGAACGTCCTGCCGCTGATCAACTCGGCCAAGGCCAGCGACAAGGTCAAGGAGGTCTTGAACGCCGTGTCGGCGGAGCTGACCACAGAAGACCTCATCGAGCTCAACGCCCGCAACCAGGGCGACGAGAAGGCAGCTCCGAAGACCCTCGCGGCCGACTGGCTGAAGGACAAGAAGCTCTTCGACTGAGCAGCAGCCACACGTCGATGGCGTCGTCCGGTTCTCCGGGCGGCGCCATCGCGCTGTTCGCGGGGAGCGCATCCGGCTGCAGCCGGATGTCCAGGGGGTTTCCGACACCTGAGGAGTTGGTAGCGTCTGGGTATGAGTTCCGAGACCCCCGCAGAGTTCATCGCGTCCTGGACCGCCTGGCACACCGCTCGCGAGCGTTCCGTCCGAGCACCCCACGGTATCGCCGCCCTCCGGTTCACCCACTGGCTGACCGAGGAGGCGACCGCCCTCGAGGGCGCGCCGGGCACCTGGCGTGCGGACGCGACCGGCATCGTCGGTGAGCGGCTCACGGGGACCGGACTGACCACGCCGAGTGGCGCCCAGATCATGACCGACCGCGTCGAGCTGGTCCACGGCGACGAACTGCACTTCGGCGACGCGCTGCTCCGAGGCATGGAGCGGGACGGCGTCTACGCCCTCCGCGTGCTCGATCCGGAGGCGCCGACGCGGACCTCGCTCGACGGCATCAGCGCCTTCGCCCCCGACGTCGCCTGGATCCGGCCGGCGCGGTTCGTGCCGTCCCCGGACGTCACGGTCGAGACCGAGTCGATCGACGGCCACGTCACGACCGAGACACCGGTCGGCCGGGTCGAGTTCGAGCTCGGTGATGAAGCGGTGACGCTGACGGTCACCGGCGGCCCGAACGGACTCTGGGCGGTGTTCTCCGACGGCACGAGTGGCGACGAGAGCTACCGGTTCCGTTTCATCAGCATGCCGGCCCCGACCTCGGACGGCCACGTCCTCGTCGACTTCAACCGCGCGTACCTGCCGCCGTGCGCGTTCAGCGACCACTACGTGTGCCCGCTGCCGGCGCCGAACAACCGGCTCCGTACGCGGATCACGGCGGGCGAGCGACTGCCGCTCGGCCAGTAGGTCCCGGGCCACGGACCCCGCATGACCAACCGGCTCGCCGAGGCGATGAGCCCGTACCTCCGATCGCACGCCGAGCAGCCGGTCGACTGGTACCCGTGGGGGCCTGAGGCCTTCGCCGAAGCGGCCCGCCGCGACGTCCCCCTGCTCGTGTCGATCGGCTACTCGACGTGTCACTGGTGTCACGTCATGGCACGCGAGTCGTTCTCGGACGAGCACATCGCCGAGCTCCTCCGACGCGACTTCGTGGCGGTGAAGGTCGACCGCGAGGAGCACCCCGACGTCGACGCCAGTTATCTCGCCGCCGCCGGCGCGTTCACCCGTGACCTCGGTTGGCCGCTGAACGTGTTCGTGACGCCGCGCGGACACGTCTTCCACGCGGGGACCTACTCGCCACCGGTGCCGCTCCGAGGGCATCCCTCGTTCCCGCAGGTGCTCGAGGCGGTTCGCGTCGCGTGGACCGAGCGACGGGAGCAGGTCGTCGCGAGCGCCGACGGACTCGCGCGGGCGATCGCCGAGACGATGTCGTCCACGGATGACGCGCCGCTGCCGGAGACCGGCGAGCTCGATGCGGCGGTCGAGGCGGTCGAGGCGCTCGAGGACCGGGAGCTCGGCGGCTTCGGCACGGCTCCGAAGTTCCCGATGGCCCCGCTGTTCGACTTCCTGCTCACGCCGCGCGAGGGGGACGCCGCTCGCCGCGGTGTCGACCTCGCGCAACGGACCCTCAGGACGATGGGGGCATCGGCGCTCCGTGACCCGGTCGAAGGCGGGTTCTTCCGGTACGCGGTCAACCGGGACTGGAGCGAGCCGCACTACGAACGCATGCTGACGGACAATGCGCTCCTCCTCACCGCCTACACGCGGGCCTGGGCCGAGCGCCCGAGCTCGTGGGCGGCCGGTGTCGCCGCCGGGATCGCCGAGTTCCTCATCGGCACGCTGCAGCAGCCGAGCGGCGGCTTCGGGTCGGCGCAGGACTCCGAGAGCATCGTCGACGGCGTCGGATCGGAGGGTGGCTACTACCGACGTGATGCGGACGGCCGGGCGACGCTGACCCCGCCGGCCGTGGACCGCAAGGTGCTCACCGGCTGGAACGGGCTCGCGATCGGCGCGCTGGCGGAGGCCTCGACGGTCTTCGACCGTCCCGAGTGGCTCGAATCGGCGAGGTGGGCGGCGGACGCGGTGGTCGAGAACCACCTCGGCTCGGATGGCACGCTCGCCCGGGCCTCGCTCGATGAACGGCGGTCGGATGCGTCGGCGACCCTCGAGGACTACGGGATGCTCGCGGAGGGGCTCCTGCGCCTCGGCCTCGCGACGGGCGAGGTCCGCTACGCGGAGGTCGCCCGCGACCTCGTCGACCGGTGCTTGTCAGACGAGACCGTGACCGACGAGACCCTGCCCGACGACACCGTGACCGACGCCCCCTCCGCCACGGTGGCCGGCTTCATCCTGCCTGGTGGTGGCGACCCGGTGCTGTCGGCCCAGGGCATGCGGATCGACGGCGACCCGTCGGAGGGCGCGTATCCCTCGGGCATCTCGTCGCTCGGACGCGCGTCGCTGCTGCTGTTCCAGCTGACGGCTGACGGCCGGTTCCGGGACGCCGCCGAGGGCGCGGTCCGGTTCGCCGCGTCGGCTGCGCTGTCGGCACCGACCGCGTTCGGCGCGAGTCTGGCCCTGGCGGCATCGCTCGCCGGTCCGGCGTCGCAACTCATCGTCGTCGGGCCGGATCGGGTGGACCCGGACGAGGACGAGGATCGCGCGACGGCGGATCGGGCGATGCGCGACGCGGTCAGGACGCGCCGGGACGACGTCGTGGCGGTGGTCTCCGAGCGGCAGGCGGCGGCTTGGGCGGCGAGCGGGTTCGACGTCTTCGCCGAACGGACGAGTCGCGACGGCCGGTTGACCGCCTACCAGTGCCGGGACTTCGTCTGCCGTCTCCCCGTGACGGATGCGGCGCAGCTCGACGCCCGCTGATCCAGCGCACCCGTCGACCCGACACGCGGATGGGTCAGGCTCCGAACGAGCCGTCCGGACGGCCGAACCGCAGCTCGCGTGCTTCGGAGCGCCAGCGCCCGAGTCCACCGTCGAGGAGCGCGACGCGCTCGTACCCGGCTCCGGTCAGCGCCGCCCGCAGGCGCTCGGCGGAGCGCCCGTCCATCTGGTCGTACAGGACGAGCGTGTGCTGCTCCGTGACGCCGATGGCGGCCGCACCGCGTCGGACCTCGTCCGCTGAGGACGCTCCGAGCCCCCGGCCTGTATCCAGCAGCTCGACGAACACGGCGCCGGGTACGTGCCCGTCGAAGAGGTACAGGTCGTAGCCGCTCACCAGTCGCACCGGGCCGCCGTCCAGCGCAGGCAGCTCGACGACACTCGCATCGAGGACGATGAGGCTCTCGCTGCCGAGATGGTCCGCGAGCCACTGGGTGGAGACGAGCGGGTCCACCAGGAACGGCGCGTGCGTGGAGGTCATGCGCCCACCGTAGGAGGCCGCGGCCCGGATGACCACGGTGGTCGGCAACACGCGGTCACACGACGCCGGCGTTCAGCACTCGATGACGTTGACCGCGAGACCGCCCTCGCTCGTCTCCTTGTACTTCGTCGACATGTCGACGCCGGTCTGGCGCATGGTCTCGATCACGGTGTCGAGCGACACCAGGTGTGTCCCGTCGCCGTGCAGCGACAGGCGTGCGGCGCTGACGGCCGTCGAGGACGCGATCGCGTTGCGTTCGATGCACGGGACCTGGACGAGCCCGCCCACCGGGTCGCACGTGAGGCCGAGGTGGTGCTCCATCGCGATCTCCGCGGCGTTCTCGACCTGACGTGGTGTGCCGCCGAGGACGGCGCACAGGGCACCGGCGGCCATGGCGCAGGCCGAGCCGACCTCGGCCTGGCAGCCGCCCTCGGCCCCGGAGATGGACGCGTTCGCCTTGAAGAGCGAGCCGATGGCGGTCGCCGTGAGCAGGTAGCGACGGATACCGTCGAGCGAGGCGCCCGGCACGAACCGCAGGTAGTAGCTTCCGACGGCCGGGATGATCCCCGCGGCCCCGTTCGTGGGTGCGGTCACGACCCGCCCGCCGGAGGCGTTCTGCTCGTTGACCGCCAGGGCGAACGCGTGCAGCCACTCCGTGGGGAGCTCACGCCCGCTCTCGGCCTCGGCCACGTCGAGGCGCTCACGGACGGCACGTGCCCGGCGCTTGACGCCGAGACCGCCCGGGAGGGTGCCGGTGTCGGCGAGCCCGGCGGTCACGCACTCGTGCATGGCCGTCCAGATGGCGTCGAGGCCGGCGTCGACCTCGACGGCTGGCCGCAGGGCTTCCTCGTTGCGTCTCGCGATCGCGTCGATCGGGAGTCCCGTCTCGTCGCAGAGCCCGATGAGCGCTTCAGCGGTCCGGAACGGCATCGGCACGGGTGTCGACGGCAGCACCGTGCTCGGGTCGTCGCCGTCACGACGGATGAAGCCGCCGCCGACGGAGTAGTACGTCTCGGAGCGCACCGGGAGGTCGCTCCGCTGGTCCCAGGCGTGGAGGGTCATGGCGTTCGGATGGCCTGGCAGCCTCGTCCTGGGCACGAACGAGACGTCGTCCTTCGAGAACGCGATGGCCCGCGTCCCGGCGAGCGTGAGCGGAGCGCCGTCGGGGTGATCGCTCCAGGCCCGTCGGACCTCGGCGGGATCGCACCCTTCGGGGGTGAGCCCCTGGAGTCCCGCGACGACGGCGTCGGGGGTGCCGTGGCCGATGCCGGTCGCGCCGAGCGATCCGTACAACGAGCACGTGACGCGGTCGACCCGGTCGAGCAGGCCGTCGTCCGCGAGCCCGGTGGCGAAGGCCAGGGCCGCCCGCATCGGTCCGACCGTGTGCGAGCTGGACGGCCCGATCCCGATGGAGAAGAGGTCGAACGCGGACACGTATGCGGTCACTGGACGACCCCCTTCGGTGCGACTGGCTCCTCTCACTCTAAGCGTCTTCAGCGCCGGGTGCGGTGTCAGCGGGTGTCAGCGGGTGTCAGCTGTGGGTGAGCGCTCCGTGAGTGCCCCAGCCCACACTGTTGTCCGGGTCGCCCACCGGCGGTCCACACCTGATTTCGAAAGGCATCCGCATGAGCATCAGCTCCGACTGGGCGATCGAAGCCCACGGCCTCGTGAAGACCTTCGGCGACAACCGGGCGGTCGACGGTGTCGACCTCTCGGTCCGCACCGGCACCGTCTACGGCGTCCTCGGCCCGAACGGCGCCGGCAAGACCACCACCATCAGCATGCTGGCGACGCTCCTGCGTCCTGACGCCGGCACCGCCACCGTCTTCGGTCACGACATCCAGCGGGAGTCGCAGGTCGTGCGTCAACTCATCGGCGTGACCGCGCAGTTCGCGTCGGTCGACGAGAACCTCTCGGCCACCGAGAACCTCGTCATCTTCTCGCGACTGCTCGGACTCGGCCGCGCGGAGGCGAAGCGCAAGAGCGCGGAACTCCTCGAGGAGTTCGGCCTGAGCGACGCGGCGTCGCGACCCTTGAAGAAGTTCTCCGGCGGCATGCGTCGTCGTCTCGACCTCGCGGCGAGCCTCATCGCCCAGCCGCCCCTCATCTTCCTCGACGAGCCGACCACGGGCCTCGACCCGCGGACCCGCGCGCAGATGTGGGACACGATCCGCCGCCTGGTCGCGACGGGCTCGACCGTCCTCCTGACCACCCAGTACCTCGACGAGGCGGATCAGCTCGCCGACCGGATCGCCGTCATCGACCGCGGTCTCGTCGTCGCCGAGGGCACCTCCGACGAGCTGAAGGCCTCCGTCGGCGAGTCGTCGCTGCAGCTGCGGCTCGCGGACCCCGCCGACCTGGAGGATGCACGACGGGTCATCTCGAGCGTCCTCGGCGTGGACACCGTCGTGTCGCCGGAGGCCACCCGCATCACGGCCCCGATGCGCGACCCCGACGCCGTGACCGACCTGTTCATCACGCTCCGGGAAGCCGGGATCCGGCTCGCGGAGATGAGCGTCCAGAAGCCGACGCTCGACGAGGTCTTCCTCACCCTCACCGGGCACGGCGTCGAGGCGGACGACGCCGACGCCGTGTCCGACACCGATTCCCTCGACACCGCAGAGCAGGTCCACGCATGAGCACGATCACCATCACCCCGGCCGCAGACCGGTCCCTCCGGAACCACGTCAGCCTCTCGCAGACGGTCCGCAACTCCTTCACCATGGCGTACCGCGGACTGCTCAAGATCAAGCGCACGCCCGAGCAGCTGATCGACGTGACGGTCCAGCCGATCATCTTCACGCTGATGTTCACGTACATCTTCGGCGGCGCGATCGCCGGCGACGTCGCGAGCTATCTGCCGATCATCATCCCGGGCATCCTGGTCCAGACCGTCATCACGACCTCGGTCGTGACCGGCATCCAGCTCCGCGAGGACATGGACAAGGGCGTGTTCGACCGCTTCAAGTCGATGCCCATCGCCCGCATCGCACCGCTGGCCGGTGCCCTCCTCGCCGACACGGTGCGCTACACGATCGCCACGACGCTCACCTTCGCGATGGGCTTCGTCATGGGGTACCGACCGGAGGGCGGCATCGGCTTCGTGGCCCTCGCCGGCCTTCTCGTGATCGTCTGCGCCTGGGCCATCAGCTGGATCTTCGCGTTCTTCGGGGTCATCGCCCGGAGCGCGAGCAGCGTGCAGGGCATCTCCTTCCTCGTCCTGTTCCCGCTGACGTTCCTCTCGAACGCCTTCGTGAACCCGGAGACGATGCCGAGCTTCCTCCAGGGCTTCGTGGACGTGAACCCCGTCTCGCACCTCGTGACCGCGGTCCGCGACCTCGCGAACACGGGTGTCTTCGGCGGTGACGCCTGGCTGGCGCTCCTCGGCGCCGCCGTCATCGTGGCGGTCTTCGCACCGCTCACCGTGCGGGCGTACATGCGGCGCGCCTGACGACGAGACGACCGCAGCGACCGATCAGCGCGCCGCCAGGGCGGGACTGCCGAGCAGTTCGAACGCCCTGGCGGCGCTCTCGTGCGCCTGCAGGGGGAGGGTCCGCTCGGCGAGGCGGTCGCGCTCGGTCGCCGTGAGGCGCGCCGCCGCTGCTGCCTCGTGTGGTGTGCGGACGAGCGATGGGATGTCCTGACGGGAGGCGAGCGCACTGGCGAGCGCGACGAGCTCGGCGCCGACCAATCGCACTTCGTCGTCGTCCGAGCGGACGTACCAGGCGCCGAGGGCGACGACGGTGGAACCGAGCACCGGTCGGTCGAACCGGTTCGGGAGGAGGCGTCCCAGCGCGAGGGTGCGGGTGCGGACCCGCCGCACGAGACGCTGGACCTCGGTGGCGTCCGGGACGCCGTCCAGCACGGCGGCGGCGATCGCGGCGGAGCCGACGAGGGTGAACCACGGCGATCGTCGCGACTCACCCGGAGCGAACGCGACGAGCGCCTTCCCGTAGAGCTCGGCTCCCCGTGCGGCGTCGCCCTGGGCCCGTGCGATCTCGGCGAGACCGGCCCAGCCGATCGACCGGCGTTCGGGGAGCGGGGCGAACGCGGAGAACGAGACGTCGTCCGAGAGGAACCGGTCGAGCACGGTGGCGGCGGCGGCGTGGTCACCACGGGCGATGTCGCCGATCGCGATCAGCCACTCGAGTTGACGGAGGTCCGCCTCGGCACCGATCGCGGTCAGCCCCTCGGCAGCGCGGGCCGCCCAGATGAGCGCCTCCTCCGGCTCGTCGTTCTGGCTGTGCAGTTGGGCGAGCATGTGCGCACTCATGGCGGCGCCCCAGACATCTCCGAGCGTGAGCGAGAGGTCGTTCGCGCGCAGGGCGGCCGCTTCGGCGGCGGGGGGGTCGCCGTCGTTCTCCGCCGCCTGTGCCGACATGAGGTTTCCGAGGTTCGCGACGTGCGGGTCGGTCGACCGGGAGTACTCGCGGAGGAGGGCCTCCGCGCGTTCGGGGCGACCCGCGACCAGCAACAGGCTGACCATCGCGCGCATCCGTGGGGCCTGTGTCGTCCGCGCCCGTTCGAGTCGGCGGAGGACGCCGATCGCCCGCGCGGACGTGCGGGGATCGGTGGCGAGGGACGTCACGGTGATGATGGCGACGGCGATGGCGGGGGTGTCGGTCGACACCGACTCCGGGTCCTGGTGGCGGAGCACGTCGAGGACGGCCGCACCGAAGACCAGGACCTCCTGATGCGCGCTGCGGATCGTCCAGAAGAGGGCGAGTGCTGCGAAGACCGGGGCGACGACATCGGCGCGATCCTCGGCGACGGCCCCGCGGAGCACGTCCACCAGGGTGTCCTGTTCGACGGCGAGGCGCGCGAACGCCGCCACCTGTCGAGGCCCTTGCATGGCGGGGAGGAGCGTCTCGGCGAGTGCGACCGCCCATGTCCGCGTGCGGTCGAGTACGAGGTCGTCCTCGTGCGCCTCGGCGGACTTGATCGCGCCGAACTCGCGGACCGTCTCCAGCATCCGGAATCGGACGGTCCCGGTGGCCGGGTCGTCCTGCACGGTGAGCAACGACTGGCCGACGAGCGCGTCGAGCGCCTCCACGACCTCGACCTCAGGCGCGAGCGCCGCCACCGCCTCCAGATCGAAGCCGTCGGGGAACCTGGACATGCGACGGAGGACGACACGTTCGTGCTCGCCCAGGAGGTTCCAACTCCAGTCGATGACGGCGAGCAGGGTGCGGTGGCGCTCAGGAGCACTGCGATCACCGGCGGTCAGCAGGGTGAAGCGGTTCCCGAGTCGTCGCTCGATCTCCTCGACCGACATGGATCTGGTGCGCGCCGCCGCGAGTTCGATCGCCAGCGGGAGGCCGTCGAGTTTCGCGCACAGACGCGCCGCGACGTCGAGTGGCACATGGAGACCCGGACGGGCTGCGCGGGCACGCTCGACGAACAGCCGCACCGCCGGGCCCGCGTGTTCGAGGTCGGTGCCGTCCACGGCGGCGTCCAGCGGGTCGAGCTGGTAGACGTGCTCGGCGGCGATCGACAACGGGCTCCGACTCGTCGCGAGGACGCGGAGGTCGCCGGCCCAGGCCAGCGCATCGGCGATCCAGCGTGCCGCCGCGTCCACGAGGTGCTCGCAGTTGTCCATCACGAGCAGCGTCGGCCGTTCCGAGAGTCGGTCGATGATGCGCTCGCGCAGTTCGACCGGTTGCACCATGATCGCTTCGCTCAGCCGACGCGGGGTCGGGGCCTCGCGGATGCCGAGTGCGGTCGCGACCGCGAGTGGCAGATCGTCCGGGTCCCGCACGCTCGCCAGTTCCACCACGACGACGCCGGGTGTGGTCGTGGTGGCACGTCGGGCGACCTCCTGGGCGAGTCGGGTCTTCCCGAGGCCACCGGGGCCGAGGATCGTGGTCAGGCGGACCTCGGACACGAGCGTGCCGATCGCGTCGAGGTCGGTGTCGCGACCGAGGAGTTCGTTCGGCGCCGTCCGGAGCCCGAGCACCATGCTGGAGACCCGGGTGGTCACCGGAGTGGCCACCGGCGGAGGCGCCTCGACGGCGTCCTGCAGGAGCGCCGTGTGCGCCGCGACCAGTGCCGACGTCGGGTCGGCACCGAGTTCGTCGCGGAGCCGGTGACGGTGATCGGCGAAGAGCTGCATCGCGTCGGAGCGACGTCCGCTCTGCGCGTAGGCGTTGAAGAGCATCAGCTGGGTGGCGTCGTCGAGCGGGTCGGCGGCGACGAGCGTCTCGAGGTCGGTGATCACGGCCGCGCCGTCGCCGAGCTCGAGGCGGCTCTGAGCACGCACCCGACGCAGCTCGTCGCGGAGTCGCGCCGCGCGGTGCGCCAGCTCCTCGCCGATCGGACCGTCCAGTTCAGCGCCGGGATCACCCGTCCAGAGGAGGAGCGCGTCCCGGGCGAGCATGTCGGCGGTGTCCGGGTCTGCGGCGCGGATGGCCGTCGACGCCGCATCGGCCGCCCGCGCGGCGACGTGGAGGTCGACCAGGGGCTGGTCGACCGACAGTCGATAGCCGGCGGCCGAGGAGTCGATGAGGTCGGGTGCCGACACGGCGCGCACCCGTGAGACCAGGGTCTGCAGTGCAGCTTTCGCACCCGCGGGCGGTGCGTCGTCCCACAGCTCGTCGATGAGGGCGGCCGTCGACACGGCGCGCCCGTCCGCGAGCACCAGGATCGTCACCAGCGCTTTGGCGAGCCGGCCACCGGGTTGGACGAGCCGGCCGGTGCGTCCCTCGACGAGCACCGGCCCCAGGACGGTCACTCGGAGGTTCGACGCAGGCACGTCACGAGTGTATCCAGGGCCGTATCCCGTACCACCGAGCCGTCCCCGGTCACTGAGCCTGTCGGAGTGCGACCTGCCGACGAGTTCAGGGAACCGAGGCGTCAGCGCAGGGTCTTGCGGGCGGTGATCTGGCCGGTGTCGAAGCCGAGCAGGTGGAGTCCACCGTGGAACCGGGCGTGCTCCACCTTGATGCAGCGGTCCATCACGACGTTCAGGCCCTTCGACTCTCCGTACTCGGCTGCCTCCTGGTTCCAGATGCCGAGCTGCACCCAGACGGTCGGAGCTCCGACGGCGACGACCTCGTCGATGACCTGGGGGATGTCGCTCGCCTTGCGGAAGACGTCGACGATGTCGGGTACCTCCGGCAGGGAGGCGAGGTCGGGGTAGGCGGGCTGTCCGAGGATTTCCGTAGCGTTCGGGTTCACGAAGTAGATCCTGAAGTCGCTCGACTGCTGGAGGTAGGTGCCCACGAAGTACGAGGAACGCGCCGGGTTCGGGGAGGCGCCGACGATCGCGACGGACTTCGCCTCGCGGAGGAGCTTCAGACGGGACTTCGCGTCGGGGCCCGCCCAGGTGCGCTGCGAACGCAGCAGCTTCGCGAGCGGCGAATCGGCGGGCAGCGCGCAGGTGAGGCCGTTGGTGAGCCGGACCGTCTCGGTCGTGTCCTGGTCGGTCACGGTCGCGTCCACACCGTTCACGGTCGCGCCCTCACCGGTCACTGAGCTTGTCGAAGTGCTCATGCCACTACTCCTTCACCGCGGCGGCGAGCGCCTGGTCGAGGTCGTAGATGATGTCGTCCGGGTCCTCGATGCCCACGCTCAGCCGGACGATACCCGGCAGCACACCGGCGTCGACGAGCTGCTGGTCGGAGAGCTGCGCGTGCGTCGTCGATGCGGGGTGGATGATGAGCGTCTTCGCGTCGCCGATGTTCGCCAGGTGGCTCGCGAGGTCGACGGACTCGATGAGCTTCTGGCCGACCTGACGGCCACCCTTCACCTCGAAGCTGAAGACCGAGCCCGGCCCCTTCGGCAGGTACTTGTCCGCGCGCTCGTGGTGCGGGTGATCCGGGAGTCCGGCCCAGTTGACGGCGGCGATGCGCGGGTCGGCGTCGAGCCACTCGGCGACGATCCGCGCGTTGTCGACGTGGGCCTGGATCCGGAACGGCAGCGTCTCGACCCCCTGGGCGAGGAGGAAGGCCGAGTGCGGTGCGAGCGCCGGACCGATGTCGCGGAGCTGCTCGGCGCGCAGCCGGGTGAGGAAGGCGTACTCGCCGAAGTTGCCCGACCACTGCAGGCCGCCGTAGCTCGGGACGGGTTGGCCGAACAGGGGGAACTTGTCGGTGTTCCAGTCGAAGCGCCCGCTCTCGACGACGACGCCACCGAGGGTCGTGCCGTGGCCGCCGAGGAACTTGGTGGCCGAGTGCGTGACGATGTCGGCACCCCACTCGATCGGGCGGTTGAGGTAGGGCGTCGCGATGGTCGAGTCGATGATCAGCGGAATGCCGTGTGCGTGCGCCACGTCCGCGAGGCCCTCGATGTCGGCGATCTCACCCGAGGGGTTTGCGACCGTCTCGGCGAAGACGAGCTTCGTGTTCTCCTGGATGGCGGCGGCGTAGTCGGCGGCGTCGGAGGACTGCACGAAGGTGGTCTCGATACCGAACCGGCGGAGGGTGACGTCGAGCTGCGTGATCGAGCCGCCGTAGAGGTTGGCCGAGGCGACGATGTGGTCGCCCTGTCCGGCCAGCGAGGCGAAGGTGATGTACTGCGCGGCGAGACCGGAGGCGGTCGCGACGGCACCGAGGCCGCCCTCGAGGCTGGCGATGCGCTCCTCGAAGCTCGCGACCGTCGGGTTGGCGAGGCGGGAGTAGATGTTCCCGTACTTCTGCAGGGCGAAGCGGGCGGCGGCGTCGGCGGTGTCGTCGAAGACGAAGGCGCTCGACTGGTAGATGGGCAGCGCCCGTGCGCCGGTCACCTGGTCGGGGATGTTGCCCGCGTGGATCGCACGCGTGCGGAAGCCATACTCACGATCTGCCATGCGTTCACGCTACCGGAGCACCGTCGAGCGCTTCACCGTGCTGCAACATTGCGTCGCATTCGACCGCACTGCACAGGGCCTGCCCAGGGCGTCGGCGTATCGTGTGGGGCACAGCCCTGATCGGGCTGCCGGACGAGGGCGCAGTACCCGGAACGCGACAAGACTGACCACTTGGGAGTGATCGTCATGTCGTGGATCGTACTCATCGCGTCCGGTGTCCTGGAAGCCGTCTGGGCCACCGCGCTCGGCAAGTCCGAGGGCTTCACGAAGCTCTGGCCGACCGTGACGTTCGCGGGGGCGCTCGTGCTCAGCATGGCCGGACTCGCCTGGGCCATGCGCGACATCCCGGTCGGCACCGCCTACGCGGTCTGGGTCGGGATCGGCGCAGCGCTCACCGTCGGCTACGCCATGACCTTCGGTGGCGAGCAGCTGTCGGTGGTCAAGGTGCTCCTCATCCTCGGGCTCATCGGCTGCGTCATCGGCCTGAAGATCGTGGGCGGCGAGCACTAGTCACGCTGGTCGGACACGCACGCCTGCCTCAGGCCAGGTGCACCGCTCCGAGCGCGAGCACCGCGATGAGGAGCCAGGAGACGAGCCCGACGACGAGCGCGCGCCACCCGGTGGTGACGAGTGTGCGGACGCGGATCGCGGCACCGAGCGCGAAGAGCGCCATCGCCAGCAGTGCGGTCTGCACGCCGTCGGCGAGGTCGAGGACGAGCTCGGGCACCGGGAGCAGGGTTCGGACGAGCACCGCGGCGATGAAGCCCGCCACGAAGAGCGGGACGATCGGCGGTCGGGCTGCGGTCGCGGTTCCGTCGGTGTCGACCTGCGCACCGGCGCCGGCCGACACCGCCAGGAGTCGGCGGCGTTCGATCGTCGCGGCGGCGGCGACCATGGGGGCGAGGAGTACGACGCGGGTGAGCTTGACGACGACGGCGATCGCGAGTGCGCTCGTGCCGGCGATCTGGGCGGTCGCGACGACCTGACCCACGTCGTGCACACTCGCCCCCACCCAGTGGCCGAACTGCTCGTCGCTGAGACCGAGGGGGCCGCGGAGTGCAGGGAGGACGAAGATCGCGAGGGTCCCGCAGAGCGTGACGAGCGCGACAGGCGTCGCCTGCTCCTCGTCCTTCGCCTTCACGACACCGCTCATCGCGCCGATCGCGGAGGCGCCGCAGATGGAGAAGCCCGTGGCGATGAGGAGCGGTTCGGGGCCCGCGAGCCCGAGCCTCCGGCCGAGCCAGAGGGTGACGAAGAAGGTGACGACGACGATCGCCACCGTGGTGGCGAGCGTGACCCACCCCAGGCCGGCGATGTCGACGAGGCTCAGCTTCAGCCCCAGCAGGACGACACCGATCCGCATGAACCGCTTCGCGCTCATCCCGAGTCCCGGCTTCAGGACGCCCGCCGCGAGCCGCTGGAACGGCGGCAGCTGGCCCACCACCATGCCGAGCAGGACGCTCGCGGTCAGGAGCGGGACGACCGGCAGGAGGGTGTGGAGGCCCAGGGCGGCGAGCGCCGCGGCACCGGCGGCGAGCACCCCGGGGAGCGCCTTCATCGTCGTCCTCCCGTCACACCCATGACGGCAACCAGGCGTGCAGGTGCCAGAACCAGTAGGGCACGGTGATCGCGGTCCAGAGCGGATACCAGAAGATGCTCAACAGCGTCGTGATGGTCACGAACACCCCGATGACGCCGACGCCGGCGAACCGTCGTTCCTCCGGGTCGTCGCGGGACCCGAGGATCTTCCCGATCGCGAAGACGAGGGCCAGGATGAGGTACGGCTCGAAGACGATCGTGTAGAACTGGAACACCGTCCGGTTCAGGTAGAGCAGCCAGGGCAGGTACCCTGCTGCGACTCCGAGGACGATGAGCCCGACCTGCCACTCGCGGTACCGGACGAGCCGGTAGACGCAGTACCCGAGCGCGACGGCGGCGCCCCACCAGATGAGCGGGTTGCCGATCGAGGTGATCGCGGAGGAGCAGGCGTCCCACGCGCAGCCGTCGGTCCCGGTGGCGGGGGACTGGTAGTACATGCTCGTCGGCCGGATCATGAGCAGCCAGCCGAGCGGGTTCGCGGCGTAGGGGTGCGGGGTGCTGAGGCCGACGTGGAAGCTGTAGGCGCTCTGGTGGTAGTGGAGGAGGCTCTGGAACCAGTGGGGGACCCACGCGAAGGTGCCGGTCCACGCGTTCCCCACCGCGTCCGCCCATTGGCGGTCGTACCCGCCGGACGTCCTGATCCACCCGGTCCAGCTGGCGAGGTACACCACGGCGGCCACGGGGACGAGGGTCACGAAGGACACGGGGCCCTGTTTGAGGACCGCCGCGCTCGCCCACAGGCTGAGGCCCAGTCGGCGTCGGAGCAGGAGATCCGTGACGATCACGTACACGCCGAACGCGGCGAGGAAGTACAGTCCGTTCCATTTGACCGCGGTGGCCGCGCCGAACGCGACCCCTGCGGCGAGCAGCCACGGCCGCCACCAGAGGACGGGACCCCAGGCCGGATCGGCGCCCCTCGCCCGGGCTGACGCGACCTTCGCCGCCAGGCGTGACGCGTGCCACGACCGGTCCAACAGGATCGCGCCGAACCCCGCCAGCACGAAGAACATGACGAAGTTGTCGAGCAGCGAGACCCGGGCCATGACGATCGCGTGCCCGTCGATCGCGAACAGGAACCCGGCCAGGACGGCGAGGATCGAGGAAGTGAACAACCGCTTGGCGATGAGCGTGACGAGCAGGACCGCGAGCGTTCCGGCGATCACGGTGGAGATGCGCCACCCGGTGCTGTCGTCGATGCCGAACACGGCGATGCCGAGCGCGATCAGCCATTTGCCGAGCGGTGGGTGCACGACGTAGGAGGGGTTCGTGCTCGGGCTGCCCGCGTCGCCGTTCGCGAAGCCCTCGTCCGCCCCGTCCGGCCAGGTGCTCTCGTAGCCGTTCAGCCACAGCGACCACGAGTCCTTCACGTAGAAGGTCTCGTCGAAGACGAGCGAGTGCGGGTGACCGAGGTTCCAGAACCGCAGCACGAACGCGAGGAGCGTCACGGCGGCCGGGCCGCCCCAGATCCAGAGCTTCCTGCGGCGTTCGGTGCGAAGCATCCGCTCCCACCATCGGTCGAGGCGGGATCCCGTCTCAGGGGCTTTCACGAGATCGACCGACACCGTCTCATCTAACCACCCCGACCGGATGGGAGACTGGTCCGGTGATCATCCTCGGAGCGACCCCCATCGGCAACCTCGGCGATGCGTCGCCACGACTCCGGGAGGCGCTGGCCGCGGCTGAGGTCATCGTCGCCGAGGACACCAGGACGGCCATCCACCTGCTGCGCGCCCTCGGTGTGGAATCGCGGCCGCGGCTCATCGCCATGCACGACCACAACGAGCGCGAACGTGCGGCCGAGATCGTCGAACTGGCCCGCGAGACCGACGTCCTCGTGCTCAGCGACGCCGGCATGCCGACCGTGTCCGACCCCGGCTTCCACCTCGTCGACGCGGCGGCGGCCGCAGACGTCCAGGTCACCGCGATCCCCGGGCCGTCGGCGGTGGTGACGGCGCTCGCCGTGTCCGGTCTCGCGACGGACCGCTTCACCTTCGAGGGGTTCCTCCCGCGGAAGCCGGGCGACCGGCGCAGCAGCCTCCGAGCGCTCGCGACCGAGCCGCGCACGATGGTGTTCTTCGAGTCGCCCAACCGACTGGCCTCCTCCCTCGAGGACATCGCCTCCGTGCTCGGTGCCGATCGTCGCGTGGCGGTGTGCCGTGAGCTCACCAAGCTGTTCGAGGAGGTCAAGCGGGGGACGGCCGCTGAACTGGCCGAGTGGGCGTCCGGCGGTGTGAAGGGCGAGATCTGCATCGTCATCGCCGGTGCGGAGGCCGTCGAAGCCGATCCGGCCACCGCGCTCGAGCAGGTGCTCGCGCTCGTGGCCTCGGGCACGCGCCTGAAGGACGCTTCGAACGAGGTCGCCGAGGCCACCGGTCTCTCGAAGCGCGACCTGTACCAGGCGGCTCTCGCAGCCCGGCCCCCGAAGGCGTCGCCGGACGCGAGGGTGCGTCCCGCACCGTAACAGGCACGGTGGCGGCGCCCGCTCGTCCTAGGATTGACCCCATGGCCGACGGCACCTCGTTCTACATCACCACGCCCATCTTCTACGTCAACGACGCCCCGCACATCGGGCACGCCTACACGGAGGTGGCCGCGGACGTCCTCGCGCGCTGGCACCGTCAGGCCGGCGACCGCACCTGGTTCCTGACCGGGACCGACGAGCACGGCCAGAAGATCCTGCGCACGGCGACCGCGAACGGCGTGACGCCGAAGGAGTGGGCCGACAAGCTCGTCAGCGAGTCCTGGTATCCGCTGCTCGACACGATCGACATCTCGAATGACGACTTCATCCGCACGACGGACGTGCGGCACGAGCAGAACGTCCAGCTCTTCCTCCAGCGTCTGTACGACGCCGGCTTCATCTACACCGGTGAGTTCGAGGGGTACTACTGCGTCGGCTGTGAGGAGTACAAGCAGGAGAGCGACCTCGTGCAGGGCACCGGCGAGTACGTCGGGCAGCTCGTGTGCGCGATCCACTCGAAGCCGGTCGAACTGCTCCAGGAGAGCAACTACTTCTTCCGCATGAGCGACTTCGCCGAGCGCCTGCTGGCCCTCTACGAGGAGCGACCGGAGTTCGTGCAGCCGGAGTCGGCGCGCAACGAGGTCATCCAGTTCGTGCGCCAGGGGCTCAAGGACCTGTCCATCTCCCGCTCGACCTTCGACTGGGGCATCAAGGTCCCGTGGGACGAGAGCCACGTCGTCTACGTGTGGTTCGACGCCCTGCTCAACTACATCACCGCCGCCGGGTACGGCTCCGACGAGGAGGCGTTCGCCGAGCGCTGGCCCGCCACGCAGATCGTCGGCAAGGACATCCTGCGGTTCCACGCGGTCATCTGGCCGGCCATGCTCATGGCCGCCGGGCTCGAGGTGCCGAAGCGGGTCTTCGGTCACGGCTGGCTGCTCGTCGGCGGCGAGAAGATGTCGAAGTCGAAGCTCACCGGTATCGCACCGAGTGAGATCACCGACACCTTCGGCTCCGACGCGTTCCGCTACTACTTCATGCGCGCCATCGCCTTCGGGCAGGACGGTTCGTTCAGCTGGGAGGACCTCTCCGCGCGGTACCAGGCGGAGCTCGCGAACGGCTTCGGCAACCTCGCGTCGCGCGTGCTCGCCATGGTGACGCGGTACTTCGACGGCGTCGTGCCGGCGAGTGGCCCTGCCGAACCGGCCGACGTGGCCATTCAGGAGACGGTCGCCCGGGCTGCTGCGGACGCCGACGCCGCGATCGAGCGCCTCGCCATCCAGGACGCGCTCGCTGCCATCTGGCGGATCGTCGACGAGCTGAACGGCTACATCACCGAGCAGGAGCCGTGGGCGCTCGCGAAGGACGAGGCCAAGCGGGAGCGGCTCGGCACCGTGCTCGCCACGGCGGTCGAGGGCCTGCGCGCCCTGTCGGTCCTGCTCCACCCCTTCGTCCCGAAGGCGACCACCAAGCTGTGGTCCGCCCTCGGCGCCGAAGCCGCCCTCGGCGAGCTCGGGGCACAGCGCATCGGCGATGTCGGCACCTGGGGGCAGCTGCCCGCGGGCACCTCGGTGGCAGGGCTCGAGCCCCTGTTCCCGCGGATCGAGGCCGTCGCCGAATGAGCGGGGGCGTCGCGCCGGATCCGGCCGCCACACCGCACCTGCGGCAGCGCGAAGCGGGGGAGCGGAAGCAGCTGAGCTACCCCGAGGCACCTGCGGCGCTGCCGGTCGCGGTCTACGACAACCACACGCACCTCGAGCACGCCGACGGCGACGCCCCGCTGACCCCGTCGGAGCACTTGGACCGCGCGGGCTCCGTCGGGGTCCGAGGCATCGTGCAGGTCGGCACCGACGTCGAGACCTCCCGTTGGTCGGCTGCGATCGCCGCTCGTGACCCCCGTGTGCTCGCGGCGGTCGCGATCCATCCCAACGACGCGCCGGACCTCGACCGCGCGGGCACCCTGGACGAGGCGCTGGCCGAGATCGACCGTCTGGCGGCGGAGCCTCGCGTCCGCGCCGTCGGCGAGACCGGCCTCGACTTCTTCCGCACCGAGGAGGACGGCCGAGCGGCGCAGTTCGCGTCGTTCGAAGCGCACATCGCCATCGCGAAGCGCCACGGTGTCGCGCTGCAGATCCACGATCGCGACGCCCACGACGAGGTCGTCGAGACGCTCCTGCGGGTGGGCGCCCCGGAACGCACCGTCTTCCACTGTTTCTCGGGCGGCCCGGAGCTCGCCCAGCTGTGCGCCGAGCACGGCTGGTACGCCTCCTTCGCCGGGACGGTGACGTTCAAGAACGCCGCACCGCTGCGTGAGGCGCTCGCGATCATGCCCCGCGAGTTGATCATGGTCGAGACCGACGCGCCCTACCTCACGCCCGCCCCGTTCCGCGGTCGGCCGAACGCGCCGTACCTCCTCCCGTACACGGTGCGCGGCATGGCCGAGCACCTGGGTGAGGACGTCGCAGCGTTCGCGACGCAGCTCGCGACGAACACCGAGCGCGTCTACGGCTCCTGGGCCGACTGAGCGACTGAGCCCGTCGCCGAGCCGCGCGCCCGTCGCCCGACGAGGACCGGCTCCCCGATCAGGGATACTGGAGGGATGACCGCCTCCGTCGCCCTGCTCGGCCCCGCCGAGATCCGAGATCTCGCCACCCTGCTGGACGTGACGCCGACGAAGAAGCTCGGTCAGAACTTCGTCATCGACGCGAACACCGTCCGCAAGATCGTGTCGGTCGCGCACGTCGCTCCGGGCGACGTCGTCGTCGAGATCGGCCCCGGCCTCGGCTCGTTGACCCTCGGCCTGCTCGAGGCCGACGCGAGCGTCGTCGCCGTCGAGATCGACGGTCGGCTCGCCAAGCAGCTGCCGCTCACCGTGGGGGAGATGGCACCGGGCATGATCGACCGGTTGTCGGTCGTCCACGAGGACGCGATGCGCATCGAGGAACTCCCCGCGCAGCCCAACCGACTCGTCGCCAACCTGCCGTACAACATCTCCGTTCCCGTCCTCCTGCACTTCCTGGAGCACTTCACCTCGCTGACGGCCGGTGTCGTCATGGTGCAGGCCGAGGTCGGCTACCGACTCGCCGCGGTCCCCGGCAGCAAGGTCTACGGCGCCCCGAGCGCGAAGGCCGCCTGGTACGGCGCGTGGCGCATCGCCGGCCAGGTGAGCCGCCAGGTGTTCTGGCCCATCCCGAACGTCGACTCCGTGCTCGTCGGATTCGAGCGACGCAGCGACGTCATCGGCACCGAGGAGGAGCGTGTCAAGACCTTCGCGCTCATCGACGCGGCGTTCCAGCAGCGTCGCAAGATGCTCCGGCAGGCACTCGGGAGCGTCCTCGGCAGCTCCCAGGCCGCGACGGAGCAGATGGAGGCCGCCGGGGTGAAGCCGACGGCGCGCGGCGAGGAGCTCACGGTCCACGACTTCCTGTCGATCGTGCGTGCGGGACGATAACGTTGGCGCATGACCGCTGATGCTCGATTCCCGCTGAACGTCCCCGACATCCACCGCCCGTACGCTGCGGCGGACGACCGCTACGCGCGGAACGACTACCGCCAGGTCGGCACCTCGGGCCTCTTTCTCCCGCCGATCTCGCTCGGCCTCTGGTACAACTTCGGCGACAACCGGCCGTTCGACGGGCAGCGCGCGCTGCTGCGCCACGCGTTCGACCACGGCATCACCCACTTCGACCTCGCGAACAACTACGGCCCGCCCTATGGTTCCGCCGAGACGAACTTCGGTCGCATGATGCGCGAGGACTTCGGTCCGTACCGCAACGAGCTCATCATCTCCTCGAAGGCCGGCTACGACTTCTGGCCAGGCCCGTACGGCAACTTCGGTTCGAAGAAGTACCTGACCGCGAGCCTCGACGAATCGCTCGAGCGGATGGGTCTCGACTACGTCGACATCTTCTACTCGCACCGGGTCGACGAGGTCACGCCCATCGAGGAGACCGTGGGCGCGCTCGACGCGATCGTGCGCTCCGGCAAGGCCCTGTACGTCGGCATCTCCTCGTACTCGGCCGAGCGGACCGCCGCCGCGCACGCCGTCGCTCGCGAGCTCGGCACGCCGCTCGTGATCCACCAGCCGTCGTACTCGATCCTCAACCGCTGGGTCGAGGACGGCCTCACCGAGGTGCTGACCGAGACCGGCCTCGGCGCGATCGCCTTCGTGCCGCTCGCGCAGGGCCTGCTCACCGACAAGTACCTCGGCGACGGCCCGGCCGAACGCGCGACGAACCGTCCCTCCCTGCCCGACCGCCAGGTGAGCGAGGAGATGGCGACCCGCCTCCGGTCCCTCAACGACATCGCCGTGGAGCGTGGGCAGACCCTCGCGCAGATGTCGCTCGCCTGGGTCCTCAACAACCCCGCGATCACCTCCGCCCTCATCGGCGCCTCCCGCCCCGAGCAGCTCGACGAGAACCTGGCGGCGCTCGACGGCCCCGCGTTCACGACCGAGGAGCTCGAGGAGATCGACCGACTCGCGGAGGGCGCCGACGTCAACATCTGGGCGGACTCCTCCGACAAGTGACGCGGTCTGAGGCGCCTGCTCGATCGACTAACTTGGAACAATGACCACCGAGGCCATCCTCAAGCACGTCCACGTGCGAGCACCGGGGAAGATCAACGTCTTCCTCAAAGTCGGCGAAGTGATGGACGACGGCTACCACGACGTCGCGACCGCGTACCAGGCGATCTCCTTGTACGAGGACGTGCACGCGTACCCGGCCGACGACTTCAGCGTGTCGTTCTCCGGCTCGGTGGACGTGTCGGGTGTGCCGACCGACACGAGCAACCTCGCCATCCGCGCCGCGAAGGCCCTCGCGCGCCGGACGGGGTACCGCGGCGGTGTCCGGCTCGAGATCGAGAAGCACGTCCCGGTCGCCGGCGGGATGGGCGGCGGCTCAGCCGACGCGGCGGCCACGCTGCTCGCCTGTGACGCCCTCTGGGGGACCGAACGCAGCCGCGACGACCTCCTGGCGCTGGCGGCGCGCCTCGGCGCGGACGTTCCCTTCGCGCTGCTCGGCGGCACCGCGGTCGGCACCGGCCGCGGCGACCAACTGAGCAGTGCGTTGGCCAAGGGGCAGTTCGAGTGGGTGCTCGCCCTCGCCGACTTCGGGATGTCGACCCCGCAGGTCTACCAGGAGCTCGACGCCCACCGGGCACGGCACATCCTCGACATCTCGCCGTCCGGTCGTCAGCCGACGGTCGACGCCGCGGTGCTCCAGGCATTGCGGGCGGGCGACGCCCACCTCCTCGGCGAGGTCCTCTACAACGACCTGCAGGCCGCCGCGCTGCAGCTGCGCCCGGTGCTGGGCGAGGTGCTCGAGTTCGGCGACTCCCAGGGCGCCCTCGGCAGCCTCGTCTCCGGCTCCGGGCCGACGATCGCCTTCCTGGCGGCCGACACCGACGACGCCGTCGAACTGCAGGTGACGCTCGCCTCGTCCGGGCTGAAGGTCATCCGAGCCCACGGGCCGGTCCACGGCGCCCGCATCGTCTCGCAGAGCTGAGACACGGCCCGCACGAACGAAGCAACCCCGGTCGGAGATCCGACCGGGGCTGCTGTCCGAGGTGGTGCGGTTCAGGCAGCGACGCCGCGCACGCGGAGCGAGTTCTCGATGATCGTGAGCCCCTCCATGCCGGGGAGCTTCGCGATGTGCCCGTCGATGCGGCGCACCTCGGCCAGGCCGTCCTCGTCGCCGAAGAGGTGTCCCATGACGTGCGTGACCTCGGAGTCGGGCATGACGCCGGAACCGACGGGGCCCCACACCTTGCGGAGGAGGAACCGGGTGAGTCGACGGGCGCTCTTCGACGACTCCAGGCGTGCCCTGGCCTGGCTCGCGTAGAACGCCACGTGACGGGTCTCCTGCTTCGCGATCCGCTTGAGGAGGACCGAGAGCACCGGGTGCCGCTCCAACTGTGCGAGGCGGGTGTACGCGGCGGTCGCTGACCACTCGTTCGCCGCGCCCCAGCTCATGTGCACCGCGATGAAGTCGGTGCCCACGAGGTTGCCGAGGATCGACTGCTTGATGGGGTCGAGGCGGTCCTTCCAGCCGAGCTTCAGGCGCGTCGCCTTGAGCTCGTCGAAGTCGACCGTGATGTCGTGGGCGGCTAGGACGGCGGCGAGCGCCTCCCCGTGCCAGAACTCCTCACGGTTCCACATCGTCATGAACGCGCCGACCTCGTCGTCCTCATGGGACGGCGTCATGAGCATGTCGCGCAGGTAGCAGACCGTGTGGTACTCGATGTCGCACATGTAGCGCAGGCTGCGCAGGGTGGAAGCGGGGAGCGGGTTCGTCTTGAACTCGTCGAAGTCGAGGTCGCTCCAGTTCACCGAGACACTCGTCTCGGTGAACTTGTCGATGTCAAACGCCATGTGCGGTGGGGCGGTCGGGGATCGTGTCCTCGGCCGTCCGCTCTCCTCTCGGCTGTGCGGGGCGCGGTGCGCGGGTCAGTTCGTCTTCGGAGCGGACGCCTCCGGTGGTTCGTGCCCATTCTCGCACCGTCCACCGCCCGGCCTGCGCCAGCTTGTACAGGGTGTGGTCGGGGTTGACGGCGACCGGGTTCCCGACCAGCTGCAGCCAGGCGGCGTCCGCGTGGGAGTCGCCATAGCCGTAGGAGTGCGCGAGGTCCATGCCGTGCTGCTCGGCGTACTGGGTGAGCCAGGCGCCGCGCGCTTCGTCGACGAGCGGCGGGCTGTCGAGGTAGCCCGTGAGGCGTCCGTTCTCGGCGTGCATCGCCCCGGCCACGACCTCGTCGAAGAACGGTTCGAGCGGAGCCGTCATGAGGTCGATGGTGCCGGTGACGAGGATCGTCCGGTGACCGGCTGCCCGGTGCGCGGCGATCTGCTCGAGCGCCTGGGGGAGGAGGCGGGACCGGACGGCCTTGCCGAAGCCGCCCCGGACGATCTTCTCGAGCTGCGCCACGTCGACGCCCTCGTAGCGACGCATGAACGTGCGGATGAACTCACCGCGGTCGCGGAGTTCAGCACCGATGTACCCCGGCATGGACGCGCCGAGTGCAGCGATCTCGATGGGCCAGCGCGACCGCGAGGTCGCGGCGAGCCGCAGCCAGAGGTACTGCTCGATGAGGTTCCAGGCGAGCACCGTGCCCTCGAGGTCGAACACCGCGAGGACGTCGTCGCGCACGGGCAGGATCTTCTGCTGCTTCGCGGCGCCCGCCTTGCGGTTGGCGAAGGCGCGGGTCAGGGTCGTGACGGCGGGGAAGTGGATGCGCTGGAAGTAGTCGTCCCAGTCGATCGTCGTGACGTCGAACCCGCGGTCCGCCTGCTGCTCGGGCGTCAACGAGGCGTGCAGGGCACGGGTGCGCTGGTCGTCGAAGACGATCTCGCTCTGCACGTAGGAGCGGTAGAGCCCGGTGAAGTCGCGGAGCGAGCCGAGGTCGCTCGACGCCTTGCGGATCCGGTCCTGCCACCCGCGGGTGGTCGCGTTCGCCGGCAGGTGGGAGACGACCCGGCCGGCAGCCGTTGTCGCCTTCTGCCGCCGGTCGATGGAGCGCTCGATCGCGCGCCCGCCGGGGAAGTTCCAGGTCGGCACGCTGATGTCGCCGGCGTCCGCCGGGATCGGGTGCTCGGTGAAGTAGCTGTGCACGTTCGCGTACATCTTGTGGAACGGCAGCGGGTTGCTGGCTCCTGAGCTCACGTGGAAGTAGCGCGCCGCAGCCGGCTCCGGCGGGGTCTGCGCAGCAGCGAGGATCGCGTTGACGACGAAGTCGACGGGGATGATGTCGAGCACGCTGTCGGGGAGGCCCGGGAAATCGGGCAGCTGCCCGCGGCCGTAGGCGATGATCAGCGGGTCGGCGACCTTGTAGCCGTCGATCCAGCCGGGGAAGGGGTGCGCGAGCGCGCTCTCGATGATCGAGGGGCGCACGACGGAGAGTCGGTTGCCCTCGCCGGCCCAGCGCTCTTCGGCGACCCGCTCGGCCATGGCCTTCGTGAAGGTGTAGACGTCGGTCCAGCCGAGGCTCTCGGCGCGTGCGCGGCCGTGGGCGACGAGTCGGGCGTCGACCCAGGCGATGCGTGCGGCCTCGGCGGCGTTCGAGACGGCCTGGGGGCCGGCCTTGCCGTGCTCGCGGCGGGCGGTCTGCATGAGCTTGCGCAGGACCTCCGGACGACGGGACGACTCCTCGGTGCGGACGCGCGCCGAGCGGGCTGCCTCGGCCTCGACGCGCCAGTCGACGTCGTGTGCGAGGCTGCGTTCCGGCTGGATGCCCTTCCGGGTGCCACCGACGTAGGCGGTGGAGACGTGGACGACGTGCGGGGTCGCGCCGCTCTTCGCGAGCGCCGCGTACAGCGTGGTCGCTCCGCCGACGTTCGTGGCGAAGGCCTCGTCGATCGGCGGGTCGAAGGAGACGGTCGACGCGCTGTGGATGACGACGTCGAGGTCGGCCGGCAGTGCCATCTCGTCGAGGCCACCCTCGATCACGCTGACGCGTTCGGCCACGATCGCCGCAGCGGCTTCGGCGCCGACGCGTTCGCGCCAGGCCTTGAACACCGGCTTGCGGAGCAGGGTCTGGAGACGGTCGCTTCCGCGCACCGACCCCTTCTTCCGGATGAGCAGGCTGACACGGGTGGTCGGGTGATCGGCGAGCAGGCGCTCGAGCACCGCCTGACCGAGGAAACCGGTTCCACCGGTGACGAGCACGTGCGCGCCGTCGAGGGCGTCCGGGGCGGTGGCGGGCTGCTCAGCGGCCGGCTGCTGAGCCTCGGGCTCCTGCGTGTCGGGCTGCTCGGCGTCTGGCGTGGGGGTGTCGGTCATCGGTTCTCCTCGAGGCTGCCGCGGCGTCCGCGGCGGGCGAGTCTTGCGGCGAGATGGAGGCCCGACTGACCGGGCAGCGCGTCGATCGACGCGTCGATGCCGAGGACGGCGGGGTCGCTCCAGGTGGCGGTACTGCGGAACACGAGCGCGGCGAACCGTGCCGTCTGTCGGGGGCCGTTCGCATCGGAGCCGGTGGGCCACACGGCGTTCCGGATGCGGCGACGGGTGATGCCCTGCGCACGGGGCGACGCGGCGAGGCGGTCGCTCGCTTGTGCGGTGAAGAATTCGAGGTGCCTGGCCTTCGTCTCGAGGATCTCGTCGACGAGGCGGTCGAGCACGGGGTGCGGCTCGCGCTCGCGCACCGTGCGGTACGCCGCGTGGGTGATGAGGTCGTCGATCGTCCCGATCGTCATGTGCCAGGCGATGATGTCCTCGCCGAGCACGTTCGCGACGAGGGCCTGACCGATGGGCGCGAAGCGGTCGCGCACGCCGTGGACGGTGCGGCGGAGACCCGTCGAACGCGTCTTGTCGCGAGGGGTCCCGTTCGCCTTGAGCACGGTGTCGAGGGTGTCGGTGATCCAGTACTTCTCGTACGCCCAGGTGATGAGGAACGCGGTGACCCTGGCGTCCTTGTGGGTGGGGGTGACGAGCACTCCGCGGAGGTACTGCATGGTCGCGCGCTCGATGTCCGACAGGGCCCGGAGGAGCGCGACCGTCTCAGCACTCAGCGGCGTTTCGGCGAACGCCTCGGCGTCGATCTCCTTGCGACGACTGCCGACGGCGGACTTCGCGTAGTCGCGGACGCTGAACCCGTGGGCAGGCCGCAGCATGGCGCTCTCCTGCTCCGCGTCCTCGAGGGCTGCGGGTGCTGTTCCGCGCGGCGAATCCCGGTTCACCATGGCGTCTCCGTTCCGTGACGATCCGACCTCATCACTGTAGCTTGCAACGATACGCAACGCGTAGCGTATTCTGATCCCCATGGCTACAGCTCTCGTCACCGGTGGGACGTCCGGCATCGGTGCCGCGTTCGCCACGGCGCTCGCCGGACGGGGCTTCGATCTGGTGCTCGTCGCCCGTGACGTCGAGCGGCTCGAGCGATCGGCCGAGCGACTGCGCGCGACCGGTCGCACCGTCGAGGTGATCAGTGCCGACCTCTCGGACCGCGCCGACGTGGCGAGACTCGCCGCACGGATCGAGGACCACGCGTCGCCGATCGAGGTCGTCGTGAACAACGCCGGGTTCGGCGTGCACGCCCGCCTCACCGATCCCGACACGAGCGAGCTCGACAACGCGATCGAGGTCATGTGCCGGAGCGTCACCACCCTCTCGGGCGCCGCGGCCCGCGCCATGCGGGAACGCGGACGCGGCACCATCATCAACGTCTCGAGCACGGCGGGGTACATCACCACCGGCGGCTACTCCGCGGTGAAGGCGTTCGTCACCACCTACACCGAGGCGCTCGCCGTCGAGCTCGCCGGCTCGGGTGTCCGCGTGACGGCCCTGTGCCCCGGATGGGTCCGCACCGAGTTCCACGATCGCGCCGGCATCAGCACCCGCTCGATCCCGTCGGGTCTGTGGATCGATGTGGACCGGCTCGTCGCCGACGCCCTCCGCGACGCCGGGAGGGGGGTCGTCGTCTCCATCCCGAGCTTCCGCTTCAAAGCCCTCATGGCCCTCGTCAAGTTCGCGCCCCGTGCGTCCATCCGGTGGATCTCCGGCCGGATGTCCTCGAGCCGTCGAGCCGCCAACGCCGCCCAGTCAGGAGCCCGCCGATGACCGCAGAGCCGCGGTTCACCTCCTCCCTCCACGCCAACGCGCGCTTCGTCGCCCAGCGTCTGCTGCTGAAGCCCCTCGTGTGGTCGCTGACCCGCGTGACGGTGACGGGTCGCGAGCGCCTGTCGGGCGTGACCGGGCCGTACATCGTCGTCGCCAACCACCAGTCGCACCTCGACGCACCGCTCGTCGTCGGGGCCATGCCTCGTCGGCTGTCGCGCTACCTCGCCGCAGGCGTGGCGGCCGACTACTTCTTCGACGTCCCCGCCCGTCGGATCTTCGCCGCGCTCTTCTTCAACGCCTTCCCGGTGGACCGCTCGGGCGACCGCAAGCGTGCGGGCGTGTCTCGGCAGCTGCTCGAGAGCGGCGTCCCGATCCTGATCTTCCCCGAGGGCGGCCGGTCGCGGACGGGCGAGCTCGGCCGGTTCAAGCCCGGTGCCGCGGCACTCGCCACACGCCAGGGCATCCCCTGCCTCCCGGTGGCCGTCCTCGGCACCCACTCCGCCATGCCGAAGGGTCGCAACTGGCCCGTCCCCGGACGACCGCCGGTGCGCGTCGTCTTCGGGCAACCGATCCACCCGCAGCCGAACGAGACGCCCGTCCAGCTCATGGACCGCGTCGTCGCCGAGATCGTCGCGCTGCGCGCCTCGGTCGAGCCGGGAGCACACGTTTCGATCGACACACCACGAAAGGAAGCCGGATGACGTCTGTGGAGCACATGAAGTGGTGGGGCTGGGGAGTCGAAGGGGTCGCCTTCGAGCACAGCAACAAGCCGGACTTCGCGCCGTTCGTGAAGCAGGCCGTCGGTCTCGACCTCCGGAAGCCGGCGCAGTCACACCTCAGCTTCGACGAGCTCACCGTCCCGGCGTCCCGTGCGTCCGAGGAGTTCATCGCCGAGCTCTCGACGCTCGTCGGCCAGGGTCACGTGACCACGGACGACCAGGAGCGCGTCGTCCACACCTACGGCAAGAGCATCCGCGACCTGCTGCGGATCCGCGCGAACGACCTGCCCCGCACGCCCGACCTCGTCGTGTACCCGGCTGACGAGGCCGAGGTCGCGTCGGTCGTCGCTGCAGCCGTCGACGCAGACGCCGTGATCATCCCGTTCGGCGGTGGCACCAACATCGCCGGCTCGCTCGACCCCCAGCCGACGGAGGAGCGGGTCATCATCTCGCTCGACCTCGGTCGGCTCGACCGCGTCCTGTCGATCGACGAGGGCTCCGGTCTCGCCACCATCCAGGCCGGTGCGCAGGGGCCCTCGATCGAGGAGCAGCTCGGCGCCAAGGGCTGGACGATGGGCCACTTCCCCGACAGCTTCACGCACTCCACGCTCGGCGGATGGGTCGCGACCCGCTCCTCGGGCATGCAGTCCGACAAGTACGGCGACATCGCCGACATCACCAAGGGTCTGCGGATGGTGCGCCCGAACGGCATCGTGGCGATCCGCCCCGTCCCGAGCGCGTCGACCGGACCGAGCGTCCGCGAGATGATCATCGGCAGCGAGGGTCGACTCGGCATCATCACCGAGGTCACCGTGCAGGTCCACCGGACGCCGGCCGTCCGCGAGGTCCTCGGCTACTTCTTCCCCACCTGGGAGGCAGGGCTCGCGGCGATGCACGAGATCGCGGAGAGCGACGCCAGCCCCTCGGTCACCCGGGTGTCGAACGCCCGGGAGAGCGGCTTCTCGCTCGCGACCCGCAAGGCCAGCACCGGCGTCTCGGCGCAGGTCACCAAGGGGCTCATGAAGGTGCTCACGGCCAGGGGTTGGGACCTCGAGCAGCTGTGCCTCTCCTTCATCGGCTACGAGGGCAGCGCGTCGCACGTGCGATACGAGAAGGGCCTCGTCGGCTCGATCGTCCGGAAGCACGGCGGCATCGGCGTCGGCAAGGGCCCCGGCGCCCTCTACGACCAGAAGAAGTTCGACACCCCGTACCTGCGCGACTTCCTCCTCGACCGCGGAGCCGCGGCGGACGTCTCGGAGACCGCAGCGCCCTGGTCGCGCCTGCAGGAGGTCTACGACGCCGCGAACGACGCCGCCAACGCCGCGTACGACAAGCTCGGGGTGCATGGATGGATCATGTGCCACCTCTCGCACTCGTACCACTCCGGCGCGTGCCTGTACTTCACGTTCGCGTTCATCACCGGCGACGACCCGATCGGCGAGTACGAGCAGGTCAAGTCGGCGATCCAGCAGTCCTTCGTCGACCACGGTGGCACCCTCTCGCACCACCACGCGGTCGGCGTCGAGCACTCGCCGTGGATGGAGCAGGACATCTCGACCGAGGGCGTCGCGATCATGCGCGGCCTCTTCGACAGCGCGGACCCCGGCTCGAACTTCAACCCCGGCAAGATCCTCGCGGACTGAGCCCGGTCGCTGAGTGGTCCTCCGGTCCTGAGTGATTCCTCCGGTTTCTGAGTCGCTCCTCCGGTCCCTGAGCCGTTTCTCCGGGCCCTGAGCCTGTCGAAGGGCGGGCTCAGGGCCGGAGCCGTCCCGATCGCACCGCAGTCGCCGGCAGCCGGACGATGAGTGCACCAGGGTCGACGGTCAGCCGGGCCGCAGAGACCAGGCCGATCCCGTCGCCGTCCGCCTGGAACTCGGCGGGCGGTGAGACCGTCACGTCGATACGGCGCACCCGCAGGTAGCGGAGCGCACCTCCGGCGGAACCGGCCGTCTCGACGGCACTCGGCTGCACGCGGCGGCCCCGCGTCCGTCTGCCCTTGGAGAACCGGGCGACGGGATTGTTCGCGCGGTGCAGCCAGCGCGTGACGCGGACCCCGTCCCACCCTTCGAGGGAGCGCACCATGAGGACGTCGAGCACACCGTCGTCCAGGAGTGCGTCGGGCAGGACGTCGAGGCCCGCTGAGACGGTGCCGCAGTTCCCGACGAACATCGTGTGCGTCCGTCCGCTCCGGATCGGTCCGCCGTCCTCCTTCCAGGAGACGCGGGGCCGATCGCGCCGGAAGAGTCCGCGGATGATCGGGACGACGTAGGCGATCCAGCCGAAGCGGCGCTTGAGCACCGGGTCGGCGTGGGCCACCATGTCCGCGTCGACACCGAAGCCCGACATGACGAGGAACGGGGTGCTGCGCCGGACGCCCTCGGGGTTCCGGTACTCGATCAGGCCGACGTCGACGCTGCGGTCCTCGCCGATGAACGCGGCCCGCACCGCGGCGACCGTGTCGATCGGGATCCCGGCGTTCCGCGCGAAGAGGTTCGCGGTACCGACGGGGACGACGGCGAACGGCGTCCGGGTGTGACGCATCGCCCCGGCCACCTCGCGGACCGTCCCGTCACCGCCGGCGGCGATCACGAGCGCCGCACCGCCCCCGAGCGCCTCCGCGACCTGGTCGACCGCGGTCGACCGCTCGCGGGTCGGGATCCAGCTGGTCGGGCCCCAGCCGGCCTCGGCGGCTGCGGCGTCGACGAGCCTCGTCACGCGCTCGAGCTGGATGCGCGTCGGGTTGTAGATCACCGCAGCGTGCGGCGGGGTGCTGCCTCGCGTCATGCGGCCAGTGCCGGCCAGAGGACGGACAGGACCTGTTCCGCCCAGTCGTCGTCCATGTCGGCGCCGCGGACGAGCTGTCCGAGGACCGCGCCGAGGAGCAGGGTCGCGACGAGCCGGCCGTCGAGTCCGGGCTTCAGATCGCCGGTGGAGATCCGTTCGTCGACCAGGTTGGACAGCGCGCGCGCCCGGTTCCTCGTGAGGTCGCGGAGCAGCGTCGAGAACTCGGGGTCGTCCTGGAGCAGGATCGACGCGATCGTGCCCCGGCCCACCACGTCCTCGATCATCGCCCGGGCTTCGTGGAGCAGCCAGGTGAAGGTGTCGTAGGTCGAGAGGTTCTCGGGGATCTCGACCGGAGTCTCCATGGCGCGGGCGACGGCCGCCGTGAGCAGCTCCGAGCGGTTGCGGTACCGCCGATAGATCGTCGTCTTCGCCACGCCGGTGGTCTCCGCGACCGCCTCGATGTTGACGGCGACCGAGCCGCGCGAGCGCATGAGGTCGAGGGCTGCGTCGAGGATGCGGTCGCTCATCTGCTGAGCGCGGGAGACGCGTCGGGAGACGGGCACCGACCAACCTCCTCCGCGCGACGCCGGAGTCCGGTCGGATCGGTCCATTGCGCTACGCCCACCGTAGCGCAATGGGCTGTGCGCGCATAGGGACGGCCCCGGTGACGGTCCGGTCGTCAGTCCCAGCGAGGGTCGTCCGGGTCGGGGGAGTCCTCGCCGTCGGCGTCGGTCATGATCGTCGCGCCGTCGATCCAGGCCGTCAGGGCGTCACCGTGTAGCTGCTCGGGGGCGGGAGCGCCGAAGAGCTGCGGGTGCGTCACGGCCGCGAGCGGTGCGTCGCTCGCGAAGACGACGACGTTGCCGAGCGGCCCCTCGTCGTCGACCGGATCGAAGTCGAGGACGACGGCGACGTGGGCGAACACGGCTCGCAGCGTCGCCGCCTGGCGTCGCGAGTAGTCGAACGGGCTGCCGTCGAGCAGGTTCACCGCGATCACGCCGTCGTCCGCCGAGCGCGCCGCCACGCGGCGGTAGAACTCGAGGCTCGCGACCCGACGGTGGATCACCGCCGCATCCCAGAGGTCGACGACGGTCACCTTCGCGTCCCGCCACGCTGTGACGTCCGCGCCGGTGGTGGCGGCTTCGTCGATCAGCTCGTCCGCGACGGCCCTGGCGTCACCGAAGCGGACCTCGACCCGATGACCGTCCGGGAGCGGCAGCGCCTCCAGCATCCCGGTGAACAGCTCCGGTTCAAACTCGACGACGAGCTGCGGCGATCCCGGACGCGTCGCCTGGACGTAGCGGGGGAGCGTCAGCGCTCCGGCTCCGAGGTGGACGACGAAGAGCTCCTCGCCCGCCGGGGCCTCGGCGTCGATCACTCGTGCGATGTGCCGGATGTACGGGTACTCGAGCGAGCGGGGATCCACGAGGGAGACCACCGACTGCGGGATGTCGTCGACGCTGAGTTCGTAGCGCAGTGTCCGCTTGTCGAGGAGGGTGATCCGGGCGTCGCGGCCGCCGAACGGCAGTCGGCGGGAACGGGAGAACAGAGGCACCCGTGCAGCCTACGGTGCACGGGCGGTGCTCGACGCCCGGGCCCGGTATCGTTGACCGGATATGGCACACCTTCTCGGCGCTGAAGCGCTCCACCTCGAGTACCCGACCAAGGTCGTCTTCGACGGCATCACGATCGGGGTGAACGAGGGCGACCGCATCGGCATCGTCGGCCGCAACGGCGACGGCAAGTCCACGCTCCTCGGCCTCCTCGCCGGCCGCAAGGAGCCCGACTCCGGCCGCGTGACGGTGCGCAACGGCGTCACGGTCGGCGTGCTCGACCAGTCCGACACCCTCGACCACGACAAGACCGTCGGCCAGACCATCGTCGGCGGCTTCGACGAGCACGAGTGGGCGGGCGACCCGAAGGTCCGCGACGTCATCTCCGGCCTCGCCTCCGACATCGCCTGGGACGCCCTCGTCGCCGACCTCAGCGGTGGGCAGCGTCGCCGGGTCGCGCTCGCCGCCCTGCTCGTGGGCGACCACGACATCCTCTTCCTCGACGAGCCCACGAACCACCTCGACGTCGAGGGCATCACCTGGCTCGCGCAGCACCTCAACCGCCGCTGGTCGAAGAACTCCGGCGGCCTGCTCGTCGTGACCCACGACCGGTGGTTCCTCGACGCCATCTGCACGGCCACGTGGGAGGTGCACGACCGCGTCGTCGAACCCTTCGAAGGCGGGTACGCGGCCTACGTCCTGCAGCGCGTCGAGCGCGATCGCTCCGCCGCGGTCTCCGAGGCCAAGCGCCAGAACCTCATGAAGAAGGAGCTCGCCTGGCTGCGCCGCGGCGCTCCCGCCCGGACGGCCAAGCCGAAGTTCCGGATCGAGGCCGCCAACGCGCTCATCGCCGACGAGCCGCCCGTGCGCAACACGGTCGAGCTGGCCGGCATGGCGACCGCCCGCCTGGGCAAGGACGTCGTCGACATCCTCGACGTCACCGTGTCCTACGGCGACCGGACAATCATCAAGGACGTCGAGTGGCGCATCGCCCCGGGCGAGCGCACCGGCATCCTCGGCGTGAACGGCGCCGGCAAGTCCACCCTGCTCGGGCTCGTCACGGGCGAGGTCGAAGCGACCGAGGGTCGTGTCAAGCGTGGCAAGACCGTCCAGGTCGCGACACTCACGCAACAGCTCGACGAGCTCGCCGAGTACGAGCAGGACCGCGTGAGCGACGTCATCGGGCGGAAGCGCACGAGCTACGTCGCCGGTGGCAAGGAGATGACCCCGGGGCAGCTGCTCGAACGCCTCGGCTTCACGAGCGCTCAGCTCTCCACCCCCGTGAAGGACCTCTCGGGTGGTCAGCGCCGCCGCCTGCAGCTCCTGCTCATCCTCCTCGACGAGCCGAACGTCCTCGTGCTCGACGAACCGACCAACGACCTCGACACCGACATGCTCGCCGCCATGGAGGACCTCCTCGACTCGTGGCCGGGCACGCTGCTCGTCGTCTCGCACGACCGGTACTTCCTCGAGCGGGTGACCGACCAGCAGTACGCGATCATGGACGGCCACTTCCGGCACCTGCCCGGCGGCATCGACCAGTACCTGGAGCTCAACGCCGGGACGGCCGGCAGTCGCTCGCAGGAGCACGACCGACCGACGGCCTCCGGCGGCGGCCCGACCAAGAAGACGCCGAAGCTGAGCGGTGCGGAGCTCCGGAACGCGCAGCAGGAGATCAAGGCGATCGACCGCAAGCTCCACAAGCTCAACGGCCAGATCGAGCAGGCCCACGAGAAGGTCGCGGTCCACGACCAGAGCGACTTCGCCGGGATCACCGCGCTCGGTGCCAAGATCCAGGCCATGTACGGCGAGATCGCCGACCTCGAAGTCCGCTGGCTGGAGCTCTCCGAGCTCGTCGAGTAGCCCACTCGGCGCACGCCGATCCGTCGATCGTCGCTCTGTTCCGAAGTGTTACGCACCGGTTCGTCATCCCTGCTAGGCCGACGTACCGTCGAATCAGCGTCCACCGGCGCGCACCACCCGAAAGAGGAATCACAGCAATGACCTTCTCGAAGAAGCTTCTGGCCGGACTGGCCATCATCCCCGCCCTCGCGCTCCTCGCCGGATGCGCCGGCGGCGCAGGCTCAGGCGCCGCCGCCGAAGACAAGGGCACCGAGGCGAACCCCGTCAAGATCGGTGTCGTCGGCGCGAGCGACCCCTACTGGGAGACGTACAAGGAGGCCGCCGAGAAGGAGGGCATCTTCGTCGACATCGTCGACTTCGGCGAGTACACGCAGCCGAACCCGGCGCTCACCGAGGGCGAGATCGACCTCAACCAGTTCCAGCACATCGTCTACCTCGCGCAGTACAACGAGGCCTCCGGTGAGGACCTCACGCCCATCGGCTCGACGGCGATCTACCCCCTCGGCCTCTACTCCACTAAGGTCGACAGCGTCAAGGACATCAAGAAGGGCGACACGATCGCCATCCCGAACGACGAGAGCAACCAGGCTCGTGCGCTCCTCGTCCTGCAGTCCGCAGGCCTGCTGGAGCTGAAGGACGGCGGCAACATCTTCTCGACGCCCGACGACATCATCGCCGACAAGTCGAAGGTCACCGTCACCTCGCTCGAGGCCTCACTGACGCCGACCTCGCTGCCCGACGTCACCGGCGCGATCATCAACAACGACTTCATCAACGACTCCGGTCTGAAGGCGTCCGACGCGATCGCGGAGGACGACCCGTCCGACCCGAACGCGCTGCCGTACGTCAACATCTTCGCCGCGAAGGCCGCCGACGCCGACAACGAGACGTACGCGAAGCTCGTGAAGATCTACCAGGACACGAAGTCCGTCGTCGACGGCGTCGTGGAGAACTCCGGCGGTACCGCGGTTCCGCTCAAGACCCCGGTCAAGGACCTCGTGAAGTCGCTCGAGACCGTCCAGAAGGACATCAAGGCCAAGGGCTGATCCGACGTTCAGCGCGTTCCTGTGGGAGGCTGTCATCCGCTCCCACAGGAACGCTTCGTCGTTCCACCGCCTCCTGATCACCCGACACACCGAGGACACCCCCATGCCACTCGTCAGCCTCCGAGACGTCGCCAAGCGCTATCCGTCTCCGCAGAAGGGCGCCGCGCCGATCGCCGCGATCGACGGCGTCGACCTCGACATCGAGGCCGGTGACGTCTTCGGGATCATCGGCTACTCGGGAGCCGGGAAGTCGACGCTCGTCCGCCTCATCAACGCGCTCGAGCCCGCGACGTCGGGGAGCATCGTCGTCGACGGCACCGAGGTGACGACGCTCTCGGAGCGCGGCCTCCGCGACCTCCGACTCGGCATCGGGATGATCTTCCAGCAGTTCAACCTCTTCAACTCCAAGTCTGTGCGGAAGAACATCGCGTACCCGCTCGAGGTCGCCGGACGCCCCCGCGCGGAGATCCGCACCCGCGTCGAGGAGCTGCTGAAATTCGTCGGGCTGGCCGACAAGGCCGACAACTACCCCGACCAGCTCTCCGGCGGACAGAAGCAGCGCGTCGGCATCGCTCGCGCGCTCGCGACCTCGCCCCGGATCCTGCTCGCGGACGAGGCGACGAGCGCCCTCGACCCCGAGACCACGCAGGAGGTCCTCGCGCTGCTCAAGCAGGTGAACCGCGATCTCGGCGTGACCATCGTCGTGATCACCCACGAGATGGAGGTGATCCAGTCGCTCGCGACGAAGGTCGCCGTCATGGAGCGCGGCAAGGTCATCGAACAGGGCGACGTCTTCGAGGTGTTCTCCGACCCGCAGCACGCCGCGTCCAAGCGCTTCGTGTCGACGGTCATCAAGGGCGTCCCGTCACCGGCCGAGCTGTCGGTGCTCAAGGAACGACACGTCGGGCGCATCGTCACCCTGTCCTTCCGCGACGGCGACGCCTCGCAGGCGGGCGTCTTCCTCACGCTCGCGCAGGCGGGCGTCGACTTCGAGCTCGTGTACGGCGGGATCAACGACATCCAGGGTCGCGCGTTCGGCCACCTGACGCTCGCCCTCCGCGGCGACGACCAGACGATCGACGGAGCGCTGACCGCCATCGGATCCCAGGCGACCGTGACGGAGGTGCGCTGACATGGACGCACTGATCGATCTGCTCCCGAAGCTCGGCGACGCGACCGTCGAGACCCTCTACCTCGTCTCCTTCAGCCTGCTCTTCGGTGGGATCGCCGGACTCGTCGTCGGCACCGGGCTCTACGTGACGCGGCCCGGCAACCTGTACTCGCACCCGGTGCTCTACGGCGTGCTCAACGTGATCGTGAACATCTTCCGGCCGATCCCGTTCATCATCTTCCTCGCGGCCGCCCAGCCGCTCTCACGACTCGTGATCGGCACCGGCATCGGTGCGAACGCCTTCATCTTCATCATCTCCCTGGCGGCGACCTTCGGCATCAGCCGCATCGTCGAGCAGAACCTGCTGACCGTGTCGCCCGGTGTCATCGAGGCCTCGCGTGCCGCGGGAGCGAGCCGGCTCCGGACGCTGCTGAGCATCGTCCTCCCGGAGGCGCTCGGTCCGCTGATCCTCGGCTACACCTTCGTGTTCGTGGTCATCGTCGACATGTCGGCGGTCGCGGGCTTCATCGGCGGCGGTGGGCTCGGTGCCTTCGCCATCCAGTACGGCTTCCGCCAGTTCGAGCCGGTCGTCACGTGGGCCGCGGTGATCATCATCATCCTGCTCGTGCAGCTCATCCAGTTCTTCGGCAACTGGCTGGCCCGGAAGATCCTCCGCCGCTAGCTAGTCGAAGTCGAGGCTGAGCTTCCGCAGGAGGACGGTCAGTCGGGCCTGTTCGGTCGAGCTCAGCCCGTCGAGCAGGTCCGCCTCGGCGTCGACGAGGCGCGTGATGGCCGCGTCGACCGTGTTGAGTCCCGCGTTCGTCATCTGCACGAGGATGCCGCGGCCGTCGTTGGGGTCGCCCTGGCGTTCGACGAGTCCGCGCTCGACGAGGCGGTCGATGCGGTTCGTCATCGTGCCGCTCGAGACGAGCGTCTGGAGCAGGAGGGCCTTCGGACTCAGCCGGTAGGGGGAGCCGGCGCGACGGAGCGCCGCGAGGACGTCGAACTCCCACGGCTCCAGGTTCGACCGGGTGAAGGCCGCCCGCCGCGCACGGTCGAGGTGGCGTGACAGCCGGGCGACACGGGAGAGGATCTGGAGGGGCGAGAAGTCGAGGTCCGGGCGCTCGCGGTTCCAGGCGTCGACGATCCGGTCGACCTCATCGGTGCTAGCTGGCATCCCACCATTATCGAGGCACGGAAGCCGGTCGGCCTGAATCGGGCGACGGGTGCTGAATCGATGGTCGTCCATCCATGGCAGAATTGACCACGCCGCCCGGCCTCCGGGTGGTGGTCCGCCATAGTGTAACGGCAGCACGGCAGCCTTTGGAGCTGTTCGGTCCAGGTTCGAATCCTGGTGGCGGAGCGACCGATCACCGACCGGGCGAGTCCCGGACCGAGGGGGAGCACACGTGACCGACGACCGTCTGGCCATCATCATCCTGGCCGCTGGCCAGGGAACCCGCATGAAGTCGGCGCTGCCGAAACTCCTGCACCCACTCGGCGGCGTGCCGATCGTCGGGCACGTGCTGGCGACCGCCCGCTCGCTCGACGCCGGGCACGTCATCGCCGTGGTCCGCCACGAGCGCGACCGCCTCGTCGAGGCCATCGAGTCGGAGCTCCCCGGTGCGACCATCGTCGACCAGGACGAGGTGCCCGGCACCGGTCGCGCGGTGGAGCAGGCGCTCCTGGCACTGCCCGACGACTTCGACGGCGACGTCCTCGTGGTCAACGGCGACGTCCCGCTGCTGAACGCGGCCACGCTCACCACGCTCATCGAACGCCACCGCAACCACGACGTCGCGGCGACGATCCTCTCGGCCATGCCCGACGACGCGACCAGCTACGGACGCATCATCCGCACCGAGGCCGGCGCCCTCGACTACATCGTCGAGCAGAAGGACGCGACCGACGCCGAGCGGGCCGTGAACGAGATCAACGCCGGCGTGTACCTCTTCGGTGTGAGCCAGCTCCGCGACGCGCTCGCCGAGGTCACCACCGACAACGCCCAGGGGGAGAAATACCTCACGGACGTCATCGGCCTCCTGCGACGCGCGGGCTCCGAGGTCTCTGCGCTCCCCGTGAGCGACTCCTGGCTGGTCGAGGGCATCAACGACCGCGCCCAGCTGAGCGCCGCCGCGGCCAAACTGAACGCCCTCCTCGTGCGCGCCTGGCAGCTCGCCGGCGTGACCGTCCAGGACCCGGCCACGACGTGGATCGACATCAAGGCGCGGCTGCACGCCGACGTCACTCTGCTTCCCGGGACGCAGATCCTCGGCGCGACGGTCGTCGAGTCCGGTGCGACGATCGGTCCGGACACCACGCTCATCGACACCGAGGTCGGCGCTGGCGCGCGCGTCCGCCGCACGGACGCGACGCTGTCGGTCATCGGTGCCGGCGCCGAGGTCGGGCCGTTCGCCTACCTGCGACCCGGCACGGTGCTCGGCGAGCGCGGCAAGATCGGCACCTTCGTGGAGACGAAGAACGCGCAGATCGGCGAGGGCAGCAAGGTCCCGCACCTCAGCTACATCGGCGACACCGAGATCGGCGTCGAGTCGAACGTCGGTGCCGGCACGATCACCTCGAACTACGACGGCGTGCACAAGCACCGCACGACCATCGGATCGCACGTCCGCACCGGCGCGCACAACACGCTCGTCGCCCCGGTCAGTGTCGGGGACGGTGCCTACTCCGGCGCCGGCACCGTCATCCGCAAGGACGTCCCGGCGGGTGCGCTCGCCCTGACGGTCGCGCAGCAGCGGAACGTCGAGGGCTGGGTCGAGCAGAAGCGCCCGGGCACGGCGGCTGCGACGGCAGCCGGCGCCGCCTCGGCAGCACCGACCGCGGATGCCGTGTCGGACGACGCGGCTGCGGCTGGTAACGTCGACTCGTGAGTGAGGCCGGAGGACTCCGGCAGAAGGCAGGGTCTGTGTCAGGCATCACGGCGGACAACAAGAAGCAGCTGGTCCTCGTCTCCGGACGAGCCCACCCGGAGCTCGCCGAGGCGATCGCGGCGGAGCTCGACTCCGAGCTCCTCCCCACCGATGCCAGGACCTTCGCCAACGGCGAGATCTACGCCCGGTACGACGAGAGCATCCGCGGCACCGACGTCTTCGTCATCCAGTCGCACACCGCTCCGATCAACGAGTGGCTCATGGAGCAGCTCATCATGGTCGACGCGGCCAAGCGCGCGAGTGCCAAGCGCATCACCGTGGTCGCCCCGTTCTACCCGTACGCGCGCCAGGACAAGAAGGGTCGCGGACGCGAGCCCATCTCCGCCCGCCTCGTCGCCGACCTCTTCAAGGCCGCCGGTGCCGACCGCATCATGTCGGTCGACCTCCACGCCGCGCAGATCCAGGGCTTCTTCGACGGTCCCGTCGACCACCTCTTCGCCATGCCGGTCCTCCTCGAGCACTTCCGCGCGAAGCTCGACCCGTCGACGCTGACGGTCGTCTCGCCCGACATGGGCCGCGTCCGCGTGGCCGACATCTGGAGCGACAAGCTCGGCGCACCGCTCGCCATCATCCACAAGCGCCGCGACCCGCTGGTCCCCAACCAGGTCAGCGTCCACGAGATCGTCGGCCAGGTCGAGGGCCGGGTCTGCCTGCTCGTCGACGACCTGATCGACACCGGACGCACGATCGTCAAGGCTGCCGAGGCCCTCAAGAACGCCGGCGCGATCGGCGTCGTCGTCGCGGCCACCCACGCGGTGTTCTCCGACCCGGCGGTGGAGCTCCTGCAGAGCGACGCCATCGACTCGGTCGTCGTCACCGACACCCTCCCGGTCGACGAGGCCAAGCGCTTCGACAAGCTGACCGTCCTCTCGATCGCGCCGCTTATCGCCCGTGCGATCCACGAGGTCTTCGACGACGGCTCCGTGACGAGCATGTTCGACGGCGCCGCGTAGCCCGTCACCTTCCGCTGGTACGCAGAACGCCCGGTCCGATTCGGACCGGGCGTTCTGCGTGTGCAGGCCGCGAGCTAGTGGCTCGAGCCCGCCTGCTCGACCTCACTGCGGTCGCCCGACCAGAGGGTGTGGAACGTGCCGTCGAGGTCGACGCGCTTGTAGGTGTGCGCGCCGAAGAAGTCGCGCTGGCCCTGGACGAGCGCTGCGGGCAGACGCTCGGCGCGGAGGCCGTCGTAGTACGACAGCGACGACGAGAACGCCGGCGAGGGGATGCCCGCCTGCGCGGCCGCGACGACCACGCGGCGCCAGCTGTCCTGCGCCTCCGCGACGGCGTCGCTGAAGTAGGGCGCCGTCACGAGGGCGACCAGCTCGGGGTTCTCCTCGTACGCCTCGGTGATGCGGTTGAGGAACTGCGCACGGATGATGCAGCCGCCGCGCCAGATCTTCGCGATCTCGCCCTTCTTGATGTCCCAGCCGTACTGCTCGGCACCGGCGACGATCTCGTCGAAGCCCTGCGAGTAGGCGATGATCTTCGACGCGTAGAGCGCCTGGCGCACGTCCTCGACGAACTGGTCGGGGTCGGCGACGGTCCACTCCTCGGAGGGACCGGCGAGCTCGCGGGCCGCTGCGCGCTGCGCCGGCTTCGACGACAGCGAACGGGCGAACACCGCCTCCGCGATGCCCGACACCGGGATGCCGAGGTCGAGGGCCGTCTGCACAGTCCACGCGCCGGTGCCCTTGGCGCCGGCCTGGTCGAGGATGACGTCGACGAGCGGCTGCCCGGTCTTCGCGTCGACCTGCTTGAGGACCTCGGCGGTGATCTCGATCAGGTAGCTCTCGAGCGTGCCGCGGTTCCACTCGGCGAAGATCTCCGCGATCTCGGCCGGCGACTTGCCGGTGCCGCGACGGATGAGGTCGTAGGCCTCGGCGATGAGCTGCATGTCGGCGTACTCGATGCCGTTGTGGATCATCTTGACGAAGTGGCCGGCACCGTCGGTTCCGACGTGGGTGACGCAGGGCTCACCCTCGGCGATCGCGGCGATCGACTTGAGGATGGGGCCGAGGGTCTCCCACGCTTCGGCGGAGCCACCAGGCATGATCGACGGTCCCTTGAGCGCACCCTCCTCGCCGCCGGAGATACCGGCGCCGACGAAGTTGATGCCCGTCTCGCGGACGGCCTTCTCGCGGCGGATGGTGTCGGTGAAGAGTGCGTTGCCTCCGTCGACGATGATGTCGCCGGGCTCGAAGACCTCGGTGAGCTGCTGGATGACGGCGTCGGTGCCCTTACCCGCCTGCACCATGATGATCGCGGTGCGGGGCTTCGAGAGCGACGCGGCGAACTCCTCGATGGTCTTCGACGCGACGAAGCCGGCCTCGGGGTGCTCGCTCACGAGCAGGTCGGTGCGTTCGGGGGAGCGGTTGTACACGGCGACCGTGTTGCCCTCGCGGCTCGCCAGGTTGCGAGCGAGGTTGCTGCCCATGACGGCCAGACCGACGACGCCGATGTTGGCGCGAGCTTCGGCGGTGTTCACCATGTGGTTCTCCTTCAGAGTGGGTGATGCGGGAAGCGTTCCGAGTGCTCAGGAGTCGACGGGGCGGCTGCAGGACAGCGGCGACACCCTCGTCGATCCGGGCACGGCCCGTCCTGCAACCGTAGCAAAGGGAGGTGTCGCTCCACCGCTTGATGACCCCGCGTGCGGGTGAGGTCCGAGCGGGCCGTGCGGGCGTGTCCGGTATCGTGCTGTGCGGGTCGGACGAGCCGGCCGACCGGCCAACGGCCGGAGACCGCAGGGGGTTCCGTGTGAATGCACCGCTCGTCGTCGTCATGGGCGTGTCCGGGTCCGGGAAGAGCACGACCGGAGTGCTGATCGCCGACCGGCTCGGGGTGCCCTTCGTCGACGCCGACGCCCTGCACCCGCTCGAGAACGTGCGGAAGATGGCCGCCGGCACGCCGCTCGAGGACCCCGACCGCTGGCCCTGGCTTGCCCTCGTGGGCAAAGCGCTGGCAGACGCCTCGGACACCGGGCTCGTGATGGCCTGTTCCGCCCTCCGACGGGTCTACCGGGAGGCGATCCTCGCGGAGGCGCCAGGGGTGCGGTTCGTGCTCCTCCACGGCTCGCGCGAGGTGCTCGGACGCCGGATGGAGGGCAGGAGCGGTCACTTCATGCCGCCGTCGCTCCTCGACTCCCAGTTCGCACTCCTCGAGGACCTGGACGCCGACGAGCCGGGGTTCGTCGTGGACGTCGACGCCACCGTCGACGAGATCGTGGACGAGGCGGTCGCGGGCCTCAGCGCGGTGCGATAGACTCTCCCACTGAACTTCGGCGAGGGAAGCGGCCCGTGGCAGCTTCCGTGATCGACGCGGTGGTCTGGCTTCCGGCTTTTCCTCACGCAGATACGCGTTCGAGTTGACTCATCCATTCCGCCGCGCACCGTCGCGGCACGACCAACCGGGTGCAAGACCCGTGAGGAGAACATCATGTCCGATGACCTGAAGGTCACCGCGGAACTCCGCGAATCGTTCGGCAAGGGCGCAGCCCGCAAGCTCCGTGCCCTCGGCAAGATCCCGGCCGTGCTCTACGGCCACGGCACCGAGCCCGTGCACGTCTCGCTGCCCGGCCACCAGATGCTGCTCATCCTCCGCAAGTCCAACGCGGTGCTCGAGCTCGACATCGACGGCAAGGGCCAGCTCGCGCTGGTCAAGGACGTCCAGAAGGACCCCGTGCGCCAGATCATCGAGCACCTCGACCTCATCGTCGTCAAGAAGGGCGAGAAGGTCCAGGTCGACATCCCCGTGCACGTCGAGGGCGAGTCCGCCGCCGGCACCATCCTCAACCAGGACGCCACCACGGTGAGCCTCGAGGTCGAAGCGACCCACATCCCCGAGCGCGTCACCGTCAGCGTCGAGGGCCTCGAAGAGGGCGCCCAGATCCTGGCCGGCGACCTCGAGCTCCCGAAGGGCGCGTCGCTCATCACCGAGGCCGACGTCCTCATCGTCGCGATCGCCGTGCCGGCCGCTCCGGTGGACGAGGAGACGGAGGCCGCTGAGGCCGCCGCCGAGGAGACCGCAGCCGAGGCCGAGGCCGCCGAGTAGTCACCACTCCAGCAGACGAACCTGTCGCCCGCCCGCCCCGATAGTCTCGGAGCATGGCAGGCGGCAGGTTCGCTCGGTTTCTGGCCGGTCTCACCGGACGGGCCGAGGCGTTCGATCAGGAAGGCAGCATGGCTGCAGACACGTGGCTCATCGTCGGGCTCGGGAACCCGGGCGAGCAGTACGCCCGCAACCGGCACAACGTCGGGCAGATGGTCCTCGACGAGCTCGCGAAGCGCATCGGCGGGACCTTCAAGACCCACAAGGGCAACGCGCGCGTGGCTGAGGGGCGTCTCGTGCCCGGCGGCCCGAAACTCGTGCTCGGCAAGCCCAACAGCTACATGAACCTCTCCGGCGGCCCGACCGCTGCGCTCGCCCAGTTCTTCTCCGTCGACCCCGACCATGTCATCGCCGTCCACGACGAGCTCGACATCCCGTTCGACTCGATCAAGCTCAAGCAGGGCGGCGGGCACGGTGGGCACAACGGCATCCGCGACATCGCCTCAGCGCTGAAGACCCCGGAATTCCTGCGGGTCCGGGTCGGCATCGGGAGGCCGCCGGGCCGCCAGGACGCCGCCGACTTCGTCCTCAAGGACTTCGCGGGAACGGAACGGGAGCAGCTCCCGATGCTGATCTCGGACGCCGCGGACGCGGTCGAACTCCTCCTGAACGAGGGCCTGTTGGCTGCACAGACCCGGTTCCACGGCGCCTGACGCCCGCTCAGCTGAGCGGTGAGCGGTCGCGTCGGGCCTGACGCGTGCCGGCGCCGACGAGCGTCGCGCCCACCAGGAGCAGCCCGCTGATGAGCAGTGCGGCTGAGCTGGGGACCTCGGCTCCCGTCCGGGCCAACGGAGCCTCCGGTTCGAGTGGAGCGAGCCCCCACACGATGCCGAGCGAGGTGTGGAGCGCCCCCGTCGAGACACGGGGTTCGTCCGGGAGCGGTAGGCGACCGGTGACGGCGGACGTCACCGACCCGGTGGGGGCGAGGTCCGACGCGCGCGAATACCCGGTCAGGACCGCCTCGAACGTGTGGGAGAACGAGCCGTGGTCGAGTGCGGTCGGTGTCAGGACGAGCGGCTCGGTGCTGGTGCAGACCGTCGAGGCACCAGGCTCGATGAACTCGCTGCTGCAGGTGAGGCGGGTGTCCGGCGTCTCCGCGAGGGTGATGTCGCCCAGCGCGTTCTCGCCGGTGTTGGTGACCGTCGCGATGACACGCAAGCGGTCACCGGGGTCGATCGTGACGGTCTCGCCCTCGACCGGAACCCACGATCCGTCGGCACCCTGGATCTCGAGGTGGACGGTGCCCTCCGCGGCCAGCGCGGGGACGAGCACGCGATAGGTGGTCTCGTCCGTGCTGCTGAGCCCCGCGGCGGTCTGCTCCACGCGGACGACCGCCTCGCCGGACTCGACGACATCGGTGCTTGCGCAACTCCAGCGGCCGGCCGGGTCCACGGTGGTCTCACACAGGGTGTGGCCCTCGCCGTCGCGCACGGCGATGTCGGCGCCCGGCTCGCCCGTTCCGGCGGAGGTCGGTCGTGAGGACTCCACGACGGCGCCGGATGCCGGGCTCTCGATCACGACCCGGTCGACGGCGCTCAGGGCCGGCTGCGAGCCGAGGTCGAGCCCGCGGACGGCGTCACCCTCCACGGCGACGGTCAGCGAGCCGCGAGCGACCGGTGTGACGTCGACCTCGATCGTGCAGGACTCCTGTCCCGCCGCGAGGTCGCCGGTGAACGCGATGTCGGCCCCGGCCCCAGGAGCGGTCACCTCTGCCGTGCAGCTCGTGGTCACTCGCGGATCGGCTGTGACCGCGAGTCCGCCGGGCAGGACCGTCCGCACGGACCAGCCGGCCTTCGCGGCGAGTTCCGGGGTGTTGTGCACGATGAAGCGGAGACGGACCGTCTCACCGACGACGGCGGTGTCCTGCGACAGCTCGACATCGAGGGTCGGGGTCACGTCGATGATGCTCAGATCGTCGAAGGCGTGGTCGTTGCCCGATCCGCCGCCACGTCCGTTTCGCATCACGACGCCGATCGAATCATCGTCGATGAAGATGGAGGAGTCGGCCGCGAAGTGGCCGGCACGAGCCGAGACGCCGCCGTGGCTGAACGATTCGGCACGGTCGTCCGTGCAAGGATCGATCGCCTGCTCGGACACCGGGTGTTCGACGCCGTCGGAGGTTCGCAGCGCCAGCTGCAATGCGGTCGGCACCGCTGCGAAGCAGTTCAGGGACGCGACGTTCACGGAGGCGGTCAGGAAGCGGCCAGTGCCGGTAGCAAGTGGGATCGGCGTGGTCGTCTCCAGTTCGACCGCGCCGTCTGGACCGTTCGTCTGGGTATAGGCCGCAACGGCGGAGTTGGTTTCGGGACCGGTGCCGTTGAGGACGCCCAGCACTCCGGCGAGGGCACGGACGTTCGCCATGGCGCTCGCGGCATCGAGGCAGTCGCCGGGCTCGGCGCCCGTCACGGAGGCGGACAGGATGAAGCCGTTGCATGCCGCTCGGTCCGTCCAGAAGTCGTCGGCGTCGAACCGCAGGTCCGAATGGCCCAGGTAATCGCCGATCGACATGGGCGTACCGGTGTCGGGGGCGCGTTCGAAGTCCTCGTGGAAGACCTCACTGCGTGGAGTGCCTGCTGCGTCAGTCGGTGGCCCGGAGGCCGCCGCTCCGGCCGGGGCCGTTTGGATCATCGAGAGGGTCCATCCGACTGCCAGCACGAGCGTCGTGGTCAGGATCGGACGGAGTGGGCTGGTCGAAACGCGCATGCAGCATCCCAAGAAATCATCGGATGGGGGAGGCCGCCAGCGTAGCAGTGCTGGTCTGCTGAGATATCAGACGGTCGAGGGGTGAATACCCGAAGAAGCGGATGCCGACGGCTCAGGCGCGTACGTACCGCGAGATCAGCAGCTCGTCCGCGCGCAGGAGGTGCTGCAACCGCATCGGTCGCGGTGCTTCGGACGCGGGACCCGCAGCGACCCGGACGCTCTCTCCGCCGACGAGCGCCGGACTGATCGTCAGGCAGAGCTCGTCGACGGCGTCGGCGGCGATGAACGAGCCGAAGAGCGCCGGCCCACCCTCGCACAGGATCTGCCGCAGACCACGGTCGGAGAGTGCCTGGACGACTCGCGCCGGTTCGACGTGTTCCTCGCCGCACGCGACCACGTCGGCGACCGCCTCGAGTGCTGCGCGCTTCGCGGGGTCGGCGCGGTCGGTCGTCACGACGAGCGGCCTGACCGGAGCCTGGGTGAAGACCTCCGAGCGCAGGTCGAGGTCGAGCGAGCCCGACACGATCGCGAACACCGGGTGCAGGGGGAGGTCGTGGTCGTCGCGCCACATCGCGGCGTCGACATCGAGCCGCATGGCACCGTAGCCCTCGTCGCGCACGGTCCCGGCACCGACGAGCACGACATCGGCGAGTCGACGCAGGATGTCGAACACGGTCTTGTCGGCAGGGCCGCCGAGCCCGCCGGAGACCCCGTCGACGGTCGCTCCACCGTCCAGGCTCGTCACGAAGTTCACGCGGACGGTCGTGACGGAGCGGTCCTCGACGGTGTAGGCCGCCACGAGCTCGTCGACCGACAGCGGTCGGTCCTGCGCGGGGACCAGGCTCGTGATGCTGGGGGTGCTCATGTGACTCCTCGAGGGTTCCGGATCAGACGTTGTGGACGGGCGCCACCGGTGCGCGGAAGCCGAGGATCGCCTCGGTCATCCGCACGGCCGCGATCGACTCGGGCACGGCGTGCATCCGCACGATGCGGGCGCCGAGGAGGATGCACGCGGCAGCGGACACCAGGGAACCCTCGAGACGTTCCGACTTCGGCCGATCGAGGGACTCGCCGATGAAGTCCTTGTTCGAGACGGCGGCGAGCGTCGGCAGCCCGAGCGCGGCGATCTCGTCGAACCGTCGCGTGAGCTCGAGCGTCTGCACGGTGTTCTTGTTGAGGTCGTGCCCGGGGTCCACGATGAGCCGTGACTCGGGGATGCCGTGCGAGAGCGCGAGGTCGACGCGGGCTGCGAGGAAGGCGGCGACCTCACCGGCGACGTCGTCGTACTGGGGACGGGGATGCGGCTGCCTGGGCCTGGCGAGACTGTGCGTGATGACGAGGGTGGCCTCGCTCGCTGCGACGACGTCCGCGAGCGCCGGATCGTGGATCCCCGTGGTGTCGTTGATGACGGAGGCGCCCGCCGCGATGCAGGCCGCGGCCACCTCGGGGCGGAAGGTGTCGACGGAGATGACGACGTCGCTCCGTGCGGCGAGCGCCTCGACGACGGGGAGCACGCGGTCGATCTCCTCGGCGGTGGGGATCTCCGGCCCGGGGGCGAACTTGGCTCCGCCGATGTCGACCCAGTCGGCGCCCTGCTCTGCGGCGGTCACGGCGGCGTCGACGGCTCGGTCGAGTGAGAACGTCGCGCCCTGGTCGAAGAAGGAGTCCGGGGTGCGGTTGATGATCGCCATGACCGCGACCTGCTTCGAGAAGTCGAACGTCCGCGCTCCGATCCGGCGGATCGGTTGGCGGATCGGGGGGAGCGGGAAGCCGCCGGTCCGTTCGGGGTGTCGGTCTGACCGGGGCTCCGTGCTCGTCATGGGTCAATCATGACGCGTCCGGCGCGCGAGGATGCCGCGTGACGCGTCGTCCGCAGCCGATTGACAGCGGTGACCGGTGGGCGATGGGGTCATGGGTGTCGGTGGCTCGGCGTAGGCTGTCCCGGTGACGCTTCAGGGTTTGACTCACGCGCTTCGGCGCGCCGCAACGATCGACGATGCCCTCGCGTACGCGGGCAAGAGCGCGGACTTCTCCGTGATCGACGGGCTGCGTGCACCGCTCCTCGCGGCGCTCATGGACGAGCGCGGTCGGCAGGGTGCCGCCCAGGCGGCCCTCGTCGTCACCGCGACCGGCCGTGACTCCGAGCGGCTCCGCTCCGCGCTCAGCGACCTCATGCCCGAGGCCGAGATCGTCGAGTTCCCGGCCTGGGAGACCCTGCCGCACGAGCGCCTCAGCCCGAGCGCCGAGATCGTCGGCCGACGCCTGGAGGCGCTGCGGCGGCTCGGCGCCTGGACAGGGGAGCGGCCGTTCCTCCTCGTCGCGTCGGTGCGCGCCGCGCTGCAGCCCGTGGCCGACAACCTCACCGAGACCGCTCCGATCGAACTCGTCCAGGGCGGTCGCGGACACGACCTCGCCGCGATCGCGCTGCGACTCGTCGAACTCGCGTACACCCGGGTCGACATGGTGTCGCGGCGTGGTGAGTTCGCGTTGCGCGGTGGCATCCTCGACGTCTTCCCGCCGGTCGCCGACCACCCGTACCGGGTCGAGTTCTTCGGCGACGAGGTCGACGGCATCCGGGCGTTCTCGGTCGCCGACCAGCGATCGCTGCCCGAGCCGGTCGACGCGATCCGCCTGCCGCCGTCTCGGGAACTGCTCCTCAGCCCGGCCGTCCGGCAGCGCGCCGCGGAGATGCAGCACGAGTTCCCGAGCCTCACCGGCATCCTCGAGAAGATCGCGGAGGGCATCGCGGTGGAGGGCATGGAGTCCCTCTCCCCGGCCCTCGTCGACCGCCTCGTTCCGATCACCCACTACCTGCCGGATGGAGCGGCCGTCGCCGTCGTCTCGCCGGAGCGCGTCGTCACGCGGTCGATCAGCCTCGCCGAGACGAACCGCGAGTTCCTCGCCGCCGCATGGAGCGCCGCGACCGTCGGTGCGAACGCGCCGATCGACCTCGCCTCCGGCGACTTCATCTCGCTGGGCGCCCTGAAGGAGTCCGTCACCTTCAGCGCTCCCGGCCAGCCGGCGCCCGACCACCCGTGGTGGACGTTCAGCGGCTTCCGCGCCGGCCCCGACGTCGAGACGCTCCCGGAGCACCTCGAACTCGACGAGCTCCTCACCGTCACGGTCGACGGCGACACCGTGCCGAGCTTCCACGGCAACGTCGAGGGTGCCATCGAACACGTCGCCGACCGCATCCGCGAAGGGTGGACGGTCGTCGTCGCCGCCCGCGGGGTCGGGCTCGTCGAGCGCGCCGCGGACGTCCTCGCCGAGCACGAGATCGCCGCTCGCATGGTCGACGAGCTGCCGGCCGACCCGGAGCCCGGCGTCGCCTACCTGTTGCAGGCCGACGTCGAGGGCGGCTTCGAGCTCGAGACGTCGAAGCTCATGCTGCTCGGCGAGACCGAGTTCTACGGACGCACCGCCGGATACGACTCGCGCCTGGTCAAGAAGCTCGCCACCCGACGCAAGAACGTCGTCGACCCGATGCAGCTCCGGTCCGGCGACTTCGTCGTGCACCAGACCCACGGCATCGGCAAGTTCGTCGAGATGACCCAGCGCGAGGTCTCGAGCGGCGGACGCAACCCCGTGAAGAGCACCCGCGAGTACCTCGTCCTCGAGTACGCACCCTCCAAGCGCGGCTACCCGGGCGACAAGCTGCTCGTCCCCACGGACCAGCTCGACCTGCTCACCCGCTACGTGGGCGGCGAGGCTCCGCAGCTCAGCAAGATGGGCGGCAGCGACTGGTCGCAGGCGAAGAGCAAGGCGCGCAAGGCCGTCCGCGACATCGCCGTCGAGCTGGTCAAGCTCTACTCGGCGCGCATGGCGTCGAAGGGGCACGCCTTCGGCCCCGACACCCCGTGGCAGCGCGAGCTCGAGGAGGCGTTCCCGTTCGCGGAGACCCCCGACCAGCTGCAGACCATCGACGAGGTCAAGGCCGACATGGAGCGCGAGATCCCGATGGACCGCCTCCTCTCCGGCGACGTGGGGTTCGGGAAGACCGAGGTCGCCGTCCGTGCCGCGTTCAAGGCCGTCCAGGACGGCAAGCAGGTCGCGATGCTCGTGCCGACCACGCTGCTCGTCAAGCAGCACTTCGAGACCTTCCAGGAGCGGTTCGCCGGGTTCCCGGTACACCTGCGGCCGCTCAGCCGGTTCCAGTCCGACAAGGAGGCTCGGGAGGCGCTCGCCGGACTCGCCGACGGCACGGTCGACGTCATCATCGGGACGCATCGGCTCCTCACGGACAAGGTGCAGTTCAAGGACCTCGGTCTCGTGATCATCGACGAGGAGCAGCGGTTCGGTGTCGAGCACAAGGACGCCCTCAAGAAGTTGAAGACGAACGTCGACATCCTGGCCATGAGCGCGACCCCGATCCCGCGCACGCTCGAGATGGCGGTCACCGGCATCCGGGAGATGTCCACGCTCGCCACGCCACCGGAGGACCGCCACCCGATCCTGTCCTTCGTCGGTCCGTACAACGGCAAGCAGGTCGGTGCGGCGATCCGGCGCGAGCTCCTGCGCGAAGGCCAGATCTTCTTCGTGCACAACCGGGTCTCGTCCATCAGTCGGGTCGCGGCGGACCTCGCGGAGCTCGTCCCCGAGGCACGCATCGCCATCGCCCACGGACAGCTCGGCGAGGCCGCGCTCGAACAGGTCGTGGTCGACTTCTGGGAGCGTCGCTTCGACGTCCTCGTCTGCACGACGATCATCGAGACCGGCCTCGACATCTCGAACGCCAACACGATCATCATCGACCGCGCCGACAAGTACGGACTGAGCCAGCTGCACCAGCTGCGGGGTCGTGTCGGGCGAGGTCGTGAGCGCGCCTACGCCTACTTCCTCTACGACGAGCACAAGCCGCTCTCCGAGACCGCCCACGACCGGCTCTCGACCATCGCGGCCAACAACGAGCTCGGCAGCGGCATGCAGGTCGCCCTGAAGGACCTCGAGATCCGTGGCGCCGGCAACATGCTCGGCGGTGAGCAGGCCGGCCACATCGCGGGAGTGGGCTTCGACCTCTATCTCCGCATGATCGGCGAGGCCGTGTCCACCTTCCGAGGCGACGTCGCCGAGGGGCAGACCGAGCTCCGGCTCGAGCTACCCGTCGACGCACACATCCCCGAGGAGTACGTCGACAGTGAGCGGCTGCGGCTGGAGGCCTACCAGAAGCTGTCGGCCGCGTCCGGGCCGGCGGCCAAGGACGGTCAGATCGACCTCGTGATCGACGAACTCACCGACCGCTACGGCGAGCCGCCGGCACAGGTGAGCACACTCATCGCCGTCTCGAGGCTCCGCCAGCGTGCGCAGCGCTCGGGACTCAGCGACCTCATCGCCGTCGGACCGAACCTGCGGGTCACCCCTGCAGACCTCCCCGACTCCATCCAGACGCGGCTGCGACGCATGTATCCCGGCGCGAAGTACCTGGCCCAGACGAACACCGTCATCGTGCCGTTGCCGCGCGTCGGCGACGAACCGCTGGCCGACACCGACCTCATCGCCTGGGTGCAGCAGTTCCTGAACGCGATCTACCCGCTGCCGGAGGGCTCGACGTCGTCCTAGCGGGCAGCAGGAGATGGGCCCGCGGGACGACAGCGTCGGTACCCGCGGCCGATCCGACAGCCGTCGTCCATCCCTAGCGTGGAGGGATGAAGAAGTTCCTCCGCATCGTCCTCACCGGGGTCGTGGCGCTCGTCGCGCTCGTGCTCGCCGGGCTCCTCACGACCACCATCGTCAACACCGCCGCATCGGCTGCTGAAGCCACGCGCATCGAGGAGTACGGGCAGCGGGTCGAGGTCGACGGCAAACGCATGAACGTGTCGGTGACGGGAGACGGCGACCAGACGATCGTCCTGCTGCCCGGCTTCGGCACCGGTTCGCCCGTGCTCGACTTCTCGCCGCTCGTCGGCGAGCTCTCGTCGTCGTACCGGGTGGTCGTCGTCGAGCCCTTCGGCTACGGGCTCAGCGATCAGACCGACGTGCCGCGAACGACCGAGAACATCGTCTCTGAGATCCACGAGGCGGTCGCCGGGCTGGGCATCGACCGGTACGTGTTGATGGGGCACTCCATCGCGGGGATCTACGCGCTGGACTATGTCGAGCGGTTCCGCGACGAGGTGACGGCGTTCGTCGGCATCGACAGCAGCGTGCCCGACCAGCCGGGCATGGACGCCGCGCTGCCGGTCGACGCCCTGCGTGCGGCCAAGGCACTCGGCATCACCCGGGTCGTCACGGCGCTGTCGGGCGACCCGTACCCCGATCCGCCGTACGACCAGCACACGCGTGAGCAGCTCGGGATGATCTCGCTCCGCAACACCTCGAGTGCGACGTCCTCGGACGAGATGTCGCGCATCGGTGCGAACTTCCGTGCGGCGAAGGGGAAGACCTTCCCGACGGACCTCCCGGTGCTGCTCTTCGCCCAGCGGGACAACCCGACGGTGGAGGGGTGGCTGCCGCTCCATAAGGAGCAGGCCGCGAGCGTCGACCGAGGCGAGGTCGTGCCGCTCGACGCCGACCACTACCTGCACCACACGACGTCCCGCGAGATCGCCGCGGACGTCGACCGCTTCCTCGCGACTCCGGGCGTCGGGTAGCCGGTCGACGGGCCAGGCCGTCGGTCTGCGGACGGACGTATGCTGGTGCCCACGATCCCGTCGAGTCGGAGGAACCCATGGCGACCAGCATCCGGACGAAGCAGGAGCCGAAGGTGGTCGTGGCCGACGCCGTGGCCCGGCTCCGACAGACCTTCGACCGCGGCACCACGAAGCCCGTCGCTTGGCGGCTCCGCCAGCTCCGTGCGCTGAAGCAACTGCTCCTCGAACGGGGCGGCGAGCTCGAGCGGGCGCTGGCGACCGACCTGGGCAAGAGCGGTACCGAGGCGCAGATCACCGAGATCGGCCTCCTCGTCGGCGAGATCGACCACACGCTGAAGCACCTGAAGCGTTGGGTGCGGCCCCGACGCGTCGCGGTACCACTCACCCTCGCCCCGGCGTCGGCTTCGGTCGTGGCGGAACCGGTCGGCGTCGTCCTCGTCATCGGCCCGTGGAACTATCCGGTCCAGCTCTGCATCGGTCCCGTCATCGGGGCGCTCGCCGCGGGTGACGCCGTCCTGCTGAAGCCCAGCGAGCTCGCCCCCGCCACGAGCGCCGCACTCGCGCGCCTCCTCCCGGAGTACCTCGACGACCGTGCCGTCGCGGTCGTCGAGGGCGATGCGGAGGTCGCCACCGCCCTCCTCGCCGAGCGGTTCGACCACATCTTCTACACGGGTGGCGCCACCGTGGGCAAGGTCGTCGCCCGGGCCGCGGCGGAGCATCTGACCCCGATCACCCTGGAACTCGGCGGGAAGTCGCCGGTGTACGTCGACGACACCGTCGACCTCGCGGATGCGGCCCGCCGGATCATCTGGGGCAAGCTCATGAACGCCGGCCAGACCTGTGTCGCCCCCGACTACCTGCTCGCGACGCGGTCGGTCGCCGATCGGCTCGTCCCGTACCTGCGCGACGCGATCGCAGCCCTCTACGGCCCGGACCCCGCCGACAGTGCCGACTACGGCCGCATCATCTCCGACAGGCACTTCGACCGGGTCAGCGGTCTGCTCGACGGTCTCGAACCGGCCCTCGGCGGCGAGGTCGACGCCTCGGAGCGGTACATCGCCCCGACGGTCGTGAACGGCGTCGACACTTCGGCGTCGATCATGCAGGAGGAGATCTTCGGTCCGATCCTGCCGATCCTCCACGTGTCCGGGCTCGAACAGGCCATCGCGCACATCCGGGCGGGGGAGAAACCGCTCGCGCTCTACGTCTTCAGCGACGACCGCGCCACGCGGAAGCGGTTCACGCGCGACACCTCCTCCGGCGCGTTGGCGTTCGGCGTGCCGGCCGCCCACCTCCTCGTGCCGGGTCTGCCGTTCGGCGGTGTCGGGGCCAGCGGGATGGGCGCGTATCACGGTCGCCATTCCTTCGACACGTTCAGTCACGCGAAGGCGGTGTTCTCCAAGCCGCTGTCCCCGGACACGCTGTCGCTCGTCTACCCGCCCTTCACCGAAGCGCGCGACCGGATCGCGCGACTGATCTCGAAGACCGGCAGCACCGACGGCCGCCGCCCGTGGGGAGCCCGTCGGTGAGCAGCGAGCCCGTCGGCGAAACCTCCGCTGAGCGCCTCGTCGACGCCATGCGGCAGATCCGCGACCGCTGTGTGTGGACGCAGGGCATCGATCACGACATGCTCGTGCCGTACCTCATCGAGGAGAGCTACGAGCTCGTCGAAGCGGTCGAGGCCGGGACGCGCGACGAACTCGTCGAGGAACTCGGCGACGTGCTGTGGCAGGTCGTCTTCCATGCGGAGATCGCATCCCGTGACGCCGATGCACCGTTCGACTTCGACGACGTCGCCGAGGCCGTCACCCGCAAGATGGTCCACCGTCATCCGCACGTGTTCGGCGACGAAGCAGCGCCGACCCCGGATGACGTGGTGCGCGTCTGGAACGCCGCGAAGGCCGAGGAGAAGGCGAAGCGCAGCAGCGCGCTCGAGGGGATCCCGCAGGGGATGCCGTCGCTCGCCCTCGCCGACAAGGTGCTCGGCAGGGCCGTGCCGCTCGGAGTCGGACCGATGGCCGTCGCCGATGTCGTCGACGACGAGGACGCCCTGGGGGAGCAGCTCCTCGCCGTGGTCGCTGCAGCACGGGCGAACGGGCTCGACGCGGAACGGGCGCTCCGGGGTGCCGTCCGTCGGTTGAGCGCGCGGGTGCGGGACGCCGAGCGTCCGGTGGCGTCACCGACCGACGACTGAGCGAGGTTCGCCGGGCGCCTGCTCACGGTGCCCGTTCCCCGTCATGCCAGAATTGAGGCATGGCAGCTCCAGTGAACCCGCCGCGCGGCATGCGCGATTTCCTCCCCGCCGACAAGGCCCGCCGGGAGCACGCGCTGGGCACCATCCGTCGCGTCTTCACCGCGCATGGCTTCGACGAGATCGAGACGCCCGTGGTGGAGGAGTACGAGCGGCTGCACTCGGGGCTCGGCGGCGACAACGAGAAGATGGCGTTCAACATCCTCCGGCGGAAGCTCACCCCGGAGGCCATCGTGGCCGCAGCGGACAACCAGACCGAACTCACCGACCTCGGCCTGCGCTTCGACCTCACCGTGCCGCTCGCCCGGTTCTACGCGACGCACCGGGCCGAGCTCCCGCCGGTGTTCCGCTCGATCCAGATCGCGCCGGTCTGGCGCGGCGAACGGCCGCAGCAGGGCCGGTACCGCCAGTTCGTGCAGTGCGACATCGACATCATCGGAGAGTCGTCGAACCTCGCGGAGACCGAGCTCATCATCGCGACCCTCGGGGCCCTCGCCGAGCTCGGCATCACCGGCTGCAGCGTGCGGATCAACGACCGCCGACTCCTCATCGGGATGCTCGAATCGCTGGGCTTCCCCGCCGACGAGCACGCACAGGTGCTCATCACGATCGACAAGCTCGACAAGATCGGTCAGCAGGGCGTGGTCGCCGAACTGCGCGACCGTGGCGTCGACGCCACCGCCGTCGACGCACTCAAGGCCTTCTTCTCCCGTCCGCAGACGATGGAGTTCAACACCTTCGGCGAGCGGGCGATCCGCAAGGCGCTGCCGCTCGGTGCCGATGACGCCGTCGTCGCGGAGCTCGACGCGCTCGGGAAGGGCGTCGCCGCGGCGACCTCCCTCCAGGGTCAGCAGGCCGACCCCTTCGCGAACCCGCTGGTGTTCGACCCCTTCCTGGTGCGGGGCATGGGGTACTACACGGGCGCCATCTTCGAGATCGCGCACCCCGACCTCGGGTACTCGCTCGGCGGCGGTGGTCGCTACGACGGCATGATCGGGCGTTTCCTCGGCCAGGACGTGCCGGCGGTCGGATTCTCGATCGGCTTCGAGCGCATCGTCGACCTCATCGAGCTCCCCGCCGGAGCGGCCGCGGATGCCGTCGTGCTCGTGCACGACCGTGACGTGGCGCCGATGACGCTGGTCGCGTTGAAGGCCAAGCTCGTCGCCCAGGGGCGTCGCGTGCGCCTCGAAGCCCGTGTGAAGAACCTCAAGGCACTCCTCGACCGCGTGTCGGCAGCCGGTTTCGGCGCCTTCGCGTTCGTCTCGGCCGACTCGACGCTCGAGTCGCTCGAGTTCAAATCGCTCGACTGACGATTCCCGCACCCGCTTCCCGATCCTCGGCGCGCTTCCGAGCCGCTGCCCAGCTCGTCGGTGCAGGATGGAGCATTCGGCCGGATCGCCTCCCTCGAGCGATCCGACCGCTCTGCCCCCGATCGAAGAACTGGTTCCCCCGATGAGCGTCATGGCCCCTGCAGCGCGCCCGCAGCGCGCCCCGGAGTCGACCGGCCCCACGCGCCGCCGGGTGAGCCTCGTGCGGCGCCGGGCGACGACGCTCGCGCTGGCCGTCGGTGTCCCGCTCGCCCTGCTGACGGCCGCCCACGCCCTCGTCCCCGACATCCTCGGCCTCGGGCTCGTCTGGGACAACGCCCTGCCGTGGACGTGGGTCCTGCTGCCGGTGCTCTTCCTCGTCCTCCTCGTCGCCCGCACGCCGGGCGCCGTCATCGGTCTCCTCGCGCCGACGCTCGTCTGGGCCTTCCTGTTCGGCCCCGGCGTCGTCCCCATGGGCGACGGGCGCTCGGCGGTCCCGGCCGAGGCCTCCCTCACGGTCGCCAGCCAGAACCTCGGGCCGGAGGGCGATCCCGCGGTCATCGCGGGTTCCCTCCAGGCGAGTGGTGCGGATCTCATCGCGCTCCAGGAGATCGAGGACCACGACCGCGAACCACTCGCCGCGACGCTCGACGAGCAGTACCCGTACTCCGTGCTCACGGGGACGGTGGGTCTCTGGAGCCGCTATCCGATCGCCGACTCGGTCGGGCTGAAGCTCGGCCTCGACTGGTACCGGGCGATCAACGCCGTCGTCGACACCCCGTCCGGGGCCGTGAGCGTCTACGTGATCCACGCCGACTCCGCGCGTCCGGGTGCGCACGCCGAACGGGACGTGATGCTCGCGGAGTTGGCCGAAACCGTCGCGGCGAACACCCGTGATCGGATCGTCGTCATGGGCGACTTCAACGCCTCCGCCTCCGACCGGGCGCTCGCCGCACTCCAGAGCGAGGTGTCTGAGCCCAACCAGAGCGAGGGAGGCTTCGGACTCACCTGGCCGGCCGGGACACCGCTCATGCGACTCGACCACGTCTTCGTCCGCGGCATGACCGCGACCCACAACGCCGTCGGCGACGCCGAGGGCAGCGACCACCACGGCATCGTGTCGAGCTTCCGGCTCGACCGCTGACCGCGCGCCTCGGGCGACGATCCGCGGCTCTGCGCCCGTTCAGCCGATGTCACTAGACTGAGCGCGGGCGGCCGTCGTACCCGTCCCACGTCCCAATCCCCACAAGGAGAACATCAGTGGCACTCATCGAGGCAGTAGGCGCTCGCGAAATTCTCGACTCCCGAGGCAACCCGACCGTCGAGGTCGAGGTGCTCCTGGAAGACGGCACGGTCAGCCGTGCAGCAGTCCCGTCCGGCGCATCGACCGGTGCGTTCGAAGCGTACGAGCTGCGTGACGGCGATGCCGCACGTTACCTCGGCAAGGGTGTCGAGAAGGCGGTCGACGCCGTCCTCGACGAGATCGGCCCGGCACTCGAGGGCATCGAGGCGGACGACCAGCGCCTCGTCGACCACACCATGATCGAGCTCGACGGCACCGAGAACAAGAGCCGCCTGGGCGCGAACGCGATCCTCGGTGCGAGCCTCGCGGTCGCCCGTGCCGCTGCGGACTCCGCAGACCTGTCGCTCTACCGCTACGTCGGCGGCGCCAACGCCCACGTCCTCCCGGTCCCGATGATGAACATCATCAACGGTGGCTCGCACGCCGACACCGGCGTCGACATCCAGGAGTTCATGATCCTCCCGATCGGCGCTCCGAGCTTCCGTGAGGCGCTCCGCTGGGGGACCGAGACGTACCACACGCTCAAGGGCCTGCTGAAGTCGAAGGGCTTCGCGACCGGCCTCGGCGACGAGGGTGGCTTCGCCCCCGACTTCGAGCACAACCGTGCGGCCCTGGACTTCATCGTCGAGGCCATCGAAAAGGCCGGCTTCACGGTCGGAACCGACATCGCACTCGGCCTCGACGTCGCCTCCAGCGAGTTCTACAAGGACGGCGCGTACCAGTTCGAGGGCAAGGCGCTCAACAGCACCGAGATGACCGCGTACTACGCCGACCTCGTCGCGAACTACCCGCTCATCACCATCGAGGACCCGCTGGCCGAGGACGACTGGGCGGGCTACGCCCACCTCACCCCCGAGCTCGGCTCCAAGGTCCAGATCGTCGGCGACGACCTGTTCGTCACGAACCCGAAGCGTCTCGCCGACGGCATCGCCAAGGGTGCGGCGAACTCGCTGCTCGTCAAGGTGAACCAGATCGGGACGCTCACCGAGACGCTCGACGCGGTGTCCCTCGCACAGCGCTCCGGCTACACGACGATCCTGTCGCACCGCTCCGGCGAGACCGAGGACACCACGATCGCCGACCTCGCGGTCGCGACGAACGCGGGCCAGATCAAGACCGGTGCGCCTGCGCGCAGCGAGCGGGTCGCGAAGTACAATCAGTTGCTGAGGATCGAAGAGGAGCTGGGCCAGGCAGCCGTCTACGCCGGCCGCAGCGCCTTCCCCCGGTTCACCGCCTAAGCATCGTCACCTGAAGGCTCTCAGGGGTGCCGATCGGCACCCCTGAGAGCCTTCGTCGTGTGCGGGAGGCGCCTGTGAAGAAGCCATCGATGCCGGCCGGCGGCGAGTCGGAGCGCACCCCGTCCGGCAGCGGAGCAGCGTCCTCCTCGTCCTCCGGCTCGTCGAAGCAGCGACCGGCGTCGAAGCCCCGGTCGAGCTCCGCGGATGCCTCCGCCAAGCGCTCCTCCTCGTCGTCCAAGCGCCCGGCGGGAGCCACCGCGAAGCCCGCACGCTCCGCAGCGACAGCCCCGCGGTCGACGACGAAGGCCCCGCGATCCGCGTCGGCCGGTTCCTCGGCACCGCGCTCGCGGACCGGCTCGACACGGACCACCCCGGCACGCCAGTCGGACGCCGGTGGCTGGTTGCGGAGTCTGCGACTGTCCGGGTTCAGCGTCCTGCTCCTCGGGATCCTCGTGCTCGGGGTCGTCGTCCTCGCGCCGAACCTCAAGACTTTCCTCGAGCAGCGGCAGCAGATCGCCGCGCTGGAGGCCGGTGTCGCCGACACCCAGAAGCAGGTGGACGCGCAGCAGGCCGAACGCGAGCGCTGGAACGACCAGAGCTACGTCATGACCCAGGCGCGCGACCGCCTGTTCTACGCTCTACCCGGCGAGGTCAGCTACATCATCATCAACGACGTCGACCCGGCCTCGCTGCCCACCACCGAGACACCCGTGAGCGACACGCTCGTCGACTCGCAGTCCGACTGGCTCGACGGGCTGCTGTCCTCGCTCGTCGCCACCGGCTATTCGCCGGCCCCGGTCGCGACCGAGACCCCTGCTCCCACGCAGACGACGCCTCCCGCCGGCGGCTGACGTCCGGACGCAGTGGTGAACCCGGCGATAATGGAACCATGAGCACCCCTCCCTTCGGCCCCGTCTCCGAGCGCGACGTCGAGATCGTGTCGGCGCAACTGGGACGCCCGGCGCGGAACGTCGTCGGCATCGCGGCGCGCTGTGTCTGCGGCGCCCCGACGGTCGTCTCCACCGCTCCTCGCCTGGCCGACGGCACGCCGTTCCCCACGTTCTACTACCTGACCCACCCGGCCGCCACGGCCGCGGTCTCCTCGCTCGAGGCGACCCAGGTGATGAACGAGTACAACGAGCTCCTGGCCGAGGACGAAGCGGTCCGCGCTGCCTACGCCACCGCGCACACGGCCTACCTCGCCGACCGCACCTCCATCGCCGAGGTCGCCGAGATCGACGGGATCTCCGCCGGCGGCATGCCGGTGCGGGTCAAGTGCCTCCACGCGCTCGTCGGCCACGCCCTTGCGGCTGGTCCGGGCGTCAACCCCATCGGCGACCTCGCGCTCGACCGCGCGAGCTGGAGCCCCGAGGTGTGCGCATGCGCGGACGGCCAGGCGGGGCAGGGATAGGCCCCGCACGCGACGGGGGTCGCCTGTGGGGGAGTGACGGACCGCGACGCGGAGACCGTCGTCGTCCGCGCGGCCTCCGAGGTGCGCTGTCGGCGCTGTCCGCGGTGCTCCTGGCGTTCTCGCTCGTGGGGACGCAGGCGCTCCCGGCGTCGGCGGACACGGTGCGCGACATGCAGTACTGGCTCGGCGACTACGGCTTCACGACGGCCTGGGAGACGACGAAGGGCGCCGGTGTCACCGTCGCCGTGATCGACACCGGCATCGCGAGCGGTCCCGCGGAGATGACCGGCGCGGTCGCGGGAGGCGTCGACGTCTCCGGGCTCGGGAGTCCCGACGGCCGGACTCCGGTCGGGTCCGAGGGGAGCGAGCACGGGACGCTGGTCGCCTCGATGATCGCCGGTCGTGGTCGCACGGGCGGTGCCGGGGTCATCGGCGTGGCGCCCGAGGCGCGCTTGCTCTCCGTCTCGGTCGGGTTCGGCTCCGACGGGTCGGCCGTCGTCCCCTGGGACGACCAGATCGCGACCGCTGTCCGTTGGGCGGTGGACAATGGCGCGGACGTCATCAACATGTCCCTGACGCGTAACAGTCTCGACTGGCCGACGAGCTGGGACGACGCCTTCCTCTACGCCTTCTCGCACGACGTGGTCGTGGTGGCTGCAGCGGGCAACCGGGGGAGTGGGACGGTCGAGGTCGGCGCTCCGGCGACGATCCCGGGCGTGCTGACCGTCGCCGGTGTGGATCGCACGGGGTCGGCGAGCTTCGACGCCTCGAGCCAGGGCATCACGATCGCCGTCGCTGCGCCGAGTGAGCAACTCGTCGGGGTGACGCCCGCCGGGTCCTACGTGCAGTGGCAGGGGACGAGCGGGGCGGCGCCGATCGTCTCCGGACTCGTGGCCCTCGTCCGCTCCGCCTGGCCGGAGCTCAGCGCCGCCGACGCCATCAAGCGCGTGACGGCAACGGCGAAGCAGGTGGGCGACTCCGCGCAGAGCCCCATCTACGGTGCAGGTCTCATCGACGCCGCGAAGGCGGTCAGCGGTTCCGTCGGTCCGGCGACGACCTCGCCGGAGCAGCAGCTGTCCGACTGGATCACGCTCTACCGACGGGCACCGCAGGTCCCCGATCCCGATCCGGGTGCCGAGCAGCCGTCGCCGACACCGGAGCCGGTACCCCCGGCGATCCCGGAGAACGAAGCCGTCGAGGTGCGCGCCAACCCCTTCCTCCCGACGCCGAGCACCCTGCTCTACGGCTCGCTGCCACTGGCGCTCCTCCTCGGAACTGGTAGCCTGGTCACGCTCGGTGTCATAGGCGCTACCAGGCATTTCAAGCGGGTGCTGCAGAAGTAGTACTCTGTTCCGATATTCTCAGACACTCATCTGAACCAATCGTCTTGACGTAGGAGATCGTTCGCCGTGCCCAAAATTCTGATCGTCGGTGGTGGTTACGCCGGGTTCTACACCGCATGGAAGCTCGAGAAGCAGCTTCGTCGTGGTGAGGCCGAAGTCACCATGGTCGACCCGCTGCCCTACATGACCTACCAGCCCTTCCTGCCGGAGGTCGCCGCCGGTTCCATCGAGCCGCGTCACGCGGTCGTCTCGCCGCGTCGTCACCTGAAGCACACCAACGTGATCACCGCCAAGGTCACGGGCATCAACCACGCCGAGAAGAAGGCGACCATCACGCCTGAGGTCGGTGAGCCCTGGGAGGTCGACTACGACATCATCGTCGTCACCGCCGGAGCCGTCTCCCGCACCTTCCCGATCCCCGGTGTCGCCGACACCGCGATCGGGCTCAAGACCATCGAAGAGGCCGTCGCGATCCGCGACCGCGTGCTCTCCAACTTCGACAAGGCCGCGAACCTGCCGGCGGGTCCCGAGCGCGACCGCCTTTTGACGTTCACGGTCGTCGGTGGCGGCTTCGCCGGTATCGAGGTCTTCGCCGAGCTGCGTTCGTTCGCGAGCTCGCTGCTGAAGTTCTACCCGCAGCTGTCCTTCGAGGACACGCACTTCCACCTCATCGAGGCCATGGGGCGCATCATGCCCGAGGTCAAGATCGAGACGAGCCACTGGGTCCTCAAGAACCTGGCCGAGCGCGGCGCGCTCGTGCACCTCGACACGCAGCTGCAGTCGGCTGTCGACGGCAAGATCGAGCTCTCGACCGGTGAGTCGTTCGAGTCCGACCTCATCGTCTGGACCGCCGGTGTCATGGCGAACCCGGGCGTCGTCCGCGGTGGCGACCTCCCCGTCGAGGAGCGCGGTCGCATCAAGACCCGCGCCGACCTCCGTGTCGGCACCGACGACGACATCGTCGAGGGCGCCTGGGCGGCCGGCGACGTCTCCGCCGTCCCCGACCTCAGCGGTGGTGGCGTCGGCGGCTTCTGCGTGCCGAACGCTCAGCACGCCGTCCGTCAGGGCAAGCTCCTCGCGAAGAACATCACCGCGGTCCTCCGTGGCGAGGAGCCGAAGAACTACTTCCACAAGAACATGGGTGCGGTCGCCGGTCTCGGCATCGGCGTCGGTGTCTTCCAGTCCGGCAACCTCGCGATCAAGGGCCTCCCGGCCTGGTTCGCGCACCGTGGGTACCACGGGCTGGCCATGCCGAGCTTCGAGCGCAAGTTCCGCGTGTTCGGTGGCTGGTGGAACAACTTCTGGCTCGGACGCGACATCGTCTCCCTGTCGGCCGTGCAGAACCCGCGTGAGGCCTTCGAGACCTTCGCATCGCGCCCGAAGCCCCCGGCAGACGCTGCGGCCCCCGCAGCCGCTCCGGCGGCTCCCGCGGCGGCTGAGAAGCCCGCTCGCAAGGCTCCTGTGAAGCGTAAGCCGAAGGCCGTCGCCCCGGCCGAGGCAGCAGCGCCCGCCGCCGAAGCACCTGCTGCAGAGGCTCCCGCCGGCACCGGTGCCCCGACCGGTGCCGACGACGAGCAGGCCTACGCGACGCCCGCTGAGGAAGTCAGCGCGAACAAGTAGTCCGGACCGGAGCCCGGCTCCGTTCCTCGAGAGGCGCATGTCATCCGGTCCGCCGGGGCATGCGCCTCTCGGCGTTCGACGCCTCGATACGATGAGGTGCACGCCCCCGTAGCCCAACTGGCAGAGGCAGGCGACTTAAAATCGCCGCAGTGTGGGTTCGAACCCCACCGGGGGTACCATTCGGCCTCCTCGACCCAGATCGCCCCACCGTGTCGGCCCGTTTCCTGATGGGATGCACGGGTCGTGGGGTGTGCGAGCAGGTCACCGCCGAGTTCGACCGGACGGCGCGGCCATCGCGGACACCGGGAGGTGCCCCGCGGCGAGGACTGCCGCCGCGACGGCGATCCACGGGTTGCTCAACCACGCTGCAGCACAGAGGAACACCACGACCGGGAGGACTGCCATCGGAATCGGCACCCACCACCAGCGCTGGTACAGCATGGTCCCGTCGCGACCGCCGAGCAGATACCGACCCCACATCGCGTAGTACCCCACCAATGCGACGAGCGCCGGGATCGCCCACTCCCACATGACAACTCCCGGCGCGGTGATGGCCGGGACCACCAGGCACGACACTTGACCTGCACGTTCGAGCCAGATCAGCGGACGAGGTGCCCGCGTGGCGGGGATGGCGACGCTCGGTGGGAACCACAGCAGCAGGAGGTTCGGTGCCAGGACCGCGAGTCCGACGACCAGACCCCAGAAGGAAAACCCCATGCTCGGAGGATAGCTCCGACCGCGCTCGCCTCCCGTCGAGCGCTTCGCCGACTCCGTGGGCCCATGGCGACGACCGAGCGGCGTTCAGAGCAACGACGACAGCCGCGCCTTCCGTCGGTTCTCCCGGATGATCCACGCGACATCGGGGTGCCGCTCGTCGAGCTCGCGGAACGCGGGAAGGCCCGTTCCGGGTCGGGCAGCCACCGCGACGCTCCAGCAGTACCCGAGTGCCTGTCGGAGCGTTCTGGCGTCGTGCTGTCGGTTTCGTTCTGGCGGCAACGCGGCCAGGAACGCTGTTGTCATCTGGCACACCTCGATGGCCGCCGCTGCGACAGCCGGGTCGTGGAGCAGTCGCGGCTCACAGATCCCGGCGACGGCAGCGCGTTGCACGAGCGGCGACGCGTCTGCAGCCCATCCGCGAGCGACGTCCGTGAGCGCTGCTGCGTTCCTGTCTCCGAGATGTTGCAGACCGATGGCCACCCCTTCGCGGACCCGCCAGCGGGCGTCTGCGGCCAGCTCGCGGGCGACGCCCTCGGGCCCGGACCGTTCGGCACGGCTCCCGAGGACGGCGGCAGCGCACATGGCCTGGTATTCACCGCCGTCAGCGAGGAGCATGCGGGCATCGGCCTCATCCGCCTGGGCGAGCAGCGCCTCCAGGAGACTGAGGTTCGCGCGCGGACCGGGTAGCCCGGAGTGCTCACCGAGGAGCTGGGGCCACGCGCTGCGAGGGACGTTTTGCAACGTCGCGTCCCTCTTCGTCGCATCCGTCATGACGTGAGCATATGGTGCCTCGAGTCTCCGTCGCACGGCCGTTCCCATGGAAGGATGGACACATGGCTACCCGCACGATCACGACGCTCGTCGACGACCTCGACGGTTCCGACATCCCCCGCGGGCTGGGGGAGACGGTCCGGTTCGGCATCGACGGCGAGAACTACGAGATCGACCTGACCGACGACAACGCGGCGGCACTGCGCGAGACGCTTGCGTCGTACGTCGAGGCCGCACGACCCGTCATCGCGTCGGCGTCGCTCCGCCGCCTGCACTGAGCTGACGCCCGCACGGCGCGCTGTACCCGTCTGCACGTTCGCCTCGATCCTGCAAGGGTCCCTGCTGGGCGAGGGAGCGCGACTAGCGTGCTCAGCATGAGTACTCCGAGCGACCACGACCACGCACTGAACGACGACGAGCAGACGAGCAAGGACCGCGCGTACAGCCCCTCCAGCGAGGCGGAGACGGCGGCCAAGCAGGACGACGGGCAGCCCGTCGTCCGCGATCCCGACATCGCCTCCGGCATGATCGATGTCGCCCCCGGCACCGGTGGTCCTGACGACAGCGGCGACGTCGACGTCGACCCGGGCGAGCTCCACATCCCTCGTGATCCCGACAGCGCGCACTGAGACAACGATGCCCGAGTGTTGACCCCTGAATGGGGTTCGCAAAACGGACGACGCGAACGCGACACGGCGGTGTTGCGTCACGCAAGGTGCCTCCCGTCCGCTACCTTCGAGGTGGGGGCGTCACCCGTGAGCCGGTCCCGGAAGCCGCAAGCTTCCTGGTCGACCGGTTGCTAGACGCCTCAAGTGAGGGCGAGGTATTCGGGTTACCTCGCCCTCACGCTTGCCCACCGCATCTCCCGGCCCGACCGCACGTCCTCGACGGTAGGCTGAAACGATGCAGGAGATCACCCCCACCGAACTGAGCAAGCTCGAGCAGGCCGTCATCATCGACGTCCGCGAAGCCGATGAGGTCGCCGTCGCCAGCGTGCCCGGTGCCCGGCACCTGCCGATGTCGTCCTTCCTCGACCACCTCGACGAGGTACCCCGCGAAGAGACTGTGTACGTCATGTGCCACTCCGGCGGCCGCAGCGCCCGCGTCACGGGCTACCTCGAGCAGCAGGGCTACGACGCCGTGAACGTCACCGGAGGCATCACCGAGTGGGCTGCGAGCGGCCTGCCGGTCGATCGTCCCGCCGACGTCGGCTGAGGCCTGACGGGCTGACCGACCGTCGAGCGTTCGACCGTCGGTCAGCGCGCGTCGATCAGCGGCCGGAGGTGACGGTTCCAGGCCCAGGTCCCGGCTCCGATCGCCGCGAACGCGAGTGAACCGAGCAGGAGTCCGACGAGCGTGTCACCCGCACCCGGAACCGTCGCCGTCGGACCCAGGAGCCCGAACAGCAGGGTGAAGCCCACGAACGCGCTGCCGAGCCACGCCGGCTTCGACCAGGCGAGGATGGCGCGTCCACCGAGTGGTCCGAGGGGGAGGAGCGCGATCGACGCGGATCCGATCCCCGCGATCGCGGTCAGGTTCACCGCCTCGACCAGCATCGCGCCGACACCACCGTTCGGCTCGCCGGCCAAGGTCGAACCGAGCCAGGCGATCGAACCGAGCCCGGCGGCCGCAGCGATCCGGGCCAGCGCGAGGCGGCCCGCGATGCGTGGCGTGATGGCCTCGGAATCGGTCTCCACCGAGGCTGTCGAGCCGACGTCATGCGTTTCGGGTCTCCGGGTCGGGCGGAGTTCGGTCAGCAACGCGAAGAGGAGAGCCGGCTGGAGGGCCAGCAGGCGTGAGAGCGCGGTGACGATGCCGACCGGCACCAGTCCGCCGACACGGACGCTGACGCGCATCGAGCCCAGCCCGGCTCGGCGGGCGACGACGAGCTGCGCGAGGAGGCCCACGACGTTGATCGCGACCACGGCGACGAGCGAGGCGAACCACAGTCGGAGATACGCCGGCTGACCGCTCACGGGGTGCGCGAACATGAGGATGCCTGCTGCGAGCACGGCGGTGACGACGGCCAGCACCGTGCGACTCGGGAGCGGGACCGACGGGACCCGCTCGAACTCGTCCCTCGGTCGATTGCGCCCGGTCACCGCTGCACGACGACGGTCGGTGATCGTGGCGCGCCAGGGGGCAATGGAGGTCGCGAGGAGTCGGGCCGGGATCGCGATGAGCGCCACTGCCGCGAGGGCGAGGAGGGCGGCGAGCCACCACACCGGCTGGCCGCGGCCGTCGATCGTGGAGGCGAGGGTCTGCGTGAACGGCGTCGTCCCCGACCAGAGGCCGCCACCGCCGCTGGGCGGGGCGGCGCCGGGCAACGGCTCGCCGCTGGGCGACGGGGTCGGCTGCTGCGTCCCCGGAGCGGGAGCCCCTGGCGCGGGCGCAGGCTTGGAGCCGTCAGACGGCGATGGGGAGGCGGGCGGCGCCGGCGTGGCGGGCGCGGCCGATGCATCGCCGAACGTCAGGGTGATCGCCCTACTCGCCCCGCTCGTGTTGCCGGCGGCATCCTGCTGGATCGCGAGGACGACGTGCGCGCCCGCAGGCACGCCACCGCCCGAGCAGCTCCAGGCGCCACCGGTGACGACCGCCGTGCAGACCGACGTCGAGTCGGCGAAGACCGTGACGGTCGCGCCTTCCTCGCCGGTGCCGGCGTAGCTCGCCGCCGAGATCGGCATCGCCTGTCCTGCCGTCGGCGAGGACATCACGGGCGGGGCCGGAGCGTCGCGGTCGACGGTGAGCACGACCGGGGCGGACGCGTCGGAGCGCTCACTGCCGCTGAACGACGCCTGCTGCGTCGCCGTCACGGAGAGGTCGCCGGACGGAAGCGGCTCGCCCAGCACGCAGAACCAACTTCCGGAGCTGTCCGCCGCGAAACTGCAGGTGGCACCGGAGTCGGCACGGACCGTGACCGTCGCCCCGGGGTAGGCGGTGCCGCGGACGCCGCCGTTGCTCGGCGTCCCCGCGGTGATGGTGGGCGGGCCGAGCGCGGAAACGGAGATCTGAGCGGAGAGCGTCTCCGGACCGCCGACCTCGACGGCGGTGATGAGCAGTCCGCCGCCGTCGGGCAGGTCGATCGTGCAGGACCAGTCGGTGCCGTCGTCCTGCGGCAGGATGCAGACCGGCTCGAGACCGTCGCCGACCTGCAGCTGGACACCCGTGCCGGCGTCCTTCGTCCCGGTGACCGTGGTGCTGCCGCTGCCGATGAAGGAACCGGAATCGGGACTCGTGATGGTCGGCCCGTCGAGGGGCGGTGGAGTCGGCGTCGCCGCGCTCTCACTCGGGGTGGGGAGCGGCTCGGGCGTCGCGGATGCAGGACCCGCAATGGTCGTCGTCCAGAGTCCGGCCGAGAGGAAGACGGCGAGAAGGATCGCGGCGCGTCCGATCGAGCGATTCGATCGGACTCCTGTTCCTGCGCGCGCGTGTTCCCCGGTCACCGTCTCCATTCCCCCAAGATCACCGCGGGAAGTCAACCTCCCGCGCCAGATCGGGTCACATTCCAGGCCGATCCGCACGGAAAAATCGTCGCGACAGGTGCGCTCGGGCCGGCGGTCCGCCATACTGGCGCGACTGGGTCATCCGTCCCAGTCGAGTCGACCGCGATGGAGCGGCACGACCCGCAGGCGCCCCGGGAAGGGTTGCGATGCCGAGGATCTCCGTTGTCGACCGACGAGCCGAGCTGATCAGGGCCGCCCTCCGCGTCGTCGCAGCCGAGGGCGTCGCGGCCGCCACGACCCGGGCCATCGTGGCCGAGGCCGGGATGTCGCTCGCCAGCTTCCACTACGCCTTCGCCTCCCGCGACGAGCTCCTCGCCGAACTGGTCGCACACGTCGTCGAGCATGAACGCGTCGTCCTCGACGTCGGCGAGCTGCTGACGGACACTGAGGCCGGTCAGGAGCATCCGCCCACCCTCGAGGCCGTCGTCCGTGCCGGCCTCGAACGCTACGTCGACCTCCTCCGCGCCGATCCGGCTCGGGAGGCGGCGATGCAGGAGCTCAGCGCCTACGCGATGCGGATGCCGGGCCTCGAGCACCTCGCGCTCGAGCAGTACCGGCGGTACGAGGAGCTCGCGTGTGAGGCGCTCGCGCTCGCCGCAACGGTCAGCGGCAGCACCTGGACCCAGCCGGTCGACGAGATCGCGCGGACCGTCATCGCCTTCACCGACGGGCTGACACTCGGCTGGCTGGTGCGACGCGACGATGCCGAGGCCCGGCGACTCGTCGGGACGGTGGCGCACCTCGTCGCAACCCTCGCCGAACCGGGGCCGGGATGAGCGGCCTCGGCACCGCAGCAGTCGACCACTCGGCAGACCGACGGGTCACCGGGCGCTGGGTCGCCGCCTTCGCGGTCGCCTGGCTGGGCGTGTGGATGGCCCAGCTCGCCCCGCTGCAGCTCCTCCTGCCCGCGCAGATCGACGCGACGCTCGCTCCCGAGCACTGGGTGGACAGCGTCGTCGCCTTCGGGGTCGTCGCCGGGGCGGCCGGACTCTGCTCGATCATCGTGTATCCGCTGACGGGCGCCCTGTCCGACCGCACCCGGTCGCGGTTCGGGAGACGCCGCCCGTGGATCGCAGGTGGTGCGCTCGTCTTCGCCCTGGGGCTCGTCCTCCTCGGCCTCCAGACCGGCATCGTCGGCATCGGCGTCTGCTGGTGCCTCGCCATCATCGGCTTCTGCATCCTGGGAGCGGCGCTCACCGCGACCATCTCCGATCAGGTGCCCGTCGGACAGCGCGGCTTCGTCTCGGGTTGGATCTCCGCTCCGCAGGCCGTCGGGGTCATCCTCGGCATCGCCCTCCTGCTCCTGCTCGGCACCCGGATGGCCGTCGGGTACCTGGCACTCGCCGTCCTCCTCATCGTGCTCGTCGTACCGTTCCTCCGGCTGCCCGATCCACTCCCGACGGGTGATCGACCCGTGACGCTCACCGTGCACGCGCTCCTGGAGAGCCTCTGGATCTCACCGCGACGGCACCCCGACTTCGCCTGGACCATGCTCAGCCGCGTCCTCGTGAACCTCGGCAACGCCTTCAGCACCTCGCTGCTCTTCTACTTCCTGCTCTTCGGGCTGGGGGACGCCGACGCCGAGACCGACCTGCTGCTGGTCACGATCGTCTACACGGTGTTCGTCGTCGGGTCCTCGATCCTGCTCGGCCGTCTGTCCGACCGCATCGGACGACGACGCGTCTTCGTCGTCGCGGCCTCCGCCTCACAGGCGCTCGCCGCACTCCTGCTCGCGATCTGGCCCTCACTGCCGATGGGGTTCGTCTCGGCGGCACTGATCGGGCTCGGCTACGGCTGTTTCATGTCGGTCGACCAGGCGCTGGCGACGCAGGTCCTGCCGGACCCGGCGTCGCACGGCAAGGACCTCGGCATCATGAACATCGCCCAGGCGGTGCCGCAGGCGGTCGCCCCGCTCATCGGCGCGTGCCTCGTCGCCTGGCTCGGCGGATTCGCCGGCCTCTACCTCGTCTCCGCGGCCTGCGCCGTCGCAGGGGCGGTCGCTGTCACCCGAGTACGAGGAGTGCGCTGATGACCATCGAACTGACCGCCGGCGGCCGGGTGTCCGAGCCGATGCCCTGGCTCGACCCGAGACGGTACTGGGGCGGTATCGAGCGGGCCGTCTCGGACGTCGACTCGCCCGTCGCCGTCCTGCATCTCGGAGCCCTCCGCCACAACACGCACGACATGCTCCGACGTGCCGCGGGGAAACCGATCCGCATCGCCAGCAAGTCCATCCGCGTGCGAGCGGTGATCGACGCGCTCCTCAGACAACCCGGGTACGCCGGTGTGCTGGCCTACTCCCTGTCCGAGGCGCTCTGGTTGTCCGAGACGGTGGACGACATCGTGGTCGGTTACCCGACAGCGGAGCGCGGTGCCATCGCACGGCTGGCAGCCGACGAACGTGCGGCCTCGCGGGTCACCCTCATGATCGACTCCCTCGACCACCTCGACCTCGTCGACGCGGTGACACCACCGGAGCGACGCGCGCGGATCCGCGTGTGCATCGAGCTCGACGCCTCCTTCCGTGCACCCGCCCTCGGCCACGTCGGTGTCCGCCGCTCGCCCCTGCGCACGCCGGACGAGGTCCGGGCTCTCGCCGAGGCGGTCGTCGCCCGACCCGGCTTCAGCCTGGTCGGGATCATGGCCTATGAGGCGCAGATCGCCGGGCAGGGGGACGACCTCGCGGGGCGACCGGCGTGGTCGGCTGCGCTCCGCGCGATCCAGCGACGCTCGTGGGCCGAACTCCGGGAACGTCGTGCCGCCGTGGTCGAGGAGGTCCGAGCGGTCGCGGATCTGGAGTTCGTCAACGGCGGCGGGACGGGATCCCTGGAGCTGACCGCGTCCGACGACTCGGTGACCGAGATCGCCGCGGGGAGTGGCGTCTTCGGCGGGCACCTCTTCGACCACTACCGGGCGTTCACGCCGGCACCGGCTGCGGCGTTCGGTCTGTCGGTCGTCCGGAAGCCGTCGCCGGAACTGGCGACGATCCTCGGCGGCGGATGGGTCGCCTCCGGTCCGCCGGGGCTCGACCGCCTCCCGCTCATCGCGTGGCCGGAGGGCCTCGAGATGCTCCCGCGCGAGATGGCCGGCGAAGTGCAGACGCCGGTCGCCGGGGCTGCGGCGGCGTCGCTCAGGCTCGGCGACCGCGTCTGGTTGCGGCACACGAAGTCCGGGGAGCTCAGTGAACGGGTGGACGCCTTCCACGTGGTCGGCGACGACGGGGTGGAAGCCGTCCTACCGACGTACCGCGGCGAAGGGCAGGGGTTCGTCTGATGGGCAGGGCGACGGCGTGGACGAACTGGGCGCGCACCGAGCGGGCGTGGCCCGTGCGGGTCGAGCGGCCCGACTCGGTCGGCGCGGTGCAGCGCCTCGTGCGTGCAGCGGCGGGAGCGGGCCTCCCGATCAAGGCGGTCGGAGCCGGACACAGCTTCACCGGGATCGCCGTGGCGCCCGGTGTGCTGCTCGAGCTCGACGCCCTGAGTGGACTGATCAGGGTCGATCGGGAACGCAGCCGGGTGACCCTCCGCGCCGGCACGCGCCTCCACGACGTCCCGCGTCTCCTCGAACCGTTCGGTCTCGCCATGCCGAACCTCGGCGACATCGACCGGCAGTCCGTCGCCGGCGCGATCTCCACCGGCACGCACGGGACCGGGATGGCGTTCGGCGGCATCGCGACGCAGGTCGTCGGGGTGACGATGGTGACGGCGGACGGCGAGCTGCTGACGTCGGACGCCGAGCAGGAACCAGGGCTCCTCCCGGCGCTGGCGCTCGGGCTCGGGGCGCTCGGGATCCTCGTCGAGGTGACGCTGCAGTGCGTCCCGGCGTTCGTGCTGCACGCGGTGGAACGGCCGGAGTCGCTCGACGAGCTGCTGCCCGTGCTGCTCGACCGGGCCGCCGCCGTCGACCACTTCGAGTTCTACTGGTTCCCGCACACCGCGACCGCCCTGACCAAGACGAACTACCGGTTGCCGGGTGATGCGCCCACGCAGCCACTCCGCCCGGTCGCGAAGTGGATCGACGACACGCTCCTCGCCAACGGGGTCTACCGGGTCCTCTGCAACACGGGCGTCGCCGCGCCGGCCATCGTCCCGCGCGTGAACCGGCTCGCGGACCGCCTCGTCGGCGACCGAGAGTTCACCGATCGGTCGCCGCGGGTGTTCACCACGAGCCGCACGGTGCGGTTCGTGGAGATGGAGTACGCGGTGCCGCTCGAGCACCTCCCGACCGCGTTCGCCCGGATCCGCACGCTCATCGAGGAGCGGGGGTGGCGGATCTCCTTCCCCATCGAGGTCCGGGTCGCAGCGGCGGACGAGCTGTGGCTCTCCACCGCATCAGGACGCGCGACCGGATACGTCGCCGTGCATCGCTTCTTCCGCGAGGACCCGGGGGAGTACTTCCGCGCCGTCGAGGCGATCATGATCGAGCTGGGCGGTCGGCCCCACTGGGGCAAACTGCACGGCCGTGACGCATCGTCCCTGCGTGGCGCCTATCCTCGCTTCGACGAGTTCATCCGCCTCCGCGACCACCTCGACCCCGGCCGCCTGTTCGGGAACCGGTACCTCGCCCGCGTCCTCGGCGAGTGACAGCCGGCCGGGAGTCCGGTGCGTCCGCGCTGCACGCCTGCTGCGTGCTTCCTCCGAACTCCCCAAGGGCACCGGCGGGTCGCAGGTAGAATGGGCAGACCCGCTCTCCATCGACTCACAAGGAGCCCATCCTCATGGAATGGCTGATCCCAGTCCTCATCGTCGTCGCCCTGGTCGTCATCGTCGGCATCTACTTCTGGGTGACGTACAACTCGCTCGTGACGCTGAACGTGCGAGTCGAGGAGGCGTGGAGCGACATCACCGTCCAGCTGAAGCGGCGCGCCGACCTGATCCCGAACCTCATCGAGGCGGTCAAGGGGTACGCGGCGCACGAGAAGGCGGTGTTCGAGAACGTGACGAAGGCTCGTGCCGAAACGCTCACCGCCCAGGGACCGGCGGCCGTGAGTGAGGCCGAGACCCACATGCAGCAGGCGCTGAAGAGCATCTTCGCCGTCGCGGAGGCCTACCCGCAGCTCCAGGCGAGCCAGAACTTCCTCCAGCTCCAGTCCGAGATCGTCGACACCGAGGACAAGATCCAGGCCTCGCGCCGCTTCTACAACGGCGGTGTCCGGGAGCTGAACACCAAGGTCAAGGTGTTCCCGAACAACCTGTTCGCCAAGGGCCTCGGGTTCTCGGAGCACGACTTCTTCGAGGTCACCGACAACGCGGCGATCGCCGAACCGCCGCGCGTCCAGTTCTGACGTGCGGTAGCGCAGTCCCATGTACCGCGCCATCGCCAGGAACAAGCTCAACACGGTCCTGATCTTCGTCGTCTTCCTGGTCATCATCGGCGGCCTCGGTTGGCTCGCGGGGTATCTCTACCAGAACCTGACGATCACGATCGTGGTCCTCGTCGTGGCCGTCGTGTACGCGGTGATCCAGTACTTCTTCGCGGGGCGGCAGGCCATCGCGATGACCGGAGCGCAGCGCATCGAGCTGGCCGACAACCCGAGGCTGTACCGCATCGTCGAGAACCTCGCGATCACGACCGGGACGCCGATGCCCGAGGTGTACCTCATCGCCGACCCGGCACCCAATGCGTTCGCGACGGGTCGCGACCCCCAGCACGCGATGGTGGCTGCGACGACCGGCCTCCTCGAGATCCTCAACGACGCCGAGCTGGAGGGGGTCATGGCCCACGAGCTCGGTCACGTCCGCAACTACGACATCCGCGTGTCCATGGTCGTCTTCGGCCTCGTCGTCGCGATCGGGTTCCTCTCCGACATGCTCCTCCGGATGACGATCTGGGGAGGCGGCAACCGGAACAACAACAACGGCGGCAACCCCGTGATGCTCATCATCGGCATCGTGGCGATGCTCGTGGCGCCGCTGCTCGCGACGCTCGTCCAGCTGTCCATCTCGCGGCAGCGTGAGTACCTCGCCGACGCGACGGGGGCCCTCACGACCCGTCATCCGGAAGCGCTCGCGAGCGCGCTGGGGAAGCTCGCCGCGTACGGTCGACCGATGGCGAAGCAGAACTCGTCCATGGCGCACCTCTGGATCTCCGACCCGTTGAAGCCCGGCGCGGTCGCCCGCTTGTTCAGCACCCACCCGCCGCTCGTCGAACGGATCAAGCGCCTGAGCACCATCGGCGGCGGCTTCTAGGCGAGGACATCCCGGTCCCGGATACACGAATGGGGCGGCACCCGGAGGTGCCGCCCCATTCGGCGTTCAGGCGAGAACCGTTACTCGGTCTGCTCGTCGGAGTCGAACGTCACCGTGACCTTGTCGTCGGCGTCGATCGTGATCTTGCCGGGGAAGTTCAGGTACGTGTCCCACACCTGCTGACCCGCCACGGCGCTGCCGTACCAGGAGGCGTCGAACGAGCCGTCGATGCGGCCGTCCGAGGTGTAGAAATACGAACCGCTCTCGTCGACCTCGACGGTCGGGGGAGAGGTGAGCGTCCAGGTCACCGGGCCGACACTCGTGAACTGCTTCTGCTGCCAGTCCGGCATGACGCCACAGGTGGTGTCGAGCGTGGTGGCGTCGAGGCACTTCTCGATCATCGCGACGACCTGCTTCGTGACCTCGGTTGTGAGCGCCTCGGTGGCGGTCACGTCGATGTCGATGAAGGCCGAACCCTCGCCGGCGCTGTACGAGCTCAGCGTGATGGTCTGGGCATCGCCCTGCAGGAACTTGCTCTCCGGCGGAGCGACCGTGTAGATGGCCGGATAGGCGAACAGGCTCTCGTCGGACGCGCCGTCGAAGTTGACGCCGTTGACGCTGAACGCCGTGCCACCGAGACCGGTGTAGACGTTGATGCTGCCGACGAGGGAGCTGGCGAGCTTCCACTGGTCGAAGAACAGGAATTGCTTGCCTTCGCTCTCGAGCGTGACCGAGTCCTCGTACTTCTTGCCACCGAGTTCGTACGTGACCTGCACGCGTGCCTCGCCGTTGCGGTTGTAGACCCGGCCGACCTCGGGGTTCTTGATGCGCTCGTCGGCGCCCTTGAGGACCTCGTTGGTGAGCAGTGCGGTCGGCTTGACGGGTTCGGGGGCTGCCGCTTCGGCGTCGGGATCGGCCGACGCGGAGGGGTCCGGCGTGGCTTCGGGCTCTGCAGACTCGTCGTCGGTGCTGCCGACGATCGACGGGTCCGGCGCGACGAGGCTCGTCGCGAGCTTCGCGTCTCCGGCGGCGATGGCCTTGAGGTATTCCTCGACCTTCGCCTGCGGGCCGAACGCCGTGGTGTTCAGCACACCGATGGTGATGGCGGCTGCAGCGATGAGCACGAGTGCGCCACCGGCGATCGACGACCACAGGATGATCCGCTTCTTCTGCTTCGGGTCCATCGGTTGCTTCGGAGCGCCGGTCGCGTACGGGTTCTGCGCCGTCGCGTACTGGCCGTTGGGCTGCTGGCCCTGCTGGTACGGGTTCTGCGCGCCGGTCTGCTGTCCGGTCTGCTGACCGTAGGGAGCCGGGGGTGCCTGGTTCGGAGTCTGCTGCTGTCCGGACTGGTACGGGTTCTGCTGACCCTGCTGGTACGGATTCGGGGTCTGCTGCTGTCCGGACTGGTACGGGTTCGGGGTCTGCTGCTGGCCCGACTGGTACGGGTTCGGCGTCTGCGGCTGTCCGGACTGGTACGGGTTGGGCTGCTCCTTACCCTGCTGGTACGAGGGCTGCTGGTCGCCCTGGGACGGCTGGTGCTGCTGCTCGCCCGGGTTCGGCGGGCCTGGTTGCTGTGGTGTGGTGTCGTCGTTGCTCATGGGCGGGTTCCCCTCGTTTCGGACCATGAAGGTGCCCGCCAATCCTATAGTTGTTGTGTATCTCCTGAGAGTGATTGTGCAGGCTGAGCATGGGGAGTAGTGCCCATGTTCGGCGTGAGTGGGAGGAGCCGGGTGCCAAGGGCATGCGCCAACGGTGCCGCCAGCGTCCCGCGGTCGACGACGGCCACCGCATCGAGTCCCTGCCAGTGGGCCGTATGGCCGAGGAGCTCCGCCAGGCGTCCCGCGATCGCGTCATCGTCGACGGGACGAAGCCCCCTGACGACGGCATCCTGGTGTCCACGCTCGAACCAGGCGGACTGGACCCGCAGGACCCCGGCCTGACGGTCGCTCTTCAGGTCGACGCGCGCGACGATCTCGCCGTCGATGAGGACCGGGAGCACGTAGTAGCCGTAGACCCGCTTGGGCTCCGGCGTGTAGATCTCGATCCGGTAGTGGAGCCCGAACATGCGGAGGGCGCGTTCGCGGAACCAGACGACCGGGTCGAACGGGCTGAGCAGCGCGGCCCCCTCGATCCGCCGCGGCCGTCGGGCGTCGCGGTGCAACCATGCCTCCTGCGGCCCGCCGCGTCGCTCCCAGCCGGCCACGGTCACGGGTTCGAGGACACCGGCGTCCACGAGCTCGTCGACCGCTCGGCGGACCGCGGTCTGCGGCTTGATCCGGAAGTAGTCCGCGAGGTCGGCGACGGTCGCGACGCCGTGCGCTGCGGCGGCCTGCTCGACGAGCGCACGGATCGCATCGGCCCGGTCGACGTCGAGGTCGAGGAGGTGCTGCGGGAGCACCTGCTCGGCCAGTGCGTACCGGCGTTCGAACCGGTCGCGACCGGCCGTGACCACTTCGCCGTAGAGGAACAGGACCTCCAACGCCCGCTTCACATCGGACCATCCCCACCAGGGTCCGCGTCGGACGTTCGCGTCGTGTTCGATCTCACTCGCCTTCAGTGGCCCCTCGACGCGGAGGAGTGCTCGCACCCAGTCCAACATCTCCGTGTTCTGGCTCGCCCAGGCGGTCTCGTCGCCGGCATGCTTCGCGCGGTGCGCGTCCATCCGCCACCGGAACAGCGGCCACGAGTCGCGGGGGATGAAGGCCGCCTCATGCGCCCAGTACTCGAGGTAGGGCGCGTCGGCTCCGAGCGTCAAGCGATCGAGCAGTGTCTTGTCGTACCCGCCGAGCCTCGCGAACAGCGGCAGGTAGTGACTGCGCTCGAACACGTTGACGGAGTCGATCTGTAGGAGCCCCAGCCGGTCGATCGTCGAGCGCAGGGTGCGGGTACCCGCCGGGGTCGTGCGCTGCGGGGCGCCGAGTCCCTGCGCACCGAGCGCGATCCGTCGGGCGAGGGCGGGGGAGAGGGAAGCGGACACGGCCCGACGCTAGCACCGGCGTCGGACACCCGCCGTGCACTGCGGAGGCGCCGCCGCCCACCGGCGTCCGCATGCGCTCACCGGCATGTGCCAGCCCTACACTTGAGCAATGGCGGACGACACTCCGAAGACCTGGTGGGGACGCTTCCTCCCCGAAGCGGCCTCGCCCGTGCGCGAACCGGACCCGAGCGGATCGAGCAGCGTCCCGCGCGGCATGCGCGTGGCCGCAGCGTGGTCCTGGCGGATCCTGCTGGTGGCCGCGGTCGTCGCGCTGCTCGTCTTCCTCGTCGTGCAGCTCCGCCTCATCGTCATCCCGCTCCTCATCGCCGTCCTCGTCTCCGCGCTGCTGAAGCCTCTCGTCGACGTCCTGGTGCGTCACCGCTGGCCGAAGGGCCTCGCCATCGCACTCGCGATGGTCGGCACGCTCTCCGTGGTGAGCGGACTGATCTTCCTCGCCATCTCGCAGATCACCTCCCAGTTCGCCTCCGTACAGGCCCGCACCATGACCGCCTACGGCGATTTCAAGGCCTTCCTGCTCGCCAGCCCGTTGCACGTGACCGAGACGCAGCTCAACGACTTCATCGCCCAGGCGTTCGACTCGCTCCAGCAGGACAGCCAGGTCCTGCTCTCAGGCGCCCTGTCGATCGGTTCGACGCTCGGCCATGTCGCGACGGGCGTCTTCCTGACGCTCTTCTGTCTGCTGTTCATGCTCATCGACGGTCGGACGATCTGGCATTGGACGGTGCGCGTCTTCCCGCAGCGGGCACGCCCCGCCGTCGACAGCGCCGGTCGCGCAGGATGGCGGACGCTCGGCAACTACGTCCGCACGCAGATCCTCGTGGCCTCGATCGATGCGGTCGGTATCGGACTCGGCGCGTTCTTCCTCGGCGTCCCGCTCGCGATCCCGGTCGCCGTGCTCGTGTTCCTCGGCTCGTTCGTGCCGATCGTCGGTGCCGTCGTGACCGGAGCCGTGGCCGTCTTCCTCGCGCTCGTCTACAACGGTCCGGTCATCGCGCTGCTCATGCTCGGTGTCGTGCTCCTCGTCCAGCAGCTCGAGGGGCATGTCCTGCAGCCGCTCATCATGGGTACGGCCGTCAAGGTGCACCCACTCGCCGTCGTCCTCGCCGTCGCGGGCGGCACGCTCGTCGCCGGCATCCCCGGCGCCCTGTTCGCGGTGCCCGTGGTGGCCGTGATCAACGTGATGGTCCACACCATCGCCAGCGGCACGTGGCGGACCGGCGGCAATGCGCCGCCGGAACCGGGTACCGACGGCGCCATCTGGCAGACCGTCCCGAGCCCCAGGCGAATCCGTCCGGGCTCCCGCTCGTCCCACGAGCCGCAGGATCGCCCAGGCGATCAGGAGCCCCAGCACCCCAGCGAAGACCTCCGAGAGACCTCGTCCCCAGAAAGTCCAGGACCCCGCACACCATGACCGATACAACGACCACCACCCCCGTGTTCCCCGGCCCGTCGCTCGCCGCGTTCGAGCGAGCCAGGGACACCCTCGTCGGCACCGTCCAGCGCACGCCGATGGAGAGTTCCCGCTACCTCGCCGACGTCCTCGGCGTGCCCGTGCACCTCAAGTGCGAGAACCTCCAGCGCACCGGCTCCTACAAGATCCGCGGCGCGTACAACCGCATGTCCAGCCTGACCCCCGAGGAGCGGGCGCGGGGCGTCGTCGCCGCCTCGGCGGGCAACCACGCGCAGGGCGTCGCCTTCGCCGCCCGCGAGCTCGGCATCACCGCGACCATCTTCATGCCGGTCGGCGTCCCGCTCCCGAAGCTCGCCGCCACGCGCGACTACGGTGCGCACGTCATCCTGCGCGGCCACACGGTGGCGGAACCGCTGATCGCCGCCGCCGAGTTCGCCGCGGAGACCGGTGCCATCCTCATCCCGCCGTTCGACCACCCGGACGTCATCACCGGGCAGGGCACGCTCGGTCTCGAGATCCTCGAGGAGGTCCCCGACGTCGAGACGGTCATCGTGCCGATCGGCGGCGGCGGGCTCATCTCGGGTGTCGCGGGGGTCATGAAGCAGCGCGCGGCCCTCGAAGGACGCACCATCCGGGTGATCGGCGTCCAGGCGGCGAACGCGGCCGCGTACCCGGTGTCGCTGGAAGCAGGAACCCCGACGACCATCGCCGTGCAGCCGACCATCGCCGACGGCATCGCCGTGGCCCGTCCCGGTGAGCTCAACTTCGAGATGATCAGCGCGCTCGTCGACGAGGTCGTCACCGTCAGCGAGGACGACCTCGCCCGGGCCATCGTGGTCCTCCTCGAGCGTGCCAAGCTCGTCGTCGAACCTGCCGGAGCCGCCGGTGTCGCGGCGATCCTGGCCGGGAAGATCGAGCCGACCGGCACGACGGTCACCATCCTCTCCGGCGGCAACATCGACCCCCTCCTGCTGCAGCGGGTCGTCAGTCACGGACTCGCGGCGTCGGACCGCTACCTGACCCTGCGCATCCCACTGCCCGACCGGCCGGGCCAGCTCGCACGGACGGCGGAGCTCGTCGCGCAGGCCAATGCGAACGTCATCGAGGTGCTGCACACCCGACACGGACACGGCCTGCAGATCAGCGACGTCGAACTCGAGCTCAGCATCGAGACGCGCGGGCCCGACCACCGCGACCTCGTCGTGCAGACGCTCCGCGAGGCGGGGTACGACCCGCAGATCGTCGACGACTGATCCGACTGCCGGAACGCAGCAGGGCCCCGCCGTGTCGGCGGGGCCCTGCTGCGTCTGGTCGGTCGCGAACGACGCGACGTGCCGGATCAGGAACCGGTGTAGGTCTCCACCGCGCTGATCGACACGGTGATCTCCTTGCCGTTCGGCGCCTCGTAGGTGGTCTTGTCACCGATCTTCAGACCGAGGATGGCGGCACCGAGCGGGCTGCCTTCGCTGTAGACGTCGAGGTCGGTGTTGCCCGCGATCTCGCGGCTGCCGAGCAGGAAGCGCTCCTCGCCGCCCGCGACGACCGCCGTGATGACGGTGCCGGACTCCACGACACCGGTGGACTGCGGTGCCTCGCTCACCTTGGCGTCGCGCAACATCTGCGTGAGCGTCCGGATGCGGGCCTCCTGCTTGCCCTGCTCGTCCTTCGCGGCGTGGTAGCCGCCGTTCTCCTTGAGGTCGCCCTCTTCGCGAGCCGCTTCGATGCGCTTGGCGATCTCCTCGCGGCCCGTCGTGCTGAGGTGTTCGAGTTCCGCCTGCAGCCGGTCGAAGGCCTGCTGGGTGAGGAACGTCTCCTGGATCTGCTCGGACACGATGGAACTCCTTTGCATGGTGGGTCCGCACACGACGGCCGAAACGCCCGTCATATGCCAGACGCCCCGGCGGAATGCCGGGGCGTATGAAGTACTGCCTTCGAGTATCGCACGATCGGCGCGGGAGTGTGGCTCGCGCGCCGACGCCCTCGAGGGTCAGGAGCGGTGCTCGACCACCCAGCAGGTGTCGACGACGCCGGTGTTGCTGAGCTCCGTGGTGCGGACGCTCTCCGTGAAGGTGCGGGTGCGCTGCTCGGACGGCGGCAGCTCGACGACCTTCCATCCGACGACCGCGAACTGCTCGTTGAGCGCCTGGACCGAGCAGGCCATGGGGGTGTCCTGCGGACCGGTGACCTCGAAGGACACGCTGACCATCGTGTCGTCGACGATCTCGTGCGCCGTGTTGCGCGACTCGATGCTCGGCCGACTGCCGTCGAGACCGGCCCACACGACCCAGGCGACGAAGACGACGGCGAACGCTGCGGCGGCCAGCCAGATCAGGCGGCGGTCGCGGGCACGGTTGCCAGGGGTGCGTCCGTAGCGCGCCGCGATGGCGTCCTGAGGGCCGGCATCCTGCAGGGGAGAGGTCACGTCACGGGCTCCGGTTCGAACGGTTAAGCTGGACCAGGAGTGCGAGACGCCTCGAGGTCGACACCTCAAGCGTATTGCCTCTTCCTGGATGCGGAGTCCCGACCGCGTCGTCACGTCACGAGTCGCGAAGCGGTCCCCTCGCGCAGACCAGCCGGAAGGCGGAGCACCATGACCATGAGACTGCTCGCCGTGCACGCGCACCCCGACGACGAGTCGAGCAAGGGGGCGGCGACCCTCGCGCACTACCGGAGCCTCGGCGCCGAGGTCATGGTCGTCAGCTGCACGGGTGGCGAACGCGGCGACCTCCAGAACCCCGCACTCGCCGACGTCGCGATGATCGAGCGCGACCTCCCCGGATACCGTCGCCTCGAGATGGCCGCGGCGCAGGAGATCCTCGACATCGAGCACCGGTGGCTCGGCTATCAGGACAGCGGGATGGCCCGCGACGACGGCACGGTCCCACACGCGAGCTTCGCCGACATCCCCCTCGAGGTCTCGACCGGTGTGCTCGTGCGCATCGTCCGTTCCTTCCGGCCGCAGGTCATCATCACCTACGACGAGAACGGCGGCTACCCGCACCCCGACCACATCCGGTGCCACGAGGTGAGCGTCGCCGCGTTCGAAGCGGCGGCCGATCCCACGCGCTATCCCGAAGCGGGCGACCCCTGGCGCGTCGACAAGCTGTACTACGACCGCTCGTTCAGCCCCGCCCGGCTCGAGGCCGTGTACGCCTACCTGCTGGAGCACCACCCCGACGACCCGGCGGTCGAGCGGCTGGCCGAGATGCGGGAGTGGATGGCCGGCCGGCCCGATCTCGCGACGACGCACGTGCCCGTCGGCGACTTCTTCGAGGCTCGCGACGCCGCGCTCCGGGCGCACGGCAGCCAGGTGCCGCCGGACTCACCGTTCTTCTTCTGGCCCAACGACGTCCTCCGTGCCGCATGGCCGTTCGAGGACTACCAACTGGTCACGTCGCACGTCGCGTCGACCACTCCAGAGTCGGAGCTGTTCGACGGCATCGACACCAGCGAAGGAACCGCATGATGCACCACCTGTTCACCGAGGTCCTGTTGGCGGTCACGCCGTCGCCGTCGCCCTCGCCGGCGTTCGACGAGAACCAGGTGACGCCGGGACCGTGGGGCTTCGTGATCACCTTCGCCATCGCCGGCATCGTCGTCTTCCTCGTCATCGACATGGTGCGTCGCGTGCGCCGGGTCAACTACCGCGCGGAGATCGACGAGCGGCTCCAGGCCGAGGTCGCCGAGCGGGCAGCCGCGGACCGCGCGGGGAGCGACACCGGCGACGCGGCCCCCGCAGGCGTCGAGGACGACCCTCGCCCGCCGTCGGACCGGTCGGCCCGCTGACACCACCACCGCGACGCCTCGCCGCGCGCCGGGCCACGGGTTGTCAGCGGTTGTAGACCGGGGCGATCGCGATCAGCAGGATCCCGGTCCAGTGGCAGAGGAACGCGAGCACCGTGCACAGGTGGAAGAGCTCGTGGAACCCGAACCGCCCCGGCCAGGGGTTCGGTCGCTTCATCGCGTACATGACCGCGCCGACCGTGTAGAACAGGCCACCGGCGGCGACGAGCACCATCGTGGTGAAGTTGCCGCGGGCGATGTCGCCGAGGTACGCGACCGCACCCCACCCGAGTGCCAGGTAGAGCGGGACGTACAGCCACCGCGGGGCGTTGATCCAGAACACGCGGAAACCGATGCCGAGGAGCGCGCCGCCCCAGACGAGCACGAGCAGGAGGTTGCCCTGCGCCGGTGGTAGCGCGAGCACGGCGAGCGGCGTGTAGGTGCCGGCGATCAACAGGAAGATGTTGGCGTGGTCGATCCGCTTGAGGAGGAGCTTGACCGAGGGGCGCCAGGAGAACCGGTGGTAGAGCGCCGAGTTCCCGAAGAGCAGCATCGAGGTGAGCACGAACACCGTCGAACTCCACTTCGCGGCCGCACCCTGTGCGAGCACGACGAGGACGATGCCGGCGACGATCGAGATGGGGAAGATCCCGGCGTGCAGCCATCCGCGCCAGGTCGGTTTGACCTCCTCCGGTGCGGCGGCATCGTCGGCGGCGACCTCGAGCAACGGCAGCTTCGGCAGCTCGGGATCTCCACTCGTCATGGGTCCAGGATACGGGGTGGCACGGAACCCGTACTGGGAGCGATGCAGGAAACTGCACTAGCGTTGCAGGGTGATGACGAGGCATTCCGCACCGGTGGACGGCTTCCTGTACGGCGTCTACGCACGGCGCCTCCGGAAGGCGCTCACTCCGCAGACGCTGCCGCACCATGTCGCGATGATCATCGACGGCAACCGGCGGTGGGCCAAGCAGCTCGGGTACGACACCGCGGCGCACGGCCACCGGGCCGGTGCGGCGAAGATGCGCGAGTTCCTGACCTGGTGCGACGATCTCGGCATCGGCGTCGTCACCCTGTACCTGCTGTCGAGCGACAACCTGGTGAACCGCGCACCGGACGAGCTGGACGACCTCGTCGACATCATCGCCGACCTCGCCGAGGGGCTGTCGCACTACCGTGACTGGCGCGTGAAGCACGTCGGTTCGAGCGACGGGCTCCCGGAGTCGCTGCGCACGGCGTTGACGAGTGCCGAGGAGCGCACGGCCGACCGTGCTGGCATGCACATCAACCTCGCGGTCGGCTACGGCGGTCGCACCGAGATCGTGGACGCGATGCGCGCGATCGTCGCCAAGCACCACCTCGAGGGTCGGAGCCTGGAAGACCTCGCAGCGCTGCTCACCCCCGACCTCATCGGTGAGCACCTCTACACGGGAGGCCAGCCCGACCCCGACCTCGTCATCCGCACCAGCGGCGAACAGCGGATGAGCGACTTCATGCTCTGGCAGAGCGCCCATAGCGAGTTCTACTTCGTCGAGGCGCTCGGGCCCGACCTCCGTGAGGTCGACTTCCTCCGCGCCCTCCGCGACTTCTCCAGGCGTCAGCGGCGGTTCGGCGGATGAGCCGGTCCACGCCCGCCTCGGAGCCGGACGAGCCGGAGACGGCGTCCCGGTTGGAGACCTTCCAAGCGGGATTCGGTGAGGTCGACGGCTATCTCAACTACGGCAGTGTCGGTCCGTTGGCCGCGTCCGTCGTCCTCGAGGCCGCCCGCTGGAACGACGTGCTCGCGAGTGCGACGCCCGGAACGCTCGGCGCGGTCGACGGGCAAGACGAACGGATGCGGACCGCCGTCGGGACGCTCACCGGGTTCCGCGCCGACCAGGTCGTCGCCCAGCCCAACACCTCGCAGGGCCTCATGCACGCGATGTTCGGTCTGAGCGGCACGGTCCTGCTCTCCCGCCTGGAATACCCCACGCTGCCGCTCGCCGCGGAGCGGGCCGCCGAGCACCGGCACGTGCTCACGCCGAGATGGCTCGAGACGCGACGCGGAAACGTGACGGCTGAGAGCGTGCACGAACAGCTCGACGACACCGTCACCGCCGTGGCCGTGAGCCTCGTCGACTACCGCACCGGATACGTCTGCGACCTCGAAGCCGTCCGCGAGGTGATCGGCGACCGCCTCCTGATCGTCGACGCCATCCAGGGCTTCGGCGTGGTCGACGCCCCCTACGCCGTCGCCGACGTGGTCGCCTCGGGCGGGCAGAAGTGGATGCGCGCAGGCTGGGGCACCGGATTCCTCGCCCTGAGCGACCGCGCCGTCGAGCGGCTCGAGCCGGTCTTCTCGGGCGTGACCGGCACCGACGAGGCCTGGCCGTTCAGCGCTACCCCGGCACCGAGCGGATCCGTGCGCGCATACTCGATCACCAGGCCCGACCCGCTCGCGGCGGCGCGGTTCGCGGCGTCCTTGGAGGACACGGTCGCCGTCGGGACCGCGACGGTGCACGCGGCGATCGCCGAGCTCACGGCCGAGGTGATCGAGCTCGCGGACGAGTTCGGTGTCGCGGTGGTCTCCTCGCGAGACGAGCACGATCGCGCGGGCATCGTGGTCCTGGAGCCGGAGGAGTCCGTCCTCGACACGCTGTGGACCTCGCTCGAGAACCACGGCGTCACCGCGACGATCCGCGCCGGGGCCGTGCGGCTCAGCGTGCACGCCGGTACCAGTCGGCAGACGCTGGACCGACTGCGCGGTGCGCTGCTCTCGTTCGCGACGGCCGCGAGCTACTGAGCCGCCGTCCGACCACCGGCGGTCCAGGAGACGGCCCCCATCTGTTCACCTCCCCGTAACAGGACACGGGGCGTGTCGTCGCATCGATGTCGGTGGCCGGACGTACGTTCATCTCATCGGGCATGGAGCCCGGTCGAGACGGCCACACAAGTTCGGCTCGAAACCCTGCAGGCGGCCGTTTCGCACAGTGATCCGAGCATCAGATGCTCGGGGTGGGAGTGGTTGTGGCCTCGCGAGAAATCCAGAACACGTCAGCCGACATCGAGACGCGGGATGCGTCGACGAGACCGAGCCGACGACCTGCCGACCACACGGTGAGCGGGGGAGATCAGGCGCAGGCCGAGATCACCTACGTGCTCGACACCTCCGTGCTGCTGTCGGACCCCAAGGCGCTCTTCCGGTTCGCCGAGCACGCCGTCGTCATCCCGGTCGTCGTCATCAGCGAGCTCGAGGGCAAGCGCAACGACCCCGAGATCGGCTACTTCGCACGTCAAGCACTCCGCATCCTCGACGAGCTCCGCATCGAGCACGAGCGCCTCGACTTCCCGATCCCCGTCGGTGACGGCGGATCCCTGCGGGTCGAGCTCAACCACTCGAGCATGGCCTCGCTGCCGTCCGGTCTCCAGCTCGGCGACAACGACTCGCGCATCCTCGCGGTCGCGCTGAACCTGGCGAACGACGGCCTGACGGTCACGGTGGTGTCCAAGGACCTGCCGCTGCGCGTCAAGGCGGCCTCCATCGGTCTCCAGGCGGAGGAGTACCGGGCGGAACTCGCGGTCGACTCCGGCTGGACGGGCATGTCCGAGATCACCCTCGGCTCCGAGGACATGAGCACGCTGTGGGAGCGCGAGGAGGGGACGACGCCGATCATCGAGGACCTGCCGATCAACACGGGCCTCGTGATCCACTCCGACCGGGGATCCGCACTCGGGCGGGTCACGGGCAAGCGCAGCTACAAGCTCGTCCGCGGCGACCGCGACGTCTTCGGTCTGCACGGACGCTCGGCCGAGCAGCGGCTCGCGATCGACCTCCTGCTCGACCCCGAGATCGGGATCCTCTCGCTGGGAGGTCGAGCCGGGACGGGGAAGTCCGCGCTCGCCCTCTGCGCGGGTCTGGAGGCCGTCCTCGAGCGACAGGCGCACAAGAAGATCATGGTGTTCCGGCCGCTGTACGCGGTCGGCGGCCAGGAGCTCGGGTACCTGCCCGGCGACCAGGGCGAGAAGATGAACCCCTGGGGACAGGCGATCTTCGACACGCTCGGCGCGGTCGTCTCGCAGAACGTGCTCGACGAGGTGGTGGAGCGGGGCATCCTCGAGGTGCTGCCGCTGACGCACATCCGAGGCCGTTCGCTCCACGACGCCTTCGTGATCGTCGATGAGGCGCAGTCGCTCGAACGCAACGTCCTCCTCACGGTCCTCAGCCGGATCGGGCAGAACTCGCGGGTCGTCCTCACGCACGACGTCGCCCAGCGCGACAACCTGCGCGTCGGCCGCCACGACGGCGTCGCCTCGGTGATCGAGACGCTCAAGGGGCACCCGCTGTTCGCGCACGTCACGCTGACGCGCTCGGAGCGCTCGGCCATCGCGGCACTCGTGACCGAGATGCTCGAAGGGAACGAACTGGCCTAGCGGCCGTCGGCGGAGCGGGCCGGCGAGGCTCGCTCCGCCGCCTCCGGCCGCCTGTGGAGAACGCCGGAGGCCGGCACGATGATCCTCCTATCCTGACGGGATGCCCTCGCGACCGACCTCCACCGGCAGGCGGCTCCGCCCGCGTGTCGCCACCGCGGCGATGGCCGGCTCGACGCTGCTGCTCGTAGCCGTCACCGTTGCCCTGCTCGGCCCCGGCCCGCGTCCGGTCGTCATCGTGCTCGTCTGGCTCGCCTGCATCACGCCGCCGCTCGTGCGCAGCGACGTCGCGGAGCGGCGGCTCCCGAACCGTCTCGTGCTGCCGGCGCTCACCGTCGCGGTGCCGCTCACGGCCATCGATGCCGCAGTGCGTCAGGTGGCCCCGCTCGAACCGCTCCTGATGGGGTCCGCGGTCGGCGCCGTCCTGTACGCATGCGCCCTCTTCGGCGGGCTGGGCATGGGGGACGTGAAGCTCGGCGCGCTGCTCGGCCTCGCGGTCGGCTGCTTCGGGACGTCCGCGGTGCTGCTCTTCGCGGTGGTGTCGGTCTCCTCGGCCGGCCTCGCGGGTGTGGTCGTCGTGCTGGTCGCGCGCTCACGTGGTGGCTCCGCCGGTTGGCGCACGCGCATCCCGTTCGGTCCGTTCCTGCTGCTCGGCTGCTGGGGCGCGATCACCGCCACGGCGTGACCACACGGATGGAGACGGCCCCGGAACCGCGAGGGTTCCGGGGCCGTTCGGTGTTTCGACGAGCGGGTCGACTCAGCCGGGGTGCGTCATCGAGAGGACGTCGAGCGCCGTGTCGAGCTGCTCCTCCGTGATCTCGCCACGTTCGACGAAGCCGAGGTCGACGACGGCCTCGCGGACGGTGAGACCCTTGGCGACGGAGTGCTTGGCGATCTTCGCCGCCGACTCGTAGCCGATGATCTTGTTCAGCGGGGTGACGATCGACGGCGAGGAGCCGGCGAGTGCCGCAGCGCGGTCGAGGTTGGCCTCGAGGCCGTCGACGGTCTTGTCGGCGAGGACCCGGGTCGCGTTCGAGAGGAGACGGATGCTCTCGAGGAGCGCCGTGCCCATGACCGGGATCGCGACGTTGAGCTCGAAGGAGCCCGAGGCGCCGGCCCAGGCGATGGTCGCGTCGTTGCCGACGACCCGTGCGCCGACCATCAGGACGGCCTCCGGGATCACGGGGTTCACCTTGCCTGGCATGATCGAGGATCCCGGCTGGAGGTCGGGGATGTGCAGCTCGCCGAGACCGGTGTTCGGGCCGGAGCCCATCCAGCGGAGGTCGTTGCAGATCTTCGTGAGGCTGACCGCGATGACCCGGAGGGCCCCCGAGGCGTCGACGAGTCCGTCGCGTGCGCCCTGGGCCTCGAAGTGGTCCTGGGCCTCGGTGATGGGCAGCTCGGTCTCCTGCGCGAGCAGCTCGATGACGAGCTGGGGGAAGCCCTTCGGCGTGTTGATGCCGGTGCCCGTAGCGGTCCCGCCGAGCGGGACCTCTGCGACCCGGGGGAGTGCCGTACGCACACGCTCGATGCCGAGACGCATCTGGCGCGCGTAGCCACCGAACTCCTGGCCGAGGGTGACCGGCGTGGCGTCCATGAGGTGCGTCCGGCCCGGCTTCACCGCGGTCTTCCACAGCTCGGCCTTGCGCTCCAGCGAGACGGCCAGGTGGTCGAGGGCCGGGATGAGGTCGTCGATGAGGGCGCTCGTGACGGCGATGTGCACGGAGGTCGGGAAGACGTCGTTCGAGGACTGCGAGGCGTTGACGTGGTCGTTGGGGTGCACCGGGCTGCCGAGGCGCGCGCTCGCGAGCGTCGCCAGAACCTCGTTCATGTTCATGTTCGACGAGGTGCCGCTGCCGGTCTGGTAGGTGTCGACCGGGAACTGCGCGTCGTGCGCGCCGGTGATGACCTCGTCGGCCGCTGCGGCGATCGCGTCGGCGACACCCTGGTCGAGGACGCCGAGCTTGGCGTTGGCGAGTGCCGCGGACTTCTTGATCCGGGCCAGTGAGGCGATCTGCGCCGACTCGAGCCCGCTGCCCGAGATCGGGAAGTTCTCGACCGCCCGCTGCGTCTGCGCACCGTAGAGCGCGTTCGCGGGGACCCGCACCTCACCCATGGTGTCGTGTTCGATGCGGTACTCGGTTGCTGAGGTGTCTACCACGCTGTTCGTTCTCCTTCGTGCGATTGCGGTGGTGCTGCGCTCGACCGGTCGGTGAGCGGGGTGGAGGTCATTCGGGGACGGTGACGTCGCCGATCACGATGTCGGCGACGGCGGTGCCCTCGAGGAGCTTGTAGTTCGCGCCGATGATGGCGACCGTCCCGGCCGCCACGGCGTCGCTGATGAGCTCGGAGCGCGAGACGACCTCCATGACGGTGCGGCGGAGGTGGCGTCGTCCGACCTCGGAGGTGTCGACGGAGGCCGCGTCGATCGGTGCGGGGCCGGCGACCGCGCTCACGGCGGGGACGATCTGCTGGATCAGCTGGTCGATGTACGGGGGGAGCGGGGTGGCGTCCTCGATCTGCGAGTCGATCGCCGCGCGGACGGCGCCGCACTCGTCGTGCGCGAGCACGAGGATGAGTGGGACCTGCAGGACGCCGACGGCGTACTCCAGGGTGCCGAGCACCGAGTCGGAGACGATCTGGCCGGCGTTGCGGACGACGAAGAGGTCGCCGAGCCCTTTGTCGAAGATGATCTCGGCCGCGAGGCGGGAGTCGGAGCAGCCGAAGATGACCGCCTCCGGGGCCTGGGAGTGCGCGAGGGTGGCGCGGCGTTCGACGTCCTGGCGGGGGTGGGCGGGCTGACCGGCGACGAACCGCGCGTTACCGCGCTGCATCTCGCGCCAGACGGCACCGGGGCGCTTCTGGGTCATTCTGAGTCCGTTTCTGCAGGGGCGCCCGACGGGGCGTCGAGGTTGGCGGTGACCCCGGTGCGCACGGAGCGTGCGACATCGAGGACGTACTCGGGCTTCGCGGTGCCGAACACGGCGATCGTGCTCCGACCGGCGACGGTCGACAGGGCGTACGCGACGTTGCCGTCGTCGGAGCCGCTGCCGTTCGCGTATTCGACCCACTCGACGCCGTCGATCGTGACGGTTCCGGTGGGGCGTGCTTCGTCGAGCTCGGCGAGGAGCCAGGTGTCGTTGGCGTCCACGCCTTGCACGAGGCCGACGAACTCGTCGTCGGGGGAGATGAGTCCGACGTTCCAGGAGCGGATGTCGGGCGTGCCGGCGACCGGTGAGGCTGCGGTGCGGACGTCGGCGTAGTTGCTGCCCCAGTCGTCGCCGAGCTCGGGGGTGAGGAGCGGGACGGGGAGGTCGGGCTGTGCCTGACCGGCGAGCTGCGCGTAGTCGACGGTCGGTCGTTCCGGGGCTTCACCTCGGGGCACGGCGAGCACGATCACGACCACGAGGCCGACCGTGGCCAGGAGCGACAGGACGAGGTTGTTGACGGTCTTGCGCGACCGGTACAGGCGGGAGTTCTCCGCCTTGCGGTCGGCGGTCTCCTGCGGCGTCTCGGGGCGGCCGAGCTCGGCAACGACGCGCGGCGGCTTGGTGTCCTTCACCGCGGTGCGTCCGGAGTGCCGGATCCGAGCTGGGCGGCGCGTGCCGCGTCCAACCGTGCCTTCGCGCCGATCAGCCACTCCTCGCAGCGCTGGGCGAGCTGTTCGCCGCGCTCCCAGAGGCGGAGGGAGTCCTCGAGCGACGCCGAGCCCTGCTCCAGCTCGGACACGACACGCACGAGCTCGTCGCGTGCCTGCTCATAGCTGAGCTCCTGGACATCGGAGGGGGTTGGCATGCTTCTATCCTATTCGTCGTCGGTCCGGGCGGCAGCCGTGGCCGGGCCGGTACTGGAGGCGCCGATCGCGCCGGAGGCGAGGGTGACCAGGAGCTCCGTCCCGGCGGGGGCGTCGCCCTCCGCACGGATCACCGCGCCACCCGGGACGCCGGCCTCCGGGTCCGCTCGTTGGACGATGGCGTAGCCGCGGTCGAGCGTGCGCTGCGGTGACAGGGCGCGGAGGTGTGCGCGGAGTTCCGTCACCTCGCGCTGGGAGCGCTCGACGGCGCGGTCGATGAGCTCGGCACCCCTGGCGACCGTTCGGGTCAGCTCGTCCGCCCGCGAGTCGACGATCCAGGACGGGTCGGCGAGCGCGGGACGGGTGCGGAGCGTCGCGAGTCGGTCGATCTCGTGACCGAGCAACGAGGTCACCCGGGAGGACAACCGGACGCGGGCCTGCTGCACGCGAGCGAACTCCTCCGCGACGTCGGGGACGACCCGCTTGGCGGCATCGGTCGGTGTGGAGGCACGGAGGTCGGCGACGTCGTCGAGCAACGGGCGGTCCGCCTCGTGGCCGATGGCGCTCACGAGGGGTGTGGTGCAGGCGGCCGCGGCACGGACCACGCGTTCGTCGCTGAACCCGAGGAGGTTCTGGAAGTCGCCACCGCCGCGCGCGACGATGATGACGTCGACCTCGGGGTCGGCGTCGAGCGTCTGCAGAGCGCTCACGACGTCGCCGGGGGTGCGGTCGCCCTGGACGGCGGCGTGGACGACGCGGAACCGGACCGAGGGCCAGCGCAGTTCCGCGTTGCGCAGGACGTCTTTCTCGGCGTCGGAGTCCTTGCCGGTGACCAGCCCGATGCACTGCGGGAGGAACGGGAGCGGCCGCTTGCGCGACGCGTCGAAGAGCCCCTCCTCGGCGAGCTGCCGACGGAGCCGCTCGAGTCGCTCGAGGAGGTCGCCGATGCCGACGTGCTTCATCGCCATGACCTGCATGGTGAGTGTGCCGCCCTTGAGCCAGTAGTTCGGCTTGACCAACGCGACCACGTGGTCGCCCTGCTTGAGGTCGGCGGGGATCTTCGCGCGGACGGACGACCAGATGGTGAAGCCGACCGTCGCATCGATCTCGAGGTCTTTGAGCTTGCCGTAGACGTTGCCGCCCGAGGCGCCCCACTGCGTGATCTCGCCCTCGACCCAGACCGTGCCGAGGCGGTCGATGTAGTCGCGGAGCTTCGTGCCGAGGAGCGCGACCGGCCAGGGGGCTTCCATGGTGGCCGGTGCATCGCTCATCCCTCAAGCCTAGCCGCGAGCACCGACGGCGCGCCGGTCGCGGACCACCCGGCCGTTCACGGCCGACTCCCGAGCGCTGCCGCGTAGAATCCACACGTGACCGATCTCCGCGACGCCCCAGCCATCGGCCTCGGCATGCCGAGGCTCCGACGTATCGCCGGACGCCTCGCAGACCTCCCCGTCGCCGGGGAGAAGCGCGTCCTGCTGGCCGCCCCGCGCGGTTACTGCGCCGGCGTGGACCGCGCGGTCGTCGCCGTCGAGAAGGCGCTCGAGCACTACGGCGCGCCGGTGTACGTCCGGAAGCAGATCGTCCACAACGTGCACGTCGTCGATCAGCTCGAGGCCCGGGGCGCCGTGTTCGTGGAAGAGGTCGACGAGGTGCCGTCCGGCGCGCACATCGTCTTCAGTGCGCATGGCGTTTCGCCCGCCGTGGTCGATGCCGCCGCCGACCGCGGGCTGCTCGCGATCGACGCCACCTGCCCGCTCGTCACGAAGGTCCACCGCGAGGCCGTGCGCTTCGCCCGCGACGACTACGAGATCCTGCTCATCGGACACGAAGGGCACGAGGAGGTCGAGGGCACGGCCGGTGAGGCACCCGAGCACGTCACGCTCGTGACGAGCCCGGAAGCCGTCGACGACCTCGTCGTCGCCGACCCCGACAAGGTCGTGTGGCTCTCGCAGACCACGCTGTCGGTGGACGAGACCATGGAGACGGTCCGCCGCCTGCGCGAGCGGTTCCCGAAGCTCCAGGATCCGCCGAGCGACGACATCTGCTACGCGACCCAGAACCGTCAGGTCGCCATCAAGAAGGTCGCCCAGGACGCCGACCTCGTGATCGTGGTCGGGTCGGCGAACTCCTCGAACTCGGTGCGCCTCGTGGAGGTCGCGCTCGAATACGGCGCGAAGGCCGCCTACCGCGTCGACTACGCGCACGAGATCCAGCAGTCCTGGCTCGACGGCGTCGTCACCGTCGGTGTCACGAGCGGCGCCTCCGTGCCGGAGGTCCTCGTCGACGAGGTCCTCGAAGAGCTCTCCGGTGCCGGCTACGGCGCGGTGCAGGAAGTCAAGACGGCCGAGGAGGACCTCATGTTCTCCCTGCCGAAGGAGCTGCGCAAAGACCTTGCCGGCACGACCGATCCGCGCGCCCTGGGAGGGCGTCGACCATGAGCGAATCCCGCCCCCGTCCGCAGTTCGGTGAGTACGCGTCCCCCGAGGAGCAGCGTGCCCGGATCGCCGAGCCCATCGACGAGCAGCGGGCGGAGGAGCTCGGCATCGCGCCGGTCGTCCCCGTCGAACGGCAGCCACGGCAGCAGCAGGAGCCCACCCTCCGCGAGCAGACGCGCGAGCAGGCGCATGAGCCTGGGGTGATGCAGCCGGGCGCTCCGGCCGTGGCCGCCAGACGACCCGTCGCCGGAGACCGGATCGCGACGTCGATCCTGCTCGGACTCGGTCTCGTCGGCCTGATCTACACGATGCCGGGCATGCTGGACCTTCCCGGGCAGATTCGGCCGTTTCTCGTGCAGATGGGAGTGTCGGGGTACTCTTCCGACGGCCTCGCGAGTGCCATGGGCATCCTGGCGCTCGGTATTCAGATCGCGCTCTGGATGGGTGCCGTCATCCTGTCCCGCCGCTCGCTCCGCGCCGGCCGCATCACCTTCTGGATCCCGATCGTCGCCGGCGTCGTGGCGAACGTGGTCTTCATTCTCTGCCTCTCGGTGGCACTCGGGGCCGACCCCGCCGTCTTCGAGTACGTCCGCTCGCAGCAGCCGTAGTCATCCACACACGAAGAACGGGCCCGGCAGCGATGCCGGGCCCGTTCTGTTCGTGCAGGTGACTAGGAGGTGCTGGTGCCGTACGAGCCGAGCTGCTTCGTCGACTCCACGACGCGAGCGGCCATCGCCGACTCGGCGACCTTGCCCCAGGCGCGGGGGTCGTAGAGCTTCTTGTTGCCGACCTCGCCGTCGAGCTTCAGCACGCCCTCGTAGTTCGAGAGCATGTAGCCGGCGATCGAGCGGGTGAACGCGTACTGCGTGTCGGTGTCGATGTTCATCTTGACGACACCGTTCGCGACGGCCTCGGCGATCTCGGCGTCGGTGGAACCCGACCCACCGTGGAACACGAGGTCGAGCGGCTTGGGGCCGTGGCCGTACTTGGCGGTGAGGCCGTCCTGGATGGTCTTCAGCAGCTCGGGCTGGAGCTTGACGTTGCCGGGCTTGTAGACGCCGTGCACGTTGCCGAAGGTGAGGGCGGCCATGTAGCGACCCTGCTCGCCGAGGCCGAGCGCCTCGACGGTCGCGATGGCGTCGTCGAGGGTGGTGTACAGGTGCTCGTTGATGTCGTGGCTGACGCCGTCCTCTTCGCCGCCGACGACGCCGATCTCGACCTCGAGGATGGCGTTGATGGCCTTGGTGCGCTTCAGCATCTCGGTCGCGATCTCGAGGTTCTCCGTGAGCGGGACCGCCGAGCCGTCCCACATGTGGGACTGGAAGATCGGGTTGCGACCGGCCTTGACCTCTTCTTCGGAGGCGGCGATGAGCGGCATGACGAAGCCGTCGAGCGCGTCCTTCGGGCAGTGGTCGGTGTGGAGCGCGACGGTGACGGGGTAGTTCTTGGCGACCTCGGTGGCGAACTTCGCGAAGGCGATCGCGCCGGCGGCGCGGTTCTTCACGGTGTGGCCGGCGAAGTAGTCGGCGCCGCCCGTGGTGACCTGGATGATGCCGTCGGAACCGGCCTCGGTGAGGCCCTGGAGGACGGAGTTGATGGTCTGGCTGCTCGAGACGTTGAACGCCGGGTACGCGAACCCGTTCGACTTCGCCTTGTCGAGCATCGCTGCGTACTGTTCCGGGGTGGCGACGGGCATGTCTTCTCCTTGCGTGGGGACGATTCGCCTTGAAGTCTAGTGACTCGGGCTCCGAGGCATACGGCACGATGGGGACATGATCGAGCACGCCCCGGACACCGACCTCCTCGACGGCTTCCTCGACGCCACGCGGGCCGCCGCTGCCGCCGTCGCGGGTCTCGTGGGTGGCGGCGACGGCATGCGGATCGACGGGGTCGCCGTCGACGCGCTCCGCCGGGCGCTCGAATCGCTCCCGGTCGACGGGCGCGTCGTCGTGGGGGAGGGCGAGAAGGACCAGGCGCCCATGCTCTTCGTGGGCGAACGCTTCGGCACGGGTGCGGGGCCGGCGATCGACCTCGCCGTCGACCCCGTGGACGGCACCAAGCTCGCGGCCGCCGGGAAGCCGGACTCCGTCGCCGTCATCGCCATCGCCCCGCGCGGTGCGATGTTCGACATCGGCCCGGCGTACTACCTCGAGAAGCTCGTCGCGGCTGGTGCGGGACGCGAGCTGTCGCTCGGCGACCCGATCGCGGTGACCCTCGACCGGCTCGCCGCGCGGCTGGGGCGGCCGGTCGAGCAACTGCGCGTCGCGGTCCAGGACCGTCCTCGGAACGCGGCGACCGCCCAGGCCGTGACCGCCGCCGGTGCCGAGCTCGTGAGCTTCACGGATGGCGACGTCGCCCTGTCACTGCGGGCCGCGGCCGCCGACGGCGACCTCGATCTGCTCCTCGGCGTGGGCGGGGCCCCGGAGGGCATCCTCACGGCTGCCGCGGTCCGGGCCCTCGATGGCTGGATGACGGCGCGCTTCGCACCGCAGTCGCCGGAGGAACGGGAGCGGCTTATCGAGGCAGGGACCGATCTCGACCGCGAGGTCCCGCTCGACGAACTCTGCCGCGACGACGGCTGGCTGCTGCTCAGCGCCGTCACGTCGACCGCGCTCGCCGCCGGAGCCGAACTCGCCGGAGTCCGGGCCGGCGCTGACGGCGGTGTCACGGTCGAGTCCGTCGTCGTCGGTCCCGGGAGCCCGCTGACGAGGTCACGGAAGCGCCTCGATCGAGACGCATCCACCGGCCTTCCCGGCCCGGTTCGATAGGCTGAAACCCTCATCCACCGAAGCGTCGTGTCCCACGAGGCGAGCGATCCATGGAGGATCCAGTGACCCAGCCTGAAACCGGCTCCCACTATCTGCAACCCGACCGCAACCTCGCCATGGAGCTCGTGAGAGCGACGGAGGCCGCCGCGATCCGGGCGGCGCCGTTCATCGGGCGAGGCGACAAGAACGCCGCCGACGGTGCGGCGGTCGACGCCATGCGCGCCTTCCTCGGCACCGTCAACTTCGACGGCGTGGTCGTCATCGGCGAGGGCGAGAAGGACGAAGCGCCCATGCTCTTCAACGGCGAGCACGTCGGCAACGGCCGCGGCCCGTCCTGCGACATCGCGGTCGACCCGATCGACGGCACGAGCCTCACCGCCGCCGGCCGGCAGAACGCCCTCTCCGTCATCGCCGTGTCCGACCGTGGCAGCATGTTCGACCCGTCCGCGGTGTTCTACATGGACAAGATCGTCACCGGCGCCGACGGCATCGGTGTCGTCGACATCAGCCAGTCCATCGGCGACAACATCCGCGAGCTCGCGAAGGCCAAGGGCAAGCAGCCCGAGGACATCCGCGTCGCCGTCCTCGACCGACCGCGCCACGCGCAGCTCATCGAGGAGATCCGCGCGGCCGGAGCTGGAACGCGTCTGCTGCTCGACGGCGACGTCGCGGGTGGCATCAACGCCGCGCGCTACGACTCACGGATCGACATGTGCGTCGGCATCGGCGGCACGCCCGAGGGCATCATCACCGCGTGTGCGGTGAAGGCGCTCGGTGGCCTCATCCAGGGCAAGCTCATGCCGAAGGACGACGCCGAACGCGAGCGTGCGCTCGCGGCCGGTCACGACCTCGAACGTGTCCTCGGCGCGAACGACCTCGTACGCGGCGACAACACGTACTTCGTCGCGACGGGCGTCACCCACGGTGAACTCGTCGACGGTGTGCAGCGCAAGGGTCCGATCATCCGCACCGAGAGCCTCGTGCTGCGGTCGCGTTCCGGCACCATCCGTCGTGTCGAGGCGGACCACCTCGCTGCGAAGTGGCTGTAGCCGCTCTTCCAGCAGCGCGAAGCGCCCGGCTCCACCTCACGGTGGTGCCGGGCGCTTCGTCGTGCGGCGTTCGTGCCGGTCAGTCCTGGAGCCGGTGCGCGAGCCGGGCCTCGAGCTCGCTCGGCTCGGCATCGGACGGCTCCGGCGAGGGCTGCGCCTCCGGTGCGGTGAGGCGCTTCGGTGAGGCGTCGCTCTGGCTCACCTGACCGATGACCGTCGCCTCTTCGAGGGCGTCGAGCTTGCGCGCCGTGACGAGCACGCGGGTCTCGAACGACGAGGCGAACTGGTTGTAGTTGGTGACCGTGCTCTCGATCGACCGGCGCAGGCGGTCGGCGTGGTCCGACAGCGTCGAGAGCCGCTGGTAGAGCTCCTTGCCGAGGTCGAACAGTCGCTTCGCGTCCTCGGTGAGGACGTCCTGCTGCCAGGTGAACGCGACCGTCTTGAGGACCGCCCACAGGTTGACGGGGGAGGCGAGGGCGACCCGTTTGCCGAAGGCGTAGTCGAGCAGGCTCGCGTCGGCCTCGAGCGCTGCGGCGAGGAGCGACTCGCTCGGGATGAAGCAGATGACGAACTCCGGGCTCGACTCGAGGCCGCGCCAGTACCCCTTCGCCGCGAGGGCGTCGACATGCGACCGCACGGCCTTCACGTGCTGCGCGAGGAGGGCGGTGCGTCGCGCGGCCTCCTCGCCCGTCGCGGTGACGGGGATGGTGCTGGCTTCGAGGTACTGCGCGAACGGCACCTTCGCGTCGACCGCGATCGACTTGCCGCCGGGGAGCCGCACGACCATGTCGGGTCGGCCGACGCCGTTGTCGGAGGTGATGCTCGACTGCAGGTCGAAGTCGACGCGTTGTGTGAGGCCCGCGGCTTCGACGACGTTGCGGAGCTGGGTCTCGCCCCAGACGCCGCGGGTCGCGTTGTTCCGGAGCGCCGAGGCGAGCGACTCCGTCGTGGACCGCAGGCGTTCCTCGGACTCCGAAGCCGTCTTCAGTTGTTGTGCGAGCTCACCGTGCTGTCGGCTGCGCTGCTGCTCGAGTTCCGCGACCTTCGCCTGCATGTGTTCGAGGCTGTGCTGCACGGGCGCGAGGGCCTGCAGGACCTGACTCTCCTCGTGTTCCTGGCGCGATCGTCGTTCGGCGTCGGCGCGGTGGCGTTCGGCGAGCTCGCGGTACTGCTCGCGCTGGGCGTTCAGCTCACGCCCGAGACCGTCGGCTGTGGCGTCGAGGGCGGCGAGTTCGGCGCGCAGTGCGGCGCGGAGTTCCGCCTCCTTCGCGGAGGCGTCGGCGAGGAGCTGCGCCTGCTGGCCACGGAGGTCGGCGAGCTGGGCGGTGTGCCTGGCCTCGAGCAGCGCCGGGTCGACCGATCCCGTGCCGGTGCGCCGCTGCAGTAGGAGGACCGCCACGGCTGCGCCGATGACGAGTCCGATGAGGAGGCCGATCCCGAGGGCGAGTGCGCTGTCCATGCCCTCAGTGTGTCGCGGGCCGCCGACATCGCTCGGAGGCCGCGCGGCGACCGCGGGCTCAGGCGGCGACGGCCGTCCCGATCCGGCCGATCTTCACGCTCGTGAGCTGCGCGAGTTCGGCGATCGAGGAGGCGCCGTGGCGGGCGGCGGCGTGGATGATGATGTGCGCGGAGGCCTCGGCGTCGCCGGTGGCGTCGTGGTGCTGGAAGTCGTCGAACCCGGCGGCGAGGGCGGCCACCGGGAGCCGGTAGGAGTCGAGCTGATACGTCTTGCGTGCGACGTTGAGACTGCACAGGTAGCTGAGGTCGGGGCAGTCGAGGCCGGTGGCTGCGCACCCACCGCGGATGACGCCCATGTCGAAGCCGGCGTTGTGGGCGACGAGCGCGTCACCCTGGGCGAAGTCGAGGAGGGTGTCGAGCTGGTCCGCCCAACCGGGCGCACCGAGGACGTCGGTCGCGACGATCCCGTGGATGCGCGTGTTCCACTCGAGGAACGCGTCGTGTCCGGCAGGGGGCTGGATGAGCCAGCCCGCGCGGTCGACGACGGCGCCGTCTCGGACCCTGACGAGGCCCACGCTGCAGGCGGAGGCGGATGACGAGTTCGCGGTCTCGAAGTCGATGGCGGTGAAATCCAGTGGCACGTCCTCACCCTCGCACCAGCGTCCGACACCGCCCGGGTGGCACGCCGCATGCCGCTCGATCGACGGTGCCGATCCGTGCCCGGAGCGGAGGCGCGACCCACGGGGCCGCGCGGCCAAGTACGATAGACCCTCGTGGCTCTTACTCTCGGCATCGTCGGCCTGCCCAACGTCGGCAAGTCCACCCTGTTCAACGCGCTCACGCGCAACAACGTGCTCGCAGCGAACTATCCGTTCGCGACGATCGAGCCGAACGTCGGCGTGGTCGAACTGCCCGACGCCCGGCTCGGCAAGCTCGCGGAGATCTTCGGCAGCGAGCGCATCCTGCCCGCCGCCGTGTCCTTCGTCGACATCGCCGGCATCGTCAAGGGCGCGAGCGAGGGGGAGGGGCTCGGCAACAAGTTCCTCGCGAACATCCGCGAGGCCGACGCCATCGCGCAGGTCGTGCGCGGCTTCGCCGACCCCGACGTCGTGCACGTGGACGGCGACGTGAACCCGGCCTCCGACATGGAGACCATCAACACCGAGCTCATCCTCGCCGACCTCGAGACGCTCGAGAAGGCGGTCACCCGGTTCGAGAAGGAGGTCAAGGGCAAGAAGCTCGACCCCTCCGTCCTCGCGGCGGCGAAGGAGGCGCAGGACGCGCTGAACGCCGGCACCCCGCTCTCGGCGACGAAGATCGACCTCACGCCCATCAAGGAGCTCGGTCTCCTCACGGCCAAGCCGTTCATCTACGTCTTCAACGTCGACGAGGAGGTCCTCCAGGACCAGGCGAAGCTCGACGAGCTGGCCGCGCTCGTGGCGCCGGCGAAGGCCGTCTTCCTCGACGCCAAGCTCGAGTCGGAGCTCGTCGACCTCGACGAGGACGACGCCCGCGAGATGCTCGAATCGACCGGCCAGACCGAGTCCGGCCTCGACCAGCTCGCACGCATCGGTTTCGCGACGCTCGGCCTGCAGACCTACCTCACGGCGGGGCCGAAGGAGTCGCGCGCGTGGACGATCCCGCAGGGTGCCAAGGCGCCCCAGGCGGCCGGCGTCATCCACACGGACTTCGAGAAGGGCTTCATCAAGGCCGAGGTCATCTCCTTCGACGACCTCGTCGAGACCGGCTCCGTCGCCGAGGCCCGCTCCAAGGGCAAGGCCCGCATGGAGGGCAAGGACTACGTCATGCAGGACGGCGACGTCGTGGAGTTCAGGTTCAACGTCTAGCCCGTCGAAAGCGCACGTTCCGTCGTCGACAGGCGCTCCAATCGACGGAATGAGCGTTCTCGGTGGTGGTCACCGCTTCCGCCGCTGTTCCGCGATCCACGTGTGATCGGCGATCGCCGCTGAGACGGCTTCACGATACTGCGGGCCGTCTGCGCTGCGGTACAGATCCCTGCTGAAGAACTTCGACTCAGCTCGATAGGGCGCGCTGTTGTGGACACGCGTCGCGAGATCCGACAGGACATCGTGGTCGCCCGCGAGGTAGGCGGCGAGCTCGGTGTCGTTCAGTCGGATGAGCGCGGAATCGTCGATGAGGGCGCTGTAGCTGTACCTCGCGTGGAGGTAGAGCGAACCCTCCTGCTCGACGAGGAACCACATTCCCGGTTCATGGTCGACGTAGCGCACCGTCACCACCACCGTCTGGCGCGAGGGAGCAAGCCCGCGAGGGCGGCGACCCCGACGAGGGCGCTGACCGCGCCGAGGAAGCCCAGAGGGGTGTCGCGGAGCGGGCCGATGACGAGCAGGGCACCGAGGCCGAGCGCTGCCACGCCGAACCCGGTGAGCCAGCGTCGGCCGACCTTCGCCGATGGGCGGCGGCGGGATGGCCCGGCGGGTCGCGGGCGCGCCCGGCGCCGCGCACTCAGCGATGGTCCGCCGTCGTCTGGCCCTTCGACGGCACGCCCGAACCCGTCGACCCACGGACCGGCACCGACCTCGGGGCAGCGGTCGTGGACGTTCGTGTCGCGGGTCGAGGCATCCGCCGGGTGGGTAGGCATGGCTGCGGCGAGATCCACGTCGAACCTGACGGAACCGTCCGGCAGGAGGGCGTCGTAGCCCACGAACCGCAGCGGCCGTCGGCGCCATCTCGACCTGCCACGGAACGCCGTCGCGCGGACGGCGACGGGACGGTCGGGCGATTCGCGCATGGATCGATGGTGGCACATCGGGTCTCCGTGGTTCAGCACCCTGATGGTTCCGAAGCCCCTGCCGTCAGCGAGGTGCTGCTCCGGCGGTACGCTCGATGAGGCGCCACCCGAACGGGCGCCTGGGGGAGGCACCGGGTGACGATCGATCTGGCGAGCATGCTGGTGGTGGCGGTGATCGTCTGCGCCGCGTGCGGGATCTTCTACGGACTCGACAGCGCGCGAACCCTAGCCGGACGCCACCTGGCAGCCTGGATGTCGGGATTCGCCACCACCCTGCTCTCGGCGGTCAGCTATCTCGCCGCCACGCTCAACGGCGACTCGGTGTGGATCGTCGCCGTCGCCAACGCCGCCATGGTCGCTTCGATCGCCGCCCTGTGGGTCGGGTGCCGGCTGTTCAACGGTCGACGCAGCCTCGTGCTGCTCGGCACCCTCTTCGTCGGGGTGACGGCGATCTCCGCCGTCCTCGACCCCACCGACGACCCGGAGTGGGCCGGTACCATCGCCCGGCTCATCTCGCTCATCATGCTGTCGCTGCTCGTCGCGTACGAGGCACGGCGGGGGCGCATGCGGACGGCGCCGGCGACGCTGGTGCTCGTCGTCGTCATGATCCTGCACGCCGTGTTCACCGCCGTGCGGCTCGCGGTCTACCTCGCGGCGGGTCCTCACTCGGAGACCTTCGAGCGGCTGTTCAGCACGCCCATCGTGACCTACATGAACCTCGTGTTCGTCGTCGCGGTCGCCGTCGGCCTCGTCCTCCTGCGCTCCTGGGAGCGCAAGCAGCGCCTCTCCTCGGAGCGGATGGGCGTCCGCGCGGTGGGGCGCCGCGCGTTCATCGCCGAGGCGACCCGACTCCGCGACGGGCAACAGTCCGATCGTCGCCTCGCGATCCTCGTCGTGGCCATCGACGGCTACGGCGACCTCCGCCGCGCCTACGGGATGGCGACGGCGGGGGAGCTGGAGGCGCTGCTCGCCGCCGCGGTCTTCCGTGAGTTGCCGGCCGGGTCCGTCTGCACCCGCGTGTGGAGTGGGACGATCCTCGTGGCCACGTCGGTCGAACCGGGGCCGACCGGCCTCTCTGGGCTGCACGACCTCGCGGCACCGATCGCCGCCGGCTACCGCGAGGCCGTGACGCAGCAGCTCGACGGTTTCGCCGGTGCTGCGAACCTCGGCGTCGTGGTGGATTCGGCCGCGACGACCCCTGTCGAGACCCTCGTGTCGATCGCACGGACGGCCCGAGCCGACGCGGAGCGGCGAGGCGAATCGGTGCGGGTCGTCGAGTCCGCGTCGGAGACGCAGGACCGCTGACGGCGCGTACCGCTCAGCGACCCTGGCGCTTCTTGTACGGGAGCGGCTCGCCCTTGACCTTGGGCGCGCGACCCTTGCCCTTGTTCGCCTTGGCCTTGCCACCCGGCGCGGGAGCCGACTTCGCTGCCGCTGCCGCAGAGGCGTCGAGTTGGCGACGCGCCTCGATGAGGAACGCGTAGCCGGCGTCCGTCAGCTGCGTGGACTCCACGTCACGGGCGAACAGTTCCGCTCCGACGCTCTCCTCGAGCTTCCGGACGTCGGCGACGACGGTGCTTCTCGGCACACCGAGCGCCTTGGCCGCCTTCGCGAAGTGGAGGGTCTCCGCGGAGGCGACGAAGGAGCGCAGCTGCTTGTGGTCCATGCCCTCAGCCTACGGTCACGGCGTCAGGCTGCCGACCAGTGTCGCGTCAGCCACCCAGCTGGTCGCGTCGACGACGTCGCACGATCACCGAGGCGATACCCGCGAGCAGGCCGAGGCCGAGCAGGGAGCCGGCCACGATCGCGAGCGTGGATCCCTGGAACCCGGTGTCGGGGAGCCTCGTGATGTCTCCGGCCGGAACCGCCGGCTGACCGGGGACCTGCGGAGTGCCCGGCGGGACGGCCTCCGTGATGACGATCGTCGATTCGATGGAGTCGTCGGGTGCGGTGCCGTTGCTCGCGGTGATGGTCACCGTGTAGGTCCCGGGCGTCGTCGGCGTACCGGTCACGCCACCGGTCACGCCGTCGAGGACGAGTCCCGGGGGCAGGGCACCCGAGGTGACGGTGTACGTCGCGTCGGGGCTGCCGGTCGAGGTGACCGTGCTGTCGTACGTCGTGCCGACGGTGCCGCCGGGGAGCGGAGTGGAGGTGATCTCCGGGCTCGTGGTCACGGCGGAGCCGCTGCCGTCGTCGCAGCCGGTCGGCCGGTTGATGACGGTGTTGATGAGCGTCACGGCGCCGGTGGAGGCGAGGAGACGTCCTTCGACGACCGTGCCCGCTCCCGTGGAGATGGACGTGTCGGCGAGGATCGTGCCGACGAAGGGCGCGCCTCCGTCGAGCGTGGCCTCGCTGCCGACACGCCAGAACACGTTGCAGGCGCTTGCGCCGCCGACGAGGGTCACCGAGGAACCGGTGGCGGTCTTCAGCGTGCTCGCAGCCTGGAAGACCCAGACCGACTCCGCGGTACCGGTGAGCGTCACGTTCCCGGTGAGGGAGATCTCTCCACCGGCGTAGACACCGGGAGTGAGGTTGAGGTCGGTGAGGTCGCCGACCTGCTGCGGGGCCGGTGTGAGGCTGGAGGCGACGCCCATCGCGGTGAGGAGGTCGTTCTTGGCGAGGGCGGCGGGCTCGTTCGTCACGTTCTGGGTGCCGTTGACGAGGCCCGGGGGGAAGCCGGTCACGGAGCTCCCCGGGCTGAGCCCGAGGTCGCCGTTGATCGTGGTCACGCCGGTGTTGGTGACGGTCGATGCGGCGAGGACGCCGTAGTCGGCTGCCGTGCCGAGGAAGATCGGGCCGTCGATCGAGGTCGCGGCGTTCGCCGGTCCGGCACCGATGGCCAGGAGTCCGACGGTCACGACTGCCGCTGCGGCGAAGAGCCGTGGGCGAGTGCGACCGGGTCTGGCGCTGTGGTCGAGTGGGGAGAGTTCGAGGCGCATCAGGGCCCCTTCCATGTGGGAGGGGCGCGAAGCCAACGAGAATGGCGACATCAACCGCAACTGTTCCCTGTGTACCACCTTCGGGGGTCGCGCGGTCAGCTAGCGCTCCTGACGTAGCCAATCGTTATCTCGGTGCGATACGCTACTCCGCCGACTCGTGGCGCGGAATGAACGTTCGGTGAAGCCTGCTCCGAATGAGACGATTGCAGCATGACTGCAACGCTCGTGGCCCAAGGCCTGGCCGGAGGACACGGCCACCGCACGCTCTTCGACGGCCTCGACCTGACGGTGGCGCCGGGGGACGTCATCGGGGTCGTCGGGATGAACGGCGCGGGGAAGTCGACGCTGCTGCATCTCCTCGGCGGCTCGCTCGAACCGCAGGCCGGCACGATCACGCTGTCGCCCTCCGACGCCTTCGTGGGCGCGCTCCCGCAGGAACACGAGCGCGTCGTCAGCGAGAGCGTCGCCGCCTACATCGCCCGGCGCACCGGCTGTGCCGCGGCGACCGAGGCGATGGACGCGGCCGCCGCGGCGCTCGCCGAACCCCCGCAGGCAGGCGCGGACCCCGCGGACGTCTACTCCGCCGCCCTCGACCGCTGGTTGGCGAGCGGGGCGGCCGATCTCGAGGAGCGGATCCCCGCGGTCCTCGCCGACCTCGGGCTGGACCTGGACGCGGATGTCACGACCACGATGATGACCTCACTGTCGGGCGGGCAGGCCGCTCGCGTCGGACTGGCGGCGCTGCTGCTGTCGCGATTCGACATCGTCCTCCTCGACGAACCGACCAACGACCTCGACCTCGACGGTCTGGAGCGGCTCGAACGCTTCGTGCAGGGATTGCGCGGGGGTGTGGTGCTCGTCAGCCACGACCGTGAATTCCTCGCCCGCTGCGTCACCCGCGTCCTCGAACTCGACCTCGCGCAGCAGAGCAACCGTGTCTTCGGGGGCGGATACGAGGCCTACCTCGAGGAGCGCGAGGTCGCCAGGCGGCACGCCCGCGACGCCTACGACGAGTTCGCCGACAAGAAGGCCGACCTCATCGGTCGTGCCCGGGTGCAGCGGGAGTGGTCCAGCCAGGGCGTGCGGAACGCGATGAAGAAGGCACCCGACAACGACAAGATCCGGCGGAAGGCCTCGGCGGAGTCCTCGGAGAAGCAGGCCCAGAAGGTCCGGCAGATGGAGAGCCGCATCGCCCGGCTGGACGAGGTGGAGGAACCGCGCAAGGAGTGGCAGCTGCAGTTCACGATCGGCAGCGCACCGCGCTCGAGCACGGTCGTCGCCACGCTCTCCGAGGCCGTCGTCCGGCAGGGCGACTTCCAGCTCGGCCCCCTGTCCCTCCAGGTGAACGTGGGCGATCGCATCGGCATCACGGGGCCCAACGGCGCCGGCAAGTCCACCCTGCTCGCGACGCTGCTCGGTCGCCGCGAACCCGATGCGGGCAGCGCGAGCCTCGGCTCCAGTGTGCGGATCGGCGAGATCGATCAGGCCCGCTCCTTGCTCGTCGGCTCGGAGCCGCTCGCCGACCGCTTCGAGGCGATCGTGCCCGACCTCAGTCCGGGAGAGGTCAGGACGCTGCTGGCGAAGTTCGGGTTGAAGGCCGACCACGTGAACCGGCCCGTCGACGAGCTGTCGCCGGGGGAGCGCACCCGCGCCGGGCTCGCGGTGCTCCAAGCCACCGGGATCAACCTGCTGGTCTTGGACGAGCCGACGAACCACCTCGACCTCGCGGCCATCGAACAGCTCGAGGAGGCGCTCGAGGGCTACGACGGGACACTCCTGCTCGTCACGCACGACCGCCGCATGCTCGACACCGTCCGGATCGAACGGCGGTGGGTCGTCGAGGCCGGGCAGGTCACCGAGCGCTAGTGGTGATCGTCATCCGGGCCGTCGGTGGAGACCCTCGCCGGACATGAGCGAGGACCCCGCGGCGTTCGCCGGGCGGGGTCCTCGTCGTTCAGGGGGCGCGTCAGTCGCGCAGCTGCTCCTTGTAGTCGTTCTTGGCCTCGGTGGTGTCGCGCTCGGCCTCGGCCTTCTTCACGTCGGCCTCCGCCTGCTTCACCTTGGCGTCGGCCTTGGCCTCGTCCAGCTTGTCGCTGATGCGCTCCTTGGTGTCGTCGACGGCCTCGCCGATCTTCTTGCCTGTCGCCTCAGCAGCGTCCTTGGCGTTGTCCAGGAATCCCATCGTCAACTCCGTCTCTGATCCCGACTGTCGGTCACAATTCAAGCGTCGTGCACCGATGCCTGCGCGGCAACCACTTGTGTTCCGCTGCGTCGGCGGCTAGCGCGTGCGACGGCGCGTTCAGGGTGCTGGGGCGCCACCGTCGGTCGGGGTCGCGTGCGGCAGCCAGTCCTTGAGGATGACCTCCTCGGGGTCGACCAGACGCTCCGTGTGGAGGTCGTACTCCGGGTCACGTTCGGCGAGGAACCGGGTGACGGCGTCAGCGTCCTCATTGTCGTGTCGACGTCGTGCGCGGTCTGCCGCGTCCTGCTCGGTGCTCATGGATCCCACCGTAGCCCAGCCTCCGTCGGTGGGCGCCGCCAGACACCCGGCATCGGACACCCGGCACCGAGCGCGCGGCCGGATCCGTCCGCTCGGTCGTCGTGGGGTTCAGCGCAGGCCCGCGACGGCCTCCACCGAGGCGACGACGGCGCTCGCCGTCCGGTCCAGATCGGCCGCGGTGACGGCGGCGGTCCAACTGAGGCGCACAGCGGTCTGCGCGACCTCCGGAGCGATGCCGATCGCGAGGAGGACCGGCGACGGCTCGTCGCTGCCGGCGGCGCACGCGGAGCCGCTCGAGGAGACGACGCCGCGCCGTTCGAGTTCGAGGAGGACCGCCTCGCCCGAGGTCCCGGGGAACACGAACGACGCGATACCCGGCAGCCGTCGTTCGGGGTGGCCCGTCAACCGAGCGCGCGGGACCTCGTTCAGGACCCTCGCGATGAACTCGTCACGCAATCCACTGACACGGTCGACCGCTTCCACCCGATCACGCTCGGCGAGCTCCAGCGCCGTCGCGAGCCCGACGGCGGCGGCCACCTGTTCGGTCCCGCTCCGGCGCCCGCGTTCCTGCCCCCCACCGTGCAGCAGCGGTTCCAGGGGCAGCGACCCGCGAACGGCGAGCAGTCCGACCCCCTTCGGCGCCCCGAGCTTGTGACCGGCGAGGCTCAGCGCGTCCACGCCGAGGCGGTCGAGTCCGAGGGGAAGCCACCCTGCCGCCTGCACGGCGTCGGTGTGGAACGGGACGCCTGCGGCGCGCGTGACGGCCCCGAGTGCCGACAGGTCCTGGACCGTGCCGATCTCGTTGTTGGCCGCCATCACCGAGACGAGCACCGTGTCCGGCCGGAGTGCCGCGGCGAGTTCTGCCGGGTCGACCAGGCCGGTCCCGTCCACCGGGAGCACGGTGGCCTCGACCCCGTGGAACCGCGTGAGGTATGCGACCGATTCCGCGACCGCCTCGTGCTCGATCGGCGAGGTGACGACATGGCGTCCGCGATCGAGGGCCGCCAGAGTGATGCCCTTGACCGCGAGGTTGTCCGCTTCGGTGCCACCCGAGGTGAACACCACGTCGCCAGGTCGGACGCCCAGCACGGTCGCGACGCGTCGCCGGGCGTCCCGTAACGCTCCGGCCGCCGCCTCGCCGACGGTGTGATGGCTCGACGGGTTGCCGAAGGTGCTCGTCAGGTACGGCCACATCGCCTCGAGCACCTCGGAGCGCACCGGCGTCGTCGCCGCGTTGTCGAGGTAGAGCATCTCAGTCGACCGAGACGTCGAGTCCGAGGTCGAGGGAGCGGACACTGTGCGTGAGGGCACCGGAGGAGATGACGTCCACACCGGTCTCCGCGATGGCCCGCACCGTCGACAGCGTCACGTTCCCGCTCGCCTCCACGATGGCGCGGCCGGCGATCAGCGCGACGCCCTCGCGGAGCTCGTCGACGGTGAAGTTGTCGAGCATGATCGTGTCGACGCCCGCCGCGAGTACCGCCTCGATCTGGTCCAGGCGGTCGACCTCGACCTCGATGGTCGTCGTGTGCGGGAGCTCCTCGCGGGCCCGCAGCAGCGCCTCGGTGACCGTCAGCCCGCGCTCGAGGAGGACCGCCAGGTGGTTGTCCTTGACCATGACCGCGTCGGAGAGCGAATGGCGGTGGTTGTGTCCGCCGCCCGATCGCACCGCATGGCGCTCGAAGACGCGCAGGCCCGGGGTCGTCTTCCGGGTGTCGACGATGCGGGCGCGGGTGTCCGACACGGCGTCGACGTAAGCCGCGGTGATGGTCGCGATGCCGCTCATCCGCTGGACGAAGTTCAGGGCGACGCGCTCGGCGGTCAGGACGGCACGCGCCGGACCCGACACCATGGCGATGGTGTCGCCCGCGGCGAACCGTTCGCCGTCGGCGACGAGGAACGCGACCGTGATGCGTGGGTCGGTCAGTCGGAACGCCGCTTCGAACACGGCCGAGCCGCTGAAGACGCCCGCCTCTCGAGCGGCCAGGGAGGCCGAGGCCGTGGCGTCCTCCGGGATGAGGGTCGCCGCCGTGAGGTCACCCCACGGGGCGTCCTCGACGAGGGCCGCGGTGACGGTGGTGTCGATGAGGTGTGGGGTCAGCATGGTGCGAGCACGGTTCCGTTCACGGATGGGTGGGTGGTGGGCTGGGACGCGGTGCCCGAGGTGGCGAGGACGATCGCGATGGGCGACGCCCGATCGGGATCGACACCGGGATGGTCGTCCCTGGCGTGGGCACCGCGCGACTCGGTGCGGGCGAGGGCAGCGGCGACCACGGCCCGGGCGAGCAGCAGGAGGTTGCGGTCCTCGGCGGCCCCGACCGACCGCGGTGCGGTGACGACGTCGTCGAGTTCGGTCGACCACCGGTCCAGGGTCCGGCGGGCGAGCTCGAGACCACGCGCCTCACGGACCAGCCCGGCATCCCGCCACATCACGGCGTGGAGCGCCGACCGGCTGAAAGGCTCGATGGGATCCGCTCGGAGCCCGGGATCGTCATCGGCCGCACGGGGATCCAGGACGACCCGCTGACCGCCGAGCCTCGGGCGACCGGCGATCGGACCCGGTTCCGCATCGATCGCCGCGACGGCGCGGGCCGCGAAGACGGCACCCTCGAGGAGCGAGTTGGAGGCGAGGCGGTTGGCACCATGGACGCCTGTGCGTGCGACCTCGCCCACGGCGAGGAGCCCGGGCAGGGTTGTCCGGCCGTCGAGGTCCGTGGCGATGCCGCCCATCCAATAGTGTGCGGCCGGGGCGACGGCGACCGGTGAGCGCGACCAGTCCACGCCGGAGGCTCGGAGATGCTCGTGGATCCCCGGGAAGCGCGCGGCGAGGCGGTCCGCACCGAGCGCGGTGGCGTCGAGCGTCACCGGCGCGCCACCCTGCGCTGCCATGGTCCGCGCGATCCCACGGGCGACCACGTCGCGGGGCGCCAGCTCGGCGTCGGGGTGGAGCGCCCGCATGAAGCGTTCACCGTTCGCGTCCCGGAGGACGGCCCCCTCGCCGCGGACGGCCTCGGAGACGAGGAAACTGCCGGGTGCGGCGAGTGCGGTCGGGTGGAACTGGACGAATTCCACGTCGGCCAGCACCGCCCCGGCACGGAGTGCTGCAGCGGCGCCGTCGCCGGTCGCCACCGCCGGGTTGGTCGTGAACGGGTAGAGCTGTCCGACACCGCCGGTGGCGAGGATCACCTGGTCGGCGTCGACGGTGAACGCACCGCGCTCGGAGGACCGGAGGTGCACACCGGTGACCGTCCCTGCCGTGACCACCAGGTCGACGAGGACGGTGTGCTCCAGCACGGTGACCCGCCGGGCTGCGAGCGTCTCGACGAGCGCCGTCTCGATCGCCGCGCCGGTCGCATCGCCGCCGGCGTGCAGCACCCGGGGGTAGGAGTGGGCCGCTTCGAGGCCCTTCGCGAAGGCGTCGCCGTCGCGGTCGAACGCCACACCGAAGTCGATGAGCTCGCGGATCCGTTCGGGCCCCTCGGTGCAGAGCACCCGCACGGCCTCCTCGTCGCACAGCCCCGCGCCGGCCAGCAGCGTGTCCCGGACGTGGTCCTCGACGCGGTCGTCGTCGAACATGACCCCGGCGATCCCACCCTGGGCATAGCGCGTATTGCTCTGGCCGAGGACGTCCTTGGTGACGACCACCACGTCGTGCCGTTCGCTCGCGTGGATCGCGGCCACGAGACCGGCGATCCCGCTCCCGACCACGAGCACCGTCGCCATGTCAGCCGGCCTGGGTTCCGGTGGCGACCGGCGGCTTCGCGGCGAGCATGCGCTCGAGCGACAGCCGCGCCGGGACGGCCACGTCGTCGGACACGGTGATGCGGTTGAGCACCTCGCCCGCGACGAGTCCCTCGAGCACCCAGGCCAGGTAGCCGGGGTGGATGCGGTACATCGTCGAGCAGGGGCAGATCACATCGTCGAGGCAGAAGATGGTGTGCTGCGGGTACTGCGCGGCGAGGCGCTGCACCATGTTGATCTCGGTGCCGATCGCGAACGTGGTGCCGTCCGGCGCCGCCGCGATGGCCTTCTGGATGTAGTCCGTCGACCCCGCTTCGTCTGCCGCGTCGACGACCGCCATCGGGCACTCGGGGTGCACGATGACCCGGACGCCGGGGTGCTGCGCCCGGGCGCGGTCGATCTGATCGACGGTGAACCGCTTGTGCACCGAGCAGAAGCCGTGCCACAGGATCACCTCGGCCTGCTCGAGGTCGGTCGCCTCGTTGCCGCCGAGCGGGCGGTTCGGGTTCCACATCGGCATGTGCTCGAGTGGCACCCCCAGCTTCTTGGCGGTGTTCCGACCCAGGTGCTGATCCGGGAAGAACAGCACCCGCTGTCCCCGCTCGAAGGCCCACCGCAGGACCGTCTCCGCGTTGCTGGACGTGCAGACGATCCCGCCGTGCCGACCGCAGAAGCCCTTGAGCGCCGCCGAGGAGTTCATGTAGGTGACGGGGATGACCGGTACCCGGCCGTCGGCGTCCGGTTCGGTCCCGTAGAGCGCCTCGAGGGCCTCCCACGCCTCCTCGACCTGGTCGATGTCCGCCATGTCGGCCATCGAGCATCCGGCGGCGAGGTTCGGGAGGATCACGGCCTGCTCGGGACCGGACAGCAGGTCGGCGGTCTCGGCCATGAAGTGCACGCCGCAGAACACGATCGCCTCGGCCTCGGTGCGGGCCTTGGCCGCGTTCGCGAGCTGGAAGGAGTCGCCGATGTAGTCGGCGTGCTGGACCACCTCGTCGCGCTGGTAGAAGTGTCCGAGGATCACGACGCGGTCTCCGAGCGTCTGCTTCGCGGCCACGATGCGGCGGTGGAGCTCATCGTTCGAGGCGTCGCGGTAGGCGGCCGGGAGCTGGCCTTGCCGAGGCGAACCGGTCGGGATGACGTCGCCCATCGACGCTCCAGGGCCGTAGCTCGGCGGTTGCAGGTCGAACACCCAGGGCCCGGCCGCGAGTTCGGGCGCGCAGGTCGCGCCGTCGGACGCACCCTCGGTGATCTGCTGGATGGTGTCGTCGACGGATGCGGTGATGGTCATGCTGGCTCCTCGGACTGCTGACGGGTGGTGGTCGGGGTGGACGTCGTGGGCCTGCGGCTCGTCGACCGGCCGGGCGACGGGGTCTCCGGTCGGTTGACGGGCTGGGTCCATCGGTAGAGCCGCGCCGGGCGGTGGCGCCCACCGGTACGGAGTTCGTCGGTCTGCAGGACGAGACCGGAGGACTCGACCTGGCGTCGGAAGTTCGCGGGGTCGAGTTGCTTCTGCAACACCGCCTCGTGCACCTCCCGGAGTTCGGAGAGGGTGAAGGTCTCCCCGAGGAAGGCGTGCGCGATGTGGCTGTACTCCAGCTTGTTGCGGAGCCGCCACAGGGCGTACTCGACGATGTCGCGGTGGTCGAACGCCAACGGGGGGAGTGCGTCGGCCGGGAACCAGCGGACGTTCTGGCCGAGCCGCGTGCGCTTCGCCTCGTCGGACCCGACGAGCGCCCAGTAGACGATCGAGACGACCCGCTCGGCGGGGGAGCGGTCGAGGTCGCCGAACGCGTAGAGCTGCTCCAAGTACCGCGGACGGAGGGAGGTGGTCGTCTCCAGGGTCGACGAGGCCGCGTCCGCGAGGGATTCCGCGGCACCGAGCGGACCACCCGGCAGCGCCCAGAGGCCGTCGTAGGGCTCACGGATGCGCCGGACGAGCGGGAGCCAGATGCCGGGTGCCGGATCGGTCGCGCCGAACCCGTCGTCGGCCCGGAGCGTGAAGATGACGGTCGAGACCGCGAGGCCGACCTGCGGGTCCGTCTGCTCCACGGGAGTCGTGGATCGCTGCATGGGGTCTCCGGGTTCCGGAGCACGGGCGGCACTTCAGGTAGAAATGACCTGTACTCGATACAGGCTTAGTGTACACCTGACTCGAACAAGGTCCTGCGCCGAGGCGACCACTCGCGATATGCTGGCGGCTCAATCGAACATCGGGCCGCGAACACGATGCGGGAGAGCCGGTACGCCGGCACCGAAGGAGCAAGCCTCCCCGCCAATCTCTCAGGTCCTGTACCGCATCGGACTGGCCACTCTGGAAAGCAGCGCACGTTCGTGGTGCGCTCGCCGACGGTGAAAGCAGTGTCCGCAGCAGCGGCACTCGTGAAGCTCTCAGGCCAATGACAGAGGGGGAGTTCCCAACGGGCACCGTCTGGTGTCCGCAGCGCACCACGCGACCCCGGAGAACTCGTGACCGACCTCGAACGAACCAGCCCGCTCCATGCCGTCCACGAAGCCGCCGGCGCGAGTTTCACGGACTTCGCCGGATGGCAGATGCCCGTACGGTACTCGAGCGATCTCGCCGAGCACCACGCCGTCCGCACCGCCGCCGGCATTTTCGACATCTCCCACATGGCCGAGATCCAGGTCGTGGGCGACGACGCAGCCGACTTCCTCGACCAGGCGCTCGCGGGCAAGCTGTCCGCCATCGACCTGCTCCAGGCCAAGTACTCCCTGCTGCTGAACGAGGCCGGCGGCATCGTCGACGACCTCGTCGTCTACCGCAACGGCGAGCACGAGTACCTCGTCGTCGCGAACGCGGGCAACCACGACGCCGTCGTCGCAGCGCTCACCGAGCGCGCCGCGGCATTCGAGCACGTGGTCGTCATGGACCGCAGCGACGAGATCGCGCTCATCGCCGTCCAGGGGCCCGCCTCCCGCGCCATCCTCCAGGCGACCGAGGGGCTCCACATCCTGGACGAGCTGCCCTCCCTCGACGAGGTGAAGTACTACCGCGCGACCGGTGCCTCTTTCGAGAACGGCACGGTCTTCATCGGGCGCACCGGCTACACCGGCGAGGACGGGTTCGAGCTGTACGTCGACGCGGCCGACGTCGTCGAGCTGTGGAACGCCATCGTCGCCGCCGGGACACCGCTCGGGCTGGTCCCCGCCGGCCTCGCCAGTCGCGACACGCTCCGCCTCGAAGCCGGCATGCCGCTCTACGGCCACGAGCTCGGTCCGGACATGCTGCCGGTCCAGGCCGGACTCGGTCGCGTCGTCGCGCTCGGGAAGCACGGCACGTTCGTCGGACGCGACGCCGTCGAGGCAGGCCCGGCGGACGGTGCACCGGTCCTCGTCGCCCTCGTCTCCGAGGGGCGTCGCGCCGGTCGTGCCGGTTACCGCGTCCTCGCCGGCGACACGACGGTCGGCGAGGTGACGAGCGGGGCACTGTCGCCCACCCTCGGGCACCCGATCGCCATGGCCTACGTACACCCCGACCACGCCGAGCCGGGCACCGTGCTCGACATCGACGTCCGCGGCACGCGGATCCCCGCGACCGTCACCACGCTCCCCTTCTATTCGAGAGAGAAGTAACCCATGGCCGACAAGACCACCCTCAAGTACACCGCCGAGCACGAGTGGATCCGCGTCGAGGGCGATCTCGCCGTCATCGGGATCACCGACTACGCCGCCGAGAAGCTCGGTGACGTCGTCTTCGTGGACCTCCCCGCCGTCGGCGCGGCGCTCTCGGCCAGCACCGTGGTCGGCGAGATCGAGTCCACGAAGTCCGTCGGCGAGCTCTTCGCCCCGCTCGACGGCGAGGTCGTCGAGGCCAACGACGCCGTCGTCGACGACCCGTCGCTCGTCAACAGCGACCCGTTCGGTGCCGGCTGGCTCGTCTCCGTCCGGTACGACGCGCTGCCCGACACGCTCCTCAGCTGGGACGACTACGCCGCGCTGGTGGGCGAGTGATGGCGGACCGCTTCGCAGAACGGCATATCGGAACCGACACCGCAGCCCAGGCGACGATGCTCGCCGCCGTCGGATACGACAGCGTCGACGCCCTGCTCGCCGCGGCCGTCCCGTCCGCGATCACTGCCGCCGAACTCGCCTCGTCGAGCATCCCCGACGCCGCGACCGAGCGGGCGGCGCTCGCCGAACTCCGAGAGCTCGCCGGCCGCAACACGGTGAACCGGAGCCTCATCGGTCTCGGCTACTTCGACACGATCACGCCGGCGGTCATCAAGCGGAACGTGCTCGAGAACCCCTCCTGGTACACGGCCTACACGCCGTACCAGCCCGAGATCTCGCAGGGCCGCCTCGAGGCGCTCATCAACTTCCAGACGATGGTCGCCGACCTCACCGGTCTCGACACGGCCAACGCCTCGATGCTCGACGAGAGCACCGCGGTCGTCGAAGGCATGCTCCTCGCGCGCCGGGCCTCGAAGCTCGCCGACGCGACGTTCATCGTCGACGCCGACGCGTACCCGCAGACGAAGGCGCTCCTCCGGAGTCGCGCCGAAGCGGTCGGCATCGACCTCGTCGAACTGCCGTTGTCGACCACCTCGGCCGAGGACCTCCCGGCGGCGTTCGGCGTCTTCGTGCAGTACCCCGGCGCCTCCGGGCTCGTATGGGATCCGTCGGCGGTCCTCGCGGCGGTCAAGGCGGCCGGCGGCGTGTCGGTCGTCGCGGCCGACCTCCTCGCCCTCACGCTCATCTCCTCGCCCGGTTCCCTCGGCGCGGACATCGCGGTCGGGACGAGCCAGCGCTTCGGTGTGCCGATGGGCTTCGGCGGGCCGCATGCAGGGTACCTCGCGGTCCGCAAGGGCCTCGAACGCCAGATGCCCGGTCGCCTCGTCGGCGTCAGCCAGGACGCGGCGGGTCACCCCGCGTACCGGCTCACGCTGCAGACGCGTGAGCAGCACATCCGCCGCGAGAAGGCCACGAGCAACATCTGCACGGCCCAGGTCCTCTTGGCCGTCATGGCCGCGATGTACGCCGTGTACCACGGGCCCGACGGGCTCAAGCGGATCGCACAGTCGGTGCACGCGACCACCGCGAGTGCAGCCCGTCTGCTGGAGTCGGCGGGTGTCGAGGTGCTCACGGAGCACTACTTCGACACCCTGCAGGTGCGGGTCGCCGACAGCGCGGCGGTGGTGGCGGGCGCGCACGACCGCGGCCTCCTGCTGTGGGCCGTCGACGAGACGACCGTCTCGATGAGCTTCGACGAGGTGAGCGCGGTCGAGAGCGTCGTCCCGACGCTCGTCGAGGTGCTCACGACCGCTGGGACCGCCACCGTCGGAGAGCCGTCGGCATACGTCTTCGACGAAGGGTCGTCCGCCTCGGCGTTCGGACCGAGCGCCGTGTCGGAGTACCCGGCCGCGCTCGCCCGCGAGACCGAGTACCTCACGCACCCGGTGTTCAACACGCACCACTCGGAGACCGCCATGATGCGGTACCTCAAGCAGCTGGCCGACCGCGACTACGCGCTCGACCGCGGGATGATCCCGCTCGGTTCGTGCACGATGAAGCTCAACGCCGCCACCGAGATGGAGGCCGTCACCTGGCCCGAGTTCGCCGGGCTGCACCCGTTCGCCCCGCGCGAGGATGTCGCAGGCTCGCTCGAACTCGTCGACCAGCTCGAGACCTGGCTGGCCGAGGTCACCGGTTACGACTCCGTGTCGCTCCAGCCGAACGCCGGCAGCCAGGGTGAGCTCGCCGGTCTCCTCGCCATCCGCGGCTACCACCGCGCGAACGGCGACGAGCAGCGGACGGTCTGCCTCATCCCGTCGAGCGCGCACGGCACGAACGCGGCCTCGGCCGTCCTCGCCGGCATGCGGGTCGTCGTCGTGGCGTGCGACGAGCAGGGCAACGTCGACCTCGACGACCTCCGGGCGAAGATCGAGGCCAACGCCGAGTCCCTCGCCGCGCTCATGATCACCTACCCGTCCACCCACGGCGTGTACGAGCACGAGGTGAAGACGATCACCCAGGCCGTGCACGACGCCGGCGGCCAGGTCTACGTCGACGGTGCGAACCTCAACGCGTTGCTCGGGTACGCGCGGTTCGGGGAGTTCGGCGGCGACGTCTCGCACTTGAACCTGCACAAGACGTTCTGCATCCCGCACGGCGGTGGCGGCCCCGGTGTCGGGCCGGTCGCGGCGAAGGCGCACCTCGCGCCGTTCCTGCCCGGTCACCCGCTGGCGCAGCGCGCCGAGCACCCGCTGCTCGGCGGCGGGACGGTCGTGCACGCCGGCGGTCCGATCTCGGCGGCTCCCTACGGCAGCCCGAGCATCCTGCCGATCTCGTGGGCGTACGTCCGCATGATGGGTTCGGAGGGGCTCCGCGAGGCGACCGGGGCCGCGGTGCTCGCGGCGAACTACATCGCTGCGCGACTGCGCGACCACTATCCCGTCCTGTACACGGGCGACAGCGACCTCGTGGCGCACGAGTGCATCCTCGACCTCCGTCCGCTCAAGGAGGCGACCGGGATCTCCGTCGACGACGTGGCGAAGCGCCTCGTCGACTACGGCTTCCACGCGCCGACGATGTCGTTCCCCGTCGCGGGGACGCTCATGGTCGAGCCGACCGAGAGCGAGGACCTCACGGAGGTCGATCGCTTCGTCGACGCGATGATCGCGATCAAGGCGGAAGCGGACGCCGTCGCGGCGGGCGAGTGGCCTGCCGACGACAACCCGCTCGTCGGGGCGCCGCACACGGCCCAGTCGGTCATCGAGGGGGAGTGGACGCACGCGTATTCGCGCGAGCTCGCCGTCTACCCCGTGCACACGCTCGTGCGCACGAAGTACTGGCCGCCGGTGCGTCGCATCGACCAGGCCTACGGCGACCGCAACCTCGTGTGCGCCTGCCCGCCGCCCGAGGCCTTCGCCTAGCCGGTCCATGAGCACTCCCTCGCCCATTCGTGGGCGAGGGAGTGCTCATTCTCGCCGACAGATCGGCGAACGGGTCGTCAGGACGACTTCGTCGCCGCGAAGATCTCCGGCCACCAGGCCACGGCGAGCGGGAAGCCCGCGAACGAGATGATGTCGATGACCGTGTGTGCCACGACCAACGGCATCACCCGACCCCAGCGCTTGTAGCACCAGCCGAACGCGATCCCCATGGCGACGTTGCCGAAGAAGGGCCCGATGCCCTGGTACAGGTGATAGCTCCCGCGAAGGACGGCGGTCGACAGGATGATCGTCCACCACCCCCACCCGATTTCGCGGAGCCTGGTGTACAGGTAGCCGATGATGATGACCTCCTCCTGGAGGCCGGCGCGGAGTGCGGAGAAGACGAGCATCGGGATCGTCCACCAGTACATGGTGTCGGGGAACGTCGAGACCGCGACCGTGACGCCGAGGGCGCGTCCCAACGCGTACACACCGATGCCCGGGACACCGATCGCGGCGACGAGGAGCAGACCGCGGCCGAGGTCGCGTCCGGGGGAGCGGAGGTCGAGTCCCATCCGCGCGAAGCCGGTGCGTCCGGGCTGCCAGAGCAGGTAGATGACGAGGGCGACCGGCGCGAGCTGGAAGAACAGCCCGAGGAACTGGTAGCTGAAGTCGAGCCACTCCCGGGTGGCCTGCGTGGTGTTGATCGCCGCCGACTGATCGGAGAGCGGTGGCCCCGCGGTGAGCTTCGCGATGAGCGAGATGATCGAGTACACCGCCGACGCCCCGAGGCTCAGCGCGAGCACGATGCCGATCTCCCACCACCGACGGCTGTCTCCGGCGCCCTCGGGGAGGTTTGGTCCCCGCTCGGTGGTGTTCTGCTCGCTCACCGGTCCATTCTGCTGGCTGGTGGCTCCGAGCGCACCGCATAGCATCTGCGCGTCCACTCGGCTGATGCCGGGAGCAAAACGGCTTACGATTCGTATCCAGAAGGTGGATGCGACCGCACGAGTTTTGCGATCACGACCGTTCTCGTGCGTGGCAGGCGGGATCCGTGCACGAAAAAGCACTCCGGAGCAACAATCCGTCGATTGGGTTACCGCTGTGTAACGTTTGGCGTCCCAGTTTGCTCGCCGTCCTGCTTCTGCTTATCGTCAGAGTATTCAAAGAGCGATCCAGCGCACACGATGCGCTGGTTTTGCTTGCCCTTTCCCCAAGGAGGAACTGTGAAGTTCAGTCGGTTCGGCTCTGCCGCCGCCATCATCGCAGCCGGGGCTCTCGTCCTCACCGGATGTTCCGGTGGCGGTTCCAGCAGCGAGAGCACCAGCAGCGCATCATCCATCATCACGACCAACGGCTCCGAGCCGGAGTCGGGCCTCATCCCCAGCGACACCAACGAGGTCGGTGGCGGAAAGATCCTCGACGAGATCTTCGCGGGCCTCGTCTACTACGACGCCAAGGGCAAGCCGGTCAACGACCTGGCTGAGTCGATCGAGACCGACGACTCGATCACCTTCACGATCAAGATCAAGCCGGACCAGAAGTTCACCAACGGTGACCCGGTCGACGCCGAGTCGTTCGTGAACGCTTGGCAGGACGCCGCGCTCCTCTCGAACGCTCGCAAGAACAGCTACTTCTTCGAGGACATCAAGGGCTTCAGCTACGACGCCGACCAGCCCCTCACCGGCCTCAACGTCGTCGACGACACGACCTTCACGGTCGAGCTCAACGAGGCTCGCTCTGACTTCCCGCTGCGCCTCGGATACTCCTCGTTCTACCCGCTGCCCAAGTCGGCGTTCGACGAGGCTGGCAAGGTCACGGCCGAGTTCGGTCAGAACCCGATCGGCAACGGCCCCTACAAGCTCGACGGCGAAAAGGCCTGGAAGCACAATGAGTCCATCGCGCTCGTCACCAACGACGAGTACAACGGTGGCCGCAAGCCGAAGAACGGCGGCGTGACGATCAACTTCTACGCCAGCTTCGACGCGGCGTACGCCGACCTGCTCGGTGGCAACCTCGACGTCCTGGACCAGATCCCCGACTCGGCCATCTCCACCTTCCAGGACGACCTGGGTGACCGCGCTGTGAACCAGCCCGCTGCCGTGTTCCAGTCCTTCACCATCCCGTCCCGCCTCCCGCACTTCAGCGGCGAAGAGGGTCAGCTGCGTCGTCAGGCGATCTCCTACGCGATCAACCGCAAGCAGATCACCGACGTCATCTTCGAGGGCACCCGCACCCCGGCGACCGACTTCACCTCGCCCGTCATCGACGGCTACTCGAAGGACATCCCCGGCAACGAGGTGCTGACCAACGACGACAAGAAGGCCAAGGAACTCTGGGCCGAGGCTGACGCCATCTCCCCGTGGGACGGCTCCTTCCAGATCGCCTACAACGCCGACGGACCGCACCAGGCCTGGGTCGACGCGGTGACGAACAACATCAAGAACACGCTCGGCATCGAGTCCTCCGGTGTTCCGGTCGCCGTCTTCGGTGACTTCCGCGAGAGCATCACGAGCCGTCAGATCCAGACCGCGTTCCGCAGCGGATGGCAGGCCGACTACCCGGGTCTGTACAACTTCCTCGGCCCGCTGTACGCGACCGGCGCTTCCTCCAACGACGGCGACTACTCGAGCCCCGAGTTCGACAAGCTGCTGAGCGAGGGTGCGAGCGAGTCCGACCTGGATGCCGCGAACAAGAAGTTCCAGGAGGCCCAGGAGGTCCTGTTCAAGGACCTGCCCGCCATTCCGCTCTGGTACCAGAACGTGAGCGGTGGTTTCGGCGAAGGCGTCCAGAACGTCGAGTTCGGTTGGAACTCCGTGCCCCTCTACTACGAGATCACCAAGTAATCTTGTAGACGGCACCACTGGGTGGGTCCGGTTCTTCCGGGCCCACCCAGTTTTCACGAGTTCAGGAGTCCCGCTTTGGGCAATTACATCCTCCGCCGTATCCTGCAGGCCATCCCGGTCCTGCTCGGTACGACCTTCCTCATCTACTTCATGGTGTTCGCCCTCCCGGGCGATCCCATCCTCGCGCTCTTCGGTGACCGGACCCCCAGCCCGGCCGTCCTCGAACAGTTGCGCGCGGAGTACAACCTCGACAAGCCGTTCATCGTGCAGTACTTCCTGTACCTCGGCGGCATCCTCACCGGCGACCTCGGTACCTCGTTCTCCGGGCAGCCGGTCTCCGAGATCCTCGCGCAGACCTTCCCGGTCACGCTCCGCCTCGCTGTCCTCGCCGTCTTCTTCGAGATGGTCGCCGGCATCACGATCGGGCTCGTCTCGGGACTCCGCAAGGGCGGTATCTTCGATGCGTCCTTCCTGGTCGTCAGCCTCATCCTCATCTCGCTGCCGGTCTTCGTGGTGGCGTTCATCGCGCAGTTCGTCTTCGGCATCCAACTCGGTTGGTTCAGGGTGACCGTCGGTGCCGGTGCGCCGATACAGGACCTGTTACTTCCGGCGCTCGTACTCGCGACGATCAGCTTCGCGCAGATCACCCGCCTGACCCGCGGCGCCGTGATCGAGACCCAGTCGCTCGACTTCGTGCGCACCGCGGCCTCGAAGGGCCTCAGCCGTCGTCGCATCATCCCGGTGCACATCCTCCGTAACTCGCTGATCCCGGTCGTCACCTACCTGGCCGTCGACTTCGGTGTGCTCATCGTCGGAGCGACGGTCACCGAGGGCATCTTCAACGTGCCCGGTGTCGGTCGCACGCTCTACCAGGCGATCATCCGCGGGGAAGGGCCCACCGTCGTGTCCTTCGTGACCGTGATGGTGCTCGTCTATCTGCTCGTCAACCTGCTGGTCGACCTGCTGTACGCCGTGCTCGACCCGAGGATCCGCTATGTCAAGTCATGATCAGGAACCACAGATGAAGCGTTCATCCACGCACTTCGTCGCCCCGCTGGAGGAGACGCCGCTTGCGGTGATCGATGCTGTCAAGGTCGACGAGAAGCCGAGTAACCTCTGGACCGACGCCTGGGCGTACATGCGCCGTCAGCCGATGTTCTGGATCTCGGCCGTACTCATCGTGCTCGTCGTCGTCGTGTCGCTGTTGCCCGGCCTGTTCTCACACGTCGATCCACGGAGCTGCAATCTCGACAACAGCCTCGGCGATCCGTCGCTCGCACACCCGCTCGGCTTCACGAAGCAGGGCTGCGACATCTACTCGCGGGTCATCTTCGGTGCCAACACCTCGCTCGCGGTCGGGCTCATCGTGACCGCGATCGTCTGCGTGCTCGGCATCAGCTTCGGTGCGTTGTCCGGCTTCTACGGCGGCTGGGTCGACTCGGTGCTCTCGCGCATCGGCGACATCTTCTTCTCGATCCCGTACATCCTCGCCGCGGTCGTCGTCATGTCGGCTCTCGCCGCATATCGCAGTGTCTGGACCATCTCCCTCGCGGTCGGACTGTTCGTCTGGCCGAGCGTCGCGAGAGTGCTTCGTGCTGAGGTCCTGCGAGTGAAGAACGCGGACTACGTGCAGGCCTCCATCGCTCTCGGCGTCTCGCGGTTCCGGATCCTCGTGCGCCACGTCCTGCCGAACTCGATCGCCCCGGTCATCGTCGTGATCACGCTGTCGTTGGCCTCGGCCATCGTCGCAGAAGCCACGCTCTCGTTCCTCGGCGTCGGACTCGGCTCGGAATCGATCTCGTGGGGCGCGGACATCTCGCAGGCCCAGCGCGACCTCCGGACCGCTCCGCAAGTGCTCATCTACCCGTCCATCGCGCTCTCGCTCACCGTGCTCAGCTTCATCATGCTCGGCGAGGTCCTGCGCGATGCACTCGACCCGAAGGCGAGGGCACTCCGTTGAGCAGCCACACCCCATCGGCCGGCGCACGCACCGGGCAGCCGCTCCTCGAGGTCAAGGACCTCGAGGTCGGGTTCCGGACGCAGAGCGGCACCGTCCAGGCCATCCGTAAGACGAGTTTCACCATGATGCCCGGTGAGACGGTCGCGATCGTCGGTGAATCGGGTTCCGGGAAGTCGACGACGGCGCACGCCATCATCAACCTGCTCCCCGGGACCGGCAAGATCACGGGCGGCGAGATCCTCTTCGAGGGTCGTGACCTCTCCAAGCTCTCGCGCAAGGAGATCGAGGACGTCCGCGGACGCCTGATCGGTTTCGTGCCCCAGGACCCGATGTCCAACCTGAACCCGGTGTGGAACATCGGGTTCCAGGTCGAGGAGGCCATCCGTGCCAACGGCATCGCCCAGGGCAAGCAGGCCGTTCGCGCCAAGGCGATCGAGGTCCTCCAGCAGGCCGGTCTGTCCGACGCCGACCGTCGCCTGAAGCAGTTCCCGCACCAGTTCTCCGGCGGCATGCGTCAGCGCGTGCTCATCGGTATCGGTCTGTCCTCGAGCCCGAAGCTGCTCATCGCGGACGAGCCCACCTCGGCGCTCGACGTCACGGTGCAGCGGAAGATCCTCGACCACCTCGAAAGCCTGACCCGCGACAGCGGCACGGCGCTGCTCTTCATCACGCACGATCTCGGCCTCGCCGCCGAGCGCGCTGAGAAGCTCATCGTCATGTACAAGGGGCAGATCGTCGAGGCCGGTCCGTCGGTCGAGATCCTGCAGAACCCGGTGCACCCGTACACCCAGCGTCTTGTCGCTGCGGCGCCGAGCCTCGCATCCCGTCGTATCCAGTCCGCGACCGGGTCGCTGGAGACGCTCGAGCACGAGGCCCCGGCCGGTTCCGAGGGGATCGACCTCATCGTGGCAGCGGAGCACCGTGCCGCCGCGCAGCTCGATCTCGCGAAGGTCGAGCCGGCGATCGTCGTCGACGACTTGGAGAAGGTGTACAAGATCCGTGGACAGAAAGGTCAGGCGAGCGAGCTGAAGGCTGTCGACGGTGTCTCGTTCCAGATCCCGAAGGGCACCACCATGGCGCTCGTCGGCGAGTCCGGTTCGGGCAAGTCCACGGTCGCGAAGCTGCTGCTCCAACTGGAGACTCCGACCTCGGGCAGTATCCGCATCGGTGGCAAGGTGATGGAGGGGCTCGATCGCAAGGGCCTCCTCGCGCTGCGCCGCAAGATGCAGCCGGTCTTCCAGGACCCCTACGGCTCCCTCGACCCGCTACGGAACATCGGGAACACGATCGCTGAACCGCTCGTCACGCACAAGGTGGGCGACAAGGCCTCCCGCCGTGCGCGCGTGCTGGAGCTCCTCGATCAGGTCTCGCTGCCGCAGGCGGTCGCGACCCGGTACCCGAACGAGCTCTCCGGTGGACAGCGTCAGCGCATCGCGATCGCCCGCGCACTCGCGTTGAAGCCGGAGATCGTCGTCCTCGACGAAGCGGTGTCCGCGCTCGACGTCCTCGTCCAGGCGCAGATCCTGCAGTTGCTCGCCGACCTCCAGTCGGAGCTGCAGCTGACGTACCTCTTCATCACCCACGACCTCGCGGTCGTGCGCGTGATCGCCGACAACGTCGCGGTCATGCAGAAGGGGAAGATCGTCGAGGCGTCGACCACGGACGACGTCTTCGAGAACCCGAAGCAGCAGTACACACGCGAACTCCTCGACGCCATCCCCGGCGCCGGGATCGAGCTCGCGCTGTAACCCGCGCAGAACGCCGAAGGGCGGTGCCACGGAGCGATCCGGGGCACCGCCCTTCGGCGTTGCGGGAGGTGTCCGCCGGTCGCTAGACGAGGAGCGCAGAGGCGACGCCCCAGGCGAGGAGTGCCGCCGTGACGCCCAGGGCGACGACGTCCCAGCGAGAGGTGGCGAGGCGGTCGTCCTTCGGGTCGATCCGACCCCAGCGTTCGTGGGCACGGTCGATGAGGTCGACGGCAGTCGGACCCTCGTTTCCGGCACGACCGGGTCGGCGGACGCCTGCAGCGCGGTCCTGATGGTCGACCCCGCTTCGTCCGGCACGTCCGCCGATCAGCGACGGGCGGTCGAGCCCAGCGCTCGGTGCGCCCCAGCTGGTGATCTTCCGCCCGTCCCGCAGGAGCACCGTGAGCTGGTAGCGGCTCGTCGCCTCCTCCATGCGCGACCAGGGGATGTCGTGGATACGCCCGACGTTCACGACCGTCAGCTGCGACGGTTCGATGATGATGCACGGACGGACGAGGACGAGGTAGACCAGCCACACGACGAGGACCTCCCACGGGAGCGCCTGGACCGCGAAGCCCCAGGCTCCACGGCTCACGGCGTCGATGATGAAGAAGACCATGAGGATGGCGGTGACCCCGAGGATCCAGAAGCCGCTCGTGCTCCGCAGGGTGGTCCGATTGCCGGCGTTCGTCGCTTCGTTCACGTCCACCATCCTTCCAGGCCGCCGACCCTCGGGCGCCGCTCGGCTCGATCAGGCGGTGACGAGCCGGTCGCTCTCCGCATGGTGGCACGCGACGAGCCGTCCGTCGACCGGGCGCTCTCGTGGATCGTCGCGTTCGCAGACCGCCTGCTTGTCGGCCGGCAGCAGCTGGAACAACGGGCACCGGCTCCGGAAACTGCAGCCGACCCGGTCGTCGCTGGGGGAGGGGAGGTCGCCGTTCAGCAGGATGCGCCGCCGACTGCGTTCGATCTCGGGGTCCGGGACCGGCACCGCGGACAGGAGCGCCTGCGTGTACGGGTGCTTCGGGTCGTCGAAGATCGTGGCGCTCGGTCCATACTCGACGATGCGTCCGAGGTACATGACCGCCACGTCGTCGGCGATGTGGCGGACGACGGCGAGGTCGTGGGCGACGAAGAGGTACGAGAGTCCGAGCCGCTGCTTGAGGTCTTCGAGCAGATTGATGACGCCGGCCTGGACGGAGACGTCGAGCGCGGAGACCGGCTCGTCGAGCACGAGGATCTTCGGTTCGACGACGAGCGCCCGAGCGATGCCGATGCGCTGTCGCTGTCCACCCGAGAACTCGTGCGGGTATCGGCCGGCGAAGGACGGCTCCAAGCCGACGAGTTCGAGCATGGCCCCGACGCGGGAGCGGATCTCGGCGGGGGAGACCCCGTGGACGGTCAACGGTTCACCGATGATGTCCTCGATCGTCATGCGCGGATCGAGTGAGGCCATCGGGTCCTGGAACACCACCTGGATGTCGCTGCGCAGCTTCCGGCGGTCGGGCTTCGACAGCGTCGCGGTGTCGACCCCGTTCACGTGGATGCTGCCGCCCTGCGTCCTGGCGAGTTCGAGGATCTCCATGATCGTCGTCGTCTTCCCGCACCCGGACTCGCCGACCAGGCCGAGGGTGCGCCCGCGCTGGACACTGAACGAGACCCCGTCGACCGCGCGGACCGTGCCGATGTTGCGACGGAACACGACGCCCTTCGTGAGCGGGAAGGCGCGGGTCAGGTCACGGACGTCGAGGACGGTCTCCGGGGCGACCTCCGCGACGAGCTCCTCCGGCACCTCGTCCGGCCGAGGGAAGATCTCCGGGCGGCGCAGCGATCCGTCGGCGATCTCGCCGGCGCGGATGCACGCGGCGGTGTGATCGACCGAGGTCGTCGGGTCCTCGACGGGCCCGTCGAGGACGGGGAGCAACGCCGGTTCGCCCTCGAGGCACGCGGCCACGGCGATCGGGCAGCGCGGGGCGAAGGGGCAGCCGGTCGGCACGGTCGTCAACAGCGGTGGGCGTCCTTCGAGCGGGACGAGTCGCTCTTGCTGGTTCGCCGCCATGTTCGGCATGGAGCGCAACAGACCGATCGTGTACGGCATGAGCGGTTCGCGGAACAGCGGGACCACGGGCGCCGTCTCGACGATCCGGCCCGCGTACATCACGGCCACCCGGTCGGCGTTGCCGGCGACGACACCGAGGTCGTGCGTGATGAGCACCACGGCGGCGCCGGTGATGTCCTTCGCCTTCTGGAGCACCTCGAGGATCTGCGCCTGGATGGTGACGTCGAGTGCGGTGGTCGGCTCGTCGGCGATGATCAGCTGCGGGTCGTTGGCGATGGCGATCGCGATCATGGCCCGCTGACGCATGCCACCGGAGAACTCGTGCGGGAACGACTTCGCACGCCGCTCCGCGTTCGGAATGCCGACGATCTTCAAGAGTTCGACGGCCCGGGTCTCTGCTGCGCGCTGCGAGAGCGCGGAGTCGTGGAGGCGGAGGCCTTCGGCGATCTGCTGACCGATCGTGTAGACGGGCGTGAGCGCCGAGAGCGGATCCTGGAAGATCATGGCGATGTCCCGCCCGCGGATCTTCGACAGCTCCTTGTCCGATTGGCCGAGCAGCTCGACGCCGTCGTAGCGGATGCTGCCGCTCACCTGCGCGTTGGTGGGGAGCAGCCCCATGACGGCCATCGAGGAGACGCTCTTGCCGGAGCCCGACTCGCCGACGATGCCGAGGAACTCTCCACGCCGCACCTCGTAGGAGACACCGCGGACGGCATGCACGGGCGTGCCGGCGTTGGGGAAGGTGACGGTGAGGTCGTCGACCTTGAGGAGCGGCGCGGTCGCCTGGGGGTCAGTCACGGTTGGCTCCTGAGGTCGGGTCGATGGCGTCGCGCAGGGCGTCGCCGAGGAGGCTGGAGGCGAGCACGGTGATGACGAGGATCGCTGCGGGGAAGACGAACAGCCAGGGCCGAGTCACGGCCGCACTCGCACCGGCGGCGAGCAGGGTGCCGAGCGAGACGTCGGGCGCCTGCACGCCGAAGCCGAAGAAGCTCAGGGTCGTCTCCGACAGGATCGCCGCGCCGATGCCGAGCGTCGCGTCGATGATGAGGAGGCTCGCGACGTTCGGGATGATGTGGCGACGGATGATCGTGAACCCGGGGACGCCCATGAACCGGGCCGCCTTGACGTACTCGCGTTCGCGGAGCGACATCGTCTGCCCACGGATGACGCGCGCGAGCACCATCCAGCCGAACAGGACGAGGAAGACGACGAGGGCGAGCCAGGACAGCGACTTGAACGCCGGGCTCAGGAGCACGAGGAGGAAGAAGCCGGGGATGACGAGGAGGAGGTCGATGAGCCACACGATCGCCTTGTCCCAGACGCCTCCGACGTAGCCGGCGATGGCCCCGACGAGTCCGGCGATGATCGCAGCGCCCGGGCCGACGATCAGACCGATGACGATGGACTTCTGCAGCCCGACGAGCGTCTGTGCGTACACGTCCTGGCCGATGTTGTTGGTACCGAACCAGTGGTCGAGCGAGGGCGGCTGGCTGAAGGCGAGGCCGTCCTGGTCGGTGAACGACCAGGGGGAGAGCAGCGGGCCGATGAACGCCCAGAGGATGATGAAGAGGAGGACACCGCCACCGATGCGGGCGCGCTTCGTGGCGAGCACCTTCCGCAGGATCGTGCGCCCGCGGGACTGCGGACGCTTGGGGGCGTCCGCCATCTTCTCCGGGTCGCCGACGGTGAGGGTCGAGGGGTCGGTCAGTGCCATGTCGTTACACCCGCACTCTCGGGTCGAGCGCCGCATAGATCACGTCGGAGAGCGTTCCGGCGATCAGGACGAGGATGGAGGTGAACAGGATGGTCCCAGCGGCGGCGTTGATGTCCGAGTTCGAGACGCTCGTGAGGAGGTACTCGCCCATGCCGTGCCAGCTGAAGACGTTCTCCGTCACACTCGCGCCGGTGAGGATGAGCCCGAAGGAGTAGGCGAAGAACGTCGACATCGGGATGAGCGCGACGCGGACACCGTGCCGGATGATCGCGGAACCGCGGGTCCGGCCCTTCGAGCGCGCGGTCCGGATGTAGTCGGCGCTCATCACGTCGAGCATGGCGCTGCGCTGGTACCGCGAGTACGAGGCGACGGCGCCGACGGTGAGGGTGATCGTGGGCAACAGCAGATGCATCGCCCGGTCGCCGAACTGTGTCCAGAACCCGCCCTGGAGGCCGGCGGTGTACTCGCCGGTGAAGTTGATGACGTTCGTGCCGACCGCCTGGTTGAGGGACGTCGCGAGGATCATGAGCACGACGCCGATGACGAAGACGGGCATCGCGAGGATCGTGAACGAGGCGTAGGTGATGATCTGGTCACTGGCCCGGTATTGGCGGACCGCGCCCCACACGCCGAGGGCGACGCCGATGACCGCGCCGAGGATGGTGCCGATGACGAGGAGGCGGAGGCTCGTGCCCGAGCGCTCGAAGATGTCGGCGGTGACCTGGGTGCCGCGCGTGCTGATCCCGAGGGAGCCGGTGGTCACCAGTTGCGTGACCCAGTCCCAGAGGCGTTCGAGCAGCGGGACCTTCGGGTTCACGCCCATCTTGTCCAGCGCCGCATCGATGGACGCCTGGGGGATGGGCGGGTTCTTCCCGAGGAACCGGGCCGACGGCTGGAGCGTCATGCTCACGAGCACGTAGCCCAGCATGGTGGCGATCGCGGAGAGGAACAGGTAGTTGACCAACCGCCGTGCAATGAACCCGATCATGTACCAGCCTTGCGAAGTCGTTGTGCGGGACCGCGTCGTCCCGTCAGCTGTGCTCCCCTCGTGGGGGTGGAGACACTGTAACCCCCAAGTGTCTGGAATCAGAAAACGACGCGTGTTCTCAGGAAACGAAACGTATGTTTCCGGCACGTGTTGCCGATAAATCGAAACGGTAACAATTCATCCCCACTTGTGGGGGATCCCCGGAGCGGGTGCAAGATGGTCCACATTGGCCTGCGCGCCTTCCGCTCCGCATCGGTGCGGCCTTGCGCAGTTACACGTCACGAAAGGTGGATCTCGATGAGTTCCAGAACACAGGGATCGAAGCGGCGCGGCGGGATGATCCTCGCCGGCGTCTCGATCGTCGCCCTCGCATTGACGGCTTGCACCGGAGGCGGTTCAGGCGGTGGCGGCTCGACGTCGAAGCCCGCCGAGCTGTCCGGCACCGGCTGGGAGCGCGCCGACGCCGACCAGATCGCCCAGGGCGGTTCGCTCAACCTCGCCGTCGACGCGATCCCCGCGAACTGGAACCTCTACAACCTCGACAGTGGCACCGTCGACGACCAGTTCCTCAGCAACCTGTACACACCGTCGTTCATCAACATCAAGGAGGACGGCACCTGGGAGGCGAACCCCGACTTCGCGACCTCCGTCGAGCTGAAGACCGAGGACCCGCAGGTCGTCGAGATCAAGATCAACCCGGACGCCGTCTGGTCGGACGGCACCGCCATGAGCGTCGACGATTTCGCCGCGACCTGGAAGTCGCTGAACGGCGTCGACCCCGCCTACGCGCCTACCGCCACGAACGTGTGGAAGGACATCGAGTCCGTCACCGCCGGCGACAGCCCGCAGGACGTCCTCATCACGTTCAAGAACAAGAACGCGGACTGGCCGTCGATCCTCGGCAACATCTGGCCGAAGTGGCTCGGCGCGACGCCGGAGTCCTTCAACACCCTCTGGGCGACCGGACCCTATGCGGCCGACGGCACGACCTACGTCTCCGGCGGTCCGTACATCGTCAGCAAGATCGACCAGACCGGCGCGGTCGTGACCTTCGAGCCCAACCCGAAGTGGTGGGGCGACAAGCCGAAGCTCGACAACATCATCTTCAAGCAGGTGTCCCGCTCGGGTCTCGCGCAGGCGTTCTCGAACAGTGAGATCGACGTCTTCAGCATCGGCTCGAACGCCGACAACTACGAGACGGCCAAGAAGCGCAGTGACGCCGAGATCCAGCGTTCGCGTGGAACGACGTACAACCACATCACCCTGAACGGCACGTCCGAGGTCCTGAGCGACCCCGAGGTCCGCCAGGCGTTCGCCAAGTCGATCAACCGTCAGACCATCGCCGAGGCCCGCCTCGCAGCGATCGACGCACCGACCGACCTGCTGAACAACCTCATCTTCCTTCCCGGCCAGGACGGCTACGAGGACGACGCCTCCAAGGTGCTCGGCTACGACATCGACGCCGCCAAGAAGCAGCTCGACGACGCCGGTTGGAAGGAAGGCAGCGGTGGCATCCGCGAGAAGGACGGCAAGAAGCTGACCGTCCGCTACGTCATCGACTCCGACAACCCGGTCTCGGCCGAGACCTCGCAGCAGGTCCAGGCCATGGTGAAGGAGTCCGGCTTCGACCTCCAGATCGACACCGTCCCGTCCGACGACTTCTTCACGAAGTACGTCACCACCGAGACCCGCGACTTCGACGCCGTGAGCTTCGCGTGGCAGGGCACCGCGTTCCCGATCTCGAGCACCGAGTCGATCTTCTACCCGGCCGACTCCGGGCAGAACTTCCCTGGCGTCACCGACGATTCGCTCGGCGAGCTCTGGGCGAGCGCCAACGCGGAGCTCGACCCCGACAAGCGCCTCGAGATCGCGAAGGAGATCGACAAGAAGATCGTCGCCCTCGCGACCACGCTGCCGCTGTTCCCGGTGCCGTACACCTACGGCGTCAAGACCGGCCTCGTGAACTACGGGCCGACCCAGTTCGAGACCATCGACTGGAAGAACGTGGGCTGGAAGAAGTAAGCATCAGCACGCGTTCGATCTGAACGCAGCCTCGACGGGCATCGGCGGGAAACCGCCGGTGCCCGTCGCCGTTCAGCCCCCGGCCAGAACTCCTGCGGTATGATGGTCCGTCGGCACCATCGTGCCCGAATCCCATCCACTTGAAGGAAGCCACCCTTTTATGGCGCTCGCCACTCGTTCCGATCTGCGCAATGTCGCGATCGTGGCCCACGTTGACCACGGCAAGACGACCCTCGTCGACGCCATGCTGCGACAGACCAACTCTTTCGCCGAACACGCCCACCTCGAAGAACGCGCCATGGACTCGAATGAGCTCGAGCGCGAAAAGGGCATCACCATCCTCGCCAAGAACACGGCGATCTCGTACAAGGGCGAACACGCCACCGACGGCCCGATCACGATCAACGTCATCGACACCCCGGGTCACGCCGACTTCGGTGGAGAGGTCGAGCGCGGCCTGTCCATGGTCGACGGCGTCGTCCTCCTCGTCGACGCGTCCGAGGGCCCCCTCCCGCAGACCCGCTTCGTGCTCCGCAAGGCGCTCGAGGCCAAGCTGCCCGTCATCCTCCTGGTCAACAAGACCGACCGTCCCGATGCGCGCATCGACGAGGTCGTCGTCGAGAGCCAGGACCTCCTCATCGGACTCGCCAGCGACATGGCCGACGACGTCCCCGACCTCGACCTCGACGCCATCCTCGACGTCCCGGTCGTGTACGCCTCGGGTAAGGCCGGCCGTGCGTCGTCCACCAAGCCCGCCAACGGCGAGCTGCCCGACAGCGAGAACCTCGAGCCACTCTTCGAGGCCATCCTCGAGCACATCCCGGCTCCGCAGTACGACGACGAGCACCCGCTCCAGGCGCATGTCACGAACCTCGACGCCTCGCCGTTCCTCGGTCGCCTCGCGCTCCTGCGCATCTTCAACGGCACGTTGAAGAAGGGCCAGACGGTCGCCTGGGTCCGCCACGACGGCGACGTCCACAACGTCCGCGTCACCGAGCTCATGATCACGAAGGCGCTCGACCGCTACCCGGCCGAGAGCGCCGGCCCCGGCGACATCGTCGCCGTCGCCGGTTTCGCCGACATCATGATCGGCGACACCCTGGCCGACCCCGAGGACGTCCGCGCGCTGCCGGCCATCACGGTCGACGACCCGGCCATCTCGATGACGATCGGTACCAACACCTCGCCGCTCATGGGCAAGGTCAAGGGCCACAAGCTCACCGCACGCATGGTCAAGGACCGTCTCGACCGCGAGCTCATCGGTAACGTCTCACTCAAGGTCCTCGACATCGGTCGACCCGACGCGTGGGAGGTCCAGGGCCGTGGAGAGCTCGCGCTCGCCATCCTCGTCGAGCAGATGCGTCGCGAAGGCTACGAGCTCACCGTCGGCAAGCCGCAGGTGGTCACGAAGCGTATCGACGGCAAGGTCCACGAGCCGTACGAGCACCTGACCATCGACGCTCCCGAGGAGCACCTCGGCGCGATCACCCAGCTCCTCGCCGCTCGCAAGGGTCGCATGGAGAACATGTCGAACCACGGCACCGGCTGGGTCCGCATGGAGTTCATCGTCCCGTCGCGCGGCCTCATCGGCTTCCGCTCCGAGTTCCTCACCGCCACGCGCGGTACCGGCATCGCCAACGCGCTCGCGCACGGCTACGGCGAGTGGGCCGGCGCGATCACGACGCGCAACAACGGCTCGATCGTCGCCGACCGCTCCGGCGTCGTCACCCCCTTCGCGATCATCGCGCTGCAGGAGCGCATGTCGTTCTTCGTGCAGCCGACCGAAGAGGTCTACGAAGGCATGGTCATCGGCGAGAACTCGCGCAACGACGACATGGACGTCAACATCACCAAGGAGAAGAAGCTGACCAACATGCGTCAGTCTTCGGCCGACAACTTCGAGTCGATGACGCCGCCGCGTGTCCTCACGCTCGAGGAGAGCCTCGAGTTCGCCCGCGAGGACGAGTGCGTCGAGGTCACGCCCGAGCACGTGCGCATCCGCAAGGTCGAGCTCGACGCTCAGGCCCGTCAGCGCAGCTACTCGCGTCTCAAGAAGCAGTCCGAGTAGGCAGTAGCCGCTCCAACCCGATGCCCGGTCCTCTCAGGAAGACCGGGCATCCGGTCGTTAAGCTGATCGCATGCGCCGACCCGCCTCCCTCGCCCTGCTGGCCGCCCTCGTCCTCGCTCCGACGCTCGCCGGGTGCAGCGTCATCGAGTCGACCGTCAAGGACTCCGTCGAGCAGGGTATCCGCGACGCCACCGGTGGCGACTTCGACGTGAACCTCGACGAGGGGCTGCCGGACGGCTACCCCGTCGACGCGGTCCCGGTGGTCGACGGCACGGTCAACGGCGGACGTGGGACGGTCGACGGCAAGGACACCTTCGTCGTCACGGTGCAGGCGACCGATGCGGCCACCGCAGCCAAGGATGCGCTCGTCGCGGTGGGCTTCACGGTCGACGGGGAGATCGCGAACGGCGACGGTTCGATCGTGACGCTGTCGACGACGGCCTACGACGTGAAGCTCGTCGCCTCGGCGGACAGCATCCTCTACACGGTGACGGTCAAGTAGCCGCCCTTCCGGTCCCTGAGCGCCCTTCCGGTCCCTGAGCTTGTCGAAGGGCGCACTTCGACAAGCTCAGAGACCAGGCTCAGCGACCGGGCAGGTCCTACGCGAAGAGCGTCTCGCCGACCCAGCCGTCCTGGTTCGCGCCCGGCGGCACCGCGAAGATCGCCGACCCGACGTGCTTGATGTACTCGTTGAGCGCATCGGTGGCCAGCGCGCGCTGCACGTCGATGAACTGCTTCGGCGATCGCTGGTACGACATGAAGAACAGTCCGGCGTTCAACCGCCCGAGGTCGTCGTTGCCGTCGACGAAGTTGTATCCGCGTCGCAGGAGCTTCGTGCCCTTGAGCTGGGTCGGGTGCGCCAGGCGCACGTGCGAGTGCTTGTCGATGAGCGGCTGATCCGTAGCCCCGACCGCTTCGAAGTCGGGCTCGGAGAACTCCTTGCCGCCCGACAGCGGTGCGCCCTCGCCCTTGCTCCGACCGATGACCCGCTCCTGCTCCTGGAGCTGCGCGCGGTCCCAGGTCTCGATGATCATGCGGATCTTGCGGACCACGAGGTAGGAACCACCGCTCAGCCAGGCGGCGCTGTCCCCGTCCTGGACCCACACCTGCTCTTCGACCGTCTTCGTCTCCTCGGACTTGACGTTCGCAGTGCCGTCTTTGAAGCCGAACAGGTTGCGCGGGGTGACCTGACTCGTAGAGGTCGACGAGGTGCGACCGAAACCGAGCTGCGACCAGCGGATGGAGGCACGTCCGAACGCGATGCGGCTCAGATTGCGGATCGCGTGCACGGCGACCTGTGGGTCGTCGGCGCAGGCCTGGATGCAGAGGTCGCCGCCGGTGAGGCCCGCCTGCAGGTTGTCGCCCGTGAAGCGGGGGAGCTTCTCCAACTCGGCAGGGCGCCGGTCGGCGATGCCGAACCGGTCCGTGCCGTCCTCGGCGGTGAAGAGTGTGGGTCCGAACCCGAAGGTGATCGTGAGCCCGCTGGCGGGCAGTCCGAGCGCCTCGCCGGTGTCGACCGGGGGAGCGAGCGGGGAGCCGTCCACGGCGCCACCGTCGGCGACCTCCTGGCCCTGCGTCATGCGTGCCGCGGCGACACTCCAGTCCTGGAGCAGCTCGACGAGCTCCTCCCTGGTGGTCCCCGCCGACACGTCGTACGCGGCGAAGTGCAGGCGGTCCTGCGCCGGCGTGGTGATCCCGCTCTGGTGCGCCCCGCTGAAGGGGTAGACCGTCGTGACGCCCGAGGCACTCGCCGAGGCGCTCACGGCTGCGGTGATGGCCGCGGTCGCCCCGGCTCCGGCCGCCAGCCCCGCGGCGCCTGCTCCGGCGAGGCCGAACAGCGCCCGTCGCGACAGCCCGCGCCGTGGGGTGTCGCTCGGCGGTGCGGACGCGGCGCCGGGTCCAGGTTCGGTGGGCGCCGATCCTGCCTCGGGTGCAGGGGGCGTGGGGGGAGTGTGCTCGGTCATCGGACCTCATGCTATTCAGGGATGGCTGGAAGGCCGCAGGGCCGGAACCCCCAGAATGCTCTGAGCGGTTCCGGCCCGGCGCGCCGCGGAGGCGGCGGTGGATCCGGTCGGTGTTACTCGGCGACGCCGAGCACCGTGTGGGTGAGCTGCGACAGCGGCTCGGAGAGGGCGTTCACCTGGTCGGAGAGCTCCTTGCGCTGCTCCTCGGTGACGGTGTCGTAGCTCACGAAACCGTTGTCGAGGCTGCCGTACTTCGCGAGCAGGTCCTGCAGTGCCGTGAACTCGGTCTCGATCTGGCCGACGAGCTTCGTGCCCGCGTCGCCCTTGCTCGCGGCGATGTCCTTGACGTTGCCGAACGCGACCTCGGCTCCCTGCACGTTGGCCGCGAAGTCGTAGAGGTCGGTGTGGGACCACCAGTCCTCCTCGCCGGAGATCTTGCCGACGGCGACCTCGTCGAGGAGACCGATGGCGCCGTTCGAGATGTCGCCGAGGCTCACGGTGAAGTCCTTCTCGGAGACGAGGTCGAATAACTGCTGCACGTCGTCGACGAGACCGGTGGCGAACTGCTGACGCTGCTCCGGCGTCGACGGCGTCCAGTCCAGCAGCGCGCTCGTGCCGTCGGAGTTCAGTGCGTCGGCTGCCGGTGGCCAGAGGTCCTTCTCGATCCGGTGGAAGCCGGTCCAGTCGAGTCCTTCAGCCACGGCGTCGACCTCGCGGTAGTCGATCTTCGGGTCGAGGTCGCCGAAGGCCTCGGCCGTCGGCTCGATGCGTTCGTACGAGACGCGCGTCGTCGCGAACAGCTGACGGGCGGTCTCGTCGTCGCCGGCGGCGTACGCGTCGGTGAAGGCCTTCACCTGCGGCACGAGTTCGGCCACCTGGGACTTGATGTAGGCGACGTAGTTCGTCACGGCCTGGTCGGTGAGCGCCTGCTCGTCCTTCGAGACGGCGGCGTTCTCGCCCGTCACGGTGAACTCGGCGAGGCCGACCGGTGCGCCGACGAGCTGGAACTTGCAGGCCGTGTAGTACGTGCCGGGGTTCAGCTGTGCGACGTAGGACACCGTCTGGCCCGGCGTCACGTTCTCCTTCTCGCCGACGATGCGCAGCTTGTCCGAGGCGAGGATCTCGAACTCGTTGACGTCGGTGCCGTTGTTGGTGATCGAGAAGGTCACGGCACCGGCCGTCGCCTTCGCCACGGACACCGAGCACGAGTCGTCGGTGATGGCGACGGTGAGTGCGTCGCTTCCCGTCTTGTTCGGGACGCATCCCGTGAGGGCGAGGGCGAGGACGCCCGCGCCGGCGAGGCCGGCGATGATGCGGTGCTGCATGGAGACTCCTGTCGGAAGGTGCTGGTGCTTGGTTCGTGGTGGGTCGGGGACCGGTCAGGCGTTCGTCGTGACCGGTTTCGTGACCGAGGTCGGGCGCCGACGGCCGAGTCCTGAGACCCGGATGAAGCAGACGAGCGTGACGATCAGGTACAGCAGCCACGCACCGAACTGTGCCCACGTCGGGGCGGGGGTGAAGTTGAAGAGTCCGCCGAGGACGGTGCCGTACCAGCTCGTCGGAGGGACGACGGCGCTCAGGTCGAACGCGGCCTGCCCCCAGCCGGGGATGACGCCCGCCTCCTGGAGGTCGCCGACGCCGTAGGCGAGGACGCCGGCGGCCACGACGACGAGGAAGAGGCCGGTCCACGTGAAGAAGGTCCCGAGGTTGATGCGGACGAATCCGCGGTAGATGAGATAGGCGATGACGACGGAGGTGAGGATGCCGAGGAGCGCGCCGATCGAGCCGACGACGGCGTTCTCGCCGGAGTTGACGCTTGCCCAGATGAAGAGGGCGGTCTCGATCCCCTCGCGGCCGACGCTGATGAAACCGAGCACGATGATTCCGATCGCCGACCCGGCGACGGCGGCGTCGAGTCGTGACTCGAGGTCGTGCTTGAGCTCTCGGGCGTTGCGCCCCATCCAGAAGATCATCCAGGTGACGAGCCCGACGGCCAGGATGGACAGTCCGCCGCCGAGGATCTCCTGCGCCTGGAAGCTCAGCCCGTACGGTCCCCAGGTGAGGATCGCACCGACCCCGAGCGAGACGACGATCGCGACGGCGACGCCGAGCCACAACCGGGGGAGGACGTCCCGGCGGCCGAGCTTGTTCAGGTAGGCGACGAGGATGCCGACGATGAGGCCGGCTTCGAGGCCTTCGCGGAGGCCGATGAGGTAGTTCGCGAGCACGTGACCGGACTTTCGGGCGTCGAGCAGGCGGTCGCCCGGGGGAGGCCGTCGTCTGCGGGGTGGGGTTGCATCCGAGGGCGCGCCGGGCGGGGACCGTGGTCCGGGCGGGGCGCTGCGACTTCGGAACGCGGTTGGGTAAGGCTAACCTTATCCGACGTCGACCATAGCGCCTGACACCGAGGGTGTCCAGATACAATCGGCGGATGACCGATCCGGCCCCCGACCCCAGCCTCCCAGACGGCCGCACGGTCGGCGACGACCGCTGGTTCCCGCCGACACCGCCGCAGCCGGACGCACCGCACGAGCCGTCCACGGCGTCGCGGGTGATCGGGATCGTCCTCGCGTTCCTCGTCGGTCTGGCGTACGGCGCCATCGGCACGGTCGCGCACGCCTGGGCGCCCTCCGTCCTCGGTGTCGCTCTCCCGGTCGGGCTGGTGCTCGGCATCCTCGGTGTGGCCATGCTCCTGATCGGACTCCGGATCGTCCTGGGAGACCGGCTCGCAGCGTCGGCAGCGGCGCTCGGGGTCATCCTCATGATCGGGATCCTGCTGCTCGAGAGCACCGGTGGCTCCGTCCTCATCCCGCAGAGCGTCTCGGGCCTCGTCTGGACCATCGCCCCCGGCCTCATCGCCGTCCTCGTCGTGGCGTGGCCGAAGCTCCCGGAGCGCGCCCGCAGGCGCGACGACCGTCCCGCGGGACCGACGCCCGAACCGCTCCCCGTCTCGCCGCAGGCGTAGACTGGACAACTCAGTGCTCGTGAAGGGAGCCACCCGCCCGTGACCTACGTGATCGCCCTGCCGTGCGTCGATGTCAAGGACCGCGCCTGCATCGACGAATGCCCCGTCGACTGCATCTACGAGGGTGAACGGTCGCTCTACATCCACCCCGACGAATGCGTCGACTGCGGTGCGTGCGAGCCGGTCTGCCCGGTGGAGGCCATCTACTACGAGGACGACCTCCCCGAGGAGTGGGCGGACTACTACAAGGCCAATGTCGAGTTCTTCGACGAGGTCGGTTCCCCGGGCGGGGCCGCGAAGGTCGGCGTGATCCCCTCGGACCACCCGCTCATCGCCGCGCTGCCGCCCCAAGCCCACGAGTAGTCGCGTGGCACTGCAGCCGCTGCCCGACTACCCCTGGGACCTCATGGTCCCGTATGCGGAGCAGGCCCGTCGGCACCCCGACGGCATCGTCGACCTCTCGATCGGTTCGCCGGTCGATCCGACTCCCGGCCTCATCCGGGATGCGCTCCGGGCGGCCACGGACGCACACGCCTACCCGACCACGGTCGGCACGCCCGAACTCCGGCAGGCGATCGTCGACTGGTTCGCGCGCCGTCGTGGCGTCGACGGGCTCACCCTCGACGCCGTCCTCCCGACGATCGGCTCGAAGGAACTCGTCGCGCTGCTCGCCTTCCTCCTCGGCCTGGGCGCCGGCGACACCGTGGTCCACCCCGTGGCCGCCTACCCGAGCTACGCGGTCGGCGCGGCGATCGCCGGAGCCGAGGCGTTCGCGTCCGACGACCCCGCCGAATGGCCGGAGAGCACCCGGCTGGTCTGGCTGAATTCCCCCGGCAACCCCGACGGTCGTGTCCTGTCGGTCGACGAGCTGCGGACAGCCCGAGCCAGAGCCCGCGAACTGGGCGCCGTCCTCGTGGGCGACGAATGCTACGCGGAACTCGGCTGGGAGAGGGAGTGGTCCGACACGCCGACCCCGTCCGTGCTCGATCCGCGCGTGACCGACGGCGACACCGAGGGTGTCCTCGCGATCTACTCCCTGAGCAAGCAGTCCAACCTCGCCGGCTACCGTGCCGCGTTCCTCGCGGGCGACGAGCGCCTGGTGCGTCGGCTGGTCACCGTGCGGCAGCACGCGGGTCTCATGCTGCCGGCCCCGCTGCAGGCCGCCATGGTCGCGGCACTCGGCGACGACGCCCACGTCGCGGAGCAGAAGGCTCGGTACCGCGCCCGACGTGAGGTGCTGCTCCCGGCCGTCCGCGAGGCCGGGTTCCGGGTCGACCGCAGCGAGGCGGGACTGTACCTGTGGATCACCGAGGGCCAGGACGCCTGGGTGAGTATCGACCGGCTGGCGTCGATCGGTGTCCTCGCCGGCCCGGGGGTGTTCTACGGCGAGGCCGGGCCGCAGCACGTGCGGCTCTCCCTGACCGCCACCGACGAGCGCATCGCGGCCGCCGCGGCCAGACTTCGGGGCCTCCGCCCGATTTCGGGGTGAACTCCAAGGAAGTCGCCGGATCACTGTGGGAAACAACAGTTGGGTCCGAAGCCGATTAGGCTGTATGTGACACGCCGTCGTATCGGAGGGCGATGTCGAGTCCCTATCGCACGAAGATATGAGGAGGCGCCGTGGGCGACGTCGAGAAACAGGCTTCCACCGAGACGCATCAGGTCACCCTGAACTACCCCGGCGGAACGGCCGAATTCCCGATCCACCAGTCAGCCCAGGGCGCGTCGAGTATCGACATCTCCTCGCTCACGCGGCAGACCGGCCTGACCACGCTCGACTACGGGTTCGTCAACACCGCGGCGACCAAGTCGGCGATCACGTACATCGACGGCGACCAGGGCATCCTGCGCTACCGCGGCTACCCGATCGAGCAGCTCGCCAAGCAGTCGACCTTCCTCGAGGTCGCCTGGCTGCTCATCCACGGGGAGCTCCCGACGGCCGACGAACTCGGCGGATTCGACGAGAAGATCCGGCGCCACACGCTCCTCCACGAGGACCTCAAGCGGTTCTTCTCCGCGCTCCCGCACACGGCCCACCCGATGGCCGTCCTGTCGAGCGCCCTGCAGGCCATGTCGACCTACTACGAGTCGGACGCCAACCCGCACGATCCCGACCACGTCGAGCTCACGACGGTCCGCATGCTCGCGAAGCTCCCGGTGATCGCCGCCTACGCGCACAAGAAGTCGGTCGGGCAGGCGTTCCTCTACCCCGACAACTCCCTGAGCTTCGTCGACAACTTCCTCAAGCTGAACTTCGGCAACCTCGCCGAGCCCTACGAGATCGATCCCGTCCTGTCGAAGGCGCTCGACCTCCTGCTCATCCTGCACGAGGACCACGAGCAGAACGCCTCGACCTCCACGGTCCGCCTCGTCGGCTCGACCGGAGCGAACCTCTACGCCTCGGTGTCCGCCGGTATCAACGCCCTGTCGGGTCCGCTGCACGGTGGCGCGAACGAGGCCGTCCTGCAGATGCTCGGCCGGATCCAGGAGTCCGGCGAGGGCGTGCAGCGCTTCGTCGACCGCGTGAAGAACAAGGAAGACGGTGTGAAGCTCATGGGCTTCGGGCACCGCGTCTACAAGAACTACGACCCGCGCGCCAAGCTCGTCAAGGAGAGCGCCGGCGAGGTGCTCCGTGCCCTCGGTATCAACGACCCGCTGCTCGACCTCGCTCAGGAGCTCGAGCAGATCGCCCTCGAGGACGACTACTTCAAGGAGCGCAAGCTCTACCCGAACGTCGACTTCTACACCGGTGTCATCTACAAGGCGATGGGCTTCCCGACGCGGATGTTCACGGTGCTCTTCGCCATCGGACGCCTGCCCGGGTGGATCGCCCACTGGCGTGAGATGAATCTCGACCCCCAGACGAAGATCGGACGCCCGCAGCAGCTGTACACGGGCTCGCCCGAGCGGCCCTTCCCGACGCGCTAGTCCCGTAGGTTCCTGAGCCTGTCGAAGGGTGGTTCCTGAACCTGTCGAAGGGCGGCCCCGCATCCACCTCGGATGCGGGGCCGTTCTGTGTTCGGGGACGCCGGGTCAGGCGTGCAGTGCCGCGTTCAGCTCGACGCCCGAGCCCGAGCGGGGGAGCACCTCGACGGCACCGGTGAGCGAGTTCCGACGGAACAGGAGGTTGGGGACACCCGACAGCTCGACCGCCTTGACCGTGCGCGGCGCGCCCTCGGCCGTGGCCGCAGCACCCGCGAGGACGACCTTGGTGCCCGCGGTCACGTAGAGACCGGCCTCGACCACGGAGTCGTCGCCGATCGAGATGCCGATGCCGGAGTTGGCGCCGAGGAGGGCGCGCTGACCGATCGCCACCCGCTGCGTACCACCGCCGGAGAGCGTCCCCATGATCGACGCACCACCGCCGATGTCGCTGCCGTCGCCGACGACGACGCCCTGCGAGATGCGGCCTTCGACCATCGACGCGCCGAGGGTCCCGGCGTTGAAGTTGACGAAGCCCTCGTGCATGACGGTGGTTCCCGGTGCCAGGTGGGCGCCGAGCCGGACGCGTGAGGCGTCGGCGATCCGGACCTTGTCGGGCGTCACGTAGTCGAGGAGTCTCGGGAACTTGTCGATGCCGGTCGCGTGGATGCCGGCGCGGAGGAGCGACGGTCGGAGACGGTCGAAGTCCGCGGGGTGCACGGGGCCGGCGTTGGTCCAGACGACGATCGGGAGGTGCGCGAAGACACCGTCGAGCGAGATCGTGTTCGGCTGGACGAGCAGGTGGCTGAGCAGGTGCAGCCGCAGGTAGGCGTCCGGGGTGCTCTGCGGAGCGGCCTGCAGCTCGATCTCGACGGTGACGATGTCGATGCGGACGGCCCGGCGCTCGTCGTCGGTCGCGAGGGCCTCGAGGTCTGCGGGGGCGATCCAGCGGTCGCGGCCCTCGGGGATCCGTCCGAGCGAGGGCTCGGGGAACCAGGTGTCGAGCACGGTGCCGTCGGCGGCGATGGTCGCGAGGCCGGAGCCCCAGGCGTGAGTCGGAACGGGGGTCTCGGCAGGCGCAGCGGTCATGGCTCCAGGGTACCGGCCAACACTCAGGCCGACGGCCAATACACTGGTGCCATGCCAGCCGAAGTCCCCGTACTCGACCTGTCCGTCTCCTCGGTGGAACTCACCCAGCAGCTGTGCGACATCGCCTCCGTCTCGGGGGATGAGGCCCGCATCGCCGACGCGATCGAGGCGTCGCTCGAGGGGCTCGAGCACCTGACGATCGTGCGCGACGGCGACACGGTCGTCGCTTCCACCTCGCTCGGACGTGCCCAGCGGGTCATCATCGCCGGACACATCGACACCGTCCCGATCAACGGCAACGTCCCGACCCGGTTCGAGGAGCGCGACGGCGAGGCGGTGCTCTGGGGTCGGGGACGGTCGACATGAAGGGCGGCGTCGCGGTCCAGCTGAAGCTCGCGGCTGAGCTCACCGATCCCGTCGTCGACATCACCTGGATGTGGTACGACAACGAGGAGGTCGCATCCGACCTCAACGGCCTCGGTCGTCTCGCGCGGAACCGTCCCGACCTGTTCGTCGGCGACTTCGCGATCCTCGGCGAGCCGAGCAACGCCGGCGTCGAGGGCGGCTGCAACGGAACGCTCCGCGTCCACGTGAGTGCCCACGGCAAGCGGTCGCACGCGGCCAGGAGCTGGGTCGGCGTCAACGCCATCCACGCGATCTCCCCGGTCCTCGCGACACTCGCCTCGTACACGCCACGGGAGGTCGAGGTCGACGGGCTCGTCTATCGCGAGGGCGTCAACGCGGTCGGGATCACCGGCGGCGTCGCCGGGAACGTGATCCCCGACCTCGTCACCGTCGAGGTGAACTACCGCTTCGCTCCGAGCCGGACGGGTGCCGAGGCGCTCGCCCACCTCGAGGAACTCTTCTCCGGCTTCGAGGTCGTGCAGACGGACGTCGCGGAGGGCGCTCGTCCCGGGCTCGACGCGCCGATCGCCCAGGACTTCCTGGCCGCGGTCGGCGGCACACCGGCCCCGAAGTACGGCTGGACGGACGTCGCACGCTTCTCCGCACTCGGCGTCCCCGCCGTCAACTACGGACCGGGTGACCCGCTCCTCGCCCATGCCGACGACGAACGCGTCCCGCTCGCGCACATCGAGGACTGCGAGCGCGGGCTCCGTGCCTGGCTGACCGGGCCCGATGGTCGCTGACGCGGCCCACTCGACCGAGGTCGAGGAGCGGCCGTCGGTGCTCCGGCGCTGGGCCCGCCTGCCCTGGTGGGGGCGGATCGTCATCGTGTACGTGTCGTCGCGCCTGGTGACGACCGTGATGTTCGCGGTCGCGAGTCTGCTGCAGGCGCCGGACTCCCGGTTCGGCGCGTTCCCCTCGCTGGGGACGCTCGCCGCCGGCTGGGACGGACAGTGGTACTGGTGGATCGCGACGTACGGCTACCCGACCCAGCTGCCGCTCGACGACGCCGGCCGGGTCGCGGAGAACGCGTGGGCGTTCATGCCGGTCTATCCGGGGGTCGTGAAGGCGCTCTCGGTCGTCACCTTCCTGCCGTGGCCGGTCATGGCCGTGATCGTCTCGCTGTGCTGTGGCCTGGGGGCGGCCCTGCTGTTCCACCGGCTCCTGCGCATCCGCCTCGGCGATGAACGGGCGATGTTCGCCGTCGTGCTGTTCTGCATCGCCCCGCTCAGCGCCCTGTTCCAGGTCGCCTACGCCGAATCGATGTTCCTGCTGCTGCTGACGCTCGCGCTGCTCCTGCTCGTGACGCGCCGGTACGGCTGGCTCCTCACGGTCATCCCGGTCATGGCGTTCACCCGCCCCGGAGTCCTGGCCTTCTCGCTCCTGCTGGGCCTCCATCTCATCGTGCGGATCGTCACGCGACACCGCGACCCGCTGGGGCGCCGCGAGGTCGTCCTCATCCTCGCGGGCGGGGCACTCGCCGCCGTCGCCGGATTCGCGTGGATGGTCATCGCCGGCCTCGTCACCGGGACGCCGGAGGCCTACCTCGAGACGGAGCTGGCGTGGCGGGCCGCCTTCATCGGGGAGCAACCCCTCGTCCCGTTCTCCGCCTGGATCCAGGGCGGCCAGTTCTGGTTCGGAGATGGTCCGGGCATCGCCGTCGTCGTAGCGGTCTTCGTCGGCTCCGTCGTGCTCCTGTTCCTCCCGCCGGTGCGTCGGCTCGGAGCCGACCTCCGGTTGTGGGTGGGGTCGTACCTCCTCTACCTCTTCGCGGTGTTCTTCCCGCAGACGAGTGTCTTCCGGCTGCTCGTCCCGGTCTTCCCGCTCCTCGGTGCGGTCGCCGTCCCACGGAACCGCTGGTACCGCGGCGGCGTCGTCATCGTCTCGCTGGCGCTGCAGTGGTGTTGGATCTTCGTCATGTACGGCCTCGCGAACGCGTATTGGACCATTCCCTGAGCGCGGATCGGGCGTCATCCTGCGCCTCGCCGCGCTCAGGATTATCACGAGCCCCCGTGATACGAGATAATGGGGGTCAGTCGAACAACGAGAGGGGACTCGCATGGCCGCAATGAAGCCACGCACCGGAGACGGGCCAATGGAGGCCGTGAAGGAGGGTCGGCTCATCATCGTGCGAGTGCCTCTTGAAGGGGGAGGGCGTCTCGTCGTGTCGGTCAACGACGCAGAGGCTCAAGAACTGCATGATGCACTCGCGGGTGTGGTGAGCGCGGGCTGATCCCCGTCACCGACGCCGCATGAGCTGAGAACCGGCCGTCATCACTGCTCGCAGAGTCAGGATGGCGGCCGGTTCGTCGTCGTGCGGAGCGCTCAGAGGTTGGGTTTGGTGATCTGCAGGAGGCCGTCGCCGGCGGGGGACAGGGCGCTGACGACCGCGTCGGACGCGGAGATCTCCTGGACGAGCGAGCGGAACAGTCCTGTGGTCTCGTCCCGCTGAGCCGGATCGGCCACGCGACCTCGCCAGAGCGCATGCGGGACGAGCACGGTGCCGCCGGGACGCACCAAACGGAGTCCGTGCTCGACGTACTCGATCACCGATCCCGGGTCGCCGTCGACGAGGACGAGGTCGTAGGAGTTCTCGTTCATCCGCGGAAGGACGTCGAGTGCGCTGCCGGTGATGAGGCGGATGCGGTTGGTCGTGATGCCGGCCTCCGTGAACGCCGCGCGTGCCTGCTGCTGGTGCACGATCTCGGTGTCGATGGACGTCAGCACCGCGCTCGTGGCGCCTCGGAGCAGCCAGAGCCCGGAGACGCCGGTGCCGGTCCCCACCTCGACGATGGACTCCGCGCGGGTGGCCGCGGCCACCACCGCGATCTGCGCGCCGATCGCCGGGGAGATCGGTTCGACACCCAGTTCGTGCGCGTGAGCGCGGGCCGTGAGCATCGCCGCGCTCTCGACGACCACGTCGCCCGCGTACTTCCAGTTGAGATTGTGTTCTGACACCTTGCCTCCGGATCCCAGCGTATGGCCTGGAACTGCTCCGACAGCTGAGGCTCGCGCGGTAGTCTGATGTCGTGTTCGGTCTGACCTTCGACAAACTCCTCATCATCGGGGTCATCGCCGTGTTCCTGCTGGGTCCGGAACGGCTGCCGTACTACGCCTCGCAACTGGCGCGACTCGTCCGCACCCTCCGCGACCTCGCCTCCGGTGCCAAGGACCGGATGCGCGAGGAGATGGGGCCGGAGTTCGACGAGGTCGACTGGAAGAAGCTCGACCCACGTCAGTACGATCCGAGGCGCATCATCCGCGAGGCGCTCCTCGACGACGAGCCCCCGGTGGCGCCGACGGTCGCGACGACCGCTCCGCTCGACGCGGCTCCCGCGGCCGCCGCTGCAGCCGTTCCGTCGCTCGAGAAACCGAAGTCGATCCAGGCGGCGACCGACGAGCGCCTGCGCCGACTCGCAGCCGGGGAGACCGCCGCGCCCCCGTTCGACCTCGAAGCCACCTGAGTCCGCTTCGGTCGCACGCGTCCGACCCGGACGGCTCAGTTCGTGCTGACGCCGAGACGGCGACCGGCGAGGCCACGCGGTCTGGCAGCGAGCTGTCCGGCCAGCCGGAGGATCTCGGCGGCCGCGGGATCCGTCGAATCCGAGAGCACGATCGGCAGCCCGGCATCTCCACCTTCCCGAAGCGGGACGCTGAGCGGGACCGAGGCGAGGAGCGGTACCGGTGCGTCCTGGCCGATCGACAACCGCGCTGCGAGCGCCTCGCCACCCCCTGAGCCGAACAGCTGCAGGATGCTGCCGTCGGACTGGGGGAGACCCGCCATGTTCTCGATGACGCCGTGGACGCGCTGCCCGGTCTGGCGCGCAACCACGCCGCTGCGCTCGGCGACCTCGGCGGCGGCCGGCTGCGGTGTCGTGACGACGAGCACCTCGGCGTGGGGGAGCAGCTGGCCGATGGAGATGGCGACGTCCCCGGTGCCGGGCGGGAGGTCGAGGAGCAGGACGTCGAGGTCGCCGAAGAACACGTCGGTCAGGAACTGCTGGATGGTGCGGTGGAGCATCGGTCCGCGCCAGGCGACGGCGACGGCGGTGGTGCCGTCCGTCGGTGCGTCGATGAACATGCCGATCGAGACGACCTTCACGCCGTGGGCGACCGGTGGCAGGATCATGTCGCCGACCTGCGTCGGTTTGACGGCCACGCCGTCCTCGACCAGGCCGAGGAGCCCCGGGATGGAGAACCCGTGGACGTCCGCGTCGACCAGGCCGACCCGCAGACCACTGGCGGCGAGTGCGACGGCCAGGTTCGCGGTCACCGTCGACTTCCCGACACCGCCTTTGCCGCTCGTCACGGCGTACACACGGGTCAGTGAGTCCGGGCCGAACGGGATGCCACGGGCGCTCCGGCCGCCTCGCAGGCGCTCCGTGAGCGCTTGACGCTCCGCCGTCGACATCACCTGGACGTCGACCGCGACGCTCGTGACCCCGGGGGTCGCCGCGGTGGCCTCACGCACGTCGCGCTCGATGCTCGCCGCTGCCGGGCAGCCGACGATCGTGAGCTTGATCGTGACGTCGGCCGCACCGTCGTCGTCCACCGTGATCGGGCCGACCATGTCGAGTTCGGTGATCGGTTTGCGGATCTCGGGGTCGATGACGCGGGCGAGAGCGGTCCTGATCCGCTCGGCGAGGCCGGTGTCGGCCGCGTCGGCGTCAGCCACGCCGACGCTCGGGCCCGTCGTGTTCGGGCTGGTCGGCGCGATCCCGATCGAGTTCCTCGAGCAGGGAGCGCAGTTCGGCGCGGATGAAGTCCTTCGACGCCATGTCCTTGAGGGCCAGGCGCAACGCGACGACCTCACGGGCGAGGTACTCGGTGTCGGCGAGGTTCCGTTCGGACCGCTGCCGATCCTGCTCGATCTGCACGCGGTCGCGGTCGTCCTGGCGGTTCTGGGCGAGCAGGATGAGCGGCGCCGCGTAGGAGGCCTGGAGGGAGAGCACGAGCGTCAGGGCGACGAAACCGATGTCGACGGAGTCGAACCGGAGGGAGAGCGGTCCGTAGGTGTTCCAGCCGATCCAGAGGATGACGAAGAGCGTGAGGCCGAGCAGGAACCACGGGGTGCCCATCGCCCGGGCGATCCACTCCGTGAAGCGGCCGAAGCGGTCGCGCGAGGCCGGCGCGCGGCGGATGGACCGCACGGAACTGCGAAGTCCCTTCGGAGCGTCGAGCCTGATCTCATTGCGGGGAGCTCGTGCCACGACCTGCCCTCCTTCCGTTCGATCCGAGCCGCTGTTCCGACGGCGGGAGTTCGTCGTTCTCGTCGATGCTGCGCCAGTCGTCGGGGAGCAGGTAGTCGAGCACGTCGTCGATCGTCACGACCCCGAGCAGGCGGTGCTGTTCGTCGACGACGGGCACCTGGACGAGGTTGTAGCTGGCGAGGATCCGCGAGACCTCGGCGGCGGAGGTACGGACGCCCACCGGGTCGAGGCTCTGATCGAGCAGCGTGCCGAGGCGCTCGTGCGGCGGGTATCGGAGCATGCGCTGGAAGTGCACCATCCCGAGGAAGCGTCCGGTGGGCGACTCGTACGGCGGCAGAGTGATGCACACGCCTGCGGCCAGCGCGGGAGCCAGCTCGGAGCGGCGGATCGACGCGAGGGCCTCCGCGACGGTGGCGTCGGCGGAGAGGATGATCGGCTCGGTCGTCATGAGACCACCCGCGGTCTCCGGGTCGAACCGGAGCAGCATGCGGACGTCCTCCGCCTCCTCCGGTTCCATGAGCTCGAGGAGGTGCTCTCCGCGATCCTCGGGGAGCTGGGCGATGAGGTCGGCGGCGTCGTCGGGCTGCATCTGGTCGAGGACGTCAGCCGCGCGGTCGTCGTCGAGCTGGCCGAGGATCTGCACCTGGTCGGTCTCGGGCATCTCCTCGAGCACGTCCGCGAGTCGGTCGTCGGACAGCTCCTCAGCGACCTCGATCATCCGGTCGCGCGGGAGGTCGAGGAGCGTGTTCGCGAGGTCGGCCGGTTTCAGGTCGGCGTAGGTCGCGATGAGCTGCTCGGCGGACTGCGCCTCGCCGAGTTCCTGCTCCTCGCGCAGCTCGTTCCAGGTGGCGAAGGTCGTCGGGCCCTTCACGAAGGGGGAGGCGGTGGTCTTCGGGCGGCGGACGAACAGCTGCGACACCTGCCACTCGCCGGGCCCCTGCTCCTCGATGGCGACATCCTCGATCGTCGCCTCCTCGCCGGTGGTCCGGAAGACGACACGTCGGCCGAAGAGTTCGGCGATCACGCGTACCTCGCCACCGCGCTGCTCGAACCGGCGGACGTTGATGAGTCCCGTGGTGATGATCTGCCCGGCACCGATGCTCGTCACGCGGCCGATCGAGACGAACACGCGGCGCTTGCCGGGGATCTCGACGATGAGGCCGACGACCCGCGGTGGTTTGCCGGTGCGGTAGACGACGAGCACGTCCCTGACCTTGCCGACACGATCGCCCGCGGGGTCGAAGACGGTGCACCCGGCGAGCCTGGCGACGAACACTCTGGTTGCACTCACGACTACTAACCTACCCGCCGGTGGTCGGCCTGGAGTGCCCGCTCCGGGCGGGGTGAGAGGATGGAGGTATGAGTGATCCGCGACAGTTCGGCCGGAAGGGCGCCCCGGCGCTCGGCGTCATCCCGCGAGGCGAGACGGTGGCCAGCTACGAGAGCTACGAGTCCGCGCAGGCCGCGATCTCGTCGCTCGCCCACACCGATTTCCCGGTCAAGGAGATCTCGATCGTCGGCAGCGATCTCAAGAGCGTCGAACGCGTCACCGGTCGCCTCAGCTACGGCCGTGCTGCGGGAGCCGGTGCGGTCAGCGGTGCCTGGCTCGGACTGTTCCTCGGGCTCGTCCTCGTCATCTTCAACCCCGAGACGAACCTCATGCTGCTCGGTGCCGCGGTGCTCATGGGTGCCGCGTTCGGCATGCTGTTCGGCATCGTGTCGTACTCGGTGACCCGCAAGCGGCAGGAGTACACCTCGGCCACGCTCGTCGTCGCGACGCGCTACGACCTCATCGTCGGCGGTGAGCTCGCGAACCGTGCACGCAACCTCCTGGAGCGCGGCCCGGAGTCCGACGCGGGCTGATCCAGCCGCGTCAGGCTCCGAGCCGTCGCCCGACGGACGGGCTCAGCGCGCGAGCCAGGCCTCGACCTCGTCCGCGGTGCGCGGGATGCCGGCGGAGAGGTTCTCCGCGCCGTCCTCGGTGACGAGGATGTCGTCCTCGATCCGGACGCCGATGCCGCGGTACTCCTCGGGGACCGTGAGGTCGTCGACCTGGAAGTAGAGGCCGGGCTCGATGGTGAAGACCATGCCTGGCTCGATCACGGCGTCGGCGTACATCTCGCGACGTGCCTGGGCGCAGTCGTGCACGTCGGTGCCGAGGTGGTGGCTCGTCCCGTGCACCATGTACCGCCGGTGCTGCTCGTTCTCCTTCAGGAGCGCTTCCTCAGCGGTGACGGGGAGCAGGCCCCACTCGGCGGTCTTGCGTGCGATGACCGCCATCGCGGCCGCGTGCACCTCGCGGAACCGGATGCCGGGGCGGACGATGGCGAAGGCCTCGTCGGCCGCCTCGCGGACGGCTTCGTAGACCCTGCGCTGGACCTCGGTGAACGTGCCGGACACCGGGAGCGTGCGGGTGATGTCGGCGGTGTAGTAGCTGTCGAGCTCGACGCCGGCGTCGATGAGGATGAGGTCGCCCGGGACGACCCGTCCGTCGTTGCGTGTCCAGTGGAGGATGCAGGCGTGCGGTCCGGCGGCGGCGATGGTCTCGTACCCGACGCCGTTCCCATCGGCGCGAGCCCGCCCGGCGAAGACGCCCTCGACGATGCGCTCGCCGCGCTCGTGAGCGAGGATCTTCGGGAGTTCGGCGATGACGTCGTCGAAGCCGCGCGCGGTCGCGTCGACGGCGAGACGCATCTGCGCGATCTCGTAGGCGTCCTTCACGAGGCGCATCTCCGACACGGCGCGCGTCAGCTCGTCGTCGACGTCGACCGTGAGATCGGCGGCGTCGGCCGTGAACGCCGAGAGGTCGGCGGTCGTGACCGCGAGGTCGGCCGCCACCTGGGCGAGCGACGGACGCGCACCGATCCAGAACTCGCCGATCGCGGCGTTCGTGTAGAACTCGTCGGTGTCGCGGCCCGCTCGCTCTCGGAAGTACAGCGTCGCGGTGTGGCCGGACCCCTCGGGATCGAGCACGAGGACGCTGTCGGGCTCGGTGTCGGCCGCCCAGCCGGTGTAGTACGAGAAGGCGGAGTGCGCCCGGTACAGGTAGTCGGTGTCGTTCGACCGCTGCTTCATCCCGCCCGCGGGGAGGACGAGACGCTGACCGGGGAACTGAGCGGACAGGCGTTCACGACGAGCCGCTGCCAGGCCGGCGGTCTCCCGCGGCTCCGGCAGGACCTCGGGGCGGTCCGCCCACCCGGTGCCGATGAAGGCACGGAAGCCCTCGGACCAGGCGGCCGCCCGGTTGGAGGTCGCCTCGGTCTGGACGGTGTTCGAACTGGATGTGTCTGCGGAAGTCGCCATGCCCCCATTGTCGCACTGCGGTGGCGACAGGTGCCCGTCGCTCAGCCCGCCGTGCGGGGGAGCAGCGTCGCGACCACGGGCCGGTGATCGCTGCCGGTGCCGTCGACGTCGGTGAGCACGCGAGCCGACACGGTGACCCATCCCGGTGACGCCATGACATGGTCGATCGGCGCGCCGAGGACCGCCGGGAGCTCGGTCGGCCAGGTACCGAGCCCGGCTGCCGCGTCGGCCGCGGCGGCGTCGTGGCATGCGCCCAGGTCGCCGACGCCGCGCAGTCCGGCGAGGTGGTCGAGCGTCGCGTTGAAGTCACCGGCCATGATCATGTCCGCGTCGTCGGTGCAGCGGTCGGCGAGATCGGCGAGTTCCGAGCGCCAGTCGTCGAGCCGACTCGGCAGTGGGGCCGTGGTGTGGACGGCGACGAGGGTCGGTCCGCGACCGAGGACCGGATCGGCGATGAGGGTCTCCGAGCGTTCGATGGCGGTCGGCCCGGTCGCCGTCGGTACGCGGACCGCGTACTCGCCGAGTCCGGTGCTGATGAGGAGGCTCGTCCCTCCTGCGTCGGCGGTGGTCGAATGCGCCACCATCGGCCGTCCGGCGGCGGTCATCGTGGCGGCGACGACCGCCGCGGTGTCGGACGAGGTCTCCGGGAGGGCGACGACGTCGGCGCCCTCACGCACCGCGATCGCCGCGATCGTCCCGGGGTCGACGGCGTCGCCGAGGGTGTTCCAGGCGAGGACCGTGACCTGATCCGCGAGATCGGTCGCCTCACCGGCGACCATCTGATCGTCGACCCCGCGGTTGGCGGTGACGACGGCGCCGGTGACCGAGACCGCGGCGAGGACGACCGCCAGGAAGGCGGGGAGCACGCGGAGGGATCCCCGGACCAGGATCGTCGTCACGAGGCAGAGGAGGGCGCCGCCGGCGGCGGCGATCGCCACGACGAGGCGGAACGCGCTCAGTTGGACGACGACCTGGGCCTGTTCGAGACCGAACAGACCGGGGAGGACGGCCACGACCAGCAGGGCCGTGGTCGCGATCGCGAGCACGGCCGCGATGACGCCACCGACGGTCTTCAGCACCCGCGTCAGCGTAGGCGAGCGGTCTGGGAGTCCTCGGGGCGGGACCTGCGACTAGGGTGGAAGCGTGGTGAGCGCTCGAGACATGCACGGCCCCGCCGATCTGCACACGCACTCGAGCGTCTCGGACGGCACGGAGACGCCGACGCAGCTGATGCGCGCTGCCGGTGCCGCAGGGCTCGGCACGATCGCCCTCACCGACCACGACTCCACCGCCGGCTGGGCCGAGGCGGCCGTCGAGTCGCGTCGCCAGGGCATCACGCTACTCCCCGGAATGGAACTGAGCACCCGCTACGAGTGGCGGAGTGTGCACCTGCTCGCGTACCTCATCGATCCGCTGAACGGCGACCTGCTCCAGGAGACCGCGAAGATCCGGGAGTCCCGGCTCCGGCGGGCCGAAGGCATCGTGGCACGCATCGGTGACGACTACCCGCTGTCCTGGTCGGACGTCCTCGCGCAGACCCGCGAAGGCGCGACTGTCGGCCGGCCCCACATCGCCGACGCCCTCGTCGCCCTCGGGATCGTGGCCGACCGTGGTGAAGCCTTCGACGGCATCCTGCATCCGCGCACCGGGTACTACGCGCCGCACTACGCGCCCGACCCGCTCACGGCGGTCAAGCTCGTCCGCGCCGCCGGTGGTGTCCCGGTGATCGCCCACCCGGTCCCGGCCGGTCGCGACCGGATGCTGCCCGAGCCGTACTTCCGCGAGCTCGCCGATGCGGGTCTGTTCGGGCTCGAGATCGAGCACCGCGAGAACACCGAGGAGGGCAAGGTCGTCGTGCGCCGGATCGCCTCAGAGCTGGGCCTCGTCGCTACCGGCTCGAGCGACTATCACGGCACCGGTAAGCCGAACCGCCTCGGCGAGAACACCACGGACATCGACGTGGTCCGGCGCATCGTGGGCGAGGCCACCGGCTCGGCGCCCGTCCTGCCCGACTGACCCGCGGCGCGTCGGGAGTTCCCGTCGAACCTCTTCCGGTCACTGAGCCTGTCGACGTGCTCACGGAGCGTCCGGCTCCGAGCGCAGCGCTCGCGACATGCGGAACGCCCGCATCCGGAAGGGTGCGGGCGTTCTGCGTGGTGGATCTACGCCGTCGGTGCCGGGGGTGCGGTGCGGCGCGTCCGGCTCCGACGGCGGGGAGCGCTGTTGCCGTCGCGGTGCTCCGGACCGTGGCCGTCGTGTGTGCCTGCCGCAGGCGCGCTGCGGTCGACGGTGTCGGTCGAGGCGGCGTCGTGCGTCCGCGAGTGGGCGCGGGTGCTCGGCTGGGACTCGAGCCGGGTGCTGGTCGGCTGGGTGCGGTCGCCTCCGCGTCCGCCGCGCTCACCACCGCGACCGCCGCTGGTCCGCGAACCGTCGCGTCCACCGCCGGTCCGGGAACCGTCGCGTCCGCCTGCGCTCCGCGAACCCTCGCGTCGCGGAGCGGGCTCGACGGCCTTGGCGGGCTTCAGTCGGCCCTTCGTGCCTTCGGCGATCCCGAGGTCGGTGAACAGGTGCGGGCTCGAGGAGTAGGTCTCCGTCGGCTCCGGCTGGCCGAACTCGAGGGCGCGGTTGATGAGCGCCCACTTGTGGAGGTCGTCCCAGTCGACGAACGTGACGGCGATACCCGTCTTCCCGGCACGACCGGTACGGCCGACGCGGTGGAGGTACGTCTTCTCGTCCTCGGGGATCGTGTGGTTGATGACGTGGGTGACGTCGTCGACGTCGATGCCACGGGCGGCGACGTCGGTGGCGATCAGGACGTCGCGTTTGCCAGCCTTGAACGACGCCATCGCCCGCTCGCGCTGCTCCTGGTTCAGGTCGCCGTGCACCGCCGCGGCGTTGAACCCGCGGTCGGTCAGTTCCTCGACGAGCTTCGCGGCGGCACGCTTGGTCCGCGTGAAGATCACGGTCTTGCCGCGACCCTCGGCCTGCAGGATGCGCGAGATCACCTCGTCCTTGTCGAGCGAGTGCGCGCGGTAGATGAGGTGCTTGATGTTGGCCTGCGTGAGCCCCTCGTCGGGGTCGCTCGCCCGGATGTGGATCGGCTTGCTCATGAAGCGGCGGGCCAGGGCCACGATCGGACCGGGCATGGTCGCCGAGAACAGCATCGTGTGACGCGCGGCTGGGGTCTTGGAGAAGAGCTTCTCGATGTCGGCGAGGAAGCCGAGGTCGAGCATCTTGTCGGCCTCGTCGAGCACCATCTCGGTGATGCCCGAGAGGTCGAGGAGACGCTGGTTGTTGAGGTCGATGAGACGGCCGGGCGTTCCGACGACGATCTGGGCGCCGGCCTTCAGCTGCTCGATCTGCCCCTCGTAGGCCTTGCCACCGTAGATGGAGACGAGCGTCGTGGAGCGGTTCGAGATGAGGATCTCGATGTCCTCGGACACCTGGACGGCGAGCTCACGGGTCGGGACGACGACGAGGGTCTTGACGCCGGGAGCCGGGTCGAGGCCGAGGCGCTGGACGATCGGGATGCCGAACCCGAAGGTCTTGCCCGTGCCCGTCTTGGCCTGGCCGATGATGTCCTGGCCGGCGAGCCCGAGGGGGATCGTCTGCTCCTGGATGGGGAATGGTTCGATGATGCCCTTGGACGTGAGGGCGTCGACGATGTCCTGGTCGACACCGAGATCAGAGAAAGTCACGGAGATACCTGTCAGTGCAGTCATGGTCTACACCTTCGATTGCACACAGGTGTAGGGCCCCGATCCGACGCCGGGGCACGGCTATTCTACCCGGGAGGTCCCGAGAGGCCGCTGGGCGCGCGGGACACGGCGATCGGCGTGCTGCGGATAGGGTGGTCGCATGGCTCGTTGGTTTGCACGACGTCGGCGTCCCGGCACGCAGACGCCTCGTCTGCGCTCGCGGGAGGACGCCGTCCAGGCGACCCGCGTCGACCTCCACGAGCTCGCGCCCAGCACCGCGGACTACCTCGGTCAGGTGGCGCAGCTGCAGCTCGGGTTCTTCATGACGCTGTCGTTCGCCGTCGAGCACGCTCCGAACGACGCCGATCGGGAGACGCTCGCAGAGGCCGCCGCCACGGCGCTGCGCAAGCACCAGGCGCTGCTCGCGTGGCTCCGGAGGACGAGCGACGACCCGGGCGCCGTGCTCGAACCCTACGCACGCACGCGGGACGAGTTCCAGGCGATCCTGCGAACCGGTACCTGGGACGAACTCCTGCTGGGCGTCCTCGTGGCGCGGGGCTTCCTCGACGAGTTCTTCGCGCAGCTCGCACGCGGCCTGGACGGAGCGGACGCCCGGGATCTGGCTGCCATCGTCGCCCCCGGTCCCGAGGAGGACCCGCTCGTCGGGATCCTGCACCGGGTGATCGCATCGCATCCGGAGCGCGCTTCGACGCTCGCGATGTGGGGCCGCCGGTTGCTCGGCGACACCATGCTCGTCGCCAGGTCGGCCCTCGTGACCGAGAGCAAGGCGCTGCCGGACGACGCCCGGGTCGAACCGGTCTACACGGAGCTCATCGCGAACCACACCAGACGGATGGACGCGCTCGGGCTCACGGCCTGACCGGTCGTCCCCTCCGACACGACGACGCCGCCGCTCCGGCTGGAGCGACGGCGTCGATCGATCGAGCGCCTCGGGTCAGGCGGCGACGCCCTGCTGCAAGCGGGTCAGCATCGCCTCGTCCGACGAGGTGCGGACGCGGACGAGCACGAGGTCGACCACCACACTCACGATGACGGACGCGCCGAAGGCGAGCACCCAGATCCAGCCGCCGTCCCACGCCATGCCGGCCCACGTCGCCGCGACCCAGACCACGGCGGCGACGAGCGTCGCGACCGCCGGGATGAGGGCTGCGCCGTGCTGGTCGCGGCCGGGCAGGAGGTAGCGGACGGCGAGACCGAGGATGGCGCCGCCGAGCACGACGAAGAGGAGTTCCATGGTCAGCCGACGAATCCGATGCGGCGGGACTCCTCGGTTCCGAGCTCGACGTAGCCGATGCCCGCGGTCGGGATGAGGTAGCTGGTGCCCTTGTCGTCCTTGAGTGCGAGCAGCTTGGCGTCCGTCTCGAGCGCGGTCTTGACCGCCTGTTCGATCTCCGACGCCGGCTGCGAGGTCTCGAAGCCGATCTCGCGAGGGCTGTTGAGGATTCCGATGCGAATTTCCACCTTGAGTGCCTTTCGGTTGCGTAGGGCAAGACTACGGGAGTCGTGGTCCTCCGACCGGCGCGGGTCGGCTGCTGTCAGCGAACAGCGGAACGCCGGTCGGCCGTCGCGGTGATGTCGGGAGCCTCCGGTAACGTGCGGACCATGACCGTTCCCGACGCCTCCGACGATCCGACGGGTGCGGTCCGTGACGCGGGCCGCGCGCCCGCCGGCGACCCGGCTGTCGGCATGGGTGTCCGGCTCGACGACTCGCAGGACGCCGTGCTGCGGCTCGCGGACGACCGGTCCGCCGTCGTACTGGGGGCTCCCGGCACGGGCAAGACCACCACGCTCATCGAAGCGGTGGCGGAACGCGTGCACTCGCGCGGCCTGCGCACCGACGAGGTGCTCGTCATCGCCTCCTCCCGGTCGTCGGCGCAGGTCCTCCGCGACCGCCTCGAGGCACGGGTCGCGCGCGCCACACCCGGATCCCTGGCGCGCACCGCCATCTCCCTCGCCCTCGAGGTCATCGCGGGCTCCGGGGCGTTCGCCGGTTCAGGACGACCGCGGTTGCTGACGGGCGGCGAGCAGGACCAGACCATCGCCGAGCGACTCCTCGGCGACGAACAGGACGCGACCGGTCCGCTGTGGCCAGCGGAGCTCGGTCCCGAGGTCAGGCGCCTGCAGGGGTTCCGCACCGAGCTCCGGAACCTCATGGAACGCAGCGTCGAACACGACGTCGCGCCAGCCGAGCTACGTCGGCTCGGTACCGAGCACGGGCGTCCGGAGTGGGTCGCGTCCGCGGGCTTCATCGAGGGGTTCCTCGCCGACGACTGGCGCGGACACCTCACGCCCGCGGCGGCCCTCGCCCGCGCCGTCCGGCTCCTCGACGAACAGGAACCGGGGACGGGCGTGCTCCGCAGCCTGCGGGTGGTCTTCGTGGACGACGCCCAGGAGGCGACCCACGGCGTCCTGCAGCTGTTCGCCGCGCTCGCCCGACACGGGGTCGCGATCGTCGCGTTCGGCGACCCCGACCTCACGACGGGTGCCTTCCACGGTGCCCGTGCCGACGCCCTCGGGCGGTTCGCCGAGGTGCTCGGCCGCCCGGTGGACACGCTCGTGCTCGAGCAGGTCCACCGCGGGACACCGGACATCCGGGCGACGGTCCGCGGCGTCGCCGAGCGCATCGGCACGGCCGGCGCCGGACTCCATCGCACGGCCGCGCCACCGGTCGATGACGCGGAGACGCCCGAGCACTCCGTCGTCACCGTGGCGGCCGGTTCCCCGGCCGAGCAGATCGCGGTCGTCGCACGCTTCCTCCGCGAGCGCCACGTCCTCGACGGTGTCGCGTGGGCCGACATGGCGGTGGTCGTCCGCAGCGGCGGGCTGATCCCGGCGATCGAACGGGGTTTGTCCTCCCTCGAGGTGCCCACCCGGGCGAGCACCGGCGGAGCACCGCTGCGCGACCACCCGTTCGTCAGGTCGGTCCTCCTCGCCATGTCGGTGGCGCTCGGGCGGACGCCGCTCGACGCCGAGGTCGTGACCGAACTCCTCCACAGCGCGCTCGGCGGACTGGACTCGATCGGGGTCAGGCGACTCCGGGCCGCGCTCCGCCACGCCGATCTCGCTGAGGGCCTCGACCGCAGCGCGGACCGCCTGCTGGAGGAGGCGTTCGCCGTCCCCGGTGCACTCATCGGACTCGAGACGCCCTCCGCCGCCCGCGCCCGCTCACTCGCCGACAGCCTCGCCGAGGCGAGCGCGCAGGCAGCGGCGGGCGCGTCCGCCGAGGAACTCGTCTACGGCCTCTGGTCGCGGAGCAGACTCGAGCGCTCCTGGGTCTCGCTGTCGAAGGGCAGCGGTCAGGCCGCCGAGGAGGCGAACCGCGACCTCGACGCGATCACCCAGCTGGCCGACGCGGCACGGACCTTCGTCGAGGCGGAGCCCGACACCCCGGCCTCCGTCTTCCTCGACCGCCTGCTCGAACAGACGGTCGGCGACGACTCCCTCGCGCCGACCGGCCTCCGGGAGGCGGTCACGATCGCGACGCCCGCCGCCCTGGTCGGTACCGCGTTCGACACGGTCGTCGTCGCCGGCATGCAGGACGGCGTGTGGCCCAACCTGCGGGTCCGCGACTCACTGCTCGGCGCCTCGGAGCTCGTGGAGCTGCTGGAGGGCACGGCCACGGCGACAGCGGACGCACGACGCGCGGTCCTCCACGACGAGCTCCGACTCTTCGCCCAGGCGACCTCCCGTGCGCACCGGTCGCTCATGGTGGTCGCGGTCGTCGACGACGACCACCAGGCGAGCCCGTTCCTCACGCTGCTCCCGGAACCCGATCCGCACCGGGCGTCCCTGTCGCCCCTGTCGCTCCGCGGCCTCGTCGGCACCCTGCGTCGCTCGCTCACTCGCCGGATCCGCCCCGCGGACCCTGCCGAGCGTGCCGCGTCCGCCTCGGCCCTGGCCATCCTCGCGACAGCGGGAGTACCCGGCGCCCCGACCGAGGAGTGGTACGGCGTGGCCGCACCGAGCTCGACGGCACCGCTGCACGACCCCGCCGTCGAGGAGCTGCCGGTCTCCCCGTCCCGCATGGAGGCCTTCGAGGAGTGCCCGCTGCACTGGGCGATCGCCCGACTGGGCGGCGGTGCCTCCGGGTTCGCCTCCGGGCTCGGCACGATCGTGCACGCCGCGCTCGAGCACGCGGAGTCCTCCGACGAGGCCGCGCTCTGGGCAGCGGTGGAGGACCGCTGGGACGAACTCCACTTCGAAGCGGACTGGGAGGGCGCGGCGACGAAACGGCGTGCGGCGGAACTCGTCCACCGGCTGTCGGCGTACCTCCACGACGCGGAGCGGGCGGGCGTGACCTCGATCGGCAACGAGAGCCGGTTCAGCCTCCGCATCCCCATCGGTGAGCTGGGCGGCGCGGCCGTGCTCGGCGGCTCGATCGACCGCGTCGAGCTCGTGCCCGACACCGACGGGACACGGCGCGTCGTGATCGCCGACCTCAAGACCGGCAGCTCGGCGCCGAGACAGGACCGGGAGGTCGCCGACATGGCGCAGCTCGGCGCCTACCAGCTCGCGCTGGCGTCCGGCGCGATCGCCGGTACGGAGGGGCTGCTGAGCGGTGGCGCGAAGCTCATCGTCGTGTCGGCAGGCACGAAGCGCAAGGAGTACTACGACCCGGCCCAGCCGGCCTTCGACGACGAGGCCCTCGAGCGCTTCCGCGAGCGTGTCCTGTCGGACGCGATCGGCATGGCGGGAGCGGTGTTCGAGGCCCGTGTCGGGACCCACTGCCATGACCCGTTCGCGTTCGGCGAGTGCGCCATCCACGTCGTCCCGGCGGTGAGCTCATGAGCACGGAGGAGACTTACTCGGCCGAGATGCTTGCCGGCCTGCTCGGCCTTCCGCAACCGACGACGCAGCAGGTCCATGTCATCGAGGCACCCATGGCCCCGGTCCTCGTCGTCGCCGGTGCCGGCAGCGGGAAGACCGAGACCATGGCCTCACGCGTCGTGTGGCTGCTCGCCAACCGGCACGTGAGCGTCGACGGGATCCTGGGGCTCACCTTCACCAGGAAGGCCGCGGGTGAGCTGGCGGCACGGATCGGCAAGCGGATCGCCGCCCTGCAGGACATCGGGATCCTGGATCCCGCGGCAGACGCGCTCTTCGACCGTCCCGAGGTGTCCACCTACAACGCCTATGCGAACGCCCTGTTCCGCGACAACGCCCTCCTGGTGGGCCGTGAGCCCGAGTCGGTCCTGCTGTCCGAGGCGTCCGCCTGGCGACTCGCGCGACGCGTCGTGGTCCGGCACGGAGACGAACGGCTCGCCGCCCTCGGCAAGTCCGTCGACCAGGTCGCCGAGCTCGTCCTCTCGCTGAGCCATGAGCTCGCCGAGATCGACGGCACCACCGAGGAGCTGCTCGGCTTCGTGGAACGGTTCGTCGGCATCGGCGAGCTCCCCGACGGCGGTCGCGGGGCGTACGCGCAGATCGACCAGGCCGTCGAGGTCGTGGGTGCCCTGCCGGTCCTGCTCGACCTCGCGCACCGGTACGCCGACGAGAAGCGCCGGCAGGGACTCGTCGAGTTCTCCGACCAGGTCGCCCTCGCGCTCGCCGCCTGCGAACGTTCGCCGAAGGTCGCCGCCGTCGCGCGCGATCGCGCGGGCGTCGTCCTGCTCGACGAGTACCAGGACACCTCGGTCGTGCAGACCAGACTGCTGTCGACCCTGTTCGCCGACCACCCCGTCATGGCGGTCGGCGACCCGCACCAGTCCATCTACGGCTGGCGCGGCGCGAGCGCGGCGAACCTCGCGCGGTTCTCCCGCGACTTCAGTCGCGAGGTCGCCGCCACCCAGTTCAACCTGTCCACGAGTTGGCGGAACGACCATACGGTTCTCGAAGCCGCGAACGTCCTCGTCCGCCCGTTGCAGCAGCAGGCGCAGACGGCGGGGAAGCTGCGTGTCCTCGACCTCGAGCCGAAGCCCGGCGCCGGGGCGGGCTCCCTCGCCGTCGAGTTCCCCGAGACCGGTGCCGAGGAGATCCGGATGGTCGCCGAGTGGTGCGCCGACCGGTTGCTCGCCGAACGCGGGGGAGATCCGGCCGGTTCGGCAGCGATCCTGTTCCGGGCGCGTCGACCGATGCAGGAGTTCGCCGACGGCCTCGCCGCCCTCGGCGTCCCGCACCACATCCTCGGCCTCGGCGGTCTGCTCTCCTCGCCGGAGATCGTCGACGTGACGGCGGCACTGCGCGTCATCCACGATCCCGGTGCCGGGTCCTCGCTCATCAGGCTGTTGAGCGGACCACGCTGGCGGATCGGCGTCCACGACCTCGGTCACCTCGTGGAGGTGGCCCGGTACCTGCAGGCCATCGACTGGAAGACGAAGCGGTACGACGCCGAACTGGCCGCCCGGCTCCGCGAGTCGGTCGCCGACGACGACGGGCGGTCGATCATCGACGCGCTCGACTTCATCGCCGCCGACCGCGTGCCGGCCGGCCTCGCCGCCGGGTTCACCGACGAGGCGCGTTCGCGTCTCCGGGAGGCCGGTCTGGTGTTCGCCTCCCTGCGGCGTCGTGCGGGCAGCGGCCTCCCCGATCTCGTCAGAGCGGTCGAGCGCGAGTTGCGACTCGACATCGAGGTCGTCGCGAACGAGTCGACCGGATCCGCGGCGCGCGCTCCGGCCAGACTGCAGGCGTTCCACGACGAGGTCATCTCGTTCATCCAGGCGGAGGAGCAGGTGACGCTCGGCAGCCTGCTGGCCTGGATCGACCGCTCGCTCGCCCGAGACGACCTCGGACCGGCGAGCGACGCACCCGACCAGGGTGCCGTCCAGCTGCTCACCATCCACGGTTCGAAGGGCCTCGAATGGGACCATGTCGCGATCCCGCGGCTCGTGGTCGACGAACTGCCCGCCAAACCGAAGGACGGCAAAGGCTGGGTGCGTCTCGGGACGCTGCCGTACGACTTCCGAGGCGACGCGGCGGAGCTGCCGGAATTCGCCTGGCGGACGGCCGAGACGCGGAAGGAGGTCGTCGACGCTCAGCTCGCCTTCTCGGAGGCGCTCGGCGAACGCGCGCTCGACGAGGAACGCCGGCTCGCGTATGTGGCGGTGACCCGCGCCAAGCACGACCTCCTGCTCACCGGCTCGTTCTGGTCGGGCGATCGGAAGCGGCCCCGTGCCGCGAGCACCTATCTTCTGGAGCTGGCGTCGGCGGGGGTCATCGCACCGCTCCCCGCCGCATCCGCCTTCGAGGAGAACCCGGTCGACTCCGGTGCCGCGGTCCTCGACTGGCCACTCGATCCGCTCGGAGCGCGTCGGAGCGTCGTCGAACGGGCGGCGGCCGAGGTCGAGCAGCGGCGCGGGCGACCTGAGTCCGAGCTGCTGGCGACCCTCGGCCCCCTCGAGAACGAGCTGACGCTGCTCCTCGAGGAACGACGCCGTGCCGCGACGACGACCGCGCGCGGTGAACTCCCGGTGCGCATCCCCGCGTCCAAGTTCAAGGAGTTCGTCACGGAACCGGACGCCGCACTCGAACGACTGCGTCGCCCCGTCCCGCAACGGCCATACCGGCAGACCCGCCTCGGAACCCGGTTCCATTCGTGGGTCGAGGCGCACTACGGACGCTTCGGATTGCAGGAGCTGGTCGACGCGCTCCCCGAGGAGCTCGACGTCGAACGCCCGGGCCGGACGCGTCGGAGGGGATCGGGTTCGAGGAGCTCACCGAACGGTTCCTCGCCTCGGAATGGGCTGACGTCCGGCCGGTCGAGGTCGAGACCGAGATCCACGTGCCGCTCGGTGACACCGGACGAGTGGTGGTCTGCAAGCTCGACGCGGTGTTCGAACGCGGGGACCGGTTCGAGATCGTCGACTGGAAGACCGGCGCGGTACCCACGACGCCTGAGGACGTACGGAACGCCTCGTTCCAGCTCGCGCTCTACCGTCTGGCGTACGCGCACCACCGGGAGGTCGACCCCGAGCGCGTCGACGCCGTGCTCTACTACGTGAGCCACGACGTGCAGCTCCGGCCGGAACGCCTCTACTCGGAGGAGGAGCTCCTGTCGGAGTGGGAGCGGTCCTTCGGGGAGGCGGCCGAGTCCCAGAGCTCGAACGACGAGGTGTCGATCTGATCCGTGGCGTTCGGGTCCGCATCGGTTCCGGCGTGGTCGCGATCGTCGTCGGTCTCAGCGTCGTCCGTGTCGTCGACGTCCGAGCCGCCGGGATCGCGGCCGAGGGCGCGCTCGAGCTCTGAGCGGTCGTAGGTGTCGGTCTGCATGGCGATGCCGGGGGAGGACGAGCCGATCGGTGTGCGGTCGAGCATGTCCTCGACCTCGTCGACGTCGAGGACGGGTCCGGTCGTGGTGCCGAGGGGGTCCGTCACGTCGCCGAGCACGCGGTCGACGAGCCCGTCGAGCATCGCGACGGCGTCCTCGACGATGGTCTCGTCGTGGCTGTCGCGACCGTGCAGGAGCCAGCGCGCGATCTCGAGTTCCGCGTAGAGCCGGGCGCGGAGGGTGACGAACCGGTCGGGTCCGCGAGAGCACGAGGCGGCGTAGGCGGACAGGGCCTGCTCGCCGGTCGCGCCGAGCGTCGCGATCCAGTGGAGGTCGAGGGCCGGGTCGCCGACCCGCAGTGAGCCCCACTCGATGACGCCGTTGACGAGGCCATGGCCGTCCTGACGGATGACGAGCACGCGGTCCGCGGCGAGGGATCCGTGGATGACGGTGGGCTGGAACTGCCAGAGCGAGTGGTCCTCGACGGCCGCCTGCCAGCGCTCCCGGACGGCGGTCGGGAGGAGCCGCGTCTCGGCGGCGCGGGACACGATGCGGTGCGCGTCCGCCCGGATGAGCTCGGTGGACAGCAACGGGAGGCCCGCTTCCGCGATGAACGCCGTCGGGAGGGAGTGGATCGCGGCGACCGCGGCACCGAGCGAGTCCGAGAGGACCTCGTCGCGGCCGAGCGCGGTCGGGTCGAGGTGACTGCCGGCCACGAAGTCGAGCACGACGGCGCGAGTGCCGTCGACGGGCAGTTGGCCCACGACGGTCGGGGCGTCGAAGGGCAACCTGCTGCGGATACCGGGCGTGAGTGCGCGCAGGGCGATGAGGTCCGCGGACTGCTCCGTCTCGGCCTGCTGCGAGGTCGGGATGCGCACGATGAGCTCGCGCCCATCGCCCGTCACGAGACGGGCCGCGTCGTAGTTCCCCTCGCCGCCGGCGGTGTGCGCGCCGGACCCGCGGACCTGGAGGTCGGCGACGGCCGAGGTGGCCAACGCGGCTAGAGTGAGATGGGATCTGGCCATGACATCCAGGGTACGGGGCCGTCCCGGTGAGCCGCGCTCGCCACGCCCTCAGAGAGGTTGTCCATGACGATTCAGGTTCGCGCACTCGCCGGTCTACCGCTCGCGAGGGGCGGACTCGACCGTCACGGCGAGCTTCGTTCCCGACCGGACGTGCTCGACGAGCTGCGGGTCGACCCGAACGCCCGAGCCGTCGTCCTCCGCGGTCGGCGCGCACTCGTGACCGGCGACGCGCTCGACCTCCTGGTTCCCTCCGATCTTCCCGAGCCGGAGCTCATGGTCTACCTCGGAAGCACCGTCGAGGACAGCCCTGGGACGCCACCGGGCACGGACATCCTGCTCTGGGTCCTCGCCGACGCCGACGCCGACGCGATCACCGAGGATGAGGACCGCTGGTTCGACCTCCGTCGGAGCGGACATCGCCTGTCGGACCGCGATGTCGGGATCCTGGCGACGTCGCTCGCCATCGCCGGCTGGCATCGTGCCGAGCCGTTCTGTGCGCACTGCGGCTCGCCGACCACGGTCCGCAACGCCGGCTGGGCGCGGCACTGCCCGGTCGACGGCAACGAGCTCTTCCCGCGCATGGACCCCGCGGTCATCGTCGCCGTCGTCGATCCTCAGGGACGGATCCTGCTCGGGTCGAACGCGATGTGGGAACACAACCGGTATTCGCTGCTGGCCGGGTACGTCGATGCCGGCGAGTCCCTCGAGCAGGCCGTCGCCCGCGAGATCTTCGAGGAGTCGGGAATGCGTCTCGGCACGCCCGTCTACCTCGGTTCGCAGCCGTGGCCGTTCCCGCGTTCGCTCATGCTCGGTTTCGTCGCCCCGCTCGCGGCGGATCAGGATCCGGAGGCACTCGTCCCGGACGGTCAGGAGATCCTCGACCTGCGGTGGTTCACGCGGGAGGAACTCGAGGACCCGTCCACCGACGTCATCCTCCCCGGACCGTCGTCGATCGCACGAGCCGTGATCGACGAATGGCTCCGCGGATCCTGGTCTCGATGAGGCGCGGTACCACCGAGGGTCGACGATGAGCAGCCCGGCCGAACTGCTGGCCGGACTCGACCCCGACCAGGCCGTCGCGGCAGAGGCGCTCCGGGGCCCCGTGTGCATGCTCGCCGGCGCAGGCACCGGCAAGACCCGGGCGATCACCCATCGCATCGCCTACGGCGTCGCGACCGGGACGTACACGGCGTCGCGCGTCATGGCGCTCACCTTCACCAGTCGCGCGGCTGCGGAACTGCGTGGCCGGCTCCGGGCCCTCGGCGCCGAGGGGGTCTCGGCCCGGACCTTCCACGCCTCCGCACTCTCGCAGCTGAACTTCTTCTGGCCCCAGGTCGTCGGCGGACCGGTTCCCGCGCTCGTCGAGAGCAAGGGCAGGGTCCTCGGGCACGCGGCGGAGCGACTCCGGTTGCGGGTCGACACGGCGACCCTGCGCGACGTGGCGGGCGAGATCGAATGGCGTAAGGTGTCCGGCCTGACCCTCGAGCAGTACGCGGCGTCGAACCGCCCGCTGCCGGCCAAGCTGTCCCTCGAGCAGGTCGTCTCGCTCCAGGAGACCTACGAGCAGTTGAAGGACGAGCGCCGACGCATCGACTTCGAGGACGTCCTGCTCGCCTGCGCCGGCATGATCGAGACCGAGCCCGCCGTCGCCATGCAGGTGCACGAGCAGTACCGGTTCTTCGTCGTGGACGAGTACCAGGACGTCTCGCCGCTGCAGCACCGACTCCTCGAACTCTGGTTGGGCGGTCGACGGGACGTGTGCGTCGTCGGCGACGCGAGCCAGACCATCTACTCCTTCGCCGGTGCCCGGTCCGACTACCTGCTCGACTTCCCGACCCGGTATCACGACGCCACGGTCGTCCGGCTCGAGCGCAACTACCGCTCCGCCCCGCCCGTCGTGGCCGCGGCGAACACGCTCATGCGGGGTCGTCCGGGGGCACTGCACCTCTCAGCGGCCACCGCACGCGACGACGAGGGCACCCAGACCGCACGGCCCGAGACGCCGGCGGTCGGCCTGCGGCAGTATCCGAACGAGCTGTCCGAGGCGAGAGGCGTGGCCTCGGAGATCCTCGTGCAGCTGCAGGCGGGCGTCCCGGCCTCGGAGATCGCCGTGCTCTACCGGATCAACGTCCAGGCGGCGGCGTTGGAGACGGCCCTCGGCGAAGCCGGCATCCCCTACGTCATGCACGGCTCCAAGCGCTTCTTCGAGCTGCCCGAGGTGCGGCAGGCCCTGCTCCAGCTCCGCGCGGCCTCCGTCTCGATCAGCGGCGAGCCCCTGTTCAAGTCCGTGAGCGACGTGCTCCGGTCGCTCGGCTGGAGCCAGGACCCGCCCGACGGCGGCGGTGCGGTGCGCGACCGCTGGGAGTCGCTCAACGCGATCATGGGGCTCGTCGACCAGGCGCCGGAAGGCACCTCGTTCCGCGCCTTCACGGATGAGCTGCAACTGCGGCAGGCCGCTCAGCACGAACCGACGGTCGAGGCGGTCACGCTGGCGACGTTGCACTCGGCGAAGGGCCTCGAGTGGGAGGCGGTGCACCTCATCGGGCTCTCCGAGGGATACCTGCCGATCTCCTACGCGAAGCAGTTCGAGCAGGCGGACGAGGAACGGAGGCTCCTCTACGTCGGCATCACGCGCGCCAAGCGGCTGCTCAACCTGTCCTGGTCCGAGATGCAGCAACGCGGTGGTCGACGCGAGCCGTCGCGGTTCCTGGCAGAGCTCGGCATGCGCACCTCGAGTGCTCCCGGACGACGCGGCGCCTGACCCCACCGGTAGCGGCGTCGACCACCAGCTGGGTGCTCGCGAGGATGGGCTGGGACGCGTCGAGATGGCGGATCACCAGGCGGGTCACGCGGGTCGCGACCTCCGCGCCGAGGAGCTGGGTGTCGAGCGGCGAACGGCGGCCGAGGAGCTGGGATGCGACGGCCGGCCAGGTCGGATCGTCGTCGGTGCGGTGCAGTTCCACGCAGTGCAGGCACGGCCCTGAGCCGGGTGTCACGAACGGCCCGATCCTGACGACACGATCACTGAAGACGACCGGCAGGTGCGGGACGTCGTCGCGCAGCCAGCGCGTGTACCGACTCGGCGGGATGACGAAGTCGGCGAAGAGGACGGCGACGTCGACGTGGTCGGGCTGCGGCCCGGGTTGCGTCGACACGGACTCCGGCGGTAGGAGTCCGACCGCCTCCTGCTCGGAGAGGAGGCGTCGGACGAGCTCGGCCGCCGGGCTCGCGCCGTCCACGACGATCCGGCGCGTCTCGGCGGTTCCGGAGGTGGGGCCGTGGTGCTCGATCACCGGGTCGAGTGTCGAAAGGACGCGATCGAATTCCTGGGCCGGGATGTCGAACGCGTCCGGCAGTCGTCGTTCGACCAGGTCAGGGAAGCCGGCACGCAGTGCCGCGACGACCTGCTCGGTCTCGGTCCGGACGCTGTCGAGCACGACCGCTTCATCGACGCCCACCTGCAGGCTGTGCGGGGTCCGCCAGAGCAGTGGTCTCCTGGGATCGAGGCGCGTCGTCATCCATCGATGATGGCGGGTCGACGACCGGTCGCGTCGGCACTGTCCACAGCTCGCCCGGTAGGACGAGCTGTGGAGCGTCGCCGTGGGTCAGACCGGGGGGCCGCCGGCACCGTTCGGGCCGGAGGGCTCCGAACCGGGCTCGTCGTCGTGCTGGTCGCCGCGTTCCTCGCCACGGAGGAGGTCTTCGAGCGCGAGATCCATCTCGTCCTGCTCCGGACGCTCACCCCTGGCCTCGGCTTCGAGGCGCGCGATGAGGGCCTCCGGGGCGTCGATGTCGGCTGCGGTGGGCACGAGGTCGGGGTGCGACCACAGGGCGTCGCGCTGCGCGGTGCCCACGGCATCGGTGACCTGCTGCCACATCTGCGCAGCCTCACGCAGCCGGCGGGGGCGCAGTTCGAGTCCCACGAGTGCACCCAGGGCCTGTTCGGCCGGCCCACCGGCGGCGCGGCGTCGGCGGACGGTCTCCGCGATGGCCGCGGAGCGGGGGAGACGCTCGGTGGCTGCCGCGGTGACGACGTCGACCCAGCCCTCGATGAGGGCGAGCGTCGTCTCGAGTCGAGCCAGGCTCGCGTCCTGTGCCTCCGTGCGGGCGGGGATGAGCGCTCCGCTCGTCATGGCCTCGCGGAGTTCCTCAGGGTTCGACGGGTCGAAGCTCTCGGCGAGTTCCTCGAGTCGCTCGGTGTCGATCCGGATGCCGCGCGCGAAGTCGGTGATCGAGGAGATGAGGTGCAGGCGGAGCCAGCGGGCGTGACGGAAGAGTCGTGCGTGCGCAAGTTCACGGACCGCGAGGTAGATCTGGACCTGATCCGCCGGGATGTCGAGACCCTCGCCGAAGTCGGCGACGTTCTGGGGCACCAGGGCTGCCTCGTTGTCGTCGAGCAGTGGGATGCCGATGTCGCCGCCGGAGACGACCTCCTTGGAGAGCTGACCGACGACCTGTCCGAGCTGCATCGCGAAGAGCGTGCCGCCGATGCCGCGGACGAGCTGTCCGGCGTTCGCGATCATGCTCGACAGCTCCTCGGGCGCGCGTTCCGTGAGCACGCCGGTCAGGGCGTTCGCGATGTTCGTGGCCACCGGCTCGGCGAGCTGCGTCCAGAACGGCATGGTCTTCGTGGCCCAGCGGGTCCTCGTGTACAGGGCCGGTTCGCTCGACAGCTCGGCCACGTCGGTGACGTCGGCGAGCCACAGGGAGGCGATGTGGAACGCTTGCTCGAACGCCGCACGCTGCTCGGGCGTCGTGTCCTGGGAGCCGTCCCCGGCGATGGTCTTCGCCTGCTGGAGCGAGGTGTCCCAGTTGATACCGTCCCCACCGGAGCGGAGTGCGCCCTGGAGCTGCGACATGAGCGCAGCGAGACTGGCCGGATCGCTGGGGAGGCCGGCGGCGCCGGCGAGCTGGCTCGCGTCGAACGAACCGTTGCCGGAGAGGAGCTCGCGGAGCATGTCGCGGAACTCGTCCTCCGGACTCTTGTCGGAATCCTCTGGCACGTCAGCCGCCTCTCAGATAGCTCGGTGCTGGGCCTTCTACGCTAGTCGCACCTCGCTGAAGAATCGCCGGGGTATGGTTGGTCGGGTTTCCGCCCACCGCGAACACTCCGGAAGGCTTGCATGTCGCTCTTCGCCGATGAGGCTCCCACCGCTTCGGCGCCGACCGGTCAGGGTCGCAATCGTCGCGCCCGGTTCGGGTGGATCGTGCTCAGCCTCTCGCTCGTCCTCCTCGGAGTGCTGTCGGCGGTACCCGCGCCGTACGTCATCGAACAGCCGGGTCCCGTGTTCAACGTGCTGGGTACGACCGAGGGCGACGACGGCGACGTCCCGCTCATCGAGGTCCACGACGAGCAGACCTACGACACCGGCGGCACGCTCGACATGCTGACGGTCCAGCTGGTCGGGAATCCGCAACGGAGCCCGGGCTGGCTCGACATCGTCTCGGCCTGGTTCGACCCGAGCCGCGCCGTCGTGCCGATGGACCTCTACTTCCCGCCCGGCGTCACGACCGAGCAGCGCGACGAGCAGAACGCGACCCTCATGGTCGATTCGCAGCAGGACTCGGTCGCGGCGGCGTTGCGCGAGCTCGGATACGAGGTCCCCGAGCACATCGTGGTGGCACAGATCGCGGAGGGCGCCCCCGCGCAGGGTGTGCTGCAGCTCGACGACGAGATCGTCGCGGTCGACGGTACGCCGGTGACCGGCCTGGCGGCCCTGCGGGACGCGATCAACGCCAACGGCACGGACAAGCCGGTCACGATCGACATCGTGCGCGGGGGAGCGGCGAGCACCGTCGAGATCACGCCGACGACCGCGACCGCGTCCGACGGGACGACCTCGACCGTGATCGGCATCGGTACCAAGACCACCTACGACCTCCCCGTCGACATCACCATCCAGCTCGACAACGTCGGCGGCCCGAGCGCCGGGATGATGTTCGCGCTCGGCATGATCGACCTGCTCACGCCGGGTGAGCTCAACGGCGGGAAGGACGTCGCCGGTACCGGGACGATCGACGCCGACGGGAACGTCGGCGCGATCGGCGGTATCCGGCAGAAGCTGTTCGGCGCGAAGGACGCCGGGGCCGAGTGGTTCCTGGCGCCGGAGAGCAACTGCGACGAGGTCGCCGGACACGTCCCCGACGGGTTGACGGTCTTCGCCGTGAAGACCCTCGACGATTCGCTCGCAGCGCTCAAGGCCATCGCGGACGGAGCCGACACGAGCAAGCTGCCCACCTGCTCGGCCGGTTGAACGCTTCGGGCGCTCTCTCAGCCCGGCCGCTTTAGGATGGGTGGGACGACCCCTATCTGAAGAGGCCACACGTGACATCCGCAGCAGCAGAGAAGCCCCTGTCCACTCAGCGCCGACGCGCCCCGATCGCGATCACGGTGGCGATCATCGCCGCGCTCCTGATCGGGTTCTTCGTGTTCTCGGGGTTCTACGCCGACCTGCTGTGGTTCCAACAGCTCGGCTTCACCGAGGTCCTGACCACGCAGTGGATCGCGGCGATCGCCATGTTCCTCGTCGGGTTCGTGGGTATGGCCCTGCCCGTGTGGCTCGCGATCGAGATCGCCTACCGGACACGCCCGGTGTACGCGAAGCTCAGCTCCCAGGTCGACCGCTACCAGCAGGTCGTCGAGCCGCTGCGCCGACTCGCGACCTACGGTATCCCCGCGCTGTTCGGCCTCTTCGGCGGTGTCGCCGCCGCTTCGCGCTGGCAGCTGGTCCTGCTCTGGATGAACGGTACGCCCGCAGGCACCAAGGACCCGCAGTTCAACCTCGACGTCTCGTTCTACCTCTTCGACCTGCCGTTCTTCCAGGCCGTGGTCGCCTTCTCCTCGGCGGTCGTCCTGATCGCCCTGATCGCCACCGCCGTCGTCACCTACCTCTACGGAGGCATCCGGGTGGTCAGCCGCGAGGTCTGGATCTCGATGGCAGCCCGCGTACAGATCTCGGTGCTCGCCGCGCTCTACCTCATCCTGCAGGCCGTCAGCCTCTGGCTCGATCAGTACACGACCCTGAACGACACCGGCACGCTCATCACCGGAGCCTCGTACACCGATGTCGCCGCGACCATCCCCGGTCGGGTGATCCTCGCCGGGATCGCGCTCATGGTCGCCGTCCTGTTCGTCGTCACCGCGTTCACCGGCCGCTGGCGTCTGCCGCTCGTCGGCACAGCGCTGCTGATCGTCGCGTCGCTCATCGTCGGCAGTCTCTACCCGTGGATCGTCCAGCGCTTCCAGGTGGAGCCGAACGCGAAGAGTCTCGAGACGCCGTACATCAAGCGGAACATCGACATGACGCGCGACGCCTACGGGATCGCCGGCGTGGAGGAGGAGGAGTACGCGGCGACCACCGACGCGACTCCCGGTGCGCTCCGTCAAGACGCCGAGACCACGGCGAACATCCGGATCATCGACCCGTCGCTCGTGAGCGCATCCGTGGCCCAGCTGGAGCAGTTCAAGCAGTTCTACTCCTTCGACAAGCAGCTCGACGTCGACCGCTACAACATCGACGGCAAGACGCAGGACGCCGTCGTCGCGGTCCGCGAACTCAACGTCGCCGGTCTCGACAACTCGCAGTCGTGGATCAACAACACGGTGGTGTACACCCACGGGTACGGGCTGGTCGCCGCCTACGGCAACCAGCGCTCGGCCTCCGGCGAGCCGGTCTTCCTCGAGTCCGGCATCCCCACCACCGGCTCGCTCGGCGATTTCGAGCCGCGCGTGTACTTCGGCGAGCAGTCGCCCGACTACTCCATCGTCGGTGCCCCCAAGGGCTCCGACCCGGTGGAACTCGACTATCCGTCGGGCACCCAGGGCGAGTCGCAGACCTACACCACCTTCGATGGCGACGGCGGGCCCAAGCTCGACAACGTCTTCAAGAAGCTCGTCTACGCCCTGAAGTTCCAGTCCGAGCAGATCTTCCTGTCGGACTCCGTGAACAGCAAGTCGCAGATCCTCTACGACCGCGACCCGCTCACCCGGGTCCAGAAGGTCGCCCCCTACCTGACGCTCGACTCCGACCCCTACCCGTCGGTGGTGGACGGTCAGATCGTCTGGATCGTCGACGGATACACGACGAGCGCCAGCTACCCGTACTCGAAGACCGTGAGCCTGTCGGACACCATCTCCGACTCGGTCACGCCGGCGCAGAACTACGCGCTCGACGACGTCAACTACATCCGGAACTCGGTGAAGGCGACCGTCAACGCGTACGACGGCAAGGTCACGCTCTACAGCTGGGACGACCAGGACCCGATCCTCAAGACCTGGCAGAAGGTGTTCCCGTCGACGGTCAAGCCGATGTCGGACATGTCCGGCGACCTGATGAGCCACGTGCGGTACCCGGCCGATCTCTTCAAGGTCCAGCGCTCGGTGCTCGGTCAGTACCACGTCACCAACGCCGGTTCGTTCTACTCGAGTGAGGACGCCTGGGTCACCCCCAACGATCCGCAGTCGACCGACACGAACAAGACCTATCAGCCGCCCTACTACCTGACGATGCAGTTGCCTGGCCAGGAGTCTCCCTCCTTCTCGCTGTACTCGACGTTCATCCCTCGTCAGGGCGGTGAACAGTCGCGGAACGTGCTCACCGGCTACCTCGCGGTCGACGCGAACGCCGGCGCCGAGGACGGTAAGCGGAGTTCCGACTACGGCAAGATCCGACTGCTGACCCTCCCGAAGGACGACACCGTGCCGGGCCCCGGTCAGGTGCAGAACACCTTCGACTCCGACCCGAGCGTGTCGAGCCAGATCAACATCCTGAAGCAGGGTCAGACCGAGGTGCTGAACGGCAACCTGCTGACGGTGCCCGTCGGAGGTGGGCTGCTGTACGTCCAACCGGTGTACGTGAAGTCCACGGGCGACACGAGCTTCCCGCTGTTGCAGAAGGTGCTCGTGGCCTTCGGCGACAAGATCGCGTTCGAGGACACCCTCGACGAAGCGCTCGACGTCCTGTTCGGTGGAGACTCGGGTGCCGACGCCGGTGACACGAACGTGCCGGGAGACAGCACCACACCCCCGACGGACGGCACGGACACCGGAGGCGGCACCGACGGTGGAACGACCCCGAGCACGGGTGACCCGACGGTCGACGCTCAAATCAAGACGCTCCTCGACCAGGCGAAGGCTGCGATGGTCGAGAAGGACGCCGCGATGGCGAGCGGCGACTGGGCTGCTTACGGGGTGGCGGACAAGAAGGTGTCGGACGCTCTCGCGCAGGCTCTCGCGCTGCTGAACGGCTGATTCCGAGCCCACGATCCGAACGGCGTCGCCCTGACGGGCGACGCCGTTCGGCGTTCCAGGGGGAGGGATTCTGCCGGCGACGGGGTCCTTGGCGGTACGCGATTTGCACGGCCCCAGAATGCATGCTAGGTTTATCTCTTGTGCCGCAGGGTGGAGCAGTTCGGTAGCTCGCTGGGCTCATAACCCAGAGGTCGTAGGTTCAAATCCTGCCCCTGCAACAGAAAAGATGAAATCCCGGTCTCCTCGAGACCGGGATTTCGTCGTTTGCGGAGATAGTCGCCCGCAGCCGGCGAGCGGTGGGTCAGTCCATCGTCGCGACGGGGAGGCCGAACGCTGCTGCCACGCCGGCGTTGGTGACCGCACCCGCGTGGACGTTGACGCCCGCGCGGAGCGCTGCGTCGGCGGCCACCGCTTCTCCCGTGCCCTGGTCGGCGATGGCGAGTGCGTACCGGAGGGTGGCGTTGGTCAGCGCGCGTGTCGAGGTCTCCGGGACGGCGCCGGGCATGTTGGCCACGCAGTAGTACAGGCTGTCGTGGACCCGGAACGTCGGGTCGTCGTGCGTCGTCGGCCGGGAGCCCTCGAAGCAGCCGCCCTGGTCGATCGCGATGTCGACGAGCACCGAGCCGGGTTTCATGTCCGCCACCATGGCGTCGGTGACGAGCTTCGGGGCCTGAGCCCCGGGGATGAGGACCGAGCCGATGACGAGGTCGGCGTCGCGGAGCTGCTCCGCGATCTCGTACGCCGATGACGGTCTGGTCTGGATCTGCCCGCTGAAACGGTTCTCCAGCTCGCGCAGGCGAGGGATGGAGATGTCGATGATCGTGACGTCCGCCTGCATGCCGAGCGCGTTGGCCGCGGCGTGCTCGCCCGCGACCCCGCCGCCGATGACGACGACCTTCGCCTTGGGGGTTCCGGGCACGCCGCCCAGGAGGATTCCGCGTCCGCCGGTGGCTCGCATGAGGTGGTACGCGCCGACCTGCGTCGACAGTCGTCCCGCGACCTCGCTCATCGGCTGCAGGAGCGGCAGGGAGCGATTGGGGAGTTGGACGGTCTCATAGGCGATCGCGGTGGTCCCAGAGGCGAGCAGGGCGTCGGTGAGGGGGCGGTCCGCTGCGAGGTGCAGGTAGGTGAAGAGCGTCTGGTCGGCCCGCAGGAAGCCGTACTCGGCGGCGACGGGCTCCTTCACCTTGAGCAGGAGGTCGCCCGTCGCCCATACGGAGGCCGCATCGGCGGCGATGGTCGCACCGGCGGCGCGATACGCTTCGTCGGGATTGCCGGACCCGAGGCCGGCGCCCGCCTGGACGACGACCTCATGGCCGTGTCGGACGAGTTCGTGGACGCCGCCGGGCGTCGCCGCCACCCGGTTCTCGTTGTTCTTGATCTCCGTGGGGATGCCGATTCGCATGGCTGGTTCCTCTCGCAGGCTGGGCCAAGGCTCGGCTCTCCCGCTCGTCGGTGGACGGTGTGCGACTATTCTGAGGTTGCTGCGTTTCAGGCTCATGAACACCGCAGCTTTCATGGAATCTCCTCTAAAAATCGCTGATGATTTGGAAAAGATCGAGAGCAGGCGCAGCATGACGAACAATCTGCACAGCAGTGCGGACCTCGACGACGTCGATCACGCACTCCTGCGGCTCCTCCAGGAGAACGCGCGCATGACGAACGCCCGCATGGCGGAGCTCGTCGGCATCGCGCCCTCGACGTGCGTCGCCCGGGTGCGGTCGCTCGTCGATCGCGGCGTGATCACGGGGTTCTCGGCGCGTATCGATCCGGTCGCGGTCGGGCTCGGTCTCGAGGCGCTCATCAGCGTCAACATCAGGGCAGGAGCTCGAGCCCGTATCGCCGAGTTCAGCGCCGGCATCCGACAGCTCCCGGAAGTCGTGCAGGTGTTCTTCCTCGGCGGCTCCGAGGACTTCGTCATCCATCTCGCGGCGCGGGACAGCGCCCACATCCGCGACTTCGTCGTCGAGCACCTGTCGGCGGATCCGACGGTCGCCTCAACGCGCACGAGTCTGGTGTTCGATCACTCGTTCATCGGCGTCGCGGTGGGGGAGTGACGGTGATCCGCGGCTGTACCGGCCGGGTGAAGATCACGAACGCATAACGAAGGACTCGAACGGAAAACCCTGACCATGTTCGGTTTTGCAATGGAGTCCGTGTGCGATGTCCGCCTTTTGGGGGATCCTCGATTAGCCAGCAGCTGTGAGTTTCGTTAGCGTTGTCGACGGCCCGCAAGGGCTGACCCACGTAACCGCGTCCCGCCCCCTGTCGCCCCGCGACGGCGTGCTGGACGTACGGTCGAACGCCACGCGGTAGCCGTTGTCGCCCCACGTGATCCGAGCCCGCGCGCTGTCCATCAGTGCGCCGATGGGGCGGATCGAGAGCCGTTCGACCCGGCCTGACGATCGACAGGAAGAGCGCACCGCGGTTCCGCGTGCGCTTCCAGGAGAACACATGACCGAAACGATTGCCGTCTCCGCGACGGGACTGTACAAGGTCTTCGGCAGGAAGCCGAAGGAAGCCGTGAAACGCCTGCAGGCCGGTGCCGCGCGTGACGAACTCGCCTCCGGCGGGACCACCGCAGCCGTCATCGACGCCTCGTTCGAGGTGAAGCAGGGCGAGATCTTCGTCGTGATGGGCCTCTCCGGCTCGGGCAAGTCGACGCTGATCCGGATGCTCAACGGCCTGCTCGAGCCGACGGCGGGCACCGTGACCATCGCCGGGAAGCCGATCTCGGGGGTGTCCTCGAAGCAGCTACGTGCGGTCCGACAGGACGACATCTCGATGGTCTTCCAGCACTTCGCCCTCCTGCCGCACCGCACGGTGCTCGAGAACGCCGCCTATGGACTCGAGGTGAAGGGTGTGCCGGCCGCTGAACGACGCGAGCGGGCCCAGGCCGTCGTCGAGCGCGTCGGGCTCGCAGGCTGGGAGGACAAGCTCCCGGGCCAGCTCTCCGGCGGGATGCAGCAGCGCGTCGGCCTTGCCCGCGCACTCGCCTCGGACACCGACATCCTCCTCATGGACGAGGCGTTCTCCGCGCTCGATCCCCTCATCCGCCGCGAGATGCAGGAGCAGCTCGTCGAGCTGCAGGCCGAGCTCGGCAAGACCATCGTGTTCATCACCCACGACCTCAACGAGGCGATGTTCCTCGGCGACCGGATCGCCGTCATGCGTGACGGCCGGATCGTCCAGGTCGGCACCCCGAACGACATCCTGACCGACCCGGCGAACGACTACGTCGCCCAGTTCGTCCAGGACGTCGACCGCGCCCGCGTCCTGACCGCCGGTGGCGTGATGGAACCCGCGCGCTCCGTCGTCTCCGCGTCCGCCGGACCCAGGGCTGCCCTGCGCATCATGCGCGATCTGCAGACCTCGACCGCCTTCGTGGTCGGTCCGGGCCGGCAGCTCCTCGGCGTCGTCCGCGACAAGGACGTGCTGCGTCTCGTCCGTGCGGGCGACCACCAGCTCGGGAGTGTCATCACCGCCGACCTCGCCACGGTCTCGCCGGAGGCGGCGCTCGTCGACCTCTTCGAGTCCGCCGTCGAGAGTGCCCTGCCCGTCGCCGTCGTGGACGAGCGGACGCGCCTGCTCGGCGTCGTCCCGCGGGTGACCCTGCTCGCCGCCGTCGGCAACGTCCCGACCAACACGGATGAGATCAGCCTTGTCGGACCGCCGGCGACGGTGCCTGTCGAGCTCATCACGGCGACCCTCCGGTCGACCGCGGAGGACCCGCAGCACCCCGACGACGTGACCTCGTCGATCGAGACCAGCGCCGCCGAACCGGCAGCGAGCCTGCCGGAAGGGAGTGTCCGATGAACGGCATCCGTCTCCAGTCGTCCGGGTTCCTGGACGCCATCACCCGCCCCGAGATCGGTGCGTGGGTCGAAGCCTTCGTCGACTTCATCACCGACGTCTTCCAGCCCGTCTTCGACGTCATCCGGACCGTCTTCCAGGGGCTGTACGACGGCGTCGACCTCGCGCTCAGCGGTCCGCCGTTCTGGGTGATCATCATCGTCGCCGCGCTGTTGGCCTTCGTCGCGCGGGGCCCGGTGTTCGCCGTCGGCTCCGCGGTCGGGCTGCTGATCATCGTCGGCGTCGAGCAGTGGGACAACGCGATGGACTCGCTCTCGCTCGTGCTCGTGGCCGGTCTCATCGCCATCGTGATCGGGATCCCACTCGGCATCCTGGCGGCTCGCTCGAAGGTCGCGTCGTCGATCATCCGCCCGTTGCTCGACTTCATGCAGACGACTCCTGCGTTCGTGTACCTCATCCCCGCGCTCATCCTGTTCCGCATCGGCGTCGTCCCGGGCATCGTCGCGACGATCGTCTTCGCGCTGGCCCCGGCAGTCCGTCTCACGGAACTCGGGATCCGCAACGTCGACCGCGAGGTCGTCGAGGCCGGCAACGCGTTCGGTGCTTCCTCCTGGCGGATCCTGCGTCAGATCCAGCTGCCGCTCGCGATGCCGAACATCATGGCCGGAGTCAACCAGGTCATCATGCTCTCGCTCTCGATGGTCGTCATCGCCGGCATGGTCGGCGCCGGCGGCCTGGGAGGCGACGTCGTCAAGAGCCTCTCCCGGATCGACATCCAGCTCGGTTCCGAAGCGGGCCTGTCGGTCGTCATCCTGGCGATCTTCCTGGACCGTCTCACCGCCTCCCTCGGCGGCGGTCGCAAGCAGCGCGGCAAGCGTACGAAGGCTGCCCCGGCCTCGCCCGCCGGGATCCGCCCGGCACCGGCCGCAAGCACCACGACGACCGACAGCACCGCCTCAGGCGAGGAGCAGCGCACCCCCGCCGAGTCGCCGACCGCCGTGCGGTGACCCACCGGCACACAGCTTTCCATCCGACGACACCGATCCCCGCGTCACGCGGGACGAAAGGAATCATCGAACATGCAGTACCGCACCAAGATCGCAACCACCATCGCAGCGGGGGCGGCGGCGACGCTCGCCATCTCCGGCTGCTCCGCCGGCGCCGCTGATGAGACGCTCGAGAACGGCGACAAGCAGGCGGTGACCATCGCCGTGTTCAGCGGCTGGGACGAGGGCATCGCGGCCTCCGAGCTGTGGAAGGCCGTGCTCGAGGAGCAGGGCTACGACGTCACCCTCGAGGAGGCGGAGCCCGCCCCGGTGTTCTCCGGCCTCAGCACCGGTGACTACGACCTGACGCTCGACGTCTGGCTGCCGACGACCCACGCGAGCTACATCGAGAAGTTCGGTGACGACGTCGTCGACCTCGGCGCCTGGAACACCGACGCCAAGCTCACGATCGCCGTCAACGAGGACGCCCCCGTCGACTCGCTCGAGGACCTCGCGGCCAACGCGGACCTCTTCGACAGCCGCCTCGTCGGCATCGACCCCGGTGCCGGACTCACGGAGGCGACCCAGGACAAGGTCATCCCCGAGTACGGCCTCGACGACTGGGAGTTCCTGACTTCGGGCACCCCGGCGATGCTGTCGGAGCTGAAGGCCGCGACCGACGCCGGTGAGAACATCGCCGTCACGCTGTGGCGTCCGCACTGGGCCTACGACGCGTTCCCGATCAAGGACCTCGAGGACCCGAAGGGCGCGCTCGGGGACGCCGAAGGCATCCACAGCTTCGGCAAGGCCGACTTCGCGGACGAGTACCCGACGCTCGCCGGGTGGCTGAAGGACTTCGACTTCGACTCGGAGCGACTGTTCTCGCTCGAGAACGCGATGTTCAACGAGGGTGACTCGAAGGACTACGCGCCGGTCGTCAAGCAGTGGATCAGCGACAACCAGGAGTACGTGGACTCGCTCACCAAGTAGCGGATCGATGAGACGACGGGCACCGGAACGATCCGGTGCCCGTCGTCTCGTGCGTCGGAGCCTCAGCCGCGGAGTCGGGCGAGACCCTCGACCGCCCGCTCCAGGACCTCGACGCGTTTGCAGAACGCGAACCGGACCAGTGACGCGTAGTCCGGGTCGTGCCGGTCGAGGCAGAACGCCGACAGCGGCACCGCCACGACGCCGGCGAGCGCGGGCAGCGCCCGGCAGAACGCCGCAGCATCGTCGAAGCCCAACGGTGCCGCATCGGCCACGATGAAGTAGGTGCCGTCCGGCCGGAAGGTGTCGAAACCGGCGGCTGAGAGGCCCGCGCTCAGGAGGTCCCGCTTGCCGCGCAGGTCGTCGGCGATGGCCGTGAACGAGGCGTCGGGCAGTCGGAGTCCGGTCGCCATCGCCGGCTGGAACGGTGCGCCGTTGACGTAACTGAGGTACTGCTTGACCGTCGAGACGGCCGAGACGAGTTCGCGGGGTCCGGTCAACCAGCCGATCTTCCACCCGGTCGTGCTGAAGGTCTTGCCACCGGATGAGATCGTGAGTGTGCGTTCGGCGGCACCCGGCAAGGTCGCGATCGGAACGTGCCGGACGTCGAAGCTCAGGTGCTCGTAGACCTCGTCGGTCACGATGATCGCATCGTGGCGCTCCGCCAACTCGGCGACCAGGTCGAGCGTCGCGCGGCCGAGGACGGTGCCGGTCGGGTTGTGCGGTGTGTTGACCAGAATGACCCTGGTCCGGTCGGTGACGGCGGCGCGGAGCTCGTCCGGGTCCGCCTGGAAGTCGGGTGCGCGCAGCTTGACCGTCCGATGCCGCCCACCGGCGAGGGCGATGAGTCCGCCGTACGCGTCGTAGAACGGCTCGAAGGTCACGACTTCGTCGCCGTGCTCGACGAGGGCGAGCAGGGTCGCGGCGAGCGCCTCGGTCGCTCCGGCGGTGACGAGCACCTCTCCCTGCGGGTCTGGCTGGAGACCGTAGAACCGTCGCTGGTGCTCGCTGATCGCGGTGCGGAGGTCGAGGGTGCCCGGGCCGGGCGGGTACTGGTTCTCGCCGCGCTCGATGGCCGCGACCGCCTCGGCCAGGACGGCCTCGGGTCCGTCCTCGTCGGGGAACCCCTGGCCGAGGTTGACGGCTCCGGTCTGCAGCGCGAGCGCGCTCATCTCCGCGAAGATCGTCGACGAGACGTGTCCGTCCTCGTCGACGAGGCCGGCGCCTTCGGCGGTGCGCCGCCAGGGTCCGTCAACCACCATGTCGATATCCTTCCGTGGCCGCGGGCGCGGGCCGCTCCCAATCTAGGACACCGTGCGCAGGTCCTTACGGCGAAGACCTAGCCGGCGCACAGCGGGCGCGAATGAAACACTCAGCTCAGCACGGGAAGCTGACTGCGCTTGGAAGGAGCAGAATCGCCATGACCGACACCGCAGACGGACAGCAGCCCGCCGAACACCCCCAGTCCACCCCGAACGGTGAGACCGCGCCGCAGTCCGCACCCGCTGAGCAGGCGGGCGGCACCGTGCCTCCCGCGGGCGAGGCACGGCCGTCGACCTCAGGAGCGTACTTCCCGCCCCCGACCGCGATGCCACCGGTCGCACCGCCCGCCGGTCAGCCGACGCAGCCGCCGTACGGCGCGGCCCAGCAGGGCTCGCCGTACCAGCAGGCGCCGCAGCACCCGTCCGCAGCCTTCTCCCGTCAGCAGCAGCCGAACCCGTACGCCGCGTACCAGCAGCCCACCGGTCAGCAGCCCACGGCACAGCCGCAGCCTGGTCAGCAGCACGGTCCCTACGGTGCGTCCCCGTACGCCCAGCAGCCGACCGGGCAGCACCCCGGTGTCCCGACGCCTCCGGCAGCGCGCACGAAGAAGACCAACCGCCCGCTGGCGGGCATGGTCGCGATGCTCGCCGTCGGCGCCCTCATCGGAGGAGCGTCCGGCGCCGGGGCGACGCTCTGGGTCACGAACGCGACGAAGTCGAGTGTCTCGAGCAACGAGGCGGGCTCGAAGGCGTTCACCATCAACGACGACGCCGACGTCAGCCTGACCACGGCCATCGCCGCGACGGCCGGACCGAGCGTCGTGACCCTCTCGGTCCAGGGCGGGCAGAGCGCCGGGACCGGCTCGGGGATCATCCTCAGCAAGGACGGTTACGTCCTGACGAACACGCACGTGGTCACCCTGGACGGCCAGGTCGCCGACCCGACCATCCGGGTCACCGATGCGAACGGCAAGCTGTACAACGCCAAGATCGTCGGCACGGACCCGATCTACGACCTGGCGGTCATCAAGCTCGAGGACGCCTCGGGTCTCAGCCCGATGGAGTTCGCGAACTCCGACAAGCTCAACGTCGGCGAGACGGCCGTCGCGATCGGTGCGCCGCTCGGACTGGCGGGAACCGTCACCGACGGCATCGTCAGCGCCCTCAACCGGAGCATCACCGTCGCCTCCTCTGCCGTTCCGGACTCCGGATCGAGCGACGACGGCGGGTCCGGCGACTCGAACGGCGACAACCAGAGCCCCTGGAACTTCGACGTGCCGGGGCAGACCACCCCGACCGCGCCGACCTCCTCGATCTCCATCGCGGTCATCCAGACCGACGCGGCGATCAACCCCGGCAACTCGGGTGGCGCGCTCGTCGACGGCACCGGCAAGCTCATCGGGGTCAACGTCGCGATCGCGAGCGCCGGAAGCACCGACTCGTCGTCGCAGAGCGGCAGCATCGGTGTCGGCTTCGCCATCCCGGCGAACATCGCCAAGCGCGTCTCGGACGAGATCATCAAGACGGGCAAGGCGACCCACGGCCTGCTCGGTGCGACCGTGAAGGACGCCTCGAGCGACGCCAAGAGCACGGTCGCCGGCGCGCTCATCGACAAGGTCACCGACAACGGCGCCGCGCAGGCCGCGGGTCTGAAGTCCGGGGACATCGTCACCGAGTTCAACGGCGTCCCGGTCACCGGTGCGAACGACCTGACCGCTCAGGTGCGGGCGCTCGCGGCGGGGGCGACGGCGAAGCTCACCTTCACCCGCGGCAACGACTCGCAGACCGCCGAGGTCACGCTCGGCGAGCTCGCGCTCTGACACCCGGGGCGTCACGCCCCGGAGGACGCCCGCACGGCCTCCGTGCGGGCGTCCTCCGCGTCCGGGCCACCCCGACGACCGGCTGCTAGGCTCGATCGAACGAAACACGGAGTGAACCCCCATGTCGAACGACACAGGCCAGGCCGACGCACCGTCGTCGCCCGGAGTCTCCTACGTGATGCCGGTGTTGAACGACGTCCGACACGTCAGAGCAGCTGTCGACAGCCTCCTGGCGCAGGACTACGCCGGCGACGTGGAGATCACGATCGCCGTCGGGCCGAGCATCGACGGCACGACCGAGCTCGTCCGAGAGCTCCAGGCGGCCGACCCCCGCATCCACGTGCTGGAGAACCGCGTCGGGTCGACCCCGGCCGGGCTCAACCTGGCGATCGCCGCGTCGACGCATCCGATCGTCATCCGGGTCGACGCCCACTCGGAGCTGCCCGACGACTACGCGCGTCTCGCGGTCGAGACCATGCTCCGCACGGGGGCGCAGAACGTGGGCGGCATCATGGACGCCCAGGGACGCACGAGCTTCGAGACGGCGGTGGCGCGGGCGTACGGCTCGCGTGTCGGACTCGGTGGCACACCCCACCACGTCGGCGGTCGAGAGGGGCCCGCCGACACGGTCTACCTCGGCGTCTTCGACCGCGAGATGCTCATGCGGGTGGGCATGTTCGACGAGCGCATCAAACGCGGACAGGACTGGGAGCTCAACCGCCGGATCAAGCAGGCCGGCGGCCTCGTCTGGTTCACGCCCGCGTTGCGCGTCGTCTACCGCCCGCGTGCGAGCATGCGCGCCCTGGCGCGACAGTTCTTCTCCACCGGACTCTGGCGCGGCGAACTCAGCCGGAGTTTCCCCACCCGCGGCACGCTCCGCTACTTCGCGCCACCGGTCCTGGTGCTCGGCATCGTGCTCGGCACGCTGCTCGGGCTCGGAGGCCTGGTCCAGCTGGGGGCGGGTGCGACACCGTGGCTGCTCCTCGGGTTCGCGGCCCCCATCGCCTATGCGGCCATCGTGCTGCTCGCGAGCATCGTCGTCACCGGGCGGGACGGGATACGCACGAGCCTCTGGATGCTCGCCGTCCTGCCGTGCATCCACTTCTGCTGGGGCACCGGGTTCGTGCTCGGCTACGGCTCGCTCGCGAAGGGCATCTCCGCGCTGCGCAATCCACCGAAGGCGGTCTAGATGTCGGATCCCAGCACGGCCGGAACCGGGCCGAGGCTCACGCCCCCGCGGACGATCGCCGAACTCCGTGCCGTGGCGCAACCGCCGGAGGTCCGTGCGCGGAAGAACGCCGAGCACTGGACCGCCGACCTCTATCTGCGAGACCTGTCGCCGTACGTCACCTGGTTGCTGCTGCGCACGAGCATCAGCGCGAACGGCGTGACGGGTCTGATGATCCTGACCGGCTGGGCCACGGCCGCCGCGCTGCTCATCCCCGGATTCGGCGGTGCGGCCCTCGCACTCGTGCTCGGGCAGACCCAGATGCTCGTCGACTGCTGCGACGGCGAGGTCGCGCGCTGGCGGCGGACGTCGAGTCCGGCAGGTGCGTTCCTGGACTCCGTCGGCCACTACTCCACCGAGTCGCTCATCGCGATCGCGCTCGGTGTCCGTGCCGCCGCGTGGCCGGTTGATGCGCCAGCGGACCTGGTCTGGATCACCCTCGGATTCGCGCTCGCGCTGTTCGTCGTGCTCAACAAGGCGCTGAACGACATGGTGCGGGTCGCCCGCGCCGGCTTCGGGGCGCCGAAGCTCACCTACTCGACGGAGGAGTCGGCACCTCGTGGGGGAGCGCTTGCGACGGCGCGGACGGTGGCGCGGTTCCTGCCGTTCCACCGCCTGTTCCACTCGGTCGAACTCACGATGGTGATCTTCGCCGCTTCCGTGGTCGGTCTGTTCGTCGGCGACGTCGAGGCGATGCGCTGGGTACTCGCGATCCTCGTACCGCTCGCGCTCCTGACGCTCGTCGGGCATTTCGTCGCGATCGTCTCGTCGAAGCGGCTCCACGCGTGATGTCCGGCCCGATCCCGGTCACGCGCTCCGTCGGTGTCGTGGTCCTGACGCAGGGGACCCGCCCGGTCGAGCTCACTGCAGCAGTGGAGAGCGTGCTCGCCCAGCAAGCGGTGGAGCTCGACGTGGTCGTGGTCGGTAACGGCTGGCAGCCGACCGGGCTTCCGGACGGCGCCCGAGGCCTGGCCCTGTCCGAGAACCTCGGGATCCCCGCCGGACGCAACCGTGGTGTCGAGGCGGTGCAGGGGGAGTTCGTCTTCTTCCTCGACGACGACGCGACCATCCCGTCCACCACGTTCCTCCGCGACGCCATCGCGATGCTCGACGCGGACCGGTCCATCGGCCTCATCCAGCCCCGGCTCGCCGACGCGGACGGTGCAGCGACGCCGTCCCGCTGGGTGCCGCGAACCCGCGACAAGGACCCCGGGCATTCGAGCGCCGTGTTCTCCTGCCTCGAAGCGGCCGTCCTGCTGCCGCGGTCGGTGTTCGACGCCGTCGGTGGGTGGGCCGACCCGTTCTTCTACGCGCATGAGGGCATCGAGCTCGCCTGGCGGGTCTGGGACCAGGGGAGGCGAGCCTGGTACGAGGCCTCCCTCGAAGCGAACCACCCGGTGACCGAACCGACGAGGCATACCGCCTACTACCGGCTCAACGCGCGGAACCGGGTCTGGCTCGCACGGCGGAACCTCCCCGTACCGCTCATTCCGCTGTATGTGGGCTCCTGGACCGCGATCCAGGTGATCCGGTGGTGGCGGAAGCCGGAGGCCCTCCGCCCCTGGTTCGGCGGCTGGCGTGAGGGCTGGCGGACGGACCCCGGCGAACGTCGCCCACTGCGCTGGCGGACGGTCTGGCGGATGACGCGCGCAGGGCGACCTCCGGTCATCTGAGGGGCGGGTGCCCGTCGTGATCCCACCGTGACCTGGCGTCGTTACGCTTGACGGATGCTGGAGCTGACATGGGCCTGATCAGAGACGGTCGTCGTGCCATCACGCTCGCCAAGGACTTGCTCGCCAACCGCCGGGCCAGAGCCGTCCTCGCGGCGCAGATGCAGGCGGCTCCCGTGATCGAGCCGGGGCGCTACAAGGTGGCCGTGTACTTCGCGGACGGCGCCGTCAACATGTACCAGATCCGCCAGTGGTACCGGCCGCTCGCCGAACTGTCGAAGCAGTGGCCCGTCCTCATCCTCAGCCGCGGTGCGACGGCGGCGGCGAAGCTGTTCGAGGAGTCGCCGATCCCGACGGCCTACGTCCGGACGGTCGTCGCCCTCGAGCGCACGCTTGCCGAACAGGACATCCGCGTCGTGCTGTACGTCAACCAGAACGCCAAGAACTTCCAGATGTTCCGCTACGGCTCCCGCTGGCACGTCTTCGTCAACCACGGCGAGAGCGACAAGATGTACATGACGACGAACCAGTTCAAGGCCTACGACTACAGCCTCATCGCCGGCCAAGCGGCGAGGAACCGGCTGGAGCGGGTGCTCTGGGACTACGACTTCGACAAGCGCGCGATCATGATCGGCCGCCCCCAGGCCGACCACTATTCGGGCGAACTGCCTTACACGCCCGATGAGCGGACCGTCGTCCTGTACGCGCCCACTTGGGAGGGCGACCGCGCGGCCGCGGCGTACGGCTCGATCGCGAGCCACGGCGTTGCCCTCGTCCGAGCACTCATCGCGACCGGGCAGCACCGCGTCGTGTACCGTCCGCACCCGAGGAGCGGTGTCGTCGATCCGGCCTACGCGAGCGCGAACCGCGAGATCATGGCCGCGCTCCAGGAGGCGAACCGTGCGGACGCCTCGGCCCAGCACGTCGTCGACACGGGTGCCGACCTCGGTTGGCAGCTGGCGGCGGCGGACGCGGCCATCGTCGACATCTCCGCGATGGTCTACGACCGCCTCGCGAGCGGGAAGCCGCTCATGATCACCCGTCCCGTGAATCCGGAGGCGGAGATCGACACCGGAGGGTACCTCTCGGCGTGCGAGTGGCTCGATGCGTCGGCCGCCGCGGACATCGTCGACGGCGTCGACCGACTCCTCGGTGATCCAGAGACGGTCGCTCGACTGCAGCACTGGGTCGAGTACTACTTCGGCGACACGACGCCGGGAGTGACGACGGCGAGGTTCCACAGCGCCATCGAGCATCTGATGTCGGAATGGGAACGGTTCGCCCTCGCGCACGCCGATGGCCGGCCGAAGCTCGACGAGCATGAGGACGATGAGGACGAAGACGAGGATGACGACGAGAGAGGACGCGCCTGAGGCGCCCTGAGCCGTTGAGTCCGCGCCCAGGAGAACCGCGTAGGGTCGGGCAGGTGAATCCGTCCTCCGGGCGACTGGCCTCCCTCGACGGAGTCCGTGGTGTCGCCAGCGTCGTCGTGGTGCTCTACCACGTGTCGTTGCTCGCACGACCTTTCGCGACCGGCCGGATCTCGGAGCCCGCCTGGGACATCGCGACCGAGACACCATTGAAGCTGCTCTTCGCCGGTACCGAGGCCGTGCAGGTGTTCTTCGTCCTGAGCGGTCTCGTCGTCGCACTCCCGCTGTTGCGAGGCGGCGCGAGCTGGCCGGGGTTCTTCGCCGCCCGATTCGTGCGGCTCTACCTCCCCGTGTGGGGATCGCTGCTGTTCGCCGCCGCCCTCATCCTCCTCATCCCGAGGGACCCGGCGTCGGTGACCACCGGTGAGTGGATCGCGAACGCGAACGCGACGAGCGTCGACCCGCTGCACCTCCTGAGGGAGGCCACCCTGACGCCGGCGAGCTACACCCTGGTGAACACCCTGTGGTCGCTGCGCTGGGAGCTGATCTTCACGCTCCTCCTCCCGATCGCCGTCCTGCTCGCTCGATTGCTGCGCCGCTGGGCGTGGCCGGTCGCCGCACTGATGTCCGTGATCATGGTGCTCGGACGGGTCGCGGGACTGGACGCCGCCGTGTACCTGCCGGCGTTCTTCATCGGTACGCTGATCGCCGTCCGGCTCGACGACCTCCGAGCCTGGGCTGCGGATCGGTCCCGCCCGCTGCAATGGGCGTTGCTCACGGGCGGGTCCGCGCTCCTGCTCGTCGCGAGCTGGCTCTCGCGACCGTTCGTCGAATCCTCATCGACGCTCGGTCAGGCGCTCTGGGGCCTGTCGGGTGTGGGCGCGGCCGGCCTCATCGTCGTCGCCATCGGAAGCCCGTTCGCCCGGCGGCTCCTCGAGGCGCCGCCGGTCCTCTGGCTCGGGAAGGTGTCCTTCAGCCTGTACCTCGTGCACGCCCCGATCCTGGCCACACTCGCCTTCTCGTTCGGAGATGAGCGTTGGTGGCTGGTCGGGATCGTCGGTGTCCCACTGAGCCTGCTGGTCGCCGCCGGGTTCTTCCAGCTCGTCGAGCGTCCGTCCCACGGCCTGGCGCGCAGCGTCGGTCGGGGGGTACAGGCGGGGGTCGCTGCGGTGCGTTCCCGGATGCTCAGCCGACGCGAGGAACGAGCGCGTTCCGCTTCTTCCGGCGAGCGGCCGCGTGCAACTCCTGAGCCCACCGACGGGTGACGGCCTCGTCGTCGTACTGCTCCGCGGTCGCCCTGGCGTGCTGACGCATCGCATCCACCTCGCCCTCGGGGAGCGACAGGAGGCGTTCGATGGCGGCTGACACGACGGCCGGTTCCGCGGACGGCACGAGGAACCCGTTCCAACCGTCACGGACGATGTCGGCCGGCCCGTACGGTACGTCGACGACGATGGGGAGACACCCGGCCGCCATCGCCTCGATGAGCACGAGTGGGAAGCCCTCGGAGGTCGAGGTCATGACGAGGAACGAACCCGAGCCGAGCTGCCGCCGGGCCGAGCGGTCGTAACCGTGCAGGACGACGCGGTGGTCCGGGTCCTCGGCGGCGAGGAGCGTCTGCAACTCGTCGAGCAGTTCCCCGCCGCCGTAGACGTCGAGTGTCGGGGGAGGCCCGTCCACCGGGGTGGTGGCGAGGACGGCGCGGATCGCGTTCGCCGGCCGTTTCCGGGCCGTGAGCGAACCGAGGAACATGCCGCGGCTGCGAGGCCGAGGTGCACGCGCGACGTCCGGTGCGACGAGTTCGCGCGAGTTCGGGATGACCCCGAGCGAGGCGTGCTCGCCGAGCATGGTCGTCACGTCCGCGAGCTGGCGGTCGCTGAGGAGGGCGACGAGGTCGAAGTCGTCGAGCGCCTCGAACACCGCTCGCCGTGACTCCCGCAGCCGACCGTGTGGTCGTTCCGTGCCCTGGAGGTGCGAGGCGTGCACCACATGCGCGGTGACGACGTTGCGTTTCCGGTAGCTCAGGACGAACGGGGCGATGGTCTTGCTGTCGACGATCATCCAGGCCGGAGCGCCCGCGGTGAGCGCGTCGAACCAGGCGCGGTACAGGGACCAGATGCGCCCCCAGGACCGGACGGGACGGCCCTGGTCGTCGCAGAGGACCACGGACCGGCCGCCCTTGACACCCCGCTCGCGCGTGTCGCGGCGGTCGGACAGGAGCAGGGTGCCGTCGGTCCGGTAGACGTCCACCTGCAGGATCTGACCGGACTCGTCATGTCGCTCGCGGCTGAGGACCACGTCGCCGCGGCGTCGTTCCACGCTGCCGTCCTCCAGGGGGAGCGGGGTGAACCCGTGGCGGGCCAGGTCGAGGGACCCACCCGGCAGGGGGTTGTCGCGCAGCCAGTCCCAGAGGTTGACGACCCGGAGGCCGTCGATCAGGTCTCCTCGCGTGCGCAGCCGTGCCTCCAACTCGGGGTAGTCCGCGCGGTGGTCGAAGGTGAGGACGTCGACGGGGGTGTCGGCCAATCGGATGAACGCGCGCGAGCGCTGGAGCATCGCCTCCGTCATGCCGCCGAAGTCGTCCGACAGACCCCAGGTCACCGCGAAGTGGCGGCCTTCCGGGAAGGGCTTCTGGGGACGGCGCAGGAATGGAAGTCTCACCCTCCGACGGTACGCGATGGACCTGGAGGGATGCCGCATCCGGACCGGCCCGGTCGGCGCCGAGCCCGAGCGCGCCGAGGGTGGTCAGGGACGCTGTTCGGGCCCGTCCGGGCCGACCGTCTCGCTGCCGGCCTCGATGGCCAGGTGCTTGCGGCGACGGAACACCTGGTCGCGGACCTTCCCGAGGCCGGACCGACCGGAGACGGCCCGCATCCGTGGCTCGAGGTCGAGGGGGACGACGAACGGCGCCGGTCCGAACGCCTGGCGAGCGGCACGGACGACCTGTCGGCCGAGCATGTGATTGCCGATGCCGCCGACGGCAGCTCCGACGCCGAAGGGCAGTGCTTTGCCGATGACGCCGGCGCTGCCGCTCGCCGCGAAGTGCTTCACGAAGCGCACCCGCAACTGGTCGGCGACGGGGCCCACGATCATGGACGGCAGACCCTGGGTGATCGTCTGGCCCCAGAACGCCTGCCGGGGGATGCCCTTCCCGGCCGCCTGGGATCCGAAGTTCCGCAGGAGGTCGGTTCCGGCCTTGCCGAGCATCATGGTCATGACGAGCGCGCGGGATCGCATCGGATCGGCCAGGGCGATGCCGTGGACCTCGGTGACCGACTGGGCGAACAGGGCGGTCGCCTCGAGGAACCCCGCCGTCTCGACACCGGAGAGCGCAAGGGTCGTCGCCGTCCCGATCGCCGGGACGACGGCGGTCGCGCCGACGGCGGCTCCCGTCGTCGTCACCGTCGTGAGGTACCGACGCTCCAGGACACGGATGAGCTGGTCCGCCGTCGCGTTCGGGTACATCCGCCGGATCGACCGGATGTGTGCCACGACCACCGGTCGCTGGACCCAGAGCAGACGGTCGAGCGCCCGCACCCATCCCGGCTCAGGCAGCATGGGCTGCTGTGCTGCGGCGGTGGGGAACTGGGCGGGACCCGGAACGGGTCCCTGCTGCGGTCCGGTCATGACGGCCTCCTCGTGGGCGGGGCGGCCAGTCTACGTCGACCCACTGCAGGTCGACTGACGCTTGCTGGCAGGCCTCAGCTGTTGTAGTCGGCGTTGTAGCGGTCGAGCACGTCATCGATCGGCGCGTCGAGCACGAGCGCCCCCTTGTCGAGGTAGAGCCCCCTCGTGCAGAAGCGTCGGAGGTCCTTCTCGTTGTGCGAGACGAAGAACAGGGTGCGCCCGCCATCGAGGAGTTCCTCGATGCGCCGGTAGCACTTCTCGCGGAACGCGCGGTCGCCGACGGCGAGGACCTCGTCGACGAGGATGATCGGCTCCTCGAGCTGTGCGATCACCGCGAAGGCGATGCGGACCTTCATGCCGCTCGAGAGATGCTTGTACGGGGTGTCCACGAAGTCGGCGATCTCGGCGAAGGCGATGATGTCGTCGAACCGTCCGTCGATCTCGCGCCGGGACATGCCGTGGAGGCCGGCCGTCAGGTACACGTTGTCGCGGACCGTCAGGTCGTTGACGAAGCCGCCGGTGATCTCGATGAGCGGCGCGACACCCTCGTGCACGCCGATGGTGCCCTCATCGGGCAGGACGACGCCCGCGACGAGCTTGAGCAGCGTCGACTTGCCCTGACCGTTCCGTCCGACGACGCCGATGGCCTCTCCGGGGGCGACATCGAAGGAGACGTGGCGCAGGGGCCAGAACTCACCCGGCTTCGAGCGTCGGTCGCGACCGGCGAAGAGGTCCTTGAAACTCCGCCGACCGCCACGGTTGCGCCGGAACCGGATCCCTGCGTCGGCCACCGAGATCGCCGGCCGAGCGGCGGTTGCGTTGCCTGTGGGCATCAGATCTCCTTCAGCACGGAGCGCTCGCAGCGCTTGAAGACGAGGAGACCGACCGCGAGGATGACCGTGGACATGGCGGCGGACACACCCACGAGGTGCCAGTTGAGCTCCTGTGGGAAGAACGCGGAACGGTAGAGCGCGAAGATCCCGCTGAGCGGGTTGAACGCCGCGAAGGGCTCGATCCTGTCGGGCAGCGCCGTCGTGCTGTAGATGATCGGCGTCGCGTAGAACATGAACCGCAGGACGAGCTTGACGGCGCGCTCGAGATCGCGGAAGAACACGACGAGCGGAGCGACGATCAGGCAGAGCCCGATCGTCAGGACGGCTTGGATGACGATGGCGAGCGGGAACAGCACGATGTCGAGGTTGACCTGCGCGCCGCTGAAGATCGCGAACGCCGCGAGGACCGGGAGCGCAGCGAGGAACTCGATGCCCTTCGACAGCACGATCCGGTTCACCCAGATGGTCCGGGGGATCGTCGTCGAACGCACGAGTTTCGCCTCGCGCAGGAAGGCGCGGGTGCTGTCGGACACCGATCCGGTGAACCACATCCACGGCAGCAGTGCCGCGAGGAGGAACACGATGTAGGGTTCCTCGCCGACGTCGCGCCGGAACACCTGCGTGAAGACGAACCAGTAGATCCCACTCATGACGAGGGGGTCGAGGATGGACCACACGTAGCCGAGCGCGCTCGTCGAGTAGCGCACGCGCAGGTCTCGGACCGTCAGGATCCAGAGCGCGTGGCGGTACCTCGCCGATCGCGACATCCTTGGCCGCGTCTCAGCTGAAGAACTCACGTGACCAACCTTATCGAGGTGACGCAGGAACGCCGCCCGCGACGCTCAGCGTCGGGACGGCGTTCGTGTGCGATGTGGACGGGGACCTCAGACGAAGAGGTTCGCGCGCTCGAGATCCTCGGCGAAGTCGACCTCGACCGCGTAGAGGTCGGAGATGTCGACCGGCTCGACGAGCATGCCCTCGCGCTCGATGGCGAGCTCGATGCCGCGCTCGAAGTAGTCCTGGTCGCCGACCTTGGTCAGGTAGCGGTGGAGCATCGTCTTGTCCTGCGACGAGATGTAGTTGATGCCCACGGCCTCGCCCAGCCCGCCGACGACGGTCTTCGAGAGCTCCTTGATGTAGCCCTCGGCGCTCGTCGTGTACTTGACCTCCTCGTCGGACACCTTGGAGGTGTTGACGGTCACGAACGAACGGTCTTTGGCGATCATCGCGGCAGCGCGGTCGAGGACGGCCGGGTCGAAGACGACGTCGCCGTTCATCCAGAGCACGCCGCCGGCCTGAGACGCCGCGAGGGCGCGCATGAGGCTCTTCGAGGTGTTGGTCTGGTCGTACTGCTCGTTGTAGACGAAGGAGGCGTCGGGGAACGCTTCGATGATGTGCTCGAGCTTGTAGCCGACGACGATCGTCACTTTGGCGCTCGCTCCGAACGCGTGGTGGATGTTGTCGAACTGCTGCTGCATGATGGTGCGGCCGTCGCTGAGCTCGGTCAGGGGCTTGGGAAGCGAGCGGCCGAGACGGCTGCCCATCCCTGCGGCAAGGATCACTACCTGGGTGGTCACGTTGTTCTCCTCAGTGTGGGTATGGAATCACGCGGTGCCACGATGCTGTGGACGATTCACCGAGGATTAACCAAGACGTGCATTGAAAGACACTCCGTTATGCCAAAATACAGGCTAGCCGCGGTGAACTCCGTCTGTCAGGGGTTCCCAGGGTCCGTTGTCGTTTTGTGATCGACCACCCGGCGTTTACACAGCTTGGGGGAGATGTGTCAACCGTTCATCCTGAGACTCCGCTGTCCGCTCCGGCCGCCGCTGTTGGTAGGTTTGCTTGGTGACTTCCACGACTCCGCCAGATCCCGCTCAGCAGCCGGCGCCTGCCGACGGCACGCCGACGAGTCCGGGCACGCCGAACACCGCCGATGCCGCCGGCGCACCTGCGCCGTCGACCGCTTCCGACGATCAGGCCGCTGCGGCGCCGACGGCACCGAAGCGCGCACCCCGCTCGACGACGCCTCGGGCTGCCGGAACGGCGAAGGCCCCGGCGAAGCGGCCGAGCACGCCCCGCACCCGCACCACGTCGGCGAGCGAGACCTCGGGGGAGCCCGGGGACGCCACGAAGCCGGCACCCAAGACGACCACGGCACGCTCGACGACCGCTCGGACCTCGACGGCGAAGACCACGGCCACCAAGTCGACGACGACGCGCACCACCGCCGCGAAGCGCACGCCCGCGAAGTCGGCTGCTGCAGCTGCCGATGCTCCGGAGGCCACTGCGTCGGCCGAGACGACCACCGCCCCGAAGACGCCCCGGTCGACGACCGCGCGCACCACCGCCGCGAAGCCGGCGACCAAGGCCGCCGGCGCCAAGACGACCACCGCCCGCACCTCGACGACGAAGTCCACGACGGCCCGGACGCCGGCCAAGCGCACGCCGGCGCGCACCAGCGTCGCGAAGCAGCCCGAACAGACGGCCGCCGCAGCCGCCGGCGTGCTCGACGAGGTCAGCGCACCGGGATCGGTCGAACGGCCGACGACGTCGACGCCCTCCGAGCAGCCTTCCCCTGAGGTCGTCGACCGGATCGCCGTCGAGGAGACTCGGGCCGACGCCACGCAGACCGAGACCCCGCCGACCGCGTCATCCATCGCCGGGGAGGCTGTGGACGACACGGCCCGGCAGGCGACGCCGGCACCGTCGGGGTCCGTATCGGTGGCGCCTCCGCGGGAGGAGGCCGTCACTCCGGTTGCAGCACCGAAGCGTCCTGCCGGCCGTCCCGCGCCGACACCGTCGTCCGCCGCCACCTCGTCACCCGCCGCGACGTCGCAGCGCAGCGAGGCCGACGGCGATGGCGCCCATCCCGTCGTCCTGTCGATCTCGGGACTCGTCAAGCAGTTCGGCGACACGGTCGCGGTGGACGGCGTCGACCTCGAGGTCCGACGTGGCTCGTTCTACGGCATCGTCGGGCCGAACGGCGCCGGCAAGACGACCACCCTGTCCATGGTCACGGGTCTCCTCCGTCCCGACGCAGGGTCCATCACGGTCCAGGGCGTCGACGTCTGGCAGGATCCCGCCGAGGCCAAGCGTGCGATCGGCGTGCTGCCCGACCGGCTGCGGCTCTTCGACCGCCTGACCGGCAGCCAGCTCCTGTACTACTCCGGCGTCCTGCGGGGGCTCGACCCCGCGACCGTCAAGTCACGGACCACCGATCTGGCTCGTGCCTTCGGTCTCGACGACGCGCTCGGCCGTCTCGTCTCCGACTACTCGGCGGGCATGACGAAGAAGATCGCGTTGGCAGCCGCACTCATCCATTCGCCGCGTGTCCTCATCCTCGACGAGCCGTTCGAATCGGTCGATCCGGTCTCCGCGGCGAACGTCATCGAGATCCTCCAGCGGTACGTCGCCAACGGCGGGACCGTCGTGCTCTCGAGCCACGGCATGGACTTCATCCAGCGCGTGTGCGATCACGTGGCCATCATCGTGCAGGGCAAGGTGCTGGCCGCCGGGTCCGTCGACGAGGTGCGCGGAACGGGCACGCTCGAGGAGCGGTTCGTCGAGCTCGCCGGGGGCCGCAAGTCGGCAGAGGGAATGGAATGGTTGCACAGCTTCTCCGACTGAAACTGCAGCTGACGCTCAACGCGTTCCGCCGCAGCCCCTGGCGACTGGTCGGGCTCGTCCTCGCGATCGCGGTCGGCGTGTGGATCGTCGTGCTCGCGAGCACCGGTCTCGTCGCGCTGCGTGGTGGCGATCCGGAGGTAACCCGCAACCTGGTCGTGCTGGCCGGATCGGCCGTCGTCCTGGGCTTCATCATCCTGCCGCTCGTCTTCGGTGTCGACGACCAGCTGGATCCTCGGGCGTTCTCGCTCTTCGGGCTGCCCAACCGCACCCTGTCCGCCGGCTTGCTCGTGACAGCGCTCGTGTCGGTGCCGTCACTCGTCCTCGCCGTCCTCGCGGCCTCGTCGGTCGTCACCTGGTCGCGGTCGCCGTTGCCCGCCGTCCTCGCCGTGATCTCCGCCGTCCTCGGCGTGCTGCTCTGCGCGCTCCTGGCCCGGATCGCCACCTCCATCTCCGCGAGTCTCCTCTCGACGCGTCGCGCCAAGGAGGTCATGGGTGTCCTCGGTCTGGTGCTCATCATCGCCGTGGCCCCGGCGATCATCGCCCTCACCACCGTGGACTGGCAGCGCGACGGGTTCGCCGTCCTCGGCCGGGTCGCTGACATCCTCAGTTGGACCCCGCTCGGCGCCGTCTGGTCGTTCCCCGGTGATGCCGCACTCGGCGGCATCGCGCCGGCGATCGTCAAGCTGCTGCTCACCGCGGCGACCATCGCGCTGCTCTGGTTCGCCTGGCAGGCGTTCGTCGCCCGATTGCTCGTGACGCCGGAACGCCTCGGGACGGGCCGCGACAGCACCGGTCTGGGCTGGTTCGACCTGCTCCCCGGTTCCCCGTCCGGAGCCATCGCCGCTCGGAGCATGACCTACTGGCTGCGCGACCCGCGGTACCTCGTCTCCCTCGTCATCATCCCGATCGCGCCCTTCATCTTCTTCGTGCCCATGCTCGTCGCCGGCATCCCGATGAACGTCCTCGCACTCGTCCCACTCCCGGTCGTGTGCTGGTTCCTCGGCTGGCTACTGCACAACGACCTCGCCTTCGATTCGACCGCGGTCTGGCTGCACGTCGCCTCGGGGGTCCGCGGACGATCGGACCGGATCGGCCGGCTCTTCCCGGTGCTCCTCATCGGCATCCCGCTCATCGCGGTCGGGTCGACGCTGAGCATCCTGTTCTACGGCGACTGGGACGCCCTGCCGTCGATGATCGGGGTGAGCACGTGCCTGTTGTTCAGCGGTGCCGGTATCGCGAGCTTTGTGTCCGCGCGGTTCCCGTACCCGACGTCGCTTCCCGGCGACAGCCCGTTCCAGCAGCCGCAGGTGCCGGGCAGCAGCGGCATGTCCGCGCAGTTCCTGAGCCTGCTCGGTACGGTCCTGCTCACGATTCCCGCCGGCTGGTTGGCCGTGCTCGGGCTCACCGGTGAGCCGAACTGGAACTTCGGGGCTCTCGCGGTCGGTGCGGGCACGGGCATCCTGGTCCTCGTGATCGGGATCTTCGCCGGCGGTCGCGTCTTCGATCGCCGCAGCCCCGAGATCGTCGGCTTCGCCAGCTCGCACTGACCCGACGTCGGCGACCGGATCGGCCCGCAGGAGACCCGGGTGCCGTCCGGCGGTACCATGGAGCCATGGCGCAGCATGACAGCACGAAGCAGCAGATGAGCACGATCGATCCCGGTGGCACGCCCGACGGTGGGAGCACGGCGATCATGGATCGTGAGCTCGAGGAGCTGATCGAGAGCGAGAACATCGAGCCCGGCGATCACGAGCGCTTCTCGCACTACGTCAAGAAGGAGAAGATCCTCGAATCGGCGTTGAGCGGTAAGCCGGTGAAGGCGCTCTGCGGCAAGAAGTGGACGCCGGGTCGCGACCCCGAGAAGTTCCCGATCTGCCCGGCCTGCAAGGAGATCTACGAGAAGCTCCTCCGCGACTGACGTTGGAGCGCACCGCGGCCGACGCTGAGATGCGTCGCCGCGGTCAGTCTTCGAGGTACACGGTCGGGAGCACGGGGTCGCCGCGGGTGAGGCTGACGGCCCGGGGTGGCAGTTCCGCCACCGCCTGTGCCCGGTGTTCCCTCGCCTGGCGCGTCCCCGCGGCGCCGAGGTACCGCTCGTCCACGAGTCCGCCTTCGACGAGCTGGACCATCAGGGGGCGTTCCGAGGCGGCGTCGGCCGCACCCTCGTGTTCGCCGGCCGGACCGTCGCCGAGGTAGATGCGCTCCTCGCGGGCGACCCCGTGCCGGTCGTAGGCCCGCGCAGCCGTCTTGCGGCCGCCGATGGTCGCCTTCTCGGCCGACTTCTTCGCGACGCTGATCCAGTCGCCCTGGTCGTCGCGGTGCGCCACGAGCTTGTAGACCATGCCCATGGCGGGGGAGCCGGAGCCGGTGACCACGGAGGTGCCGACGCCGTAGGAGTCGACCGGGGATGCGGCCAGGGCGGCGACGGCGTGCTCGTCGAGGTCGTTGGTGACCGTGATGCGGGTCGACGTGGCGCCGAGTCCGTCGAGGAGGCGGCGGACCTGGTCGACGACGATCGGCAGATCGCCGGAGTCGATGCGCACGGCTCCGAGCTCCGGGCCCGCGAGGCGCACGCCGAGTCGCACGGCCTCCTCGATGTCGTAGGTGTCGACGAGCAGCGTGGTCCCGGCGCCCATCGTGTCGATCTGGGCTCGGAAGGCGTCCTCCTCGGAGTCGTGCAGGAGGGTGAAGGAGTGTGCGGCCGTCCCCATCGTCGGGATGCCCCAGCTGCGTCCGGCCTCGAGGTTCGAGGTGGCGCTGAAGCCGGCGATGTACGCCGCCCGGGCTGCGGCGATGGCCGACCGTTCGCCCGTCCGACGGGAGCCCATCTCGGCCAGGGGACGGCTGCCCGCCGCAGAGGTCATGCGGGCGGCGGCCGTGGCGACGGCGCTGTCGTAGTTGAACACGCTGAGCGCCAGGGTCTCGAGGATGACGGCCTCGGCGAACGTGCCCTCGACGACCAGGATCGGCGAACCGGGGAAGAAGACCTCGCCCTCGCGGTAGCCCCAGATCGATCCCGAGAAACGGTAGTCGGCGAGCCAGTCGAGCGCCGTCGTGCTGACGACGCGCTCCTCGCGCAGCCACTCGAGTTCCGATTCACCGAAGCGGAAGTGCTTGAGCAGTTCGAGGAAGCGGCCCGTGCCGGCCACGACGCCGTAGCGGCGGCCGCCGGAGAGGCGTCTGGCGAAGAGCTCGAACAGGCACTCCCGATCCGCGGTGCCGCGGTGAAGGGCGGCGTCCAGCATCGTGAGTTCGTATCGGTCGGTGAGGAGAGCTGAGGACTCGTGCACCTGTTCAGCCTAGCCGCGAGCGTGCTCGGAACGTGGTGATCGGTCGGTCAGCGACGTCGATCGGCAGGGGCGGTAGGCTGGGTCATCGTGAACGACGCACCCATCGGCATCTTCGACTCCGGCGTCGGCGGACTCACGGTGGCGCGAGCGGTCAGCGATCAGCTCCCCGCCGAGTCCGTGATCTACATCGGCGACACGGCTCACTCGCCCTACGGTCCGAAGCCCATCGCCGACGTGCGGCGCTACTCGCTCGAGGTCCTCGACTCGCTCGTCGACCAGGGCGTGAAGATGCTGGTGATCGCCTGCAACACCGCATCGGCGGCCATGCTCCGCGATGCCCGAGAACGCTATTCGGTCCCGGTGGTCGAGGTGATCCAGCCCGCTGTGCGGACCGCGGTCCGGAGCACGAGGAACGGGCGCATCGGCGTCATCGGGACCGAGGGCACGATCAACTCGCGGGCGTATCAGGACCTGTTCGAGGTCAATCCCGAGCTGACGGTGTTCGGCCAGGCCTGCCCTCGGTTCGTCGAGTTCGTGGAGGCCGGCGTCACGACCGGCCCCGACCTCCTCGAGGCGGCGGAGGAGTACCTGGCCCCGCTCCGGCACGCCGGCGTCGACACCGTCGTCCTCGGATGCACCCACTACCCCTTCCTCAAGGGCGCGATCAGCTACGTGATGGGTCCGCAGGTGTCGCTCGTCTCGAGCGACACCGAGACCGCGAACGACGTCTACCGCGTACTCGTCACCCGTGACCTGTTGCGCGACAGCAGCGAACCCGCCACCCACCGGTACGAGGCGACCGGGAGCAGCGCCGACGACTTCATCGCCCTCGCCAACCGTCTGATGGGTCGGGAGATCTCCACCGTCTCGCTCGTTCAGACCGGCGTGATCGACCTTCCATCCCACCAGTTCGAGGAGCACATCCATGAGTGACATCGCGCGCGCCGACGGCCGCACCAACGACCAGCTGCGTCCCATCACGATCGAGCGCGGCTGGAGCGAGCAGGCCGAGGGTTCGGCACTCATCAGCTTCGGCCGGACGAAGGTCCTCTGCACGGCGTCCTTCACCAACGGCGTGCCGCGCTGGCTGAACGGCAAGGGTCGCGGCTGGGTCACCGCGGAGTACGCGATGCTGCCCCGTTCCACCAACGAGCGGATGGACCGTGAAGCGGTCAAGGGCAAGATCGGCGGTCGTACCCACGAGATCTCGCGACTCATCGGTCGGAGCCTCCGCGCCGTGATCGACACCAAGGCCCTCGGCGAGAACACGATCGTCATCGACTGCGACGTCCTGCAAGCGGACGGTGGCACCCGCACGGCGGCGATCACCGGCGCCTACGTCGCCCTCGCCGATGCGATCGAGTGGGCGCGCGGCAAGAAGTTCATCTCGCAGAAGGCGTCGCCCCTCACCGACAGCGTCTCGGCCGTCTCGGTCGGCATCATCGACGGCGTGCCCATGCTCGACCTCGCCTACGTCGAGGACGTGCGCGCCGAGACCGACATGAACGTCGTCGTCACCGGCGGCGGATCGTTCGTCGAAGTGCAGGGGACGGCCGAGGGTGCCCCGTTCGACCGCCGCGAACTCGACTCCCTGCTCGACCTCGCCGTCGGTGGCGCTGCGTCGCTCAAGGCCATCCAGTTCGAGGCCCTCGGACGCTGATGAGCGTCGAGATCGTCCTCGCGACGCACAACCAGCACAAGGTCGAGGAGTTCCAGCGGCTCGTCAGCCGCGACGTCCCCGGGATCACGGTCCTCGCCTACGACGGCCCGGAGCCCGTCGAGGACGGCACGACCTTCAGCGAGAACGCGTTGATCAAGGCTCGGGTCGCCGCCGCCCACACCGGCTCCATCGCGCTCGCCGACGACTCCGGCATCGGCGTCGAGATCCTGGGTGGATCGCCGGGCATCTTCTCGGCGCGCTGGGCCGGCTCGCAGCACGACTCGACCGCGAACCTCGCCCTCCTCCTCGATCAGCTGCGGGACGTGCACGAGGAGCATCGTGCCGCCTGGTTCGCCTGCCACCTCGCCCTCGTGGTGCCGCCTGGGATCGACGGGATGGAGCCGCTCGAGCACGTCGCCGTCGGCACCTGGCGCGGAGCCCTCGCGACGGAGCCGAGCGGGACCAACGGCTTCGGGTACGACCCGGCGTTCATCCCGGACGGCGAGCATCGGACGGCGGCGGAGCTGTCACCGGCTGAGAAGAACGAGCTGAGCCACCGCGCACTCGCCTTCCGAGCGCTCGTCCCGGTGCTGCAGCGGCTCGTGCCCGAGGGGCCCGCGTCGACCGCCAGCTGAGCATGATACTCAGGACCATTCCTATCTCGGCATGAACCCTTCCGCGGGCGCTGGGAAGCTCCTACGGTTGATGCATCATGGGTCACGATCACGCACACGCCGGCACCGCCAACCGCAGGAGACTCGCGGTGGCGATCGCCATCATCGCGACCGTCCTCGTGGTCGAACTCGTCGGTGCCTGGGTGAGCGGTTCGCTGTCCCTCCTCGCCGACGCCGGGCACATGCTGTCGGACCTCACCGGGCTGATCATCGCGCTCGTCGCCACGATCGTGGCCGCGCGCCCGGCCACCGACCGGCAGACCTTCGGGTATCAGCGCGCGGAGGTGTTCGGCGCGCTCATCAACGCGCTCATCCTGATCGCCGTCGCGGTGTCGGTCCTCATCGAGGGGGTGTCCCGCCTCGTCGACTCGGCGGACGCGGAGGTCAGGAGCCTTCCGATGTTGATCGTCGCCGTCATCGGTCTCGTCGCGAACCTCGTCGCCCTCCAGGTGCTGCGCGGCGGCCGCGATACGTCGATCAACATGCGAGGCGCGTACCTCGAGGTCCTCGGCGACCTCCTCGGATCGATCGCCGTGATCATCGCCGCGGTGGTCATCATGCTGACGGGCTTCGCTCAGGCCGACGCCATCGCTTCACTCGCGATCGCCGCGATGATCGTGCCGCGGGCGTGGTCGTTGCTCCGCGACGTCGTCCACGTCCTCAGCGAGTCCGCGCCGTCCGACACGGACGTGCAGGAGATCAGGGACCACCTGCTCGGCACCGAGGGGGTCGTCGCCGTCCACGACGTCCACGTCTGGCAGATCACGTCCGGCCAGCCGGTCTTCTCGGCCCACGTCGTCGCCCGGCAGGAGGTGTTCGCCGACGGTGGCACGGGGGAGCTGCTCGACCGTCTCGGTTCGTGCCTCCACGACCACTTCGACGTCGAGCACTCGACGTTCCAGCTGGAGCCCGAGGAACACGCCTCACACGAGGAGTCGCACCACCGCTGACGCGCGGGGCGGGTCCGGTTGTTGCGCCACTCGCGCGAGCGGCGCCACCGGCGATCAGACCGTGTTGTTCCCGCGGTCGCGCTTGAAGACGTCCTGGTCGGCGAGCTTCGAAGCCGCGGCCCGACGCTCCTCCTCGGTGATGGTGCCCTGCAGCGCCTTCGCTTTCCGGCTCGACTGGATGTAGTGCCAGGTGGTCGGGATGAGGGTGAGGACGACGGCCCCGATGAGGATGACGTCGATGTAGTTCTGCACGAAGGTGGCGACCGGCGGGATGTACCCGAGCAGGTAGCCGAAGAAGGTGAGCCCTGCGCCCCAGATGAGCGCACCGATGAGGTTGTAGAGCGAGTACTTCTTGTAGTTCATGTGGCCGATGCCGGCAGCGACCGGCGCGAAGGTCCGGACGATCGGGACGAAGCGCGCCAGGATGACCGCGAGGGCACCGAAGCGCTCGAAGAAGGCGTTCGTCCGCTCGACGTTCTTGATGCTGAAGAGACCGGACTCCTTGCGTTCGAACACCTTCGGCCCGAGTTTGTGCCCGATGAGGTACCCGACCTCGCCGCCGAGGAACGCTGAGAACCCGATCGCGAGGCAGACCCACCAGATGTCGATCTCGATGACGCGGGCGGAGCCGAACGCGAGGAGACCGGTGATGACGAGCAGGGTGTCGCCGGGGAGCAGGAATCCGACGAGGAGGCCGGTTTCGGCGAACACGATCGCGCAGACCACGACGAGGGCCCAGGGACCGACGGCGGTGATGATGCCCTCCGGGTCGAGCCAGGGGATGAGGGCGGTGTGGACCATGCGGAGCTCCTGCTGTCGGGGGAGGGATGGAACGGCGTACGACGATGTCGCGTGCGGGAGAAGGGACTTGAACCCTCACGCTCGAAAGCACAGGAACCTAAATCCTGCGTGTCTGCCAATTCCACCACTCCCGCGGCCCGCTCAGTCTACGGGAGCGAGGTCGGGAACGTCCTGAGCTTCGGCGAGGAGCCACGGACAGCGGAGCCCGGGTCGGCCCGTGTATGCTCGGCTCCATGCGAACGACGTGTGCAACGAGCTGGTGGCCCGCCTCCTAGGCGGACCGCGCACGTGCACACACGACGACTCGACCGCCTGACAGGGCGGTCGTTCTCGTTCGGAGGCCCTGTCGGATCGGTCCCAGCCTGAGGACACCACCATGACCACCCTGCTCCACCGCGTGCTGCACGCCGGCCCCGATTTCCCGTTCGCGGTGCTCCGCCGACACGGCAGCGACACCGTCGACCTCTACACGGGTGAGGTCGTCGACGTCGAGTCGCTCGCCGACATCCCGCTCGGAGCCACCGGCGACGACCACCAGCCCGAGGTCCTCACGCTCGTGCCCTATCGCCAGGTGGGCGAGCGCGGTTTCGCGGCGATGGACGACGGCGCCCCGCTGCGCTGCCTCGTGGTGAGCGAGCGTGAGACGGTGACGCTCGACGACATGCTCGAGCGACTCCCCGCCGACGCGGTCCCGCTGGTCGACGGCGGGTTCGACGTCTCCGACGAGGACTACGCGTCGATCGTGCGCCGCGTCATCGAGGACGAGATCGGACGCGGCGAGGGCGCCAACTTCGTCATCCGACGCGAGTTCACCGCGACGACCGAGGTGCCGGCCGAGCGCGCGGTCCTCGCCTGGTTGCGGGCGCTCCTGTCGGGGGAGACCGGCGCCTACTGGACGTTCGCCGTGCACACCCCGGGCGTCTCGATGGCCGGTGCGACGCCCGAGCGCCACGTCGCGGTCGCCCGCGACGCTTCGACCGGTGAACGCACCGTCACCATGAACCCCATCAGCGGCACCTTCCGCCACCCGCGCTCCGGCGCGACGGGCGACGACTTCCGCGCGTTCCTCGGCGACGTCAAGGAGACCGAGGAACTCTTCATGGTCGTCGACGAGGAGATGAAGATGATGAGCCGGGTGTGCGCCTCCGGTGGACGCATCCTCGGTCCCTACGTCAAGCAGATGTCGCGCCTCACCCATACCGAGTACCTGCTCGCCGGGACGAGCGAACTCGACGTCCGCGAGGTCCTGCGGTTGACGATGTTCGCACCGACGGTCACCGGCTCGCCCATGCAGAACGCGTGTTCGGTCATCGCCCGCCATGAGCGGAACGCGCGCGGCTACTACTCCGGCGTGCTCGCGCTGTTCACCCCGGTGGGCGACGGCGACTACGAACTCGACGCACCGATCCTCATCCGCACCGCCTACGTCGACGACGCCGGCCTCGTCCGCGTGCCCGCCGGTGCGACGCTCGTCCGTCATTCGGATCCCGAGTCGGAGGTGGCCGAGACGGCGGCGAAGGCGGCCGGTGTGTTGACTGCGCTCGGCGTCATGGCACCCGCCGAGCTGGGTCCGACCGTCGACCTGGCCTCGGAGCCAGGAGTCGAGGAAGCGCTCCGAGCGCGGAACGAGCGGTTGGCGTCCTTCTGGTTGCAGCCGCAGCACCCGGCGCCCGTCGGTTCGCTGTCGGGCCGTACCGCGGTCATCGTCGACGCCGAGGACGAGTTCACCGCGATGCTCGCCCACCAGCTGCGCCACTTCGGGATGACCGTCAGCGTGGAGCATTGGTCGGCGGTGACCGACGCACTCGTGGACGTCGACCTCCTCGTCGCCGGTCCGGGGCCGGGCGACCCGCTCGACCTCGCCGACCCGCGGGTCCGCCGGATGCACGAGATCGTGTCCGCGCGTCTCGCCGCCGGAGCGCCGCTGCTCGCCGTCTGCCTGAGCCATCAGGTGCTGGCGATCCAGCTCGGGCTGCCGATCGAACGCCTCGACGCGCCCGTCAGGGGCTGCAGCTCGACCTGGACCTCTTCGGCGAGCAGTCGTTGATCGGGTTCTACAACACCTTCACCGCACGGCTGGCGGGTGAGGCTCCGGTCGGTGGGGTCGAGATCGCCGCCGATGCGGCGTCGGGCGACGTGTTCGCGATGCGCGGTCGTGGGTTCGCATCGGTCCAGGGGCACCTCGAGTCGGTGCTGTCGCGCGACGGGCTCCGCACCCTCGGGTCGCTCGCGGGCCATGCGCTCGCGGGTGTCGCGTCCGGGCGATCGGCTGCCGCCGTCGGTTCCTGAGCGTCATGCGCGGCCTGGACGGTCGGTGATGCCGACCGCCCGGGAGGCGAACCGTGCGTCGCTGCTCGTCAGGCGTCCGCCTGGTCCAGCGTCGTGAACGGCGTGACGTCGGCCAGCTGCGGTCCGAGGCCGATGTCGATGAGGCGGACGTCGCCGGCGTAGGCCGAGCCGGGTGGGATGAGCAGCCCGGCCTTCACCGCGCCGAAGGTGACCGTGACCTCCGCCGGCAGGACGGCACCCTCGGGGACGCTTCCCTCGTCGGGATCGATGCCGCTCGGGACGTCCACGGCGACGACGGTCGGCCCGCCCGCGCTCTGCACGACCGGGAGGACCGCCTCGACGATCGCCTTCGGCGCACCGCGCAGGGTGGGGTTCCGGCTTGCGCCGATGCCGAAGACGGCATCGACGACGAGCGCGGCGCCCTTGGCCTCGTCTGCGCTGTCGTCCGGCTCGGCGGGGGAGTTCATGAGGAATCGGACGCCGGCCTCGACGGCGGCGGCGTAACCCGCCTCATGGACGTGGTCACCGGTCCTGGCCACGACGAGGTCGAGTGGGACGTCGTCCGGACCGGTCGTGCCGGCGAGTTCCGCCGCTGCGAAGAGGGCGTCACCGCCGTTGTCGCCTGATCCGACGAGCAGCAGGATCTTCCAGATGTCGGGTGCCTCGCCCTCGAGGCCCTCCGCGCGGTCGGCGAGCACCGCCCGCAGCTCCTCGGCGAGGCCGTGGGCGGCTCGCGCCATGAGCGGTTCCCCGGCTTTCAGGAGTGGTGCCTCTGCGGCTCGGACCTGGTCTGCGGTGTAGCCGTTGATCATGGCGCCCACTCTTCCGGCTCGGGTCGACCGCCGCAAGCGGTTGCGATCGGGGACCGGCACCGGAACAGCCGGGGGATCGACCGGTTCAGGCGAGTTCGAGTCGGATGTCCGGGTGGCCGGCGAAGACCTCGAGGAGCAGGTCGAAGTAGGTCTTGCCGCGGCCGGCGTCCAGGTCGTCGAGCTGCGCGGAGATCCGGGCCGTGTTGAACGGTGCACCCCGCTCGAGCTTCTCCTGCAACCACGCGCGGGTGGCCGTGACGCCGAGTGCGGTGCGGCTCGCGTCGTGCTCCGTCCAGACGAAGAGCACGTCGTCGAGATCGCGGAGCGAGCCGATCCCGCCGTAGAGGACGTCGTCGAGGGCGTCGAGGCTCGGACCGAGATCCCAGTACTCGTCCTGCATGAGCAGTTCGTTCATCACCGCGTAGAACGAGGCGATGTCGTGGATGCGGGAGCCGTCGATGCGGAAGGTGGTCGGCACGGTTCCCGAGCCTAGTGACCGGTCGGTGACGCGTCGAGCGGGGGTGCTGTGGATAACTTCTGCGGGGTGTGGCCGGTGTTCGTCAGGATGGCCGCATGGGGACAGCGGCGGAGATCATCACGGCGCGCGTGCGCGACCGGGTGCGTGAGGAGTTCGGGGAGCCGGGTCGGCGTGGGGGAGCGGGGCGGATCGCCCGAGAGGAGGTGCGTCGCTACAACGAGCGGGCGTTGAACGACACGACGCCGCTCATCGACGACGAGCACGGGATGACGAGCGAGGTGCTCGCCGCGGTGACGGGGTTCGGTGCGATCCAGCCGTTGCTGGATGATCCGAGTGTCGAGGAGATCTGGATCAACGAGCCGACGAAGGTGTTCGTCGCCCGTGGTGGGGTGTCGGAGCTCACGGACGTGGTCCTCGGGGAAGGTGACGTCCGCGACCTCGTGGAGCGGATGCTGCGCGCCACCGGTCGACGGGTCGACCTCGCGAACCCGTTCGTCGACGCCTCGCTCCCGGACGGCTCGCGGCTGCACGTCGTCATCCCCGACGTCACGCGTCGGCACATGTCCATCAACATCCGCAAGTTCTCCGCGCGGATCCGCGACCTCGGTCAGCTGGTGGCCGCCGGGTCGATCAGCTACCAGGCCGCCGAGTTCCTCCGCGCCAGCATGACCGCGGGCGCGAACCTGCTCGTGTCCGGCGCGACCCAGGCCGGTAAGACCACGATGCTCGGCGCCCTCATCGCGGCGCTGGACCCAGCCCTCCGCATCGTCACCGTCGAGGAGACCTTCGAGCTCGCGCCGGGCAACCGCGACGTCGTCGCGATGCAGTGCCGGCAGGCCAGTCTCGAGGGCACGGGAGAGATCACGCTGCGTCGGCTCATCAAGGAAGCGCTCCGGATGCGGCCGGACCGCATCGTCGTCGGTGAGGTCCGGGAGGCGGAGAGCCTCGACCTCCTGATCGCCCTCAACAGCGGACTGCCCGGGCTCTGCAGTATCCACGCGAACTCCGCGCGCGACGCGATCGGCAAACTCTGCACGCTGCCACTGCTCGCGGGTCGGAACATCGACTCGGGGTTCGTACGCCCGGCCGTCGCGTCCTGTGTCGACCTCGTCGTGCACTGCGAGCTCGACCGGTCCGGACGTCGACGGGTGGCGGAGATCATCGCGGTCGGCGGGAGCGGGGAGTCCCACACGATCGAGGCTTCCACCCTCTTCGAGCACCGCGACGGAGAGCTCCGCGCGACCGGTCGTTTCCCGCTGAACGACGCGAAGTACCGTGCGGCCGGGATCTCGCTCGCCTCGATCCTCGCCGTCGGCGAGCGATGAGTCTCGTCGTCGGAGCGGTCCTCGCCGCAGGGCTCCTCCTCACCGTCGCCCCCTGGTGGTGGCCCGACCCTGAGCCGCTGCGCGACACCCTGGAGCGATGGCGGCCGGTCGCTGCGCTCCGCGAACTCCTGATCCTGGCCGGTCTGCCCGGTCGGTACTGGGCGGCCGCCATCGTGGTCTCCGTCCTCGCCGGACTCGTCTCCGGCGCGGTGGTCCAGGCGCTCTGCCGTGTCCTGCCGCTGACCGCCGTCGTCGCCGTCGCCGGACTCGTCGCACCGGTCATCGTGCTCCGAGCCCGCGCCATCTCGCGACGTCGCCTGCAGCGGGGACTGTGGCCGGATGTCGTGGACCACCTGTTGTCCGCGATCCGGTCAGGGCTCTCGCTCCCGGATGCGGTGGCCGCGCTCGACACCGTCGGACCCGCACCGCTCCGCCCGGCGTTCGCCGCGTTCAGCGCCGACTACCGGGCTGCCGGCCGCTTCGCCGACGGCATCGACGACCTGAAGACCGCGCTCGCCGACCCTGTCGCGGACCGCATCCTCGAGACGGTGCGCATGGCCCGCGACGTCGGAGGCACGGAATTGCCGGCGGTGCTCCGAGCGCTGTCCGCGGGGCTGCGCGAGGAGTCGGCCATCCGAGCCGAGGCCGAGGCGCGACAGTCCTGGGTGGTGAACGCCGCGAGGCTGGGCGTCGCAGCACCCTGGGCGATCCTCCTGCTCCTGTCGTCCCGGCCGGAGGCGTCCGCCGCCTACAACTCCCGGGAAGGAGCGGTCCTGATCATCGCCGGCGTCGTGGTCTCCGCCCTCGCCTACCAGGCGATGCTCCGCGTCGGACGCCTCCAGCCCGAACGACGGTGGTTCCGGTGAGTGCCGACGGAGCGTGGGCGCTCAGCCTCGGAGCCGTGCTCGGGGTCGGCCTCTGGGCGCTCGCGATGCTCCTGCCGGCACTCGGACGACCGCGGCTCGCGGACCGCATCGCCCCCTACGTCGCCGACCTCTCCAGCGACGCCCGCTCACAAGCCGCGCGCCGCTCGACCGACCCGCTACCGGTCCTCGGGACCCTGCTGGTGCCGGTCCTCCGGGCCGTTCGATGGTCGCTCGGCCTGGTCGGCGCCGATCAGGAACTCGTCATCCGTCGATTGGGTCAAGCCGGGGGACCGACGCTCGAGCGGTACCGACTGCTGCAACTCCTGTGGGGGCTCGGCGGCTTCGCGGTCGCCGCGGCGCTCGCCGTGTTCTCCTTCAGCAACGGACGACTGGCGCTCCCGTTCGCCGCACCGCTCCCCGCGGTCGGGGCGGTGGCCGGAATCGTCCTCCGCGACCAGCTGCTGGCACTCGCCGCCAGTCGCCGCCTCGCGCGGATCGAGGAGGAGCTGCCGACGGTGCTCGAGTTCCTCAGTCTGAGTCTCGCGGCGGGCGAGGCGATCACGGACGCCATGGACCGCGTGGCGCGCATCGGGTCCAGCGGGGAGCTCGGCAGGGAGTTCCGCCGGGTGATGGCGGACGTCTCCACCGGTATCCCGTTCGCCACTGCACTCCGGCAGTTCGAGGCACGACTCGCGATGCCGATGCTGTCGCGATGCGTCGACCAGATCCTGGGCGCGCTCGAACGCGGCACACCGGTCGCAGCCGTGCTCCTCGATCACGCACACGATGGACGTGACATCGCCAAACGCCGTCTCCTCGAATCCGCCGGGAAGAAAGAGGTCGCGATGCTCGTGCCCCTCGTCTTCCTCATCCTGCCCCTGTCCATCATCATCGCCGTCTTCCCCGGAGTGTTCGTGCTCCGGACCGGCTTCTGACGAAAGGTTCCACATGTCCTCCCCCTCCTTCCTCGACCGCGCGTTTCACCGGAGTCGTTCCCTCCTCGCCGAGGAGCGCGGCGACGTCCCCGGCTGGGTCCTCATCACCCTCATGACGGCCGGGCTCGTCCTCCTCATCTGGGGTGTCGCCGGCCCGGCGCTCACGCAGGTGTTCGAACAGGCCATCGACCGTGTCTCCGGCATCTGAGCCCGAGATCGGCGGATGGCGGACGCGGCTCGTGCGCGGTGAGGACGGATCTGCCGTCGCCGAGTTCGTGTTCGTCGGAGCGATCCTCACCGTCCTGATGATGTCCGTGGTCCAGCTCGCGCTCGCCTTGCACGTCCGGAACACGCTCATCGACGCGGCGGCGGAGGGAGCCCGGTTCGGCGCACTGGCCGACACCGAGCTGCTCGACGGCGCCGACCGGGCACGCCAGCTCATCGCCGTCGCCGTGGGGGAGGGCTACACCGGTGACGTCAGCACCGCGCTGGCCGAACAGCGCGGAGTCGGCATCGTCACCGTGACCGTCCGCGCACCGCTTCCGGTCGTGGGCTTGATCGGACTGCCCGGCGTCCTGGAGGTGGAGGGTCATGCGGTCCTCGAGACACTCGAGTGATGAGCTGCGTCCCCGACCGACCGCACGGGACGACGACGGATCGGCCTCCCTCGAGTTCATCACCGTCGGTCTGGTCCTCCTCGTGCCGATCGTGTATCTCGTCGTCGCGCTCGCCGAGGTGCAGGCGGCAGTGCTCGCAGCCGGCGGGGCCGCGGCGCAGGCGGCGAAACTCTACGCGCGGGCCGACGACGACGCCACGGGTCGCGACCGCGTCGAGGACTCGCTCGCACTCGCGCTCGACGACTTCGGGCTCGACCGGTCCCAGTCGTCCGTCACGCTCGACTGCGCGCCAGCCGGTCTCCCATGCGGGCAGCGCGGCGGTGCCGTCACGGTCACCGTCGACATCCTCGTCGTCCTGCCGCTCATGCCCGAGATCCTCGGCGTCCAGGCCGCGGTCCCCGTGACCGGCGCCGTCACGGCACCGATCTCCCGGTTCGATGACCGGTTCAGCGAGGCGGAATGAGGGTGCCGGGCAGACGACGACATCTGGACGTCGGCGAGGAGGACGGGTCCACCATGCTCCTGACGATCGGATTCGCCGTCGTGGCGCTCGCCGTGGTCCTCGTCGGGAGCGCCGCCACCTCCCTGTACGTGGAGCACAAGCGGCTCCTCGACCTCGCCGACCGCCTGGCCGCGACCGCCGCGGAGTCCTTCTCCATCGACGACGTCACGATCCAGCCCGACGGGACCTTCCGACCCGTCCTCGATGACGACTCGGTCCGGTCGAGTGCACGCGACGACCTCATCACCGGCGGGGCGAGTGCGCTCACCGGCGTCGAGATCGTCGCGGCGCGGACCCCGGACGGCCGGAGCGCGGAGGTCTCGCTGGCGTCGGACTGGCGCCCGCCGATGCTGACGCTGTTCGTGCCGCAGGGCCTCCGGATCGAGGCGACCGCGAGTGCGCGCAGTGTCTTCTGGTGAGGGCGGACGTCTGTGCCGACGATCAGGGGAACGGGCGCGTGCCGCGATCGATGTAGCGGGGGATGAACCGGAAGAGGAGGAACGCGCCGATGAGCCCGACACCGCCGATGGTGCCGGCGGCGAGGGAGATCGACGCAGCCGCAGTGATCCCGGACATCGCCAGGGGAGCCGCGGCGGTGCCCGCGTCGCCCAGGAAGCGATAGGCGCCGAGGAACGGCGCGGGACGGTCCGGTGGCGCGAGGTCCGAGCCGAGGGTCATGAGGATGCCGCTGCCGAGCCCGTTGGACAGCGCCAGCACGAGGGCGACGGCGATGAACCAGACCCGTGCCCCGTCGAGGTCGTGGGTGAATGCCAGGACGATGAACCCGGAGCCCAGCCCGATCATCGAGGGGACGGCGGTCCAGATCCGCCCCCAGCGGTCCATGACCTGACCGCTGGCATAGAAGAGGGCGAACTCCACCGCGCCGACGACGCCGATGATGAGCGCCGTGTCCGTCTCCGAGACGCCGATGCTCACGGCCCACAGGGGGAGCAGGACCGCGCGGCACGACCGCAGGGCGCCGACAAGGGCAGCGGTCGTCCCCATCCTGGTGAGTACGGCACCATGGGCTCGGATCGACGCGATGAGACCGCTCGACTCCTCGGACGCGAGCTCCTCACCCTCGGTCCGCTCCTCGCCGTCGGCGGTGCGTGTCGACGGCGGTCGCCCGAACATCTCCGCAGGGTCGGGGAGGACGAGCAGGGTGATCGCGGAGCCGGCGCAGCAGATCACCATCACCCAGAACGCCGCCTGAGACGTCCCGGTGAGGTGGATGACGCCCGCGGCCAGGAACGGGCCGATGAACGTGCCGGCGCGGAAGACACCGCCGAGGGAGGAGAGCGCCCTCGCCCGGTACCGCATCGGCACGTACGTCGTCATGAACGCGTGCCGTGCCAGACCGAACACGGCGGTCGCGAGCCCGATGCAGAAGATGCCCACGGCGAGGACGAGCGGATTGGGGGAGATGGCCGCCGTCGCGACACCGACGACCGCGAGCAGCGCCGCCCACATCATCGCGAAGCGTTCGCCGATCCGACTGACGATCCAGCCGGAGGGGACGTCGCCGACGAGTTCGCCGAGCATGATGAGCGAGGAGATGACGCCGGCGACGGCGAGCGTCGCCCCCAGGTTCCCGGCGACGGCCGGGATGATCGGGATGATGGCGCCTTCACCGATCGAGAACAGGAGCGTGGGGAGGAAGACCGAGACGGCGACGGAGCGCAGCTGGAACGGGCGTTCGTCGGAAGTCATCCCCTCGATCGTACGCCCGCGGCCCTGCGCGGTAGGCTGAAGCCAAATGTTTGACTTGGACCTCTCCACACAGATCAGTACCCTCCGCTCGACCTTCGACGACATCCGCACCGTCGTCGACGTCGACCGTCTCGAAGCCGAGATCGCGACGCTGAGCGAGCAGGCGGGTGCCCAGGATCTCTGGGACGACACGACGAACGCGCAGAAGGTGACGAGTGCCCTCAGCCACCGTCAGTCCGAACTCGCCCGCATCACCAGCATCGCGAACCGGCTCGACGACCTCGAGGTACTCATCGAACTCGCGACCGACGCCCAGGACGAGGAGTCGGCCGAAGAGGCCCGCCAGGAGCTCATCAGCCTGCAGAAGGTGCTCGGCGAACTCGAGGTGCAGACGCTGCTGAGCGGCGAGTACGACCCGCGCCCCGCCGTCGTCACCATCCGCGCCGGCGCCGGCGGTGTGGACGCCGCCGACTTCGCCGACATGCTGTTCCGCATGTACCTGCGGTGGGCCGAGCAGCACAAGTACCCGGTCACCGTCATGGACACGAGCTACGCGGAGGAGGCCGGCATCAAGTCGGCGACCTTCGAGGTCGACGCGCCGTACGCCTTCGGCACCTTGAGCGTCGAGGCGGGCACGCACCGCCTGGTGCGCATGAGCCCCTTCGGTGCCGCCGGCAAGCGGCAGACGAGCTTCGCCGCCGTCGAGGTCATCCCGCTCATGGAGGAGACGGAGATCGTCGAGATCCCCGAGTCGGACATCCGTGTCGACGTCTTCCGGTCCAGCGGCCCTGGCGGCCAGTCGGTCAACACCACCGACTCCGCCGTGCGCATCACCCACCTGCCGACCGGCACGGTCGTCTCGATGCAGAACGAGAAGAGCCAGATCCAGAACCGCGCTGCAGCCATGCGCGTGCTCCAGTCGCGACTCCTCCTCATCCAGAAGGAGCAGGAGGCCGCGACGAAGAAGGAGCTGGCCGGCACCATCACGGCGAGCTGGGGCGACCAGATGCGCTCCTACGTGCTCGCGCCGTACCAGATGGTCAAGGACCTGCGGACGGAGCACGAGCAGGGGAACCCCGCAGCGGTGTTCGACGGCGATCTCGACGGGTTCATCGCCGCGGGCATCCGCTGGCGGTCGATGTCGAAGGCGGAGTAGCGCGGGGCGGCATAGTGTTCGCCCAGCCCTCGTACAGGGTACGGATCGCGGGCGTGTCCTGCCCGTAATCGGCAGGTCGCTCCTTAAGCTCAAGGAGCCATGATTCGGTTTGATCACATCTCCAAGAAGTATCCGGGAACCTCGCGTCCCGCGCTCAACGACGTCGATTTCGAGATCCTCCGGGGAGAGTTCATCTTCCTCGTCGGCGCCTCGGGGTCGGGGAAGTCGAGCTGCCTCCGCCTGATGCTCAAGGAGGACAAGCCGAGCAAGGGCAAGATCCATGTGCTCGGCCACGACCTCGGTTCCATCTCGAACCGCAAGGTGCCGTACTTCCGGCGCAGCCTCGGGGTCGTGTTCCAGGACTTCCGGCTGCTGCCGAGCAAGACGGTCTACCAGAACGTCGCCTTCACCCTTCAGGTGATCGGCAAGTCGCGCGGCTTCGTCCAGGAGGCCGTCCCCGACGTCCTCAAGATGGTCGGTCTCGACGGAAAGGCACAGCGCCTGCCGCACGAGCTGTCCGGTGGTGAGCAGCAGCGCGTCGCCATCGCCCGCGCCATTGTCAACAAGCCGCAGATCCTGCTCGCCGACGAACCGACCGGTAACCTCGACCCCGCCACCAGCGCCGGCATCATGCAGTTGCTGGAGCGCATCAACGCGGGTGGGACGACGGTCGTCATGGCCACGCACGAGGCCGGCTTCGTCGACCAGATGCAGCGCCGGGTGATCGAGCTGCAGGACGGTCAGATCGTCCGTGACGAACGCCACGGTGGATACGGCACCACCGCGGCCATCCCGGGTCTCGTCAGAGGATCCTCCAAGGCTGCCGCTCCGGCGGCACAGTCAGCTCCCGCAACGGCCTCGACTCCGGTCGCACCCGTCGTCGAGACCTCCTCGGTTCCGGTGACGACCACGACCTCGTCCGTCGCTGCCAGCTCCGAGCCCACGACGAGTGCCGTGGCCGCAGCCGCGGTCGCAGCCACCGCGGCCACGCCGATCGCTCCAGCCGCACCGACCGCGCCCGCCGCGGTCTCGCGCGAGACCACACCGCAGGCCGACACCGACGAGGTCGTCACCCGGGTGTCCGGCTCGACGCCGATCCAGGAACCGGCCGTAGCACCCGTCGCCGAGCCTGAGTCGCCGGCGACGCGATCCGAGGAATCGACACCGGAAGCGCCCGAGGCCGAGCCGACGACGCCGGATGCGGAGCCCGCCGTACCACCGGCGGCTGCGGTCCCGGAGGTCGCGCCTCCGCAACGCCTGAGCAACGCCACGGGCCCCATCGGGCTCCCGGCACGCAACGAGATCGACCCGATCGAGGTCGAACACCTGTCGCTCGCAGAGCGACTCGGCCTGCGTGCCGCGGCGCGCGGCACTGAAGACGGAGAGCAGAACGTGGGGCCGACCAAGTGAGACTCGCACTGATCTGGTCCGAGGTCTGGAACGGCCTGCGTCGCAACGTCTCGATGGTCGTCTCCGTCGTGCTCGTGACGTTCATCTCGCTGACCTTCGTCGGTACGGCCGTCCTACTGCAGATGCAGATCGGCCAGATGAAGAACTACTGGTACGACCGCGCACAGGTCGCGATCTACCTCTGCACCGCCGACAGTGCGGGCGACACCTGCGCCGCCGGCGCCGCGACCGAAGAGCAGCGCGCCGCTGTCCAGAGCGCCCTCGAGTCGTCGACCCTCGCCCCCTTCGTGGACAAGTTCTACTTCGAGGACCAGGCGCAGGCGTTCACGAACTTCCAAGAGCAGTTCAAGGGCAACGACATCGCACAGTTCGTCACGGCGGACCAGCTGCCCGAGACCTTCTGGGTGAACATGAAGGACGCCTCGCAGTCCGACGTCCTCGTCGAGGCGTTCTCCGGCGTCGCGGGCGTGGAGCAGGTGACGGATCAACGCCAGTACCTCGACCAGATCTTCTCGGTCCTGAACATCGCCAGTTACACGGCTATCGGGATCGCGGCACTCATGCTGGTCGCCGCGGCCCTGCTGATCGCGACGACCATCCGCTTGTCGGCGTACTCGAGACGCCGGGAACTCGGCATCATGCGACTGGTCGGTGCATCGAACCGGTTCATCCAGACACCGTTCATCCTCGAGGGTGTGTTCGCCGCGCTCATCGGCTCCATCCTCGCGGCCGGGGCGGTGATCACCATCGTCCAGGTGTTCGTCCAGGGATACCTGGCGGACCGCATGCGGTACGTCAACTTCGTCGATCTCGGTGACGCCTTCGTGGTCCTCCCGATCCTGCTGCTCGTCGGCGTGCTGTTGGCGGCGATCTCGGCCAACTTCGCGATCTCGCGGTACCTCAAGGTCTAGCGGGGAGGCAGTGCGGCCACCGCACCGCTCGCTCTGCGTTAGACTGACAGGCTGCCGCGATCGCGGCCGGTCCGTTCCGATGGATCCGAACCAGAACGTCAGGAGTACACCGTGCCGAGGGAACGGGGCGAGAACGTCGTGGCCACGAATCGCAAGGCCCGCCACGACTACACGATCGAGGACACCTACGAGGCCGGCATGGTCTTGACGGGTACCGAGGTGAAGTCGCTGCGAGCCGGGCGGGCGTCGCTCGTCGACGGGTACGCCTTCATCGACCGCCGTGAGGCGTGGCTCGACGCGGTGCACATCCCCGAGTACGGCCAGGGCACGTGGACGAACCACCCGCCGCGGCGCAAGCGCAAACTGCTGCTGCACCGCGAGCAGATCGACAAGATCGCCCACAAGATCGCCCCCGGTGGGTTCACCCTCGTGCCGTTGAAGATCTACTTCAAGGACGGCAAGGCCAAGGTGGAGATCGCCGTGGCGAAGGGTAAGAAGGAATACGACAAGCGGCATGCCCTGCGCGAGAAGCAGGACACCCGTGAGGCCGCGCGTGCGATGGCCACCAGGAACCGGCTCGGCGAATAGGTGACAGGCGCCACCCCGGCGCGGTACACTTGAAAGCTGCACCGCAAGGTGCTCGTCCACCGCTCGCGGTGGATTGACAACTCGACAGCGTGTGACAACGACCCTCTTCGCCTCGTTCTCCGAGGCGCTGAGTCCATGGGGATGATCGGTTTCGACATTGCCTGCGAAACTGCGAGAAGCGGGTCGAGGATGCAGGGTTATCTCGTTAACGATCTCTGCAAAACAACAAGTGCCAACTCTAAGCGCACTGACTTCGCCCTCGCTGCTTAAGCGAGCCCGATAGTCCGTCAGACCGAGCGTGTCCCCGTCTCGGATCCTGGCGTCATCTAGGGGACTTGCTGGATGACGGAGCCGCGACGTCATCCGGGACTTTTCTTCGGCTGGGCCCGTCGACCAAGATGCCCTTGTCAATGGTCGGGGCCGAGTAGAACGCATTAAGGGATACGCCCGTAGAAGGCGCAGAATCACAGCAGTGGACGGGGGTTCAATTCCCCCCATCTCCACTCCGGACGTTGTCACACGCTGCCGAGTCGACGACAGGCCCCCGCTTCGGCGGGGGCCTGTCGTCGTTCCTGGGGTCGGACGGGTACCGACGGGCTGCTAACCTGGGAGTCCAGAGGCCGCCACCACCCGGGAGACCTGCATGGCGACAATCCTGCTTGTTTTTGCTGCGATCGCCGTCGCCACGCCCACACTCACTCGAGTGCTGTCGACGAAGGTCTTCTACGTCATCGCGTGTATGCCCGCGGCGGCATTCGTCTGGACGCTCTTCCAGGCCGGCACGATCACGGCCGGCGGCACGGTCGTCGAGACGATCGAGTGGATCCCGCAACTGAGCATCGCGCTCTCGTTCCGGATGGACACGCTCGCCTGGCTGCTGTCCCTCGTCGTCACCGGCGTCGGTGCCCTCGTATTGCTCTACTGCGGCCGCTACTTCTCGTCGACCGAGCCCGGCCTCGGTCGCTTCGCCGCGCTCCTGTTCGCCTTCGCCGGCACGATGTTCGGCCTCGTAACCGCCGACGACATCATCGTCATGTTCATGTTCTGGGAGATCACGAGTGTGCTCTCCTACCTGCTCATCGGGCACTACACCGATCGCAAGGAGAGTCGCGGTGCCGCGCTCCAGGCGCTCCTGGTGACCACATTCGGCGGGCTCGTCATGCTCGTCGGCGTCATCATGATCTCCGTGCAGGCGCAGAGCACCTCGCTCGCCTCGATCGTCGAGCAGGGCCTGACCGGCCCCGCGACCACCGTCGCCATCCTCCTCATCCTCGTCGGGGCGATCTCGAAGTCCGCGCTCGTGCCGTTCCACTTCTGGCTGCCCGCCGCGATGGCCGCACCGACGCCCGTGAGCGCATACCTGCATGCTGCGGCCATGGTGAAGGCCGGGATCTACCTCGTCGCGAGGCTCGCTCCCGGTTACGCCGACACCCCGGGTTGGGACGCGATGCTCGTCGGCCTGGGGGTCCTCACCATGGTCGCCGGAGCCTGGCGGTCGCTGCGTCAGTACGACCTCAAGCTGGTCCTGGCCTACGGGACGGTGAGCCAGCTCGGATTCCTCATGGTCATCTCGGGGTACGGCACCCGCGATTCGGCCCTGGCCGCCGTCGCGCTCCTGCTCGCCCACGCCATCTACAAGGCGGCGCTCTTCCTCGTCGTCGGCATCATCGACCACCGTGCTGGGACGCGTGACTGGCGGCACCTCTCCGGTCTGGGACGCCAGACGCCGGTGCTCGCCGTCATCGCGGCGATCGCGGTCGCGTCGATGGCCGGCATCCCACCGCTCTTCGGGTTCGTCGCGAAGGAGGCGGTCTTCACCTCGCTGCTGGAGGGCGCGCTCGAGGGCGACGTGTGGGGGTGGGTCGCGATCATCGGGACCGCCGTCGGGTCCGTGCTGACCGTCGCGTACAGCGCCCGATTCCTCTGGGGCGCCTTCGGTGACCGACGCGGCGCCGCGCCGACCGAACTGCATGCCGAATCCGGAACGATCATGATCGCGCCGGGCATCCTCGCCGTCGCGACCATCGCTCTCGGCTTCGCGACGAAGCCCATCGACACGGTGCTCGCGCCGTACGCGGACTCCGTGGGGGAGGGCGACTACCACCTCGCACTCTGGCACGGCCTCGAGCCGGCGCTTGGCATCTCGGCCGTCGTGGTGCTGCTCGGTCTGCTGCTCTTCCGCTGGAGGCTCCCGGTCGCGCGTCTGCAGGACCGCCTGCCACCGCTCATCGACTCGTCGAAGGGCTACTGGGCGGCGACCCAGGGCATCGACCGGCTCTCCGCGAAGGTCACCCTGTTCGCCCAGCGCGGCGGGCTCGTCCAGTACCTGTCCACCATCCTCGTAGTCTTCGTCCTCACCCTCGGCATGATCGCCCTCCTCGGGCGCGCTTGGCCGAGCGAGATCCGACTGTGGGACTATCCCGCCCAGGTGGCCATCGCCTTCATCATGGCGACCGCGGCGATCGCGGCCGCCCGCGCGAAGCAGCGCATGGCCGCTGTGCTCCTCGTCGGCGTCACCGGGTTCGGGCTCGTCGCACTGTTCGCCCTGCACGGCGCTCCCGACCTCGCGCTCACTCAGGCCCTCGTCGAGACGATCACGATCGTGGTGTTCGTCCTCGTGCTCCGCCGACTGCCGGCCAAGATCGCGCAGCGCAACGCCCCGGTCCACCGCGTCCGTCGGGTCGTCATCGGGACGCTGACCGGCCTGGTCATGGGGCTCATCGGGGTCATCGCCCTGGGCGCGCGGCAGGCCGAGAGCATCGCGACCGAGCTGCCACGGCTCGCCGTCGAGGAGGGCCACGGCAAGAACATCGTGAACGTCATGCTCGTCGACATCCGGGCCTGGGACACCATGGGGGAGATCTCCGTGCTCGTCGTGGTGGCCACCGGTATCGCGAGCCTGCTCTTCGTCTCACAGCGGGGCGCCGAGGTCCCGCGCCTCAGCGGTGCGCGGCGCCGACGTATCCCGGGCCTCCGATCCCAGGTCGTGTCGGACCCCCACCTCGCGGACAGCGAGATGGAGGCGCCTCGCGACGCGGTGGGGCGGCACTCATGGCTCATCGGTGGCCGGGCGATCGCCGAGGCGAACCGTTCGATCCTCCTCGAGGTCCTCGTGCGGCTCCTCTTCCACCCGGCGATCGTCGTCTCCGTCTTCCTCCTCTTCGTCGGCCACAACGAGCCGGGCGGCGGCTTCGCCGGTGGTCTGCTCGCCGGCCTCGCGCTCGTGATGCGGTATCTCGCCGGCGGACGTTACGAGCTCGGCGAAGCCGTGCCGATCGACGCGGGCAAGGTGCTCGGCGTCGGGCTGCTGCTCGCGGTGGGGACGGCCGTCGGGTCCCTGTTCTTCGGCGGCGAGGCGCTCCAGTCCGCGTACTTCTCGGCCGACGTCCCGATCCTCGGACACCTCTCGTTCGGCACGTCCAGCATCTTCGACATCGGCGTCTACCTCGTCGTCGTCGGACTGGCACTCGACATCCTGCGCAGTCTCGGGGCCGAAGTCGACCGTCAACAGGAGGAAGCCGACATCGACGAGCAGAGTACGGACGAGTTCTCGGCGAGTGAGGTCGAGCAATGAGCGCCTCACTGACCCTCGTCGTCCTGATGGCCGTCATGTACGGCACCGGGGTGTACGTCATGCTCGAGCGGAGCCTCACCAGGTTCCTCATCGGGTTCGTGCTCGTCGGTAACGCGACGAACCTGCTCATCCTGATCATGAGCGGCCCGAGCGGCACCGCACCGCTCGTCACGGGCACCGCCTCCGACGAACGCATGGTCGACCCGGTGCCGCAGGTGCTCATGCTCACGGCCATCGTCATCAACTTCGGCGTGACCGCCTTCATCCTGGCGCTCATCTACCGGACCTGGTGGTTGGCGCAGCTCGGCGATGAGGGTGACACCCTCAGCGACGAGCACGCCGACGACACCGAGGCGGCGACGGAGGCGGTCTTCAACCAGGTCGACCTGGACGACGAGGCCATCCAACGGGTCCTCGACGAGAGCAACGAGCACGGCGACGATCGCAAGACGACCAGGAAGGGGGCAGGCGAATGAACGCACTCGTCCCGCTCGTGGTCATGATCCCGTTGATCGGCTCGGCGATCGCGCTCATGTTCCGCAACCGCCGCAAGACGCAGGTGGCGATCAGCGTCATCGCGCTCACCGCGGTGACCGTGATCAGCGCGATCCTGCTCGCGGCCGTCGACCAGAGCGGTACGATCGTCGTCGAGCTCGGCGGCTGGTCCCCGCCGTGGGGGATCGTGCTCGTCGTCGACCGGCTGTCGGCGATCATGCTGCTCGTCGCGGCCCTGATGCTGCTGGGCGTCCTCATCTTCGCCATCGGTCAGGGCATCGTCGACGGCGACCGCGAGACGCCGGTGTCGATCTTCCACCCGACCTACCTGGTCCTGGCGGCCGGGCTGTTCGACGCCTTCGTCGCGGGCGACCTCTTCAACATGTACGTCGGCTTCGAGATGCTCCTCGCATCCAGCTACGTCCTCCTCACCCTGGGCGGCACCGGAGCGCGGATCCGCGCCGGCGTCACGTACATCGTCATCAGCCTCATGTCGTCGCTGCTCTTCGTCGCCGCGATCGCCCTCATCTACGGCGCGACGGGCACGGTGACGATCGCCCTCGTGGCGGACCGCGTGCGCGACCTGCCGATGGAGGTGCAGGCGATCCTCTGCGCCGCACTCCTGCTCGGGTTCGCGGTGAAGGCTGCGGTGTTCCCGCTGTCGTTCTGGCTTCCCGACTCCTACCCGACCGCGCCGGCGCCGGTCACGGCGGTGTTCGCGGGCCTGCTGACGAAGGTGGGTGTGTACGCGATCATCCGGACCGACACGCTCATCTTCAAGGACGTGCCGCTCGCGACACCCTTGATGGTCATCGCCTTCCTGACCCTGCTCATCGGCATCTTCGGCGCGGTCGCCCAGGCCGACATCAAACGATTGTTGTCGTTCACGCTCGTGAGTCACATCGGCTACATGATCTTCGGCATCGCCGTCGGCGGGGTCGCCGGGACCGCCGCGACGATCTACTACATCGTCCACCACATCGTCGTCCAGACCACGCTGTTCCTCACCACCGGTCTCGTCGAGCGGATCGGTGGGACGACCTCCATCTCCCGGCTCGGCGGCATCCTGAAGGCCTCCCCGATCGTCGGCGTGCTGTTCTTCATCGGAGCGATGAACCTCGGCGGCATCCCGCCGTTCTCGGGCTTCCTCGGCAAGATCGGGCTGTTCCAGGCGGGTGTCGCCCTGGGTGACCCGCTGTCGTACATCCTCATCGCCGCCGGAGCCGCGACCTCGCTCCTGACCCTGTACGCCCTGGCACGCGTGTGGAACATGGGCTTCTGGCGCGGGAAGGACGAGGTCGCCGGATACTCGTCGCCGTTGCTCGACCAGCTCGCGGAGAGCCCCGAGGACTCGGGCTCGGTCGACACCAAGACCATCTCGCGCCCGATGATCGGTGCCACGACCGGCATGGTCGCGTTGACCCTCGCCCTCACGGTCTTCGCGGGGCCGCTCTTCGGACTGGCCACGCGCGCGGCAGAGAACATCGAGGACCCGGACAACTACATCACCGCGGTCTTCCCCGACGGAACGGAGCACCTGAAGTAATGCAACCGTCACGCCGTCGCGCACTGTTCAGCCAGGCCCTCCTCCTGGCCGGACTCATCCTGCTCTGGTGTCTCCTCTGGGGGATGTTCGACCTGCTCACCCTCGTGACCGGCCTCGGGGTCGCGTTGCTGGTGTCGTTCCTGTTCTACCTGCCGGCCGTCGAGCTGAGCGGCCGCATCAACCTCTGGCGGACCGCGATCTTCCTGGGCAAGCTCCTCGTCGACATCGTGCGGGCGAGTGCGGAGATCGCGTGGCTCGTCCTCAAGCCGAGGTTCCGGTCCAGCAACGCGGTGATCGCGGTCCGCCTGCGGACGACCTCCGACCTCATCATGAGCTGGACGGCCGAGGCGGTCTCGATCGTCCCGGGCTCGATCGTGGTCGACCTCGACCGCACGGCCTCGACGCTCTACCTGCACGCGCTCAACGTGCATGACGACGCCGACATCGACGCGGTCGTCGCCGAGGTCCTCGGGACGGAGCGACGGCTCATCCTCGCGATCGGTTCCCGCGCCGAGGCGGACGCCCTCCGCCACGACCATGACCACGTCTCGATCGGAAGGGGGCAGTGATGCTCGTCGTGATCATCATCGTCTCCGTGCTGTTCGGTGCCGCGGCCCTCGCGGCGGTCTATCGGATCATCCGCGGGCCGAGCCTCCTCGACCGCGTGATCGCCTCCGACGTGCTCGTCGCCACCGTCATGTGCGCGATCGGGGCCGAGATGGCGATCAACCGTCACACGGACGGCCTGCCGGTCCTCCTGGCGCTCGCGATGTTCGCGATCGTCGGCTCGGTCAGCGTCGCACGGTTCATGTCGAAGCAGGACGACGCATGACCGGCGAGCTGATCCGCGACATCGTCACCGGGGCACTCGTGCTCGTCGGGGCGATCATGTGCTTCGCCGCCGGTGTCGGCCTGCTGCGCTTCCCCGACGTGTTGTCCCGTCTGCACGCGGCGACCAAACCGCAGATCCTCGGGCTCATCGCGATCATGGCGGACGTCGCCGTCTCGAGCCCGACGGTCGGGACCATCACGATCGCGATCGCGATCATCGTGTTCCAGAGCCTCACCGCGCCGATCTCCGCGCACATGGTCGCCCGGGCGGCCTACCGCAGCGGCAACTTCGACGAGGCCGTCCTCGTCCGCGACGAGCTCGCGGGACGCGAAGAACTCGGCGAGGAACGACATCCCGGCCACACGCCCGAATAGCGGCACAATATCCCCATGGGAATGCTCATCTACGGGTCCGGCGACGAGTACGAGATCGAAGACCGCGCGCTCGCGCACCTGAAAGCCGTCATCGGGGCGAAGCTGCGCCGCCAGGAGAGCTTCTTCCTCAGCTGGGCGAACGATCCCGAGCACGGTTCCGGACGACGCTCGCTGTGGTTGTCCCCGAGCATCCCGCTGCAGTTCCGCTTCTTCGGGAGCCGCCCGCCGGAACTCAACCGTGCGTGGCTCGAGGTCCTCTCGGATTCATCGCACACCCCGCGAGGGCTGCAGCTCATCCCTGAGTCCGAGGTCGAGGGATACCTCGCGGGGAACGGAGCGCCGCGCGACGCGGGCGCCGAGTCCCACGACCAGGATCACGGCTAGGACGGGTCGTCCGTCCCCACGAGCAGGACGCGCAGCGCCGTCTCCGGTGAGCCGCGACCGTCCGGTGGGATCGTCTCGCCGTGCGTGTAGCGATCGACGACCCGCGGGTCGACGTAGCTGGACTTCGCGATCGCCGGGGTGTTGCCGAGGACCGCTGCTGCGTCACGCATGGCCTGCGCGAGTGCCTTCGAGCGTGCCGTCTTGGTCTGCACGGGTCCGGTCTTCGCCAGGCTCTCCGCAGCCGCGACGGTGCCGTGCAAGGTCCGGAAGTCCTTCGCGGTGAACTCGCCGTTCGTCTGCGCCCGGACGTAGTCGTTGATCTGGCTCGCCTGGAGGTGCCGCCACCGGTTCCCGTCCTTCCAGGCCAGGAGGCGGGCGTGCGGTCCACGGCGCTTCAGGGAGCGGATGAGTGAGGCCAGGTCGGCGTCGACGATGTCGGACTCCCAGGGCTGCCCACTCTTCGCCGGGAACTTCAGTGCGACGATGTCGCCGCTCACGCGAGCATGCGCACCCTCCAGGGTCGACAGGCCGTGACTCCCGTTCGCCTCCGCGTACTGCTCTCCGCCCACGCGGAGGGAGCCCGTGTCGAGCATGCGGAAGGCGCCGGCCGACACCCGTGCGAGCGGGTACCCCTCGAGCCGAAGGTCCCGGGTGACCCGACCTCGCGCGGCCGGGAGGGCCTCGGCGAGGGCCAGGGCGCGGTCGAACTTACTCCGGTCCTGACGCTCGCGCCACGACGGGTGGTAGAGGTACTGCCGCCGCCCGGCCGCGTCGATACCGGTCGCCTGGATGTGCCCGTTGGCATAAGGAGTGATCCAGACGTCGTTCCAGGCTGGAGGGACCACCAGACCGTCGATCCGGGCTCGGATCTCCTGATCGTCGAGGAGCGAACCGTCCGGCAACCGGTAGCTGAAGCCGCGCCCGGACCGAACCCGTCGGATGCCCTGGCCGTTCACGTCGCTGCGCCTCAGTCGTACCATCCGCCCAGCGTACGACGCCCTCGGATCCCGGTCGGCGGGCTTGCGCCGCGCCGTGCGCTCATGTCAGCCGACTGGCGGCAGCTCGGCGAGGAAGGCGTCGTGCAGGCGCCCGTTCGTCGCGAGGGAGCTCCGTGTGGAGATGGTCTCGATGCCGTCAATGTCCGTGAAGCGACCGCCGGCCTCGAGGACGATCGGCACGTGGGCGCCCAGGTCGTACTCCTGCACGCCGAATTCGGCCACGGCGTCGATCGAGCCTTCGGCGAGCAGCATGTAGGGCCACATGTCGCCGATGGCCCGATCGCGCCACAGGGAGCCGCACAGGGCCAGCAGCTGCGGGATCCGCCCGACCGAGGCCCACTGCGCGATGCTCTGGAAACTGAAGGACGCGTCGGCGAGGTCGGAGACGCCCGAGACGGACAGCCGGCGAGGGGTGGTCTCACCGAACCGGATGCCCCACGCGCCGTGCCCGATGGCGCCCCACCAGCGGGCGTGCATGGCGGGTGCACTGACGACGCCGACGACCGGGACGCCGTCGACGGCGAGGGAGATGAGCGTCGCCCAGTTCGAGACACCGCGGAGGAAGTTCGCCGTCCCGTCGATCGGGTCGATGATCCACTGTCGATCCGTCGGGCCCTGCGCGCCGTACTCCTCGCCGAACACGCCGTCGTCCGGGCGCTCGGTCTCGAGGATGCCGCGGATGGCGCGTTCGACGGCGAGGTCGGCGTCGGTGACGTGCGAGCGGTCCGGCTTGGTGGAGACGTCGAGGTCGCGTGCCTCGAAGCGGCCCATGGCGATGCGGTCGGCCGCGTCGGCGAGCCGGAGCGCGAGATCGAGGTCGGCGGGGGAGACGGTCACGGGTTCGGTCACCCCTCCAGGATAGGGTCGCGCGGGCCTGATCGGACGACGCCCGAAAGGCAGGAGATGTGCCTCCGCGACACGCCGACGGGCTCGATTTCGCACCCGGGCCAGTTGGGTGCTAGTGTCATATCTCGGTTCGGAACACTCCGAAACCACGCACCTCTAGCTCAATTGGCAGAGCAACTGACTCTTAATCAGTGGGTTCCCGGTTCAAGTCCGGGGGGGTGCACCACACCGGCAACGGCCTCGTCTTCGGACGGGGCCGTTCTGCATTGCGGTTGGGCTCGTGTTCGAGCATTCGGCTCGACGAAGCGCTCCGGTAGCGTTTCGCGACAGCTCCCGTCCGATTCGCGTCATCGGGCCGGTGTGGGGCTCAGGCATGAGACCCTGGAAGGGTCGGCAGCATGGCGGGATCGGGTCCTGCCGCTGCCGACGGAAGCCTCCGCGTGGGCACCCCACCGTGCGGAGCAGAGCGACGGTCGGGCATTCGTGCCCACCAGCGCCGTGACGCCTCATCGATTCGGGTTCGATGAGGCGTCATGCCCGCTCAGGGGTCCGGTACGACGAAACGGCCGCCCACCGGAGTGGACGGCCGTTGTCGACGTGCTTCGTTGCTCAGGCGACCGAGCTGCGGCGCGCCGGCACCGGGTTGACGAGGCTCGCGTCGATGAACTCGGGCTCGGCCCAGACGGTGATGGGGTAGTGCTGCGGCTCGAGGAGGGTCCGCTCGACGAGCGTCGGCTCGGTGTCGTCAGCCGCAGCCTCGGGGTGGTCGTCACCAGCCTGCGCCTCGGACGGGGCGTCGACCGTCTCGGTGATGGCGGCGGGTTCCTCGGCGACGGGCGGCTCGGTGACCTCGAGGGACCCGACCTCGTCGGCGGCGTCGACCGCGGACTCCTCCTGACCGCGTGACCAAAGGCGCCATCCACGCGCCGGAGCGGCCTCGGCACGGACCGTCACCGCTGCCTGCTCGAGGTCGATGTCCGTCGCGATCTCGTGGGCGAGCTGCTGGGCGTAGACCTCGTGGAAGATCTCGTCGCCGGAGCTCGGGGTGCGGCGCGACAGCACCCAGGCGCCGTTGGCACCGAGTTCGCTCGCCAGTCGTGCGTGGACGAGGTCGAACAGCTGCTTCTCGGACAGCTTCGATGCGGAGACTGGTGCTGCGTGGCGTCGGCGACCGAACATGGCGGGCCCTTCATCGAAAGCGGATCATCCGTGAGGCTGGACTGGCTTCATTGTCGATCACGAGGCGCGGAACGACGCGGAGACACGCGGGCGAGCGCCCTAATTCTCGGGTTTGCCGGGCGGACGTGGTAGCGCCGGTGGCGCGACCTCAGCGGCCGATCTCGGCCTGCTTGCTGTCGTCGATCACCGAGCTGATCGCGAGGGCGAGCGAGATGCCCCAGCTCACCCAGAGGAGGGCGAGCTTCCAGTCCCGCGGTCCCTGGCGGGTCGCCTGGAGGGCGGAGATGCCGCCGAAGACCGTGGAGATCATGCTGCCGTTGAAGAGGAATTTGCGCATGTCTTCACGCTAGCCGGTAGGGGAGGCCCCCGCATCCGGGCTTTCCTTCGGGTTCTCGCCTGTGCTAGCGAACGCACGCTTCGCGAAGGCCAGTGAGGCCCGCAGCTGGGCGAGGCGGAGCGTGTCGCCGCCGGTCGCGGGCAGGTGCACCTCCGCCACGATGCTTCCCGACCAGTCCGCCGCGCGCAGCAGCTCGAGGACCTCGGCGACCGGCTGCTCACCGGCACCCGGGAGGAGGTGTTCGTCGAGGAAGGGACCACGCGGCGACGGCGCGGTCCCGTCGCACAGGTGCACGTGTCGGAGGCGGTCGCCGTAGCGGGTCGCGATCTCGAGCGAGTCCTCACCCGCGAGGGCCGCGTGGGAGAAGTCGAGCGTCAGGGCGGCGCAGGCGAGTGGGGCCGGGTCGTACCCGAAGGCGAACGGCTGCACCCGGAGCCCGCGGCTCTGGAAGCACGCCATGTTCTCGACGGCCAGCTCGAGGCCGTGTGTCTCGGTCAACTCCGCGACGAGGTCGACGAAGGCGTGCGCGTAGCGCCGCTGCCAGCGGAACGGCGGGTGCACGACCACGGTCGACGCGCCGACGGCGGCGGCGAGCTCCGCCGAGCGCCGGAGCTTCTCCCGATGGTCGCGGCCCCAGACGAACGCGGTCCGGGTCAGGACCGGCGCGTGGATGGAGAGGATGTCCAGCCCGGTCTCGGCGGCGAGGCCGCGGAGCGCGTCGGCGTCCTGCGTCACGCGGTCCTGGGTGACCATGACCTCGACGCCGTCGTAGCCGGCTTCGGCGGCCAACTCGAACGCGCGCCGGGTTCCCAGCGGGTAGACGCAGGAGGTGCTCATGCCATGGCGGATCATCAGCGCAAGCATATGCTCGCCGTCTGAACACGCGGTTTCGCCATGCGGAACGCTGCTAGCCTGAACAGCGAACCCGAGTACCCCGGGAGGGCCATCATCACCAGATATTCCGCGCCTGACGGCGGATCAGCGTCGACCTTCGACTTCATCGTGGTATCCAACCGGCTGCCGGTCGACCGCGTCGTCGACGCAGACGGTGCCGAGAGCTGGCGGACCTCACCCGGTGGACTCGTGACCGCCCTCGAACCCGTCATGCGCGGTGCCGACGGCGCATGGATCGGATGGGCCGGCTCGGCCGACCTCGAGATCGAGCCGTTCGACAACGACGAGATGTGGATCATCCCGGTCCCGCTGTCTGAAGACGAGATCGCCCGCTATTACGAGGGCTTCTCGAACGACACCATCTGGCCGCTCTACCACGACGTCATCGCTCCGCCGAGTTACCACCGCGAGTGGTGGGACTCCTACGTCGCCGTGAACCGACGGTTCGCTGAGGCGGCCGCGGCGGCCGCGTCCGACGGTGCCACGGTGTGGGTGCAGGACTACCAGCTGCAGCTCGTGCCCAAGATCCTGCGTGAACTGCGACCCGACCTCACGATCGGGTTCTTCAACCACATCCCGTTCCCCGCCTACGGCATCTACTCGCAGCTCCCGTGGCGACGCCAGATCATCGAGGGACTGCTCGGCGCCGACGTCATCGGCTTCCAGCGCGTCGCGGACGCGGGCAACTTCTCCCGGGCGGTCCGCCGCCTGTTCGGGTACGAGACGAAGGGGGCCGCGATCCAGGTCCCACTCGACGCGGCACTCGTGTCGGTCACGACGGACGCCGCACCGGCCGCCTCGAAGCGCGGCGCCCCGTACCGCACGGTGATCGCCCGGCACTTCCCGATCTCGATCGACAGCAAGGGGTACCAGGCCCTCGCGCAGCGCCCCGACATCATCGCCCGTGCCAAGCAGATCCGCGAGGAGCTCGGCAACCCGGAGACGATCATGCTCGGCGTTGACCGTCTCGACTACACGAAGGGTATCGGGCACCGACTCAAGGCCTTCGGCGAACTCCTCGCACAGGGCAAGCTCGCGGTCGAGGACGTCACGCTCGTCCAGGTCGCGAGCCCCAGCCGCGAGCGCGTCGAGACGTACCGCCAGCTCCGCGACGACATCGAACAGACGGTCGGCCGGATCAACGGCGACTTCGGCACCATCGGCCACACCGCGATCCAGTATCTGCACCACGGGTACCCCCGCGAGGAGATGGCCGCGCTCTACCTCGCCGCCGACGTCATGCTCGTCACGGCCCTGCGCGACGGCATGAACCTCGTCGCGAAGGAGTACGTCGCGGCTCGCTACGACAACGACGGCGTCCTCGTCCTGAGCGAGTTCGCCGGCGCGTCCGACGAGCTGAAGCAGGCCCTCAAGATCAACCCGCACGACATCGAGGGGATGAAGTCGGCGATCCTCCAGGCCGTGCACATGACGAAGGCCGAGCGTGGTCGTCGCATGCGAGCGCTGCGCAAGCGCGTCATGGAGTACGACGTCGCGCGGTGGTCGGCGTCCTTCCTCGACGAGTTGCAGCGCGTGCGCGACCAGTCACCGACCATCGAGCAGGGGAGCACCACCCAGTCATGAGCACCACCGACGAGCCCACCGACACCCTCGGGGGCTTCCCCTCGGACTGCGCGCGGAACTCCGCCGCCTGGCCGACGTCCCGAAGCTCCTGGTGGCCCTGGACTTCGACGGCACCCTGGCCCCCGAGGTCGACGACCCGGACCAGGCGCGCGCGCTGCCCGCGGCCCGCAAGGCCGTGTTGGCGCTGATGGACCTGCCCGGGACGCGTGTCGCACTCGTGTCCGGGCGCGCGATCGACAGTCTCGTGGCGGTGGCCGAGCTGCCCGACCACGCCCTGTTCGCCGGCTCGCACGGCGTCGAGATCCGGCTCGACAACCCCGACGACGCCCTCGCCCTCGACGACGAGGAACGCGAACAGCGGGAGACCCTCCAACGGATCCTCCAGGACGTCGCGGAGGGTTACGATAATGTCTGGATCGAGCGGAAGCCGGCAGGGTTCGCCCTGCACACGAGGCTCGCCAGTGAAGAAGACTCCAGGATCGCCCACCTCGAAGCACTCGCCCACACCAAGGACGAGTTCGGCGCCCTGACGGTTCGAGAGGGCAAGAACGTCCTCGAGTTCTCGCTCAGGAGCGCGACCAAGGGCGAAGCCGTCGAACACCTCCGGCGGTACACCAAAGCAGATGCCGTGTTCTACGCGGGCGACGACGTCACGGACGAGGACGCGTTCGGCGCACTCGGCCCCGGCGACCTCGGGGTGAAGAGCGGTGCCGGCGTGACCGCCGCCGACTTCAGGGTCGAAGGACCCTCGGAGATCGCGCGCGTCCTCGGCATGCTCGCGGAATATCGAAGCAACAAGGAAGCCGTAGACTCTTAAAATGCCAGAGATCGACATCAAACCACGCAGTCGTGCCGTCACCGACGGGATCGAGGCGACCACTTCGCGCGGCATGCTCCGCGCCGTCGGCATGGGCGACGAGGACTGGGACAAGCCCCAGATCGGCATCGCGAGCTCGTGGAACGAGATCACCCCCTGCAACCTCTCGCTCGACCGCCTCGCACAGGGGGCCAAGGAGGGCGTGCACTCGGGCGGGGGATACCCGCTGCAGTTCGGCACCATCTCCGTCTCCGACGGCATCTCGATGGGCCACGAGGGCATGCACTTCTCGCTCGTCTCACGCGAGGTCATCGCCGACAGCGTCGAGACCGTGGTCATGGCCGAGCGCCTCGACGGCACGGTTCTGCTCGCCGGCTGCGACAAGTCGCTGCCGGGCATGCTCATGGCGGCCGCACGACTCGACCTCTCCTCGGTCTTCCTCTACGCCGGATCGATCGCGCCGGGTTGGGTCAAGCTCTCCGACGGCACCGAGAAGGAGGTCACGATCATCGACTCCTTCGAAGCGGTCGGGGCCTGCAAGGCCGGCAACATGAGCGAAGAGGACCTCAAACGCATCGAGTGCGCCATCGCCCCTGGCGAGGGTGCGTGCGGCGGGATGTACACGGCCAACACGATGGCGTCGGTCGCCGAGGCGCTCGGGATGAGCCTCCCGGGTTCGGCTTCGCCGCCCTCGGCCGATCGCCGTCGCGACTACTTCGCGCACCGTTCGGGCGAAGCCGTGGTCAACATGCTCCGACTCGGCATCACCGCGCGCGACATCCTGACGAAGGAGGCGTTCGAGAACGCCATCGCCGTCGCGATGGCCTTCGGCGGATCGACGAACGTGGTCCTGCACCTGCTCGCGATCGCCCGCGAGGCCGAGGTCGACCTCACGCTCGACGACTTCAACCGCATCGGCGACAAGGTGCCGCACATCGGCGACCTGAAGCCGTTCGGCCAGTACGTCATGAACGACGTCGACCGTCACGGCGGCGTCCCCGTCGTCATGAAGGCGCTGCTCGACGCCGGTCTGCTGCACGGCGACTGCCTCACCGTCACCGGCAAGACCGTCGCCGAGAACCTCGCCGACATCAACCCCGACCCGATCGACGGCACGGTCATCCGCACGCTCGACAACCCGATCCACGCGACCGGCGGCATCACGATCCTCAAGGGGTCGTTCGCGCCCGAGGGCGCCGTCGTGAAGACGGCCGGATTCGACGCCGAGGTCTTCGAAGGACCCGCGCGGGTCTTCGAACGTGAGCGCGGTGCCATGGACGCACTCACCGAGGGCAAGATCAACAAGGGCGACGTCGTCATCATCCGCTACGAGGGCCCGAAGGGCGGACCGGGGATGCGCGAGATGCTCGCGATCACGGCCGCCATCAAGGGCGCCGGACTCGGCAAGGATGTACTACTGTTGACGGACGGTCGATTCTCAGGCGGCACAACCGGACTGTGCATCGGCCACATAGCACCCGAAGCGGTGGACGCAGGTCCGATCGCCTTCGTGCGCGATGGTGATCTGATACGGGTCGATATCGCTGGCCGCTCGCTCGACCTACTCGTCGACGAAGCAGAGCTGGAAGCCCGCCGCGATGGCTGGGCGCCTCTTCCCCCGCGCTATACCCGTGGCGTTCTCGCAAAGTACTCTCGTCTCGTGCACTCCGCAGCGGAGGGCGCGATCACGGGATAACCGAGCATCTCGTTCGTGCATCTCATCGCTGAAGGAATCATCATGCCCACGGAATCCCAACCCGTGCCTCATCCCAGAACACCTGCGGCCCCGGCCGCACCGGAGATCCTGACGGGAGCCCAGGCGATCGTCCGATCGCTCGAGCTCCTCGGGGTCACCGACATCTTCGGTCTGCCCGGCGGCGCGATCCTGCCGACCTACGACCCGCTGATGGACTCGACGAAGCTCCGTCACATCCTGGTCCGACACGAGCAGGGCGCCGGCCACGCGGCGGAAGGATACGCCGCCGCCGGTGGCGGGATCGGCGTGTGCATCGCGACGTCGGGCCCCGGCGCGACGAACCTCGTCACCGCCATCGCCGACGCCTACATGGACTCGGTGCCGATGGTCGCAATCACCGGTCAGGTGTTCTCGACCCTCATGGGCACTGACGCGTTCCAGGAGGCGGACATCGTCGGCATCACCATGCCGATCACGAAGCACTCCTTCCTCGTCAAGACCCCGGAGGAGGTCCCGGCGGCCATCGCCGCGGCCTACGAGATCGCGGGTACCGGCCGTCCCGGACCGGTGCTGGTCGACATCACGAAGGACGCCCAGCAGGCCGAGGCGCCGTTCATCTGGCCGCCGAAGGTCGACCTGCCCGGCTACCGCCCGGTGACGAAGGCGCACGGCAAGCAGATCCAGGCCGCTGCGCAGCTGCTCGTCAACGCCAAGAAGCCGGTGCTGTACGTCGGAGGCGGCGTGATCCGCTCCAAGGCCTCCGAGGAACTGCTCGCGCTGGCGGAGGCGACCGGGGCTCCGGTGGTGACGACGCTCATGGCTCGCGGGGCGTTCCCCGACTCGCACACGCAGCACCTCGGCATGCCCGGCATGCACGGCACCGTCCCGGCAGTGCTCGCGCTGCAGGAGGCCGACCTGCTCGTGTCGCTCGGAGCCCGGTTCGACGACCGCGTGACCGGCAAGGCCTCGCTCTTCGCGCCGAACGCCAAGGTCGTCCACGTGGATGTCGACCCGGCAGAGATCTCGAAGATCCGCATCGCGGACGTCCCCATCGTGGGCGACGCGAAGGACGTCATCGTCGACCTCCAGTCGGCGTTCGAGTCGGCCGCCCGCGAGGTCACCCCCGACATCGCCGAGTGGTGGTCCTACCTCGACGGCCTCCGCGAGGAGTTCCCGCTGGGCTACGCCGAGCCGACCGACGGTCTGCTCTCGCCACAGCACGTCATCTCCCGCATCGGCGAGATCACCGGGCCGGAGGGCGTCTTCGCGTCGGGCGTCGGCCAGCACCAGATGTGGGCGGCGCAGTTCATCAAGTACGAGCGTCCGAACTCCTGGCTGAACTCCGGCGGTGCCGGGACCATGGGTTACTCGGTCCCCGCGGCCATGGGTGCCAAGGTGGCCCAGCCCGACCGCCACGTGTGGGCGATCGACGGCGACGGCTGCTTCCAGATGACCAACCAGGAACTCGCGACCTGCACGATCAACAACATCCCGATCAAGGTCGCGATCATCAACAACTCCTCACTGGGCATGGTCCGACAGTGGCAGACGCTCTTCTACGACGGTCGGTACTCGAACACCGACCTGAACACCGGGCACGACACCATCCGGGTCCCCGATTTCGTCAAGCTGGCCGAGGCCTACGGTTGCCTCGCGATCCGCGTGACGAAGGAGGAGGAGGTCGACGCCGCCATCAAGCTCGCCCTGGAGACGAACGACCGTCCGGTCGTCATCGACTTCGTGGTGAGTGCGGACGCGATGGTGTGGCCGATGGTGCCGCAGGGTGTCAGCAACAGCTACGTCCAGTACGCCAAGGACCACAGTCCGTCGTTCGATGAGGAGGCCTGAGCATGAGCAGCCACGTCCTGAGCCTCCTCGTCGAGGACAAGCCCGGTCTGTTGACCCGCGTCGCCGGGTTGTTCGCCCGCCGGGGCTTCAACATCGAGAGCCTCGCGGTCGGCCACAGCGAGATCGAGGGCCTGTCCCGGATCACGGTCGTCGTCGACGTCGAGGAGCTTCCGCTCGAGCAGGTGACGAAGCAGCTGAACAAGCTCATCAACGTCATCAAGATCGTCGAGCTGGATCCGGCGCAGTCCGTCCAGCGCGAGCACCTGCTCATCAAGGTCCGCGTCGACAACTCCACCCGTTCCCAGGTGCTGGAAGCCGTCAACCTGTTCCGGGCCCGCGTCGTCGACGTGGCGACCGACGCCCTCGTGATCGAGGTCACGGGCGACTCCGGGAAGACGACCGCGCTCCTCAAGGTGCTCGAGCCCTACGGCATCAAGGAGATCGCCCAATCGGGTCTCCTCGCCATCGGGCGCGGCTCGAAGTCCATCACCGAACGCGTCTTCAAGAACTAGTCGCATCTGCGACGTATTGCGAAACCACAACCAAGGAGAGAACCACCAGTGACTGAGATTTTCTACGACCAGGACGCAGACCTGTCGCTCATCCAGGGCAAGAAGGTTGCCGTTATCGGCTACGGCTCGCAGGGCCACGCACATGCGCTCAACCTCCGCGACTCCGGTGTCGAGGTCGTCGTCGGCCTGAAGGACGGCTCGAAGTCGATCGCCAAGGCCGAGGAGCAGGGCTTCACCGTCAAGAACGTCGCCGACGCCTCCGCATGGGCCGACGTCATCGTCATCCTCGCTCCGGACCAGCACCAGCGCACGATCTTCGCCGAGTCCATCAAGGACCAGCTCGCTCCGGGCAAGGCGCTCGTCTTCGGCCACGGCTTCAACATCCGCTTCGGCTACATCGAGGCTCCCGAGGGCGTCGACATCTTCATGGTCGCCCCGAAGGGACCGGGCCACACCGTCCGTCGCGAGTACGAGGCCGGCCGTGGCGTCCCCGTCATCGTCGCCGTCGAGAAGGACGAGACCGGTGGCGCCTGGGCGCTCGCCTGGTCCTACGCCAAGGCGATCGGCGGCCTCCGTGCCGGCGGCATCAAGACCACCTTCACCGAGGAGACCGAGACCGACCTCTTCGGCGAGCAGGCCGTCCTGTGCGGTGGTGTCTCGCAGCTGATCCAGTACGGCTTCGAAACCCTCACCGAGGCCGGGTACCAGCCGCAGATCGCCTACTTCGAGGTGCTCCACGAGCTGAAGCTCATCGTCGACCTCATCTGGGAGGGTGGCATCGCCAAGCAGCGTTGGAGCGTCTCCGACACGGCTGAGTACGGCGACTACGTCTCCGGCCCGCGTGTCATCGACCCGAGCGTCAAGACCAACATGCAGGCGGTCCTCAAGGACATCCAGGACGGCACCTTCGCCAAGCGCTTCATCGACGACCAGGACGCCGGCGCGCCCGAGTTCCTCGAGCTGCGCAAGAAGGGTGAGGACCACCCGATCGAGGCCACCGGTCGCGAGCTGCGCAAGCTCTTCGCATGGAACGCCTCGAACGACGACGACTACGTCGACGGCAGCGTCGCCCGCTAGTCTCCGCTCGTCCAGCCGCTCAGCGGCGCCGAGCCGGAACGCCCGCCCCGATCCGTCGGGGCGGGCGTTCCGTCGTCTGCGGAAGACCTCAGGCTGTCGTCGCTCCGATCGTGCCGGGCTCGAGGAAGATCTCGATGACCGGGATCGGGGTGTCGGGTTCACCGATCGGCAGGTGCAGGGTCACCGTGTCGGGACCGAGTCCCTTCGGTTGGGTGTGCTGGTTCGGCAGGTCGTGCTCCGGGCGATGCACCTGGAAGGGCACCTCGGAGCCGTCCGACAACAGCTGGGCGTAGCGCACCCGGCCGCCGAGACCGGGCAGGTGCAGGTGCACGAACGGCCAGGCGAAGACGTGCACGTACAGCCGGTCGCCCCGTTGCGTGTACCGGACGTCGGTCGGACTGCTGAACTCCGACGGGCCGCATCCTCGGATCGCCCGCTCGTGGAGCGCGAACCAGTCGGCGAGAACGTCGAGTCGTTCGATCGCGCGCGGATCGATCGTCCCGCGCGCGGTCGGTCCGATGTTCAGCAGCATGTTGCCGTTCTTCGAGACCGAATCGATGAGCATCCGCAGGAGCAACTCCGGCGACTTGTATTCGAGGTTGTCGCGGTCGTACCCCCAGCTGCCGTTCAGGGTCTGGCAGGCCTCCCACCGGAGGGGGTCGCCGTCGGGACCGACCGGCGTCACCACGGGCTGATACTGCTCCGGGGTGGTGACGTCGCCCGGGAGTTCGAGGCGGTCGTTGATGAGGATCTCCGGCTGCAGCCCGCGGATCATCTCGACGAGTTCCTCGGAGCCCCAGTCGGCGGCGCCCTTGCCCGGCAGGCCTTCGATGCCCTGCGAGTAGCTGAAGTCGAAGAAGAGGTAGTCGATCGGGCCGTAACCGGTGAGCAGCTCGCGCACCTGGCCGTGCAGATAGTCGCGATAGCGGGACCAGTCCCGGTCGGCGTTCGCGGCGAGCGCCTCGGCGTCCTCGCGTCGCGGGTGGATGCCGTCGACCGTGAAATCGGGGTGATGCCAGTCGATGAGCGAGTGGTAGAAGCCGATCCGGAGTCCCTCGGCGCGGAACGCCTCCACGAACTCCGCCACGAGGTCACGGCCGGCGGGCGTGTGCGTGGACGTGAAGTCGGTGAGCGCCGAGTCCCACAGGCAGAAGCCGTCGTGGTGCTTCGTCGTGAGGACCGCGTACCGGAAGCCGGCCGCCCTGGCCTGCTTGGCCCAGGAGCGGGGGTCGAACCGGTCGGGGTCGAAGTGTTCGCGGTAGCGCTCGTAGTGTTCGGCCGAGAGGCGCTCCCGCGTCTGCACCCACTCGTGGCGTGCGGGGAGGGCGTAGAGGCCCCAGTGCAGGAACAGTCCGAATCTCGCCTCGTCGAACCAGGCGGTGTCGGGTCTGGGGATGGTGGTCTCGGTCACGGCGGCCCTTCGATCGTCGAGTGGGTTCACGGCGGTGCGGGGGCAGGCTAACACGAAAGGTCGGATGTCTGCTGTCTCGTGGACCGGTGTGGTCGGGCCAGCGGACTTGCTATGTGTCGGTGGTTGGAACGTCGTTGGATTCGGAGAACTGCACGGGTATGCCGGTGTCCAATGACGCCTTCGCCGCCAACGCGACGGTCAGGGCCGCGAGGGCGCTCCGGCCGGTCACCCGGAACGGTTGGACGTCTCGATCGACGCAGTCGAGGAAGGAGGCCATCTGCCGTCGGTAGGGATCGGTCTCGTCGAGGCCGACGAAGCCGTGCGCGGCGGCCGACCCGAGCGCGTCGATCGCGAGCGGCGGTGTGTGGGTCGGGGACGCGCCGACGAATCGGTGGGCGATGAGCCCGGTGCTGCCGAGCACCTCGATGGCCGAGCTGAAGCCGAAGGCCGGCGGGAGCTCCATGGAGGTGAGGACACGCCCGATGCCGCCGTCGGCGTAGTCGACGGTCGTCTCGATCGGGCGACCGGTGCCGGTGCGGCGTGCTGACACGGATCGCGGCTGGCCGAGGACCTGGTTCAATTGGTCGAAGTCGTGGATCGCGAAGTCGACGAGGGGGCCGCCGGAGCGTCGCTCGTCCTGCCACCACGGTGACGGGGCGGTAGGGGAGCTCAGCCGTTCGGCCGTGACGGCGAGGGGTGTGCCGACGGCGCCGGCGCGCACCGCGTCGTCGATCGCCTCGTACCCGCCGAAGAACCGGACGACGTGCGCGACCATGAATATCCGGTCGGACGCGTCGGCGGTGCGCAGGATCGCGTGGGCGTCGGCGAGCGTCAGGGCGATCGGTTTCTCCAGCAGGACGTGTTTGCCGGCACGGAGCGCGCTGACGGCGAGGTCACGATGGGTGTCGGTCGGCGTGCAGATGACGACGATGCCCACGGAGGCATCGAGGAACACCTCGTCGACCGAGGTGGTGAGTCGTGCTGCCGGTGCCTCCGGCATGGCTCTCGGCGACCGGGCCGAGCACAGGTAGGCGATCCGGTCCGCTGCACCGAGTCCGGCGAGCGCGCGGACGTGCGCCAGTCCCATGGCACCGGTGCCGATGACGGCGATCCGGTCCGCCGTCACCGCGTCGCCCCTGCGGCTAGGTCCTCGCGCAGGCGGCTGAGGGTCGCGTCGTCGACGTCCCCGCCCAGCATTCTGATGCCCAGGGCGGCGGCTCCGACGAGGCCGTCGGCGACCGGGACGAGTCGGGCCCCGGCGGCAGCCGATGACAGGCGCTCCGCGGCGGAGGGGACGGACGGGAGGAGTCCGTCGACGAGCACGCTGCCGCCGACGACGAGCGTGCGCTCTCGGTGGTCGGGACCCGGAGCCAGCACCCGTTCGACGAGGACGGCCAAACGGTCCACGGCAGCGTCGAGGATGGACCGCGCGACCTCGTCGTCCGCGGCTTGGAAGGCGAGCGGCGCCAGGCGGGCGATGGCGATGGGGGGACCGTCGTTCACCGAGCGGATGAGTGTGTCGAGTACCGGGGACCGGCGGTGGTCGGCGCCACCGGATGAGGACGGGTCCGGAGTGGACCCGATCGCCTGGGAGAGCAGCCGGGTGAGGCCCGTGCGGGGTCCGATGCCGTCGAGATCGGCGGCGACCGCGCGGATCACGCGTCGGGCGATCCAGAATCCGGAGCCGCCATCACCGAGGAGCCAGCCGGCGCCGCCCACCTCTCGGACGACCAGACGGTCCCTGATCCGTCCCGCGACGCTCCCGGTCCCCGCGACGAGTACGACGCCGTCCGGCGACGCCGAGCCGGAGCCGTACATGCCGAGCAGATCCGGCTCGATGACGACCGGTCCGAGTCCGAGCGGTACGAGGTGCGCGTCCAGGGCGCGGCGGTAGGCGTCGGACACCTGCCCCGCCTGCGTGATCACCACGAGCGACCCGGACGGGAGAGGCGACATGGACGTCGTCGTCCTGGCCAGGTCGAGCGCGGCACGAGCTGCGAGCGCGATCTGCGTGGCGGCGCTGTCCACGCCGGACGAGGTCGGATTCCCGCCGCCCGCCCGACCGGAACCGAGGCGACGTCCGGAGGCGTCGACGAGCACCGCCCGGGACGAGGTGCCGCCGGCGTCGACCGCCAGAGTTGTTTTCATGGTCGTCATCATCTCGAAACATGTTGCCGTGGGCCACAACGTACTGTAAGAATCAGTTTCGCGTCACTCCAACGAAGGAGAAAAGGAATTTCCATGACTGTTTCCATCCGCACCGACCCACCGGTCGAGCACGCCACCGGCGTGACCAACCGGATTCGGTCGCGGATGCCGGAGATGTCCGGGGTCATGCTGCGTATCGCGGACTATCTGTTGGAGAACCCCGACGCCCCCCTGACCCTCACGATCGGTGAACTCGCCGCCGATTCGGGCGTCTCAGCGGCGACCATCACCCGCTTCTGCCGGATCATCGGATACACCGGCTACGCGCCGTTCCGGGTCGACCTCGCCAAGGACTTCGGTCGCAGCACCGCTCGCGACTCCTGGCAGACCGACATCGGCCGGGCGTTCGGTCCCGACGACTCGGCGCCGGACGTCCTGAGCACGCTGCTCAACGCGCACACGCGGACGCTGCGGGAGACCGCCGACGTGATCGACCTCGAGGTCATGCTCGAGATCGCCGCAGCCATCGCGCGCAGCCGGAACGTCGACATCTACGGTGTGGGCGGCAGCGCGATGCTCGCCGACGAGATGCAGGCCAGGCTGTACCGGATCGGCATCAGCACGCACGCCTGGTCGGAGGTCCACGCGGGCCTCACGAGCGCTGCGATCCAGGGCCCCGACTCGGTCGCCCTGGGGATCAGCAACACCGGGCGCACCGAGGAGACCATCCAGATGCTCCGCCAGGCGGGTCGCGCGGGCGCGCTCACCGTGGCGATCAGCAACAACCCGGACTCCCCGCTCGTCGCCGCGTCGACCCTGGCCATCATCACCTCGGCCCACGAACGGTTCCTGCAGCCCGACGACCTCTCCGCCAAGCACGGTCAGCTGTTCGTCCTGGATCTGTTGTACCTGTTCGTCGCGCAGCAGAACTTCGAGCGCACGACCAAGCGCCTCGCGGCCTCCGCCCTCGCGGTCGCCCCGCACCGCCGACCGACCAAGGCCGGCGCCCTGTCCGAGACTGCTTCGCCCGTGGGCGTCTGAGAGGAACCGAATGAGCACCACATCCACCACGAACTGGACCGATCACGTCGATCGCTACACCGACGAGGTGACCTCGCGCCTCGCGGACATCACCCGGGCGGCGCGGTCCGGCGAACTCGACCCCGCGATCGACCTGCTGGTCGCGGCCCTCGAGCGCGGAGCGGTCATCCAGGCGTTCGGCACCGGCCACTCGGAGGCGTTCGCGATGGAGATCGCCGGACGCGCCGGGGGACTGATCCCGACGAACAAGATCGCGCTGCGGGACGTCGTCCTCCGCGGCGCACGGTCCGTCGACGACCTCGGTGGTGCCGCGCTGGAGCGCAGCGGCGATGTCGCAGCGGAGCTCTTCGCGATCTCTCCGGTGGGGGAGGGTGACGTGTTAATCATCGCGTCGAACTCCGGCGTCAACGGGTCGATCGTGGGACTCGCCCTGATCGCCAAGGAACACGGCCACCCCGTCATCGCCGTGACCTCGCTCGAGCACACCTCGCGCGTCGAGCCGAAGCACCCGAGCGGGCTGCGGCTCTCCGAGGTGGCCGACGTGGTGCTCGACAACCGTGCTCCGTTCGGTGACGCGACCATCGAGGTCCAGGACGGCGTCCCGGTCGGCGCGGTGTCCTCGATCACGGCGGCCTACCTCGCGCAGCTCCTCACCATCGGCGTCGCGGCGAGGATCGCGGACACCGGCGAGACCCCACCGCTCTACATCTCGGCCAACATCCCGGGCGGCGACGAGCACAACAGTGTGCTCGAGGACCGCTACCGAGGCCGGATCAGACGTGACGCCTGAACCCGAGGCGTCGCTGTACCCGCACCACACACCCGACAACACCACCCCGACAGCACCACACCCGGGCAACACTCGAATCACTGGAAGGTAGACCGATGGACAAGCAGCCAGCAACGCTCCAACGCCGCGATTTCCTGCGAGGAGCACTCGCGACCGCGATCCTCCTCCCGCTGGGCGGGACGCTCGCGTCCTGTGTCGGCGGCGGAGGCGGGGCGACGACCACCGGCGGACCGGTCTCGGCCGACAACCCGTTCGGGATGGCCGCCAACTCGACCGTCGACGCCGTCATCTTCAAGGGCGGGTACGGCATCGAGTACACCGAGTTCGCCGGGAAGCTCGTCGAGAAGCAGCAGGCGGGCTCGACCGTCAAGGTCACGGCCGCCACGAACATCGCGCAGACCCTCCAGCCGCGGTTCGTCGCCGGCAACCCGCCGGACGTCATCGACAACAGCGGTGCCGGCCTCATCGGCATCAACACCATCCGCGAGCAGCTCGCCGACCTGACGGACGTCATCGAGGCGAAGAACTACGAGGGCAAGGTCATCAAGGACACCCTGTACCCGGGTGTCGTCGAGCCGGGCACCTTCGACGGCAAGTTCGTGCAGTTGAACTACGTGCTGACGGTCTACGCGATCTGGTACTCGGCGGCACTCTTCGAGGCCAACGGCTGGACGCCCCCGAAGACCTGGGCCGAGGCGCTCGACCTCGGTGCGAAGGCCAAAGCGCAGGGCAAATACCTGTTCGGTTGGGGCACCGAGGCGGCCACCTACTACCTCACGATGGCGATTGCCTCGGCGATCAAGGAGGGTGGCGACGAGGTCCGTCTCGCGCTCGAGAACCTCGAAGCCGATTGCTGGTCGAAGCCGGCCGTGCAGGACGTGCTCACCGCGATGAAGCAGATCGTCGACGCCGGTTACATCAAGCCCGGCGGTGCGGGGACGCAGTTCACCGCGGCCCAGGCCCAGTGGAGCAACTCGGAGGACTTCATCCTCTACCCCTCGGGTGGCTGGATCGAGAACGAGATGAAGACCCAGACGAAGGACGGGTTCAAGATGACGGGGGCCCCGGAGCCGACCGTCACCGCGAACTCGGCCCTGCCGTACACGGCGCTCCACAGCACCGCGGGTGAAGGCTTCATCGTCCCGTCGCAGGGCAAGAACGTCGGCGGCGGCAAGGAGTTCCTGCGGGCCATGCTGTCGAACGACGCCGCGGTGAACTTCGCCAAGACGACCTTCTCGTCGACGATCGTCAAGGACACGATCCCCGAGGACGGCTTCGGCTCGACGGCGCTCGTGTCCCAGGTGAAGATGCTGAACGACGCCGGCTCCGATGTGTTCTCGTGGAACTTCATCGACCTCTACGGGCTCAACACGGACCTCCTCGTTCTGTGGAACACGTTCCTGCAGGGCGGTTCCGACGTCGCCACGCTCACCAAGGGCATGCAGGACATCTCCGACAAGGTCCGCAACGACGACTCCGTGGACAAGGTCACCGTCAAATGACGGCTGTCGGCACACCGCTCGGGAAGGTGGGAGGGGCTACCCCTCCCGCCGCCCGGCGGCTGCGCCGCCGGGACTTCACGTTCGACCGGGTCACGTTCTTCCTGGTCTTCCTGATCGTGCCGGTGGTGGGGTACGTCGTCTTCGTGGTGTCGCCGTTCGCGCAAGCGGCGTACTACTCGTTGACGAACTGGTCCGGGTTCTCCCCGGGGATGGACTTCGTCGGGTTCTCGAACTACACGAAGCTCTTCCAGGACCAGACCTTCCTCCAGTCCATGGGCAACAGCGTCGCGCTCGCGATCGTCCTGCCGCTCGTGACCCTCGGGATTGCGTTCCTCTTCGCCTCCCTCATCACGATCGGTGGACCGAGCAACGGTCCGATCCGCGGCCTCCGCAACTCGAGCGTGTACCGCGTGATCACCTTCTTCCCGTACGTCGTGCCGGCCATCGTCATCGGCCTCATCTGGAAGCAGATCTACGACCCGTCGTCCGGCCTGCTGAACGGCTTCCTGACCGGCATCGGGCTCGACCAGTTCACGTCCTTCGCCTGGCTCGGTTCGCCGGACACGGCGATGATCGCGACCATGTTCGTCATCGTCTGGGGACTCATCGGGTTCTACACGGTGCTCTTCATCGCCGCGATCAAGGGCGTGCCGGCCGAGGTCTACGAGGCGGCACGGATCGACGGGGCGGGTCGCCTGCGGACCGCGCTCACGATCACGATCCCGTTGATCCGGGACAACATCCAGACGGCGTACATCTACATGGGCATCCTCGCCCTCGACGCATTTGTGTACATGGCCGCGTTGAATCCCGGCGGCGGCCCGTCCAACACGACGCTCGTGATGTCGCAGCAGCTCTTCACGACGGCGTTCACCAAGGGCCAGTTCGGCTACGCCTGTGCGATGGGAGTCGTGCTCGCGCTCGTCACCCTGATGTTCGCGGGCGTCGTCTTCCTGGTCAGCCGACTCACCGGCGGCAACGATGAAGGGGTGGCGGAATGACCGTCCAGACCACGGCGACGACCGCGAACCCGGCGGTCGTCGGAACCGGCACGCGCATACCGGCTAGCCGCAAGCCGACCACGGGCGACCGCGTCGTCGGGACGGCATCGCACACGGTGCTCATCATCTGGTCGATCGTGGTCGTCGTCCCGCTGCTCTGGACGGTCATGTCGTCGTTCAAGACGAGCTCCGAGATCTTCGCCTCGCCGTTCTCGCTGCCGTCGACATGGAACTTCGACAACTACGTGAACGCGTGGACGACGGCCGGTATCGGGAGCTTCTTCCTGAACTCGATCGTGGTGGTGTTCGGCGCCCTCATCGTGACCATGTTGTTCGGCTCGATGTGTGCGTACGTGCTGGCGCGGTTCCGCTTCTTCGGGAGCCGGGCCATCTACTACCTGATGCTCGCCGGCCTCACGTTCCCCGTGTTCCTCGCGATCGTGCCGTTGTTCTTCGTGCTGCAGAGCCTCGGGTTGCTCAACTCGCTCCCGGGACTCATCCTCACGTACGCGGCGTTCGCCTTCCCGTTCACGGTGTTCTTCCTGTTCTCGTTCTTCAAGTCGCTGCCGGTCTCCATCGCGGAGGCGGCCGCGATCGACGGAGCAGGGGAGTGGCGGACCTTCTTCCAGGTGATGCTGCCCATGGCGAGGCCGGGGCTCGCGACCGTTGCGATCCTCAACTTCGTGGGGCTGTGGAACCAGTTCCTCCTGCCCGTGGCGCTCAACTCGAACCCGCAGAACTACGTCCTGACGCAGGGGATGGCGTCGTTCGCCGCCCAGGCCGGGTACTCGGTGGACTTCGGTGCGCTCTTCGCGGCGTCCGTGATCACCGTGGTCCCCGTGCTCATCGTGTACCTGATCTTCCAGCGACAGCTGCAGGGTTCGGTGTCGCAGGGCACGGACAAGTAGCGCAGCGGCGTGCGCGTCCTCGGCTCGAGCGGATCACTGGAACAATGGGTCCAATGAGCCTCCAGTCGCCAGTCGCCGTCGAGATCGCCGTCCAGGACGTGGAGGGGGTCCGCATCGCCATCCGCGAGGGAGCCCAGCGGGTCGAGTTGTGCCAGGCCCTCGGCACCGGTGGGCTCACCCCCTCCATCGGACTGGTCATGGCGGCGGTCCGTGCTGCGGACGAAGCCGGGCTCAGCGACTTCGTGCACGTGCTCGTGCGTCCGCGAGAGGGTGGTTTCGTCTACTCGCCCGCGGAGATCGACGTCATGTCCGGCGACATCCTCGCGCTCGAGGCCGCGGGTGCTGCGGGCATCGTCGTCGGCGCCCTCCGGTCCGACCGGACGATCGACCTGGAGGCGCTGGCTCAGCTGCGTCAGGCTGCGGGCTCGCTCGCCGTGACGTTCCACCGGGCCGTCGACGCCACGACCGACCCCGTGCGGTCCGCCGACCAGCTGCGCGACGCCGGTGTGGACCGTCTGTTGACCTCCGGCGGCGCGCGCGCGAGTATCGACGGCGCGGAGAAGCTCGCGCAGATGGCCTCGAAGGGTGACAGCTCGATGCAGATCATGGCCGGTGGCGGCGTCACGATAGATGCGATCCCCGCCCTCGCCCGGGCGGGTGTCGACGCGGTGCACCTGTCCGCCCGTCGTCGTGCCGGCCGGGTCACCGAGACCGGCCCCGGCGGAGGGTCGCCGAGCTACGACATCACGGACGCGACGACCGTCGCTCGCGCGGTGGCCGCGGCCAGGCGCGCTGCCGTCGCCGTCTGAGATCCGTCGCCACCGAGAGGATCGTCGATCGGTCCTATCGAGCGATCAGAGCGCCACGATGACGAGGGCGAGGATCAGCACGAGCTGACCGATCAGTCGTGGGACGAACGGTACGGCGAGGCGACCGAACCGCTCGGGCTGGCGTGCGGCCGCGGCGTTCGCCGGGAACACCGCGACGAGGAACACGATCAGGCAGACCACTGCGGCGAGCCTGGTGGGTGGGACGAGCAGGCCGACGCCGCCCGCGATCTCGCACACACCGGTGAAGACGACGAGCATCCGCGGTGTGATGGTGCTGTTCCGGAAGGGTCCCGGGATCATCGCGGCCATGGTCTTCGCCGGTCCCGGGAGGAAGTGGAGGACTCCCATGCCGATGAACATGATCGCGAGGACGATGGTCAGGACGGACTGCAGGAGCGGGAACGGGTTCACCAGGCAATTCTGCTCCGTCGAGTGCAGATCGCCGCGCTCGACGGTCGGCCCGGCGGCGATAGGCTGGCGGTATGACTGAGCCGCGGGACGAAGACGCGCTGAGCTGGGCGGGCGACGACGATCCGACGCTCGACACCTCGGCTTCCGGCGACCGGACCACGCTCGAGCCCGCATCACAGGAGCCGATCACGCGTGGTCGGGCGACCGCGGCGGTCCCGTCGGCCTCGGAGCCCGCACGTCCGACCGCGGAACCGGTGGCCGCCGATGTCGAGGTCGACGTCGCGAAGCCGACCGATGGGGTCGCGGATGAGGCTGCCGCCGGAGACCGCGAGCAGATGAGTTCGGTCATGCTCGTCACGCTGGGCATCTTCGGTGGGGTCTTCCTGCTGTACAGCGTCGGTTGGCTGATCTCGGCGTTCCGTCCTGACGCGGCCGTCCCGAGCGACGCGGTCGGCCGATTCATGTTCGATCTCGGACAGGGACTCGCGGTCGCCGCGGGACCCGTCTGGATGGCGGCGACCCTCTGGTTGACCCGCGGCGGCAGGCCGGTCGTCAGGATCGCGATGCTCCTGCTCGGTGTCGTGCTCATCCTGCCCTGGCCGTTCCTCCGAGGAGTGTGACCCTGATGCCCTCCACCACCGCGGACCCCGTGTCGAAACCCGCCGCCGAGCGGCCCGGCTGGCTCAGCTGGTCCATCGCCGTCCTGTTCGGCCTGTTCTTCGCCTATGACGTCTTCGAGGCCGTCGGCAACCTCGTCGGCATCGTCGGAACGGCGAACGGCCTCGCCGTGCCGGTCCTGCCGCTCGGCTGGGTCGTCCTCATCGGCGGCCTGCTCCTGCCGATCGTGGCCTTCGCGATCGCCTTCTGGACCGGTCGCGACCGGTCGCTCGGCGAGCAGGCCGTGCGCTACCTCGTCGCACTGTGCGTCGTCGCGCCGATCTCGCTGTCGGTCCTCGCGATGTTCGGCGCCCAGCAGTTGATCGACCTCTCCGTCTGACCCGGCCGCCGCCTCGTCACACGACGAAGCGCCCGGTGCGCCTCCGATAGGCTTGCGATGGCCGCCGGACACCGACGCGCTGCCCACCCCACTGCTACTGCGAAGGAACCGTTCCGTGTCGAAACCGGTCGTACTGATCGCCGAAGAACTCTCACCAGCCACCGTCGACGCCCTCGGGCCCGACTTCGACGTGCGCTCCGTCGACGGGACGGACCGCCCGGCTCTGCTCGCGGCGATCGCCGACGCCGACGCCATCCTGGTCCGATCCGCGACCAAGGTCGACGAAGAGGCCATCCAGGCGGCCACCCGGTTGAAGGTCGTCGCGCGCGCGGGTGTCGGTCTCGACAACGTCGACATCAAGGCGGCCACGACGGCCGGGGTCATGGTCGTCAACGCGCCGACCTCGAACATCATCTCCGCGGCCGAGCTCACCGTCGGGCACATCCTGAGCCTCGCCCGCCACATCCCGGCCGCGCACGCAGCGCTCGCCCAGGGGCAGTGGAAGCGGTCCAAGTACACGGGTACCGAGCTGTACGAGAAGACCATCGGCATCATCGGCCTCGGCCGTATCGGTGCCCTCATCACGGCCCGTCTGCAGGCGTTCGGCACGAACGTCATCGCGTACGACCCCTACATCACGTCCGCTCGCGCGCAGCAGCTCGGGGTGCAGCTGGTCACGCTCGACGAGCTGCTGGCACAGTCCGACTTCATCACGATCCACATGCCGAAGACGCCGGAGACGACGGGCATGATCGCCGGCCCACAGTTCGCGCTGATGAAGCCGACGGCCTACGTCGTCAACGTCGCCCGAGGCGGCCTGATCGACGAGGACGCGCTGTACGAGGCGCTGTCCAACAACGTCATCGCCGGTGCCGGCCTCGACGTCTTCGTCAGCGAGCCGCCCACCGACACGAAGCTGCTCGGGCTCGAGAACGTCATCGTGACGCCGCACCTCGGTGCCTCCACCGATGAGGCGCAGGAGAAGGCCGGCGTCTCGGTCGCCAAGTCCGTGCGCCTCGCGCTCGGCGGCGAACTCGTCCCGGACGCGGTCAACGTCGCCGGCGGTGTGATCGACCCCTACGTCCGTCCCGGCATCCCGCTCGTCGAGAAGCTCGGGCAGGTCTTCGCCGCGCTGTCGACCTCATCGCTCACGAGCGTCGACGTCGAGGTCCACGGCGAACTGAGCGGGTACGACGTCAGCGTGCTGAAGCTGGCCGCGCTCAAGGGGATCTTCACGAACATCGTCAGCGAGACGGTCTCGTACGTGAACGCTCCGCTGCTCGCCGAGCAGCGCGGTGTCGTCACGCGCCTGCTCACCGACGAGGTGAGCGAGGAGTACCGCAACGTCATCACGCTGCGCGGAGCTCTCAGCGACGGATCGCAGATCTCGGTGTCGGGCACGCTGACGGGCACGAAGCAGACCGAGAAGATCGTCGAGATCAACGGCTACGACGTCGAGGTGCCGTTCGCGAAGCACCACATCGTGATGGTCTACACCGACCGGCCCGGCATCGTGGCCGTCTACGGTCAGCGTTTCGGCGAGGCGGGCATCAACATCGCGGGCATGCAGATCGCCCGTCACGAGGCCGGCGGCCCTGCGCTGAGCGTGCTGACGGTCGACTCACCGGTCGCAGACGACGTCCTCGAGGTCATCCGCGAGACGATCGACGCGACGCTGCTCCGCGAGATCGACATCACCGAGCAGTAGCCCGACCGCCGCTGCGACCCGATGCCCCGTGCCGACCGGTGCGGGGCATCGTCGTCGCTAGGTCGAGACGCCGACGCCGAGACGCCTTCGCCGCTTCGGTACGCCCGGCGGGGGTCGCGGCTCAGCGACCGCCGGCGGGAAGCAGTCGCGCGATGACGGCCAGGAGCCGCTCGATCGACTCGTCGCTGCCCTCATCGGGATCGCTGACCCCCATGCCGAGCTGCGCCGTGTTGGCGTAGAGGCCGTCGGACATCAACACGATCGCGCGGGCGGTGTCGGGATCGCCGACGGCGTCCTCCACCGTGCGCAACCAGCTCCGGCGGATGTCCGCCATCGCCTCGCTCGCCTGAGCGTGCTGTCCCTGCGCCAGCCGCGCGACGGCGATGATCGTCCGGTCGAACGGGGTGCCGCAGTCGACGGAGGTCCGCACGAAGTACTCGACGACACCCTCCGGGGCCGTGAGCATCCGCGCCGTGTCGGCCTCGCTCATGTCTGAGAGCCGCTCGATGAGGCCGTCGACGAGGGCCTCCTTGCTGCCGAAGTGGTAGAGCAGACCGCCCTTGGAGACGCCGGCCGCCGCGGCGACGGCGTCGAGGGTGGCGGCGCGTTCACCCTGCTCGATGAGGAGTTCGGCGAAGGCGTCGAGGACGCGTTCTCGGGCTGCGGTCTGCTTCGCCATGGCTCCATCGTATTCGGCTCGTCGGATTCGGATTGATACTATACCGGCTGGACGGTATAGTCGAGCAGGCGGCGCCCGACCGGCGCCGTTCTCCACGCTGTGAAAGAGGTCCCCGTGTCCACCGCCACCGAACCCACCGCCGTCGCCGCTCCCCGTGCCGGCCGGCGAGCCTGGTTCGCGCTCGCCGTCCTCATGCTCCCCGTCCTGCTGGTGTCGGTCGACAACACCGTCCTCAATTTCGCGTTGCCCGCGATCTCGAGCGCGCTCACCCCGACCGGCACGCAGCTGCTCTGGATCGTCGACGTCTACCCGCTGGTCCTCGCCGGCCTGCTCGTGTCGATGGGCAGCCTCGGCGACCGTATCGGTCGTCGTCGCCTCCTGCTCATCGGCTCCGTCGGATTCGGTGTCGTCTCCGTCGCCGCGGCGTTCGCGCCCAGCGCCGAGCTCCTCATCGCGGCTCGGGCGGCGCTCGGGTTCTTCGGAGCGATGCTCATGCCGTCGACGCTCTCGCTGCTGCGGAACATCTTCCTCGACCGCGACCAGCGACGGTTCGCCATCGCCGTCTGGGCCAGCGGGTTCGCCGCCGGCAGCGCGCTCGGGCCGATCGTCGGTGGGATCATCCTCGAGCACTTCGCCTGGGGTGCGGTGTTCCTCCTCGCCGTACCGGTCCTCCTGCCGCTCGTCGTCCTCGCGCCCTTCCTCATCCCGGAGTCGAAGGACCCGAACCCCGGACGCATCGACGTCCCGAGCATCCTGCTCATCCTCCTGACCATGACGCCACTCGTGTTCAGCATCAAGCACCTGGCGGAAGCCGGCTTCGACGTGCTCACGGTCGTCTCGATGGTCGTCGGCGTGGTCAGCGGCGTCCTCTTCATCCGTCGTCAGCTCCGCCTCGAGCACCCGCTGCTCGACCTGAGCCTGTTCCGGCGGGCCTCGTTCAGCGGCGCCGTGGTCATCAACCTGCTGAGCGTGACGGCGCTCGTCGGTGGGCTGTTCTTCGTGTCGCAGCACCTGCAGCTGGTGCTGGGCCTGCAGCCGCTCGACGCCGGGCTCGTCCTGCTCCCCGGGCTCATCGTGATGATCATCGCCGGCCTCGTGATCGTGCCGATCTCCAAGCGGGTCCGTCCGGGCATCGTGGTCCCGATCGCACTCGTCGTCTCCGCCGTCGGATACGCCTCCATCGCGATCACCGGGGGAGACGTGTCGGCCCTCGGGATCGGTCTCGCGTTCGTCGCCCTCGGGCTCGGCATCGGGTCCGCCGAGACGGTGTCGAACGAACTCGTGATCGCGAGTGCGCCGCCGGAGAAGGCCGGCGCGGCGTCCGGTGTCTCCGAGACCGCGTACGAGCTCGGCGCGGTGCTCGGCACGGCGACGCTCGGCACCGTGCTCACCGCCTCCTACCGATCGTCGGTCGTCCTGCCGGACGGACTGACCGCTGCGCAGCAGCAGGCGGCGGGGGAGACCCTGGGTGGTGCGGCGAACGTCGCCGCGCAGCTGCCCGGCGACCTCGCGGGTGCACTCATGGACTCCGCGCGGCACGCCTTCGACAGCGGTGTCGGTGTCGCAGCGTGGATCGGCGTCGGCCTCATCGTGGCCGCCATGCTCGTCGCGGCGATCGGTCTGCGCCGGGTCCGGTAGCGCTCTGTCGATCGTGCCACCCGGAGACGGGTGGCACGATCCGCCCGAGGTCGGAGGCGTTAAGCTGGGCGCACACCGTCGTCGCATCCTCAGGAGTCGCATGTCCCGCACCGTCAAGCTCGCAGTCATCCCCGGCGACGGGATCGGTCCCGAGGTCGTCGGCGAGGCGCTCAAGGTCCTCGATGCGGCGGTGCAGGGTGGCGACGTCCGGTTCGAGCAGACGCCCTTCTCGCTCGGCGCCGGCCGGTTCCTCGAGACGGGCGACGTGCTGACCGACGCGGACCTCGCCGCGATCGCCTCGCACGACGCCATCCTCCTCGGAGCGGTCGGCGGCGTGCCCGGCGACCCCCGGCTCGTGAACGCGAACATCGAGCGAGGGCTGCTCCTCAAGCTCCGGTTCAGCCTCGACCACTACGTCAACCTGCGCCCGACCGTCGTGTACCCGGGCGTCCCGAGCCCGCTGAGCGAGCCCGGCGACGTGGACTTCGTCGTCGTCCGCGAGGGCACGGAGGGGCCGTACGTCGGCAACGGCGGAGCGATCCGCCAGGGCACGCCGCACGAGATCGCGAACGAGGTGTCGGTCAACACCGCGTACGGGGTGGAGCGGGTCGTGCGCTATGCGTTCGCCGCCGCGGCCGCGCGTCGGGGGAAGCTCACCCTCGTCCACAAGACCAACGTCCTCGTCTTCGCCGGGTCGCTCTGGAAGCGCGTCGTCGACGCGGTGTCCGCGGAGTTCCCCGACGTCGCGGTCGACTACCTGCACGTCGACGCGGCCACCATCTTCCTCGTCACGGATCCTGCTAGATTTGACGTCATCGTCACGGACAACCTCTTCGGCGACATCCTCACCGATCTGGCCGGCGCGATCAGCGGCGGCATCGGACTCGCGGCCTCGGGAAACATCAACCCGGACGGCACGTACCCGAGCATGTTCGAGCCCGTCCACGGATCGGCGCCCGACATCGCCGGGAAGCAGCTGGCCGACCCGACCGCCGCCATCCTCTCCGTCTCCTTGATGCTGTCGCATCTCGGGCTCGAGACGGAGGCGGCGCGAGTCGCCACTGCCGTCACCGCCGACATCGCCGCCCGCACCGGCGCAGCACGCACGACGACCGAGGTCGGCGATGCGATCGCAGCCCTCGCGGCGAACCGGTAGACGCCCACCAGACACGCAGATCACGACGGAAGACACCATCATGACGATCAACCTCCCCATGGCGCAGCGCGAGCTCGCCTTCACCGTGACCCCCAACGAGCAGCCCGTCCCCGACGCCGAGCGCGACGTGATCCTCGCCGATCCGGGCTTCGGGCAGCACTTCACCGACCACATGGTCGACATCTGCTGGTCCGAGCGCGGTGGATGGCACCGCCCGCGGGTCCAGGCGTACGGTCCGATCTCGCTCGACCCGGCCGCCGCCGTCCTCCACTACGCCCAGGAGATCTTCGAAGGACTGAAGGCGTACCGTCACGCCGACGGCTCCATCTGGTCGTTCCGCCCCGACGCCAACGGCCGCCGCCTGCAGCGCTCGGCCAAGCGGCTCGCGCTGCCTGAGCTCCCGGTCGAGTACTTCGTCGAGTCGATCAAGCAGCTCATCGCCGTCGACGGCGCCTGGGTGCCGTCCGCGCCGGAGACCAGCCTGTACCTGCGACCGTTCATGTTCGCCAAGGAGGCCTTCCTCGGCGTCCGCCCGGCGAAGAAGGTCAACTACTACGTCATCGCCAGCCCGGCCGGCGCGTACTTCACGGGCGGCGTCACCCCCGTGTCGATCTGGCTGTCCACCGACTACAGCCGTGCGGGCAAGGGCGGCACCGGGGCGGCGAAGACCGGCGGCAACTACGCGTCCTCCCTGCTCCCGCAGGCCGAGGCGTACGAGCACGGGTGCGCCCAGGTGCTCTTCCTGGACGCACAGGAGGCGACCTACATCGAAGAGCTCGGCGGGATGAACGTCGTCCTCGTCAAGCGCGACGGCACGCTCGTCACGCCGGAGTCGGACTCGATCCTCGAGGGCATCACCCGCGACAGCATCCTGCAGCTCGCGGAGGACCGTGGACACCGGGTGGAGCGCCGTCGGGTCACGATCGACGAGTGGCGCGAAGGCGTCGAGAGCGGCGACATCGTCGAGGTGTTCGCCTGCGGGACGGCTGCGGTCGTCACACCGATCGCGCAGCTGAAGGCCAAGGACTTCACCGTGGGCGACGCCGACGCTCCGGCGGGCGAACTCACGATGTCGCTGCGTCAGGAACTGACCGACATCCAGTACGGCCGCCTGCCCGACCGCCACGGGTGGATGACGCGGCTCGACGCGGAGTAGCCTCCGAGCAGCCTGGGAAGCCCCGCACCTCGTGCGGGGCTTCCGTGTCGCCGGGGCACCTCGGGATAGGCTGGAGTGGTGAAAATCGCTCGCTTCAGTCACGATCAGGCCATCCGCTACGGCATCATCGACGATGCGGATCTCGTCGTCCTCGACGGCGATCCGCTCTACTCGGGCTTCGAACCGACGGGGGAGCGTGTCCCGCTCGCGGATGCGGTCCTGCTCGCGCCGGTCATCCCTCGCTCCAAGGTCGTCGCCGTCGGCAAGAACTACCACGACCACGCAGCCGAGATGGGCGGGGAGGCTCCCACCGAGCCGCTGCTCTTCCTGAAGCCCAACACCTCCGTGGTCGGGCCGGGAGACGCCGTCGTCTTCCCCAAGCAGTCCGAGCGCATCGACTTCGAGGGTGAGCTCGCCATCGTGATCGGCGGCGTCGCCAAGAACGTCAGCGCGGAGCGTGCCGACGAGGTCATTTTCGGCTACACGATCGCGAACGACGTCACGGCCCGCGACCTCCAGGAGTCCGACGGTCAGTGGGCCCGGGCGAAGGGCTTCGACACGTTCTGCCCGCTCGGCCCCTACATCGAGACGGAGTTCTCCTTCGACGGCGCGACGATCGAGACCCGAGTCGACGGTGAGGTCCGCCAGCACGCCCCGCTCTCCGACATGGTGCACTCCATCGGTGCGATCGTCGAGTACGCGTCCGCCGTCTGGACGCTCCTCCCGGGCGACGTCATCCTGACCGGGACCCCGGCCGGTGTCGGACCCTTCACCGACGGCCAGGTCGTCGAGGTCGAGGTCTCGGGCATCGGCATCCTCCGGAACACCGGCCGCCGGCCCTGACCCGCGTCAGCTGCGCTGGCCGAGAGCGGTCAGCGCAGCTGCGACGTCGTCGTCGGTGTTCCAGAGGTGGAACGCGACCCTCGCACGGCCCGCGCGACCCGATGCCGTGATCCCGGCCGACTGCAGCGCCCGGAGGTCGTGTCCATCGGGGTCCGTCCACGTCACGATCGCCGAGGCAGTTCCCGTCAGGAGCGACCGGCTCTCGCCGATGCCCGTCCGGAGCGATGCTGCGAGCCGGGTGTCGTGCTCGTACACGGCGACGGCGTCGACCGCCGCGAAGAGGGCGATGGCGGGCTCGGCGCCGACCCAGGCCTGCCACGCGGGGGAGACGTCGAACCGTCGAGCGCTCTCGGCGAGATGCAACGACGGTCCGTAACAGGACGACCAGACGTCGTCGCCCGAATACCAACCGGCCTGGCTCGGTCGGAGGCGGTCCGACACCTCGTCGCGCACCGTCATGAACGCCACACCTCGTGGCGCGCAGAGCCACTTGTAGGCGTGGCACACGGTGATGTCGTCGGCCGAGGCGTCGACGGGGAGCCACCCCGCGGCCTGGGTGAGGTCGTTGAGCGTCAGTGTGCCGTGGACGGCCGCCGCCTCACGGATCGCGACCACGTCGGCGACCGCGCCGGTCGCGGACTGCACCGCGGAGTAGGCGACGAGCCAGGTCGAGGCGTCGATGTGGGCGGCGAGATCGGTGAGCGGTGCGTGGCGGACACGCACGCCGCGGTGCGCCTGCATGAGGAACGGGGCGACGAGCGAGCTGAAGTCGCCCTCGACGCACAGGATCTCGGCGCCGTCCGGCACCGACGCCGCGACCATGGCGACCATGGCGGAGGTCTGGGATCCGATCGCGACCGAGCGGAGGGGCACGTTGACCAGCTCGGCGAAGGAACCGCGCACGCGCTCGACGACTGCGCCGTAGGCGGCTGCATCGGTTCGAGCAGCCTGCCACGCGGAGAGGTCGGCCATGATGGCGTCCGTCGTGCCCGTCGTCGGCAGTCCCAGCGTGCAGGCGGCCAGGTAGCCGGGTGCGGATGGGAAGGATCCGCTGGCTTCCTGGAGGCTGAGGGTGCTCATGCATTCAGTCTCTTCGCCGGGTATCCATGCGACAAGGACCGGCTCTCGATGAGAACCATAACCGTGGATTATGCTTCGAGGGTGTCCACCCTCTCACCGCATCCCTCGTCATCGGCCCTCGACGCCGGTTCCCTCCTCGTCGTCGGCGCCATCGCCTCGACCGGGTCGATCACGGCCGCCGCGCACGCGCTCGGCTCGAGTCAACCCGCGGTGAGCCAACACCTTCGTCGGCTCGAGCGTCGGCTCGGCATGCCGGTCGTCGAGCGCGTCGGTCGGGGCGTCCGCCTCACCGAGGCCGGTGCGATCCTCGCCGGACACGCGGTGGCGGTGGACCGAGCGGTGCGCGCTGCGTCCGAGGAGGTCGCGGCACTCGCGGGGTTGCGGAGTGGTCGGGTGCGCCTCGTCGCCTTCCCTTCGGCGTCGTCGATGCTCGTGCCGCAGCTCCTCGCTCGCCTGGCCGACGAGCATCCGGGGATCGGGGTCTCCTTCGTCGAGGCCGAACCGCCGGAGGCCGTCGCCGCGGTCCGTGCCGGTGAAGCCGACGTCGCGATCACCTTCAGCTACCCGGACGACCCGGACGACCCGCATCGGGAGAGCGCGGCCGGGCTCCGCGTGCGCCGGTTCGGAACCGACCCGATGCGTCTCGTGCTCCCGGTCGGCCACGCTCGAGCCGGTGACCGACAGGTCGACCTCGCTGCGCTCGCCGGTGAGCGCTGGATCGCGGGTTGTCCGCGCTGTCGAGGTCATCTCCTCGGCCTCTGCCGGTCGAGCGGCTTCGAGCCCGTCATCGCGCACGAGACCGACAATGCGATCGCGGTCACCGCCCTGGTGGCGGCCGGGCTCGGCGTCGCCCTGCTACCAACGCTCGCGCTCGCGGCCGCGCAGCTGCCGACCGAGGTGGTCGTGCTGCCGACGCGCAACGACGACGACCGGGCGCTCCACCTCGTCAGCGCCGAGCACGCGGACCGCATCCCCGCCGTCGCTGCACTCCTGCGGATCGCCGCGTCCCTGGGCGGCGCGACTAAGATGACAGGCGATGTCTGACACGATTACGCACCCCTTCTCCACGGCTTCCGGCACCGACGTCCGCGTCCGGTTCTGCCCGTCGCCGACCGGCACGCCGCACGTCGGTCTCGTCCGCACGGCGCTGTTCAACTGGGCGTACGCCCGGCACACGGGGGGCAAGCTCGTCTTCCGGATCGAGGACACCGATGCCGCTCGCGACAGCGAGGAGAGCTACGAGCAGCTCGTCGACGCGCTCACGTGGCTGCGGCTCGACTGGGACGAGGGCGTCGGCGTCGGCGGACCACACGCGCCGTACCGGCAGTCCGAGCGGAGCGACATCTACGCCGACGTGATCGCGCGGCTGACGGCTGCCGGGCACCTCTACGAGAGCTTCTCGAACGCCGACGAGATCGACGCCCGCAACGAGGCGGCCGGCCGGCCGAAGCAGTTCGGGTACGACAACTTCGACCGCGACCTCACCGACGAGCAGCGCGCCGCGTTCCGAGCCGAGGGCCGCGAACCGGCGCTCCGTCTCCGGGTCCCGGACGACGACCTCAGCTTCGACGACCTCGTGCGCGGCGAGATCACCTTCCCCGCCGGGTCGTTCACGGACTTCGTCCTCGTGCGCCCGAACGGCAAGCCGCTCTACACGCTCGTGAACCCCGTCGACGACGCCATCATGCAGATCACCCACGTCCTCCGCGGCGAGGATCTGCTGCCGTCGACGCCGCGGCAGATCGCGCTGTACCACGCGCTCATCGACATCGGTCTCACGACCTTCGTCCCACGGTTCGGTCACCTGCCGTACGTCATGGGCGAGGGCAACAAGAAGCTCTCCAAGCGCGACCCGGAGGCGAACCTCTTCCACCACCGCGACCGCGGCTTCGTGCCGGAGGGGCTCATCAACTACCTCGCGCTGCTGGGGTGGTCGCTGAGCGGCGACCGCGACGTCTTCTCGATCGACGAGATGATCGCCGCGTTCGACGTCGTCGACGTCAACCCGAACCCGGCGCGCTTCGATCTCAAGAAGGCGGAGTCGATCAACGGCGACCACATCCGACTGCTGGAGCCGGCCGACTTCCTCGGCCGCATCACGCCGTACCTCGTCGAGGCCGGCGTGGTGAGCGAGCCGGTCACCGAGGCGCAGCAGGCCGTGCTCGAGCAGGCCGCCCCGCTCGTCCAGGAGCGCATCGCGCTGCTCGGTGAGGTCCCCACGCTCCTCGGCTTCCTGTTCCGCGGCGCCTCGGAGCTCGAGTACCAGGAGGACGCGCTCAAGAGTCTTCCGGCGAACGCCGGCGAGGTGCTCGTCGCGTCCATCGGCGCGCTCGAGCTCGTCCCCGAGTCGGAGTGGACGGCCGGATCGATCCAGGACGCGCTCGCCGGCGCACTCATCGAGGGCCTCGGATTGAAGCCCCGTATCGCCTACGGCCCGCTCCGCGTCGCCGCGTCCGGGCGTCGGATCTCCCCGCCGCTCTTCGAGTCGCTCGAGATCCTCGGGAAGACGGAATCGATCACGCGACTCGATCGGCTCTCCGCGCACCTCGCGTCATGAACGACTCGTACGACGTCGTCGTGGTCGGCGCGGGACCCGCGGGGCTCTCGGCCGCGCTGAACCTGGCTCGCGCGCGTCGTCGCATCCTTGTGCTCGACGGCAATCGCCCACGGCACGCTGCGACGCTGCGCTCGCACGGCTTCCTCACCCGTGACGGCATCGCTCCGCTGGATCTCCGGCGGATCGGGCGCGAGGAGGTCGCGGCGTACGCGAACGCGGAGGTCCAGTTCGCGTCCGTGCAGTCGATCGAGCCGACTGCTGACGGCTTCCACGTCGTCGCCCAGGGGGTCCGCGGCGAGCCGGATCGCGACGTCGTGACCCGGACGGTCGTCGTCGCGAGCGGTCTGACGGAGACGTTGCCGAAGGTCACGAATCTGCGGGCCTTCTACGGAACGGATCTGCACAGCTGCGTCGAGTGCGACGGGTACGAGAAGGCCGACGCGCCGCTCGCGCTCATCGGCGAGACGGCGGACCTGGCGGAATGGGCGATCCTCGTCGCACAGTGGTCGTCGGACCTCATCGTCTTCACGAACGGGACCGACACCGTGACCGGCCCGGAGGAGGCCGCGCTCGCCTCCGCGGGCATCCGGGTCGAGCGCGGTGTGATCGCGGAGCTCGAGGGCGGTCGCGACGGCTTCACCGGTGTCCGCCTCGCCGACGGTATGCTCATCCCACGCTCCGGCGGCTTCGTCCGGCCGCAGTGGGCCGTGCCCCTCGGATATCTGGAACGGCTCGCCCTCGATCGCGACACCGACGGGTACGTCGTGGTCGACGCCTGGGGTCGCACGTCCGTGCCGGGTGTGTACGCCGCCGGCGACATCACGCCTCCCGGTCCGCAGCAGCTCATCGTCGCGGCCGGGAACGGCGCTCGGGTGTCCAGAGCGCTCAACCGTGACCTCGCTGGCGTCCCCAGCTGAGGGACCCGCGACGCGCCCGGGACGCGTCGATTTGAGACGGCCGCTTCCGTAGGCTAGTGTTGTTCTTCGGTCGGGGCTGCGGTTCTGACAGTGGGGTATGGTGTAATTGGCAACACGACTGATTCTGGTTCAGTTGTTCTTGGTTCGAGTCCAGGTACCCCAGCCAGACAGCAACATCACGAAGAAGGCCCGCGATCATCGCGGGCCTTCGTCGTTTGCGGTGTGATCAGCCCATCCGTTGGCCGGTGGACGCGGAGGCATGCCGACGTCCTCACCGAGGTCCGGAATCCTCCTGGACGGCAGTGCGCTCGAACGCGATGATGCGCTCGACGGCCGGGATGATCTGCGAGGCCATCCGACGGAAGACCTCCGGGCCCTGACCGAACGGGTCGACGACGTCGTCCTGCGCCGGATCAGGGAGTCGCGCGCTCGTCCGGTTGGCCGCCAGTTCGGGGCCAAGATGCTTCCAGCGCCCTGCTCGAGGGCGGGGGAGTCGTCCCGAGTCGACGGTGTCGAGGAGCCGGGCGAACTCACGCAGGGAGAAGGTTCGACGCAGCGCCTCCGGGCACAACCTGAGGACGGCGCTGCGATGCTCCCGCGTCATGGTGAGGACGACGTCCTGTCGAGCCACGAGGTCGGCGGTGAGCTGCGTCGCGGTGAAGTCGGCGGCCGTCGCGGCGAGCGGACCGAGCAACGCCGCACTCGAGGCGTCGATCGGGTGTCCGCGCAGCGCCCCCGTCCCGGCGCTCCGCACCTCGAAGCCGCACGCGTCGACCTCCGCCAGCCCGCTCGTGAGGAGGAACTCGGCATACGGGGACCGACAGATGTTGCCGGTGCAGACGATCAGGATTCGGGTCGGAGGCGGATCGAGCGGGGTGTTCATGCTGTGGTCCGCCGCGGTCGACGCGTCGGGGCGGTCCGGTGGTAGTACGCGTAGGACGACGACTGCTCTCCTCGAGCCACCTCGACACGGTTGAGGACGACTCCGAGGAGCTTCGCCTGGACGAAGCTGAGGTTCTCGAGCGACTGCCGGAGCTGGTCGCGGTGCAGTCGCCCGTCGGCCGACGCCACGAGCAGGACGCCGCTCGCAAGGGTCGACAGCGCTGTCGGGTCCGAGACGTTGATGAGTGGGGGAGTGTCGATGATCACCACGTCGTACGCGCGTTCCATCTCCGAGAGCGCGCGCTCCATCGCCGCTGATCCGAGGAGTTCGCTCGGATTCGGCGGCAGCTCGCCGGAGGTGAGGACGGCGAGACGTCCCGCCCCGTCGACCGCTTGCGCCGCATCGCCGAGGCTGATCCTGCCGGTGAGCACGGTCGTGAGCCCGACCGCGTCCTCGAGACCGAACATCTCGTGCTGACGGGGTCGGCGCAGATCCGCATCGACGAGGAGGACGGAGTTCCCCGCCTCCGCGAGGACGAGCGCGAGGTTCGCCGAGGTGGTGCTCTTCCCCTCGCCCGGGACCGAGGACGTGACCATCACACTGCGGAGACCGCCGTCGATGGAGGCGAACTGGAGATGTGTCCGAAGCTGCCGGAAGCTCTCGGCGCGACGGCTGTAGCTCTCCGTCGATCCGAGGATGAGTTGGGCCGTGTCGGCGGGTTCCGTGTGGAAGGCGCCGAGGATGCTCGTGTCCGTGAGCTTCTCGATCGCCGCGCGACCGCGGAGACGGGTGTCGAGGACGTCGATGAGCAGTGTGATCCCGACGCCCAGGGCGAGGCCGATGAGGACACCCACCGTGAGGTTCTGCAGCGCGTTGGGTGCGACGGGGGATCGGGGTGGAGACGCTTGTTCGACGATCGTCAGCCCGACCGGGGTCGGATCGCCCGGTGCATCGGCAGCGCCCACTTCGTTGGCGCTCTCGACGTCGTCGACGAGGTCGACGAGCACCTGGGCTGCGGTGTTCGCGATGCGGGCTGCCGCGACCGGATCGCTGTCGACGGCGGAGATGTCGATCAGGACCGACTGTGCGGGATTGGAGGCTGAGATCGTCCCGACGAGCGACGTGGGGTCGAGGTCGAGGCGCTCCGCCACCGTGGACCGCACGGTCGAACCGGTGGCGAGGATCACATACGAGGCGACGCGGCTCTGGGCGAAGGCGTTGCCCTGATTGAGGTCGCCCACGGTGTCGCCGCCGGTGACGGCGACGAACAGCTGGCCCGTCGACTGGTACACGGGCTGGGTGATGAGGGTGTACCCGTGGGCGAGCGCCGCTGCTCCCGCGGTGATCGCGACGATGAGCAGCCAGCGATGGCGGAGGATGCGCAGGTAGTCCTTCAGGTCCATCCTGATATGTTAGTCGTCTGGCATGTGCCTCTCGCGCAGCGGAGACGACGCAGGGCCCGGACTCACGAGTCCGGGCCCTGCGTGGCAGTGGTGGGGCGGTCTGCCGGTCAGGCGGCTTTCCCGAACCGGTCGGTGCCGTTCGCACGAGGTCGGCGCGGGGCGCGGTTCGTCTGACGGACCGTCGGTTCGGTCATGACCGGTCGTTCGCTGCCGACCACGGTGCGGTCTGCAACCCTGGCGTCCCGATCGACGCTCGCGCCGTGGGCGACCTGGACGTCGGCGCCGAGACGGGCGTCGCTTCCGACTCGTGCTCCGCGTCCGATGACACAGCGCTCCCCGATGTGGACGTTCGCGCCGATGAAGGCGCCTTCGCCGATCACCGCGGACCGGTCGATCCAGGTTCCGGCACCGATCCAGGCGTTGGCACGGATGTCCGCGTCAGCCTCCACGAAGGTGGTGCGTTCGATGAACGCCGACGGATCGATCAGTGCACGAGCTGCGACCATGCCCTTGCCGTTCGGGTGGTGACGGTACCGTTCCACCTCGCCGGTCCGGCCTTCGATCTCTTCGTACACTCTCGCCATGGGTGACCCCCTTCTGGTCTACTCAACACTGGGGACAACGCCGGATGGCTCCCGGTCATTCCTTCCCGGGGCCTGCCTGGGAATCCCATGAGTCTCGTGCTGTGCTGTAGAGGGTGTTCGGAGGGGGAGCCCGCCGCGGTTTGGTCGTGACGGGTCATTGGAAGTCCCGCGAACGGGTGTTCGCCCCGATCCGGAGCGCTTCCAACCGATCCGCCACCAGATTGACGATGCCTTCCGGGGATCGCTCGAGCATGCCGCGGACCACCATCGCCGGGGCCTCCCTGGCCACGCGGCGATACCGGTTCCAGACGCCGACGCTGCAGATCACGTTGACGAGACCCGCTTCGTCCTCGAGGTTCATGAAGGTAATGCCGCTCGCCGTGGCCGGCCGTTGCCGATGCGTCACGACACCCCCGACCTCCACGCGACGGTCCGTCTGCGCCGTCAGGAGTTCGTCGGACCGCAACGCCCCTCGGCGTGTGAGTTCGGCTCGGACGTGGCGGATCGGATGGTCGTCGGTCGACATCCCGGTCGACCAGATGTCGGAGATGAGTTGTTCGGCGGCCGTCGGAACCGGGAGCAACGGCGGCTGCACGGTCGTGAACGTCCCCTCGAGCTGGTCGGGACGATGCCGACTGGCCTGCGCTGCGCCCCACATCGCCTCACGACGGGTGAGGCCGAATCCGTCGAAGGCGCCCGCCGCCGACAGCGACTCCAACTGCGAGGAGCTCAGGCCGATCCGCCTGGCCAGGTCGGCCTGGCTGGTGAACAGCCCTCCGGACTCCCGTTCGGCGACGATCCGCTTCGCGAGCTCCTCACCGATCCCCTGGACGGAGGAGAGACCCAGCCGGACGGCGAGTGCGCCGTCGCGCCGGTGTCCTGCCGAATCGTCGGGAAGGAGCGGATCGAAGAGCCCGGTCGGCCCCTGCTCGTGTTCGAGGCAGCGCGTGCGCCCGCCGGGAGCGACCGGGGCGCCTGGGGCGGCCTCCGGGTCGAGCGCTTCGAGGCCGGCCTGTGCGCCGGAGCGATGCAGATCGGGACGCAGGACGGAGACGCCGTGTCGGCGGGCGTCGGCGACGAGGGTCATCGGCGAGTAGAACCCCATGGGCTGCGCCCGGAGCAGGGCCGCGAGGAAGGCCCCCGGGTAGTGCAGGCGCAGCCAGGCGCTCACGTAGACGAGGAGGGCGAAGCTCAGGGAGTGGCTCTCGGCGAAGCCGAAGTTGGCGAAGGCCTGGATCTTGGCGTACACGGCATCGGCGTCCGCACCGACGATGCCGTTACCGGCCATGCCGAGGTACAGCGTGTCCTTGAGGCTCTCGATCTTCTCCTCGCCGCGCTTCGATCCCATCGCCCGGCGCAGGAGGTCCGCATCCTCGGCCGAGCACCCACCCACGGCCATCGCCATCTGCATGAGCTGCTCCTGGAACAACGGCACGCCGAGCGTGCGTTCGAGGACAGGTTCGAGGCTCGGGTGGAGGTAGGTGATGGGCTCCTGGCCGGTCTTCCGGCGCAGGTAGGGGTGCACCGCGCCGCCCTGGATGGGCCCCGGGCGGATCATGGCGACCTCGATGACGAGATCGTAGAACCGGCGGGGGAGCAAGCGTGGCAGCATGCCCATCTGCGCGCGGCTCTCCACCTGGAAGACCCCGATGGTGTCGGCCCGGCAGAGCTGGTCGTAGACCCCTGCTTCGTCCTTCGGGATGGTCTCGAGGGTCCAGCGCTCTCCGGTGTGCTCGGTCACGAGGTCGAAGCAGTACTGGATGGCCGAGAGCATGCCGAGACCCAGGAGGTCGAACTTGACGAGCCCCATCCAGGCGCAGTCGTCCTTGTCCCACTGGAGGACCGTGCGACCGTCCATGCGCCCGTGCTCGATCGGGCAGACCTCGCCGACCGGGCGATCGGTCAGCACCATGCCACCCGAGTGGATGCCCAGGTGCCGGGGCAGGGTGAGCATCTGCTGCGCGAGGCCGACGACGCGCTCGGGGATGTCGTGGTCGGTGCTCGACATGACCCCGCCCCAACGCTCGACCTGTTTCGACCAGGCGTCCTGCTGACCGGGGCTGTACCCGAGCGCCTTGGCGGTGTCGCGGACGGCGAACTTCGGCCGATAGCTGATGATGTTCGCGACCTGAGCGGCGTTGCGGCGTCCGTAGGTCTCGTAGACGTACTGGATGGCCTCCTCGCGCCGGTCGGAGTCGAAGTCGACGTCGATGTCGGGCTCCTCCTCCCGCATGCTGGAGAGGAACCGTTCGAACGGCAGCTCGTAGAAGATCGAGTCGACGGCGGTGATCCCGAGCAGGTAGCAGACGGCCGAGTTCGCGGCGGAACCGCGTCCCTGGCAGAGGATGCCACGGCCGCGGGCGAAACTGACGATGTCGTGCACGATCAGGAAGTACCCAGGGAAGTCCTTCTGCTCGATGACCTCGAGTTCCCGTTCGATGCGTCGGAGGTGTTCGGGAGTGGCGTCGGGGTATTTGACGGGGACGGCTTCGAGCACCAGATGCCGGAGCCAGCTCATCGGCGTATGGCCCTCCGGGACGCGCTGTCGCGGGAGCTTCGGGCGGACCGCCCGCAGGCTGAAGGCGAGTTCGTCGGCCAGCTCGACGCTCCGTGCCACCGCTCCGGGGTATCTGGCGAACCGGTCCGCCATCTCGGCTCCGCTCCGCAGGTGCGCGGTTCCGGCCGCGGGAAGCCATCCGTCGAGCTCGTCGAGGCTGCGACGTGCTCGGACGGCCGCCAGCGCGGTCTGGAGTCGATGCTGCTCGGGTGTGGCGTAATGGACGTTGCCCGTGGCGACGACGGTGAGGTCGAGCAACGCCGCGATCTCGGCGAGTGCATCGTTCTCCGCCGAGTCCTCCGGGTGGCCGTGGTCGCTCAACTCGACGACGACGTGCTCCGGACCGAACAGGGCGACGAGTCGGTCGACCGCGGCGGCGGCGGCCTCCGGACCGTGCTCACGGAGCGCGGTGCGGACGAACCCCTTACGGCACCCGGTGAGCACGGTCACGTGGCCGGCGACGGAGGCGGCGAGCCGCTCGAGGTCGTAGATCGGGTGGCCCTTCTCGGCTCCGTCGGCGAGTTGTGCGTCCGTGATCGCGCCGGCCAGGCGGTGATACCCCTCTGCTCGACGGGCGAGCAGGAGCAGATGATGCCCGACGGGGTCGGGGACGCCGTTCTGCGGCCGGTCCAGGCCGATGGACAGTTCGGCACCGTAGACCGTCCGGAGGTCGGGGAACCGTTCCGCCGCCTCGGCCATCCGGACGACACCGTAGAAACCGTCGTGGTCGGTGAGCGCGAGCGCGTGCAGGCCGAGTGCCGCAGCCTCTTCGACGAGCCGCTCCGGCGGGCTCGCGCCGTCGAGGAAGCTGAAGCTCGAGTGCGCGTGGAGTTCGGCATAGGGGACCCGCGTCGTCGACGGGCGCTGCTCCGGTGGTTCGGGGACGTACGGTTGACGCTTCCGTGACCAGGCCGGGCTGTCCCCGCCGTCGGCTCCCAGCGGCAGGGTGGCCGGTCGGCTCGCGTCGGACAGACGGCGCTCGAACTCCGACCATGAGACCGGGGGGTTGTTCCATCCCATGCTGGGCTCCTTCGTCATGCGGTGTGGTGCGGACGTGATGCGGTTCAGTCGTAGCGGGCCTCGGCCCTCCAGTGCTGCTCCTCCAACAGGAGCAGCCAGGCGTCACCCTTGTCGTCGAGGACCTGGAGACGGTGGACGCGATGGTGGCCGTCGTCGTCCCACCAGCGTTCGTCGATGCTCCAGGGACCGGCCCAACCGTGGATGACGTGCCAGTCCGAGAGGGCGAAGAACCGTGCTGGTGCTGCACTCACGGTGCTGCGCTCGTCGACGGCCACAGTCTGACCCGTCGCGTCGACGACCTCGACCGGCACGGCGGTGTCGAAGACGGTCGACGGAGCCGCTCCCGGGATGGTCCCGGGCCACGGCCGGTTCCGACGTTCGGCCACGGCCGCCTCACCACCCGGCGGAACGCTGCCCCAGGGGACGAGGATGCGGCGGTCGAGGAGGAGGCGGCCGCCGGACGGCACCGCGGTCACGACGCCATCGTGGCCGAGCATGCTCTGGACGCGGGCGAGTCCGCTGTGGATACGTTCGTCCGGTCCGCTGCCCCAGAGTCCTTCCTCGTGTTCCGCAGCGTCGTCGAGGGTCTCCGGGACGACCTCGACGAGTTCGACGGGGGAGGCGAGTCCGTGATCGATGTCGGACGCGCCCTGCAACTGCCAGCGCACGCGATCGAGGACGTCGCCGGCGGTGAACCAGCGTGGGTGGAGCCAGGTGCGGGTGGAGCGCTCCCCGCGCTCGCTCCGCATGCTGATCGTGATCGCGGTGGTCACGAGGCCGGCCTCCGCCAGGCCGGTGATGAACCGTTCCGCGGACTGCCGGAACCCGAAGGTCAGCTGGTCGATGCGGTCGAGCGGGGGCTCGAAGGCGATCGACACGGCCAGCTCTGTCGGCGGCACCCGAGGGACGACGCTTCGGGCGTCCGCGCCGGCTGCGAGGCGGTGCGCTCGGGCGCCGTCGGGGCCGAAGCGGTCGCGGACCTCGGTCGCGGGCAGTGCGCCGAACGCCCCCAGGGTGCTGATCCCGAGCCGGTGCAGCAGTGAGCTGAGTTCGGGGCGCCCGAGGGTGGACAGGGGGAGTGGGGCCAGGAAGGCGGGAGAGGCCCCGGAGGGGATGGCGATGATCCGGGAACCGTCCTGCTGGAACGCGGTGGACCTCGCGGCCTGCTCCGCGGCGAAGGGGCCGTCGGCGATGCCGATCCGTGCATCGGGGACACCGAGCTCGTCGAGACGGGCCAGGAGGACCTCTGCCGCAGCCGACTCACCGCCGTAGTATCTGCTCGGTCCTCGGGATCGGATGGCGCAGAGCCCGGCCCGGAAGGGCTGGACGCCCGGCATGAGCTCCTCGATGCCGAGGAGGATCGGCTCGAAGGCGCGGGTGTCGACGACCGGGTCGTAGTCGGCGGTCGCCAGTTCCGGACAGCGGGCCTCGGCCTCGCGGACACGGAGTCCACGCCGCACTCCTGCTCGACGTGCGCTGGCGTCGCAGGCCAGGACCTCACCATGCTCGACCAGGGCCAGCGGAGCGTCGGCCGTGTCCTCGGACAGCGTTCCAGAGAGTCGTGCCGCCACGATCGGCCAGTCGGGACACCAGAGGACCATGGTGCGCTCGACCGGTCCCGCAGGCGGTTCGGTCGTCATCGGTTCACGACCATCGGGAGCCGGACGACCGTGTCGTCGTCGAGGAGGCCGGAGCCGGCGAGCGGTGCGGTGCGACCCTCGGTCGATCCCAGGGGCAGCGTCAGGTGCGCGGTCCTGGGTCGGCCCGCAGCCCCCTGGCCGAGCATCGAGCTGACGGTGAGTCGCCGATGCCGGAGATGTCCGTGCCCCGCCCCGAGGCCGCTCCAGGAGCTCTCGGTCACGCGCAACGTCGCATCGCTCTGCGGCCAGGAACCGAGGACGATCAGTGCGGCCTCGCGCTGCCGGAGGCGAGCCGCGAGTCTGGCGGCGTCGCTCGGGGCGATCCGTCCGGGAGGCGCTGTGATGAGCACGCCGGCGACGTCGGCCATGGCCGCGGTGACCGTGAGCCAGTCCGGACCGGGCTGGGGGACGAGGACGAGTCGTTCGAGGTCGATGCCCATGGAGGCCGCCGCCTCCACGCCGAACGACGGGAGACCGATGACGGCGCACCAGGTCCCGGCTGCTGACGGCCCGGCCATGAGCGACATGGCGAGCGCCGTGGAGCCGAGCACGGAGTAGCTGCCTCCGGCCTGGAGGGCGCCACCGGGCAGGAGCCGGGAGAGCTCAGGAGCGGTCGGCAGGGATCGGGTGTCGAGGCGCGTCCCCTGCATCCGCTTGATGCGCCCCTGGAGTTCGTGCAGCTCGGTCGCGGTGTCCGCCCTGACGGGGGAGTCGACGAGTGCGCGGAGGGCCATGGCTCAATATTCGAACATATCTTCGAACAAGTCAACCGGCTCGATCCGGTCTCGACGACGACTGACGGATGACTCGACCATGGTCCGGTATCCCACCGACACGCGGTCCGCGGTGTCAGCGGCGCCCGGTACGCTGGGCCCATGTGCGGACGTTTCGTCGTGACCGAATCCACCGAGGAACTCATCGAGCTCTTCGACATCGACCACGCGGCTGCCGAGCTGCCCGGGCCCTCGTACAACGTGCGCCCGACCGAGCAGATCCCGATCATCCTCGACTCGGTGAAGACGGGGCCGGCGGTCCGCCGGCTCGAATCGGCGCGGTGGTCACTCGTGCCGTCGTTCGCCACCGAGCTGAAGAGTCAGTACCCGACCTTCAACGCTCGCGCGGAGGAGGTCACCACCAAGCCCACCTTCGCGCCATCGGTCAAACAGAAGCGCGCATTGGTCCCCGCCGCCGGGTACTACGAGTGGCACACCGAGGGCGCGACGAAGACCCCGTACTACGTGCAGACCGCTGGTGGTGAACCGATCGTCTTCGCGGCCCTCTACTCGTGGTGGCGCGACCGCTCGCGACCGGACGACGACCCGCGGCGTTGGGTGCTGAGCGCGACCATCCTCACGCGGCCGGCGGTCGGTCCCTTGCAGGAGCTGCACCCACGGACGCCCGTGACGCTGCCTCCGGAATGCTGGGACGCCTGGCTCGATCCGCACCACGAGGCCGACCAGGACGAGGTCGACGAGATGGTGTCCGCAGCGACCGACGTCGCCGAGCAGCTCGTCTTCCACCGGGTGGCGCCGTTGCAGGGCGATGGACCGGAGCTCATCCTCCCCGTCCAGGAGTAGCCGCAGGAGAGTCGGCCGGATGCACGGAACGGAACCGCCCCGGAGACACGAAATCTACCCCGGACACACAGAACCGCCGCTGACGCGAACGTCAGGGGCGGTTCCCGGTGTCTCAGACGCGAGGGCTGGAATGACCGGCCGCTCGGATCGTCAGCTCCGACTGATCAGAGAATCAGAGGGGGCGGATGTTCTCGGCCTGCAGGCCCTTGGGGCCCTGGTTGGTCTCGAACTCGACCTTCTGGTTCTCCTCGAGCGAGCGGTAGCCGCTCGTCGCGATGGCGGAGAAGTGTGCGAAGACGTCGGCGCTGCCGTCGTCAGGAGTGATGAATCCGAAGCCCTTTTCGGCGTTGAACCACTTCACAGTTCCAGTTGACATGTATTTCCTCTTTCATGAGTGACCGTTCCCGACTTTCGGGCCCGTTCGTCGCGGTGTTCTTTGCTCGCTCCTCAGAAAAGCAGCGTATCCATCGGTGGAAACGCGGCTTGAAATACCTGCGCAACACAACAACTTCGATCCACGTTAGCCCATCTCGGCTCGAAACGGCAGCCGATCATGTAACGGATTGGCCAATTCCGCATCTTTTTCCGACATTCGTCGTGATGCCTGGGTATCTCCAGCGGATCTCGCGGTGTGCGGTGATTCCCCAGCCGTCGACCGTAGGCTGAGGCCATCTGCAGAGCTCATGCTCGCCCGAGCGTCCGCTCACCATCCCGGCTGGGAAGTCGACACGATTCCTCCGGAGTGCCCATGTCAACTGAAGCCATCCTCGGCCCGGTTCGTGCCACGAGCCCCCGCAAGCCCGGCGCTGCGAACGTCACCAGCTCCTACTCGTCGCTGTTGAAGACGGTTCGCGAAGCAGGACTCCTCCGCCGCCACCGCACGTTCTACATCCTCACGTTCTCGTTCCTCGTGATCGCGCTCCTCGGCTGCGTCACCGGCTTCGTCCTGCTCCGCGAGTCGTGGTTCCAGTTGCTCATCGCCGGCGCGCTCGGCATCATCCTCACCCAGTTCGCCTTCCTCGCCCACGAGGCATCGCACCGTCAGGTCTTCGATTCGGGCCGGGCGAACGACCGCGCCGGTCGCTTCCTCGCTGCGGGCATCGTCGGCATCAGCTACTCGTGGTGGATGACGAAGCACACGCGCCACCACGCGAACCCGAACCAGGTCACCAAGGACCCCGACATCGAGATCGACACGATCTCCTTCATCGAGGAGGACGCGGCGAAGGCCAAGGGCCTGCAGGCGCTGATCACCCGGAAGCAGGGCTACCTCTTCTTCCCTCTCCTCATGCTGGAGGGCATCAACCTCCACGCGCTGTCCTTCAAGACCCTCTTCGGTCCGGGCAAGGTCGACGGCCGCGCCGCCGAGATCAGCATGATCGTCGCCCGCGTCGGTCTGTACCTGGCCGCGATCTTCCTCTTCCTGCCCGTCGGCATGGCGTTCGCGTTCCTCGGCGTCCAGCTCGCGGTCTTCGGCGTCTACATGGGTGCGTCCTTCGCGCCGAACCACAAGGGCATGCCGATCATCCCGGCCGACATGAAGCTCGACTTCCTCCGCAAGCAGGTGCTGACCTCGCGCAACGTCCGCGGCTTCGGCATGGCCACCTTCATGGGCGGCCTGAACTACCAGATCGAGCACCACCTGTTCCCGAGCATGCCTCGCCCGGCTCTGGCCCGTGCTCGCGTCATCGTTCGAGAGCACTGCGAGACCCAGCAGGTGCCGTACACGGAGACGACCCTGCTGCAGTCCTACGCCATCGTCATCGAGTACCTCAACCGGGTCGGACTCTCAGCCCGCGACCCGTTCGACTGCCCGGCGGCGGCGAACTTCCGCCGCCGGTAATCGATCGGTCTCAGACCTCGAGCGTGTCGAGCGGGGCGAGCGGGTAGTAGGTCCCGCCGCCCTGTTCGGTCGCCCACTGCAGGCGGTCGTGCGACATGCTCTGTCCCGGCCCTGAGAGCACCATCTCATGCGTCCCGAACGCGCGCTTCGGCGCGACGGCGGTGACGAAGTCCATGCCCTCGGAGATCTTCATCCACGGTGCACCGGCCGGCGCGGCCAGGAGGTCGACGTCGACGCCCTCGGGGACGGCGAAGGAATCGCCGGGGTAGTACACGAGGTCGTTGATGAGGACGCCGACGTTGTCGATCACCGGGATCGACGAATGGATGACCGCGTGGGTCCCGCCGAAGAACCGGAGCGTGAACGGCCCCGCTTCGACCACGTCTCCCGGGGCGACGACGGTGATGTCGTACCCGTCCGCGGCGGCGGCGACACCGGCCGGTCCGTAGAGGACGGCCTCCGGGCTCGCGGCGAGGATGCGGTCGAGGTGCTCCGCGGTCCAATGGTCGGGGTGCAGGTGCGTGATCAGGACCGCCGCGGTGTGCTCCACATCGGCGATCGGCGACGTGAACGCGCCCGGGTCGACGATCAGCTTGGCGCCGTCCGTCTCGAGGAGGAATGCTGCATGTTCGAACTTCGTGAGTCTCATAGGACGAGTGAATACCGTGGGAGCGCCGGGGGCAACCCGGTCGTCCGGGTATCCAGCCGCCGTGGGCCTGTCAGAATCGGCAGGTGACCACGCAGCCCCGACGCATCGGCGTCGCCATCAACCCGACCGCGTCGTTCGGCTCGACCCGAGCCGTCGGCCCGATGGTGCTCGACGCCCTCGAGCAAGCCGGGCACCGCGTCGTCCGCCTGCAGGAGCGGACCGTCGGGCAGCTCCGGAGCGCGGTGCAGACGGCGATCGAGACCGGGTTGGACGCGCTCGTCGTCGTCGGTGGCGACGGCATGGTGAGTCTGGCCGTCGAGGCGGTGCGTGACTCGGGCCTGCCGTTCGGCGTGGTCCCGTCCGGTACGGGCAACGACATCGCCAGGGGACTCGGGATCCCGCTGGGGGATCCCGCAGCCGCGATCGCGTCCCTGCTCCGTGCGCTCGAGGGTGGGCCGCGCGTGATCGACGCAGGCACGGTGACGGACGGCGAGCGGACGACCTGGTTCGTCGGTGCGGTGTCCGCAGGCTTCGACGCCCTCGTCAACGAACGGGCGAACCGCATGCGACGGCCGCGCGGGCGCAGTCGGTACACGATCGCGATCCTCCGTGAGCTCCTGGCCCTGCGCCCCCGCCGGTACGAGCTGACCGTGGACGGGACGCCGGAGACGGTCGACGCCGTCCTCCTCGCCGTGGCGAACAACACCTCGATCGGTGGTGGCATGCTCATCGCGCCGCAGGCGGACCTCGCCGACGGCCGATTCGACCTGTTCGTCGTCGCACCCGTGTCCCGGTTCCGGTTCCTCCGGCTGTTCCCCAAGGTCTTCTCGGGTGCCCACACCGGCCTCGACATCGTGCGCCTGTCGCGGGTCCGTTCCGTCTCGATCGCCGCGGACGGCATCACGGCCTATGCCGACGGGGAGCGCATCGGTCCGCTGCCGGTCACGATCGACGTGGTCCCCGGAGCCCTCCGCGTCCTCGTCTGAGCCTGTCCGCCCGACCGTGAGCACCGCGCGACACGCCCGTCGGATGCCGCTGGTGGCCTCGATTTGTACGGCTCGAAATCGTATGGCATACTCATATCCGTTGCTTACGGCCCCATCGTTTAGCGGCCTAGGACACCGCCCTCTCACGGCGGCAGCACGGGTTCAAATCCCGTTGGGGTCACAACACCGAACGAAGCCTCGCTCTCCTGAGTCATCAGGGAGCGGGGCTTCGTTCATTCGGCGGCTCGAGCGTGCCCCGGGATGTCCACGCAGGCCCTCCAGGATGCGCGGAAGGCAGGGCCCGCACCGATCTCGCCGAGCGCCGCTGCGTGCTAGCTTGGCCGGGTGACCGTGAAGCAGAAGCGCCGCGCTCCGGCGACAGCCGCAGTCCTGATCCTCGCCGCGCTGCTGACGGGGTGTTCCATCCCGGTGACGGGGGAGGCAGTGGCCGGCGGTGCGGGCCCGGTCGTCGACGTGGCCGGCGGCACCGACGACACCCTGCGCAAGGACTTCGACGCGAGCCCCCAGGAGGTCAACGACTACTGGACCGAGGACAAGTTCGGGGGAGCGACGGCACCGGACCTGAAGCCGGGCGAGGACACGCTCACGGGTGACCAGGCCACCGGGGTGGTCGTACACCCGAGTACCGGCGTCGGTCCCGACGTCGACGTCAAGGCCATCGCCCCGACAGCGGCCGGCGATCCGTACCCGGCGACCGGACTGGCGGCGGCGACGCAGGGACGTCTCTACTTCTCCATCGGCGGCGCCACCTACGTCTGCTCCGCGAGCGTCGTCAACGCTCCGACCATGGACCTCGTCCTGACGGCGGGTCACTGCGTCTGGGACACGTACGGCAAACAGCTCGCCGAGAACATCATCTTCATCCCGGCCGACGCGGCCAACGGCCAGACCCAGCCCTACGGGCAATGGGCCGGGGTCAGCACCTACGTGCCCGACGAGTTCACGAGTGAGGCGACCTCGGACGCCAGCGGTGCGACGAGCGGCAACGGCTGGGCCTACGACTTCGCCTTCATCCGACTCGCTCCGAATGCTGCAGGCCAGAAGATCCAGGAGGTGACCGGCGGACAGGGCATCTCCTTCGGTACCCCGCCTGAGGGCATCACCGTGATCGGCTACCCGTCGGCTGCCCCGTTCGACGGGCAGTCGCAGCGCTACTGCGCGAGCCAGGCCGCCACCAAGGGTTATGCCGGCTACCGGGTCGACTGCCTCATGACCCCGGGTTGCTCGGGCGGCGGCTGGCTCACCCGGCTGGATCCCGCCACCGGTGCCGGGTACGTCACCTCGGTCACCTCGCGCGGCGACGGTTCCTGGCTCGAGGGCCCCGTCCTCGGACAGCGGGCGCTCACCCTGTACAACGACGCTCTGGCGGAGGGGTCATGACCGCCAGCACGAGCATGACGCGACACCGGCGGCGGATCGGCGCCGTGGCCCTGGTCGGGAGCGCCGCGCTCGCGTTGAGCGCCTGCACGACGCCCGGATCGGCGTTCCCCGACGCCGCCGCCCAGCAGGGCTACATGCAGGATCTCGCCGAGGCGAGGTTGGAGCTGCTCTCGGCCCAGATCGGCCAGGCGCCGGACGTGATCGGGTCGGCTTACGTCCACGCCGTCTCGGGAGACCTCGAGTCGCATGAGAACGACTCGGTGGTGCTCTTCGGCGACCCGACCGCGTCGTTCAGCCAGGACAAGGGCTCGGCCGACGGCGACACCGTCGACATCTATCACCAGGCGGGAGTCGACTACGACCTCCTGCTGCTCGGCGGTGAACTCAAGGAGCTCGCGCCCACGGAGTGGGTGGCCGTCCAGACGCAGTACGTGGCTGACGAGGACGCCGAGGGTTCGCTCGGGCCGGCCTGCGTCTACCCCGGTATCTCCATCGCGTGCGACATCTACAGCGCGGTCGAAACCACTCGCAGCTCGGGGGACGGCGCGCTCAGCAGCGTCGTCGTCTCGATGCGCAACGACGGCTCCTCGCAGATCTCGACGAGCGCGAGCCTCGAGAGCGTGCTGGCCGTCGGGACGCTGTTCGACCTCCCGGACGACCTCGTTTCGTCGTTCAGCGAGGACGACCTCGCGACGCTCCTCCCGGTGACGATCTTCCAGAACGCCGAGGGCGGCCTCGTGAAGATGGAGTTGAGCGGGACGGTCGACAGCAAGACGACGCTGCAGTTGCAGGCCGGCTTCGAGGTGTCGGGCACGTCGACGCTCGAGGACCTGCCGACCGCACCATCAGGATTCGACGTGACGGTGATCCCGGCGGCCGATCAGGCCGCGTTCTGGGATCGGATCGAGGAGTTGAGGAAATGACCGACGACCAGAAGCCCGAGGACCTCGGAAAGCCCCCGGTCGGCGGCCCCCTGCGCCCCGACCAGCAGCCGCCGGGATTCCCCGACCCGAACGCACCCCGCCTGGAGTTCGGACCGGGAAGCCCGCAGCGTCAGACGCCGCCGCAGAACGGTGCACCCCAGAACGGCGCGCCGCAGGGTCAGAACGGACCGCCGCAGGGCGCCCCGTCGCAGAACGGCCCGTCTCAGCCGTCCGCGCCTGGTCAGACCGGTGGAGGGCCTCGTCCGCAGGGAGGCGCCCCCGGGCAGCAGTCCAACGGTCCTGCGCCGCAGCCGCCCGCCCAGCCCGGAGCGCCGTTCACCGGCGCACCAAGCGGGCAGCCGTGGGCGCAGCAGCAGCAGCGGCCCTCGAACGCAGGTCCGAACCAGCAGCCGCAGCAGCAGGGGCGGCCAGGCGGTCCGGACGGGTTCCGGCCCCCGACATCGAATGGTCAGCCCGGTCACACGCCCGGGGGTCCTCAGCAGGGTCAGGCCCCCGGACAGGCTCCGCAGGGACGTCCGCTCGGCGCGCCGCAGGGCCAGCCGCAGGGTCAGCCTCAGGGGCCACAGGGTCAGCCGCCCTACGGTCAGGCACGCCCGACCGGGCCACAGCCCTTCGGTCCGGGACAGGCGCAGCACCCGAACGGCCCGTTCCAGCCAGGTCCACAGCAGCATGGATCGCAGTCCGGTCCACAGCAGACCGGTCCGTTCCGTCCCGGCCCCGAGTACGGCGTCGCGGGCCAGCAGCCTGCTCCGAGCCGGAAACCCGCGCGCAAGCCGCTCGGGCGCAAGCTCTGGATCGGCGTGCTCATCGGTGCGGTCGCCGCATCGCTCATCGCCGTCCCGCTCACCCTCCTCTCGGTCGGTCGCCTGTTCACGCCGATGCTCGACCGCGCCTCGGTGCAGACCGGTGTGGCCGAGGTGCTCAAACAGGACTTCGGCCTCGCGGACGTCGAGAAGGTCGAGTGCCCGAGTGACCAGCCGGCCACGACCGGGACGCAGTTCGAGTGCACGTTCTCGTACAACGCGAAGAGCTACCCGGTGGCCGTCGAGGTCATCAACGACCAGGGGCAGTACCGCGTCGGGATCGACGCGCCGAAGTAGCACGGTGTCGGCGCCGACGTCCCCTCGAGCGACGACGGTACCGACGTCTTCGCCACGGACCGGGTGGTACGCTGGGCGAATGTTGTCCGGGCTGCTCCTCCTTCCCAGCCGCGACGAGGCCTAGTTCCAGGCTCCCTCGTCGCGGAGGTCGCTGACGCCTGACCACTCATCGTTTGAAGGAATTCCACGACATGTCGCAGCTGAACGCCGATCCGTCCGTCCCGAGCATTCCCGAGCATCCACGCACGCTCGCCGAGAAGGTCTGGGACGACCACCTCGTCGTCAAGGGTGAGGACGGCACGCCCGACCTCATCTACATCGACCTGCACCTCGTCCACGAGGTGACGAGCCCGCAGGCCTTCGACGGCCTTCGCCTGGCCGACCGGCCGCTGCGTCGCGTCGACCTCACGATCGCGACCGAGGACCACAACACCCCGACGCTCGCGATCGACAAGCCGATCGCCGACCTCACCAGCCGTACGCAGATCGAGACCCTCCGTCGCAACGCCGCGGAGTTCGGGGTGCGGATCCACTCCCTCGGCGATCTCGATCAGGGGATCGTGCACGTCGTCGGGCCGCAGCTCGGCCTCACGATGCCCGGGATCACGGTCGTCTGCGGCGACTCGCACACCTCGACCCACGGCGCCTTCGGGGCCATGGCCTTCGGTATCGGCACCAGCGAGGTCGAGCACGTCATGGCCACGCAGACGCTGCCGCTGAAGCCATTCAAGACCATGGCGATCACCGTCGAGGGCACGCTGCGGCCGGGGGTGACCGCGAAGGACATCATCCTCGCCGTCATCGCGAAGATCGGCACCGGCGGCGGGCAGGGCTACGTCCTCGAATACCGCGGCTCGGCGATCCGTGCGCTCTCCATGGAGGGCCGCATGACGATCTGCAACATGTCGATCGAGGCCGGAGCCCGCGCCGGCATGGTCGCCCCGGACCAGATCACCTACGACTACCTGCAGGGTCGTCCGCACGCACCGACCGGAGCCGACTGGGACGAGGCCGTCGCCTACTGGGACACGCTTGCGACCGACGAGGGCGCCGCCTTCGACGCCGAGGTCTTCCTCGACGCCGACACGCTGGAGCCCTTCGTCACGTGGGGCACCAACCCCGGACAGGGCGTCTCGCTGAGCGAGAACGTGCCCGACCCGGCGGCCATCGCCGACCCGAACGAGCGGTCCGCCGCCGAGCGCGCCCTGGAGTACATGGCGCTCGAGGCCGGCACTCCGATGAAGGAGATCCCGGTGGACGCGGTCTTCATGGGCTCCTGCACGAACAGCCGGATCGAAGACCTGCGGGCGTTCGCATCCATCATCGAGGGCCGCACGAAGGCCGAGGGGGTGCGGGTCATGGTGGTCCCGGGTTCCGCCCGGGTTCGGATCGAGGCGGAGGCCGAGGGGCTCGACAAGATCATCACCGACTTCGGTGCGGAGTGGCGGTTCGCCGGATGCTCCATGTGCCTCGGGATGAACCCCGACCAGCTCGCTCCGGGCGAGCGCTGCGCCTCGACGTCGAACCGGAACTTCGAGGGCCGTCAGGGCAAGGGTGGCCGCACGCACCTCGTCTCGCCGCTCGTCGCCGCGGCGACCGCCATCCGTGGAACGCTCTCCAGCCCGGGCGACCTCGAGGTCGAGCCCGGTAGACACGCCGCCACCGAGCAGGAAGGCGTGCACGCCTGATGGACAAGTTCACGACCGTCACCGGCATCGCCGCTCCGATGCGACGCTCCAACGTCGACACCGACCAGATCATCCCCGCCGTCTACCTGAAGCGGGTCACGAAGACCGGCTTCGAGGACGCGCTCTTCGCGGGGTGGCGTCAGGACCCCGACTTCGTCCTGAACCAGCCCGTCTACGAGGGTGCCAGCATTCTCGTCGCGGGGCACGACTTCGGCACCGGCTCGTCGCGTGAGCACGCCGTGTGGGCCTTGCGGGACTTCGGGTTCAAGGTCGTCGTGTCGTCCCGCTTCGGCGACATCTTCCGCGGGAACTCCGGCAAGCAGGGCCTCCTGGCCGCCCAGGTCACGGAGGAGGAGCTCGAGCAGCTCTGGGCTGCGATCGAGGCCGCCCCCGGCACCGATTCCGTCGTCGACCTCATCTCCCGGACCATCACGGTCGGCGATCTCACGGTTTCGTTCCAGGTCGACGATTACACTCGGTGGCGGCTCATCGAAGGACTCGATGACATCGGGCTGACGCTCCGTAGCGAGGAGCAGATCACCGCATTCGAAGCCCGGCGGCCGAACTGGCTGCCCCGCACCATTCCCGTCAAGTAGCAAGGCAGTAGGTACCGGTTTGAATTCACTCGTCCAGGCGTCACAGGCGGCAGGCTCGTCGGTCGGACTCGATGTCGACCGCATCACGATCAACGGCGGAATCCCGCTCCGGGGCCGCATCGAGGTCAAGGGTGCCAAGAACCTCGTGACCAAGGCGATGGTGGCGTCGCTGCTCGGCGAGAACGTCAGCGTCCTGCGCAACGTGCCGAACATCAGCGATGTCCGGGTGGTCCGCTCCCTGCTCGAGATCCACGGCGTGGACGTGACGGAGGGCGAGAACCCGAACGAGCTCCGCCTCGACCCGACCAACGTCGAGTCCGCCCACATGGAGGAGATCGACGCGCACGCCGGCTTCTCCCGGATCCCGATCCTGTTCTGCGGGCCGCTGCTCCACCGCCTCGGGGCGGCGTTCATCCCCGACCTCGGAGGGTGCCGCATCGGCGACCGCCCCATCGACTTCCACCTCGACGCGCTCCGCAAGTTCGGCGCGGTCGTGGAGAAGCTGCCGCAGGGCATCCGTCTCTCAGCTCCGAACGGCCTCCACGGGACGACGGTGCACCTCCCGTACCCGAGCGTCGGTGCCACGGAGCAGGTCCTGCTCACGGCGGTCCGTGCCAAGGGCACCACGGAGCTCAAGGGTGCGGCGATCGAGCCGGAGATCATGGATCTCATCGCCGTCCTCCAGAAGATGGGCGCGATCATCTCCTACGAGCCGAACCGCGTGATCCTCATCGAGGGCGTGGACAAGCTCGAAGGGTACGACCACACGGCCATCGGCGACCGCAACGAGGCAGCGAGCTGGGCGTCGGCCGCGCTCGCGACCGACGGCGACGTCTTCGTCGGCGGCGCGAAGCAGCAGGACATGATGACGTTCCTCAACATCTTCCGCAAGGCCGGTGGCGGGTTCGACATCACCGACGACGGCATCCGGTTCTACCGCAAGGAGGAGCTGAAGCCCGTGGTCATCGAGACCGACGTGCACCCCGGCTTCATGACGGACTGGCAGCAGCCCCTCATCGTCGCGCTGACGCAGGCGACGGGCGAGTCGATCGTCCACGAGACCGTCTACGAGAACCGGTTCGGCTTCACGGACGCGCTCAACACCATGGGCGCGAACATCGTCGTGCACCCCAACGGGCTGTCGGGTACGCCTCGTCGCGTGCCGCGGCGCAACCTCGAGCAGGCCGCCGTCATCAACGGCCCGACGCCGTTGCACGGTGCCGACATCGAGGTACCCGACCTCCGCGGTGGCTTCAGCCACCTCATCGCGGCGCTCACCGCCGAGGGCAAGTCGACGGTCAGCAACGTCGGCATCATCAGCCGTGGGTACGAGAACTTCATCGTGAAGCTCCAGCAGCTCGGTGCTGACTTCGTCCTCGAAACGAAGTAGTCCGCCGTGGGGGTGGAACGGTCGAGGCCGTCGATCTACTGGTTGCTGTCATCGATCGCGATCCCGCCGTTCAGTGCTCTCGTCAAGCTCCACGTCCGGCACGGCGAGCGCCTGCCGCAGGAGGGGCCGTTCATCCTGTCGCCCAACCACGACAGCGAGTTCGACCCGCTGATCATGGGCGTGGCCGTCTGGCGGCTCGGGCGACAGCCCCGCTTCATGGCGAAGGGCAGTCTGTTCACGGTCCCGGTGGTCGGATGGCTGTTGCGGAAGTCCGGACAGATCCCCGTCGAGCGCGAGGGTTCCGCCCGCGGCATGGACCCGGTCAGCGCTGCAGCGCACCTGACCGAACGCGGTCAGGGCGTCATCGTGTACCCGGAGGGTTCGCTCACCCGCGACCCGGGTCTGTGGCCGATGCGTGGGCGCACCGGCGCGGTCCGGATCGCCCTCACGCACGGCCTGCCGATCATCCCCGCCGCGCACTGGGGCACACAGGAGGTCATGCCTCGGTACGGCAAGCTGCGGGTGTTCCCCTTGCGGAAGCGCGTCGAGGTCGCCATCGGCGAGCCGGTGGACCTCTCGGCCTTCATCGGGCGGCAGCTAGACTCGAAGACGCTGAACGAGGCGACCGAGGTCGTCATGCAGGCCATCACCGCCCTCTGCGAGGAGCTGCGCGGTGCCCAAGCTCCCGCGGAGCGTTGGGATCCCTCGAAACACCAGCAGAAGGAGACAGGCCGCTTTGAGTCCTAGGAACGTTCCGCAACCACCGGCCGCCACGAGGGTCGCCGTGCTCGGAGCGGGCAGCTGGGGCACGACGTTCGGCAAGATCCTCGCGGACGGTGGCTCCGACGTGGTCATGTGGGCCAGGCGACCCGAGCTCGCTCGCGAGATCACCGAAGCCAAGCGCAACAGCGACTACCTGCCCGGGATCAATCTGCCGATGCGGATGACCGCGACCGCGAGCATGGTCGACGCCGTGCGCGGTGCCTCGGTCGTGTTCCTGTCCGTCCCGAGCCAGTCCCTGCGCGACAACCTCATCGCGCTCCGTCCGCCCCTCGAGGACGGCACCCTCGTCGTCTCGCTCATGAAGGGCGTCGAGCGTCGCAGCGGATCCCGGATGAGCGAGGTCATCCGAGAGACCCTCGACATCGACCCGTCCCGCATCGCCGTCGCCTCGGGCCCCAACCTCGCGCTCGAGATCGCCCGCGAGCAGCCGACGGCCGCCGTGATCTCCTCGGAGAGCCTCGAGACGGCGCAGACGGTCGCGCTCCTCGCGCGCAACCGGTACTTCCGCAGCTTCGTGAACACCGACGTGATCGGTACCGAGTTCGGCGGTGTGCTCAAGAACCTCATCGCCGTCGCGATCGGCATCGTCGACGGCGTCGGCTACGGCGAGAACACGAAGGCGTCCATCATCACCCGTGGGCTGGTCGAGATGACCGACTTCGCGGTGGCCCACGGCGCGCAGCCGGAGACCCTCTCGGGCCTGGCCGGGCTCGGCGACCTCATCGCGACCTGCCAGTCGCCGCTGTCACGGAACAACACGGCGGGGCGTCTGCTCGGCCAGGGGTATCAGTTCGACGACGTCGTCAAACAGATGCAGCAGACCGCGGAGGGGCTCGCGTCCGTGGCGCCGGTGCTCGAGCTGGCCAAGGCGAAGGGGGTCGCGATGCCCATCGTCGAACAGGTCAAGCAGGTGCTCGACGGCACGCTCGACCCCAAGGACATCGCACCGCACCTCACGACCGACGACGACGAACCCCAGGGGGAGAGAAGCAACGATGACGCACAAGACCGGAGTGGTGGTGCTCTTTGGAGGCCGTTCAAGCGAGCACTCGATCAGCTGCGCAACGGCGGGCGGCGTCCTCGCCGCGATTGACCGCGAACGGTACGACGTCTACCCGGTCGGGATCGCCCACGACGGCTCGTACGTCCTCGAGGTCGACGACCCGAGCCGGTACGCGCTCGACCCCGCCCACCTGCCGGAGGTCGACCCCTCGCGGCCGGCCGTGCGCTGGCCTGAACGCGTCGGCAGCCGCGAGTTGACCGTCGTCGGGGAGGACGGCGTCCCGTTCACCCTCGGCCCCGTCGACATCGTCCTCCCGATCCTCCACGGTCGGTTCGGCGAGGACGGCACCGTGCAGGGCATGCTCGAGCTCGTCGACCTCCCGTACGTCGGCTCCGGCGTCCTCGCGTCCTCGCTCGGCATGGACAAGCACTTCACGAAGACGGTGCTCCAGGCCGCCGGGATCGCCGTCGCCCCGTGGGTGCGGTTCACCGCCCACGACTGGGCCACGGCACCCGAGGAGGTACTCGCATCGCTCGGGTCGCTCGGGTCACCGGCGTTCGTGAAGCCGGCGCGAGCCGGTTCGAGCGTCGGGGTGTCGAAGGTGTCGACGCCGGACGCGTTCCGTGCGGCGATCGAACTGGCACTCGCCGAGGACTCGACCGTGCTCGTCGAGACCGGTCTGGTGGGCCGAGAGGTCGAGTGTGCGGTCCTCGAATCCCTCCCCGGCGAGGCGCCTCGCGTCTCGGTGGCCGGCGAGGTCGTCGTGACCGGACGCGACTTCTACGATTTCGAGGCGAAGTACCTCGACGCCCCCGGTATCGAGCTCGTCTGCCCCGCCGACCTCCTTCCCGAGCAGTTGTCGGAGATGCAGGACCTCTCTCGTCGGGCGTTCGAGGCGTTGGGCTGCGCGGGGCTCGCCCGGGTCGACTTCTTCCTGACTGCGGACGGCTTCGTCGTCAACGAGGTCAACACCATGCCGGGGTTCACCCCGATCTCGATGTTCCCGAGCTGCTGGTTGGCCTCGGGGCTCAGCTACCCAGAGCTCATCACCGAGCTGATCGAGGTCGCCCGCGCCCGTTCCTGAACGGCGTGGTCCCGGGAACGGTCAACCGTCGGTGGGGATCGGGAGTTCGGCGTCGCCGAGGGCGGTGCACTTCCCGGTGACGGGGAGCACGGACACGGCAGGCGCCAGGTCGGCCAGGACGGTGCTGCTGGCGACGGCATCGCCGTCGAGCACGATCTCGACCGCGGGCGTGCGCCCGAAGGTCGTGAACCGGTAGTTCGGCGCGTCGGTGTCGTCGATGATCCAGTCGACGCCGTTCACCGACTGGCATTGCTGCGTGGTCGGGCCGGGGATCGCGACGCCGCAATGCAGGAGGACCGTCGCGGGATCGCCCCAGGCGCCGGTGGCCTGGGCGTCGGTCCCTCGCTCGGGCAGTTCGGCGACGGCGTCGGGGAGACGCACCGTGACCTCCGCGCACTGCGGGTTGTTCGCGTCGGCGGCGGGTTCGAGCGCGACGGCGGGCGCGCACCCGGCCAGGGCCAGGGTTGCGGCTGCGGCGAGGGCGGTGGCGAGGAGCACACGAATCGGGGACATCGCACACCAGGCTACCGTTGATCCCATGAACGAGTCTGGGAGCGCGTCCGACGATCACGGAACGGTCGGGGCCTGTGTCGGAGACCTCGCGGAGGGGGAGCTGCTCGAGCGCATCTTCCCTCGCCTGCCGCACGCCGACGCCGAACTCCTCGGGCCGGGCGACGATGCCGCGGTCGTCCTTGCGCCGGACGGTCGGTTCGTCGTCACGACGGACACGATGATCCACGGGCCGGACTTCCGGCTGGCGTGGTCGAGCGCCCACGACCTGGGGTGGAAGGCTGCGGCCAGCAACCTGGCGGACGTCGCGGCGATGGGGGCGCGTCCGACGGCACTCGTCGTCGCACTCGCCATGCCCAAGCAGCTGCCGGTCGCCGTGCTCGACGGGTTCGCAGACGGACTGCGCGACGCCTGTGCCGAGCTCGCGCCCGGCTGCGGTGTCGTCGGCGGCGATCTGGCCGTGTCCGACGTCTTCATGATCGCGGTGACGGCGTTCGGCGACCTGGAGGGTCGTGCCCCCGTCCGGCGTGACGGAGCGCGACCCGGCGACGTGGTCGCGGTCGCGGGGGAGTTGGGTTCGGCTGCGGCAGGTCTGCGACTCCTCTTCTCACGTGGGGTCGACACCGACGGTGTGCCTTCGGCCGAGGCAGCATCCGTCCTACGACGCGATCACCGGGTCGAGGTGGAGGCACAACTCGCGCCACGGCCACCGATCGCGGCCGGGGTCGTCGCCGCCGTCGCCGGTGCCACGGCGATGCTCGACCTGTCGGACGGGCTCGCGCTCGACGCCGGTCGCCTCGCGCGGGCGAGTGGGGTCGCGATCGACCTGCGGGCCGAGGAACTGGGTGCCGACGTGGCGCTCGCCCTCGCCGGTGGCGAGGACCACTCCCTCCTGGCGACGTTCCCGCCCGCTACGACGATCCCCGCCGGCTTCCGGACCATCGGCACGGCCCGGACCGGAGCCGGGGTCCTCGTCGACGGTGTGGCCTACGACGGTCGCGCCGGTTGGGACCCCTACCGCGACTGGGACGACGCGTCCGGTTGAGCGGTGTTCCCGGCCGCCGTGGCGCGAGGACCGTGCGGTGACGCGGTGACGCGCTGACTCAGACCGGCGTGATCCACCAGACGACGGTCTCGCCGTAGGTGCTCTTCCGCAGGACCTCGAGCGCCGCGGGAAGGGTCGGTTCGGGTGAGCGGGAGCTCCGCTCGACGAGCACGAGCCCGTCGACGGTGACCAGACCGACGAGCGCGGCGAGGTTTGCCGTGAGCTCCGCCTCGGGGAGGTCGTACGGGGGATCGATGAAGACGAGGTCGGACGGGACCGTCGCCCCGGACAGGTAGGTGCCGACCGACTTGGCGTGCACCGTGATGCGCGGTGCCGCTCCGCGAGGCGCCGCCGAGGTCACGATCCTCGCGTTGTCACGACACAGCTTCGCGGCCTCCGACCCCCGGTCGACGAGGGTGATCACGGCGGCACCCCGGCTGGCGCACTCGAGCCCCAGCGACCCCGAGCCTGCGTACAGGTCGAGCACCTCGGCGCCGGCGATCACGTCGCGGGCCTCCAACGCGGAGAAGAGGGCCTCGCGGACGCGATCGCTCGTCGGTCGTGTACCGCTGCCCGGAACCCGGATCGTGCGTGATCCGGCGAAACCCGAGATGATCCTGATGCCGGCCATGGTCCCATCCTCGCAGGCTGGGCGAAGCCGAGCGAACCGCGGTGTCCGAGGTCCCGAATAGAATCGACGGCATGACGGGGATCGAGCTGGGCACGAAGCTCGGTGGTGTCCTCGGCGGACGAACGGCGACGGCACTCCAGAAGGCGTTCGGCGTCGAGACCGTCGGCGACCTCCTCGAGCACTACCCGCGTCGCTACGCGAAGCGCGGCGAGTTGACGGTCATCGGCCAGCTGCCGCTCGGCGAGGACGTGACGATCGTCGCCGACGTCCTCGAGGTCCGCGACCGCCAGATGAAGCAACGCAAGGGCTCCATCCTCGAGGTCGTCATCTCCGACGGTCAGGGTCGACTCAACCTCACCTTCTTCAATCAGCCCTGGCGGGCGAACGAACTCCGGCCGGGCTTGCGCGGCATCTTCGCGGGCAAGGTCGGCGATTACCGCGGCAGCTATCAGCTCGCACACCCGCAGTATCAGCTCTTCCCCGACGACGCCGACGCACCGGCGCTCGCGGACGCCCAGGCGAAGGCGTGGTCGGAGGCGCCCATCCCGATCTACCCGGCGACGGGCACGATCACGAGCTGGAACCTCAAGCAGTCCGTGGAGCTGGTCCTCGACGCCCTGCCGCCGCAGGAGGACCCGGTCCCGAGGTCGGTCCGGGCGGCGAGGGGTGAACTCTCCTTCGACGCCGCCATCCGGGCCGTCCACCGCCCGACGGTCGACCGCGACTGGCAGCGTGGTCGCCGCAGCCTGCGGTATCAGGAGGCGTACCTCCTCCAGACGGCCCTGCTCCAGCAGCGAGCGGCCACCCGTGCCCTGGCGGCCGAACCCCGCGTGCCGAAGGCCGGCGGCTACCTCGAGCGCCTCGATGCCGCGCTCCCGTTCGAGCTGACCGGCGACCAGCAGACGGTCGGCGCGGAGATCGCGGCCGACCTCGCGCAGCCCAATCCGATGAACCGGCTCGTCCAGGGTGAGGTCGGCTCGGGCAAGACGCTCGTCGCCCTCCGAGCCATGGCGGCCGTCGCCGACAGCGGGGGACAGTCGGTGCTGCTGGCGCCCACCGAGGTCCTCGCGGCGCAGCACCTGCGGTCGATCGTCCGTTCGCTCGGCCCCGACCTCTCGGCCGAGCTCATGCCGACGCTGCTCACCGGCCAGCTGCCGACCTCCGATCGCAAACGGGCGCTGCTGCGGATCGTCGCAGGCCAGGCCCGGATCGTGATCGGGACGCACGCGCTGCTGGGCGACGCCGTGACCTTCGCCGATCTGGGGATGGTCGTCGTCGACGAACAGCACCGCTTCGGCGTGGAGCAGCGAGACCAGCTCCGTCAGAAGGGACGCACACCGCCGCACGTCCTCGTGCTGACCGCGACGCCGATCCCACGGACCGTGGCCATGACCGTCTTCGGCGACCTCGACGTCAGCATCATCAGGGAGCTGCCACGCGGGCGGCAGGGGATCGAGAGCTTCGTGGTCGCCCTGGCCGATCACCCGCGGTGGATCTCCCGCGTCTGGGAGCGCCTCGCCGAGGAACTCGCGCAGGGGCAGCAGGGGTTCGTGGTGTGCCCGGCGATCGACGCCAAGGAGGTCGAGCCCGGCGAGGCGCTCGAGGAGGACGTCGATCCGGCGCGGCCGATCGCGTCCGTGCTCACCACGGTGGAGCAGCTGCGTACCCACCCGCTGCTCGCGTCCCGACGCATCGACGTCCTCCACGGCCGGATGAGCGCGGAGGAGAAGGACCGCACGATGCGGGCCTTCGCCGCCGGTGAGATCGACGTGCTCGTGGCGACGACGGTCATCGAGGTGGGCGTCGACGTCCCCAACGCCTCGACGATGGTCGTGCTCGACGCGGAACGCTTCGGGGTGTCGCAGCTCCACCAGCTCCGCGGACGCGTCGGCCGAGGCGGCGTCCCCGGGCTGTGTCTGCTCGTCACCGCGGCGGAGGCGGAGAGCACCGCACGCGAGCGCGTCGACGCGGTGGCCGCGACGCTCGACGGCTTCGACCTCGCGCAGGTCGACCTCGAGCTGCGGCGCGAGGGTGACGTCCTCGGCAGCATGCAGTCGGGCGGGCGGTCCTCGCTCAAGCTGCTCCGGGTCGTGCACGACAGCGAGGTCATCATCGAGGCGCGGGCGGATGCCGCCGAGCTCCTCGAGACCGATCCCGACCTCGCCGACCACCCGGTGCTTGCCGAAGCGCTCCGTCGGCGCCTCGACGAATCAGACCGCGCCGCGCTCGCCAAGAACTGAGCACCGATAGGCTGGCGGCATGAAGCGGATCGCCGTCGTCCCCGGATCGTTCGACCCAGTCACTCTCGGTCACCTCGATGTCATCGAGCGGGCGGCGCGCATCTTCGACGAACTGCACGTGCTGGTCGTGCACAACCCCGACAAGTCCGCGCTGCTGCCGATGCCGCAGCGGGTGTCCTTGCTCGAGCGCTCCATCGCCGACGGCGGGCTGCCTGACAACATCGTCGTCGCGCAGTGGAACGTCGGCCTGCTCGTCGACTACTGCACGGACGTCGGCGCGAGCGTGCTCGTGAAGGGCATCCGCTCGCAGGTCGACGTCGCGTACGAGACGCCCATGGCCATCATGAACCGCAGTCTCGCCGGTGTGGAGACGGTCTTCCTCCTGCCCGATCCGGCGCACGCGCACGTGTCCAGTTCACTCGTCCGGCAGGTGGCCGCGCTCGGTGGCGATGTCAGCCCGTACGTCCCGCAGGTGGTGGCGACCTTCCTCCAGGAGGGCTAGGGCGTCCTCCCGGTCGGGTTCGGCGTAGAATCGTCGATCGTGACTAGGAAGAGAACGAACAATTCGCCGTTCAGCGTCAACGTGCGCGATCTGGTGAACCGTCCCGGGGAGATGCGCGAGCACGACCTCGAGGTGGTGCTCGCCGAGCGCTGGGGCGAGGGTCTGGTCGCCGTCCAGGAGGGCACGACGCTCTCCGAGCAGGTGCGTCTCGAGTCCGTGCACGAGGGGATCCTCGTGACCGTCGACGTCGACGCACTGGCGACCGGCGAGTGCGGACGCTGCCTCCGCGACATCGAACTGCCTGTCGAAGTCGAGATTCAGGAACTTTTCGCGTATCCTGATTCGGAAGCGTCTGACTTCGAGGTTCACGACGACCACGTGGATCTTGAACCTCTGGTCAGAGATGCGGTAGTTCTCGCATTACCGTTTCAGCCGGTGTGCCAGCCGGATTGCCCCGGACTCGACCCCGAGACCGGTGAGCGGCTGGCCGAACGTCCGGAACGACACCCTCACGACGTCGCAGATCCTCGCTGGTCTGCGCTCGCGGGCTTGTCCTCAGACTCCGTACTTGACACAGACGCCAGCAGCGCCCAGCGCGCCGCTGCAGACACAGAAGAGAGATAGATCATGGCTGGAAACCCCCCGAAGCGGAAGGTCTCGCGCTCGAACACCCGCTCGCGTCGCTCGCAGTGGAAGGCCGCCGTGCCGACGCTCGTGAAGACGGTGGAGAACGGCCGCGTCACGTACAGCCTGCCGCACCGCGCCAAGGTCGTCGAGGACTCGCAGGGCACCGCCCTGTACCTCGAGTACAAGGGCCGCAAGGTCGCAGACGTCTGATCCGCGCGTTGAACGTCCGCGTTCGAACAGCGTGAACACGAATCATTCCGACCACACCGGAATCGGCTCCGTATCGGAGACCGATCCCGGTGTGGTCGTTTTCGCACGGCAACTGGGTGTCGACGTCTCGTACGAGCTGCTCGACCTGGCGCTGACGCACCGCTCGTACGCGTACGAGCACGGTGGACTCCCGCACAACGAGCGCCTCGAGTTCCTCGGCGACTCGATCCTCGGGCAGGCCGTCACCGTCATGCTCTACCGCGACTTCCCGCACCTCGACGAAGGGCAGCTGGCGAAGCGACGTGCGAGCCTCGTCTCGACGATCGCGCTCGCCGAGGTCGCACGTTCGATCGGACTGGGCGAGCGGATCAAGCTCGGCAAGGGCGAGGACCAGACCGGTGGGCGCGACAAGGCGTCCATCCTGGCCGACACGATGGAGGCCGTCATCGGTGCGACGTACCTGTCGGCCGGCCCCGACGCGGCGACGGCACTCATCCTGCGACTGGTGAACCCCCTGCTCGAGAACCCTGAGCGCTTCGGCGCGGCGATGGACCCGAAGACGAGCCTCCAGGAGGCCGCTGCGGCCATCGGGGCGCCGGCGCCCGTCTACGAGATCGCCAGCTCCGGCCCCGACCACAACCGGCGGTTCGTCGCGACGGTGACCGTGGGAACCGCGGTCACGGCGACGGGCTCCGGTACGAGCAAGAAGCACGCCGAGATGGCGGCGGCCCTGGAAGCCTGGTCGAGGATCAGTGCCGGAACTCCCTGAGGTCGAGGTCGTCCGCGCCGGCTTGGAGCCCGCCGTCAGCGGCGCGACGATCGCCGGCGTCGAGGTCTTCGACGAGCGCTCCCTGCGCCGCCACGCGAGTGGTGTCGCCGACTTCACCGCACGGCTGACGGGGCGGACCATCCGATCGGCCGTCCGACGCGGGAAGTTCCTCTGGTTCCCCCTCGACGACGATGAGGCGATCGTCGGTCACCTGGGTATGAGCGGGCAGATGCTGCTCCGGTCGCCCGGTGACGACGCCGACCGCCTCCTGCGCATCCGCTTGCAGTTGGAGCATCCCGAGCACGGCGAGCTCTGGCTGCACTTCGTGGACCAGCGGATCTTCGGCTCCATGGCGGTGACCGCGCTCGTCCCGACGACGGACGGGGCTGCAGGTGGGTTCGGCGACGAGGTCGCGATGGTGCCCGACCAGGTCGCGCACATCGCCCGCGACCCGATGGACCCGGCCTTCGACGACGCCGGCTTCCTCCGACGACTGCGCGAGAAACGCACCGGTGTGAAGCGGGCGCTCCTCGATCAGACCCTGGTCAGCGGGATCGGCAACATCTACGCGGACGAGTCGCTCTGGGCGGCGCGCATCCACCCCGAGCAGGAGACCGCCCGTCTCGGGCTCGGTCGCGCCGGCCGGCTGCTCGATGAGGTGCGTGCCGTGCTCGCGAAGGCCCTGGCGGAGGGCGGGACGAGCTTCGACGCCCAGTATGTGAACGTCAACGGTCAGGCAGGGTACTTCGCGCACAGTCTGAACGCCTACGGCAGGCAGGGTAAGCCGTGTGCGCGCTGCGGCACGTTCATCGTCCGCGAGCAGTTCATGAACCGCGGCTCGCACCGCTGTCCGGTCTGCCAGCGCCGCACCTGACGATCAGTCGCTGCGGGGGAGTCGGCGCTGCCATTCTCCGGAGTAGCCGACGATGCGGAACCCGAGTCGGTCGTTGATCGCGAGCATGTGCGCGTTCTCGTCGGCGTTCCAGGTGTAGATCCGGGACCGCTCGGGTGCCTGATCGGCGAGTGCGATGAGGTTCGCCGCCTTCATCCAGAGTCCGAGGCCGTGTCCCCGGTGGTCGGCGAGCACGAGCGTGTCCCACTGCTCCGCGTGTTCCTTGCCCTCGCCGAGGACGAGCTCGCTGTACCCGGCGACCGCGCTGCTGTCGCGGTGGACAGCGGCGGCGACGATCGCGTGGTCGCCAGACGCCGCCAGCTGGTCCTCGCGCGCGCGGACCCGCTCGGGCGTCCAGACCTCGGGGTCGAGTTCCAGATCGGCGGCCGGGATGTCGGTCGCCATGTGTTCGCGGGCCGTCGCGAGCGAGCCGAGCAGCTCGTCGGGGGTGTGATCCACCCACTGCACGAGGCGGTACGCGTGTCCGGCACGGGCGGTCGACGTCTCGACGATGTCAGGCAGCTCCCCGAGCATCGAGGCGAGGTCGCAGCGGTTGGTCCGCTCGACCTGCGCGAGGGCGTATCCACGATCGAGCATGAACCGGCTGGCCGCGGCGTTCGCGGGGATCGCCCGTTCGCCGACGCTCGCACCGAGGAGTGGTTCGTCGGTCGGGATGTCGTCGACGGCGTGCTGGGTGAAGGCGGTCACCGTCGGGCGGCCGGCCGCGAGGGCCCGTCGCTCCAACTCCTGCAGGAGCGCCGTGCCGATCCCTCGACGCCGCTCCTCTGCGAGAACGCCGACGTTCAGGGAGGCCGTCACCGCGTCGGCCTCGGTGCCGTATCCGAGCCAGCCGCGACCGACCACACGCCCGTCGAGGACGGCGGCGAGCAGGACGCGTCGCTGGAACCGCTGGTCGCGGTACTCGGGAAGGGCCATCGCGGAGGTCAAGGCGAAGTCGTCGGTGGACCAGATCTCGGCTTCGAGCGTGTTCGCGACGTCCTGGACCGCGTCGAACACCGCTGAGCTCCCGGTCGCCGGGATCTCGACCTCGTCGATCGTGGCGCGCATCGTCGCCTCCCTCCCACACCAGACCGTCCTGGGTGATGCGGTCCATGCTACGACCGCCGCGGCGGGCCGGCACAGCGTGGTGTCCCTCGTCCGTCCGCGGATTCGCTACCGTAGTGCACAGCATCCGCGACGCGGGAGAGGAGGTGCGCGTGTACCTGAAGAGCCTGACGCTCAAAGGGTTCAAGTCCTTCGCGCACCCCACCACCTTCGCGTTCGAGCAGGGCGTCACCTGCGTCGTGGGTCCCAACGGCTCCGGCAAGTCGAACGTCGTCGACGCGCTCGCCTGGGTGATGGGCGAGCAGGGGGCGAAGACTCTCCGCGGCGGCAAGATGGAGGACGTCATCTTCGCGGGAACGTCGACCAGGGGACCGCTCGGTCGAGCCGAGGTCACGCTCACCATCGACAACAGCGACGGCGCGCTGCCCATCGAGTACACCGAGGTGACGATCAGTCGCACCCTGTTCCGCAACGGCGGGAGCGAGTACGCCATCAACGGCGACACGTGTCGGTTGCTGGACGTCCAGGAGCTCCTCAGCGACTCCGGTCTGGGCCGCGAGATGCACGTCATCGTCGGGCAGGGGCAGCTCGACGCGGTGCTGCGGGCGACGCCCGAGGAGCGCCGCGGCTTCATCGAGGAGGCGGCCGGCATCCTGAAGCACCGCCGACGCAAGGAGAAGACGCTCCGGAAGCTCGAGGCGATGCAGACCAACCTCACGCGGTTGAGCGACCTCGCCGGGGAGATCCGCCGGCAGCTGAAGCCACTCGGTCGTCAGGCGGAGATCGCCCGGGAGGCACAGACGATCGCCGCGGTCGTCCGCGATGCCCGCGCCCGGATCCTCGCAGACGACGTCGTGGGCCTCCGGCGCTCCCTCGACGAGCACAACCGCTCGGAGAGCGAGCGCCACAGTGAGCGCCTCGTCCTCCAGGAGCAGCTGGAGCAGGCGGAACTGCGGATCAACCGGATCGAGCAGGCACAACTCGGCGACGCGGTCGACGACGCCCGCCGGATCACCTTCGAGCTCGAGAGCGTGCAGGAGCGCCTCCGGAACCTGTACACGCTCGCCAACCAGCGGCTCGCGCTCCTCGGTTCGTCGACGGACACGACGGCCGCCGAACCCCGGATCACGAAGCAGATGGTCGCCGACGCGACCGCGGAGATCGACGGACTGCGGGTGGCGGTCGCCGACGCGGAGCGCGCGTTGCAGGAGGCGCAGGCGGACACCCGCGCGAAGCGCGCCGCACTCGACGCGGTGGACGTGGAGATCGCAGCGCAGAGCGCGCTCGTGTCACGACACGACCTGGAGCTCTCCAAGCTCGCGGGCGCCGTCGACGCCGCCGGGTCCAAACTCGCCGCGGTCCGTGGCGAGGCGTTGCGCCAGCAGAACGCGATCGACGCCGCCGCCCTCCGTCTGGACGCCGCGCGGCTGGAGTACGAGGCGCTCGAGGAGGACCCGACCGTGGCGGACGCCGCCGACTCCGGGCTCGACGACGCCTACGAGGCGGCCCAACGCGGCGCGGCGGAGGCCGAAGGGGAGATCGAGGGCCTGCGCGAGCAGCTCCACACCCTCGAACGTGAACGCGATTCGCTCGGCGCCAAGACCAGTGCACTCTCGCGCGCCCTCGACCTCAAGACCGGTTCGGCCGAACTCGCTGCGAGCGGGATCGAGGGGATCGAGGGGATCGTCGCGGACCGGGTGCAGGTCCGACCCGGCCACGAGTCGGCTGTGGCCGCAGCGCTCGGCACGCTCGCGGAGGCCGCCGTCGCCGTCGACCGGCACGCTGCACGGCGGGCGCTCGATCACGCGGCCGACCAGGATCTCGGCCGGGTCGAGATCGTCATCGCCGACGGTGCGCGAGACGTCCCGGACGCGCCCGCCGGGTTCACCTCGGCTGCCGAGCTGGTGGAGGCCCCTCCTGGCGTGCTGGGGATCCTCGCCTCGGTCCTCGTCGTCGATTCGCTCGACGACGCGATCGCGGCGTACGACCGACTCGGCTCGTCACTTGGCGCGTTCACCCTCGTGACCCGTGACGGCTCGGTCGTCACGGACAGCATCGTCCGCGGGGGGAGCGGTGGAGCGCAGAGCCGCATCGAACTGCTGGCCGAACGCGATGCGGCAGCCGATCGACACGGCGAGGTCGAGTCGCTCATCGAACGGGCGCGTTTCGCCCTGGCCGAGCAGCGCACGATCCTGCAGGAGGCGAAGCAGACCGCGCAGGCAGCGCTCAGCGCCCTCCGCGAGTTCGACACCAACCGTGCGTCACAGGCCGAGCGCGTGAACCGGGTCACGGTCCGGTACGAATCCGCACAGGCCGAACACGACCGCCTCCTCGCAGCTGCCGGGACGGCGGAGGCGGCCGTCGCCGACGCCGCTGCCGCCGTGGAGCGGGCCAAGCTGGACCACGACACCGCTCGCGCGCGTCCACGACCGCTCCTCGACGTGTCGGCACGCGACGGGCTCTTCGCCGAACTGGACGCGGCGCGCGAGGCCGAAGTGCAGCACCGCCTCCTCCTCGAGACCGCGCGCGAACGCGTGCGGGCGGAGGAGCTCGCGGTCGCGAACCTCGAGCGGCAGCGGCAGGCCGACCAGGCCGCGGCTGAGGAAGCGGCTCGGCGAGCGGTCATCCGTGCGCGCCAGGCCGCGGCCGCCACCGCTGTGACGGAGGCGCTCCCGCCCGTCCTCGACTCGGTCGACCGGTCGGTCACCGAGGCCCGCGTCGCGCTCGCGGCAGCCGAGGCGACGCGGGCCAGCCGGAACGCCGAGCTCGTACGACTGCGCGGCGAGGAGCACACGCTCCGGCAGCGGCTGCAGGTCGTCACCGAGAGCGTCCATGGTCTCGAACTCCAGATCTACGAGAAGAAGCTCCACCTGTCCGGTCTGCTCGAGCGCGCCGGGTCGGAGCTGGGACTCGTCGAGGACGTGCTCGTCGCCGAGTACGGGCCCGAGGTTCCGGTGCCCGTCGACCCTCCGACACCCCGCGCGACCGCCCGCTCGGCTGTGCGAACGGCCGACGAGACCGGTCCGGAGGTCTCGCCCGAGACGACGATGCCCGACTCGGACGAGGCGCCCGAGGCACGTGCCGACGGACCCGCGACGCCGGAAGCCGAGCCGGAGGAGGAACCCACCGAGGAGTCGGACGACGTGCCGACGACGCCCTACGTCCGCGCCGAGCAGCAGAAGCGTCTCGCATCAGCGGAGCGCACCTACGCCCAACTCGGACGGGTCAACCCGCTCGCGCTCGAGGAGTTCGCGGCACTCGAACAGCGCCACCGCTTCCTCACCGAACAGCTCGCCGACCTCACCAGCACCCGCGCCGACCTGCTGTCGATCATCGAGGACATCGACGGGAAGATGGAGGTCATCTTCGCCTCGGCGTTCGCCGACACCGAAGCCGCCTTCACCGAGGTGTTCCCGATCCTGTTCCCGGGCGGCACGGGCAGCATCTCGCTCACCGACCCCGAGCACATGCTCACCACGGGCATCGAGGTGTCGGTCAAGCCCGCCGGCAAGAAGATCGAGCGCCTGTCGCTGCTGTCGGGCGGGGAGCGCTCGCTCGCCGCGGTCGCCCTCCTCATCGCCATCTTCAAAGCCCGACCGAGCCCGTTCTACATCATGGACGAGGTGGAGGCGGCCCTCGACGACGCGAACCTCGGGCGGCTCCTCACCATCTTCGAGGACCTCCGTCAGACGAGCCAGCTCATCGTCATCACGCACCAGAAGCGCACCATGGAGATCGCCGACGCCCTCTACGGCGTCTCGATGCGCCAGGACGGGGTGTCGGCCGTCGTCGGTCAGCGCGTGGCAGCAGAACGCGCGAGCTGATCCGGTCTCGTCCCCACGCGACGGCACCGCCTCGCCGACGGCTACGCTGAGACCATGGCTGCACGCACACCCTGGTCACTCTCCGGTGCCCTCAAAGGCATGTTCCAACGTCCGACGATCGACGAGACCACCTGGGAGGACCTCGAGGACGCGCTCATCGGCGCCGACTTCGGTCCCGACGTCACCGAGTCGATCGTCACAGGCCTGCACGCCTCCGTCGACCGCTACCGCACCACCGACCCGCGCGACCTCCAGCGCATGCTGCGCGAGGAGGTCGAGGAGCGGCTGTCGAAGTTCGACACGACGCTGAAGCTCAGCGAGCGTCCGGCGGTCGTCCTCGTCGTCGGCGTCAACGGGGTCGGCAAGACGACCACCATCGGCAAGTTCGCGAAGTTCCTCCGCAACTACGACCGCACCGTCGTCGTGGGGGCCGCTGACACCTTCCGTGCCGCTGCCGTGGAGCAGCTGGCGACGTGGGCGGAGCGCGCGGGCGCACAAATCGTCCGCCCCCAACAGCAGGGACAGGACCCGGCCTCCGTCGCCTTCCAGACCATCGAGTACGCCAAGCGGACCGGCACCGAGATCGTCATCATCGACACCGCCGGTCGGTTGCAGACGAAGGGCGGGCTCATGGACGAGCTGTCCAAGATCCGTCGCGTCGTCGAGAAGCAGGCGCCCATCGCCGAGGTCCTCCTCGTCCTCGACGCGACGACCGGTCAGAACGGTCTGTCGCAGGCGCAGGCGTTCATCGAGCACGCCGGGGTGACCGGGCTCGTCCTGACGAAGCTCGACGGCTCCGCGAAGGGCGGGTTCGTCCTCGCCGTGCAGGAGAAGACCGGCATCCCGATCAAGCTCGTCGGCCAGGGTGAGGGCATCGGCGACCTCACCGGCTTCACACCGCACGTCTTCGCACAGAACCTGGTGGGCAGCTGATGGCGATCGAACACGACTACTTCGGTGTCATCGCGACCGAGCCTGGTGGTGGCGTCTACTGGTCCGACAACATCGACGTCGGGGAGCAGTCCGTCTCCATCTCGTTGAGCGCCCCCGACGAGGACGACATCCCGGCCGATGCGCTCGACCTGGCGGCGGCGATGATCCTCGCCCTCGAGGGTTTCGACCTGCGCTCGCGTGAGGCGATGCTGAGCGAGGTCGACGACCGCACCTCCGAGGTGACGGAGTACATCATCCAGGCCGTCGAGGAGCTGGGGGAGTCCCTGCCGGACGTCCTGGTCGACGAGTCCGGAGACCGCGACGTCGACGTCATCCGGTCGATGACGCTGTTGAGCGTCGGGTTCGCGCCGCACCAGCACAACGGCGACGAAGCGTTCGCGGTCTTCGAGTACTCGCTCGACGCGGACCAGCTCGACGGCGTGCTCATGGTCGCCTACAGCTCCGATGGCGAGGTCACCGGGGTCACGAGCGAGGACTGAGCCCGGCATGTCGAGGCGTCGGCCTCAGACCGCCTGGGCGAAGCCGAGTGAGGCGTCTGCGAGGTGCTGCAGTCCCTCGGGGACCTCGCGGCCCTTCGCCGTCATCGACTGCGCCCAGAGGCGTCCGGCGCGGTAGGACGATCTGACGAGCGGTCCCGCGAGCACACCGAGGAACCCGATCTCCTCGGCCTCCTCCTTGATCTCAAGGAACTCCTGCGGCTTGACCCAGCGGTCCACGGGGAGGTGCCGAGGCGTCGGTCGGAGGTACTGGGTGACGGTGATGATGTCCGTGCCGGCCTCGTGCAGATCCTCGAGCGCCTGACTGATCTCGCTCCGGTCCTCGCCCATCCCGAGGATGAGGTTGGACTTCGTGATGAGGCCGGCCGCACGTGCCTGGGTCAGGACGTCGAGGGAGCGCTCGTAGCGGAAGGCGGGCCTGATCCGCTTGAAGATGCGTGGGACCGTCTCGACGTTGTGTGCGAACACCTCCGGTCGGGAGGCGAACACCTCGCCGAGGAGGTCGGGGTCGCCGGAGAAGTCGGTCGCGAGGATCTCGACCCCCGTCCCCGGGTTCGTCTCGTGGATGCGCCGGACGGTCTCGGCGTGCAGCCACGCCCCCTCGTCGGTGAGGTCGTCGCGTGCCACACCGGTGACGGTCGCGTAGCGCAGCCGCATCCGCTGTACCGAGTCGGCCACACGCCGTGGCTCGTCGCGGTCGTACTCGGCCGGCTTGCCGGTGTCGATCTGGCAGAAGTCGCAGCGCCTCGTGCACTGCGATCCGCCGATGAGGAAGGTCGCCTCGCGATCCTCCCAGCATTCGAAGATGTTCGGGCAGCCGGCTTCCTGGCACACCGTGTGCAGACCCTCCTCCTGCACGAGCGCCTGGAGCTGTCGGTACTCGGGTCCCATCGTCGCGCGGGTCTTGATCCAGTCGGGCTTCCGCTCGATGGGGGTCTGCGCGTTCCGGACCTCGAGCCGCAGGAGCTTCCGTCCGCCGGTGTCCGCCGCGGGCGTGGGTGCCGGTGCGCCGCAGCCGCTCACGCGGCCGCTCCGATCGTGGTCGCGGACGCGGCCGTCCAGCCGGGCCGGAGTGCTTCGAAGATCTCGGAGACGCGCTCGGCGACGTCGCTCGGCGTGATCCGCCGACCGAGCTCGGTGCTGATGGTGGTGACGCCGGCATCGGCGATGCCGCACGCGACGATGTGGCCGAAGGGCTCGAGGGAGTTGTCGCAGTTGAGCGCGAAGCCGTGGAGCGTGACCCCGGCCTGCACCCGGACACCGACGGCGCCGATCTTCGCGGCCGGTCCGCCGGCGACGGGGTCGACCCAGACACCCGACCGTCCGTCGATGCGGCGGCCGGTGACGCCGAGCTCCGTGATCGTCTGCAGCATGACCTCCTCGAGCAGGCGGACGTGCGCGACGACGTCGACCGGCTCAGGGAGGCGGACGATCGGGTAGCCGGTGAGCTGTCCGGGCCCGTGCCAGGTGATGCGGCCGCCGCGGTCGACCTCGACGACCGGTGTGCCGTCGTCGGGGCGCTCGTGCGGGCGGGTCAGCTTGCCCGCCGTGTACACGGGCTCGTGTTCGCACAGGATGAGGTGCTCCGGCCCGTCATCGTTGACGACCGTCTCATGGACCCGACGCTGCAGCGCCCAACCCTCGCGGTACGGGACGAACGTGGGCGCGAGCCCGGCGATGAGGAGCTGTGTCATGGCCGCCACAATAGCATTGTTGGACGCCGTCCAAATACTCATCTTCCGACCGTGGCGGCGATCGACCGGGTCGCCCCGCGGTCTGCCCTAAACTGGAGGGATCATGGCAACGTTCGGCACACTCTCTGACCGCCTCGCGGATACGTTCAAGAACCTCCGCACCAAGGGCAAGCTCTCCGCGGCCGATGTCGACGGCACCGTCCGCGAGATCCGTCGCGCCCTCCTCGACGCGGACGTCGCACTCGACGTCGTCAAGGACTTCACGGGTCGCGTGCGCGAACGCGCCCTCGGCGACGAGGTGAGCAAGGCCCTCAACCCGGCGCAGCAGGTCGTCCAGATCGTCAACGACGAGCTCGTCACGATCCTCGGCGGGCAGCAGCGGCGTCTCGAGTTCGCGAAGAAGCCGCCGACCGTCATCATGCTCGCCGGACTCCAGGGTGCCGGAAAGACGACGCTCGCGGGCAAGCTCGCCAAGTGGCTCAAGAAGGACGGCCACACGCCGCTCCTCGTCGCGTCCGACCTCCAGCGCCCCAACGCCGTCAACCAGCTCCAGGTCGTCGGCGAGCAGGCGGGCGTCCCCGTCTACGCTCCCGAGCCGGGCAACGGGGTCGGCGATCCGGTCAAGGTCGCCCGCGACGGCGTCCGGTTCGCCGAGCAGAAGCTCTACGACACCGTCATCGTCGACACCGCCGGACGACTCGGCGTCGACGCCGAGCTCATGAAGCAGGCGTCGAACATCCGCAAGGCGGTCGATCCCGACGAGGTCCTCTTCGTCATCGACGCGATGATCGGTCAGGACGCGGTCGCGACGGCCAAGGCCTTCCTCGACGGCGTCGACTTCACCGGCGTGGTGCTCTCCAAGCTCGACGGCGACGCCCGCGGTGGTGCGGCACTCTCCATCGCCTCGGTCACCGGACGCCCCATCATGTTCGCGTCGACCGGTGAGGGTCTCGACGACTTCGAGCCGTTCCACCCCGACCGCATGGCGAGCCGGATCCTCGACCTCGGTGACATCCTCACCCTCATCGAGCAGGCGCAGCAGAACTTCGACGAGGAGGAGGCGCGCAAGGTCGCGGAGAAGTTCGCGACCGACTCCTTCACGCTCGACGACTTCCTCAAGCAGATGCAGCAGCTGCGCGGCATGGGTTCCATCAAGAAGATGATGGGCATGCTCCCCGGCATGGGGCAGATGAAGGAGCAGCTCCAGAACTTCGACGAGCGCGAGATCGTCCGGACCGAGGCCATCATCCAGTCGATGACCAAGGCCGAGCGCACGAACCCGAAGATCCTCAACGGGTCCCGTCGCCTGCGCATCGCCAAGGGTTCCGGCATGACCGTCACCGAGGTCAACGCCCTCGTCAACCGTTTCGAGCAGGCGGCCAAGATGATGAAGACCGTCGCCAAGGGTGGCGTGCCGAACATCCCCGGGATGGGTCCGGTCCCCGGTGCGCGGACGAACCGACCGAAGCCGCAGGCCAAGAAGAAGGGTTCCCGTTCGGGCAACCCGGCCAAGCGCGCGGCGGAGAACGCCGGCGCCGTCGAGACGCAGGCTGCCGCCACGGGCGCTGGCTTCGGCCTCGGCGGCGGTTCGTCGTCGGGATCGGCCGCCCCGACCGAGGCGGAGCTCGCCGAGCTGCAGAAGTTCCTGGGTCGCTGAGTCGAGCGGAGGCGGTATGCGCGCGCTGAGGGCACCGGCCTCGGTCGTCGCAGTCGTCCTGGCCGCGGGACTACTCGCCGGGTGCTCCGCGCCGTCGCCGGGCGAACGCTTCCTGGGCACCTGGGGTGAGGGCACCGGCGCCGCCGATCCGCACCTGGTGTTCACCGACGACGGACGCGTGAGCGGTTCGGACGGCTGCAACAGCCTCTCCGGCTCCTGGCGCGCCAAGGACGACGCGGTCGTCGTCTCCGACGTCGCGAGCACCCTGATGGCGTGCCCCGGCGTCGACACCTGGCTGCGGGGGATCGCACAGGCGACGCTCTCGGACGACGGCGGGCGCTTGACCGTGACCGACGACGCCGGCACGCGGATCGGGACGCTCGACCGCGCGGAGTGACGCCGCCTCGTCAGGCGGAGGGCTGGACCCCGTGTCGCAGCTCCTTCGCGAGCGAGCTCACGACCGCCTGCAGGCTGCCGCCGTTCGCGTGGGCGACGGCGAGCTGCCGCTGGTAGCTCGCGCCGTGCTCGATGATCGTGGCGATGCTCGCCAGCTCGTCGGCGCAGCCGAGCCGACGGGCGACCGGCGCGAGGGTGTCGAGCAGGTCGTGCAGGTCGTCGGTCACGAGGCGCTCGTGGCCCGAGGAGTCGAGGATGATTTCGGCGTCCAGGCCGTAGCGGGCCGCGCGCCACTTGTTCTCGCGGACGTACCACGGCTGCAGGGTCTGCAGGCGCTCTCCGGCGTCGAGGCGATCGGACAGGTGCTCGGTGAGGCAGTGGATGAGCGAGGCGAGGGCGCCGAACTCCGCGACGGTCGACGCCCCGTCGCACGCACGCATCTCCACCGTGCCCCACTGCGGCGACGGTCGCACGTCCCAGCGGACCTCGGTGTGGTCCTCGATGATGCCGGTCGCCGTCATGTCGTCGACGTAGGCCTCGAACTGCTCCCAGTCGGAGAGCTGGTAGGGGAGGCCCGCCGTCGGGAGCTGCTGGAACATGAGCGCGCGGTTCGACGCGTACCCGGTGTCGACCCCGCCCCAGTACGGGCTGGACGCCGACAGCGCCTGGAGGTGGGGCAGATAGGTCAGCAGCCCGTTCATGATCGGGAGGACCTTGTCGACCGTCTCGACGCCGACGTGCGCGTGCACACCCCAGATCATCATGTTGCGACCCCACCACTGGGTGCGGTCGATGAGCTTGTGATACCGGGGCTTGTCGGTGACCTGCTGGTCGTACCACTGGCCGAACGGGTGCGAACCGCTGCAGATGAGCTCGACGCCCATCGGATCCGTGATCGCCCGCACCTCGGCCAGCTGGCCCTCGAGGTCCGCGATCGCCTCGGGGACCGTGTGGTGGACACCCGAGACGAGTTCGACGGTGTTGAGGAGCAGCTCGTTGGTGATCTGCGGATGATCGGAACCGTCGCTCGGGCGGAGTTCCGACAGGACGGTGTCCGCTGCGCCGACGAGATCGCCGGTGTCGCGGTCGACGAGGGCGACCTCCCATTCGAGGCCGACGGTCGAACGCTCGGATCTGGCGAACTCGATGGGCATTGGCGTCGACCTCCCGCAGGGCGCGGCCGGATGCCGCGCGCCAGCCCATCTTCACACGGGGTGGAGGGGTCATCCGGTATCGGTGTCGTCGGATTACCCAGATCGCCCGATGTCTGGCAGAATAGAGAGTTGAGTCTGCGCGGAGTTCGACCCTCTATCCGACGCCCGCAGCAACCACAGTTTTCGCGTCGAGCGTGTGGCCCCACCTTTCGGCAGCGAGCACATCAAACATCACATCATTCAGGAGAATCGTGGCTGTCAAAATCCGTCTCAAGCGTCTCGGCAAGATCCGTGCGCCGTACTACCGCATCGTCGTCGCAGACTCGCGCACGAAGCGCGACGGTCGTGTCATCGAGGAGATCGGCAAGTACCACCCCACCGAGGAGCCCTCGTTCATCGAGGTCGACTCCGAGCGTGCGCAGTACTGGCTCAGCGTCGGCGCCCAGCCGACCGAGCAGGTCGCAGCACTCCTCAAGCTCACCGGTGACTGGGGCAAGTTCAAGGGCGACAAGGACGCCGTGAGCACCGTCCGCGTCAAGGAGCCGAAGGCCGCCTTCGTCGCCGACGAGAAGAAGAAGCCCGTCCTCAAGCCGAAGGCCGAGGCCCCCGCGGCCAAGGCTGCTCCGGCCGAGGCCGAGGCGCCCGCTGCCGACGCCGCTGAAGCAGAGCAGGCGTAGTCTTGCTCGCTCCCGCGCTCGAACATCTCGTCAAGGGGATCGTCGATCACCCGGATGACGTTCGCGTCACGGCACAGAACTCCGCCCGTGGCGAGGTCCTCGAGGTTCGTGTGAACCCCGAGGACCTCGGCAGGGTCATCGGTCGTGCCGGCCGGACGGCCAAAGCCCTGCGCACCCTCGTGGCAGCGCTGGCAGACGGTCGGCGGGTCCGAGTCGACGTGGTCGACACGGACGCCTCCGGCGCCAGCGCGTAGGTGGCGGACGAGACGGAGCCGAAGACCCAGTTGCGGGTCGGTCGGCTCACGAAAGCCCATGGCCTGAAGGGCGCCCTGAAGGTCGAGCTCTACACGGATGAGCCGGAGCACCGGTTCACCCCGGGCGCGACGTTCACGCTCCAGGTCCCTGCGGGATCGAAGTGGCGCGGCAAGACGCTCGAGCTCATCGAACTGCGCTGGTACAACAGCCAGCCGGTCGCCTTCTTCGTCGGCATCTCCGATCGCAGTGAGGCGGAGACCCTCGTGAAGGCGATCCTCTGGGTCGAGCAGGACCCCACCGAGCTGCCGGTCGACGACGACGCGTGGTACGACCACCAGCTCGTCGGGTTGGCCGTGCACCGAGACGGCGTCGCCGTCGGTACCGTCGCCCGCGTCGACCACTTCCCGGCTCAGGACCTCCTGATCGTGAAGACCGGCGACGGCGAGGTCATGGTCCCGTTCGTGAAGGCGATCGTCCCCACGGTCGACATCGCTGCCGGGATCGTCACGGTCACGCCGCCCACCGGTTTGTTCGAGGAACTCCCGGAGGCCGACGACGCCCCCGAGACGACGACGGCCGGTCCGGTCGAATCCGAGGCCTCCGACGAGGCTCAGGACGACACCGGAGCGTCGCAGCCGGAGCAGTAGATCGCGTTCCGAGTCGGTTCTCCCGGCTCGGAACACCCACGACGGAGGCGTCGGTTGCGTGCAACCGGCGCCTCCGTCGTCGTCTCCGGCAGATCACGCCGGCACTGGCTCGCTCTGACGATCACCGTCCGCGACCCGCTTGAGGACCGCGGCGATCCGGCCGGTGCACCCACCGCAGCCGGTACCGGCGCGGGTCGCCTTGCCAATGCAGGCGACCGTGGTACTGCCCGATTGCGCGGCATCCATGATCCTGCCGACCGTCACGCCGTTGCACGTACAGACGGTCGTCGAGGGGGCGAACGCATCAGCGGAGACACCACCGATCGCGTCCGGCCCGTCGAGCCGGAGGAGGACCGAGCGATCCGCCGGCAGTTCGCCGCCCCCGTCGTACAGGAGCGTCAGCTCGGCCGCAGTGCGCGGCATACCGACGCAGACGAAGGCGGTCAGGACCCCGGCACGGGTGATCATCTTGACGTAGCGGCCGTGGTCGGGGTCCGCCCACACCGAGACGCTGCGCGGAGCGGCCGGATGCACGCTGCACCCGTCAGCGGTCGTCTGCTCGACGTCCCAGGGCTCGGCCTGGACATCGCCGACCGCGACGACGTCGACCCGCTCGGCCTTGAGTGCGACGGTGCTCGCCCGCTCGACCGGTGGTGGACCCAGCTCGAGCGGTGATCCGCCGGCCGCGGCCTCGATGAGGAATCGAGCGGCGAGCCACTCGGCCTGCCGCCATCCTGGGCCGATGAGCCCCGACGGGCCGCCGGGGACGGTGCGTTCGTGGCGCAGGTCCGGTGTCGGCGCCAGCACGTGCGCGCAGTCGCCGATGGCGAAGATCCGTTCGTCCGACCAGCTGCTGAGGTCTTCACCGACGAGCACGCCGGAGCCGACACGGACCCCGGCGAGGATCGCCAGATCGGAGCGTGCGCTCACCCCGCACGACAGGACGAGCAGATCGCCGGTGATCCGTTTCCCGTCAGCGGTGATCAGCGCGTCGAAGTGCTTCCCGCCCGCGGGGTCGTCCCGATGACCGACCGCCTCGGCGCGGCTGTGTGCGATGACCTCCACTCCCGCTGCCCGGAGCGCCGCGGCGAGCACGGAGCCGCCGCCGCGGTCGAGGTTCCGCGGCATCGGGGTGGGGCCGTGGTGGACGACGACCACGTCGGCGCCGGCGCGCGCGGCGGAGAGCGCGAGCTCCAGTCCCAGGACGCCGGCACCCAGGACGACGATCCGGCCGCCCGATCGGACGACCTCGGCGACGGCGTCGGCGTCCGCGAGGTCACGCAGGGTGCAGACGCCGCGGGGGAGGTCGTGGTCGGACAGCAGCAACGACCGTCCGTACTTCTCGAGCGCCGGGATGTCCCGCTTCCGTCGGTCGACGCCGTCGAGTGTCGGAACGTTCGCGCGCGCACCCGTCGCCAGGACGATGCGGTCGTAGGGGAGCGTCTCCCCGGTGTCGAGTTCGACGGTCCGCGTCTCGCGATCGATCTGCATCGCGGTCGTGCCGCGCAGGACACGGATACCGTCCCGGGCGAGGTCCTCGGCACTGACGAGCGTCAGGTCGGCGAGTCCGGTCGAGCCGACCGCGTGATCGGCGACCAGCACCCGGTTGTACGCGTCGACCGGCTCCTGCCCGACCACGGTCACCTGGAGCGAGCCGTCCCGCACGCCGGGGGCGACCTCCTCGGCGAATCGCGCACCGACCGGGCCGAATCCGACCACGACGATGCGGAGGGGTCGACCTGGTCGCGGACTCATCGGAGGGCTCCGGGCGCTGTGGCTTCCGGCAGTGGTGCGCCAGCGGCCGGGCGCAGCCGCACCACCGCGCGCTTGAAGTCCGGCATCCCGGAGATCGGATCGACCGCGTCCTGTGTCAGGAGGTTCGCCGACGCGTCGCCCGGGTAGTGGAACGGCAGGAAGACGGTGTCGTGACGGATGTCGCCGTCGACACGGGCTCGGACCGTCAGCGCGCCCCGACGGTTCGACACCTCGACCAGTCCGCCCTCGACGATGCCGAGTCGTGCCGCCGTCGCGGGGTGGACCTGGACGAAGACCTCGGGGCGAGCGTCGTCGAGCTCGGGGACGCGGCGGGTCTGGGTGCCCGACTGGTAGTGCTCGAGGAGGCGTCCGGTCGTCAGGGTGAGTTCCTCCCCGGTTCCCGGTGACTCCGAGACCTTCGCGGGGCGGACCGGGACGATGCGGGCGAGACCGTCGTCGTGTGCGAACCGTTCCGTGAACAGCCGGGGCGTGCCGCCGCTGCCGGCGGGGAACGGCCAGTACGCGGCGAGCCCGGTGTCGAGGAGGGCGTGGCTCAGTCCCGAGTAGTCGGCGAGGCCTCCGGCGGATGCGGCCGCCAACTCGTCGAACACGATCGACGGGTCCAGGTCGAATCGGCCCGCAGCATCGAGACGACGGGCGAGTTCGTGCATGATCCAGAGCTCGCTGCGGACGCCGACCGGAGCATCGAGCGCCCGCCGACGGCGGATCACGCGCCCCTCCAGCGAGGTCATGGTGCCCTCCTCCTCCGCCCACTGCGTCGTCGGGAGGACGACGTCCGCGAGCGCGGCGGTCTCCGACAGGAAGAAGTCGCAGACGACGAGCAGCTCGAGGCGGCCGAGTCCGTCCCGGATCGTCTGCACGTTCGGAGCGGATACGACGACGTTCGAGCCGTGGACCAGGAGGGCGTCCACACCGTCTGGTTCACCGAGGCGGTTGAGGAGGGCGACGGCCGGCAGCCCGGGACCCGGGATCGACTCGACCGGTACACCCCATACCTCGGCGACGTGACGGCGGGCTTCCGGATCGGTGATCTTGCGGTACCCGGGCAGTTGGTCGCACTTCTGACCGTGTTCGCGGCCGCCCTGGCCGTTGCCCTGGCCGGTGAGCGTGCCGTAGCCCGATCCCGGCCGACCCGGTAGTCCGAGCACGAGTGCGAGGTTGATGGCGGCGGTGGCCGTGTCGGTGCCATCGACATGCTGCTCGACGCCGCGACCGGTGAGGATGTAGGTGCCATCCGAGGCTGCGAGCCGACGAGCCACGTGTCGGAGGACCGCCGCCGGCACACCGGTCACGGATTGGACGCGTTCCGGCCACCACGCGCTCACGCTGCGGCGCAGGCCGTCCAGCCCGGTCGTGCGCTCGGCCAGGTAGGCCTCGTCGGCGAGCCCTTCGGCGAGGACGATGTGCGTGAGCCCCAGGAGCAGGACCAGATCCGTCCCGGGCGCGGGCTGCACGTGGAGTCCACGACCGGTCTCGGTGAGTCGCGCGGTGGCCGAGCGGCGCGGATCGACCACGATGAGGCCACCGGCGGCCTGAGCACCGACGAGATGACCGATGAACGGGGGCATCGTCTCCGCGACGTTGGATCCGAGGAGGAGGACGGTCGACGCACCGTCGAGGTCCTCCAGTGGGAACGGCAGCCCCCGGTCGATCCCGAACGCACGGTTGCCCGCTGCCGCGGCGGACGACATGCAGAACCGACCGTTGTAGTCGATCCGGCTCGTCCCGATCGCGATCCTGGCGAACTTGCCCAGCTGGTAGGCCTTCTCGTTCGTGAGGCCACCGCCTCCGAAGACCCCGATGGCATCCGCCCCGCGCTCGTCGCGGATGCGGAGGATGGTCGATGCGACGAGGTCGAGGGCCGCATCCCAGCTCGTCTCGACCAGCTCACCGGTGGCGTCGCGCACCAAAGGGGTCGTGAGGCGATCGCCCCGCGCGAGAAGCTCGGCCGACGTCCACCCCTTCTTGCAGAGGCCGCCCCGGTTGGTCGGGAAGTCCCGCCCGGCGACGTCGACCGGGAGCCTCGGAGCGACCCCGTCCACCGCCGCCGTTCGGGTGAGGGACATCGCGCACTGCAACGCGCAGTACGGGCAGTGGGTGTCGGTCACCGGGGCGGTGGGACGAGGCATGCGTGGTCCTTCGATCAGGAACGGGTGGAGCGACGACTCAGAGTCGCTGGCCGGCGAGTGACGCGTTCTTGCGGAAGTAGACGAGGAAGGTGACCGCGAACAGGACGACGTACGCGCCGATGAAACCGATGAACGCGGCCGAGTAGCTGCCGGTCGCGCCGTGCGAGAGCCCCAGGATCTGCGGGATCACGAAGCCGCCGTAGGCACCGATCGCAGAGATGAGCCCGAGCGCGGCGGCGGCCTTGCGCTGCGTCCCGACGTCGCCGCTGCGGTGGTGGGCGTCGCGCAGGCCGGATCGCGCCGCGAAGACGCTCGGGATCATGCGGTACGTCGAGCCGTTCCCGACACCGGCGGCGACGAACAGGAGCAGGAAGCAGCCGAGGAACAGCCAGAAGTTCGCCAGCGGCAGGGTCCACAGCACGGCGAGCGCCCCCAGGGCCATGACGGCGAACGCGCTCATCGTGACGACGGCGCCGCCGAAGCGGTCGGCGAGACGCCCACCGAAGGGTCGTGCCAGCGAGCCGATCAGGGCTCCGAGGAACGCGAGCGAGATCGACGCGGAACCGACGGCGAAGGAGGAGAAGTCGGGGAACTGGTCCGCGATGAGTTTGGGGAACACACTCGCGAAGCCGATGAACGAGCCGAAGGTGCCGATGTACAGGAGCGCGAGGAGCCAGAGGTGCGGTTCCCGGAGCGCGGCGGCGGATCCGCGGAGGTCCGCCTTCGCTGACGACAGGTTGTCCATGTAGCGGTAGGCGCCGAACATCGCGAGGAGGATGAAGGGGACCCAGATCCATCCGGCGAGGCTCAGGTTGAGGGTGGCGGCGGCTCCGACGGTGACCGCGATGGGGACGACGAACTGCGCGACCGCTGCACCGAGGTTGCCGCCCGCCGCGTTCAGCCCGAGCGCCCAGCCCTTCTCCCGCTGCGGGTAGAAGTAGGTGATGTTCGACATGGAGCTGGCGAAGTTGCCACCGCCGAAGCCGGCGAGCCCGGCGACGACGAGCATGACGCCGAACGGGGTGTCAGGATTGCCCACACACAGCGCGAGCGCGATGGACGGGATGAGGAGCAGCCCCGCCGAGATGATCGTCCAGTTCCGCCCGCCGAAGCGCGGGACCATGAACGAGTACGGGAACCTGAGGGTCGCACCGACGAGGCTCGGCATCGAGATGAGCCAGAAGGTCTCGGCCGTGGAGAACGAGAACCCGGCCGTCGGGAGCATGACGACGACGATGCTCCAGAGCTGCCAGACCACGAAGCCGAGGAACTCCGCGAAGATCGACCACCGGAGGTTCCGCCCGGCGATGCCGCGGCCCTCCCGGTCCCAGAACGCGCTGTCCTCGGGGTTCCACCCGTCGATCCAACGACCGGGGCGGTGGGTCAGGGCGACCGAAGTGACGGTCGGGGTCGCCGTGGTCGGTGGGGCGTCGGCTGCTTCGAGGTTCGTGGTCATGGCTGCTCCGAGCGTTCGGTGAAGCGGGACGGGACGTGTGCTGTCTCCGAAGCTACCGACGCCGTGTTTCGGGGCCCCACCCGCGAGGTAACACCTGGATCACCGCCTGCTCACAGGCACTGATCACCCCGGTGAGGCGGATGACGGCGCGCTGTCCAGGGGCCGGATCGGCCGTCGTCAGACGTCGAGGCGGTAGCCGCGCTTGACGATCGTGTTGATGAGTCCAGGGACGCCGAGCGTCTGGCGGAGGCGGCTCATCTGTACTTCGAGCGCGTGGTGGTCCGCGGCTGCCGGCAGCGCGTCGGCCAGCGCGGAGCGCGAGAGGACGGCTCCGTTCGCGCGGACGAGGGCGCGGAGGAGCGCGAGGGAGTTCGGGGGGAGCCGGACCCGCGAGCCGGGCAGCTCCACGATGGCCCCACGGATGGCGATCGGGCCGTGCAGCGTCTCGGCTCGGAGGATCGCGTGCTGCTCGAGGTGTTCGCACAGCAGCCGGATGAGTGCCCCCATGCGGAACCGCTCGGGGACGATGGGCTCGATGTCCTGGGCGAGCAGTGGCGCCGCCGTGACCGGGCCGACGGCCGCGCACAGCACGTCGCGACGGAAGGCGTCGACGACGGCGTCCTCCTGACCGAGTGCTTCCGCGGCCGTGAACAGGGCGACGACCGACGGGGCACTCGTGAAGGTGACCGCGTCGAGCGAGCCGCTCACGATCGCCTCGACGAGTCGCCGCACGCGCTCGTCGGTCGCGTCGGGGTCCGTCCACCGGTACGGGGCGACCGTGTGCACCTCCTGATGGACGGCACGGAGCCGTTCGAGCTGGCGCTCGTCGGTGTACCCGTGGAGCTGGACGGCGACGCGGAGACCGGCCGGGTAGTCGGCGACAACCTTGTCGACGAGGGAGGCGGTGGTCTCGCGGTCGCTCATGCCCACGTCGTTCAGGCCGGCGGCTCGGATGGCACCGCGTGCCTTGGGCCCACGGACGAGGATGGCCGTCTCGGCCAGCGCTTCGAGGAGTTCGTCGCCGAGTCCCGCGGCGTCCGCGACCTCGAACCACCGTCGGATGCCGTACGAGGTCGTGGCGAGCAGGACGTCGGGGCGTGCGGCGATGATGTCGCGGGTGTCGTCGATGAGCGGTTCGTCGTGCTGTGCGTGTGCGATCCGCAGCGTCGGTGCGTGCACGACGGTGGCACCGCGTCGCTCGAAGGCGTCGATGAGGTCCTGCGATCGGCGGTCGCTCGTCACCCCGATCCGGAAGCCCTCGAGCTGGTCCGCGCGGAATCCCGGAACCGGGGTCGTGACATCCGGGCCGGGGTCGGCGGTCGGTGGCGTGATGTCGGTCACGCCGATGCCCCCAGACGTTCGGCCCGCGCCAGCAGTTCCGAGGCCTCGGCGTCACCGTCGAAGGCGAAGGCGACGACGTGGCCGATCACGATGACCGCCGGTGACCGCACACCGGCGGCTGCGGCGACGTGGAGGATCGTCCCGAGGTCTGCCACGGTGGTGCGCTGGGTCTCGCTGTAGCCGCGCTCGATGATCGCGACGGGGGTGTCGGCGGCGAGCCCCGAGGTGAGGAGCCCGTGGGAGATGGAGGGCAGCGTGCCGACGCCCATGAGGACGACGATCGTCCCACCGAGGCCGGCGAGGTGACGGTGTTCCTCGTCGGAGAGCGGAGCGTGACCGCTGACGACGGTGAAGAGGTGACTCAGGTTCCGGTGGGTGAGGGGGATGCCTGCCGCCGCGGGCACGGCGACGGAACTCGAGACGCCCGGGATCACGCGGACGGGGACGCCCGCGCGGTGGCAGGCCAGGACTTCCTCGCTGCCGCGCCCGAAGACGTACGGGTCGCCTCCCTTGAGGCGGACGACCGCCGCGCCGTCGAGCGCGTGTTGCACCATGACGGTCTCGATGCCGTCCTGTCCGATCGGGTGATGACCGGGGCGCTTGCCGACGTCGACGAGGAGCGCGTTCGGGGCGAACTCGGGGAGGGTGTCGTGGGGTGCGAGCCGGTCGTAGAGGACCACGTCCGCGTCGCGGAGGGCCTCGACGGCGGCGACGGTCAGCAGCGCGGGATCGCCCGGTCCGCCGCCGACGAGCGTGACCCTGCCTGGACCCGACATCTACGCCCCTTCCCTCACTGGAATGGTAGGCCCTGCGAGATAGACGGCCTCGCCGCGCTCGATCTCCTCCGTCGTCGCGGGCCGGTACTGGCCTCGCTCCGCGACCCGCGCGAGTCGTGGTTCGGCGTCGCCCGGCTCGTTGACGAAGGAACGGAACCGGCGGAGGCGCTCCGGGTCGGCGAGGGTCGCCGCCCACTCGTCCTCGTACCCGTCCACATGGGCGGCCATGGCCTGTTCGAGTTCGGCGGCGAGTCCGAGGGAGTCCTCGACGACGACCTCCCGCACGTGGTCGAGTCCGCCGTCGAGGTCCTCCATCCACCTGGCGGTGCGCTGCAGTCGATCCGCCGTCCGGATGTAGTACATGAGGTAGCGGTCGATGTACCGGATGAGCGTCTCGTCGTCGAGGTCTCCGGCGAGGAGCTGCGCGTGGGTCGGCTGGAACCCTCCGTTGCCGCCGACGTACAGGTTCCAGCCCTGCTCGGTGGCGATGATCCCCACATCCTTGCCACGTGCTTCGGCGCACTCGCGCGCGCAGCCGGAGACCCCGAACTTGAACTTGTGCGGTGCCCTGAGGCCGCGGTACCGGAGTTCGAGGTGGACCGCCATGCCCACGGAGTCCTGCACACCGAAACGGCACCAGCTGGACCCGACACAGCTCTTCACGTTGCGGAGCGACTTCCCGTACGCCTGTCCGGACTCGAAGCCGGCGTCGACGAGGATGCGCCAGATGTCGGGCAGCTGTTCGAGGCGGGCGCCGAACAGGTCGATGCGTTGACCGCCCGTGATCTTCGTGTACAGCCCGTAGTCGGTGGCGACCTGTGCGATGACCGCGAGCTTCTGCGGCGTGATCTCGCCACCGGGGATCCGGGGGACCACCGAGTAGGTGCCGTCCTTCTGCATGTTCGCGAGCGCCCGGTCGTTCGTGTCCTGCAGCGTCCCCCGGCCGCCATCGAGGATGTACCCACCCTGCTGGCTGGCCAGGATGGAACCGATCACCGGCTTGCACACGTCGCAGCCGCGTCCGGTGCCGTAGCGCGCGAGGATCTCGTCGAAGGAGGTGAGGCCGAGCACCCGGATGGTCTCGAACAGCTCCTGGCGGGACAGTTCGAAGTGCTCGCAGAGTGCGCGCGAGACGGCGATGCCGGACTTCGTCAGCTCCGTCTCGAGGATCTTCTTCACGAGCGGGACGCAGGAGCCGCACTGGGTCCCGGCACGGGAGCAGGTCTTGAGCGCCCCCAGCTCGGTGCACGCCTCGCCGTGCACGCCCGCGATCGCGTCGCGGACGGTCCCCGCGGCGACGGCGTTGCATGCGCAGACGAGCGCTGCGTCGGGGAGCTCGTCCCCGGCCGGTGCTTCGATCCCTGAGGCCGACAGGTAGGCGGCCGGCTCACTCGACAGCTCAGCGCCGAGAAGCGGACGCAGCGAGGCGTAGGGCGAGGCGTCGCCGACGAAGACCCCGCCCAGAAGGGTCTTGGCGTCGTCCGTCATGACGAGCTTCTGGTACAGCCCACGCGCCGGGTCCGCGTACACGATCTCAAGACTCTGCTCGGTGCGCGCGAGTGCGTCGCCGAAACTCGCGACGTCGACACCGGAGAGCTTCAGTTTGGTGGCGTCGTCGACGGTCGTGAACTCCGCCTCGCCACCGAGCAGCCGATCCGCGACGACCTCGGCCATCGCGTTCGCCGGCGCGACGAGGCCGGTGCATCGACCGTCGAAGCAGGCGACCTCGCCGATGGCCCAGACACCAGGCGCAGACGTCCTGCAGTCGGTCCCGATCACGACACCACCGCGGTCACCGAGCTCGATCCCGGCATCGCGGGCCACCTCGTCCCTGGCGCGGATACCGATCGCGAACACCACGATGTCGACGTCGACCTGCTGGCCGCTCGAGAACTTCACGCCCGAGACACCACCCTGCTCGTCCACGAGGATCGACCGGGGCCTCGTCCCCAGGTGCAGACCGATGCCCTGGCCGCCGATGATGCGCCCGAGGGCTCGACCGGCTCCCTCGTCCAGCTGGGCGGACATGAGCCACGACCCGGAGTGCACGACGCTCGCCTCGGCACCGAGCCGTGCCGCACCACCGGCAGCCTCGAGCCCGAGCAACCCGCCGCCGGCGACGATCACCCGGGCGGGACGACCTCGCAGAGAGCCGATGCGCGCAATCTCCGACACCAGCAGGTCCACGTCGTCGATCGTCCGGTAGACGAGGGCGTGTTCCGAACCGTCGATCTCGGGCACCGGGGCCGAGGAGCCGGTCGCCAGGATCAGCTCGTCGTACGCGACGACCCGCCCCAGGGAGGTGTGCACCGTCCGGGCCTTGCGGTCGATCCGTTCGGCGCGTTCGCCCAGCAGCAGCGACACGTGCTGCTCGTCCCAGACGCCCGTCGGCGCGAGCGTGAGATCGATCGCCGCGTCGTCGAGACGCTTGCTCAGCGCCACGCGATCGTAGGGACGGTGGAGCTCCTCGCAGACGACCGTGATGTGCATGGTGCGCCCGGCGTCGCGACTGTGCAGGGCATCGACCAGACGGTGCGCGGCCGGGCCGCCGCCGACCACGACGACGCGACGCGGCAGATCTCCTGCGGTGGGATCGATCATCATGGGCCCCCTCGGCTCGTGTTCCAGCGAGCGTACTGACGCGGCGTTTCCGGACCGTTGCCCGCATGTGTCCCGAACGCGTCCAGGACCGCACACGACGCCCGGGCGGATGTGAGGTCGGTTTCACCTCACCGAAACGTCACGGGTGATCCGACGAAACACCCCGCCCGTAGCGTCGGTGCTCCGACGCACGACCAGGAGGCCGACGATGAGCATCGCGATGCAGGAGCACACCGGGTGGACGGCGCTCGCCGAGTGGCGACGCGTCTGCGCCATCGACGACCTCGAGCTCTCCTGGGGCGAGGTGGCGTTGCTCCGCGCCCGGCAGATCGCGGTGTTCCGCATCGGGGCCGAGGAGGTCTACGCCGTCGACCATCGGGACCCGCACACGGCCGCGCCGGTGATGGCTCGCGGCATCGTCGGTTCCCGAGGGGCGCGACCGACGATCGCGTCACCGCTGCACAAGCAGGTGTACGACCTCGGCACGGGTGAGTGCTTCACCGACCCGAACCTCTTCCTCCAGACCTTCCGCACCCGCATCGTGGGCGGGTTCGTGGAGATCGAGCTGGGGGAGGACGCATGACCCTGCTTGAGCCCGCGGTGCGCCGCCCGCAGACGCGTACGCGGACGAGTCCTGCGCTCCTGGCCGTGTCCCACGGGACGAGTTGCCCGATCGGACAGGCCTCCGTCGCCGCGCTCGTCGACGCCGTCGGACGATCGCGTGCCGACCTCCACGTCGCGGGCGGCTTCGTCGACGTCCAGCAGCCCGACGTCCCGGCCACCCTCGGCTCGATCGAGCCCGAGCGGCCCGCGGTGGTCGTGCCGTTGCTCCTGTCAGCGGGGTTCCACGTCCACGTCGACCTCGTCGAGGACCTCGAGGCGACGGATCGGCCGACGGCACTCGGACGGGCGATGGGACCGGACGACCGCCTCGTAGCGGTCCTCGCCAGGAGACTGGAGGTGCTGCACGTGACGCCGGATGATCGGATCGTGCTCGGAGCGGCCGGGTCCACCGACGCCAGGGCCGTCGCCGACTGCGTCGACATGGGACGTCGGCTGGAATCGCGGCTGCGTGTTCCGGTCGAGACGGCGTTCGTCTCCGCGGCTCAGCCGTCGGTGCCCGATGCGGTGGCAGCGGCCCGAACGAGCCGACCGCGAGGGCGGGTCATCATCGCCACCTACCTGTTGGCGCCCGGCTACTTCGCGAGGCTGCTCGAGGAGGCGGGAGCGGACTTCGTGACGCCGCCGCTCCTCCACCTCGGAGAGGTGCCCGATCCCGGCATCGTCGACCTCGTGGTCGACCGCTACGAGGAGGCTTTGGCCGGACTGTCGGGCTGACCGACGCGACCGGGACGACGACCGTCGCGCGAATAGACTGCTCCTCATGCGCATCGACATCGTCACGATCTTCCCGACCTTCTTCGATGCCCTGGACCTCTCGCTGCTCGGCAAGGCGAAGCAGAGCGGGCTCATCGAACTGGACGTCCACGACCTGCGGGATTCGACGCACGACCGTCACCGCACCGTCGACGACACCCCGTACGGCGGGGGAGCCGGCATGGTCATGAAGCCGGAGCCCTGGGGTGAGGCGCTCGACGGCATCCTGGGTGACGACACCGAGGAGGAGCCGCTGGTCATCTTCCCGTCTCCGGCGGGTGAGGTGTTCACGCAGGCGATGGCCCGCGAGCTCGCGGCCGAGCCGCACCTCGTCTTCGGCTGCGGTCGGTACGAGGGCATCGACCACCGCGTCTTCGACCACACCGCCAGCCGAGCGCGGGTCCGCCTGGTGAGCCTCGGCGACTACGTCCTCAACGGGGGAGAGGTCGCCGTGATGGCGATGATCGAGGCGATCGGTCGGCTCGTCCCGGGGGTCGTCGGCAACCCCGAGAGTCTCGTCGAGGAGTCGCACGAAGACGGGCTCCTCGAGTACCCGAGCTACACGAAGCCCGCCGAGTGGCGAGGACTCCCGGTACCGCCGGTGCTGCTGAGCGGCAACCACGGTGCGATCGCCACCTGGCGTCGTCAGCAGCAGATCGAGCGGACCCGCGAGGTCCGCCCGGATCTGCTGCCCGCTGACGGGCCGGACGCCTGAGCGCGCCGGGGTCCTGTGCGTGACGGTTGTCAGGGCCGACGTCGCACGGCGGCGGCGATGCCGGCGACGACGAGGACGGCCCCGGTCGCGATGATCGCCCCGGTGATCCACCCCAGGGGGTCGATGCGCACCTCGGTGAGGTTGGTGACGAGCATGGCCCCGGCGAAGACGAGCAGGAGCACGCCCCAGAGGATCGTGCCGAAGCGCGGCGCCCGACCACCCCGATCCGTCGGGCCGACACCGGTCCTCGGCTCACCGGCCGTCGGCGCTGTGGCCGGCTGTGCAGTGGTCGGTCGCGTGGCGTCCGACTCCATGGCGGCCGTCTGATCGGTCTCCGACGGAGCCGATCCCGTCGCCGCGTCGGCTGGGGACGACATGTCTGCCGCTCCGGTCCGGTCGTCCAGCTCGCTCATCGTCCCGCCTCCGCTTCCTCGGTCACCACAGCGCTGCCGGCGACCGTCCACACCCGTACCCGCGTCGTGTCTCCTGACGCCGTTCGTCCGTACCGTGCCTCATCCTGGAAGAGGGCTCCGCCGCGTCGGTCCGTCCGGTCCCGACCGTCGTGTCCCGTCTCCAGGGTGCCCGCGATCGCTGAGAACTCGACGATCACCGGCACGTCCTCGGGGATGAGCACGTCTACCTCGCCTGCGAGGATCCACACGTCGATCGTGCCACCGCGCAACGCGTCGTCGTCGGCGAGTTCACCGAGGTCGAGCGTGGGTTGGCCGGCGATCATCACGTAGCCGCGTCGGTCGTCCGCATCCGTCGACGTCACGGTCCAGGTCGTGCGTCCGACCGGCAGGAAGGAGGAGCCGAGTGGGAACACGCCGGTGGCGAGCAAGGAGATCACAGCGGCCCACGTGAAGAGCCCGAGCCAGCCGCTCTCCCGTCCGCTGATGCCCGCGATGATCGTCGCGACGGCGAGCGCACCGAGCGCTGCGGCGAGCCCGATGACCACGACGACCGGGACCGAGAACCCGGCGCTCGCCGCGATGACGGCCGCGCCGGCACCGGCGAGCAGCGCCAGTCCGAGGGTGATCGCCACGAAAGCTGCTCCCGGCTGCTTCGACCGGTGCTCCCGCGCCCTCGTCTCGCGTTCGGCCCGCTGCTCGGCTCGCTGGCGGCTCATCTCGTCCCGGAACTCCTGACTCGTCCAGCCGCGCTGCTGGCGCGGAGCCCCGTCCCACGCGGTGGTGGTGGTGGTGGCTCCAGGGAGTGGGACGGTCGCGCTCGCATCACCAGGCGAACCGTCGGCCTTCGCGAGCGACACCGGGTTCGCGGCACCGGGGGAGGCCGGGGCCGAGCCGGCAGGGCCCGAAGGGGAGGCCGTGGGCGATGGCGCCGTCGGCTTCGGGATCGAGGCGTCGCTGGTCCACGGGTCGCGCTGTGGCGGTGTCTCAGGCGGAGTCGACCGCCCAGGGTCGCGGCGGGAGAACATCACGATCAGCCAGACCGCTGCGGCGACCAGAGCGATCACCCAACCGGCGGTCATGGTCGACTCCAGCCACCCCGGCAGGTTCCACGCATGCGGCACGCCGTCCCACCAGAGGCCGCGCATGAACGGCACGACGGTGAGGACCGCGAGGATGCCGATCGCGACGATCGCCGGGTCGAAGACGCCCCGGATCGCACGCTCGAGGTGGATCCGCCCCTGCTGGTCGGGGATGAGCGCCCAGCCCGCGGCGTAGACGAAGAGGACCGGCCCGCCCAGGATCGCGATGACGATGAGGGCTCCGCGCACGATCATCGGATCGAGGCCGAGCCGGGCCGCGACACCCCCGGCGACACCGCCGAGCCACGAGTCGCTCGAGCGACGGAGACCGGTGGACCGCCACCAGTCGAAGAAGCGGGTCGTCGGATCCTGAGGGGCTGGTGCCCCCGGTTCTGCTCCGGTGGGCGGCGTGCTGTGGTTCGTCATGGTCCGATTCTGGCGAAGCGTCCGGGTCGGGCCCATCCGGCATGACCCTGAGTGCACCCTGATCCTGCCGTCCCAGGGTGCCGACCGCACCCCGAACTGCTTGGATGGCTCCATGGGAACCGAGGTGATGATCCGTCCGAGGCGCCGCTTGCTCGGCGGTGTCTGCGCCGGCTTCGCCGAGCACACCGGTCTCCCCGTCGCTGCGGTGCGGACGGCGACCGTCATCCTCGCGTGCTGCGGCGGAGCGGGCCTGCTCCTCTACGTGTGGCTGTGGGTCATGACGCCGACGCAGGGCGCGGACGCACCGCTCGATCCCCGGGAGCACCTGCTCCGGCCGGCCTCGACCGACGAAGGAGACGACCTCGACGGCCCCCGTCGCGCGCCGATCACGGAGGTGCTGCTCGGGATCGCCCTGCTCGCGGCCGGGACCGCGCTGATCGCGACCCGGACCGGGCTGGACATCCCACTCGAGGCCGTCATCCCCGTCATCGTCGTCCTCGCGGGAGCTGCACTCGCCTGGCGGCAGTTCGGCGAGCGTGGTCGCGGTGAGGGCTCACGTGCCCTCCTGATCCGCGTGCTCGGAGCGCTGGTCCTCGTCGTCCTCGGCATCCTCCTGTTCTTCGTCACCGGTGACCGCCCGAACATGTGGACGGTCATCGTCGCCGCGATCGCCGTGCTCCTCGGGGTCGCCGTGGTCATCGCCCCGTGGGCGCTCCAGCTCAATCGCGACCTCGCCGACGAGCGCGCCGCGCGGATGCGCGAGGCCGACCGCGCCGAGATCGCAGCGCACCTGCACGACTCCGTGCTCCAGACGCTCGCGCTCATCCAGCAGCAGGCCGGTCCGGGGAGCGAGGCGTCCCGTCTCGCCAGGGCGCAGGAGCGCGAGCTGCGGAACTGGCTCTTCTCCGGCGGGACCGCTCCGACGGGCGACCTCGCGACCGAGCTGCGGACCATCGCGGCCGCGGTGGAGGCCGACCACGCCGTGCGCGTCGACGTCGTCGCGGTCGGGCGTGCGATCGACGACGCTCCGGAGCCGCTCCTCGCCGCCGTACGGGAGGCCGTGCTCAACGCGGCACGTCACGCCGGCGGCGACGTCTCCGTCTATCTGGAGACGGCACCGCAGCGGATCGAGGTGTCGATCTCCGACCGCGGCCCCGGCTTCGACCTGGAACAGGTCCCGCGGGACCGCCTCGGGGTGCGGGAGTCGATCATCGGCCGCATGCAGCGCATCGGTGGCGAGGCGACCATCCGTTCGAGGCCAGGCGGACGAGGTACCGAGGTCCGTCTCGTCCTGCCCGTCCACGACGCCGCGGCGACGGCGCCGCAGCCCGACACCGTCCCGACCGTTCCGAGGAGCCGACCATGAGCGACCGACCACTGACCGTCGTGATCGTCGACGACCATTCGATCTTCCGTTCCGGGCTGCGCAGCGAACTCGATCCCGGCATCGAGGTGCTGGGGGAGGCCGGCGACGTGGAGGAGGCGATCCGGGTGATCGGGGAGACCCGCCCGCAGGTCGTGCTGCTCGACGTCCACCTGCCGGGTGGCGCCGGCGGCGGTGGCGCGGACGTGATCGCCGGCTCGGTGACCACCGCGCCCGCCACCCGGTTCCTCGCGCTCAGCGTCTCGGACGCCGCCGAGGACGTCGTCCGGGTGATCAGGGCCGGTGCACGCGGCTACATCACGAAGAGCTCCTCGGGGGCCGAGGTCGCCGAGGCCGCACGACGGGTCGACGACGGCGACGCGGTCTTCTCACCCCGGCTCGCGGGATTCGTCCTGGACGCCTTCGGCGCCGTGACGGGAGAGACCGCGGAGTCCGTCGACGAGCTCGACCGGCTGTCCGCCCGTGAGCAGGAGGTCATGCGCCTCATCGCCCGCGGCTACGCCTACAAGGAGGTCGCGACGGAGCTGTTCATCTCCGTGAAGACCGTGGAGACCCATGTGTCGAGCGTGCTGCGCAAGCTGCAGCTGTCCTCCCGCCATGAACTCGCCGCCTGGGCGCTGCAGCGCAAGCTCCTCTGACCACGCGGGCCGGAACCGACATCGGCCGACAGCGAACGACCAGTGCGCGCTCAGGAGCCCGGCGGTAGCCTGAGAGGCATGATCATCCGTCGGGCGTTCTACTACTGGCGATTCGCCGCGATCTTCGTGCTGCCCGCCTGGCCGTTCGTCGGATGGGGACTCTTCGGTGAGAGCGGCTGGAGCCTCTTCGGGCTCTTCATCGCCATGCCGATCCTCGCCATCGCGCTCGCCGCGATCGCATTCCTCATCTCGGCCAGGGCCAGCGTCCGGACGACGAAGCTCGTGTCGTGGACGGACGTCGGCCTGCTCACGCTCTGGCACGTCACGATCATCTGCTTCGGCTCGTTCAGCTCGGGCGTCGCCCTCTGGGCGGTCCTCGGCGTCGTCGCGGGCCTCGCCGCCTTCTGGGGCGTCATCGCGCAACTCATCTCCGAGACGGCACGCCGCGCCCGGGAGACGATGGCCGAATTCGAGCGCATGGCCGCTGCGGCCGGGCCAGGCACGGTCCCCGGATCGGCGATCCCGCCGCAGCCGCGGTTCGATCGCGGTCCGATCGACGGCGGCGAGTTCATCGTCATCGAGGAGTCGAAGCCCGACGAGCGCCGCTGAGCGGTCGTCTCCAGCGCTGTCGCCCGCGCCGTCCGGGGCCCGGTTTCCCATCCGGGGCCCTTTCATGACACAATTGCTGTTTGTGCCTCCGCAGTTCTGCCACAGGGGAACGCCGGCATCGGGCACACCCTTCCTTCCGAACGTATTCAGCGGTCGACCTGTGGCGGTCGCAGAGATGGAATCATCATGCACATTCTCGACTCAGTCGATGCAGCATCCCTCAAGTCGGACATCCCCGACTTCCGCGCCGGCGACAACGTCAAGGTGCACGTGAACATCATCGAGGGCAACAAGTCCCGTATCCAGGTCTTCCAGGGTGTCGTCATCGGCCGCTCCAACGAGGGTGTCCGCGAGACCTTCACGGTCCGCAAGGTGAGCTACCAGGTCGGCGTCGAGCGTACCTTCCCGGTGCACTCCCCGAACATCGACCACATCGAGGTCGTCACCCGCGGTGACGTCCGTCGCGCGAAGCTGTACTACCTCCGCGAGCTCCGTGGCAAGAAGGCGAAGATCAAGGAGAAGCGCGACAACTAGTCGTCCTCCCGGTCGCCCTCCGCGATCATTCCTGAGCTCCCCACCGGATAAGCTGGTGGGGAGCTCAGGCGGTTAAATGACAGACAATTCCCTGGCGGCAGACGCGTCGCCCGACCACCAGCAGCGCCCCCGCGGCAAACGCGGAGCGCTGCTCTTCCTTCGCGACCTCCTGATCATCTTCGTGGTCGCGCTGCTGGTCTCCTTCCTCATCAAGACCTTCCTCGTGCGGTCGTTCTACATCCCGTCCGGGTCGATGGAGAACACGCTGCAGATCCAGGACCGCATCCTGGTGAACGAGCTCGTCCCCGACGTGGTCTCGCTGAACCGTGGCGACGTGGTCGTCTTCCAAGATCCGGGCGGTTGGCTCCCGCAGACGGTCGAGGCTCCGCAGCCTCCCGTCACCGCAGCCGTCGAATGGGTGCTGTCGATCTTCGGCCTCGTCGCTCCCGACAGTGACGACCACCTCATCAAGCGCGTCATCGGCCTGCCCGGCGACCACGTGTCGTGCTGCAACCCCCTCGGGCAGATGACGGTCAACGGGGTGCCGCTGAACGAACCGTACGTGAAGCTCCCGGCCGGCACCGAGAAGGTGTCCGGAGACCCGTTCGACATCGTCGTCCCGGAGGGCTCGCTCTGGGTCATGGGCGACAACCGGTACAACTCGAAGGACTCCCGGTACAACGGCGACACCCCCGGTGGGGGCTTCGTCCCGATCGACAACGTCGTCGGGCGCGCGTTCGTCATCACCTGGCCGTCCAGCAACTGGGCCTGGCTCGACAACTACCCGACCGTCTTCCAGGGCATCCCCGCCCCAGAAGAGGGGTGATGGCCGTCAGCGAACCGACCCTCGAGGTCGAGCACGAACTGTTCGCTGCGGGTGTCCCGTCGGTCATCGGCATGGACGAGGTGGGTCGCGGAGCGGTCGCCGGCCCGGTGGCCGTCGGCGCCGCGGTGGTCGCCCCGGCGTGCGGGCCGTTCCCTGAGGGCCTCCGCGACTCGAAGCTGTTGAGCGAGCGAGCGAGGACCCGCCTGGAACCGCTGGCCCGCGAGTGGGTGTTGTACGGGGCCGTCGGACTCGCGAGCCCGGCGGAGGTCGACGAGCTCGGCATCACCGCGTGCCTCGGACTCGCCGGCCGTCGGGCGCTGCTCGAACTGCACGCCGTCGGCGCGGACGTCACCGGGTCCACCGTCCTGCTCGACGGCAACAGCGACTGGCTGAGCCGGGCGCTCCAGCGACCGCTCACCATCACCACGAGGGTCAAAGCGGATCGGGATTGCGCGTCGGTCGCCGCTGCGTCCGTGCTCGCCAAGGTGCACCGCGACCGACTGATGATCGAGTTGCACGAGGCACTGCCGGAGTACGGGTGGGAGGGCAACAAGGGATACGGCTCGGCGCAGCATCTGTCGGCCCTCTCCGAGCACGGCCTGACCCTCCACCACCGGAGCAGCTGGCTGCCCGCCTACACGTAGACTGGAGAGACCATGGACGAAGACGAGTTCGAAGACTACGACCGCGAGGTCGAACTGGCCCTCTACCGCGAGTATCGCGATGTCGTGGGGCAGTTCAAGTACGTGATCGAGACCGAGCGCCGGTTCTACCTCGCCAACGAGGTCGACCTCGTGCGACGCGACACGGCGAACGACTTCTACTTCGAGCTCTCCATGACCGACGTCTGGGTGTGGGACGTCTACCGGTCCGACCGCTTCGTCAAGAGCGTCCGAGTGCTCACGTTCAAGGACGTCAACGTCGAGCAGCTGTCCTCGCGCGACTTCGAACTCCCGAAGGAACTCACGCTCGACGAGTAGGGCGAGGCCCCCTCGACCGACAGCGCTCCACAGGCGCGCTTCGCCGCGCGCTCGTCGACGACAGACCCACCTCCGGGTAACGAGCCTCGTCTGCACGCTTGGCTGGACGCCAGGAGGTGCACATGGCACGGAAGGACGAGCTCGGCCGACGCGGCGAGCAGGTGGCGGCGGATCATCTCGAGGCGTGTGGATACCGCATCCTCGACCGCAATTGGCGATGCCCGCAGGGTGAACTCGATCTCGTCGCGGACGACGACGGCACGCTGGTCTTCGTCGAGGTGAAGACCCGTTCGGGCGTCGGCTTCGGTGATCCCGCGGAGGCGGTCACGCCGAGCAAGCTGGCCCGGATCGGTCGCCTCGCCGGGGCCTGGTGTGCTGAGCACCGACCGCGTTCGAGGCGGATGCGCGTCGACGTCGTCGGCATCGTGCTGCCGTCCGAAGGCGACATGCGACTCCAGCACCTGCGGGGAGTCTCCTGATGGCCGTCGCACGCACGTGGTCGGTCGCACTCGCCGGCCTCACGGGCGCGATCGTGGAGGTCGAGGCGTCTGCCGCCGCGACCGTGCCGGGTATGGCGATCGTCGGTCTTCCCGACAAATCGCTCGGGGAGGCCGCGCACCGCATCAAGAGTGCGACGGCGAACTCCGGCTGCGAGCTGCCCGGCGGCAAGCTCACGATCAACCTGTCTCCCGCGTCGCTGCCCAAGCAGGGGAGCGCATTCGACCTCTCCATGGCGATCGCCTGTCTCGCCGTGGGCGGCCTGGTGCGCCGGGAGTCCGCAGAGCGGGTCGTCCACCTCGGTGAGCTCGGGCTCGACGGTCGACTCCGTCCGCTCGTCGGCGTGCTGCCGGCCGTCCTCGCCGTCGCCCGCGCCGGCTACGACGCGGTGATGGTGCCGACCGCCAACGTCGAGGAGGCGCAGCTCGTGCCCGGCGTCACGGTGATCGGGGCGACCTCGCTACGTGATGCGGCCATCTGGCACGGTGCGGAACTGTCCGCGATCGACCTCGAACCCGTCCGGAAACGGGTCGACCGGCTGCCCACGCCCGACCCACTCGATCTCGCGGACGTGGTCGGACAGCCGGATGCGGTCGACGCGATGGTCGCGGCGGCCGCCGGCGGGCACCACGTCATGATGGTCGGACCTCCCGGGGCCGGCAAGACCATGCTGGCCGCCCGGCTCCCCGAGATCCTTCCCGACCTCGACGCCGAGGCCGCGGTCGAGGTCAGCTGCCTCCGCTCGCTCATCGGTCTGCCGCCGGACGGCGCGCTCGCCCGACGACCACCGTGGGAGAGCCCGCACCACTCGTCCTCGGCGGCGGCGATCATCGGTGGCGGTTCGCGCCAGATCCGACCCGGAGCAGCCGCGCGCGCGGCGCACGGCGTGCTCTTCCTCGACGAAGCACCGGAGTTCCGCGCCGACGTCCTCGACTCGCTGCGTCAGCCACTCGAAGCCGGCGTGATCACCGTGCATCGTGCGCACGGCAGCGCGACGTTCCCGGCCGCCTTCCAACTGGTCCTCGCCGCGAACCCCTGCCCGTGCGGTCAGTACGGCACGGCGGACGGCGTCTGCACCTGTCCACCGCAGGCCCGTCGACGCTATCTCGGGCGGATCTCGGGGCCGCTCCTCGACCGGATCGACATCCGCGTGCGGGTGCACCGGATCACCTCGGCACTGACGAGTCTCTCGCAGGAGGGTGGGGTCTCCACCGCCGAGGCTCGTTCCCGCGTCGAGGAGGTGCGGGCCGCGAGTGCCGAGCGGTTGGCCGGCAGCGGCTGGACCACGAACGCACAGGCGAGCGGCACCTGGCTCAGGAGCCCGCGGATGCGGCTGCCCAGAACCGTCACCAGCGCGTTGGACCGCTCCCTCGAGCGGGGAGGCATCACCATGCGTGGCTACGACCGGATCCTCCGATTGAGCTGGACGCTCGCCGACCTCGACGGCGCCAATAGCCCCACAGCCGAGCACTTGGGGCGCGCCCTCTTCCTGCGGAAGGGCATCTCATGAGCGCGTGGTTCGGCTTGGACCGCGAGTTGGTCGAACGCCTCGTCCGAGGCCTCGGCGGCCTGGAACCGGTCGAGGCCGCGGGCAGCCCTGGCGCAGATGGAGGTGCCGAGCCCGTCTTGGAGGCCGATGACGTCGGCACCGCCGGGATCCGGGCGGCGTTCGCTCGGGCGGCCTGGACGATGATCGCCGAACCGGGCGACGGCGTCGCCGGGCTCGTGGTCGGTGCGCTCGGCCCTGCGGGCGCACTGTCAGCGGTCCTGCAACGGGTGGGGCCGACCGAACTGCAGCGCCGCATCCTCGGCAGCGAGTGGTCCAGTGGCTCGGGCTCGACGTCGGCCGATGCCGAGTCCGAGGATCCCTCCGCGGTGCCCGCCTCCCGTGTGCTCGGAAGTGCGCTGGAACGCTGGCGGCCCCGGCTCGTCTCGGCCGACCTCGTCGCCGCGTGTGAGACGGCGATCGAGGTCGGCGTCCGACTCCTCCTGCCCGGCGCTCCGGGCTGGCATGCGGGGTTCGACCACCTCGGTGTGCACGCGCCGCACGCCCTCTGGCTGCGCGGCTCTCCCAACGCCCCCGCGGGAGAACGTGCCATCGCGTTGGTCGGTGCCCGGGCCGCGTCCGGTTACGGTGAGCACGTCACCCTCGAGGCGGCGGCCGGGCTCGTCGATCGGGGCTTCGTGATCGTGTCGGGTGCCGCCTACGGCATCGACGGCGCGGCGCACCGAGCCGCCCTCGGGAGCGGAGGGGCGACCGTGGCCTACCTCGCAGGTGGGGTCGATCGGCCGTACCCTGCCGGTCACGACGCGCTCATCCGTCGAATCCGCGAGGCCGGCGGAGCCGTCATCAGCGAATCGCCGTGCGGGTCGACACCCTCGAAATGGCGGTTCCTGCAGCGGAACCGACTCATCGCCGCAGCCTCGGCGGCGACGGTGGTCATGGAGGCCGGAGACCGCTCCGGTTCGATCAACACGGCGGGTCACGCCGCGTCCCTCGGGCGTCCGCTCGGAGCCGTGCCCGGCCCGGTCACGAGTCCGTCGTCGGCTGGCTGTCATCGGTTGATCCGTGAGTACGCCGCCACGTGCGTGACGAACGCCGCGCAGATGGCGGAGCTCGCCGGGTGGACCGCGGTCGATGCGGACGCGCAGGCGTTCGCCTCCCCGGAGGAACGCCGGGTCCGTGATGTGATGAGTGCGCGCTCGCCACGCACCGTCGAGGCGCTCGCGAAAGCGAGTGGTCTGAGTCCTCGCGAGGTCACCGGCGTGCTCGGTGCGCTCGATCTCGCCGGGGCCGTCGAGGAACGGGAGCGCGGGTGGGTGCTCGTCGGGGGACGGGCGTGAGGTGATCGCTCGGCGGGGGAAGGCCACGGCGTCGGACGCGTGGGGCATGCTGTCCACGTGGACATCTGGAGCAGCATCGACGGGTTCTCGGAGCACCTCGCTTCCGAGCGTCGGCTGTCGCCGCAGACCGTTCGCGCCTACGCCTCCGATCTCCGGCAGCTCGCCGACTTCGCCACCGGACGCGACGTCGAGCTCGTCGACGGCGTGACGCTGGACCTCCTCCGCGACTGGCTCTGGGCCGCTTCCGAGGACGGCTCGTCCAAGGCGACGCTCGCGCGACGCACCGCCACGGCGAAGGCCTGGAGCGCCTGGCTCCTCCGCACCGGCAGGGTCGATTCGGACGTCGCAGCACGTCTCCGGAGTCCGAAGACGGGTCGGACCCTGCCACGCGTCGTCGGCCGGGGCCCGTTCGACGACCTCCTCGCGGGGCTCGAGGACCGCGCCGCATCGGGGGAGCCGAACGCCCTCCGCGACCTCGCCGTCGTCGAACTGCTCTACGCCTCGGCCCTTCGCGTGTCCGAGCTGTGCGGACTCGACCGGGACGACCTCGACCTCGACCGACTCACCGTCCGGGTCACGGGCAAAGGCGACAAGGAGCGGGTCGTGCCGTTCGGCGTCCCCGCTCAGTCGGCGATCGTCGACTACCTCACGAGCGCCCGCCCGCAGCTGGTCGCCCGTGCAGCCGCGAACGACCGCGGACCGACGCCCGGCGCAGCCCTCTTCCTCGGCGCGCGCGGAGGGCGGCTCGGCCCGCGCTCCGTCTACACACTCGTCGCCCGGCTCCTCGACGCCGTGCCCGGCGGCGGTCCGGCAGGGCCTCACGCCCTGAGGCACACCGCCGCGACGCACCTGCTCGACGGAGGAGCGGACCTCCGCGCCGTCCAGGAGCTCCTCGGCCACGCGAGTCTCGCGACGACGCAGATCTACACGCACGTCTCCGTCGAACGCATCAAGGAGAGCTACCGCAACGCCCACCCGCGGGCCTGAGCCCCCGCGGTCGCGGTCAGTGGGAGCAGGACGGCCGATGGCACCTCGCCGAGCAGCAGCATCGGATTGACGTAGACGCCGTCGCGCCGCACCCCGAAGTGGACGCAGCCGTCGGCGCAGTGCCCGCCGACGCCGACCGTCCCGATCGGTGCCCCACGGGTCACCGGACTGCCGACGTCGACCGAACCCACCACCGGCTCGATGCTCGAGACGTGTCCGTCGTCGTGCCGGATCACGACGAGTGGGCGGTCGACCACCGTCCCGCTGAACGTCACGACGCCGGCTGCCGCTGCGGCCACCGGCTGACCGGGCGATGTCGCGATGTCGACACCCCGGTGGCCGGCGCTGTACGGGTCGGGCGGCGCGACGAACGGCTCGGTGACGAGGTGCGGGGGAGCGATCGGCCAGCTCCAGGCCGGCGCCGCTCCGGACGTGCTCACGGGTGCGCGGAGCACCAGGCAGGAGATGAGGATCCAACTGGCGATCGAGGTCATCATGATCCGAGCCTGACGGGGTCGGGAGAGCGAGGGCGGGCGGGCGCCTCGGAGCGGGGAGACGGACCTGGTCGGACGGCCTGTGGAGCGCCGTCATCACGGTGGCCTGATGCTATGCTGAACGGAGCACCTCGCTCGTCGGGGTGACTACGCGTGCCATTTCGGCCACCACTTCCAATCGGTCCTCGCTCTCCGGAGCGTGGCGGACGTGCGCCGGGCACCAGGGACGAGGCCATCCGGTCCGTCAGACAACCGAGGCACTCCCACCCGTCCGCGTCAGCGGTGCGGTGGCGAGCGCAGAACAGGAGAACGGCTCATGGCCGTCGTAACCATCCGCCAGCTGCTCGACAGCGGCGTGCACTTCGGGCACCAGACCCGCCGTTGGAACCCGAAGATGAAGCGCTTCATCTTCACCGAGCGTTCCGGCATCTACATCATCGACCTGCAGCAGTCGCTCGGCTACATCGACCAGGCCTTCGACTTCGTCAAGGAGACGGTCGCCCACGGCGGCACCATCCTCTTCGTCGGCACGAAGAAGCAGGCGCAGGAAGTCATCGCCGAGCAGGCGACGCGCGTCGGCCAGCCCTACGTCAACCAGCGTTGGCTCGGTGGCCTCCTCACCAACTTCCAGACGGTGTCGAAGCGACTCGCCCGCATGAAGGAGCTCGAGGAGCTCGACTTCGAAGACGCCTCCAAGAGCGGCTTCACCAAGAAGGAACTCCTCATCAAGAAGCGCGAGCTGGACAAGCTCCACAAGTCGCTCGGTGGTATCCGCAACCTCTCGAAGACGCCGTCGGCGCTCTGGGTCGTCGACACCAAGAAGGAGCACCTCGCGATCGACGAGGCGCGCAAGCTCGGCATCCCGGTCATCGGCATCCTCGACACCAACTGCGACCCCGACGAGGTCACCTACCCGATCCCGGGTAACGACGACGCGATCCGTTCCGTCGGCCTGCTGACGCGCATCATCGCCGACGCCGCCGCCGAGGGTCTCATCCAGCGCCACCAGAAGCCGACCGAGGGCGACGCCCCGGCCGAGCCGCTCGCCGAGTGGGAGCAGGAGCTGCTCCAGGGCGGCGAGCAGGGTTCCGCCGAGACCGAGAAGGTCGCCGATGAGGCGATCGCCGCAACCGACGCCGTCCAGGCAGCCCCGGCTGTCGAAGACGTCGAGGTCGCTGCAACCGAGTCCGCCGCCGACGCCGAGGGCGCAGCTGCCGCCGTCGTCGCCGACGAGAAGTAATCAAGGAGGACACCAGCAATGGCCAACTTTTCTCTCGCTGACCTGAAGGTGCTGCGCGAGCAGCTCGGCACCGGCATGGTCGACACCAAGAACGCACTCGTCGAAGCCGATGGCGACGTCGAGAAGGCGACCGAGATCCTGCGTCTCAAGGGTGCGAAGGGCAACGCGAAGCGTGCCGACCGCTCCACGAGCGAGGGCCTCGTCGCCGCGAAGGAGAACGGCGACACCGCCACGCTCATCGAGCTCGCCTGCGAGACCGACTTCGTCGCGAAGGGTGAGAAGTTCCTCGCCCTGGCCGACCTCGTCCTCGACGCGGTCGTCGCCGCCGGCGCGACCACCGTCGAAGAGGGGAACGCGGCTCCGGCCGACGGCAAGACCGTCGCCGAGGTCATCGCGGACTCCGCTGCGATCATCGGTGAGAAGTTCGAGCTCCGCCGCCTCGCGGTGGTGCACGGTGAGCACTTCGCCGTCTACCTCCACAAGACCAACAAGGACCTGCCCGCGCAGGTCGGTGTGGTCGTCGGCTACTCGGGTGACGACGCGGAGACGGCTCGCAGCATCGCGCAGCACATCTCGTTCGCCAACCCGTCCTACCTCAGCCGCGACGACGTCCCGGCCGACGAGGTCGAGAAGGAGCGCGAGATCGTCACCGAGATCTCGAAGAACGAGGGCAAGCCCGAGGCCGCACTGCCGAAGATCGTCGAGGGCCGCGTGACCTCGTACTTCAAGCAGGTCGCGCTCCTCGAGCAGGACTACGCCAAGGACAACAAGCTGTCCGTGCAGAAGGTGCTCGCTGACGCGGGCCTCACCGTGACCGGGTTCGCCCGCTTCAAGGTCGGCGCGTAGCAGTTGTGACGGGGTCCGGATCGCCAGTGGCGATCCGGACCCCTTTGCGTGCGCGGGCATACCCGCGCACGTGGGATCGGTGACGATCCGGTCAGCGAGTCGACCACTGTCGCGGACAGCGGGCGGCTCCTGACGCTAAGTTGTGTGAGGGACGAGGAAGGACAGGCGGATGCCGGAGAAGAAGCGCAGGGTACTGCTCAAGCTGTCAGGTGAGGCGTTCGGAGGCGGCCAGTTGGGTGTCAACCCCGACGTGGTCGGGTCCATCGCCCGCGAGATCGCCGAGGCGACCGCCGAGGTCGAGGTCGCAGTGGTCGTCGGAGGCGGCAACTTCTTCCGCGGAGCCGAGCTCAGCCAGCGCGGCATGGACCGCGGCCGAGCCGACTACATGGGCATGCTCGGAACAGTCATGAACGCCCTGGCGCTCCAGGACTTCCTGGAACAGGCCGGCGCCGCCACGCGCGTGCAGTCGGCCATCGCCATGACGCAGGTCGCCGAACCGTACATCCCGCTCCGCGCCGAGCGACACCTGGAGAAGGGTCGCGTCGTCATCTTCGGAGCGGGCGCAGGGCTGCCGTACTTCTCGACCGACACCGTCTCCGCACAGCGCGCGCTCGAGATCGGAGCCGTCGAGGTCCTCGTCGCCAAGAACGGCGTCGACGGCGTCTACACCGCCGACCCCCGCGTCGACCCGACGGCGACGAAGATCGACACCATCTCCTATCAGGAGGCGCTCCAGCGCGGCCTCAAGGTCGTCGACTCGACGGCCTTCAGCCTCTGCATGGACAACGGCATGCCGATGCGCGTCTTCGGCATGGAGCCGGCCGGCAACGTCACGGCGGCCATCCGCGGTGCCGCGATCGGCACCCTCGTCACCTCCGCGTAGGCGGCAGGGCGGCCAGGCCGAGGCCCGCCGCCCGACTAGACTGAACCCAGTAATGCAATCAAAGGAGTGCTCGTGATCGCGGATGTCCTCTCGGATGTTGGTACCCGGATGTCGAAGGCCGTCGAGGCCGCGAAGGATGACTTCGCCACGGTGCGTACGGGTCGCGCCAACCCCCAGCTGTTCCAGAAGGTCCTGGTGAGCTACTACGGCACGCCGACGCCGCTGGCGCAGCTCGCCTCCCTGCAGAACCAGGAAGCTCGCACGATCGTCGTGACGCCCTACGACAAGTCCGCACTGCGCGACATCGAGCAGGCGATCCGCGACATCCCGAACCTCGGCGCCAACCCGACGAACGACGGCACCGTCATCCGGGTCACCATGCCCGAGCTGACCGCTGAGCGTCGCAAGGAATACGTCAAGATCGTCCGCGGCAAGGGTGAAGACGCGAAGGTGTCCATCCGCAACATCCGTCGCAAGGGCAAGGACGACCTCGAGGCGCTCAAGAGCGAGGTCGGCGACGACGACGTCGCACGCGGCGAGAAGGAGCTCGAGGTCGTCACGAAGTCGCACATCGACGCCGTCGACGCCGCGCTGAAGGCCAAGGAGACCGAGCTGCTCTCCATCTGAGCCGCTGTCCCACCGCTGATTCCGTTCGCCGACCGGTCCCTCGACCGACGGCACGCCCGCTGGAGGTACCTGTGGAAGACGATGTCGCTCCCGGGCGATCGAGCGAACCGTCGAAACCCGAGCCCGGCCGGTCCGGCAAGTCGGGCTCGCAGGAGTTGCGGTCCCAGCTGAAGGACCGCCGCGCGAAGTTCGAGCGGCAGGTCGACGCCAAACGTGCCGACATCGAACGGCAGGTCCAGGCGACGAAGGCGCAGTTCGACGCGACGAACGAACGCATCGAGGCGCGGGTCGGCCGCAATCTCGTGAACGCCATCCTCATCGGGGTCGCCGCGGGCGGCATCATGCTCGTGAGCTTGATCATCTTCAAGGTGATCTTCGTCGTCCTGGCATCGGCCGTGGTGGCCTTCGCCACGCTGGAGCTGCGGAAGGCCCTCGAGCAGACCGGCCGCCGGGTGCCGGCGATCCCGACCGTCATCTCGGCCGTCGCGATGCAACCGGCGGCGTTCTTCCTCCACGACGTCTGGCGCTGGTCCGTCGTCCTGCTCGGCATCCTGCTCGTCATCGTCTGGCGCGTGGCCGAGCAGGCCATCGCTTCGAAGCGCACCGACCTTCCCACGCTCGTCCGCGACCTCGCGTCCGGGACGTTCATCCAGGTCTACGTCCCCTTCCTCGCCTCCTTCGCCGTGTTCCTGGTGGCCCAGCCCGAGGGCGAATGGTGGACGCTGGCGTTCCTGATCCTCGTCATCTGCGTCGATGTCGGCGCCTACGTGAGTGGCCTGTCATTCGGCAAGCACAAGATGGCGCCGGTGATCAGCCCGAACAAGACCTGGGAGGGCTTCGCCGGGGCGGGTGTCGTCGCGGTCGTGGCCGGTGTGCTGCTCGCGATCCTCATGCTCGGTGTGCCGTGGTGGGTCGGTGTCCTGCTCGGCCTGCTGCTCCTCGGCAGTGCCACGGTCGGCGACCTCGCCGAGTCGCTCATCAAGCGCGACATCGGCGTGAAAGACATGAGCTCGTGGCTTCCCGGGCACGGGGGATTCCTCGACCGCCTGGACTCGATCCTGCCGTCGGCGGTCGTCGCCTACGTGGTCTACCTGCTGTTCGGCGGACTCGCGGTCTGAGCTCTGGCCCGGTCCGATTTCGCCCGATCAGCCCCTCATGGGGGAGAATGGTCCGGTGAGCACGATCTTCCCCACCTCAAAACGTTCGAAGCGTGGCTACGATCCGGCCGAGGTCGACGAGTTCCTCGACCGCGCTCGCGCCGCCTACGGGCAGGACACCGACGCCGACGCCGACGCCGACGCGATCCTGAGCGCGGAGGACATCCGGCACGTGGCGTTCCGGCTCGTCCGGGGTGGCTACAGCACCGAGCACGTCGACGCGGCGCTCGAGCGACTCGAGGACGCCTTCTCGCTCCGCGAGCGGGAACGGTCGGTCGAGGAGCGCGGCGCCAAGGAGTGGCTGCGCGACGCCCGCGGCACCGCGCAGGTCATCCTCAACCGGCTGACCAGGCCGGAGGGCCAGCGGTTCCAGCGCGTGAGCCTGCTCGCCCGCGGCTACAGCCGGAAGGACGTGGACGCCCTCGCGGATCGCCTCGTCGCCTACTTCCACGACGGCACACCGCTCAACATCGACCGCGTCCGCACGGCCGTGTTCCGCAACGAATGGGCCGGTTACCGCGAGTCGCAGGTCGACGCACTGCTCGACAGCGTCGTGGACGTCATGCTGGCGGTTCGCTGAGCGTCGGGCGACCAGGTGGCCTGATCAGGCATTCTCGGCTACCATCGATGCATCGTGCCTCAAGACTCAACTGACGTGACCCCGTGGAAGCCATCAGCCCAGCCGAACACCGGTAAGGCGGTTCAGCCGTACCGTCGGCCGCGCTCTCGCGGCAAGAAAGTCCTCGGCATCTTCGCCGCGACGGCTGCATTCGGTTTCGTCGCCGTGACGATGGTCGACCCGACCTCGAGCGTCGTGGCGTCCTCCTATGCGGAGAAGCAGGCGCAGTTCGGTGGCAACGCTGCGCAGTCCGTCGTCGCGAGTTCGAACTACCAGTACACCTTCGCCCGCGACAGCTACGAGGTCGTCGCTCCGCCCCCGCCGCCTCCCGTGGCGACGCCGGCCGCGACCGACGGCGGTTCCTCGTCCACGGGCAGCGCTCCCGCGGCAGGCACGCCCGACCCGGGTACGGCTCAGGCGATCGCTTACGACATGGTCATGGCCAACGGCTGGGGCGAGGGCGAGTACAGCTGCCTCGTCTCCCTGTGGAACCGTGAGTCGGGTTGGAACGTGTACGCCTACAACGCCAGCTCTGGCGCCACGGGCATCCCGCAGGCGCTTCCCGGCTCCAAGATGGCCTCGGCCGGAGCCGACTGGGCCACCAACCCCGCGACGCAGATCACCTGGGGTCTCGGATACATCACGAGTCGGTACAGCACGCCGTGTGGCGCGTGGGCCCACTCGGAGTCCAACGGCTGGTACTGACCGGAACCGCCTCCCGACACGGTCGTGGAGGCTGAGCCTAGACTTGACCCATGCCCCGACACCACCGCCACCGGCCACGGCCCGGCGACGACGAGGGTAACGGTCTCGAACGGCTGATGGCAGGGTGGAAACGCACCGAGGACCATCGAGACGGATCCTGGTTCGTCCAGCCCGTCAGCGGTTCCAGTGCGCAGAAGACCTACGTGTGTCCGGGATGCGGACAGTCCATCCCGCCCGGCACCGCACATGTGGTGACGTGGCGCGCCGACGGGGTCCTGGGCGACCAGGCCGACATCGCTGCCCGGCGGCATTGGCACTCCCACTGCTGGCGGATTCGGTGAACGCCCGCACGCCGCGAATCGACCCGACCACACTGCTCCGGAGGACTGACTCATGACCGACACCATCGAGATCCGTGGTGGCGCCGAGCTTCCCGCCGTCCGCGAGGAGATCGAGCTGCACACGGCCGACGGCCTGACCCTCGTCGGCGAGCTCGCGGTGCCGGCCGAGGGCGAGATCGTCGCGACCCTGGTAACGCTCCACCCGCTGCCGACCGCCGGTGGGTTCATGGACTCCCATGTGCTCCGGAAGGCCGCGGCGCGTCTGCCTGCGCTCGCGGGGATCGCGGTGCTCCGCTTCAACACCCGCGGCACCTCGTCTCCTCGAGGGACGAGCGACGGCGCCTTCGACGGCGGCGTCGGCGAGCGGGCCGATGTCGAGGCCGCGCTCGCGTTCGTGGCCGAGCGCGGGCTTCCGCACCCGTGGATCGTGGGATGGTCGTTCGGGACCGAGCTGGCCCTGAAGTACGGGCGCGACCCCGCCGTCGACGGAGTGATCCTCCTGTCTCCGCCGCTGCACCGGACGACGGAGGACGAGCTCCGGGCCTGGGCCGGCGACGACCGGCCGATGGTCGTCCTCGTGCCTGAGTTCGACGACTACCTCCGACCCGCGGAAGCGGCGGAACGGTTCGGCGTCCTCCCCGGGGTCACGCTCGTCCCGGTGGACGGCGCCAAGCACCTGTGGGTGGGGGAGAGCCAGACCCGACGCGTGCTCACCGAGATCGTCGCTGCAGTGCGTCCCGAGGCGCTGCCGCTGCCGACCCACTGGCCGGCTCCCGGCCTCCCAGCGGCCGTCTAGCCGCCTCTCAGTCATTTCCGATAGCCTGAACCACCTGCGTCTCCTGCCGGCCCGACCCGCCGGATCCCGTCGGACGCAGGATCACCCGCGTCGTTCCGACGCCAGAGGAGAGTAATCCGTGCGTTTCGTTCTCGCCATCGCCGCGTTCGTCGTGGCAGCCGTCATGATCGTGACGGGAATCGCGCAACGGACCGTGTTCCTCTCGCCCGGCACCTTCAGCCTGTCGACGACGGTCGACAGCGGAGACCGGTTCATCGTCATCCCCGGGAGCGTGCTGCAGTCGCAGCCGGGAGCGCAGTCCATCGTGGCGGGCGCGGGCGGCGACACGCAGGTGTTCATGAGCTACGGGCGCTCCGACGACATCACGGCCTGGCTCGGCGACGAGCCCTACAGCCGTGTGGGCGTCAACAGTGCCGGTACCGCCCTGACGACCACGACCGTCACGGCCGAGGCGGACGCCACCGACGACGACGGGGCGACCCCGAGTCCCGAGCCGTCGGCGACGCCGGCCCCCGAGGCCAGCGACGACACCACCACCGCCGAGAAGGGCCCGGACCCGCGCGGATCCGACCTCTGGCTCGGTGAGTACGACGAGGCGGGCGCGGTCATCGCGACGATGAACCTGCCGAAGGACATCGACGTGCTCATCGCGACCGACGGCTCGGCCGCAGCTCCGGATTCCATCCGACTCTCCTGGCCACTCGACAACGCCACCCCGTGGGCCGGTCCGCTGATCGCCGGTGGCATCCTCGTGCTCCTCGCCGGCATCGTGCTCTACCTCTCGGGGATCCAGCGCATGCGTCGCTCGCGAGGCCCGCGTCGCAAGGGTCCGGGACAAGGACAGAAGGGCATCACGAAGATGTCGAGACAACCGAAGCCGCGCCGCCCCCGTGAACTCGGAGCCGGCAAGACGAAGCGCTCTTCGCTGCGCCGTTCACTCGTCGTGGGCGTACCGCTCGTCCTCATCGGGACCCTGGGCCTGAGTGGCTGCTCCCAGGACTACTGGCCGACCATCGGAGCGCCGTCACCGACGCCCACCGTCACTGCGACGGACCTCCCGGCCGACAGTCAGGACCAGGACTTCGCCGCGCCCGTCGTCACCGTGCCACAGGTCGAGCGGATCGTGTCGCGGATCTCGACGGCGGCGTCCGAGGCCGATGCTGCGCTCGACGGCACCGCTGCAGCCGTCCGGTTCTCCGGGCCGGCTCTCGAGGAGCGCACCGCGAACTACGCCCTCCGCTCGAAGGTTGCGGACGCCGCCGGAGCGACGCCCATCCCCGCGTCGCCAGTCACGCTCACCCTGCCCCAGGCGACGGATGCCTGGCCTCGGACGGTCATGACCGCCATCCAGGACAAGGCCGACGAGACGGTGTCGCCGACGGTCCTCGTGATGACCCAGCAGGACCCGCGGTCGAACTACCAGGTCGTCTACGCGGAGAAGCTCCTCGAGGGCGCTCGACTCGAGAACGTCGCGCCCGCGACCATCGGTGCCGCGAGCGTCCCGCCGGACTCGAAGTTGCTCGTCATGCCGCCGGAGGAGATCGCCGCGGCATACGCCGACATCATCACCAACGGCGATGCGAGCACCTTCGCCGGCATGTTCAACGCCGACGGTGACGTCTTCCGGACGCAGGTCGCCGCGGACCGCGCCACGAAGGCCGCGAACCTGCCGACGACGGCGAGCATCGCCTTCTCGGCGGCCGCCGGTACCGGCCCGAACGTCGCACTGGCGACCAACGACTCGGGTGCGATCGTCGCCGTCAACGTGCAGGAGGGCGAGGTGGTCTCGGTCGTCACGGCCGGTGCTACCGTGAAACCTTCGGGTGCGGTCGCCGCGCTCTCCGGGATCACCGAGAGCGCGAAGGGGACGCAGGCCACCTACGGCGACCAGCTCCTGTTCTACGTGCCAGCCGTCAACTCCGGAGAGAAGATCACCTTGCTCGGATTCACCCAGACCCTCATCGCCGCATCGGAGCTCCCGTGAGTGCCGCGGAGCCGAGCGCAGCACACCTGCGCGGCGCCGTCGACCTCTCCGGCCTCGCTCGTCGCCACCAGACGCCGCCCGCGGGCGCGTCGACGCAGGCGGGCGCACCGGCAGAGGCGCCCGGCGCGACGACCGGCCAGACCGTCCAGGTCCCGTCCCTGGTCTTCGACGCGACGGACGACGGGTTCGGTCAGGTCGTCGAGCTGTCCTCCGTCGTCCCCGTCGTCATCGACCTCTGGGCCGAGTGGTGCGGACCGTGCAAGCAGCTCTCCCCGGTGCTCGAGCGGCTCGCCGCCGAATACGCCGGCCGCTTCGTGCTCGCCAAGGTCGACGTCGACGCGAACCCGCAGCTCTCCCAGGCGTTCCAGGCGCAGTCGATCCCGATGGTCGTCGCCGTCGTCGGCGGACGCCCGGTGCCGATGTTCAACGGCGCCATCCCGGAGTCGCAGGTGCGCGATGTGATCGAGCAGTTGCTGCAGCTGGCCGAACAGAACGGGGTCTCCGGTCGGGCCGTCGTCGCCGAAGGGGACGCCGCAGCTCCAGCCGAACCCGTGGAGGAGCCGCTGCCGCCCCTCCACGCCGAGGCGTACGAGGCCATCGAGCGTGCCGACTACCCGACGGCCATCGCCGCGTACGAGAAGGCCATCGCGCAGAATCCGAAGGACGACATGGCCGTGGCCGGCCTCGCTCAGGTCCGTCTGCTGCACCGCCTCACGGGGAAGACCCTCGATGAGATCCGCGCACGCGCCGCTGCTGCTCCCGACGACCTCGACGCCCAGCTGGCCGTCGCCGACCTCGACCTCTCCGGAGGACACCTCGAGGACGCCTTCGACCGTCTGCTGACGCTGTTCCCCGACCTCGACCAGTCGGGTAAGGACACCGTCCGGACGCGCCTGCTCGAGCTCTTCCAGGTCGCCGGCGTCACCGATCCGCGCGTCATGAAGGCCAGGGCCCGGTTGACCGGCCTCCTCTACTGACCGACCGATGCACGACGAAGGCCCGCCTCCCTCGGGAGGCGGGCCTTCGTCGTGCATCCGGGTGCTGCGGAAGCCTGATCAGCCGACGTGCTTGAGCCAGATCATGCCGAGCGGGGGGAGCGTGAGCTCGGCGGAAGCCGGGCGTCCTGCCCACGGTGACGCCGACGCCTCGATCGATCCGTAGTTGCCCACGCCGGATCCGCCGTACTCCACGGCGTCGGTGTTGAGGAGTTCCTCCCACCGACCGGCGCGAGGCAGGCCGACCCGGTACGGGCCGACGGGGGCGCCGGAGAAGTTGACCAGTGCGGCGATCACGTTGCCGTCGTCGTCCCAGCGCAGGAAGGAGAGCACGCTGTTCTGCGCGTCCCCGGCGTCGAGCCATTCGAAGCCGGCGGCGTCGTGGTCCAGGGCCCAGAGCGCCGGGTGCTCCGTGTACACGGCGTTGAGTCGTGACACGAGGCCGAGCAGCGCCCGGTGGCTCGGCTGGTCCAGGATCCACCAGTCGAGACCGCGTTCCTCAGACCATTCGGAGGGCTGACCGAACTCCTGGCCCATGAAGAGCAACTGCTTGCCGGGGTGGGCCCACATGAAGGCGAGGTAGGCGCGCATGTTCGCGAGTTGCTGCCAGTGGTCACCGGGCATCTTCGCGAGGAGGGAGCCCTTGCCGTGGACGACCTCGTCGTGGCTGATCGGCAGGAGGAAGCTCTCGCTGAAGGCATAGACCATCGAGAAGGTGATCTCGCCGTGGTGATGTGACCGGTAGAGCGGGTCGTGCTCGATGTACTGGAGCGAGTCGTGCATCCAGCCCATGTTCCACTTCAGGCCGAACCCGAGACCGCCCGCGCTCGTCGGCGCGGTGACGCCGGGCCAACTCGTCGACTCCTCGGCGATCATGACGATCCCGGGGTTCCGCCGGTAGGCCGTCGCGTTCGCCTCCTGGAGGAGACTGATCGCTTCGAGATTCTCGCGCCCGCCGTGGACGTTCGGCAGCCACTCGCCGTCCTTCCGCGAGTAGTCGAGGTACAGCATCGAGGCGACGGCGTCGACGCGCAGGCCGTCGACGTGGAACTCCTCGAGCCAGTAGAGGGCGTTGGCCACCAGGAAGTTCTTGACCTGGGGCTGCCCGAAGTCGAAGACGAGGGTGCCCCAGTCCGGCTGTTCGCCACGTCGCGGGTCGGGGTGCTCGTAGAGGGGCTGACCGTCGAAGTTCGCGAGGGCCCACTCGTCCTTGGGGAAGTGGCCGGGCACCCAGTCCATGAGGACGCCGATCCCCGCGCCGTGGAGACGGTCGATCAGGTACTTCAGGTCGTCGCTCGAACCGAAGCGGCTCGTCGGCGCGTAGTAGCCGGTGACCTGGTAGCCCCAGGAGCCGCCGAAGGGGTGCTCGGCGAGCGGCATGAACTCGACGTGCGTGTAGCCGAGCTCCGCGATGTACTCGATGAGCTGGTCCGCGAGGTCCCGGTAGCCGAGCCCGGGACGCCACGAGCCGACGTGGAGCTCGTAGACGCTCATGGGTCCGTTGTGCGGATCACTCGCGGCTCGCCGATCGAGCCACGCCTCGTCGGTCCAGCGGTAGTCGCTGACACCGGTCACGGATGCGGTGGCGGGGGAGCGCTCGGTGAACCGGGCCATCGGGTCGGACCGACGGACCCAGTCGCCGTGCTGGGTCAGGATCTCGAAGCGGTACAGCTCGCCGGCGCCGATGGTGGGGATGAACAGCTCCCAGACACCCGTCGCACCCATATTGCGCATGGCGTGCGCCGTGCCGTCCCAGGAGTTGAGGTCGCCGATGACCCGGACCGCACGTGCGTGAGGTGCCCAGACGGCGAACGCGGTGCCGGCGACCGACTCGGTGACCCCACGCAGCTCGGTGACGTGTGCGCCGAGGGCGTCCCAGAGTCGTTCGTGGCGACCCTCGCCGATGAGGTGCAGGTCGAGTTCGCCGATCGACGGCGCGAACCGGTACGGGTCGTCGGCGTTCCAGATCGATCCGTCGCTGTAGCGGGCGTCGAGCGTGTAGTCGATGATGCCGTCGACGTGGAAGCCCTGCCAGATGCCGGCGCGGACGTGCGCGAGCTCGACGCGCGCACCGTTGGCGAGCACCGCCGTCACCTGCTCGGCCAGCGGGCGTCTGGCGCGGACGACCACGAGGGGGTCGCTCACCCCGCCCAGGTCGATCAGGTGCTGCCCCAGGATCTCGTGTGGGTCGTGGTAGCGGCCCTCCGCGACGGCGTCGAGGATCCAGTCCTCGACGGAGGGGAGCGGGAGCTCCCGCGGCGCCGGTGTGGCGTCGACCGGCATGGGTGCGGCTCGACGGCCGGAGCGCTTCGGTGCAGCGGCTCCGTCTGGGGTCACAGGGCTGGTCGTCATGGTCGGATCCTCACGCTCAGGATGTGCACGGGCTCGGTGAAGGCGTCGAGGCGCACGAAGTTGCTGTCGGACCAGATCCACTCGGCTCCCGTGACGAGGTCCGTGACGTCGAAGCTGCCGCCCGGGACACCACCGAACACGGTCTGGTCGAGGTGCACCATGGTCTGTCGGACCGAGTGCGGATCGAGGTTGGCGACGACGAGCAGGGTGTCGTGTTCATCGGTCCCGGTGAACCGCTGGTCGAGATGCTTGCTGAAGACGAGGATCTGGTCGTCGTCGCTCCAGTGGAAGCTGATGTTGCGCAACTGCCGGAGGGCGGGATGCGCACGCCGGATCCGGTTGAGCAGGGTGAGGTACGGCGACAGCGAGGTGCCGGCGGCTTCCGCAGCGGCCCAGTCCCGCGGACGGTACTCGAACTTCTCGCTGTCGATGTTCTCCTCGGCACCGGGACGGGCGACGTTCTCGATGAGCTCGTACCCGGCGTAGACCCCCCACGTCGGAGCGGCGGTCGCGGCGATCGCCGCACGCACCTTGTACGCCGCCCGGCCACCGAACTGGAGGTACTCGGTGAGGATGTCCGGCGTGTTGACGAACAGGTTGGGCCGGAGGAAGTCGGCGGTCTCGGTCGCCGCCGCACCGAGGAACTCCTCGAGCTCCTCCTTCGTGTTGCGCCAGGTGAAGTAGGTGTAGCTCTGCTGGAACCCGACCTTCGCCAGACCCTGCAGCAGGGCCGGACGGGTGAAGGCCTCCGCGAGGAACACGACGTCGGGGTCCGTCCGGTTGACGGTCGCGAGCAACCACTCCCAGAAGTCGAGCGGCTTGGTGTGGGGGTTGTCGACGCGGAAGATGCGGACGCCGAGCGAGATCCAGTGGCGGACGATGCGCAACACCTCGGCCCGGATGCCCTCGGGGTCGTTGTCGAAGTTGACCGGGTAGATGTCCTGGTACTTCTTCGGCGGGTTCTCGGCGTACGCGATCGTGCCGTCGGGGAGGGTCGTGAACCACTCGGGGTGCTCGGTCACCCAAGGGTGGTCCGGCGACGCTTGCAGGGCGAGATCGAGGGCGACCTCCAGACCGACCTTCTTCGCCTGGCGGACGAAGGCGACGAAGTCCTTCTCCGTGCCGAGGTCGGGATGGATCGCGTCATGACCGCCCGCGGCACCACCGATCGCCCAGGGGGAGCCCGGGTCGTGCTCGCCGGGTGTGAGGGTGTTGTTCGGTCCCTTGCGGAACGTCACGCCGATGGGGTGGATTGGCGGCAGGTAGAGGACGTCGAACCCCATCGCGGCGACGGCCGGCAACCGACCGGCTGCGCTGCGGAAGGTGCCCGACGTCCAGGAGCCGTCCGGGTTCCGCTCGGCACCCTCCGACCGCGGGAAGAACTCGTACCAGGAACCGACGCCGGCCCGGGTGCGCTCGACGCGGACCACGCGCTCGTCGCTCGTGCTCGCGAGACCGGCGAACGGCCGACGGTCGGCGATGGCCAGGAGTTCTGGATCGTCGAGCACCGCGAACCGGGCTTCCGGCTCGGCGTCGGTGTCGCGGAGGAGCTTGGCGGCGGCGGTGAGGAAGCGGCGGTCCTTCGCCGGGCGGAGCTTGTCTGTCGCGGCGCGCTCGAGGAGTTCCGCACCGATGAGGTACATGAGCTCGACGTCGACACCGGCCTCGATCTTGACTCGGGCGTTGTGCTCCCAGGTCGCGAACTCGTCGGCGAAGGCGCGGACCTGGTACCGCCAGGTGCCCTCCGTCGCGAGTCGGACCTCGACCTCGAAGCGGTCCGTGCCCGGGGCACCGGGGGCCATCCGATGCGCGACCGTCTTCCCGCGCGGGTCGGTCAACAGGAGCTCGACGCCGATGAGGTCGTGCCCTTCGCGGAACGCGGTCGCGCCGAACGGCACCACCTCGCCCGAGAACGCCTTGGCCGGCCAACGGCCACCTTCGACCGAGGGCGTCGGATCCAGGATCGGGATGCGCCCGATGCTCGGGGACAGCGTGAGCGACACCGGTCCGGCGTCGTCGACGGTGGAGGACTGCGGTACTGACTTCGGCATAGTGCGTTCCATCTCCTTCGGTGCCACTGGTCCGACCGTACCGCGAAACGACCGCCGATGAAGGGGAGCGCGGGGTGTCGCGCGTCATGCTAAGGCCTCGGGTGCTGCCGTGTCCTGAGCGGCCGCTGCGGTTGCCCTAGAGTGAGCGCGTGAAGGCTATCCGCAGGTTTACCGTCCGCGCGCTCATCCCCGAGTCCCTGACCTCGCTCACCGCCCTCGCTGCGAACCTGCGGTGGTCGTGGCACGAGCCGACGCAGCGCCTGTTCGACGAGATCGCACCGGACGTCTGGCGCGAGTCCGACCACGATCCGATCAGCGGCCTCGGTCTCGTCACACCGGAGCGACTGGCGGAACTCGCCGCCGATGCGGACTTCGTCGGCCGCGCCGACGCCTTGCACGCCGACCTCCGCCGGTACCTGGAGGAGCCGCGTTGGTACCAGGGTCTTCCGGACCCGAAACCGCAGACGATCGCCTACTTCTCGCCCGAGTTCGGTATCGCCGCGGCCCTGCCGCAGTACTCGGGCGGACTCGGCATCCTCGCCGGCGACCACCTGAAGAGCGCGTCCGACCTGGGGGTGCCGCTCGTCGGCGTGGGCCTCCTCTACCGCTCCGGATACTTCGCGCAGTCGATCACGAACGACGGCTGGCAGCAGGAGTCCTATCCCGTGCAGGACCCCGACGGACTCCCGGTCACGGTGCTCCGGGAGCCGGACGGGACACCGGTCACCGTCACCCTGGCGCTCCCGGACGACCGGAGCCTGTCGGCACGGGTCTGGATCGCCGAGGTCGGTCGGGTGCCACTGCTGCTGCTCGACACGGACATCCCGGAGAACGTCGCCGAGCTGCGCGGCGTGACGGACCGGTTGTACGGCGGTGGCGGCGAGCATCGACTCTTGCAGGAACTCCTCCTCGGCATCGGCGGCGTCCGAGCGATCAAGCAGTGGAGCGAGCTCACGGACCACGCGCTGCCGCAGGTCTACCACTCCAACGAAGGCCACGCCGGTTTCCTGGGGCTCGAGCGGATCAGCGACCTCGTCGGCAACGGACTCTCCTTCGACGAGGCGCTGCAACTCGTGCGGGGCGGGACCGTCTTCACGACGCACACCCCCGTTCCGGCCGGGATCGACCGGTTCGACCGCGAGGTGATCACGCGGTACTTCAGCGGTGACCTGCTCCCGGGCGTCGCCGCACCGGACGTCCTCGCACTCGGCGACGAGACGGCGAACGGCGGCTCGGCCGACGTCTTCAACCTGGCGATCATGGGTCTGCGTCTGGCGCAGCGTGCGAACGGCGTCAGTCGGTTGCATGGCGAGGTGAGCCGGGCGATGTTCCGAGGCCTCTGGCCCGGCTTCGACGTCTCGGACGTGCCGATCACGTCCATCACGAACGGTGTCCACGCCCCGAGCTGGACCGATCCGTCGCTCGTCGACCTCGCCGTGGACCGGTGGGGGACGACCGACACGAGTCGGGCGGACTGGTCCGACCCCTCGCTCTCGGACGCCGAGCTCTGGTCGCGGAAGCACGGGATGCGGGAGCGCCTCGTCGCCGACGTGCGGCGCCGGATCGCCGACGGGTATCGGACCCAGAACCCGCAAGCGGTGCTCCCGTCCTGGATCGATGAACTGCTCGACCCCGAGGTGTTGACGATCGGGTTCGCCCGGCGCGTGCCGAGCTACAAGCGGCTCACCCTCATGTTGCGCGATCCCGATCGACTTCGCGCGATCCTGCTCCATCCCGAACGGCCCGTCCAGATCGTCGTCGCGGGCAAAGCGCACCCGGCGGACGACGACGGCAAGCGGCTCATCCAGCGCCTCGTACAGTTCGCCCAGGATCCCGAGCTCCGATCGCGCATCGTCTTCCTGCCCGACTACGGCATCGGGATGGCCAAGACGCTCTACCCGGGCTGTGACGTGTGGTTGAACAACCCGCTGCGTCCCCTCGAGGCCTGCGGGACCTCCGGCATGAAGGCCGCCCTCAACGGGGCCCTGAACCTGTCGATCCTCGACGGATGGTGGAACGAGTACGCCGACAGCGAGAACGGTTGGGTCATCCCGTCGGCGGACGGGGCGGCGGACGACGAGGAACGCGACGCCCTCGAGGCCACGGCGCTGTACGAGATCCTCGAGCACCAGCTGGTGCCGCGGTTCTACGAGCGTGAGGACGACGGGCTGCCGCAGCGCTGGATGCAGATGGTGCGACACACGATCTCGACGCTGTCCGAACCGCTCAGCGCCGACCGCATGGTCCGCGAGTACACGGAGCGCATGTACCTCCCGGCGGCGGCGATGGAGCGCGAGCTCAACGCGTCCGATCAGCAGCGGGCGCGCGAGCTGGCAGCCTACAAGCAGCGGGTGCGCGAGGCCTGGCCACAGCTGGCGGTCGCCCATGTCGAGAGCGGCGGTGTCGACGCGGTCCCGCAGGTCGGTGACGTACTGCGGCTGCGCGCCTACGTCCAGCTGGGATCGCTGTCACCGGAGGACGTGACCGTCGAGGTGGTCTGCGGGGTACCCGGTGCCGGGGGAGAACTGCTCGACATCCGGACGCAGCCGCTCGAGCAGCAGCAGTCCCCGTCGACGAGTCGGCCGGAGCACACGCTCGAGTACGCCGGGACGCTTCCCCTCGATCGGGCCGGCGGGTTCGGGTACACGGTGCGCATCGTGCCGAGACACGAGCTGCTCCTCACCCCCGCGGAACTCGGGCTCGTCGCCGTGGCGGATCAGTAGGGCGATCCCCTCCGACGCGCCGGTACGACCCCCGGACCGGCGCGCCGAGGGATCCGACTATCTGGCGATCCGCGCGACGACGGCGGACACGGCCGATCCGAGGTCTGATGGGGCGAGTTCGAGGTCGAACCCGCGCCGACCACCCGAGACCAACACCGTCTCGTGCTCGAAGGCGCTCTCGTCGAGCACCGTCGGGAGCGTGGTGCGTTGCCCGATCGGGCTGATGCCGCCGACCACGTAGCCCGTCTTGCGCTCGGCGACGGCGGGGTCCGCCATCGTCGCCCGCTTCCCGCCGAGGGCCGTCGCGAGCGCCTTGAGGTCGAGTTGGTCGGTGACCGGGACGATCGCGACGACGAGCGACCCGTCCACCTCCGCCAGCAGGGTCTTGAGCACCCTGGGCGGGTCGACCCCGAGCGCTGCGGCTGCTTCGAGCCCGAAGGCCGTCACCGACGGATCGTGTCGGTAGGAGCGCGGGGTGAACGGGATGCCCAGCGAGGTCAACGTCACCGTCGCCGGGGTGCCACCGCCCTCGGCCCTCCGTTTCGCCATCGTCAGACGGCTCGGAAGAGCTGCATCGACGTGGCCGAGACCGGGACCGTCTGGCCGGGGACGAACTGCTCCTCCTCGGACGTCGGTGCGTCGTCTGCGGAGTTCCAGATGCGCACGAACGCGGTCACGCCCTCGTGCTGGGGCAAGGTGACCTCGACCGGCTGCTCGACGCCGTGCACGATGAGCAGCACGCGGTCGAGCTCCTCGGACTCCGGCGTGCTCGTCGAGAAGAACTGCAACGTCCGGTTCCGTGGACTCGTCCAGTCCTCGGTGCTCATGGTCCCGCCAGACGCGTCGAACCAGTCCATGACGCTCGCGCCGGGCACCGTCGTCCCGGCGGCGGCGAAATGCTCCGGTCGGAGGGCGGGGTGTTCGCGGCGCAGTTCGAGGAGCCGGCGGCTGTGTGCGAGCAACTGGTCCTGCCAGGGCTCCCTCGTCCACCCGACCCACGTCAGTTCGGAGTCGTGACAGTAGGCGTTGTTGTTGCCGCGCTGACTCCGCCCGAACTCGTCGCCAGCCGTGAGCATCGGGACACCCGCCGACAGCAGGAGCGTGCCGAGCAGGTTCCGGATCGCCTTGCGACGAGCGGCGAGGATCGCGGGGTCGTCCGTCGGGCCCTCGGCACCGTGGTTGAAGGAACGGTTGTTGTCCGTCCCGTCGCGGTTGGATTCGCCGTTCCCGACGTTGTGCTTGACGTCGTACGAGACGAGGTCCGCCAGGGTGAACCCGTCGTGGGCCGTGATGAAGTTGACGGAGGCCAGCGGACCGCGCTCAGCGGAGATGGTGTTGCTCGATCCGGCCAGACGGGTCGCGAACCCACCGATCCCGACAGGGGCGTCCGCCCGTCTCGCGTAGTCGATGTCGGAGAGCCAGAAGTTGCGGACGCGATCCCGGTACCGGTCGTTCCACTCGTGCCACCCGGCGGGGAAGTTCCCCGTCTGCCAGCCGCCCATCCCGACGTCCCAGGGCTCGGCGATCATCTTCGCGTCGACGAGCGACGGGTCGTGGACGATCGCCTCGAGCAGGGGGTGGTCGGGCGTGAACTCGACCGCCTCGTTCCGACCGAGCGTCGCAGCGAGGTCGAACCGGAAGCCGTCGATCTGCACCTCGTCCGCCCAGTACCGCAACGAGTCGAGCACGAGCTGTTGGGGGACCGGGTGGCCGAAGTCCACGGTGTTGCCGCAGCCCGTCACGTCGATGTAGGCGCCGGTGGCGTCCTGACGGTAGTAGGTCGCGTTGTCGATGCCGCGGAAGCTCGTGCGGGGGCCGCCGGGCCCCTCTTCGGCGGTGTGGTTGTAGACGACGTCGAGGATGACCTCGAGGCCGGCCTCGTGCAGCAGCTTCACCATGCCCTTGAACTCGCGGAGGACCTCGTCCGCGCCTCCCGCCTGCGCCGTCTTCGTCGCGTAGGAGGCGTGTGGACTGAAGAAGTTCAGGGTGTTGTAGCCCCAGTAGTTGACGAGGCCCTGCTTGATGAGACGCTGCTCAGAGGTGAACGCGTGCACCGGAAGCAGTTCGACGCTCGTCACCCCGAGGTCGTGCAGATGCGCGATCATCGCGGGGTGGGCGAGGCCCGCGTACGTGCCCCGCAGCTCCTCCGGCACGTCGGGGTGCAGCTTGCTCAGCCCCTTGACGTGCGCCTCGTACACGACGGTCCGGTCGAGCGGGACACGGGGTTTCTGCACACCGCCCCAGTCGAACGCGTCGTCGACGACGACGGACCGCCACTGCTCTGCCGACACCCGGGCGAGGCCGCGGGCGTAGGGGTCGAGCAGCAGGAGGCTCGGGTCGAAGGCGTTGTTCGGCGAGGACGGCCCGGAGGCGCGGACCGCATAGCGTCGGCCGAGCACCAGCTCCTCGGAACTCCCACTCCAGACACCGTCGTCGTCGCGGGTCATCTCGACCGAGTGGGTGATCCAGTTCAGATCCTTGTCGTCGAAGATCACGAGTTCGAGGGCATCCGCATGCTCGGACCACACACGGAGCTCACCACCGGACGGGCCGAGGCGGACGCCGAGATCGTGGAAGGGGTCACCAGCGTTCATGGGTTCTACAGTAGTGAGTGCGGGAGTGCGCGAAGATCCGCGGACAACGCGGCGAGGGGAGGAGCGGCATGGTGGTGTACCTGGACCACGCCGCGACGACCCCGGTGCGATCCGAGGTGATCGAGGCCTACGCGTCCGCGATGGCGACCGTCGGCAACCCGGCCTCCATCCACGGCCCCGGGCAACAGGCCCGCCGCCTCCTCGAAGAGGCACGTGAGCGGGTCGCGGCGACCCTCGGATGCGACCCCATCGAACTCGTCTTCACCTCCGGCGGCACCGAATCCATCAACCTCGCCCTCAAGGGGCTCTACTGGCACCGCCAGCAGGATCGACGCCGCGCCGCCGTGCTCGCACCCGCGGGGGAGCACCACGCCACGCTCGACACCGTCGAGTGGCTCGAGCGCCACGAGGGTGCATCCCCGCTCTGGATCCCGCTCGACGACCTCGGCCGCGTCTCACTCGACACGGCGGCCGCGCGCTTCGCCGACCACGGCCCCGACATCGCCGTGGCGACGGCGCTCTGGGCGAACAACGAGGTCGGCACCATCCAGCCCGTCGTCCGGCTGGCGGCGCTCGCCGCAGCGTCCGAGGTGCCGTTCCACCTGGACGCGGTTTCGGCCTACGGACACCTCCCCATCGACCTCGCCGACCTTCGCGCCGCATCCGGATCCGTCGGTGCCGGTGGTCTCGTCGCGCTCAGCGTCTCCGCGCACAAGATCGGTGGTCCCGTGGGGATCGGAGCCCTGGTCGTGAGTCGCGCAGCCGTGGTCGAGCCCTTGCAGCACGGTGGCGGACAGCAACGCGGACTCCGCTCCGGCACGCAGGACGTCGCGGCAGCCGTCGGATTCGCCGTCGCCGCAGAGCTCATGGCGCTCGAGCGGACCGCGGAACAGGAGCGTCTCAGCGCCTTGCGCGACCGACTCGTGGCCGGCGTGCGGGCGACCGTTCCGGAGGCCGAGCTGACGGGTGATCCCAGCGAACGACTCGCGTCGAACGCGAACTTCGTGTTCCCCGGCGCACAGGGGGACTCGATGCTCTTCCTGCTCGACCTCGCGGGGGTGGCGGTCTCGACGGGTTCCGCATGCCAGGCCGGCGTCCCGGAACCGTCGCATGTCCTGCTCGCGATGGGACGCCCGGAGACCGAGGCCCGATCGGTCCTCCGGATCACGCTGGGCCGGACGACGACCGAGGGCGACGTGGACGACTTCCTCCAGGCACTGCCGCGCGCGTACGCGCAGGCGAGTCGGGCCGGTTCCGCCGACCGCGACACGGCACTGGGCGCTCGTCCCTGAGCAGCCCTCCCGTCGCTGCTTGCGGGTGGCCGTCCGGCGGCTGGCGCGTAGACTTGCCCGGTGAAAGTTCTGGCAGCGATGAGTGGCGGAGTCGACTCCGCCGTGGCAGCGGCACGCGCCGTCGACGCGGGCCATGAGGTGGTCGGTGTCCACCTGGCGCTCAGCCGGATGACGGGCACGCTCCGGACCGGCAGTCGCGGGTGCTGCACCATCGAGGACTCGATGGACGCCCAGCGTGCGGCGAACCTGATCGGCATCCCGTACTACGTGTGGGACTTCTCGGAGCGCTTCAAGCTCGACGTGGTCGACGACTTCATCGCCGAGTACCGCGCCGGCCGGACCCCGAACCCGTGTATGCGATGCAACGAGAAGATCAAGTTCGCCGCGTTGCTCGAGAAGGCGCTCGATCTCGGGTTCGACGCGGTCGTGACCGGCCACTACGCCACGATCGTCACGAGCCCCGACGGTGATCGAGAACTGCACCGGGCGAGTGCCTGGGCGAAGGACCAGTCGTACGTCCTGGGCGTGCTCACCGCCGAACAGCTCGCGCACTCGATGTTCCCGCTCGGAGCGACGCCGTCGAAGGCCGAGGTCCGTGCCGAGGCCGCTGAGCGCGGCTTCACGGTGGCGAACAAGCCCGACAGCCACGACATCTGCTTCATCCCTGACGGCGACACGAAGGGCTGGCTGGGGGAGCGGGTCGGTACCGAGACCGGCCAGGTCCTCGACCGCGACGGAGCCGTCGTCGGTTCGCACGAGGGTGCCCACGCGTTCACCGTCGGCCAGCGCAAGGGCCTGCACCTCGGCGTGCCGGCGCCGGACGGACGTCCCCGCTTCGTCCTCGAGGTGCGTCCGAAGGACAACACGGTCGTCGTCGGGCCGAAGGAGGCGCTCGCCATCGGCGAGATCGCCGGCTCGCGCTTCACCTGGGCTGGGAGGGCTCCGGAGGTCGGTGCCGAAGCGATCCCGTGCGACGTCCAGATCCGTGCGCACGCGGACCCGGTCCCCGCCGAGCTGACGCTCGTCGGTGGCGAACTCGTCGTCCACCCGGAGACACCGCTCGACGGCGTCGCTCCCGGACAGACCGCCGTGCTGTACAGCGGGACGCGCGTCCTCGGTCAGTTCACGATCGACCGCACCGTCAGCGCGGTACCCGTCGGAGCCGCCGCCTCCGCCTGACGACCCCGGAACGACGGAACGCCCGACGAGCCAGGCTCGTCGGGCGTTCCGCGTCGGTCTCAGGATCGGGACGGTGCGCCCGCCTTGGACTTCTTGGGCTTCTTGACGAAGAGGGTCTCCGCCTCCTCGAGCGTCAGGCCGTTCGTCTCAGGGATCTTCGCGAGGACGAAGACGAACGAGAGGAGCGCGAACAGCGCGTACATGCCGTAGGTCACCGGCAGGGAGAACGCGGCGAGGGCCGGGAAACTGACCGTGATGAGGAAGTTCGCGATCCACTGCGCCATCGCCGCGACACCGAGTGCCTTCGCGCGCAGGCGGTTCGGGAAGATCTCGCCGAGGAGCACCCAGACGAGCGGTCCCCACGACGCGCCGAACGCGACCACGAACACGTTGGCGGCCACGAGGGCGATCGTTCCCCACGGCTGGGGCAACGACACCTCACCAGCGCTGTCGGTCACCGACTGTGTGAACGCGATCGCCATCGCACCCAGCGAGACCGTCATGCCGATGGAGCCCGCGAGGAGGATCGGCCGTCGACCGATGCGGTCCACGAGCAGGATGGCGACGATGGTGACCGCGACGTTCGTCACCGAGGTGATGACCGAGATGAGGAGCGAATCGGACTCCTGGAACCCGACGGCCTTCCACAGCGTCGTCGAGTAGTAGAAGATCACGTTGATGCCGACGAACTGCTGGAAGATCGACAGGATGATGCCGATCCAGACGATCGGCAGGAGCCCGAAGCGTCCGCCCCAGAGGGTCGCCTTCTTCTGCTGCTCATCGTCCTTCACCGCCTGCTCGGCGAGCTTGACGGCGCGATCCACCTCCTCCTGCGGCCAGACGGTCGCGAAGATCCGACGGGCCTCGTCGGACTTGCCCTTGCGGACGAGGAACCGGGGCGACTCGGGGAGTCGCATCGCGAGCACGCCGTAGACCACGGCCGGGAGCGCGCAGGCGATGAACATCCAGCGCCAGGCCTCGACGCCGAACCACAGCGGGTTCGACGCGCCGCCGGCGGCGCCCGCCAGGACGGAGTCGGACAGGAGCGCGGCGAAGATGCCGAGCGTGATGGCGAGCTGCTGCAGCGAGGCGAGACGGCCGCGGATGGCGCTCGGCGCGATCTCGGCGATGTACGCCGGAGCCACGACCGAGGCGATGCCGATACCGAGCCCGCCGACGATGCGCCAGATGACGAGGTCCCAGGGGGAGAAGGCGAAGCCGGCTCCGAAGGAGGAGACGAAGAACAGGCCTGCACCGAGCAGCATCGTGAAGATGCGGCCGCGGCTGTCTGCGATCCGACCCGCGAGGTAGGCGCCGAGCGCGCAACCGAGCAGCGCTGACGCGACCGCGAAGCCGATGAGCGCCTCACTGAGCGCGAAGTGGTCCTGCATCGCGTCGACCGCGCCGTTCACCACGGAGGAGTCGAATCCGAAGAGGAAGCCACCGACCGCGGCCGAGACGGAGATGCCGATGACGCGCGCGGTCAGCTGCTTGCTGGTGGGAGCCGCCCCCGTTCCCGGACTGCTGGACTGGGACATGGTTCCTCCGATTCCGCGCGCATGGTTCCTGCGGCACTGCGACACCCTACTCCTCGATGAGACCCGCCCCGACCCCGTTGCGCACATCCGGGAGGACGTGCCGGGTGTCAAGCGCCCGCCGGTGTCGGACGCCGCTCGTAGACTGGACGCCGTGGCGAACAGCACCGGACAGACCCTCCAGCAGGCATCGACCGAGGCCGAGGAACTGACCTCGCGCATCCTCGAGCTCCGCGACGCGTACTACGAGCGAGACGAGTCGCTCGCCTCCGACGAGGAGTACGATGCGATGCTCCGGCGGCTCGAGGAGCTCGAGCGTCTGTTCCCCGAGCTGCAGAGTCAGGACAGCCCCACCCAGACCGTCGGCGGGCGCGCCGAGACCACGCTGTTCGCCCCGGTCACGCACCTCGAGCGCATGCTCAGCCTCGACAACGTCTTCTCGATCGAGGAGTTCCTCGCCTGGGCCGCCAAGGTCGAGCGCGACGCCGGAGGGTCCGTCCAGTACCTCTGCGAACTGAAGATCGACGGCCTCGCCATCAACCTCCGGTACGAGCGCGGCCGCCTCGTGAGCGCGGCCACGCGAGGCGACGGCGTCGTCGGCGAGGACGTCACGGAGAACGTGCGGTACATCCGTTCCATCCCCGAGCGACTGACCTCGTCCGACCCGGATGTCGAGTTCCCGGAGGTCGTCGAGGTCCGGGGCGAGATCTTCTTCCCGGTCGAGGCCTTCCGCGAACTGAACGCCAACCAGGCGGCGGCCGGTGAACGGGTCTTCGCCAACCCGCGCAACGCGGCGAGCGGTTCCCTGCGCCAGAAGGCGGAGAGCAAGAACCCGGCCCAGCTCGCACTCATGCACGACCGGCTCGGCCGCCTGCAGATGCTCGTCCACGGCATCGGCGCGTGGGAACAGCCGCCCGTCGCCCGGCAGTCGCAGGTCTACGAGTTGCTGCACAGCTGGGGGCTCCCGACCTCCTCGCACTACCGGGTCCACGACGAGGCGACCGGTGCGGCGGAGTTCATCGAGTACTTCGGCGCCCACCGCGACAGCGTCGAGCACGAGATCGACGGCGTCGTCGTGAAGGTCGACGATCTCGCGCTCCACGGCGAGCTCGGCGCGACGAGTCGTGCTCCGCGATGGGCCATCGCCTACAAGTACCCGCCCGAGCAGGTGAACACGAAGCTGCTCGACATCGTCGTGAGCGTCGGGCGTACCGGTCGCGCCACCCCGTTCGCCGTCATGCATAAAGTGCTCGTCGCCGGCAGCGAGGTGCGTCAGGCGACCCTGCACAACCAGGACGTCGTGAAGGCGAAGGGGGTGCTCATCGGTGACACCGTCGTCCTCCGGAAGGCCGGCGACGTCATCCCCGAGGTCCTCGGCCCGGTGGTCGAGCTCCGCGACGGTTCGGAGCGCGAGTTCGTCATGCCCGAGCACTGCCCCGAGTGCGGTACCACTCTCGCCCCCGCGAAGGAGGGCGACATCGACCTGCGCTGCCCGAACGCGCGGAGCTGCCCGGCGCAGGTGCGCGGACGCGTCGAGCACATCGGCTCCCGTGGCGCGCTCGACGTCGAGGCGCTCGGCGAGGTGGCGGCAGCGGCGCTCACCCAGCCGGTGGAGCCCGCGGAACCACCGCTGACCACCGAGGCCGGACTCTTCTCGCTCACGATGGCCGACATCTTCCCGGTCACGGTGATCGTCCGCGACAACGAGACCGGCCTGCCCAAGCTCAACGAGGACGGATCCGAGAAGCGCGTCACGCCCTTCCGCCGCCGACGCGCCAAGAAGGACGGCGTGCACGATCCGGCCGCGGCCGAGTTCGACGGTGACGAGTCCTCGGTGCCGTCCAAGAACGCGATCGAACTCCTCGCCAACCTCGACGGCGCGAAGACCCGCCCGCTCGCACGGTTGCTCGTGGCACTCAACATCCGCCACGTCGGCCCGGTCGCCGCCCGGTCACTCGCGGAGTACTTCGGTTCGCTCGATGCCATCCGTGCGGCCACCCGCGACGAGCTCGCGGAGGTCGACGGCGTGGGCGGGATCATCGCCGATGCGCTCATCGCCTGGTTCGAGGTCGACTGGCATCGCGAGATCGTCGAGGAGTGGACTGCGGCGGGCGTGCAGTGGGCGACTCCCGGACACCCGGGGCCGGGCGCCGCTGTCGCGGCCGGCGGGGTGCTGTCGGGTGTCACCGTCGTCGCCACCGGTTCGCTCGAGGGCTTCACCCGGGAGGGTGCGCTGGAAGCGATCGTGCAGGCGGGAGGGAAGGCCGCGTCGAGCGTCTCGAAGAAGACCGACTTCGTCGCCGCCGGCCCGGGTGCCGGGTCGAAGCTCGCGAAGGCCGAAGCACTCGGTCTGCGGATCATCGACGCCGAGCAGTTCGCCCTGCTCGTCTCCGAGGGTCCAGCAGCACTCGGCGAGCCGGACGCCCCGGCCGAGGATGAAGCCGAGGGTGCGGCGTCCGCCGACGGGGCGCCGACCGACTGAGCTCAGTCCTTGTCGGCCTGCAGCAGCTCGTCGCGGACCTGGCGCCGCAGCACCTTGCCGATGAGTGACTTGGGGAGTTCGTTGACGACGACGACCCGCTTCGGCACCTTGTACGGGGTGAGGATCTCCCGCGCCCAGGCTCTGAGCGCGTTCGCATCCACGGTGGCACCGGGAGCCGCGACGACGGCCGCGACGACCTGCTCGCCGGAGTGGGGATCGGGGAGACCGACGACGGCGGCGTCGGCGACCGACGCATGTCCACGGAGCACCTGCTCGACCTCGCTCGGCGACACGTTGAACCCGCCGGTGATGATGAGCTCCTTGATCCGGTCGACGACGGTCATGAACCCCTCCTCGTCGATGGACACGATGTCGCCGGTGCGGAACCAGCCGCCTGGGAGCAGGACGGCGGCGGTCTCCTCGGGCTTGTTGTAGTAGCCGCGGAAGACCTGCGGGCCGCGGACGAGCAGCTCGCCCGCCTCGCCGGCCGGACGGTCGGTCTCCGGGTCGTCGGGATCCACGACGCGCACCTCGGTGCTCGGCAGCGGGAGGCCGATGGTCCCGGGCTTCCGTGCGGTCGAGACCGGGTTCGCGGAGATGACCGGTGAGCACTCGGAGAGCCCGTAGCCCTCGACGAGGAAGCCGCCGGACGCGGCTTCGAACGGGACGACGAGGTCGTGCGGCAGCGGCATCGCTCCCGAAATGGCGATCTCGGTGCCCTGCAGCGACACGCCCTGCTCGGTCGCCGCGGTCAGGAGTCGGTCGGCGATGGGCGGTACGGCGGGCAGGAAGGTCGGCGGTCGCTTCTTCATGACCTTGAGGACGAGCGCCGGGTCGAACTTCGGGAAGAGGACGAGGCGCGAGCCCATGCTCATGGCGAAGGTCAGGCAGAGCGTCAGGCCGTAGGCGTGGAACATCGGGAGCACCGCGTAGACGACGGCCTCCCCGCGCTTCACCGTGGGCACCCAGGCTCGGGACTGCGCCGCGTTCGCGAGCAGGTTGCCGTGGGTGAGTGCGGCCCCCTTGGGCGAGCCGGTCGTCCCGCTCGTGTACTGGATGAGCGCGAGGGCGTCGGTCGCGGGCTTCGGGTGGCTCGCCGGCAGCGGCGCCGAGGTCAGGAGCTGTTCCCACCGCACGGTGCCCGAGACCGGTGCGGTGAGCTGGGCCCGTGAGGCTCTCGCCTTCGGGATGGGCAGACGGAGAGCGGCGCGCATGTGGAGCGGCATCGCCCGGGTCACGTCGATCGTCACGAGCGAGTGCACCGCCAGGTCGGCCGGGAAGTCCTGCAGGTGCTCGGCGACCTTGTCCCAGACGATCGCGAACGTCGCGCGGTGGTCCTCGAACTGGTGGCGGAGCTCTTGGGGGGTGTAGAGCGGATTGTGCTCGATGACGACGGCACCCAGCCTGAGGACGGCGTAGAACGCGACGATGTGCTGCGGGCAGTTCGGGAGCATGAGGGCGACGGGGTCGCCCGCCCGGACACCGAGTGCACGCAGGCCCGCGGCGGCACGGGCGATCAGCGCCTCGAGCTCCGTGTAGGTGGTGGTGGACCCGAAGAACTCCAGCGCGACGGCGTCCGGGTAGCTCGCCGCCGAGGCCTCGACGAGATCGCCGAGGCTGCCGGTCTGCTCGGGGATGTCGTCCGGCACGTCGGCGGCGTAGCTCGCGAGCCACGGACGCTCGTGCGGGGGACGGGGACGGCTGCTCGAGTCGTTCTGGGTCACCGTTCCACTGTAGGGGCGGAGCCCGACGGACGACCACGTCCCTGGCGAATAGACTGGAGCGACCGCCACCGCTACACGTACGGGAGACGCATGTCGGAAATCACTACCGAGCAGGTCGCGCATCTCGCGAACCTCGCTCGAATCGCCCTGAGCCAGGACGAGATCGCCCACCTCACGACGGAGCTCGACTCCATCGTGGACAACATCCAGAAGGTGCAGCAGGTGGCCACGCCTGACGTCCCGGCGACGAGCCACCCGATCCCGCTCGAGAACGTGTACCGCGACGACGTCGTCGGCAACACGCTCACGCGCGAACAGGCGCTGCAGAACGCGCCGGAATCGGCCGACGGCCGCTTCAAGGTCTCGGCGATCCTGGGGGAGGAGCAGTGAGCGGATTGATCGGTCTCACGGCAGCGGAGCTGTCGAGCAAGCTCCGCGCGGGCGAGGTCTCCAGCGTCGAAGCCACCCAGGCCCACCTCGACCGCATCGCGCAGGTCGACGGCGACGTCCACGCCTTCCTCCACGTGTCGGACCACGCGCTCGCCGTCGCCGCCGACATCGACGCACGCCGTGCCGCTGGCGAGGACCTCGGCGAGCTGGCGGGCGTCCCGCTCGCCATCAAGGACGTCCTGGTCACGACCGACATGCCGTCCACCTCGGGGAGCAAGATCCTCGAGGGGTACCTGTCGCCCTTCGACGCGACCGTCGTCGCGCGGTCACGTGCCGCCGGTCTCGTGCCGCTCGGCAAGACGAACATGGACGAGTTCGCCATGGGCTCGAGCACGGAGCACTCGGCGTACGGCCCGACCCACAACCCGTGGGACCTCGACCGCATCCCCGGCGGTTCCGGCGGTGGCTCCGCTGCCGCGGTCGCCGCGTTCGAGGCGCCCATCGCCCTCGGCAGCGACACCGGTGGTTCCATCCGCCAGCCGGCGCACGTGACCGGCACGGTCGGCGTGAAGCCCACCTACGGCGCGGTCAGCCGCTACGGGGCGATCGCACTCGCCTCCTCGCTCGACCAGGTCGGACCGGTCAGCCGCACGGTCCTCGACTCGGGCCTCCTCCACGACGTCATCGCCGGGCACGACGCCCTCGACTCCACCTCGCTCCGCGACGCGTGGCCCTCGATGGCTGCTGCGGCCCGTGAGGGCGCGCGCGGCGACGTGCTGCGCGGCCTCCGGGTCGGCGTCGTCACCGAGCTCAACGGTGAAGGCTTCCAGGCCGGTGTGAAGAGCCGCTTCCAGGAGGCGCTCGCGGTCCTCGAGGCGAACGGTGCCGAGATCGTCGAGGTCTCCGCTCCGAACTTCGAGTACGCCGTCGCCGCCTACTACCTCATCCTCCCTGCCGAAGCGTCGAGCAACCTCGCGAAGTTCGACTCGGTGCGCTTCGGGATGCGGGTCACGCCCGAGGGTGGCGGCACGGTCGAGCAGGTCATGTCCGCGACGCGCGAGGCCGGCTTCGGTCCCGAGGTGAAGCGACGGATCATCCTCGGCACCTACGCGCTCAGCGCGGGCTACTACGACGCCTACTACGGCAGCGCCCAGAAGGTCCGGACGCTCATCCAGCGCGACTTCGCGGCGGCGTTCGACCAGGTCGACGTCCTCGTGAGCCCGAGCGCCCCGACGACGGCGTTCAAGCTGGGCGAGCGCATCGACGACCCGCTGGCGATGTATCTGAACGACGTCACCACCATCCCGGCGAACCTCGCCGGTGTGCCCGGCATCAGCGTGCCGATCGGTCTCGCGCCCGAAGACGGTCTGCCCGTCGGCATCCAGTTCATGGCGCCAGCACGGGAGGACGCCAGGCTCTACCGGGTCGGCGCCGCCCTCGAGGCGCTCCTCGAATCGACGTGGGGGCACACCCTCATCTCGCAGGCACCCGCTCTCGGAGGTCGGTAACCCATGGCCAAGGACAAGCTCCTCTCCTACGAAGAAGCCCTCGAACTGTACGAGCCGGTGCTCGGCTTCGAGGTGCACGTCGAGCTGAACACCAAGACGAAGATGTTCTCTTCGGCACCGAACGGCTTCGGCGACGCTCCGAACACGAACATCTCGCCGGTCTGCCTCGGTCTGCCCGGATCGCTCCCGGTCGTGAACGAGCAGGCGGTGCGGTACTCGATCAGCCTCGGGCTCGCCCTCGGCTGCTCGATCGCACCCTCGAGCCGGTTCGCGCGGAAGAACTACTTCTACCCCGACCTCGCGAAGAACTACCAGATCTCGCAGTTCGACGAGCCGATCGCCTTCGAGGGCTCGGTCGACGTCGAGCTGGCCGACGGCACCATCGTGACGGTGCCGATCGAGCGCGCGCACATGGAGGAGGACGCCGGCAAGCTCACGCACATCGGCGGTTCCACCGGCCGTATCCAGGGTGCCGAGTACTCGCTCGTCGACTACAACCGCGCCGGTGTGCCGCTCGTCGAGATCGTCACGAAGCCGATCTACGGCACCGAGCACCGGGCGCCCGAGATCGCGAAGGCCTACGTCTCCGCGATCCGCGACATCGTCGTGGCGCTCGGCATCTCCGACGCGAAGATGGAGCGCGGGAACCTCCGCTGCGACGCCAACATCTCGCTGCGCCCGCGCGGCCAGGAGAAGCTCGGCACGCGCACGGAGACGAAGAACGTCAACTCCCTGCGTTCCGTCGAGCGCGCCGTCCGCTACGAGATCCAGCGGCAGGCTGCGATCCTCAAGGACGGCGGATCCATCGTCCAGGAGACGCGGCACTGGCACGAGGACACCGGGGCCACGTCCGCCGGCCGGCCGAAGAGCGACGCCGACGACTACCGGTACTTCCCGGAGCCCGACCTGCTCCCGGTCGTGCCGTCGCCCGAACTCATCGAGGAACTCCGAGCGGCCCTGCCCGAGCAGCCGGCGGTCCGCCGCCGTCGGCTGAAGAGCGAGTGGGGCTTCACCGACCTGGAGTTCCAGGACGTCGTGAACGGTGGTCTGCTGAACGAGATCACGGCCACCGTCGAGGCCGGCGCCGCTCCGGCCGCCGCACGGAAGTGGTGGACGGGTGAGATCTCGCGGATCGCGAACCAGCGCGACGTCGAGGCGACCAGCCTCGTGTCGCCCGAGCACGTCGCGGCACTCGCTGCGCTCGTCGAGGACGGAACGCTCAACGACAAGCTCGCGCGCCAGGTGCTCGAGGGCGTCATCGACGGGGAGGGCACTCCTCAGGAGGTCATCGACGCTCGCGGTCTCGCGCTCGTGTCCGACGACGGTCCGCTGATCGCCGCCATCGACGAGGCACTGGCCGCTCAGCCTGACGTCCTCGCCAAGATCCGCGACGGCAAGGTCCAGGCGGCCGGCGCGGTCATCGGCGCCGTGATGAAGGCGATGCGCGGACAGGCCGATGCGGCACGTGTGCGCGAACTCGTCCTGGAACGCGCCTCGCAGTAGCGGTCACTCCTGCACCATCGGGCCCGTGCCAGCGTCAACGACGGCGGCACGGGCCCGATGTCGTCGGCCAGGGGAAGCCCTGGTGCCGACTGCTGGCCCGGCATACACTTCCGCCATGCTGGTCGAAGGCACCATGCGGTGGCAGGTCACGGAAGACGCTCCGATGGCCCTCATGCTGGCGCTCGCGTTCCGCGACATGGCAGGGCTCGGGGAGCGATGCGTCGCGCAGCTTCCCGCCGTCACGCCGGGGCTGGAGCGGATCGACGTCGCCGGCCTCGACCTCGACGCGCTCGCGGTCCAATTCGACGGCTGGTGGACCGGGATCGCTCGTCGCGACACGCGCCTCTTCATGGCCGAGGTCCGTCCACCACACTTCGAGGTGTTCGATCGAGCCCTCGACCTGCAGGAGCTCGCCTACCGGGCGTACGACGAGGCGCACCGATGGGCGTCGGCTCGGATCCGTGAGTACGAACGCGCACTCGCAGGTCGATCGCCGAGCCGTCTCACCGACGTCTACGAACTCATCCGCGAGCGCCAGTTCGAGTTGCGTCGGCAATCCAGCTCGTTCCGGTTGGACCTCGAGGTGCTCCCGATCTGCCGACCGGGGGCCTGGGTGGTCGCGCCCGACACGATCGTGGTCAGTGAGTCGCTCCGGGACGACCGGGAGGCCTTTCGCGAATGGCTACGGCCGCTGGTCCACGGCCTGGTCTGATCCGCTTGCGACGCGCTCGACCGGCCGACGGGTCGGGTTCAGGAGCACGACCGCGATGATCGAGCCGACAGCGCCGGCAGCCGCCATCGCGGCGGTGAGCGGGTGGGAGATCTCCGCGAAGGGCATGATGAAGGCGCTCGCGAGAGCGATCCACACGGCGACGTGCGTTGGCTTGCGCTCGGGGTCGAGGCGCAGCTTGCGGGGGTGCTCGACGCGGCCGAGGAGTGTGCCGACGCCCGCGAGCAGGACCGCGACGACGAGCAGCACGACCGGTCGGGTCCACCACCATGCCGCGCTCAGCGGTTCCGCGAAGGGGATGCCGAGGGCGAGCTGGAGACCGGCGACCGCGATGATCAGGGGGAGATGCCAGAGGTACACCGTCATCAGCCGGGACCCGATGAGGAAGACGACGGCTCGCGCGGCGCGGGTCCGCATGATCGCCGTGAGCAGCGGGTGCACCAGGGCGAGCAGGGCGAGCTGCCCGACGCCGAGGACGACGAGGGGGAGGGTCGGTGGGTTGAGGTTGCCGAGCATGCTGGTCGAGTACGGCAGCCAGGTCGTGATCGGCACGAGCGCACCGTAGGAGACGAGCACCACGGCCACGAGGACGAGGCGAGGGACGGTGCGGAGACGACCATCGGCCAAGAAGAACCCGAACTGCTGCAGCAGCGGCCAGACGAACACCAGGTTGACGAGACCGATGCCCAGGAGGCCGGTCGAGTACCGGACGACGTCGACGAGGATCACGCCGGCCAGCAGGGCCGCACAGGTCAGGACGGGGTGGCGGTCGTGCCAGGTGGCCAGGAAGGGCGCGACCGCCTGGCACAGCAGGTAGGCGGCCAGGAACCAGAGCGGGGACCCGACGCCTGCGGCGACGGCCTCGATGATGGCGGGGTCGACACCGAGCGCCCCGGCGAGCCACAGCCCTGCGGCGAGGAAGAGCAGGACCGGGATCGTCGGCAGGGCGAGTCGGAACACCCGGGACCGGAGGAAGTCGCTGGTCCCGCCACCACGTCTGACGGTGCTGCGCCAGCCGGTGATCGTCGCGAAGCCGCCCACGATGAAGAACAGCGGCATGATCTGGCCGAACCAGGTGCCCGTGTCGAACCACGGCTGCTGCTCGAGCGCCCGGGAGATGCCGATCGCGCCGTCCGGCTCGACCGCCACGGCGACCATCAGGAGGTGGACGACGACCACCGTGACGACGCAGGCGACGCGCACGAGGTCAAGGGCGAGGTCCCGCCCGGAGAGGTCTGGGACCGCCGGGGCCGACCCGGTCCGCGTTCGCGTGCTCATCGCCGGACAGCCTAGCGTCGCCGGACACTCCCGCCTCGGCCCTTGTGGAGAGCGTGTCGGAGGCGACTGCGACAATGGAGGCATGAGTCGGCAGGATGGAGCGTCTCGTCGCGTCTCGGCGCACGATGCCGACGACAGCGGTACCCCCATCCTCCATGTCGACATGGACGCGTTCTTCGTCTCGGTCGAGCTCTTGGAACGGCCCGAGCTGCGCGGTCTGCCGATCATCGTCGGCAACAAGGAGGGGCGGTCGGTCGTCACCTCCGCCAGTTACGAGGCTCGCCGGTACGGCGTGCGCGCGGCGATGCCGGTGTCCCAGGCGATGCGGCTCTGTCCGAGCGCCGTCGTGCTGCCGCCCCACCACGGCCGGTACCGCGAGTACTCCGACCGGGTGATGGAGGTGTTCGAGTCGGTCACACCGCTCGTCGAACCCCTGAGCATCGACGAGGCCTTCCTCGACGTCTCCGGCGCGGTCCGGTTGCTCGGGAGCCCGCGGACGATCGCCGCGCTCGTGAAGCAACGGGTCCTCGACGCGACCGGCTTGCCGTGCTCGGTGGGCCTGGCGGCGACGAAGTACGTCGCGAAGCTCGCCTCCGGCCTGTCCAAGCCCGACGGTCTGCTGGTCGTGCCGGCCGACGAGACCCTGGCGTTCCTCCACCCGTTGCCGGTCGGTGCACTGTGGGGCGTCGGTGGTCGGACGGAGGAGCAGCTGACGAACCGGGGCATCCGGACCATCGGTCAGCTCGCCTCCACCCCGCTGTCGATGCTCCAGCGCGCGGTCGGTGAAGCCTCCGGTCGCCGACTCCTCGAGCTCGCGAACGGGATCGATCCGCGCGGCATCGAGCTGGCACGTCGCGAGAAGAGCGTCAGCCACGAGGTGACCTTCCCGACCGACGTCTCCGACCCGACCATCCTCAAGCGCGAACTGCTGAACCTCGCCGGCCTCGTCGCGATCCGACTCCGGAAGGGCGGCTACGCCGGCCGGACGATCAGCATCCGCGTGCGCTATGCGGACTTCAGCGTCGTCACCCGGTCGCGCACCATCGGCGAGGCCACGAACGTGGGCCGGCGGGTGTACGACGAAGCGGCCTCGCTGTTCGACGACCTCGATCGCGGCGGACGCCTCGTGCGCCTCGTGGGGGTGAAGGTCGACCAGCTCGTCCCGGCCGATGAGGCCGGTGCCGGGCTCTGGGACCCGGACGAGGAGTGGCGTGAAGCCGAGCAGACGATCGACCGGGTCGCAAGCCGGTTCGGCGATCTCGCGATCGCCCCCGCCTCCCTCCTCGGCAAGCCGAGGCGTCGCGGACTCGGCAGTCGCGGAGACTCGCAGGGTGCTGGGAGCACGGATCAACCCCTTGGACCGGGAGATGCCGAGCGATAGCCTCGCCGTATGACGAATCTCGTGGAGAAGCTGGCAGAACAGGCGAAGGGGCTCGGCGTGACCGCGGCCTATGGGGAGCAGCAGGACATCGACGGGACGAAGCTCGTGCCCGTCGCGCTGACGTACTACGGCTTCGGCGGCGGCTCCGAGGGCGACGGCGACGACGCCCCGAGCGGCGGTGGCGGCGGTGGCGTCTCCATCCCCGTCGGTGCCTACATCAAGACCGACGAGGGTCTCCGTTTCGACCCGAACCTCATCTCGCTGATCGCCGTCGCGATCCCGTTCATCTGGGTGAGCGGCAAGGCGCTCGCCGGCCTCATCAAGGCTCTCAAGAAGTAGCCCCCTCCGTCCAACCCCTGTCGTGCGACCGCGCACGGCAGGGGTTAGACTCGTGCCACCACGGGAGTCCGGTGAACCGGGCTGAGAGGAAGGTATTCGCCTTCGACCGTCGAACCTGATCTGGATCATGCCAGCGCAGGGAGACCATTTCTCGCTATCCCGTGCTCTTTTCCGTCTACAGGAAGGGCACGTATCGTGTCAGCATCGACTAAGGTATCACCCTCTGAACGCGCTGTGTCGCGGACCTTGCGCTGGAGGGTCGTCGACATCGTCGTGGTCGCCGTACTCGGCGTCGCGACCGGCCTCATCTTCTGGGCGTGGAACACGCTCGGATCACTCTGGTACGCGGGTGCCAGCGCCGTCACGCCCGGTTTCGGCGGGATCGCCGTCGGGATCTGGCTCCTCGGCGGGGTGCTCGGCGGACTCATCATCCGGAAGCCCGGCGCTGCCCTCCTCGTCGAGACCATCGGGGCGATCGTCTCCGCCCTCATCGGCAACGCATGGGGCATCACGACGGTGTACTCCGGGCTCGCTCAGGGCCTCGGTGCCGAGCTGGTGTTCGCGGCGTTCGCGTACAAGCGCTTCGGCCTCGTTCCGGCGATCCTCGCCGGGGCCGGTGCCGGGGCCGGCGCGTGGCTCCTCGAACTCGTCATGTCGGGCAACCTCGAGAAGGGTGTCGAGTTCAACGCGATCTACCTCGGTTCGCTGCTCGTCTCGGGCGCGATCCTCGCCGGTGTCGTCGGCTGGGCACTCGTCAGGGCACTCGCGTCGACCGGAGCGCTCAGTCGGTTCGCGTCGGGGCGGGACGCTCGGCGCGAGGTCTGATTGTGCCGGGAGCGGCTGCGACCGGTCCGGCGCGCGTCGTCGCGCGGGACTGGGGGTGGCGGCATGCCGGTCGGAAGGCCTGGGCGGTGAGCGACCTCGACCTCGTGATCGAACCGGGCGAGCGGGTCCTCCTGCTGGGGGCGTCCGGTGCCGGCAAGTCGACGCTGATCCACGCACTGGCCGGCGTGCTCGGCGGAGCGGACGAGGGGGAGTCCCACGGCTCGCTCCTCGTGGACGGCGTTCCGCCTGAACGAGCGAGGGGTCGCATCGGGCTCGTGCTGCAGGATCCCGACTCGCAGGTGATCCTGTCCAAGGTCGGCGACGACGTCGCCTTCGGCTGCGAGAACCTCGGCATCGAGCGCGAGGAGATCTGGCGCCGCGTCGACGCCTCGCTGGAGGCCGTCGGACTGGACCTGCCGCTGGACCACTCGACCTCGGCGCTGTCCGGCGGTCAGAAACAGCGGCTGGCCCTCGCCGGCGTACTCGCCATGCAGCCCTCGCTCCTCCTGCTCGACGAACCGACCGCGAACCTCGACCCGGCCGGGGTGGCCGAGGTGCGGGACGCCGTCGCTCGGCTGGTCGATGACGGTTCGTCCACCCTGGTCGTCATCGAACACCGCGTCGACGTCTGGCGCGAGCTGATGACCAGGGTCGTCGTGCTCGACGCCGACGGCGGTGTCCTCGCCGACGGGCCACCCGACCTCGTCCTCGACGACGTCGGGCGGCGCCTGGCCGATGCGGGCGTCTGGGTGCCGGGCGTCCCGCTGGGGTTGGCCCCTCGTCCGGTGTCCGGCCCGTCAGCGGCGGTCATCACGACCGACGACCTGGCGATCGGTCGAACGCGGAAGCAGCCGGTGCAGGAGCACCTGGGGCTCGCGGTGCCCGAAGGCGCGGCGACCGTCATCGTCGGCCCCAACGGCGCGGGGAAGTCCACGCTCGCGCTCACGCTGGCGGGACTGCTGCCGGAGATCACGGGGACGGTGACCGCCGCTCCGCAGCTCGCCGGCAGGCTGGGATCCCGGCCGATCCGCTGGAAGTCGACCGAGTTGCTCACGCGCATCGGGACGGTCTTCCAGGATCCCGAGCACCAGTTCGTCTCATCGACCGTGCGGAACGAGCTCGGTGTCGGCCTGCAGGCCCTCCGCTGGTCCCGGACCGCCATCGATGAGCGGGTCTCCGAGATCCTCGATGCGCTCGGTCTCGGTCGTCTCGCCGAGGCGAACCCGTTCAGTCTCTCGGGCGGTCAGAAGCGCCGGTTGTCGGTGGCCACCGTCCTCGCCGCCCGGCCGGCGGTCATGGTCCTCGACGAACCGACGTTCGGGCAGGATCGACGCACGTGGTTGTCACTCGTCCGCCTGCTGCAGCACGAGCTCGAACGCGGCGCGACGATCGTCTCCGTCACGCATGACGCGGGGGTCGTCGAGCATCTGGGCGACCATCGCATCCTCCTCGAACCGCCGGAGCTCCGGAGGCGGGCCGCATGACGAGCCTCACGGCAGCGGAGCGCTCGACGGTGCTGCACCATCGACCGCCGCTCGATCGGGTGAATCCGGTAACAAAGGTGCTGGCCGTCCTGATCCTGTCCGTCCCGTTGCTGCTGACGATCGACTGGGTGAGTGCGAGCACGGCGGTCCTGCTCGAAGTGATGCTGTTCCCGCTCTCCGGCCTGCGGTTCACCGCGTTGCTGAAGCGGGCCCTGCCGGTGCTCGTCTTCGCGCCCATCGGCGGGATCAGCATGCTGTTGTACGCGAAGCCGGGAGGGACGGAGTACCTGTCGCTCGGGTTCGTCCGCGTGACGGACAACTCGATCGAACTGGCGGTCGCCGTGACGATCCGCGTGTTGGCGCTCGGTCTCCCGACGATCCTGCTCTTCGCGCGGGTGGACCCGACCGATCTGGCCGACGGCATGTCCCAGATCGCGAAGCTGCCGTCGAGGTTCGTGCTCGGGATCCTCGCTGGAGCGCGGATGCTCGGACTCTTCATCGACGACTGGCGCAGTCTCGCGCTCGCCCGTCGTGCCCGTGGCTTGGGGGACCGGGGAGTGGTCCGCCGGTTCGCCTCCATGGCCTTCGTCCTGCTGGTGTTCGCAATACGAAGGGGGAGCAAACTCGCGACGGCGATGGAGGCGCGGGGGTTCGGGGCGCCGATCGAACGCACCTGGGCGAGACCGTCCCGCCTGGGCCGGGCCGATCTCGTGGCCGTCCTGGTGACGGTCGTGATCATGGCCCTCGCGCTGTCCACGGCCGTCCTCGCCGGTACGTTCCGGGTCGTGGGTCAGTGAGCGCGGTCCCGCCGGTCCTGCTCGTCGACGGTCGCTCGGGCACGGGGAAGACGACGCTCGCCTCTTCGGTGGCGTCCGCGTTGACCGACAGCACGGTCATCCACATGGACGACCTGTATCCGGGGTGGGAAGGGCTCGAGGAAGGTGCTCGACTCCTCGTCGAGTGGATCGTCAGACCGTTCGCTGAGCGGCGCGCGGGGGAGTGGCGGCGCTGGGACTGGGAACGGTCCGCCCGTGCGGAGGTGCACCTCGTGCCGAGCGACCGTCCACTCATCGTCGAGGGTTGCGGCTCGTCGTCGCGGGCGTCGCGGGTGCTCGCCGACACGGTGCTGTGGCTCGACGCGCCGATGGTGCAGCGCACGGACCGCCTCATCGGGCGCGGTGACGGTGTGGACTGGCTCGCGGGGTGGACCCTCCAGGAGGACGCGTTCATCGAGCGGGAGCGGCCCGACCTCGATGCCGGGCTCCGCATCGAGGCGACCGGCGCGGCGGACCAGGTCTCCGCACTCGTCCTCGACGCCCTCGCTCACGACAGTCGTGGACGTTGGAATCCTTGGTTGCGCGAGTGACGATGAGCGTCCGGGTATCGGTCCCTGAGCTTGTCGAAGGGTCAGGGCTCGGGTTCCGGTCCCTGAGCTTGTCGAAGGGGTGTGCCCCCGGCAGGATTCGAACCTGCGACCAAGAGATGAGAAGGGTCCGCGATGTCGTGTGAGGTGCCCCCGGCAGGATTCGAACCTGCGACCAAGAGATTAGAAGGCTCCTGCTCTATCCCCTGAGCTACGGAGGCGGGCGTCGTCCAGGATACCGCAGCGGTGTCTCAGGCGCCGACGCCGAGGAGGCCGAGGACACCGAAGACGAGCGACAGGGCTGCGAGGACGAGGGCGATGCTGATGAGGATGACGTGCACGCGCAGGAACGTCGTCGCACGTCCCTGATCATCGCGGGCACGCGGGTCGGCGACGATCCGCTTGAGGAAGCGGGGCCAGACGACGACGTTGTAGACACCGTTGACGAGCAGCAGGACGGAGATGGCGATGATCACCGCTCGAGTCTACGGAACCGGCGGCGTCGGTCGTGCTGAGTAGACTCGACCCATGAGCACAGCTGGGGACCGTCTGGTCTGGATCGACTGCGAGATGACCGGACTCGAGCTGGAGGTCGACGAACTCGTCGAGATCGCCGTCGTGATCACCGACTTCGAACTGAACATCCTCGACCCGGGTTACTCCGTCGTGATCAAGCCCGATCAGTCGGCACTCGACAACATGGGTGAGTTCGTGACGAACATGCACCGCACCTCGGGGCTGCTCGAGGAGATCCCGAACGGCGTGAGCGTCGCGGACGCGGAGTTCCAGGTCATCGAGTACATCCAGCGCTTCGTCCCCGACGAGTCGAAGGCTCCGCTGGCAGGGAACACCATCGGGACCGACCGAGGGTTCCTCGCGCGCTACATGCCACGACTCGACGCCCACCTGCACTACCGCAACGTCGACGTCTCCTCGATCAAGGAACTCGCCCGTCGGTGGTACCCGCGTGTCTACTTCAACGCCCCGTCGAAGCACGGCGGTCACCGCGCGCTGGCGGACATCCTCGAGTCGATCCGTGAGCTCGCCTACTACCGCGGAGCGTTGTTCGTCGACCTCCCCGGCCCGTCCTCCGACGACGCGAAGCAGGTTTCGGAAGCGGTCGTGTCACGGTACGCCCCAAACATGTAATAGACTCATCCAGTCGCTTGTGACGCGGTCTCCGCGGAGCAGGTCGCATGGTGGGTATAGCTCAGTTGGCAGAGCGCCTGGTTGTGGTCCAGGAGGTCGCGGGTTCAAGCCCCGTTACTCACCCCATGTCGTACAGAAGCCGGAGGATCCCTCCGGCTTCTGTCGTATCCGGGGAGCGGGCATGTTGGAGCTGGACACCGAGCCGTTCGAAGCCCTCGTGGTGGACGAACTCGACCGCTTACCCGACGAGATGGTCGACGGTCTCGACAACGTCGTCTTCGTCGTCGAGGATCGCCCTGAGAACGGCACGCTCGACACGCTCGGGTTGTACGACGGCGTCGCCTTGACGGAGCGTGACCGCTACGGCTTCGGCGAGATGCCCGACCGGATCATCGTCTACCGCGAGCCGCATCTGGCGGCATGCGAGACGCTCGACGAGCTCGCCGACGAGATCCACACCACCCTGGTCCACGAGATCGCGCACTTCTACGGGATCGACGACGAGCGGCTGCACGAGCTCGGCTGGGCCTGAGATCCGCCTCGCCCACCGAGTCGTGTTTCCGGTGTGTTGCAAGTGCCTCGGAGTTCCGGGTGCGCCTCCGGCGAGCGAGTAGCCTGGGGACATGCGCGAGATCCAGGCCCGCATCATTGCGGAACTCCATGTCAGCCCCACGATCGACCCGGCGGCCGAGGTCCGTTCCCGGATCGACTTCCTGAAGTCGTACCTGCGGGCGACGCACACGAAGGGGTTCGTTCTCGGCATCAGCGGGGGGCAGGATTCCTCGCTCGCCGGGCGCCTGTGCCAGCTGGCGGTGGAAGAGGTCCGAGCCGAGGGTGGGGAGGCCCGGTTCGTCGCCGTCCGTCTGCCGTACGCCGTGCAGCATGACGAGGATGACGCCCAGTTGGCGTTGTCGTTCATCCGCCCGGACGACTCCGTCGTGTTCAACATCCAGCGCGCGGTCGACGGGTTCGAAGCCGAGTACGCGGATGCGACCGGCGAACCCCTCAGCGACTTCGTCAAGGGCAACGCGAAGGCCCGGGCACGGATGGTCGCCCAGTACGCGATCGCCGGTCAGCAGGGGCTCCTGGTTGTCGGGACGGACCACGCGGCCGAGGCGGTCACCGGCTTCTTCACGAAGTTCGGCGACGGCGGAGCCGACGTGCTCCCGCTCAGCGGCCTGACGAAGCGTCAGGGGCGAGCCCTCCTGGAGTCGCTCGACGCTCCGGAACGGCTCTACCTGAAGGCACCGACCGCCGATCTCCTCGACGGCACTCCCGGCCAGACCGATGAGGAGAATCTCGGACTCAGCTACCAGCAGATCGACGACTTCCTCGAGGGGAGCGAGATCGATCCGGTGGCCGCCGAAGCGATCGAGGCCCGGTATACGGCGACGGAGCACAAGCGCCAGGTCCCGGTCAGCAAGTTCGACACCTGGTGGCGCTGACCACGAACCCCTGACACGAAGACGGCGGCCCGATCGGTTGATCGGGCCGCCGTCTGTCGGTCTCGCGGTCAGCTGACGCTGGACTGCTTGCGTTCGGCTTCCAGGACCGCGACGTCGTCGATGATGCGCTGCGTCGTGCTGGTGTTGATCGTGCCGCCCGTCGAGCGGGTGATGTCACCGGGCCGTGAAGCCGGCGCGGTGGATGCGGGCTTCACCTCGGCGTACTGCTCGTGGTGCTGCTTGGCGACCCAGGACTCCTGCTCCGCGACGAGCGCCTGTTCCGATCCGCTGGACTCGGCGCGCCAGCGACGGAGGTCGCCGTCGAAGTCCTTCCGGGCCCGTGCCGGCTTCTTCGACCACTCGACGAGGCGGTCGCGGAAGTCCTCGACCACCGGGTCCAACTCGTACCCGAACGTCGCGGAGTTGCGCTTCATCTCGTGGAGCTGGTGGTTCGCCCAGTCCGCGGCGACGGCCGCACCCTTGATCGGGCTGAGTCGCACGAGCGTGTCGGCCTGGGCGACCGCCCGGTCGCTCAGCACCTGCTCCTGCGGGGTGAGCGAGTTCCAGACGCTGGCCTCGGTGGCGGCGTCGACGAGCGCCAGGATCGCGACGTTCTTCTGCTCTCGATCGCGCTGGTCCACGATGGCCCGAAGCGCGCGACGGCTTGCGCCGGCGGCGACGAGGGAGGACACCACGACGGCCACGATGAAGAGGGCCGCAGCGAACAGCATGGGGCGGACCTCAGCTGAGGTCACCCACTCTACGAAGTCATTCCACCACTGCATGGCCCGCAGACTACCCCTCGTTCGGGCGTGAACACGGGCGACGCACCGGGTTCGACGGGAACGGCGGGAGGGTCGTCGCTCAGTTGCGGAAGGCGTCGATGGCGACCGCGAGATCGCTGAAGCTGCCCAATGGGGCGTACCCGAGGACGGCCGGTCGGAACCGGTTGGCCCGGTACTCCGGAACGCCGTCCGCTCCAACGGCCTCGATGTTGCCGAGCACGCGGCCGTCGGGGGTCGTCACGCGCCAGTAGCCGGGACGGATGCTCAGGGCGTTGGGCATGGGACTCCTCCTGCGCTGGTGGGGTGATGCCGGACGGGGACTGCCGGCTGGTACTCGTCAGCGTATGCGGGGCCACCGACATCGGCCCTGGTCGGAGCGGAACGAGAGTCCTCCACAGCGAGGTGCGCGGTTGTGGACATCGACGAAGGCCGCCCGGCTCGACACAGGGCCTACGGGATCGGTGAGGCTGGCAGCGCGTCCGGGGTGGCGATCGGCACGGACCCGCCCCGGACGCTTCGGTGATCCACCGCCAGGATCGACGAACCGACAGGAGAGGAACCCATGAACGACCAGATCACCGTCTGCGGGCACGTCGCGACAGACCCCAAGCACCATCGCACGACATCCGGGCTGGACATCACCAGTTTCCGCCTGGCGTCGCAGCAACGTCGGTACGACCAGAAGCAGGGCTCCTGGGTGGCGCAGGAGACGAACTGGTACACGGTGAGCGCCTTCCGTGGATTGGCGACCGCCTCCGCCGCATCGATCGTCAAAGGACAACGTGTGATCGTGCTCGGTCGGCTGCGGATCCGCGACTGGGAGCAGGGTGAGCGACGAGGAACGTCGGTCGACATCGAAGCCGATCACATCGGGCCCGACATCGGCTGGAAGCCGAAGGGGGCCGTCGAGTCGCCGGTCGGAGCTGGGGCGAGTCCGGCGTCCGCCGCATCCGAGTCGACCGGATCCGGAACCGGGGAGTGGGCGTCGGCGTCGCCGCAGGACACGCCGTTCTGACGCGCCACGTAGACTGCTCGACGTGCAGAAGAGCCTCCGCGACCGCCCCGCCTCAGCCGTCACCTCGATCCGTCGCCGCTCGTCGATCGCCGGCGTCCGGGCCGGCGTGGTGCTCGGCCTGCTCGGCATCGTCGTGACGGGTTGCACCCAGCCCGCTCCCGAGCCGACGGCCACGCCGAGCCAGACGCCGACCGCCACTGAGACGGCTCCGGCGGCACCGGTGCTGCTCCCCGAGGGCACCGCCACCGACAACCTGCCGTTCTTCGACGCGGTCAACGCCGCCACGCTCGCCGCAAACCCCGCCGCTGGCGGCCAGGCGATCATCGACGGTCTCGTCGCCGCCGGCTTCCCGAAGGCGGAGATGGAGGTCTCCTCGGACACGACGAGCATCGGCGAGCCGGCCGACTCGATCCAGTTCGCCATCCGGTGGCAAGGACAGTGCATCCTCGGGCAGAACGGGCCGGCGACGGGATACCACTCGTCGGTGGTGTCGCAGCTCGACACCGGGCGATGCCTCGTCGGGGTCACCCGCGCGATCGACTGGTAGAGCCGCTGACCACTCCCGGGCTGGTGCAAGCAGTGAGCATGCCATAACCTGACATTTCAGATATCGCCACCTCCTGGGTGGCTCGATCCGGAATCGAGGGCCCGCATGACCGCCAACCCATCACCTGGCGGGGAACCTGCCACCGAGGCCGTCTTCCTGGCCGACGGACGTCTCGCCGTCGCTCCGGCGGCGCTGGCGCACACGCTCAAGCCTCGTCACCTGGCGCTGCTCGCCCTCGGTGGCATGATCGGCGCCGGGCTCCTCGTGGCGTCGAGCACGGCGATCCTCGCAGCGGGGCCCGGCGTGATCCTCGCGTACGCCCTGGCCGGCGTGGTCGTGGTGCTCGTCATGCGCATGCTGGGGGAGATGGCCTCCGCGTCGCCCGAGACCGGGTCGTTCTCCGCCTACGCCTCGCGATTCATCGGACCCTGGGCCGGTCTCGCGATCGGATGGCTCTACTGGTGGTTCTGGGTCGTGGTCGTCGGCATCGAGGCGACCGCCGCAGCGCAGATCGTGAGCCAGTGGGTGCCAGGTCTCCCGCAATGGATCCCGGCGCTCGTCATCACCGTCGCGTTCCTCGCCGCCAACCTCGTCTCGGTGAAGTCCTTCGGTGAGTTCGAGTTCTGGTTCTCGTCGATCAAGATCGCGGCCGTGATCCTGTTCATCGCGCTCGGATCGCTCATCATCGTCGGCGTCGTCCCGACCGAGACGGCGACCGTCGCCAACCTCGCTCCGACCGACGGGGGCTTCCTGCCGTTCGGCATCGGCGGCGTCCTGGCGGCCCTGCTGCCGATCATCTTCTCGATGTTCGGTGCCGAGGTCGCCACGATCGCGGCAGGAGAATCGGTGGACCCGAAGGGTGCCGTCCGGCGAGCGGTGAACTCGGTCGTCTGGCGGATCCTGCTGTTCTACATCGGCTCGATCCTGGTCGTCCTCATCGTGGTGCCGTGGACGGAGATCACGCCGGGGATCAGCCCCTTCGTCACCATGCTGCACGCCGCCGGGATCCCCGGTGCCGGGGTGGCGATGGACATCATCGTCTTCACAGCCCTGTTGTCGACGCTCAACGCGTCGCTGTACACGGCGTCGCGCATGCTGTTCTCGCTCGGGGGCCGCGGGGAGGCTCCGCGAGCGGTCCGCGCGACGACGCGACGCGGCACGCCGGCGGTCGCGATCCTGTGCTCGGCCGTCGTCGGGCTCGTGTGCGTCCTGTTGAACTACCTCGCACCGGACGAGGTCTTCACGTTCCTCGTCAACTCCACCGGCGCGATCGCGATCTTCGTGTGGATCGTGATCGCCGTCGCCCAACTGCGCAGCCGACGGTTCGACCAGATCTCGGCGTCGGAGAGCTGCGACCGCGTCGGCGGGATCCGCATGTGGGGACACCCGTGGCTCACGGTCATCGTCGTCGTCGCGCTCGTCGCGCTGCTGGCGTCCATGTTCTTCGGCGGACCCGCCCGGCTCCTCGAGGTGACGACGAGTTGCGCGATCGCGGCGGCGGCCGTCGTCGCGGGCGTCGTCGTGCAGCGCAGACGGCGGGTCCGGCCGTAGACTGGACGGCGACATGGCTGAATACATTTACTCGATGGTCCGCGCCCGCAAGGCGGTCGGCGACAAGCTCATCCTCGACGACGTGACGATGGCGTTCCTGCCCGGAGCGAAGATCGGCGTCGTCGGCCCCAACGGTGCCGGTAAGTCCACGATCCTGAAGATCATGGCGGGGATCGACACCCCCTCGAACGGCGAGGCGAAGCTCACGCCCGGCTTCAGCGTCGGCATCCTCATGCAGGAGCCGGAACTCGACGAGGACAAGACGGTGCTCGAGAACGTCCAGGAGGGCGTCGGCGAGATCAAGGGCAAGATCGACCGCTTCAACGAGATCTCGCTCGCGATGGCCGAGCCCGACGCCGACTTCGACGCCCTGCTCGCCGAGATGGGCGTGCTGCAGGAGGCGATCGACGCCGCTGACGCCTGGGACCTCGACTCGCAGCTGGAGCAGGCGATGGACGCCCTGCGCTGCCCGCCGTCCGACGCCACGGTCGCCCACCTCTCCGGTGGTGAGAAGCGTCGCGTCGCACTCTGCAAGCTCCTCCTGCAGAAGCCCGACCTCCTGCTCCTCGACGAGCCCACCAACCACCTCGACGCCGAGAGCGTGCTCTGGCTCGAGCAGCACCTCGCCCAGTACGCGGGCGCCGTGCTCGCCGTCACCCACGACCGGTACTTCCTCGACCACGTCGCGGAGTGGATCTGTGAGGTCGACCGCGGCCGCCTGTACCCCTACGAGGGCAACTACTCGACCTACCTCGAGAAGAAGGGCGAGCGCCTCAACGTCCAGGGCAAGAAGGACGCGAAGCTCGCCAAGCGCCTCGCGAGCGAACTCGAGTGGGTCCGCAGCAACGCGAAGGGCCGCCAGGCGAAGTCGAAGGCGCGTCTCGCTCGCTACGAGGAGATGGCGACGGAGGCCGAGCGCACCAGGAAGCTCGACTTCGAGGAGATCCAGATCCCCGCCGGTCCACGACTCGGCTCGACGGTCCTCGAGGCCAAGAAGCTCGAGAAGGGCTTCGACGGACGCGTCCTCATCAACGACCTCTCCTTCAGCCTCCCGCGCAACGGCATCGTCGGCATCATCGGCCCCAACGGTGTCGGTAAGACCACGCTGTTCAAGACCATCGTCGGCATCGAGCCGCTCGACGCCGGCGAGCTCAAGGTCGGCGAGACCGTCAAGCTCTCCTACGTCGACCAGTCCCGCGGGGGCATCGACCCCAACAAGACGCTCTGGGAGGTCGTGTCCGAGGGGCTCGACTACATCCAGGTCGGCAACCAGGAGATCCCGTCCCGCGCCTACGTGTCGACGTTCGGATTCAAGGGCCCGGACCAGCAGAAGAAGGCGGGTGTCCTCTCCGGTGGTGAGCGCAACCGCCTGAACCTCGCGCTGACGCTCAAGCAGGGCGGCAACCTCCTGCTGCTCGACGAACCGACCAACGACCTCGACGTCGAGACGCTCTCGAGCCTCGAGAACGCACTCCTCGAGTTCCCGGGTTGTGCCGTGGTCATCACCCACGACCGGTGGTTCCTCGACCGCATCGCGACGCACATCCTGGCGTACGAGGGTACCGAGGAGAACCCGTCGAACTGGCACTGGTTCGAGGGCAACTTCGAGTCCTACGAAGAGGACAAGATCAAGCGCCTCGGACCGGACGCGGCCAAGCCGCACCGCTCCGCCTACCGCAAGCTCACGCGCGACTAGGACTCGTGCGAACGGCCCATCGGCTTCTGCCGGTGGGCCGTCGTCCGTTCACGACCCGTACGTCCCCGACCCACGGAGGGCCCAGCAATGACCAGACTCCACGTGCCGATCCCACTGCGGTGGGGCGACCTCGACGCCTTCAACCACGTCAACAACGCCTCGATGCTCAAACTGCTGGAGGAGGCGCGTGTCCGCGTCTTCTGGATCCCGACGCTGGCGTCGGAGGACGTGCCGCCGACCGCGGTCATCGACGCGAGCGTCGAGGCCGAGACGCTGACGCTCGTGGCGCACCAGGAGATCGAGTACCTGGCCCCGATCCCGTACCAGCGCGATCCGCTCGACGTCCAGCTCTGGATGGGCAAGATCGGCGGGGCCAGCCTGCAGGTCGCGTACGAGGTGTACTCGCCGCTGGGCGGGGCATCGCAGACGCTGTACGCCCGAGCCTCGACGACGGTCGTCATGGTGGACGCCAAGACCCTCAAGCCGCGCCGGATCTCGGACGTCGAACGTGCCGCATGGGAGCCGTTCCTCGAGGATCCGATCGAGTTCTCGCGACGCTGAGCGACCCCGGTCACCGAGGCTTCGGGAATCGCACCATGCCCTCCTGGGCGACGCTCGCGACGAGGCGACCCGCCCGATCGTAGATGCGCCCGAGGGACAGACCTCGCCCGCCGGTGGCGCTCGGGGAATCCTGCAGGTAGAGCAGCCATTCGTCCACGCGCGCGGGACGGTGCCACCACATGGCGTGGTCGAGACTGGCGATCTTGATGCCGGGCGTGGCCCACGGAACGCCGTGACGACGGAGCACCGGCTCCAGGATCGTGTAGTCACTCGCGTAGGCGAGCGCGGCACGGTGCAGCGCCGGGTCGTCGGGCAGGTCTTCGATCGTCTTGAACCACACCGCTTGCCGGGTGGTCCGCTCGCCCTCCACCCGGAGGTAGACGGGGGAGCCGACGTGTCGGAGGTCGAAGGGGCGTCCCGTCGCCCACGCCTCGGCCGCCGGGTGGTCGATCCCGCTGAGGAGCTCGGCGGCTGACGGGAGCGTCTCCGGGTCCGGGATCCCGTCGGGCAGCTCGATCTGATGCTCCGGACCCTCGTCCTGGGTCTGGAAGGACGCGATCATCGAGAGGATCGGCACCCCGTTCTGGTAGGCCTGGGTGCGCCTGGTGGCGAACGAGCGTCCATCGTGGATGCGGTCGACCGCGAAGGTGATCGGCAGGTCGACGTCGCCCGGTCGGAGGAAGTACCCGTGCATCGAGTGGATGATGCGCTCGGCGTCGACGGTCCGGGTCGCGGCGACGACGGACTGGGCGAGCACCTGACCACCGAAGACCCGCCCCTGTGGCATCCATTGCGACGGACCGGTGAAGATGTCCTCGTCGGTCCGGACACCGGGAGCACTGAGGTCCAGCGCGGTCAGCAGGGAGTGGATCGGTTCCTTCACGCGAACACGCCTTTCATCCGGGGGTCGAGGCTCGGTCGTCGATGCCCGACCCGACCCGCCGAGTCTATCCAGGCCCCGGCGGCGCGGTGCCGGAGCGCACGCGGCGGTGGCGTAGATTGAGAGGAGATGTCCACCACCTTGCAGCTCCTCGACGCCACCTCGCTCGCCGACCTCCGCACCTTCCTCGCACGCGCCGCCCGGATCGACGACTCCGGCGTGCGACTCCTGGCCGCCGGGGACGTCTTGGCGGTCTCCGCTCCGGTGCTACACCCGCAGGGTCTGCTCGACCGGAGTCCGACGATCATCGGGATGCGTACCTTCGCACTCGCCGAACCCGCCACGGCCGACGTGCTCGCGACCCCGCGTGAACTCATCGACCGCATCGTCCGCACGCTCGGCGGCGTCGCTCCCGAGGACCTGGTCGCGGATGCTCGCGAGACCGTGCCGCTCGAGCTGCCGCCGTCCACGAGGACGGCTCCGTGGGTCGGACAGGCGCCGCCGCGTTGCGGCTGGGAACGCGCGGGCGACGTGGACACCATCGAGCTCGAACTCGTCGCAAGGACCGGGGCCTCGGAGATCGCCGAGACGCTCCCCACAGCGGTGGGCGATCAGATCGTCCAGAAGGTGCGGTCGCAGGTCTGGTCCCGGCCCCTCGGCGACGGCCACGGACTCCCGACCGGTGCCGCGTTCGCCGCGGTGGGCCTCGGCTTCATCGCCGAGCCGGAGCGTGCGGCCGTCTTCCGCTCAGGCGGATGGGTCCGCTTGAGCACCCGACGCGGGCATGTGCTCGCAGGTGCCGTGTCCTGATCCTCAGCCGGCGGCCATCGCGCGGCCGGCGGTCCGACCGCTGAACAGACAGCCGCCGAGGAAGGTCCCCTCGAGCGCGCGATAGCCGTGGATCCCTCCACCGCCGAAGCCGGCCGCCTCACCGGCGGCGTAGAGACCGGGCACCGGGTTCCCGTCGGGACCGAGGACCCGGCTCGCGAGGTCGGTCTCGAGCCCACCGAGGCTCTTGCGGGTCAGCACATGCAGCTTCACCGCGATGAGCGGTCCGGCCTTCGGATCGAGGAGCCGGTGCGGTGCGGCGACGCGGATGAGTTTGTCGCCCCGGTAGGAGCGGGCACCACGGAGCGCCGTGATCTGCAGGTCCTTCGTGAACGGGTTGTCGATCTCGCGATCGCGGGCCTCCACCTCGGCGACGAGGTTCGCCGCATCGATGGGCGTCTCCGGGCTCAGCTCCTGCATGCCGGCGACCAGCTCGGTGAGCGTGTCTGCGACGACGAAGTCAGCGCCGTGTTCCTTGAACGCCTCGACGGGGCCGGGCGCTCCCGGACCGATGCGCTTCGCGAGCAGCCCGAGATCCTTCCCGGTGAGGTCGGGGTTCTGCTCGCTCCCCGACAGCGCGAACTCCTTCTCGATGATCCGCTGGGTCAGCACGAACCAGCTGTGGTCGTGGCCGGTGGCACGCAGGTGCGCGAGGGTACCGAGCGTGTCGAAGCCCGGGAAGAGCGGCACCGGGAGCCGCTTCCCGGTCGCGTCGAACCAGAGCGACGACGGCCCCGGCAGGATCCTGATGCCGTGCTGCGGCCAGATCGGATCCCAGTTGGTGATGCCTTCGACGTAATGCCACATCCGGTCGCCGTTGATGAGATGCCCGCCCGCGCGCTCGCTGATCGCCAGCATGCGTCCGTCGACGTGCGCGGGGACACCGGAGAGCATGGTCGTCGGCGGCATCCCGAGCCGGGCCGGCCACTGTTCGCGGACGAGGTCGTGGTTCCCTCCGATGCCACCGCTCGCGACGAGCACCGCGGGCGCCCTGCACGAGAACTCGCCGACGACGTCGCGTGAGCTCGGAGCCCCGCGCTCGGCACGCGACGGGGCGAGCACGGAGCCGCGCACGCCGACGACCGCGCCGTCCTCGGTGAGCAGCTCGTCCACGCGGTGCCGGAAATGCGCCGACACCGTGCCGTCCTCGACGCCGGCGCTCACCCGTCGGACGAAGGGCGCGACGACACCGGGTCCGGTGCCCCAGGTGATGTGGAAGCGGGGAACGGAGTTGCCGTGGCCGATGGCGCCGTAACCGCCCCGTTCCGCCCAGCCGACGACCGGGAAGAACCGCACGCCCTGGTCGTGGAGCCAGGCGCGCTTCTCGCCCGCGGCGAAATCGAGGTACGCCTCTGCCCAGCGCTTGGGCCAGTGGTCCTCGGGACGGTCGAACGCTGCTGCGCCGAACCAGTCCTGGGTCGCGAGCTCGAGCGAATCACGGACGCCGAGGTGGCGCTGCTCGGGGGAGTCGACCAGGAACAGGCCGCCGAACGACCAGTGCGCCTGGCCACCGAGGTTCGACTCCGGCTCCTGTTCGAGCAGGATGACCCGCTTGCCGGCGTCGATGAGCTCTGCGGCGGCGACGAGCCCGGCCAGCCCGCTGCCGATCACGATCGCGTCGGCCTCGGTCCGATCGGCGGACGGATGGGGAGGGACGGCTGCTGGCATCTGTTGACTCCTTCGGCGCGGACGTGCGTCCGATCCTACGACCGCGCGGCCGGAATCAGAGGAGACTGCGGCGCGGTACCCCTGGATCCTCGTCGAAGGTGTTGACCATGGCGTGGGCTGCCCGCTCGAGGTAGTCCCAGAGCGTCGCCTCGTGCACCGGCGCGAGGTCGAGGCTGTCGACGGCGGCGCGCATGTGCAGCAGCCAGCGGTCGCGAGCGTCGGGGTTCACGTGGAAGGGCTGGTGCCGCAGCCGGAGACGCGGATGGCCGCGTTCGGCGCTGTAGGTGCCGGGCCCGCCCCAGTACTGCTCGAGGAAGAGCATCAGCCGGTCGGCCGCCGGACCGAGGTCCTCCTCGGGGTACATCGGTTTCAGGACGGGGTCGCCGGCCACGCCGCGATAGAACTCGTCGACGAGGGCCTTGAAGGTGGCGTGCCCGCCGACCTGCTCGTAGAAGGACGTGCCTGGTGCCTGGGAGTCGGTCACTGCTGCCCTCTCGGGGGTCGCTTGGTCTTCGGCGCCCGTGGCGGGACCACCGTGGTCGGGTGGGTGCGCGGGGGACGCGAACCGGTCACACTTGCGGCACCCTCGAAGCCCGAGAGGACGATGCTGTTGAGCGACGGCAGCTTGACGTCCATCTCGTCGACGGCCCGCTTCAACCGCATCCGCAGTTCGCGAGCCACGTCGTCCTTGGCACTCGTGCGCGTCTTGATGACAAGGCGGATGACGAGGGCGTCGCCCGAGATCGACTCGAGACCCCACAGCTCGGGCTTCTCGAGGATGCGGGAGCGCCACTTGGGGTCGTGGGCGAGTTCGTTCGCCGTGTCGAGCATGCGCTCCTGGACGGCCTCGACGTCGGTGTCGTACGGGATCGCCAGGTCGATGATGACCCGCGACCAGCCCTGCGACATGTTGCCGACCCGCAGGATCTCGCCGTTCCGGACGAACCAGAGCGTGCCGTTGACATCGCGTACTTGGGTGATCCGGATACCGACGGTCTCGACGACGCCGGTGGCGGGCCCGAGATCGACCACGTCGCCCACGCCCAGTTGGTCCTCGACCACCATGAACAGGCCGTTGAGGATGTCCTTGACGATGTTCTGCGCGCCGAAACCGAGACCGGCACCGACCGCTGCCGTCAGCAGGGCGAAGGAGCCGATGATGCTCGAGTCGATGACGTTGACGACGAGGATGGCCGCGACGATGACGATGGTGACGTTGACGATGTTGCTGAGCACGGTGCCGAGGGTCCGTGTGCGTTGGACGAGTCGGACGGCGGCCAGCGGCGAGGCGAGCAGCGATTGCGTGTCGGTGACGTCGGCGCTCTTCTTGACGCCACTCACGATGCGGCCGACGACGCGTCGGATGACGAATCGGAGCACCCATGCGGCGGCGAACGCCAGGCCGATCACGATCACCACGCCGATGATCTTCCACCCCGCCGTCCAGAGGAAGGCGGTCACGTCAGGCCAGATCTCATCCCAGTTCATATGGGGCCCAGTGTATCGAGCGACGCGGAGTGAACCGTGTGAGCCGCCCGAGTGCGAGCCGGAGGGTGCCTGCGTGGACGGTCATGGACGCACGAGTCCGTGCTTGTAGGCGAAGATGACGGCCTGCACGCGGTCGCGCAGCTGCAGCTTCATGAGCACGCGACCGACGTGTGTCTTCACCGTCGACTCGGAGAGGACGAAGTGGGCGGCGATCTCCGCGTTGCTCAGCCCCTCCGCCATGGCGACGAGGATGTCGTGCTCCCGCGGTGTCAGCTCGGCGAGTTCTGCGGCCGAGCCGTCCTCGGCGGCCGCGGGCGTGCCGGGGAGGGCCGTCGCGAAGAGTTCGAGCATCCGTTTCGTGATGCGGGTCGAGACGGCGGCGTCGCCGGCGTGGACCGCACGGATCGCGGACGTCAGCTCGTTCGGCAGGGCGTCCTTCAGGAGGAAGCCGCTCGCGCCGGCCCGCAGCGCTCCGAAGGCGTACTCGTCGAGGTCGAAGGTCGTCAGGATGATGATGCGACTGTCGGGGTTCGCGGCGACGATCCTCCTGGTCGCCTCGATCCCGTCGAGTCCCGGCATCCGGACGTCCATGAGGATCACGTCGGGCCGCAGGGTGGCGGCGAGGTGGATCGCCTCGGCGCCGTTCGAAGCCTCACCGACCACGTCCAGATCGTCCTCCGCGCCGAGCACGAGACCGAATCCGAGCCGGATGAGCTGTTGGTCGTCGACGAGCAGGATGCGGACGGGGTCGGTCATGGTGTGGTTCCTCGTGGTTCGGTGGTCGGCGGGGACGTTCTCGTCGGACGTGGTTCCAGTGGCAGGACGGCATGGACGCGCCACAGTCGATCGCCGACGGCTCCGGCGGTGACCTGACCCCCCTGGAACGCGACGCGTTCACGGAGGCCCAGCAAGCCCTGGCCGGCGCCGAGCGACGGCGCGTCCGGAATGGACCCGTCGTTCTCGACGATGAGCTCGAGGTGCTCGTCGTCGGTGGTGATGACGACGTCGACGCGCTTCGGCCGCTCCGCGTACCGCAGCGCGTTCGTGAGGGCCTCCTGCGTGATGCGGTGCACGGCGAGCAGGATCGACGGGTCGTCCGTCGACGGCCCGGAGGCGGTGAGTGCGACCGGCAGGCCGAGTCCGCGGAAGGTCTCGACGAGCGCGGGGATCGACGCGGCGTCGGGTTGCGGAGCGAGGGGCGCGCTGCCGGTCTCACGGAGGACCCCCAGCATGCGTCGCATGTCGACGAGGGAGCTCCGGGCGGCGTCGGTGACGGCGGTCATGGCGGATCGGGACGCCGTCGGGTCCTTCGTCGCCAGGGCCCCCTCGCTCAGCGCGACGATGACGGTGAGACTGTGGGAGACGATGTCGTGCATCTCGCGGGCGATGCGGGTCCGCTCGGCGACGGCGGCGAGCTGGGCCTGCTGGTCGCGCTCGCGGGCCAGCTGTGCCGCCCGATCGACGAGGGCTTCGACGTACCGCTTGCGATTGCCGACGTTGATCCCGATCAGCAGCCCGAAGAGCGCGAAGAGGACGACCGAGATGATGGTCTGCTGCGGCTCTCCCGGTGCGTGTGGCGCGGCCCAGGGCAGGAAGGGGGCGAGGACGGCGACGACCGCGGCGGCGGCGAAGGCCTGCCAGCCCAGTGCGACGGTCCGGTACACGGCCACGGAGTACAGCAGGATCGGCACCGCGAACGCGTCGACGCCCACCGTCTGCGCGACCGAGACGAGCCCGACGACGATGACGAGCACGGCCATCGCGAGCGGACGCCGTCGCCTGAGCAGGACGGCGAGCGTCGTGACGCCCACGATCGCGACGGCGAGGGCGATGCGACCGGGCTGGGCCGCCAGGTCGACGTCGAACCACTCGACGGTGCTGACCGAGAGGGCGACGAGGAGGTACCCGGCGGCGATGAGCGAGTCGGCGGTCCACGGATGCCTCGACCACCAGCGTCGGACGACCCCGGGCGGGCGCGGGAGCATCAGTGCGGCTTCCGTCGCGGCCCGGTCCGGGGCGGAGGAGGGCTTCCGAGCGGTCACGACGAGGACGACCCTGAGGGTCGGTCGTCGTTCACCGGTCGGCGCATCCCTCCAGGATACGGAGAACCCCTCCACAGCGGGTCGTGCCGTGGAGGGGTTCTCGCCAGAGGATCCTGGTACCGGAGTGCTATCCGGCCGAGTGGATCATGCGGCGTCCCGTGCCTGTGCCGCGAGTGCCCGCTCGACCCCGGCGAGGGCTTCGACGAGCATGCGTCGGAGTGCCGGGACATCGGCGTTGGCGTCCAGCCACGCGCGGGTGCGGTCGCGGAGCTCGGTGGAGGCGAGCGCCGCCGGGTAGAGCCCCTCGACGATGTACTCGGCGATCTTGTAGCTGCGCGACTCCCAGACCGAGGTGAGCGCGGCGAAGTACGGCTCGACGAGCGGCTGCAGGACGGCCGGGTCGATGACATGCCCGAACCCGAGACCGACGTTCCGGACGATCGCGTTCGGCTGGTCGTCGTGCTCGACGACCGAGTCGAACGCCGCACGCTTGCCCTCGACGGTGGGGATCGTCGCCCGTGCGCGAGCGGCCGCCTGCGCACCGTTCGCCGTGTTGTCCTCGGCGAGCGCCGCATCGATGTCCGAACCGTCCGCGAGGCCGAGGAGGACCAGGCCCTCGAGGAGCTCCCAGCGGAGGTCCGTGTCGATCTCCAGGCCCGGGAGTGCCGCGGAGCCGTCGCGCAGCGCACGCAGGTGCTCGCCGTGCTCGGGGGTCGAGGCGAGGGCGGCGAAGAACTTCACGAACTGGAACTGCGCGTCCGAGCCGGCCTCAGCCTCCTGGGCGAGCGTCCAGAGCGCGTCGCCGACCCGGGAGACGGTCGCCAGGCGGCGTTCCGGAGCGACGTAGTTGCGCGCGGCCAGACCGAGCTGGCCGAGCGTCGTGCGCAGGGTCGTCGACTCGGTCTCCGTGGCGATGTTCCCGAGGACGAGCTCCACGTAGTCGGAGGCGCTCGACTCGGCGTCGCGGGTCGCGTCCCAGGCGGCGCCCCAGACCAGCGAGCGTGCGAGCGGGTCCTCGATCGAAGCGAGGTGGCCGATCGCCGTCGCGAGCGACCGCTCGTCGAGGCGGATCTTCGCGTAGGCGAGGTCGTCGTCGTTCAGCAGCACCAGGTCGGGCTGCGTCTCACCGACGAGCTCCGGCACCTCGGTGAGCGCCCCGTCGACGTCGAGTTCGACGCGTCGGGTGCGGACGAGCTTGCCGTCCTGCAGCCGGTACAGGCCGATGGCGAGGCGGTGCGGACGCAGCGTGTCGTAGTCCGCGGGGACCGTCTGACGGACGGCGAACGCGGTGAACGCGCCGTCGGCGTCGACCGTGAACTCCGGGCTCAACGTCCCGACCCCGGCGGTCTCCAGCCACAGCTTCGACCACTCGCGGAGGTCACGGCCGCTCGTCGCCTCGAGCTCGACGAGCAGGTCGTCGAGCACCGTGTTGCCGAACTCGTGCTTGCGGAAGTAGTTGCCGACTCCGGCGAAGAACGCCTCGATGCCCACCCATGCGGCGAGCTGCTTCAGGACGGAGCCGCCCTTGGCGTAGGTGATGCCGTCGAAGTTGACCTGGACGTCCTCGAGATCGTTGATGGTCGCGACGATGGGGTGCGTCGACGGCAGCTGGTCCTGGCGGTAGGCCCAGGTCTTCTCCATCGCGTTGAACGTCGTCCACGCCTCGGTCCACTCGGTGGCCTCCGCGGTGGCGATCGTCGAAGCCCATTCGGCGAACGACTCGTTCAACCACAGGTCGTTCCACCACTTCATGGTGACGAGGTCGCCGAACCACATGTGCGCGAGCTCGTGCAGGATCGTGACGACCCGGCGCTCCTTGATCGCGTCGGTCACCTTCGAGCGGAACACGTAGGTCTCGGTGAAGGTCACCGCGCCGGCGTTCTCCATCGCGCCCGCGTTGAACTCGGGGACGAAGAGCTGGTCGTACTTCTCGAACGGATAGGGGTACGCGAACTTCTCCTCGTAGTACGCGAAGCCCTGACGCGTCTTCTCGAAGATGTAGTCGGCGTCGAGGTACTCCGCCAGGCTCTTCCGCGCGAAGACGCCCAGCGGGATGGTCCGGCCGTCGCTCGAGGTGAGCTCGCTGCGCACCACGTCGTACGGGCCGGCCACGATCGCGGTGATGTAGGAGGAGATGCGCTGCGTGGGTGCGAAGCTCCAGGTCGCCGCGCCGTCGTGCGCCGGTACCGGCTCGGGCGTGGGGGAGTTGCTGACGACCTGCCAGGCCGCGGGCGCCGTGATCGTGAAGGTGAACGTCGCCTTCAGATCGGGCTGCTCGAACACCGCGAACACCCGACGGGAGTCCGGCACCTCGAACTGGCTGTACAGGTACACCTCGCCGTCGACGGGGTCGACGAATCGGTGGAGGCCCTCACCGGTGTTGGTGTACTCGGCGTCAGCGTCGACGACGAGCACGTTCTCCGCAGCGAGGCCGTCGAGCTGGATGCGCACGCCGTCGGAGACGGTCGACGGGTCGAGCTCGACGCCGTTCAGCGTGACGGAGTGGACGGTGCGCGTCATGGCGTCGATGAAGGTCGAAGCACCGGGTTCACCGGTGAAGCGGACCGTCGTGGTGCTGCGGAACACCTCGGGACCGGTCGTGAGGTCGAGCACGACCTCGTAGCTCGACGTGTCGACGAGCGCCCTGCGCTCCTGGGCTTCGACTCGGGTGAGGTTCTCTCCTGGCACAACTGCTCCCTGGTGTTGATGGACACGTGACGTGTGAACTGCACGTGGTCGCTCGTGACGACCGCGGCACGGTCAACCAGCCTAGACCCGCCGTCCGTCCGTTTCGGGGGAGTCGACGGGGATCGGCGCGTAGGGTGACGGCATGACGACTTCCGCTGCAGACAACACCCGCGTCGACTTCTGGTTCGACCCCTCCTGCCCGTGGGCCTGGATGACCTCGCGTTGGGTCGACGAGGTCACCGAAGCCCGGAACCTCGACGTCCACTGGCACATCATGAGCCTCGCCGTCCTCAACGAGGACCAGGACGTCAGCGACGACTACCGGGCCTTCTTCCCCCGGGCGCTCCGATACACGCGTCTCGTCGCCGCTGCGGCAGCCGAGCACGGACACGCGGTCGTCAAGCCGCTCTACGACGCGCTCGGGACGCGGATCCACCCCGGCGGACGCGCGGAGGACGTCGACGCCGTGATCGCCGAAGCCCTCGCCGAGACCGGGCTCCCGGCGGCGCTCGCCGAAGCGTCGACGACGGACGCCTACGACGGGCCCATGCGCGAGAGCCACTTCGACGGCATCGGCCGGGTCGGCCAGGATGTCGGCACCCCCGTCATCGCGATCGACGACGTGGCGTTCTTCGGACCCGTCATCTCGCCGGCGCCGAAGGGCGAGCAGGCGCTCGCACTGTGGGACGGTGTCGTCGCCGCTGCCGCCTACCCGGGCTTCTTCGAGCTGAAGCGCAGCCGGACGGCGGACCCGATCTTCGACTGACGCGACGCCGGCGCCCGGAACCCTAGACTTTCCACATGCGCATCCACATCGCCACCGATCACGCCGGTCTCGAGCTCAGTCAGTTCCTGCAGGACCACCTGCGCGCAGCCGGTCACGACGTCGTCGACCACGGCCCGGCCGAGTACGACGCGTTGGACGACTACCCGGCGTTCTGCATCAACGCGGCGAAGGGCGTCGTGCGCGACCAGCAGGCCGGTGTTGACGCCCTCGGCGTGGTGTTCGGCGGCTCGGGCAACGGCGAGCAGATCGCCGCGAACAAGGTCGTCGGTGTCCGCGCGGCGCTCGTCTGGAACCTCAGCACGGCGCAGCTGGCTCGGCAGCACAACGACGCCAACGTCATCTCGATCGGTGCGCGTCAGCACAGCACCGACGAGGCGGTGTCCTTCATCGACGCGTTCATCGCCGAGCCGTTCAGCCTCGAGGAACGTCACGCCCGTCGGATCGCCCAGCTCGCCGAGTTCGAGGCGACCGGCACCATCGCCGGCAAGCACGTCGACGCCTGACGCGTCCTCCACCGCCACCGCGCGGCGCGCCGGATCGCGCCCCCACCGAGTGAGGAGTCACCATGCCCGAGGGGCACTCCGTCCATCGCATCGCCCGACAGTTCGCTCAGAACTTCGTCGGACACCGGGTCGCCGTGTCGTCTCCCCAGGGGCGCTTCGCCGAGGGTGCCGCCGTGCTCGACGGCCGGACGGTCACCGACGCCAAGGCCGTGGGCAAGCAGATGTTCCTCGAGTTCGACGACGGACTGTGGTTGCGGGTGCACCTCGGTCTGTACGGCGCGTGGGACTTCGCCGGTGAGATCCGGTCGGACCCGACCATCGCCGCCTCGAACGGCCGCATGGGGCAGACGAACCAGCGCGGCACGGTGCTCGACGACGACGATGCGCCGATCCACGATGCGGACGGGGAGAACTCCCTGCACAGCATCGGTGCACCGCGCCGGGCCAGGGTCCGGATGTCCGAGCAGTCGAGTCCACTCGCCGAGATCGACGAGCGGTTCCCACCCGAACCGGTGGGTCAGGTGCGCGTGCGGCTGTTGACCGAGACGACCGTGGCGGACCTCCGCGGGCCGACCGCCTGCGAGGTGATCGACGCCGCCGGGGTGCAGGCCGTCATCGATCGGCTCGGACCGGATCCACTGCTCGACCCGAGCGCGGAGGCGGGGGAGCGGTTCGTGTCGCGTGCGCACCGCAAGGGTTCCCCGATCGGCCTGCTCCTCATGGATCAGCAGATCATCAGCGGGATCGGCAACGTCTACCGCGCCGAACTGCTGTTCCGCGCCCGTCTCGATCCGCACCGCACCGGGAAGACGGTCCCCGTCGAGACGCTCCGCGAGATCTGGCTCGACTGGACGCGTTTGCTCGCGATCGGGGTCGAGACCGGACAGATGATGACGATGGACGACCTGTCGGCGGCCGACTACCGCCTCGCGATGGCCAACCGCGCCGATCGCCACTGGGTCTACAAGCGGGAGGGACTGCCGTGCCGGGTCTGCGGGACGAACATCCTCCTCGAGGAGATGGGCGCCCGCAAGCTGTACTGGTGCCCGAACTGTCAGCGCTGAACCGAACCCGCCTGCCGAACCGACGAGGACCGATGTGATGACCGAGCACCGCCCTGGACCCGTCGGCGACCTCGTCACGACGATCGCCGACGTCCACTTGTCCGGACCGCGCCGCGGAGGCTCGTCCGACGCCGAACGGGTCGACGTCCTGCTGGATGGCGGCTCGATCGTGGCGATCCGACCCGCCGATCCCGAGGTCCTGCTCAGCTCCGACCCGGGGGTGTTGGACGGTGGTGGTGGCTTCCTCCTGCCGGGGCTCTGGGACCACCACGTGCACTTCACCCAGTGGGCGCGCACGGCCAGGCGCGTTGACCTGTCCTCGGCCGCATCCGCCGCCGAGGCGGTCGAGTTGGTCGCTGAGCGGATCGCTCAGGAGGCCGACGGTGACGGCTGGGTCGAGGGCGCGAGGTTCCGGGACGCCCTCTGGCCGGACACTCCGACGTTCGCCCTGCTCGACGCGATCGCACCGGACCGCGAGGTCGTGCTGGTCAGCGCCGACCTCCACTGCTGCTGGCTGAACAGCGCGGCGCTCCGGGCCACGGGCTTCGCCGACCATCCCACCGGCCTGTTGCGGGAGGAGGAGTCGTTCGCCGTCCTCAAGCAGCTCGACCAGGTCGCCGACGAGCTCTCCGACCGCTGGGTCGACGCCGCAGCCGACCAGGCGGCATCCCGCGGCGTCGTCGGTGTCGTCGACCTGGAGATGCGCTGGAACGCCGCGGACTGGATCCGTCGGGTCGGGAACGGGACTCGCGCGCTGCGCATCTCCTTCGGCGTGTACGCCGAGCACCTCGAGCGCGCGATCGACGCCGGGCTCGTGACCGGCGGAGTACTCGCCGGAACGGACGGTTTGGTGCAGGTCGGCCCGTTTAAGGTCATCACCGACGGATCCCTCAACACCCGGACGGCCTGCTGCGACGCGCCCTATCCGGGTTCGGCTCCTGGAACCGACGCGCACGGGATGCTCAACGTCCCGCCGGAGCGACTCACCGCATTGCTCACCCTTGCGACCGCCAACGGCCTCCACTGTGCGGTGCACGCCATCGGCGACCGAGCCAACACCCTTGCGCTCGACGCCATCGAGACGACCGGCGCGAAGGGCACGATCGAGCACGCGCAGCTCCTCCGGGCGTCGGACCTCGCGCGGTTCGCGCGGACCGGAACGGCTGCGAGCGTCCAGCCGGAACACGCGATGGACGATCGGGACATCGCCGAGGTCCACTGGGCCGGGCGCACCGACCGTGCCTTCGTGCTCCGCAGCCTCCTCGACGCCGGTGCAACGCTCCGACTCGGTTCCGACGCCCCGGTCGCTCCGCTCGACCCGTGGGTCTCCATCGCCGCCGCCGTGACGCGCAGCCGCGATGGACGCGAGGCCTGGCACGGCGAGCAGGCCATCACGGTCGAGGAGGCGCTGGCGGCGTCGACCAGAGGAGACGACGACGTGGTGGCCGTCGGCCGCCCCGCCGACCTCGTCGTCGTGGGGTTCGACCCGTTCTCCTGCGCGCCGGAGGCCCTGCGCACCATGCCGGTCCTGGCGACGATGCTGGGTGGGCGCCTGACGGCAGCCGTGAGGCCCGGCCCGGGGGCGTGACGCTGCGCGGCCCGCGGGAACACGACGAAGGGGCAGCCACGGTGGACTGCCCCTTCGTAGGTGATGCTCGCGGGTCGCCCCGCCGGGGTGCTAGCGGCTGAGGTGGGCGAAGAGGAACCAGCGGTCCTTGTCGAGGCCGCGGGCGATCTCGATCGCGATGTCCTGGCTGGTCTGGTCGAGCTCGTCGAGCTCGTCGACCGCGGTGTTGACCGAGGCGGACGCTGCGTCGATGAGGGCGATGACCTCGGCGATGGTGCGGTCGGACTGCTGGAAGCCCTCGCTCAGCTCGGGCGTGCTGGTCTTCGCGGCGACGGTGCTGAGGCGTGCGTCGACCGGGAGGCCGAGGGCGACGATGCGCTCCGCGGCGAGGTCGGCCCACTCCTGCGCGTGGTCGACGATGTCGTCGAGCAGTTCGTGGACGCCGATGAAGTTCGCACCACGCACGTGCCAGTGGGCCTGCTTGCCGTTGACGACGATGGCGGTGAGGTCGACGACGACGGGGCTGAGGAACTGCGCGGTGCCTGCTGCGACGTCCGGGTTGGCGACGGCCTGCGGAATGGAGGTGGTGATGTCGGTCATGGTGTTTCCCCTTCGTTGACGAGTGAGGCCCTGGTCGGACGGATTCGTCGGTCTGCTTGAATGCAACGGTACTCAGCCGCAGACATTCCGCAAGGAAGTCGAGGCTCGGCTTACGAAGGGTGCACTCAGCAAGGAAAGCCTGACCGTACCGGCGATTCACCCCGGAACGACGCGGGTTCCCGTCCGTCGGAGCCGCCTGCGATAGCGTGGCCGGTATGACGCTGCACGGTACGGTCAGGAAACTCTCAGACGGACGCTCGCCCCGCATCGATCCGAGCGCCTACACGGCGCCGGGATCCGTGCTGGTGGGGGCCGTCGCGCTCGCCGCGGATTCGAGCGTCTGGTACAACGCCGTCCTGCGTGCGGACTCCGACTCGATCACGCTCGGCGCCGGGTCCAACATCCAGGACGGGGTCGCCGTGCACACGGACAGCGGCCACCCGACGGTCATCGGGCGCAACGTCTCCGTCGGACACAACGCGGTCGTCCACGGCTGCACCGTCGAGGACGACTGCCTCATCGGTATGGGTTCCGTGGTCCTGAGCGGAGCCGTGATCGGTGCCGGGTCGCTCGTCGCCGGGGGAGCCGTGGTCCTCGAGGGCATGATCGTGCCGCCCGGTTCGCTCGTCGCGGGGGTCCCGGCCAAGGTGCGGCGGGAGTTGACGGCCGACGAGCAGGAGGCGATCCGGCAGAACGCAGCGCACTACGTCGCGCTCAGAGCGGTCCACGCCGCAGCCGTCGACGAGGATTAGCGGCGGCGTGCGTCGCGCTTCTTGAGGCGACGCTGCGCGGCGAGCGAGCCGGACAGGCAGACGACGCAGCCGATCATGCAGATGAGGCCGACGCCGAGTCGTCCGGTCGCGAGCGCGTACACCCCGATGAAGAAGACGAGCGCGCCGGCCACCGTCCAGATGTGGGGCCAGATCGCGTCGAGTCGCATGCGCTCAGCCTAGGCCGTCGCGCATCCCGTGCTCCGTCCTCCCCGCGCTTCGACCCCTCGAACGGCACACGAGCGACCTCCCCGCTCCGGTGGTCTCCCTCCCGACCCCGATGACCACCTCCGGTCCCTGGGGGACCTCCTCCGGTCCCTGAGCCTGTCGAAGGGCATGCGGAGAACCTCACGAATCCGGCGCTCCTCTTCCCGGTCCCTGAGCTTGTCGAAGGGCACGCGGAGAACCGGCGCTCCTCCTCCCGGTCCCTGAGCCTGTCGAAGGGCACACGAGCAACTTCCACAGTCACCCTCACTCGGCATCTGGAATGTCAGTGGTTCATGGTGGACTTGTCCCATGACCGAGACCACCCTCACCGCGACCCGCGCGAGCGACGAGCACGCCGCACGCCTCGCGGAGTTCTCGGACCACTACGCGGACATCCAGCGTCGGCGTGCTGCTCTGGACGCCGAGGAGGCCCGGCTCCTCACCCGCTCTGCCGCCTACGCCGACGCCTATGCCGACGTCACGGTTCCGGCGATCTTCCCGCCGGCGGAACGCCAGGCCCTCTCCCGCCGCTCCACCTGTGCGGCCCTCGCCATGGCGACACGGACGCCGGAACGGACGGTCCAGCGCGCGACCAACGATGCCGAACTGCTCGTGAACGAAGCACCGGCTGTACTCGAATCCCTCGAAGCCGGTCGTATCTCGGCGCGGCATGCGCAGACCATCACGGATCAGCTCTGCGACGTCCCGACCGCAGGGCGAGCGGTGTTCCTCGCCGAGGTCCTGCCGGTCGCCGAACAATCCACCAATGCGTACCTCCGGAAGCGTGCCCGCGTCCTGCGCGAGCGCCTCCACCCGGAATCGATCACCGCACGCGCAACCCGTTCGGAGGCTGACCGTCGGATCGAGTTCGAACCTGCCGCGGACGGCATGGCGTGGGTGCACCTGTTCACGACGGCACCGATCGCGCAAGGCATCATCGAGCGGGTCGAGACGGCAGCTGCGGAATCGCGCAAGGCCGGTGACACCCGCACCTGCGCACAACTCCAGGCCGACGCGCTCGCGGCGCTCGCACTCACCGGCGTCACACCCGGCGACGTCATGTCCAGCGCGGTCCTCCCGCACCCGATCGAGGTGCAGGAGCACATCAAGCCGACCGTGCAGGTCACGGTCCCGGCGCTGAGCATGGCCGGTGTCTCCGACACTCCGGCAACCCTCGACGGGTACGGTCTCATCGACCCGGAGACCGCCGCACGCATCGCGGTGAATGCACCAAGCTTCACCCGGATCCTCGTCCAGGCAGAAACGGGTGCGGTCCTCTCCGTCGGCCGGAACCGGTACCGCGTTCCGGCCGATCTCCAACGTGCGGTCCGGCTGCGGGACGGCACCTGTCGGGCACCGGGCTGCGGGAGGCGGGCCAGAGCGTGTGACCTCGATCATTCGGTCGCGTGGGAGGACGGCGGGACGACGGATGTCGGGAATCTCGCCTGTCTCTGTCGACATCATCATCGGATGAAGCACCTTCCGGGGTGGAACCTCGACCATGGACCGGGTGGGGTCCTTGAGTGGACGACACCCGACGGGAAACACCATCGGACGGAACCGGACCCCGCACCGTTCTGACCAGCTCCGGTCCCTGAGCCTGTCGAAGGGTTTCCAGTGGGCACTTCGACAGGCTCAGTGACCGGGAGAAGTGTGCCCGGAACGATCAGGCTTCCTCGTGGGCACTTCGACAGGCTCAGTGACCGGGAGAGGATCGCTCGGGACGCTTCGCGCCCGGAGCCTGTCGAAGGGTGCGGCGTCAGGAAGGCCCTGCGCGATGACGGAACCGTCGCGCCTGCTTTCGCGCCGCCGCCTGGTTCTGATGTATTGAGAGGGGATGACGGGAATCGAACCCGCGTAATCAGTTTGGAAGACTGAGGCTCTACCATTGAGCTACATCCCCGAGGCGCCGCACTGCGACGAACTCACCCGGTAATGCTACTGCATCCCGAGCGCCCATCCGTGCAGCCACGTGTGCCGAGGCCGGTTCCGCCCCGGAAACCGCACAGGGGCCGCACAGATTCTGGGCTAGACTGACCGAGGCCATTTCGCCCACCGCTCGTCGGTCGGGCCGGCTGGCCGGATTGTCGCCGATCCGGGGCGTAGCTCAGCTTGGTAGAGCGCCCGGTTTGGGACCGGGAGGTCGCAGGTTCGAATCCTGTCGCCCCGACTCCGTTTTGCGTCCTCAACTGAGGCAGAATCCCCGACACAGGAGAAGTAATCACGTGAAGACCACGGTCGAGAAGCTGAGCCCCACTCGCGTCAAGCTCGCCATCGCGGTGACGCCCGAGGAGCTCAAGCCGAGCATCACCCACGCCTACGGACACATCGCCGAGGACATCAACGTCCCCGGCTTCCGTAAGGGCAAGGTGCCACCGGCGATCATCGACCAGCGCGTCGGCAAGGGCGCCGTGATCGAGCACGCCGTCAACGAGGGCCTCGACGGCTTCTTCCGCAAGGCACTCGAGGAGAACGAACTCCGTCCGCTCGGCCGCCCGCAGGCCGACATCGTCGAGTGGCCGAACGAGAAGGACTTCTCCGGCGACCTGCTCGTGAATATCGAGGTCGACGTCCGTCCCGAGATCACGCTTCCCGACTACGAGGGCCTCAAGCTCACCGTCGACGCCCAGGAAGCCGGCGAAGCCGACGTCCAGGACGAGCTCGACCGCATCCGCGCGCGCTTCGGCACGCTCGTGACCGTCGACCGCCCGGCCAAGACGGGCGACTTCGCCCAGCTCGACCTGGTCGCCAAGATCAACGACGCCGAGGTCGACCGCGCCAGCGGCGTCTCCTACGAGATCGGTTCGGGCGAGCTGCTCACCGGCATCGACGAGGCACTCGACTCCCTCACCGCCGGTGAGACCACCACCTTCACCTCGCCGCTGCTCGGTGGCGAGCACGAGGGCGAGGACGCCGAGGTCACCGTCACCCTGACCGCCGTCAAGGAGCGCGAGCTCCCCGAGGCCGACGACGACTTCGCTCAGATCGCGAGCGAGTTCGACACCATCGACGAGTTCAAGGCGCAGCTGCGCGAGGTCGTCGAGCGCCAGCAGGTCATCACCCAGGGCCGCGACGCACGCACCGCGCTCGTCGACGCCATGCTCGAGGCCGCGCAGATCCCCGTGCCCGAGAGCGTCATCGAGGACGAGGTGCACCGTCACCTCGAGGGCGAGAACCGCCTCGAGGACGACGAGCACCGCGCCGAGGTCACCGAGTCCAGCGAGAAGGCACTGCGCACGCAGCTCCTCCTCGACGCCCTCGCCGAGTCGCTCAACGTCCAGGTGAACCAGAACGAGCTCACCGAGTACCTCATCCAGAGCGCGTCGCAGTACGGCATGGAACCCGGTGAATTCATCGAGGCACTCGGCCAGCAGGGTCAGATCCCCGCTATGGTCGGCGAGGTCGCCCGCAACAAGGCAATCGCCATCGCGCTCGGCAAGGCCGAGGTCGTCGACTCCAACGGCAAGCCCGTCGACCTGAGCGACTTCGTCGCCGTGGTCGAGGACGAGGACGCCGCCACCGAGACTGCCGCCGACGAGACGACCGAGGCTCCGGCCGAGGACGCCGCCGACGAGGCTCCGGTCGAGGCCGAGCCGAAGAAGGCCGCCGCCAAGAAGGCACCTGCGAAGAAGGCGCCCGCCAAGAAGGCACCGGCCAAGAAGGCCGCTGCCGACGAGGCCGCTGCCGAGTAGGACAGCACCAGCAGTGACGACAGGGGCGGAAGCGATTCCGCCCCTGTCGTCGTCTCCGGACACATCAGCCGAATGGGAGCAATGATGACGACGATCGAACCAACCGGCTGGGACGAACGGGTCGCAGCCGTCTGGGCCGACGAGACCATCGACGACGAGCAGCGCATCGCGGCCATCGACGCGCTGGTCGCGGAGCGTCCGGCGGGTGACGCCCGTGCCGCGTTCGAGGCTGCCGGTGCGCGCGACTCCGCCGGCCACGAGGTCGAGGCCGAGGTCTTCTACCGTGCCGCCCTCGAAGCCGGGCTCGACGAGGAGCACCGTCCGCAGGCGATCATCCAACTGGCCAGCACGCTCCGTAACCTCGGCCGGACCGCTGAGAGCGTCGATCTGCTCGAACAGCAGCTCGCGGACGATCCGACCGGTCCGTACGCGGACGCGACCGCGGCCTTCCTGGCACTGGCGCTCGCCAGCTCGGGGACCCGCGCCGAGCGACCGCGGTCGCCCTCCGTGCCCTTGTGCCGCACCTCCCGCGCTACCACCGGTCCGTCCGCGCCTACGCCGACGAACTCGAGACGGATCCGCTCCGCTGAGACCCGGCGGTCGCGCGGTCCGTCCGCCTCCGGCGAACCCCGCCGCCCGGGAGTCTGCCGAGGGCGAACAGGGCGTTGGTGGTGCGTCGCCTCCGATAGATTCGAACCACTGCACAACCGAAACGGAGCGATAATGGCCGAACCACAGTTCTCGCCCAGTGTCTTTGACCGCCTGCTGAAGGACCGGATCATCTGGCTGGGCGCCGAGGTCCGCGACGAGAACGCGAACGAGATCGCGGCCAAGCTGCTGCTGCTCGCCGCGGACGACCCGAAGCGCGACATCTACCTCTACATCAACTCGCCCGGTGGCTCCATCACGGCCGGCATGGCCATCTACGACACCATGCAGTTCGTGCCGAACGACATCGTCACGGTCGGTATCGGTATGGCCGCGTCGATGGGTCAGCTCCTCCTCACGGCCGGCACGAAGGGCAAGCGCTACATCACCCCGAACGCCCGCGTGCTTCTCCACCAGCCGCACGGCGGATTCGGCGGGACGTCGAGCGACATCCAGACCCAGGCGCAGCTCATCCTCGACATGAAGCGCCGTCTCGCCGAGATCACCGCGGCACAGACCGGCAAGAGCGTTGAGCAGATCAACGCCGATGGCGACCGCGACCGCTGGTTCAACGCCGAAGAGGCGCTCGAATACGGTTTCGTCGACCACCTCCGTGAGTCCGCGCTCGACGTGGCCGGCGGCGGCGGAACCGTCGACAGCGACAAGTAACCCGGCTTCGACCAGACAGGAATGCAACACATGGAGACTCCAACGTTCAGTGCGGCGGGCCGCTCGCTGCAGATGCCGGGTGCTCGCTACATCCTCCCGAGCTTCGAAGAGCGCACGGCCTACGGCTACAAGCGCCAGGACCCGTACGCGAAGCTCTTCGAGGACCGCATCATCTTCCTCGGCGTGCAGGTCGACGACGCATCGGCCGACGACATCATGGCGCAGCTGCTCGTGCTCGAGAGCATGGACCCCGACCGCGACATCGTCATGTACATCAACTCACCCGGCGGCTCGTTCACCGCGATGACGGCGATCTACGACACGATGCAGTACATCCGTCCGCACGTCATGACCGTGGTCCTCGGACAGGCGGCCTCCGCCGCTGCCGTGCTCACCGCCGCCGGTACGCCGGGTAAGCGCCTGGCGCTCCCGAACGCCCGCATCCTGATCCACCAGCCCGCCGTCGGCGAGGCCGGCCACGGACAGGCTTCGGACATCGAGATCCAGGCGGCCGAGATCCTCCGCATGCGCGGCTGGCTCGAGTCGACCCTGGCCCACCACTCCAACCGTTCGGTGGAGCAGGTCAACAAGGACATCGACCGCGACAAGATCCTCTCGGCCGCCGAGGCGCTCGAGTACGGTCTCATCGACCAGGTGCTCACCTCACGGAAGAACCCGATCGCGGCCATCACGGCCTGACCCGGTTCCCGTGCTCGCGACTCGGCGCGTCATCCCAGCGGGGTGGCGCGCCGAGTTGTCGCAGGGACAGGTTAGGCTCGGAGCACCGAATCTCCAGGGAGAGGGAAAGACATGGCACGGATAGGCGAAAGCGCCGATCTGCTCAAGTGCTCGTTCTGCGGCAAGAGCCAGAAGCAGGTCCAGCAGCTGATCGCTGGTCCCGGCGTGTACATCTGCGACGAGTGCGTCGAGTTGTGCAACGAGATCATCGCCGAGCGACTCGCCGAAGCGAGCGAGGAGACGGTGAGCGAGTTCGACCTCCCGAAGCCGAAGGAGATCTTCGCCTTCCTCGAGGAGTACGTCATCGGCCAGGAGGCCGCGAAGAAGGCCCTCTCGGTCGCGGTGTACAACCACTACAAGCGCGTCCGCTCCCGTGCCACGCTCGCTCCCGCCGAGACGGTGCACGACGATATCGAGATCGCGAAGAGCAACATCCTCCTCATCGGCCCGACGGGCTGCGGCAAGACCTATCTCGCGCAGACCCTCGCGAAGCGACTCAACGTCCCCTTCGCCGTCGCCGATGCGACCGCACTGACCGAGGCCGGCTACGTCGGCGAGGACGTCGAGAACATCCTCCTCAAGCTCATCCAGGCCGCCGACTACGACGTCAAGCGCGCGGAGACCGGCATCATCTACATCGACGAGGTCGACAAGATCGCCCGCAAGGCGGAGAACCCCTCCATCACGCGCGACGTCTCCGGTGAGGGCGTCCAGCAGGCGCTCCTCAAGATCCTCGAGGGCACCGTCGCCTCGGTGCCCCCGCAGGGCGGCCGGAAGCACCCGCACCAGGAGTTCATCCAGATCGACACGACGAACGTCCTGTTCATCGTGGCAGGCGCCTTCGCCGGGCTGGAGGAGATCATCTCCTCCCGCGCGGGCAAGAAGGGCATCGGTTTCGGTGCACCCCTGCACAGCAAGGGCGACGACGTGAACCTCTTCGGCGAGGTCCTGCCGGAAGACCTCCACAAGTTCGGTCTCATCCCCGAGTTCATCGGTCGCCTGCCGGTCGTCACGACGGTCACACCGCTCGACCAGCACGCACTCATGGAGATCCTCACGGTCCCGAAGAACGCGCTCGTGCGTCAGTACCAGCGCATGTTCGAGATCGACGGCGTCGAGCTGGAGTTCGACCAGGCGGCACTCGAAGCGATCGCCGACCTCGCCGTCCTCCGCAAGACCGGTGCCCGAGGGCTCCGAGCCATCATGGAAGAGGTGCTCGGGCCGATCATGTTCGAGGTGCCCTCCACCGACGAGGTCGCTCGCGTGGTCATCACCCGGGAGTCCGTCGTCGAGAACGCGGCCCCGACGATCGTCCCGCGCGCGGCTCGCCGCCAGGAGAAGTCGGCCTAGACGACACCCAGCGGTGGACAGCCCGCCGCAGCGCCCCGGATCCTCCGGAGTAGCTGCGGCGGGCTTCGTCGTTCAGTCCTCGAGCCCGCGGCGTCGGAGGAGCGGCTCGATGACCGCGTCGCGCCCACGGAAGTCGCGGTAGGCCTCCAGCGGATCCTTCGAACCGCCGACCCCGAGGAGCTTGGTGCGGAAGCGGTCGCCGTTCTCCCTCGTCAGTCCGCCGTTCTCCGTGAACCAGTCGACGGTGTCGGCGTCGAGCACCTCGCTCCAGATGTAGGAGTAGTAGCCGGCGTCGTATCCACCCGAGAAGGTGTGGGCGAAGTACGTGCTCGCGTACCGGGGCGGGACGGCCGGATTGTCGAGTCCGGCGGATCGGAGCGCCGCCGCCTCGAAGGCCTCCACATCGTCGATGCGGTCATCCGCACCGATGCTGTGCCACGCCTGGTCGAGCATCGCCGCAGCGAGGTACTCGCTCGTCGAGAAGCCCTCGTTGAATCCCTCGGACGCCTGGAGCTTCGCCACCAGTTCCTGCGGCATCGGCTCACCGGTCTCGACGTGCCTGGCGTAGCCGGCGAGCACCTCGGGCCACAGCATCCACATCTCGTTCACCTGGCTCGGGAACTCGACGAAGTCCCGGAACACGTTCGTACCGGAGAACCGCGGGTACTCGACCTCCGCGAAAAGGCCGTGCAGCGCGTGGCCGAACTCGTGGAAGAAGGTCGTGACCTCGTCGAGGCTCAGCAGGGTGGGTTCGCGCTCGGCCGGCTTCGGGACGTTCAGGTTGTTGACCACGACGGTGGGCTGGTCGAGCAGGCGGTTCTGGGAGATGAGCGCGTTCATCCAGGCGCCGCCGCGCTTGCTGTCGCGGGTGTACAAGTCGAGGAGGTACAGGCCGAGGCCGGAGCCGTCCTCGTTCCAGACCTCGAAGACACGGACGTCGGGGTGATAGCCCCGGAGATCGGTCCGTTCGGCGAAGGTGATGCCGTAGAGCTTGGTCGCAGCGGCGAACACCCCGTCGAACAGGACCCGCCCCGCTTCGAAGTACGGGCGCATCACGCTGGTGTCGACGTCGAACCGGTCGATCCTGACCTCTTCGGTCGCGAACGGCCAATCCCATGCTCCGACGGTCTCGAGGCCGGTGACCCGCTCGAGCTCGCGCTGTTCCCGATCCGCGTTGCGGGCAGCGGGGATCGCCAGACGGGAGAGGAGCGCTGCGACGGCCTCCGGGGTCCCCGCGGTCTGGTCCGCGGTGACCACCGCCGCGTGCGACGGGAACCCCAGGAGTGCGGCGCGCTCGGCTCGGAGGCGGGTGATCTCGAGCACGAGGTCACGGTTGTCGTTCGGTCCGCCGTGCGTGCCGCGGGCACGGGAGGCCGTCATGATCCGCTCGCGGACGCCGCGGTGCGTCAACGACGACAGCGCCGGATGGCCGGTCGGGAGGACGAGGGTGATGAGCCATCCGTCGAGACCTCGTTCGGCGGCCGCCTGGGCCGCGGCGGAGATCTCGCCCGCACTCAGCCCGTCGAGCTCAGCGGCATCGGTGAGGTGGACGGCGAGGTCGTTGGTGTCGGCCAGGAGCTGCTTCTCGAACCGGGTGGTCAGCGTCGAGAGGCGGAGATTGAGGTCGGAGAGCCGCTGCTTCTCCTCGGCGTCGAGACCGGCGCCCGCGAGCGTGTGTTCGCTGTACACGCGTCGGACCAGGTAGGCCGCCTCGGCCGACAGCTGGAGGTCGTCGAGACGTGCGTGGACCGCCGCGATCCGCGCGTACAGCGCGGGGTCGAGCCTGATCGCGTCCTCGTGGGCGGCCAGCTGTGGCGCGAGCTCCTCCTCGAGTGCATTGGTGAACGCGGAGCTGTCCGCCGAACTCTGATTGAAGAAGACCGCTGCGACCCGCCTGAGGATCGCGCCGCTCCGTTCGAGCGGGATCAGCGTGTTCTCGAAGGTCGGCGCGTCGTCCTGCGCGGTGATCGCCGCGATCTCGTCGAGTTGCTGCGCGAACCCGGCTGTGAAGGCGGGGCGGAAGTGTTCCTCGCGGATCTCGCCGAACGGCGGCAGCTGATAGGGGAGTGTGCTCGGCTGGAGGAACGGATTCGTGTGTGATTCCATACCTCACCCTATCCAGCGTGCCGGGGAGGAGGCTCAGTCCTCGTCGTCGTCGTGGTCGTCGTCCGGCCGGGTGAGGCTGACGGAACCGTCCGCGTGCTGACGGATGGTCGTACCGTCGTCGAGCTCGACGACGGGTCGGCGTTCGAGCCAGGTGAGGGTCCAGCGCCACGAGGATGCGTCCACGCCCTGCGCGAGCAACTCCTGCTCCTCGGCGGCGATGGCCGTCTGCACCGGCGTCGGCACGTTCTCCGGTGGCTTGGCGCCGACGGCCCAGCGGGTCCCGAGTTGCATCACGGCTCCAGGTCGTAGGTGACCCAGCTCGTGCGGGTCGCCAGTTTGTCGTACACGGCCTGGGCGCGCTCGTTGTCGGCGGCGGTGATCCACCGTACGACGCTGTGGCCGTCCGCCTTCGCGAGGTCGCGGACGTGCTCGATCAGCGCGGTCCCGACTCCTCCGGTGCGGGCGTCCTCGGCGACGAAGAGGTCGTCGAGGTAGAGCCCGGTCCCACCGGCGAGGGCACGGGGGAACACGCGATAGTGGGCGAGCCCGACGAGGGCGCCCTGTGCGTCCTCCGCGACGAGCGCGGTCAACGGGTGGGTCGGGTCGCTGAGCCAGCCCCACACGAGGACGGCCTTCTCGTCGGTCAGGGGGTTGCCGTAGAACTCCCCGTATCCGGAGTACAGCGCGTGCCAGGCGAACAGGTCGCTCTCGACGGCGGGACGGATGGTGACGCTCATGCGCGTGCCTCCTCGGCGTCGGCCGCCGGGGCGAAGACGATGTCGCCGACCGACAGGACATCGGCCGTGCGGAAGTCGAGGGACTCGATGCGTCCGACGGCGCGGAGGTCGTCTGCGACGAGCGCGAGCAGCTCGATCGATGCGGCGGGTCCGGCGATGACCGCGGAGTCCACCCGGGTCTTCTGGGACGCCTTGGCATCCGTCTTCGCGCGCCGGATGCCCGTGAGTGCCTCGCTCGCGAGCTGCAACACCTGCGGTTCGCCCGCTGCGAGTCCTGCGAACTCCTCGTCGGTCGGCCAGCTGGCACGGTGCACGGAGCCGTCGTGCGTCCAGGACCAGGCTTCCTCGGCCGCGAACGGGATGAACGGGGCGAACAGGCGGAGCAGGGTCGAGAGCGCGATCCGCAGCGCGGCCACCGCCGAAGCCTGCTCAGGGCTCTCCTCGCCGTAGGCCCGCTCCTTGACGAGCTCGAGGTAGTCGTCGCAGAACGTCCAGAAGAACGCTTCGGTGAGCTCGAGCGCGCGCGCGTGGTCGTAACCGGCCAGCGCACTGCTGGCGTCGGCGACGGTCTTGCGGAGGACGCTCAGCATGGCGAGGTCGACGGCCTCCGTCACCGGGGCGTCTTCACGACCGGTGAACCCGAGGATGAACTTCGAGGCGTTGAGCACCTTGATCGCCAGGCGTCGGCCGATCTTGATCTGCGTCGGGTTCTGCGGGTCGAAGGCGGCGTCGGTGCCGAGACGGCTCGAGGCCGCCCAGTACCGGACGGCGTCCGAACCGTGCTGTTCGAGCATGGCCGCCGGCGTGACGACGTTGCCCTTCGACTTCGACATCTTCTTGCGGTCGGGGTCGACGATGAAGCCGGACACGGAGGCGTGCTCCCACGGCTTCCGGTCGTACTCGAGGACGCTGCGGAGCATGGTGGAGAACAGCCAGGTGCGGATGATGTCCTGACCCTGCGGGCGCAGCGAGTACGGGAACACGAGATCCCAGAGCTCTGGGTCGCGCTCCCAGCCGCCGGCGAGCTGCGGGGTGAGGCTCGACGTGGCCCAGGTGTCCATGACGTCGACCTCGCCCATGAACCCACCGGGGACGCCGCGCTGCGACTCGTCGTAACCGGGTGCGGCATCGCTGGAGGGATCGACGGGCAGAGCGGCGTGGTCTGGCGCGATCGGCTGGTCGTAGACCGGGTTGCCGTCGGCGTCGAGCGGGTACCAGAGGGGGATCGGCACACCGAAGAAGCGCTGGCGGGAGATCAGCCAGTCGCCAGACAGACCACCGACCCAGTTCTCGTAGCGCACGCGCATGAAGTCGGGGTGCCACTCGAGCTCCGAGCCGAGTTCGAGGAGGCGGCTGCGGAGCTGTTCGTCGCGGGCGCCGTTGCGGATGTACCACTGGCGGGTCGAGACGATCTCCAGCGGCTTGTCGCCCTTCTCGAAGAACTTCACCGGGTGGGTGATCTGCTTCGGCTCACCGATCAGGTCGCCCGAGGCAGCGAGGAGCTCGACGACGGTCTGCTTGGCGCTGAAGACGGTCTTCCCGGCGAGCTGCGCGTACGCCTCGAGACCGGCTTCGGAGGTGATCGCCTCAGGGGCCTCCGAGATGACGCGGCCGTCGAAGCCGAGGATCGCGCGGTTGGGGAGGTCGAGTTCGCGCCACCACACGATGTCGGTGATGTCGCCGAAGGTGCACACCATCGCGATGCCGGCGCCCTTGTCGGGCTGGGCGAGGTGGTGGGCGAGCACGGGCACCTCGACGCCGAACACCGGCGTGGTCACGGTCGTGCCGAACAGCGGCTTGAAGCGCTCGTCGTCTGGGTGGGCGACGAGGGCGACGCAGGCGGGGAGGAGCTCCGGCCGTGTGGTCTCGATCTCGATGGTGCCGCCGTCCGGGCGGTGGAAGGACAGCCGACGGTAGGTGCCCGGCTGCTCCTTGTCCTCGAGCTCCGCCTGGGCGACCGCCGTTCGGAAGGTGATGTCCCAGAGGGTCGGCGCCATTGCCTGGTAGGCCTCGCCGCGGTCCAGGTTGCGCAGGAACGCGAGCTGGCTCGCCGTGATCGACTCGTCGCCGATGGTGCGGTAGCTCTGCGTCCAGTCCACGGAGAGGCCGAGCGCACGCCAGACGGCCTCGAACTGCTGCTCGTCCTCGACGGTGAGGCGCTCGCACAGCTCGATGAAGTTGCGACGCGAGATCGGGATCTGATCGGCGGCCTTCGTGCTCTTGTTGTCGCCACCCTCGAACGGCGGGGTGAAGTCCGCGTCGTAGGGGAGTGTCGGGTCGCACCGGACGCCGTAGTAGTTCTGGACGCGGCGTTCGGTCGGGAGACCGTTGTCGTCCCAGCCCATGGGGTAGAAGACGCGCTTGCCGGTCATCCGCTGGTAGCGGGCGATCACGTCGGTGTGCGTGTAGCTGAAGACGTGACCGATGTGCAGGGAGCCGGAAGCGGTCGGCGGCGGGGTGTCGATCGAGTAGATGCACTCACGCGTCGCGCCGTCGCGCTCGAACCGGTAGGTCCCCGCGGACTCCCAGGAGGAGCCCCACTTCTGCTCGAGACCTTCGAGGGCCGGCTTGTCCGGGATGCTGGCAGCGGTCATGAGGCGATCTCCTGCTGATATGTGCGGCACCGTGTCTGCGTGCCTGAGTGTGTGGGAACATCCCATGCTATCGCAGGGGACCGGGAGGTCGCCGGACCGCCGACCGCCATCCTCCGCCGATAGCATCGGACCGTGTCGACCAGAGCCGTCACCGGACCCGTCAGAGCCGACCTCCAGGGCCTTCGTGCCGTGGCGGTCTCGCTCGTCGTGGTGTTCCATCTCTGGCCGGGGCTCATACCGGGCGGGTTCGTCGGCGTCGACGTGTTCTTCGCGATCTCCGGGTTCCTCATCACGGCGCACCTCCTCGACGAGGTCGAGCGATCCGGTTCGGTCCGACTCGGGCGGTTCTGGGCCCGGCGCGCACGACGGCTGCTCCCCGCCGCACTCACCGTCCTCACCGCGACCCTCGTCGCGAGCTGGTACCTCGCGCCGCTCGGGGACCTGCCCCGGTTCCTGCGCGAGATCGCGTGGTCGGCCCTGTACATCGAGAACTGGGCGCTCGCGGGATCCGCGATCGACTACCTCGCGGCGGAGGACGCTCCGTCGCCGGTGCAGCACTTCTGGTCGCTGTCGGTCGAGGAGCAGTTCTACCTCGTCTGGCCGATCCTGGTCCTCGGCGCCGGCTGGCTCGCCGTGCGGGTCGCCCGTCGCTCGGCTGCGCCGACGGTGCGGCGTCGGGGCGTCGCGATCGCGATCGGACTCGTCTGCATCGCGTCGGCCGCCTGGTCGGTCGTCTTCACCGTGCAGGACCCGTCTCCGGCCTACTTCGCGACGACGACGAGGGCCTGGGAGTTCGCCGCCGGGGGACTGACGGCGATCCTGGTCGCCGAGGGGGCCCGGCGCGGCTGGGGGCTGCGGGCGGGTGGGCGCACGGTCGTCGCCTGGCTCGGCTTCGCCGCGATCGGGGCGGCTGCCGTCTGGTATTCGGGGGAGACACCCTTCCCGGCGTTGACCGCGGCGCTGCCGGTGGGCGGGACGATCGCCGTGATGGCGGCCTGGGCCCCGGACGTCCGGTGGTCGCCGACCGCACTGCTCGCCCGGTCGCCGATCCAATGGCTCGGCGACCGCTCCTACGCGGTCTACCTCTGGCACTGGCCCCTCATCGTGTTCGGCGGGATCGTGCTCGGTCGTTCGGCCACGGTCCCCGAGCAGCTCGTCCTCCTCGTCATCACCGGCGTCCTGGCGGAGGTGACGACGCGGTTCGTGGAGCGCCCGATCCGGTTCGGGCGTGTCGCAGCTTGGCGGCCACGACGGGTCATCGGCGCGACCGCCCTCGCGATGAGCGTCCTGTCGATCGCCTCGATCGGGGTGCTCCCCGGTGCCGAGGCACGCATCGCGGCCGAACAGCAGCGCATCGAGACCCTGGTCGCGACCCCGTCGAACTGCCTCGGTGCCGCAGAGCTCGTCGATGCTGCAGCGTGTCCGCGGGACGACGGAGCGTCATCGGACGGCAGGGAAGGCTCCGGTGGCGAGACCTCGCGCGACGGTTCCTCGGCGTCTCCAGGGGATGAGACCCGCGGGGTCGTCATTCCCGACGCGTCGCTGGCCGACCTGCCGCCGGACCGCTGCATCACCGACATCCGAGCCGCCGTGTTCGAGGTCTGCGCCTACGGTGCCGGCGCGGAGCAGGCGACGAGGACGATGGCGCTCATCGGGGACTCGCACGCCGAGCAGTGGTTGCCGGCGTTCGCGACGGCTGCCGAGACGAACGGGTGGCGGCTCCTCGTCGCGGCGAAGAGCTCCTGCCCGTTCAGCGACGCCGAGCGCACGGAGCCCGGGACGAGCGCCGCGGTGCTCGCCGAGATGCGCGCCGGGTGCCTGAGCTGGAACCGCGACGCCCTCGAGCTGCTGCGGGACGAGCCGGGGATCGACACGCTCGTCGTCTCGGCGCGCGCCCGGAACCCGGTCGTCGCCGAGGGGGACCGCGACTGGCGGGAGGTGGCTGCGGAGGCCTATGCGGAGCGCTGGGCGCTCGTGCCCGAGACGATCGAGCAGATCATCGTCCTGCGCGACACCCCGACGATGGCGGACGACGTGCTGGAGTGCGTCCGCGACGACGCTGATCCGGAGGACGGGTGCGCCCGGGACCGGAGCGACGCGCTCACGGAGGATCCGCAGTACGAGGCCGCCCTCGCGAGCACCGACCCACGGGTCCGTGCCGTCGACCTCTCGGACGCCCTGTGCGCGTCCGATCGGTGTTCGCCGGTGATCGGCGGTGTCCTCGCGTACCGCGATCACCACCACCTGAGCTGGGTGTACGCCGAGACCCTCGCGCCCGTCGTCCAGGCGGTGCTCGACCGGATCCCGACGCCGGACTCAGACCGCGTCGCTCCCTGATGCCGCACCCGGTGCGATGAGGCGCGGAGCGTCGGCTGCCAGTCGGGCGGTGTAGGGGTGGGCCGGGGCGGTGAAGACCTGCTCGGCGTCGCCATGCTCGACGACCCGCCCGTGCTGCATCACGGCGACGCGGTCGCTCATGTGGCGGATGACGCCGAGGTCGTGGGAGATCAGCAGGTAGCTGAGGCCGTGGCGTCGCTGCAGCTCGTCGAGGAGGTCCAGGATCCTGGCCTGGACGGTGACGTCGAGCGCGGAGACGGGTTCGTCGAGGATGAGCGTCGACGGTCGACTCGCGAGTGCCCGGGCGATCGCCACGCGTTGCCGCTGCCCGCCGGAGAGCGTCCGCGGGCGAGCGCGGGCCAGCGAGGGATCGAGGCCGACGTCCGCGAGGAGACGGCTGATGTCGCGAGGTGCGGCCGCGCGTCCACGAACGGCGTCGGCGAGGATGGCGTCGACGCGCCAGCGTGGGTCGAACGAGCTCAGCGGATCCTGCGAGACCCAGCCCAGACGGTTCCGTCGTGGACGACGCGCTCGCTCGGGGAGCTCCGACCACGGTTCGCCCTCGAAGAGCACGGCTCCCGACTGCGGTGCGGTGAGACCGAGTGCGATGCGGGCGAGGGTGGTCTTGCCCGAACCGGACTCGCCGACCACGCCCAGGGTCGTCCCCGGTTCCAGGCGGAGCGAGACCTCGTCGACCGCCACGATCGGCGAGGCGCTCCGGCCACGCTCGAAGCTCCGGGTGACGGATCGGAACTCCAGCGCTGGTGCATCCGATCCGGTCTGCGTCGTCGGACGGGTGCGCGTCGTCGGCTGTTCGGCCACCGGGGCCGCGTCGACCGGCTGGTCTGCGCTGAGGCGCGTCCCTCGAGCGCGGTCGGTGGGGACCGCGGCGATGAGGGCTCGGGTGTACGGGTGTGTCGGCCTGGTCAGCACCTGCTCGGCCGGCCCCTGCTCGACGACGACACCGTGCTGCATCACGACGAGGTGGTCGGCGATCGACGAGACGACGGCGAGGTCGTGGCTGATCAGGAGGAGGCCCGCCCCGCGCCGCTTGACGTCGTCGAGGAGGCCGATGACACGTGCTTGGACGGTGACGTCGAGCGCGGTCGTCGGTTCGTCGGCGATGAGGAGGTCGGGGTCCAATGCGATCGCCGATGCGATGAGCGCGCGCTGACGGAGTCCGCCGGAGAGTTCACCGGAACGCTGGCCGATGCGCGAAGCCGGGTCGGGTATGCCGACGGATTCGAGGAGTTCGAGCACCCGCCGGGTGCGGGCGGTCCGGTCGAGGTCGGTGCCGAGTCGGAGTGCGTCGTCGATCTCGCGGCCGATCGGTCGCAGGGGGTCGAGCGACACCAGCGCGTCCTGGAGGACGAGTCCGATGCGACGCCCGCGCAGGCGTCGCCAGGCCGATGCTCCGAGTCCGCGGAGATCGGTGCCGTCGAAGTCGAGTCGAGCGGCCGTCACCCGCGCCGATGCGCCGGCGAGGCCCAGGAGCGATCTGGCGGTCACGCTCTTGCCGGAGCCCGACTCGCCGACGATCGCGACGCAGGTGCCGCGCTCGACCTGGAAGGAGACGCCGGAGACGACGGCGTCCCCACTGCCGAATCCGACCGTCAGTGCTTCCACCTGGAGCAGTGGCGCGGAGTCGCTCATCGGCCGTCCTCCCGAGATCGGCGCTGGAGACCCCGGCCGAGGACCGTGGTGGACAGGGCGGTCGCGACGATCATCAGACCCGGGAACGCCGTGAGCCACCACGCCGTCGCGAGGTAGGTGCGTGCTGCGGCGAGCATGGCACCCCACTCCGGCGCGGGTGGTTGCGCCCCGAGCCCGAGGTAGCTCAGGGCGGACGCCCAGACGACCGCCTGTCCGATGCCGAGGGTCGCGAGGACGAACAGCGGGGCGACGGCGTTCGGGAGGATGTGTCGGAACAGGATCCGGGCCGGCCCGTGCCCGAGCACTCGCGCGGCCTCGACGAAGTCGGAGGAGCGGACCTGGAGCAATTGACCGCGGATGAGGCGCGCGTAGCCCGGCGCAGTCGACAGGCCGACCGCGATCGTCGCCGTGACCGGACCGGGCCCCGCGATGACGATCACGAGGAGCGCGAGCAACAGGCCGGGGAACGCGAAGAGCACCTCGAGGACGCGTCCCACGGCGAAGTCCGCGATCCGGCCGCCGACTGCGGCGATCGTCGCGAGGACCGCTCCGAGGATCAGTCCGATGGCCGTCGCGGCGACGCCGATGAGGAGCGAGGTCCCCGCACCGTGCACGACCCGGCTCCAGACGTCGCGACCGGACTCGTCCGTGCCGAACCAGTGCGCGAGGGAGGGCGGCGAAAACGCGGCCCGCGGGTCGACCGCCGTCGGTGACGCTGTCGCGAACAGCTGGGGGGCGAGCGCACAGCCGAGCAGGAACAGCACCACCACGGCCGCGACGATCTCGGGTGCGCCGAATCCCGACGAGCGGCGCCGTCCGCGGCGGACCCGGGCGTCGGGGCTTCCGGATGTCGGGGTGATCGCGAGCCCGCTCATGAGCCGGACCGCCGGATCCGGTCGCGTGGGTCGAGCAGCTCCGCCGCGAGGTCCGCGACGAACATGACGACGACGTAGGCCACCGCCGAGCTCAACACCACGCCGGTGACCACCGGGACATCACGGACGGTCACCGCTTGGAGCAGTGTCCGTCCGAGACCGGGCCGGGCGAAGATGGTCTCCACCACCACCGCGCCGCTGATGAGGTACCCGAAGGCCCATCCCGACAGGTTCACCGCGGGCACGGCGGCGTGGCGTAGGCCGTGCCTCAGCAGGAGGCCGGTGGTCGATTCACCACGGGCGGCTGCGGAGACGGCGAACGGTGCGCTCCCCGCGTCGAGCAACGGTTCCCGCATCACCTGGGCCAGGAACCCGGCGACCGGGATGGCCAGGGTCAGCACCGGGAGGATGAGACCGACCGCATCACCCGTGCTCACCGGAGGGAGCCATCCGAGCCAGGTGCTGAAGAGTGTGATGAGGACGGTCGCGAGCCAGAACTGGGGGAGCGACGCCGCCACGAGCTCGACGGCCGATCCGAGGGCCGCGGACACCCGCCCACCCCGGGTCGACCAGACCGCGAGGCCGAGCGCCAGGAGCCAGGCGACGGCGAGCGACGCCGTCGCCAGCACCAGGGTCCCGCCGAGCTGTTCGGCGAGCACCTGGGCCACCGGTGTGCGGAGCGACGCCGACTCGCCGAGATCCCCCTGGACCAGTCGGACCAGTTGCGCCAGGTACTGCACGAGGAGCGGCTGGTCCAGGCCGTACTGCTCGCGCACCCGCTCGAGCGCTTCAGCCGAGGCCTGGGAGCCGGGGCCACCGAGATAGGCCTGCGCCGGATCGCCGGGGATCAGCCGGACGGCGAAGAAGGTGACCGTCGCGACCGCCCAGAGCACGAACACCGCACCGGCCAGACGCGCCCCGATCCGCCCGGCCAGGCGGCGGAGGTCGCGTCCCGAGCGGCCGATGGAGCTCACTCCACGAGCCAGGCGTCCCCGAAGACCGGCGTCGACACCGTCGGCAGTGCGCGGACGCCCTGCAGCGAGGTGCTCAGCAGGAAGTGGTTCTGCTGGTCGTAGAGCGGCAGGATGTAGTAGCCGTCGAGGATGATCTGCTGCGCCTGCTCGTAGAGGAACGCCCGCTCCTCGGGATCGAGGGTGTCGCTCGCCTGCTTCAGGATCTCGTCGAGCGCGGGGTCGTCCAGCTGGGCGTGGTTCGCGAAGTAGCCGCTCGGCGCCGGAACGATGCCCGAGGAGTCGTAGAGCACGCGGAGCACGTCCGGTCCCACCTTCGTGTACGGAGCGCTGACGGCCTCGTAGGCGTTGGAGCCGAGCGCCTCGTACCAGCTCGACAGGTCGAGCAGCTCCAGCTGCACGTCGAAGCCGGCGTCACCGGCTCCGGCCTGGATCTGCTCGAAGAGCGACTGTTCGGCCGGGATCGACTGGTTCGTGCTGACCGGGAACCGCACGGTCAGCCGGACGCCGTCCTTCGTCCGCACGCCGTCCTCGTCCTTCTCGGTCCAGCCGGCCTCGTCCAGGAGCTTGTTGGCCGCATCGAGGTCGTAGCCGAACAGGCTCTCGTCAGAGTAGGCGGTCGCCTCCGCACTCGACAGCGGCGAGTAGGAACGCTTCGCCGTGCCGAAGAACAGGGACTCGATGCCGGCGTTCACGTCCGTCGACCGCACGAAGGCCTCACGCACGCGCTGGTCGTCGAACGGCGCCTGTCCCGCGTTGAGCTCGATGCGGTTCGAGGCGCCAGGACGTGGTGCGTCCAGATCGACGATCGTCTTCGAGTCCTTCGCCTGCGCGATCGTGTCGGGCTGCGCGTTGTCGATGATGTCGACGTCGCCGCTCTGCAGCGCCGCGAAGCGCGACGCGGAGTCGGGGATGAAGCGCCACGTGATGCCATCGAGGTACGCCGGACCGTCGTTCGCGGCATCACCCGGTGCCGAGTCGTAGGCGTCGTTCCGGACGAGCGAGACGTGGTCCTGCTTCACCCACTCGTCGATGACGAACGGCCCGGTACCGACCGGAGCGTCGCAGTTCGCCGCTTCACCGCGGGCGATCCCCGTCGGGGACTCCATCGCCGTCCACGGCTGCGACAACGACTCCAGGAGCGCGCTGTCGGGAGCGGAGAGCGTGAACCGGGCCGTCGTGGCGTCGACCGCCTCGACCGACGCGACCTTGCCCACCGCGAGGTAACCCGTGGACGACTTCGTCGCCGGGTCCTGCAGGTGCTCGATGTTCGCCTTGACCGCCGCCGCGTCGAACGGGGTGCCGTCGGTGAAGGTCACGTCCGACCGCAGGGTGAACTCCCAGGTCAGACCGTCCTCCGACGTCGTCCAGGACTCGGCGAGCCACGGGATGATCTCGCCCTTGGCGTCTCGCGAGACGAGCGGCTCGAGGAACTGCGCACTCAACAGGGCCTGTGGGTAGTTGCCGCCGACATGCGGATCGAGACACGTGGGCTCGGCGTCCCCGCTGGCGTACACGAGGGTCCCACCGGCCTTCGGCGTGCTCGACGCGGCCGGCGTCCCCGGTGCACACGCCGCGAGCAGGACCGCGAGCGGAACGAGCGCCGCGGCGATGTGCAACGGACGACGCGAGGACGCAGGGCGCCGACGGGCAGGGGAGGGGGATGCGGGCACAGGGACTCCAGAAGACGATCGACCGGGTGCTGAGGGCCCGGTGGCGGCGTCGGACGAATTATTGGACGCCGTCTCGGAACCAGCATAGAGCCTCAGCACCACGCCCCGACCCCTCGCACGACGGCTAGGCTCACAGGCGGCGGAAGGAGCCCCCATGTCACGACCACCGGCACGGAACGCCGTCGGCAGACCCCGACGATCCTCCCGACGCGTCCTCGAGGAGGCGGCCGCCGAACTCTTCCTCGAACAGGGATACCCCGGCACCACCGTCGACCAGATCGCGAGCCGCGCCGGCGTCAGCCGCAACACCTTCTTCAACTACTTCGGCTCCAAGAGCGACGTCCTCTGGGTCGACGTCGACGCCGCGCTCGCCGGACTCGAACGGGCGCTCGCCGCAGGCGGGGAAACCCCCGCGACGGATGTCGCCGACGCCATGCCGTCACTGCAGGCCGCCCTCCTGGGCATCGCCGAGGAGCGCTCGAACGGCGCCGTGCCCTGGGCGCTGACGCAGATCGAACTGATGGACACCGCCTGGGAGCTGCAGGCGTCCGGCCTCGAACGGCTGCTGCGTCTCCAAGCCGTGCTCCGGGTCTCGCTCGCGCGCCTCGCCGTCCGCGCCGACGAGCTGACGATCCGGTCCGCCGCAGCGGCGCTCGCCGGCGCGATCGTCGCCGGCGCCGGGGCCTGGGCGGCTGCAGGCGTCGGCCGGGGCGAGCTCGGCGACTACCTCCGCCGCGCGATCGCTCCGGTGGTGGACGGGTACGGCCGCGCCGTCGCCCGGGTCGAGGGGCGGAGTTCCTCGTAGCCGACCCTCCGCGGAGCCGCTCCGCAGGCTGTACGATTGGACCATCGACATCGATCCGGACATCACCGGGGAGTCCTCGGCAGAACAGCGACCGCCCAGCGGGAGCCCAGTAGAACCGAGCGGGTCAGGCCCGTCACAGCCGATGCAGAGCGGCCGTTCCAGTGGAGCGGCAAGCGGGGTGGTACCGCGTCGGCAGTGCCGGCGTCCTCGCAGGACCCACGAGACCTGCCAGGAGAACGATGAGCTACCCGAAGTCCCAGGAACCGACCCCAACCGAGTCGGCGTCGAACGGCGCGGCGTTCGGCGTGACGCCGTCGCCCAGCTTCCCGTCGATCGAGGAGGGGGTGCTCGCCCGTTGGGCCGCCGACGGCACCTTCCAGGCCTCCATCGACCAGCGCGAGGGGGCTGCGGAATGGGTGTTCTACGACGGCCCGCCCTTCGCGAACGGACTTCCGCACTACGGTCACCTCCTCACGGGCTACGCCAAGGACCTCTTCCCCCGGTTCCAGACGATGCGCGGCAAGCAGGTGCACCGCCGGTTCGGCTGGGACACCCACGGCCTCCCCGCCGAGCTCGAGGCGGAGCGACAGCTCGGCATCACCGACAAGCGCCAGATCGACGAGATGGGGCTCGCCGCCTTCAACCAGGTCGCACGCGACTCCGTCCTCCGCTACACGGAGGAATGGCAGGACTACGTGACGCGCCAGGCGCGCTGGGTCGACTTCGAGCACGACTACAAGACCCTCGACGTGACCTACATGGAGTCGGTCATCTGGGCCTTCAAGCAGCTCCACGACAAGGGCCTCGCCTACGAGGGCTACCGGGTGCTGCCCTACTGCTGGCGCGACCAGACGCCGCTCTCCAACCACGAGCTGCGGATGGACGACGACGTCTACCGCTCCCGCCAGGACCAGACCGTCACCGTCACCTTCCCGCTGGTCGGTCCGAAGGCCGAGAGCCTCGGCCTGACCGCCGTCCGCGCGCTCGCCTGGACGACCACGCCCTGGACCCTGCCGACGAACGCCGCGCTCGCCGTCGGGCCCGACATCGAGTACGCGGTCGTCCCGGCCGGCCCGAACGGCACCCCCGACGCCACGGTGCTCCGGGAGGAGGGCTCCGCCCACGCCGACACCGAGGTCCTCGGCGGCGAGTACCTCATCGCCTCGGCGCTGCTCGGCAACTACGCGAAGGACCTCGGCTACGACTCCGCGGCCGAGGCGCAGGCCGCCGTCTCCCGGACGGTCGTCGGGCGCGAGCTCGAAGGCGTCTCCTACGACCGCCTCTGGGACTACTACGCCGACGCCGAGTGGGGCATGGAGCAGGCCTGGCGCATCCTCGTCGCCGACTACGTGTCGACCGAGGACGGCACCGGCATCGTGCACCAGGCCCCCGCCTACGGTGAAGAGGACCAGAAGGTGTGCGAGGCCGCCGGCATCCCGGTGATCGTCTCCGTCGACGACGGCGGGAAGTTCCTCCCCGAGGTGTCCGACGTCGCCGGTCTCCAGGTCTTCGACGCCAACAAGCCGCTCACCCAGCTGTTGAAGGCACAGGGACGCCTCCTGCGTCAGGCGAGCTACGAGCACTCCTACCCGCACTGCTGGCGTTGCAAGCAGCCGCTCATCTACAAGGCGGTGTCGAGCTGGTTCGTCCGCGTGCCCGAGTTCCGCGACCGCATGGAGGAACTCAACCAGGAGATCACCTGGGTGCCGGAGAACGTCAAGGACGGGCAGTTCGGCAAGTGGCTCGCGGGTGCACGCGACTGGTCGATCAGCCGCAACCGGTACTGGGGTTCGCCGATCCCGGTGTGGAAGAGCGACGACCCGGCCTACCCGCGCATCGACGTGTACGGCTCGCTGGACGAGCTCGAGGCCGACTTCGGCGTACGCCCCACCGATCTGCACCGCCCGTACATCGACGAGCTCACGCGGCCGAACCCCGACGACCCCACCGGCCGGTCGACGATGCGCCGCATCACCGACGTCCTCGACGTCTGGTTCGACTCCGGATCGATGCCGTTCGCCCAGGTGCACTACCCGTTCGAGAACCGCGAGTGGTTCGACTCGCACAGCCCGGCGGACTTCATCGTCGAGTACATCGGCCAGACGCGCGGGTGGTTCTACCTCCTGCACGTGCTGTCGACCGCGCTGTTCGACCGGCCGGCGTTCACGAGCGTCGTGAGCCACGGCATCGTCCTCGGCAGCGACGGCCAGAAGATGTCGAAGTCGCTGCGCAACTACCCGGACGTCAACGAGGTCTTCGACCGCGACGGTTCCGACGCCATGCGCTGGTTCCTCATGTCGAGCTCGGTGCTGCGCGGCGGCAACCTCGTCGTCACGGAGGAAGGCATCCGTGAGGGCGTCCGACAGGTGATGTTGCCGTTGTGGAACACCTGGTACTTCTTCTCGCTGTACGCCAACACGGCGGTGCCTGGTGGCTACGACGCCGTGTGGCGCACGGACTCCACCGACGTCCTCGACCGCTACATCCTCGCCAAGACGCGTGAGCTCGTCGTCACCGTGACCGACCACCTCGAGGCGTTCGACGCGACCCTCGCAGCGGCCTCGCTGCGGGACTTCGCGGACGTCCTGACCAACTGGTACGTCCGTCGCTCCCGTGACCGTTTCTGGTCGACCGACGGTGGCGCCTTCGACCGCGACGCCTTCGACACGCTCTACACCGTCCTCGAGACGTACTGCCGGGTCACCGCTCCGCTCCTGCCGCTCGTCACGGAGCAGGTCTGGACCGGCCTGACTGGCGACCGCAGCGTGCACCTCACCGACTGGCCGGAACCCGAGGCGTTCCCGGAGGACGCGGCACTCGTCGAAGCGATGGACCGGGTCCGCGAGGTCTCCGGCGTCACCCTCGCCCTCCGCAAGCAGGCCGGTCTCCGTGTCCGGTTGCCCCTGGCATCGCTCACGGTGGTCACACCCGACCCCGCGTCGCTCGCACCGTTCGAGGCGATCCTCCGAGAGGAACTCAACCTCAAGGCCGTCTCCTTCGCCGAGCTGACCGACACCAGCGGCACCGAGTTCGGTGTCACCTCGCGCCTCTCGATCAACGCCCGCGCGGCGGGTCCGCGCCTCGGCAAGACGGTGCAGCAGGCGATCAAGGGCGCTCGGAGCGGCGACTGGTCGGAGGTCGACGGCACGGTCACGGCCGGCGGCATCGAGCTCGTCGACGGTGAGTACGAACTCGTCATGGAGGCCTCCTCGGGCGCCGCCGGTGGTGTCGCACTCGCGCTCCTGCCCTCGGGTGGATTCGCCCTGCTCGAGACCACGCTGACGCCCGAACTCGAAGCGGAGGGACTCGCCCGCGACGTCATCCGCGCCGTGCAGGACACCCGGAAGGCGGCGGATCTGCAGGTGAGCGACCGGATCCGGCTCCAGCTCCGATTCGAGGACGACGCCGACGAACGTGCGGTGCGCAGCGCCCTCGACGTGGTCGACCTCGCCGGCGACACCCTGGCGACGTCCCTGACCTGGTCGGACGTCGAGGCGCAGGCTGGGGCGTCGGGCTTCGCCCAGTCGTTCGCTGCCGGGAAGTTCGGCAACGCCGGAGCCTTCACCGTGACCGTTGCGCGTGCAGAGGAGACCGCCCATGTCCGATGACCTGATCCCCGGAGACGAGCTGTCTGCGGCCGATGCCGCCGACGCCGTGTACCGCGAACTCCTCGAACGGCTGGGGGAGGCACAGCCGCAGCCGCGTCTCGGTGCGACCAAGCGGGCGCTCGAGCTCCTCGGCAACCCTGAGTCGTCCTTCGCGATCATCCAGATCGCCGGGACGAACGGCAAGACGAGTACGGCGCGCATGATCGAGAGCATCCTCCGTGCCCACGGGCTCCGCACCGGTCTCTTCACGAGTCCGCACCTCGTCCGGTTCACCGAGCGCATTGGGATCGACGGCGAGCGGATCTCGGACGAGGCCGTCGCCAGGAACTGGGACGACATCAAGCCGTATCTCGCGATGGTCGACGCCGAGCTCACGGCGGCCGGTGAACCCGCGCTGACCTTCTTCGAGGCGCTCACCGTCCTGGGCTTCGCCTGCTTCGGCGACGCCCCCGTCGACGTCGCCGTCGTCGAGGTGGGGATGGGCGGTGCCTGGGACTCGACGAACGCCGCCGATGCCGAGGTCGCCGTCTTCACGCCCATCGACCTCGACCACGTGCAGCGGCTCGGCAAGACGATCGCCGAGATCGCGCGCACCAAGGCCGGCATCATCAAGCCCGGAGCGCAGGTGGTCTCGGCCGCTCAGCACCCCGACGCGCGTCAGGCGATCATCGACGCCGCCGCCGCGGTCGACGACCCGGCCGTGTTCGAGGGTGAGGAGTTCGCCCTCGTGCAGGACGCCGTGGCGGTGGGCGGACAACTCATCACCGTCCGAGGACGCGCCGGCACCTACCCGGAGCTGTACCTCCCGCTCTACGGGGACCACCAGGGACGGAACGCGACGCTCGCGATCGCCGCGGTCGAGGCGTTCCTCGGCGGAGCGACCCAGCCGATCGCGGAGGACGTCCTCGCGGAGGGCCTCACCGAGGTCGCCTCCCCGGGGCGTCTGCAGCTCATCGGCACCGAACCGACCGTGCTCGTCGACGCGGCGCACAACCCGCACGGCGCCGCGTCCCTGGTCGCCGCACTCGGCAGCTACTTCGACGTCGACGAGATCGCCTTCGTGGTCGGCATCCTCCAGGACAAGGACGCCGCCGGCATCCTGACGACCCTGGCGCCCGCCGCATCCGGCTTCTTCTTCACCCAGTCGGAGTCGGAGCGGGCGATCCCCGCCGAGGAGCTCTCGCGCCTCGCGGCGTCGCTCGACCTGCCGGCGTCGACCTTCGCCGACACCCTCGACGAGGCCGCGGAGGACGCACGGCGCTGGGCCGAGGAGGCGCCGCGCCGCCTGGTCGTGATCACCGGCTCGATCACCCTCGTGGGCGAGGCGATCGAGATCGCCGACGACCGGGAATGGAAGGCGACCGCATGAGCGGCACGGCACGGAGCCGGGCTCCACGGAGCATCAAGCAGACTCTCGGATCGATCATCCTGGGCTTCGAGATGATCGTCATGTTCCTCGGCGCGCTCGTCATCTTCGGGCTGAAGGCCCTCCCGGCCCCGGTCGCGTTGATCGGCGGAGCGGTGCTGTGCCTGATCATCGTCGCGACGATCCCGCTCCTGCGATTCCGCTGGGGGTATTGGCTGGGCTGGGCGGTGCAAGCCGCTATCGTGGCTACCGGCCTGCTCGTGCCGATGATGTTCCTCGTCGGCGGGATGGCCGCAGCCGTCTGGACCTATGCGATGGTCCAAGGCGACAAGATCGAGCGTCAGCAGGCGCTCTACCGAGAAGCGAAGGATTGACCGTGGCTGTTGAAGAAACCCTGGTACTCGTGAAGCCTGACGGCGTCGCACGCAACCTGACCGGCGAGATCCTCCGTCGGATCGAGGCGAAGGGCTATTCGCTCGTGGACCTGCGCATGGTCGAGCCGGACCGCGAGCTGCTGGCCGCCCACTACGCCGAGCACGAGGGCAAGCCGTTCTACGAGCCCCTCGTCGAGTTCATGCTGAGCGGTCCCGTCGTCGCGATCCGCGTCGCCGGCAACCGCGTCATCGAGGGCTTCCGCTCGCTCGCCGGCACGACCGACCCGACCACCGCCGCGCCCGGGACCATCCGCGGCGACTTCGGCCGCGACTGGGGCCTCAAGGTCCAGCAGAACCTCGTCCACGGTTCGGACAGCCCCGAGTCCGCCTCCCGCGAGCTCGCGCTCTGGTTCGCCTGACGCACCGACTCCGCACGACGAAGCCCGCCTCCGATTCCGGGGCGGGCTTCGTCGTGTGCGTGAGGCGGCCGTCCGGGCCGCCACCGGTTACAGGTAGGACAGGACGTCGAGGCGGAGCTGGGCGATGACCGCCACGACGAGGTAGCACCCGAGCGTCACCACCACGATCCAGGAGGACACGACCCCGGCGACGCGGCGGACAGCGGGGGACGCCGGGATGATGCCGTTCCGCAGGGTGAACGCGGTGATCGCGATGAAGGAGGGGATCGTCACCGACCAGGTGACCATGCACCACGGGCACAGCGTGCCGAGGACGAAGATGCTCTGCGAGATCAGCCAGATGACGAATCCCAGCGCGCCGAGGAACCCGATGTTGAAGGCGATCCAGAACCACCGCGCGAACTGCGCACCGGCGAGGACCGCGACGCCGACGGCGATCGGGGCGATCCAGGCGGCGAGGCCGATGATCGGATTCGGGAACCCGAGGATGGCACCCTGCCAGGAGTTCAGGTTGACCCCGCACTGCACGAGGATGCTCAGATTGCAGCCGAGCTGGGCGTTCGGATCCTGCAGGAGCTGGAACTTGTCGAGGGTGAGCGCGAACGCCGCGATCCACCCGATGACGCCTGCGACGATGAGGAAGATCGCGAGGCCCCTGGGGCGCGCGTCGATGACCGGAGTTGACACGCCCTGATTCTCGCACGCCCGCCTGAACGGCGGCGGGACATGCCCGGGTGGTCCGTACTCAGGACCGTCGGCCCTGTTCGTGCGATAATCGTGGGGTGGTGCCCGAGCCGCGCTCGACCGCACGACACAACAGGCTTGTTGGGCAATGAGAGCCCAGGACCCGCCGGCACGTGCCGGCACGATCGTGAGAGCTCCGAGAGCCAGCGATCACACAGGATTTGCGAACGGCTGCAACCGCGGCCGCACGCACGAGACGAAGAACCGGAGGGTGGCGCGGCCACCGACCCGGCATAGGGGAGTACACCAGGAATGGTGAAAGAGCACACCGAGGATCCGGCCACGCCGGGGACCGAGCACGAACCGACCGACCAGCACCTCACGACGCCCGAGACGGCGGACGAGTCGACCAGCACCGAGGCGGACGCCCAGGCGGCCGGGCCCGACGAGCAGTCGGCACCTGCCGCACCGGTGCGTCCACCGACCACCATGCTGCTGTTCCAGGCGCCCGACCTGCCGCCGATCGTCCACCGCGACGACGAACCGCTCGAGGCCGAGCTCAGCTCGTCGAGGCGTCGCACGCGTCGTCGTGCCGGCGAGGACGGACCGGAGCAGGGCGAGCGGGGTGGCGACTCGCGCCCCGACACCCGCAACGTGGTCAAGGTCCGCACGCCGCGTGAGCCGGAACTCATCACCGAACCGCAGAAGGTGCGCGGCTCGACGAGGCTCGAGGCCAAGAAGCAGCGTCGCCGTGACGGACGGGACGCCGGTCGTCGTCGTCCGGTCGTCACCGAGGCCGAGTTCCTCGCCCGCCGCGAGTCGGTCGACCGTGTCATGGTCGTCCGCTCCAAGAACGGCAAGACGCAGATCGGCGTGCTGGAGGACGGCGTGCTCGTGGAGCACTACGTCGCCAGGAGCCAGGAGGCGTCGCTCATCGGCAACGTCTACCTCGGCCGGGTGCAGAACGTCCTGCCCAGCATGGAGGCGGCGTTCGTCGACATCGGTCGCGGACGCAACGCGGTGCTCTACTCCGGCGAGGTCGACTGGGACTCCGTGGAGACGGGTAACCAGCCCCGCCGGATCGAGCTCGCGCTCAAGGGCGGCGACAAGGTCCTCGTCCAGGTCACGAAGGACCCGGTCGGACACAAGGGTGCGCGCCTGACGAGTCAGGTCTCGCTGCCCGGTCGGTACCTCGTCTACGTGCCGAACGGCTCGATGAACGGCATCTCGCGCAAGCTGCCCGACACGGAGCGCGCCCGCCTGAAGAAGATCCTCAAGGAGGTCCTTCCGGAGAACGTCGGCGTCATCGTCCGCACGGCCGCCGAGGGAGCGACCGAGGAGCAGCTCACGCTCGACGTCACGCGGCTGAAGTCGCAGTGGTCGGAGATCTCCCGTCAGATCGAGACGGTCCAGTCGCCGGCACTGCTGCACAGCGAGCCCGACCTGCTCATCAAGATCATCCGCGACGTCTTCAACGAGGACTTCCACAAGCTCGTCATCCAGGGCTCGGACGCGCTGCAGGACATCCAGAGCTACCTTCGCGGCGTCGCCCCCGACCTGCTCGAGCGGGTCGAGCCGTACGACGGCACGGGCGACTCCTTCGTCGACTACCGCATCGCCGAGCAGATCGAGAAGGCGCTCGACCGCAAGGTCTGGCTGCCGTCCGGCGGATCCCTCGTGATCGACCGCACCGAGGCCATGACGGTCGTCGACGTCAACACGGGGAAGTTCGTCGGTTCCGGCGGCAACCTCGAGGAGACGGTCACCAAGAACAACCTCGAGGCCGCTGAGGAGGTCGTGCGTCAGCTGCGGCTGCGCGACATCGGCGGGATCATCGTCGTCGACTTCATCGACATGGTGCTCGAATCGAACCGCGACCTCGTGCTGCGCCGCCTCGTGGAGTGCCTCAGCCGCGACCGCACGAAGCACCAGGTCGCCGAGGTCACCTCGCTCGGTCTCGTGCAGATGACGCGCAAGAAGCTCGGTCTCGGCCTGCTCGAGACGTTCAGCGAGCCCTGCGAGGTCTGCGCCGGACGCGGCGTCGTCGTGCACCACGACCCCGTCGTGAAGCATCGCCAGACGCCGCAGCCGGAGCAGCAGCGCCGGCGCGGCAAGGGTGGGTCACAGGGCGGCCAGCCGTCCTCGAACGGCCAGGGCGCCCAGCAGAAGCCGGCCGGACAGACGCACGGGATCACCGACGACGCGAAGAACGCGCTCGCCCTGATCGCGGCGCGCACGCTGCACCACGAGGAGCTCGCCGCCGCCGAGGCCGTGGCCGATGCCGTCGTGGCCGAGGCGCAGCACACGCAGTCCCAGCACACCGAGGCGCAGGGTTCCGAGGGGCCGGTCGCGGACGAGTCCACGACGTCACCGGAGGATCAGTCCGGGTCGCACGACGGTCGTCGGAGCCGGCGCGAGAAGCGTGAACCGCGTCGTCGTGGCGGTGACGGATCCCGCCGGGGTTCTTCGGAGGAACGCCCCACCGAGGCGCCGAGCGAATCCGCGGCCCCGACGTTGGCCTTGCTCGACCTGCCGATCGCACCGGTCGCCGACAAGCCGCGTCGCGCAGCCGTCGCGGACCCCGAGCACCTGCTCGAATCCGTCCTCGACGCGCTCCCCGAGCCGAAGCAGCCTGGCCAGGGTCGCGGCCGCAGCCGTCGGGTGTCCACCGCTTCTCTCGCGGGCGGACAGGCCGTCGGGTCGGACGGCGCGCAGCGTCAGACCGAATAGTCCGGTCGCATCAGGACGGCGCGTCTCCTCGGGAGGCGCGCCGTTCGCGTGCGGTGATGCGCAAGCCGCTGGCGATGAGTCGACGGACGAGTTCGCCGCCGGTCACCGCGACGGCGCCGGCCGCCACGAGCGAGGTGTGGCGCTCGGCGGGGACGTCGTAGTGGTCGAGGTCGAACGATCGCGGCGGGAGCCCGGTGCGTCCGGCGAAGGCGTGCAACTCCTCCAGGGAGCTGTCGCTCACCACGTGGGACCAGAGCGTGCCGTGCGCCGGCCACAGCGGGGGATCGATGAGCACCGTCATGCCACCATCCAACCATCGAGCGTCCATCGCGATTCCCGTCCGCGCTCGGACGCGCCGGGCACCCGGCCGGCGTTCAGGAGCCCCCGGGGTACACTGGTCGAGTGCGTCCGGTGTGGGAGCCGTGAGGAACAGCCTCGGTCACGAGGTTCTGTGCCCGCTGGTTTGACCTGGACTGCACGATGAAGTAAACTCGACCGTTGGTGTGCATTGAGTTTTCATTGCCACGCCCAACGGTTTTCTGCCATCAAGGTGTCCCACGTGTTCGAGCCTTTCCGAGCAGTAACTTCCAGCAACAGTCAGTCGGAGCGTTTCGCTCCCCAAAGAACGGGTACGTAGTGGTTTACGCAGTTGTGCGCGCCGGAGGACGGCAGGAGAAGGTCGAGATCGGAACCATCGTCACGATGGACCGGGTCAAGGCCGACAAGGATGGCAACATCGAGCTTCCCGCGGTGCTCCACGTCGACGGTGAGAAGATCATCTCCGACGCGAAGTCGCTCGCGAAGATCACGGTGACGGCCGAGGTGCTCGAGAACCTCCGCGGTCCGAAGATCATCATCCAGAAGTTCAAGAACAAGACCGGTTACAAGAAGCGTCAGGGGCACCGTCAGGAGCTCACGCGCGTCAAGATCACCGGCATCAAGTAAGGCATCGAGGAGAAGAAGAGATGGCACACAAGAAGGGTGCGAGTTCCACTCGCAACGGTCGTGACTCCAACGCACAGCGTCTCGGTGTGAAGCGCTTCGGCGGCCAGGTCGTCCTCGCGGGCGAGATCCTCGTCCGTCAGCGCGGCACGCACTTCCACCCCGGCGCCAACGTCGGTCGTGGCGGCGACGACACGCTGTTCGCCCTCGAGGCCGGCTCCGTGCAGTTCGGCAACAAGGGCGGCCGCAAGGTCGTCAACATCGTCGCTGCTGCAGAGTAGCAACAACGTCTTTCCAGCAGGGGGCGGGCTTCGGCCCGCCCCCTGCTGTCGTACAACCGAGTTCCATGATCCAGAGAGGGGCTGAGCGTCCATGGTCACATTCGTCGACCGGGTCACACTGCACCTGCGAGCGGGCGGCGGCGGCAACGGCTGCGTCTCCGTGAAGCGCGAGAAGTTCAAGCCGCTGGCCGGCCCCGATGGCGGCAACGGCGGACACGGTGGTGACATCGTGCTCGTGTCCGATCCTCAGATCACGACGCTGCTCGGGTACCACCGGTCACCGCACCGGAGCTCCGACACCGGCGGCTTCGGCATGGGCGACCACCGCAACGGGTTCCAGGGCGAGACGCTCATCCTGCCCGTCCCCGTCGGGACGGTCGTCAAGGACGTCGACGGCGTCGAACTCGTCGACTTCGTCGAGCCCGGCATGGAGTTCGTCGTCGCTCCCGGCGGCCAGGGCGGCCTCGGGAACGCGGCGCTCTCTTCGACCAAGCGCAAGGCCCCCGGGTTCGCGCTGCTCGGCACGCCCGGCTGGGAAGGCGATGTCCTCCTCGAGCTGAAGACCGTCGCGGACGTCGCGCTCGTCGGGTACCCCTCCGCCGGCAAGTCCAGCCTCATCGCGGCGATGTCCGCTGCGAAGCCGAAGATCGCGGACTACCCGTTCACCACCCTGCACCCGAACCTCGGCGTCGTCGAGGCCGGCGAGGTCCGCTACACCATGGCGGACGTCCCAGGGCTCATCGAGGGCGCCAGTGAGGGCAAGGGCCTCGGTCTCGAGTTCCTGCGTCACGTCGAGCGCTGCTCCGCGCTCCTGCACGTGCTGGACTGCGCGACGCTCGAACCGGGACGCGACCCGATCAGCGACCTCGACATCATCCTGGCCGAGCTCGCCGCCTACCCGGTACCGGAGGGGCAGACGCCGCTGGTAGAGCGCCCGCAGCTCATCGCCCTCAACAAGATCGACGTCCCGGAGGCGAGGGAGCTCGCCGAGTTCCTGCGTCCCGACCTCGAGGCGCGCGGCTACAAGGTCTTCGAGATCTCGACGGTCTCGCGCGAGGGCCTCCGACAGCTCTCGTTCGCGTTGAGCGAGCTCGTCGAGGAGAGCCGCGCCCGCGCAGCCCTCGAGGCCGCCAAGCCCCGGATCGTGCTGCGCCCGAAGCCGGTCGACGACTCCAAGTTCACCGTCACGGTCGAGGGTGGCACCTACGGCAACCTCTACCGCATCATCGGCGCGAAGCCGGAACGCTGGGTGCAGCAGACGGACTTCAACAACGAGGAGGCCGTCGGGTTCCTCGCTGACCGCCTGGCGAAGCTCGGCGTCGAAGAGGCGCTCTTCAAGGCCGGTGCCGTCGCCGGCGCGACCGTGATGATCGGTGCGGGTGGCGGTGTGGTCTTCGACTGGGAGCCCACGCTCACGAGCACCGCGGAACTGCTGACGCAGCCGCGTGGAACGGACCCGCGTCTCGACGCGAGCCACCGCCCGACGCGCAACCAGCGTCGTGACGAGTACTTCGAGCGCATGGACGCCAAGGCCGAGGCCCGTGCCGAGCTGCTCCGTGAACGTGCGGCCGGTCTCTGGAACGACGACGAGGGCTTCGAGGTCGGCTCCGTGCCGGCCGACGCACCCCAGGACGAGGGTGTCACGACGGAGGACGACGACCGGTGACCATCCACCAGCGCAGTGGCATCCCCTCGGCGCGACGCATCGTCGTGAAGGTCGGGTCCTCCTCGATCAGTGGCGACAACGCCGGGCAGATCACTGCGCTGGTCGAGGCGCTGGCCGAGGCGCACGCCCGAGGCACCGAGGTCATCCTCGTGTCCTCCGGCGCCATCGCGACCGGGATGCCCTACCTCCGCCTCGACGCCCGTCCGAGCGACCTGGCGACGCAGCAGGCGGCTGCCGCCGTCGGGCAGAACGTGCTGATCTACCGATACCAGGACAGCCTCGACCGGTTCGGCATCGTCGCAGGCCAGGTGCTGCTCACCGCCGGTGATCTCGAGAACCCCAGTCACCGGAGCAATGCCCAGCGGGCGATGGAACGCCTCCTCGGCCTGCGCATCCTGCCGATCGTCAACGAGAACGACACCGTCGCCACGCACGAGATCCGGTTCGGCGACAACGACCGCCTGGCCGCCCTCGTGTCGGTCCTCGTCGCGGCCGACGTCCTCGTCCTCCTGAGCGACGTCGACGCGCTGTACACCCGCCCTCCGCACGAAGCGGGTGCCGAGCGCATCGAAGAGGTACCGTTCGGAGACACCCTCTCGGGCGTCACCTTCGGCGACATCGGCTCCGCGGGCGTCGGTACCGGGGGAGCGGGCACGAAGGTGTCGGCCGCCCGGTTGGCCGCCGAGGCGGGGACGTCCGTCCTCGTGACGTCGACCACGAACGTCGCGTCAGCCCTCCGCGGTGAGCACCTCGGCACCTGGTTCCAACCGGCGTGACGCGGAGAGCGTCCACCAGACGCCGCTGAGTAGAATCGACGCATGTCGTCGCCAACCACCACCGTGCTGCCACTCGCGGATCGTCTCACCGCTGCGAAGCGTGCTTCCCGGGTCCTCGCCCAGGCGACCACCGCGCAGAAGAACCGGGCCCTCGAGGCCATCGCCGTCGCGATCGTCGAGGGTGCGGATGCGGTCATCGCCGCCAACGAGCGCGACCTCATCGCGGGACGCGAGCAGGGCATCAGTGTCGGTCTGCAAGATCGTCTCCGCCTCGACCGGGGCCGCATCGACGGGCTCGCGGTGGCGGTCCGCGACGTCATCGCGATCGTCGACCCGGTCGGCCAGGTGGTCCGCGGAAGCAACACTCCGGACGGGGTGAAGCTCGAGCAGGTACGCGTCCCGTTCGGCGTGGTCGGCGCGATCTACGAGGCGCGCCCGAACGTCACGGTCGACATCGCCGCCCTCGCGATCAAGAGCGGCAACGCCGTGGTGCTCCGCGGCGGGTCGGCAGCGGAACACTCGAACGCGGTCCTCGTGGGGCTGCTGCGATCGGCACTCGAGTCCGTCGGCCTTCCCGGGGATGCGGTACAGACCATCGACGAGTTCGGTCGCGACGGTGCGAAGCAGCTCATGAACGCCAGAGGCCTGATCGACGTCCTCATCCCGCGGGGGAGCGCGTCACTCATCGAGACGGTCGTCCGGGAGTCGACGGTCCCCGTGATCGAGACCGGCGCCGGCGTCGTCCACGTGTTCCTCGACGAGAGTGCCGAACTCGACTGGGCGGTGGACATCGTCCGCAACGCCAAGGTGCAGCGCCCATCGGTCTGCAACGCGCTCGAGACGATCCTCGTCCACCGTGCTGCGGCCGCGCGCGTGCTGCCCGCCGTGCTCGGCGACCTGCGCGAGCACGGGGTGCTGATCCACGCGGACGAACGCGCCAGGGAGGTCTTCGCCGACGTCGTGCCCGCCGTGGAGGAGGACTGGTCCACCGAGCACATGTCGCTCGAGCTCTCGGTGCGCGTGGTCGACGACCTCGACGCCGCGCTCGAGCACATCGACCGATACTCCACCGGACACACCGACGCGATCATCACGAACGACGTGGTGAACGCCGATCGGTTCCTCGCCGAGGTCGATTCGGCCGTCGTCATGGTCAACGCCTCGACCCGCTTCACCGACGGCGCCGAGTTCGGATTCGGCGCGGAGGTCGGCATTTCGACGCAGAAACTCCATGCCCGCGGTCCGATGGGACTGCCGGAACTCACGAGCACGAAGTGGCTCGTGCGTGGTTCGGGCCACACCCGTCGGTAGTCGCTAGACTGGTACGGGCGTCACCAGGCGTCGCACAGAAGGAGAGATCATGTCGATTGCCGCGTCCGTCTTGGCCACCGCCGTCCTGGCTGAATCGGAGCACGCCGTCGAACTCGCCGCACCGACCTGGGTGTTCGGTGCGGTCGCCCTCGTGCTGTTCGCCATCCTCGGCGCTGTGACCTTCAGCTACCGCGACGTCGCCAACCGTCACGCCGACAAGGGCGAGTCGGCCTCCGCTCACGGCGAGCACGGCCACTAGGCTGTCCGGCGTGAGCGCGCCCGTCACCGAGACGACGACCCGTCGTCCTCGGATCGGGGTCATGGGCGGGACGTTCGATCCGATCCACCACGGGCACCTCGTCGCCGCCTCGGAGGTCGCGCAGCACTTCGATCTCGATGAGGTCGTCTTCGTCCCGACCGGCATGCCGTACCGGAAGTCGGGCGTGAGCGACAGCGAGCACCGCTACCTCATGACCGTGATCGCCACCGCAGCGAACCCCCGCTTCACCGTCAGCCGGGTCGACATCGATCGAGCCGGACCGACGTACACAATCGACACGCTGCGCGATCTGCGCCGCAAGCGTCCCGATGCCGAGCTGTTCTTCATCACGGGTGCCGACGCGATCGCCCAGATCCTCAGTTGGAAAGACGTCAGGGAGGTCTGGGACCTCGCTCACTTCGTCGCTGTGAGTAGACCGGGACACGATTTGAACGTTTCCGGATTACCACAGCACGACGTAAGCTTGTTGGAAGTTCCGGCCCTAGCGATATCGTCGACGGATTGCCGGAGCCGGGTGAGCAAAGGCTTTCCGGTCTGGTATCTGGTTCCCGACGGTGTCGTGCAGTACATCACCAAGCACCACCTGTATCGGAGTGAAGCCACATGACCGCGTTGCCAGAGGATGCGCCCCTGACCAGGCGACAGGCTCGAGCGAGCCAGCAGCCCTCGACGTCCGCTGACGAAGCGACGCCCGACACTGCTGCGCCACGGACACGACGCGCGTCGACATCCGAACCCGTCGCCGGGGGAGCGATCCCCGGGCGGACCACGTCGCGCGACGAGAGCGCTCCAGCACCAGCGTCCACGTCACCCGCGCCGTCGTCGAGCGCTCCGGCATCCGGTGCGCCGGCTCCGGCCCCGACCGGTGGACTCACGCGTCGTCAGTTGCGAGAACTCGAGCGCACCGGCTCGATCGAGCAGGTGGGCTCCCCGGCAGCGCCGGTCGCTCCTCCGGTCGAGCAGCCGGTCCCCTCGGTCGCCCTGCCGCCGCGGACGCCCGATCAGGTGGTCGCTCCGCCTCAGAAGCAGAACAAGGCGGCCCGTCAGCAGGCAGCGAAGCTCGCGCAGCAGGAAGCGGACGCCAAGGCTGCCGCTGCTGCTGAGCAGGAACGTCGCGAAGCCGAGGCCACCAAGCAGGCCGAGCAGCGCCAGGCCGCCGCGCGCAAGGCCGAAGAACAGCAGGCTGCAGAACGCAAGTCGGCAGAGCGCAAGGCCGCTGAGCGGGCCGCCGCCGACGAGCGCGCGGCCAAGGCCCGGTCGGCCGAGGCGCCGACGCCTTCCGTGACCCCCGCCGCTGCGGCGCCGGTGGCCACCGGTTCACTCTTCGACGTCTCGGATCGCGACGACATCTCCGAGGACCCCGCGTCGACCCTGTCCAAGGGGTTCGGGCGCGACTCCATGCTCGTCGCGGCACTCGAGGCCGAGAAGGCTTCGCAGGCGGACAACGAGGTCGCGTTCGAGGACCTCCTCGGAAGCGGCATGACGAGCACGGGGCAGATCACCACGAGTTCGCTCATCATCCCCGTCGCTCCGGCCCAGGCTGAAGCGGGAGCCACGTCCAACTCCACTGGCGAGATCCTCATCACCGGAACCATCGATCTGCCCCGCGGACTGGGTTCCGCCGGTCAGGACCCGAACCATTTCGACGGTGCAGGGATCGACCGACTCATCGAGGGCGATGAGCTGCCGGCCTCGGTCACCGCGGCATCTCCGGTCGCGGCCAGCCGTGCGGTCAGCAGCCACGGTTCCACGCGCGACGTCGTCCCGGCCACCACCAACCAGAGCAACAAACTGTTGATGACGCTCGCGATCGCCGCCGCGGTGCTCGCCGCCGGCGTGATCGCGGTGCTCATCATCGGTTTCTTCGGCGGAGCGTTCTAGCCCTGCCGGCATTCACCCGATCGCGCTCCATGCGATCGTCAGAGGAGTACACCACATGACCCTGTCCGACACCACACTGGACGCCGTCCAGCTCGCAGCGACCGCAGCCGAGTCCAAGGGCGGCGAGGATCTCGTCGCGCTCGACGTCTCCGGTCCGTTGCCGTTCGTCGACGCCTTCCTCCTCGTCACCGGCCGGAGCGAGCGCAACGTCGTCGCCATCGCCGGCGAGGTCGAGGACCGCTTGAACGCGAGCGGCGTGAAGACGCTGCGGCGCGAAGGCAAGTCCGAGGGGCGGTGGATCCTGCTCGACTTCGGCGAGGTCGTCGTCCACGTCTTCCACGAGGAGGAGCGGATGTACTACTCGCTGGAGCGTCTGTGGAAGGACTGCCCGGTGATTCCGCTGGTCTCGTCCGCACCGCAGCCCGCGAACTGACCATCCCGTCGGTGCCGAGCACCGAAAGTGGTCACAACCGCTCTCAAGATGTAGTAACCTATTCAAGTTGCTTCCGCTGAAACAGCAGGGGCAAGCAAGTTGAATACGGGTCTGTGGCGCAGCTGGTAGCGCACCTGCATGGCATGCAGGGGGTCAGGGGTTCGAGTCCCCTCAGATCCACCCGAACACCGAGAAGTCCCCGTCAGCGGAACAGCTGACGGGGACTTCTGCGTTGGTCAGACCCTGGGTTTGGCGGGACCCTGAGGTCAGTTCACCTCGTCGGGGTGGCTGCCGACGCGCTTGCCCGAGTCGAGGGCGTCGATGGACGCGATCTCGTCGGCGGAGAGCTCGAAGCCGAAGACGTCGAAGTTCTGGGCGATGCGCTCGCGCGAGTTCGACTTCGGGAAGACGATGAGCCCGTTCTGCAGGTGCCACCGGATGACGACCTGCGCCGGCGTGACGCCGTGCGCCTCTGCTGCAGCGGAGACGGCCTGCTCGCCGAAGAGGTCGTACTTGCCCTGACCGAGCGGGCCCCAGGACTCGATGTGGATGCCGTGCTCGGCACCGAAGGCGCGCAGCTCACGTTGGGCGAACGCCGGGTGGAGTTCGATCTGGTTGACCGCAGGGACCGTCTCGGAACCGGCGATCAGCTTCTCGAGGTGCTCGACCTGGTGGTTCGACACGCCGATCGAACGCGCCTTGCCTGCCGCCTTGATCTCCTCGAGGGCGAGCCACGCTTCGAGGTAGTCGTCCTTGGCCGGGGTCGGCCAGTGGGTCAGGTACAGGTCGACGTGGTCGAGCCGGAGCTTCTCGAGACTCTCGTCGATGGCGGCGTGAGCGGACGCCTTCTGGTGACGGTCGTTCCAGAGCTTCGTGGTGATGAAGAGTTCGTCGCGGGGGATGCCGGACTTCGCGATGGCGGCGCCGACTCCCTCCTCGTTCTTGTAGATGGCCGCGGTGTCGATGTGGCGGTAGCCGACCTCGAGCGCGTCCGAGACGATGCGCTCAGCCTCCTGCGGGTCGACGAGGAAGACGCCGAAGCCGAGCTGAGGGATGGTGTGGCCGTCGTTCAGGGTGATGGTGGGAACTGTCATGTCCTCATGCTGGCACCGGAACCGTCCGGCCGGAACAGGTCTTCGCCCTGCGCGTAACCGGTCGACACGCATGGGAATACCAGCGGCGGCATGACGCTTGTGTTTCGAGAGGGCAGGCGTCTGCCCGCACGACGGCCGAGGCCTGAGAAGGATGACACCGCTATGACGACTGAAACCGTGCCGAATCCGACCGGTTCCGTCCCGACGACCGGGAAGCCCTCGGACGATCGCCTCCCACCCGGGTCCAAGCTCCTGATCGGGCTGCTCCTCGTGTCGGCGTTCGTCGTCATCCTCAACGAGACGATCATGAGCGTCGCCCTGCCGCGGCTCATGCAGGACCTCGACATCACGGCGAGTTCCGCACAGTGGCTGACCACCGGCTTCATGCTCACCATGGCCGTCGTGATCCCCGCGACCGGGTTCCTCCTCGAGCGGTTCTCCCTGCGGACGATGTTCATCACCGCGATGGTGCTGTTCAGCCTCGGTACGCTCATCGCCGCGCTGTCCCCGGGATTCGGCACGCTCCTGCTCGGTCGTGTCGTCCAGGCCAGCGGTACCGCCATCATGATGCCGCTGCTCATGACGACCGTGCTCAACGTCGTGCCGGTGTCGGCACGCGGCCGGACGATGGGGGCGATCTCGATCGTCATCTCGGTCGCGCCGGCCGTCGGGCCCACTGTCTCCGGCCTCATCCTCAGCGTGCTCGACTGGCGCTGGATGTTCTGGATCGTCCTCCCGATCGCCGTCGCCTCGCTGGTCCTCGGTGCCGTCCTCGTGCGGAACGTGACGGAGCCGCGTCGGGTCCGCTTCGACGTGCTGTCGCTTGTCCTCTCCGCGTTCGCGTTCGGTGGTCTCATCTTCGGGCTGAGCAGCATCGGCGAGTCTGCCGAGGGACACGCGCTCATGCCCGTCTGGATCCCCCTCACGGTCGGTGTCCTCGCCCTGCTGGGCTTCGTGCTCCGCCAGCGTGCGCTCGCCCGCGACGACCGGGCGTTCATGGACCTCCGCACCTTCGCGAACCGCTCGTTCTCCGTCTCGATCATCCTGGTGGTCATCGTCATGATGGCGTTGTTCGGCTCGCTGATCATCCTGCCGATCTACCTGCAGACCGTGCTCCAGGTCGACACCCTGACCACGGGCCTCATGTTGCTGCCAGGCGGCCTGACGATGGCCGCTCTCGCGCCGCTGGTCGGGTCGCTGTTCGACCGGTTCGGTCCGCGTCCACTCGTGATCCCCGGGGCCTTCGCCGTGAGTGCTGCGCTCTGGCTGTTGACGATGCTCGGCGTCGGCAGCGCCATCGTCATGATCATCGCCGTCCACGTGCTGCTGAGCGCCGGCCTCGCGTTCATGTTCACCCCGCTCCTCACCTCGGCGCTCGGTTCCCTGCGGCCCGAGCTCTACCCGCACGGCAGCGCCATCGTCGGCACGGTCCAGCAACTCGCCGGAGCGGCGGGGACGGCGTTGTTCATCACCATGATGTCGACCACGGCGGCGGCTCGTGCGGCGGCCGGGAGTGCCGCGGTCGACGCGACGGCGGCCGGTGTGCAGGCTGCGTTCATGTGCGGGGCCGTGCTCTCGCTGCTCGCGATCGGTGCGTCGTTCCTCATCCGGCGAACGGACCAGGCTTCCGCGGGCATGCACGTCGGTCACTGAACCGGAAGACCTCGGACGGCGTCAGCGCAGCCAGCGCATCGTGTAGGCGTCGGCGAGGATCGGCATCGCGGGACCGTTGAGCGCGGTTCGCAGCGCGAGGTCCCGCACGCCGACGAGCGGGCCCGGCAGTGGACGTCCCAAGCGCATGTTGAGTTCCGCCTGCCAGGAGGCCCGACGGATCGCGCGCTGTTGGCGGGAGACGGCCGCGGCCACGTCGTGCTGTGTCGAGCGATGCCCGGCGGTCATGCGGGCGATCAGTGGCGCGAAGACCCGTGCGTCGGACCAGCCCAGGTTCATGCCCTGGCCGCCGATCGGGCTGATCTCGTGGGCGGCGTCGCCCAGATAGACGACCCGATCGTCGACGACGCGCTTCCGTCGTCGACGGAGCACGCCGAACGCGCTGAGCATGGTGTTCGTCGCCGGGTCGACGTCGTCGCCGGTGCGGTCGGCGACGAGGGACGCGAGGTCGGACGCGGTGGGTTCCGGGCGGGCCGCGTCCTGACCGTCCGAGTACCCGGTGTGTACGACGTATCGTCGCATGCCATGGGGGAGCGGGAAGGACTCGACCACGCCGCGGTGGTGCAGGTGCACCCTGGCGATGGAACCTGCCCCACTCCGATCCGCGACGTCCCCCATGAGGTACCGGTCCCGATACCGGTGCACCGGGCCCGGAGCCTGCATCCCGTCGACGGCGGCGCGTCCGCCTGCTGCGACGACCACGACGGTTGCGCGGGTGCTCACCGTTCCATCGGCGTCGTTCCCGGACACGAGGACACCGTCCTCGGCCGGAGTCAACCGCGTGCAGCTCGTCCCCGTCCGAAGCGATCCCGGTGCGACGGCCTCAAGTCGAGCACGGAGGACCCGTTCGGTCCGCCATTGCTCGAGCGCGGCGACGTAGGGGTGCGGTACGGGCCGATCACGGAACACGACCGCCCCGAGGCGTCGTCCGGCGTTCCAGGCTTCGCCCTGGTCGATCCGGACCGCGTCGCGGCGGATCTCGTCGAGGACGCCGAGCTCCTCGAACAGGTCGAGTGACGGTGGGTGGATCCCGATAGCCCGGGTGCCGGAGGGGGAGTCCGACCGTCGTTCCCAGACGGTCACGTCGACGCCGGCCTGAGCGAGGAGGATCGCGGACACGAGGCCGACCGGTCCGCCTCCGATGACGAGCACCTCGGTCATCGGGGCTCGTCCGCTGCCGACGAGACGGTCTGCGAGAGCAGGAGTCGCATGGGGAACCGACGCTCGACGATCCAGTCGTTCGGCACGACGCGCTGCAGCTCCCCCTGGCGATAGCTGCGACGGATCGAGCGCAGCCCGTCGACGTGGAGGAAGGAGCGCCGTCGTCCTGCACGGGTGGCGAGCCCGTAGACCGCGTACGCGAGTCGGTTGCGCTCGAGGTCGCTGTGCAGGACGAGTCGTCTGGCGATCCGTGAACTGTCCGCGAGCAGGCTCGACAGTCCCGCGGGATCGAGGTGGTGGAGCACATGGTTGGACAGGACGATGTCGGCCTCCTCGCCAGCGGCGACGAGGTCGCTGCTGTGCGCCGGACGGAAGGCGACGGGGCCATCGAGGTACCGGCGACGGGCGAAGGCCACGGACCGCTCGTCGGGATCGATCCCCACCACCTGCACGCGGAGGTGGTCGGCCCTCGCCCAGTCGGCGATGGCCACGGCGACATCGCCGCCACCGAAGCCGATGTCGAGGATCGTCGTGGTCCGGGACGGGCGGAGGAGTGGACGGATGCGTGACCGGTACAGGCCACGCCAGCCCGAGACGAGCCGGTTCACCGTCTCGAACCTGGCGTAGGTGGCGTCCAGCAAAGCGGGATCGCAGTCGGGGTCGTCCATCAGTTCGAGGAGATCCGTCGCACGGCGGCCGAGGTCGGGCAGCATCAGACTCGGCCGGCCCGGAGCCGGAGCAGTGCGCTCTCGATCGTCAGTCCCGGACCGAAGGCGAGCGCGCACACCCGTTCATCGGCGTCAGCCGGCGCGCCGTCGAGCAGACGCTGGAGGATGAAGAGCACGGTGGCGCTCGACATGTTGCCGTACTCGCGGAGCACCGTGCGTGACGGAGCCAGCAGTTCGTCGTCGAGCCCGAATCCGCGCTGGACCCGGTCGAGGATGCTCCGGCCACCGGGATGGATCGCCCAGCGATCGATCGATGAGACCGGGGCGTCGTCGGCTGCGGCGAGGAGTGGGCGGAGGGCGATCTCGAGATGCTCGCCGATCAGCTTGGGCACCGCGCCGCTCAAGACCATCTCGAACCCGTGATCGCCGATCGTCCAGGCCATCTCCGTCTCGCCGTCCGGCACGAGCGCGGTGGACCAGCCGTCGAACTCGAGCACGGGCGCGGAGGATCCGGTGTCCCGACCGGTCACGACGGCGGCCGCAGCACCGTCGGCGAACACCGAGGAACCGAGGATCACGTCGGGGTCGTCGGAGGAACGGAGGTGGATGGAGCAGAGCTCGATGCAGACCACGAGGACGACGGCGTCGGGGTCTGCTGTACAGAACGCCTCTGCGGCGCGAAGGGCGGGGAACGCGGCGAAACACCCCTGGAACCCCAGGTGGTAGCGCTCCGTGCCCGGGTCCAGCCCGAGGTCGCGCACGAGGAGGTATTCCGGGCCGGGCGCGAAGAACCCGGTGCAGGACGCGGTTACGACGTGGGTGACGTCCGCCGCCGACAGACCGGGGGCGGCGTCCAACGCCCGCCGTGCGGCCTCCAGGAGCAGCGGGGGAGCGTGCTCGATGTAGGCGTCGTTCCGCACGCCGGTGGGCGGGGAGAGCACCTGCCGCTGAGCCGCGTCGTAGAAGGCGGCCGTGGTCGTCTCGACCTCGTGGTCGAAGGCGTCGATGACGGTGTGCCTGGTGTCGATCGCGGACGCGTCGAACGCCGCGCCGATCAGACGCTGGGCGAGCCGGGTCCGCCCGGGTTGGTCGCGGAACACATCCCTGATCTCGTCTTGATGAAGGATGGTCTGAGGAACGGCCACGCCGATCGCCCTCACGGAGACGGTCATGCTGCAGTGTACCGCCGTGGCATGGGTGTCACCCTAAGCTGAGGCGGTGTTCTCCATGGTCCGTCGTCTGTTCGCGTCCTCCCATCCCGGACCGACCGTCGCGGTGACCGTCCTCGCCGTCGTGCTCGGATCGGCCGTCGGCCTGCCACCCCTTCGGACGGCCCTGCTCGCCGTGGTGGTGTTCGTCGGACAACTCTCGATCGGCTGGTCCAACGACTGGCTCGACGCCAGACGCGATCATCGCTCGGGACGACAGGACAAACCGGTCGCACGCGGCGACCTCAGCGTCTCGGCAGTCCGGGCGGCGGCGCTGCTGGCCGGTGCGGCGAGCATTCCGCTCTCGGCATCCCTCGGCTGGGCGTCGGCTGCCTCGCACCTGCTCTTCCTGGTCTGCGGGTGGGCGTACAACCTGGGCCTCAAGTCGACGGCCTGGTCGGTCGTCCCGTTCATCGTGGGGTTCGGCGCACTGCCCGCCGTGGTCACCTTCGCTGCGGTCCCGCCGATCGTGCCGGCCGCGTGGACGCTCGCGGTCGGTGGACTGTTCGGTGTGGCGATCCACTTCACGAACGCCCTACCCGATCTCGAGGACGACCTGCGGACCGGGGTCCGCGGTCTGCCGCACCGGCTCGGCGCGCGGACCGCCGGTCGGACGGCCTTCATCGCCCTCGGCGTCTCAGGTATGGTCGCCGTCCTCGGACAGAGCGGGATCTTCGTCGGCAGGCCCATCGCCCCGCCGATCGTCGGGGTGCTGGGCGCGGTCGGCGTCCTCGCGCTCGTCGTGTGGGGGCTCGTGCTCGTCGGAACCCGAGCGCCGGACCGTCTGCTGTTCCGACTGATCATCGGGGCCGCCCTGCTCGTCACCGTGGTGCTGGCAGTGGCCGGGACGAATCTCGGCGCGGCCCAGGTTGGTTGAGACGAGGCGTCAGTACCAGTTGGTCGCTTCGGAGTGCGCCCACGCGCCGCAGGGGGAGCCGTACCGGCTGTCGATGTAGCTCAGGCCCCAGTTGATCTGCGTCGCCGCATTGGTGCGCCAGTCGTCGCCGGAGCTGGCCATCTTGCTCCCGGGCAGAGACTGCGGGATGCCATAGGCGCCGCTGGACTCGTTGTAGGCGTTGACGCGCCAGCTCGACTCCCGGGTCCAGAGCTGCAGGAGGCACTGGAATTCTCCGCTACCCCAGCCGTAGGCGCCGATCGCGGACTGCGCGTACGCCTTCGCGCCGGCCGGGTCGGCTGCCAGGTCCGGCGGCGGAGCGCTTGTGGAACCCTCGCCACCGGTCGCCTCGTTGCGTCGCTGCTCTTCCGCCGCGATCGCCTCCTGGCTCTGCGCGTAGGCCTGTTCGACCGCCGCCGTGGTGTTCTTGAGGACGGCGAGCTGCTGGTATAACCGGTCGCGATTGGCCTGCTGCTCGGCGACCGCCGCATCTGCGGCGTCGCTCGCGGACTGCGCCGTCTCGTAGCTGGCATCAGCCGCCTCCGAGAGTCGCTGACGTTCGGTCTCCGCCGCCGTCGCCTGCTCAGCGAGCGCGGTCGCCGTGTTGCTCGCGGCGGTCGCGGACGCGAGGTCTTGCGCCGAGGTCTCGCTCAGCTTGCTGATCGCACTGAGTTTGGAGAGGAGGTCGTCGTCGGCCGCACCGGAGAGGACGAGGGAGAGCGTCGGATCGACGCCTCCGGTGCGGGTCATCTGGGCGATGACCGCGCCGGCCTGACGCTTGCTCGATGCCGCTGCCGACACCGCTGCCGTCGCCTGCGCACTGATGGTGTCGGCGACGGCGGCTTGCGCCTCGAACGCCGCCTTCGCTTCACCTGCCGCCGCACCCTGGCGGACGGCTTCGTCGCCGAGCCGGGCGGATTCGTCGCGCAGACCGTCGAGGAGGGAGACGATCCGGTCGGCTTCGGCCTGAGCGGTCGATTCGTTCGCTTTGGCCGCCTGGACGTCGTCCCAGCTCGGGTAGTCGGCGGTCCGGAACGAGGTGGGGGTCACGGCGGCCGCCGGGCTCGCGACCGACACCGCGATGACGAGCGCGGCTCCGAGGGCTGCGGCTCGCGAGACGCCCCTCGAGCGGGGCGAGAGGGCTGTCAGCGGCTTGCGCATGCGTCCATCCTGGCGGTCACCCACGCAAGTGTAGCCGTCGATGTCACATTCGTCACTCCTGCCACACCGCGAGCGACGCCCAGCCTGCATGGAAGATCCGAGCCTAGAGTGGGCCGGTGCAGCTGGGACGACGAGGGTTTCTCGCAGTCGGCGCCTCGATGGCGGCGGGTGCCGTCCTCGGCCTGTCCGGGTGCACGGGGCCCGGATCCTCGAAGCCGACGAACCGTCCCACGAGCACGACTCCGGCTGCAGCCGACCAGCGTGCGGCCGCCGAACTCGCAGCGATGACCCTGGAACAGCGGATCGCGTCCATGCTGATGCTCCACGCTCCAGGAACCGACCCGGGCACGCTCCGGGCGTTCGTCGAGCGGTATCAGCCGGGCGGCTTCATCATCATGGGCGACAACGTGCCGGGCCTCGCGGGGCTGCCTGCGGTGACGAGTGCCCTCAGCCCCGACCCGACCATGCCGCTGCTCATCGGCATCGACCAGGAGGGCGGCGATGTCCGGCGCATCGACGAGGACGTCTTCGCCGCTGCCGACACCCTGAAGTCGCAAGCGCCCGCTGCGAGCGAGGAGGCGTTCCGCCAGCGAGCGGCCATGCTCGCCGGTACGGGTTGCTCCGTCAACTTCGGCATCGTCGCGGACGAGACCGCCGATCCGAACTCCTTCATCTTCGACCGTGCCCTCGGGACGACGCCGGATGCCTCGGCGGAGCGGGTGGCCGCGGCCGTCCGTGGTGAGCGGGGCGCGGTGCTCAGCACGTTGAAGCACTTCCCCGGCCACGGGCAGGCGCCGGGGGACTCGCACTCGACGGTCCCGACGACGGCCATCGGTGCCGCGGACTGGGCTGCGACCGACGCCCTGCCGTTCGTCGCCGGTATCGAGGCCGGAGCCGAGGTCGTGATGTTCGGCCATCTGGTCTATTCGGCGGTCGACGCCGCGCCGGCGACGCTGTCGGCGGCGTGGCACGAGCGCCTCCGGAACGACCTCGGCTTCACCGGCATCACGATCACCGACGACATGCTCATGCTGCAGCACACCGGCCTGGCGGAGTACCGGAACCCCTCGGAGAACGCGATCCGCGCCGTGGCCGCCGGGAACACGATGCTGCTGTTCGTCCTCGGGGCTGACCCGTCGTCGACCGGTGTCGACCCGGCCGTACTCGTGGCCGACATCGCCGCCGCGGTCCGGTCCGGCAGGATTCCGGAGTCGACGGTCGCCGATGCGGCGCACCGACTGCTCCGCGTCCGGCTCGGCCTGCCGTCGCTCCGGCCGATGTCGCGCTGATGTCGGTGAGGAGAATTTCTCGGGGATGTGGGAATAGCTTCCAGGTCCGTGCGTTTGAATAGAACGTGGCGCGAGTGCGCCGACATCGACGCAAGGAGTACCGCATGACCGACACCCTGACGATTCCCGGCTACAAGGTTGGCACCTGGGAGGTCGACACCACGCACAGCGAGGTCGGCTTCAGCATCCGCCACATCATGGTCTCGAAGGTCAAGGGCAAGTTCGAGCGCTTCAACGCGACGTTCGTCACGCCGGAGAACCCCCTCGAGACGAAGGTCACCGCGTCCGCCGAGGTCGCATCGATCAACACGAACCAGCCCGACCGCGACGGTCACCTCCGCACCGGTGACTTCTTCGACGCCGAGACCTACCCGACGATCGACTTCGTCTCGACCGGCGCCCGCGCCAAGGGCGACGACTTCCTCGTGGACGGCGACCTCACGATCAAGGGCGTGACCAAGCCCGTCACCTTCACCGTCGAGTTCGGCGGCTTCGCGACCGACCCCTACGGCAACTACAAGTTCGGCGCCACGGCGACCACCAAGATCAACCGCGAGGACTTCGGCCTCACCTACAACGCGGCGCTCGAGACCGGCGGCGTTCTGCTCGGCAACGACGTCACGATCACCATCGAACTGCAGGCCGCGCACCAGGCGTAGTCCCAGGACGTCGAAGGGCCGGTGGAGCTTCGCTCCGCCGGCCCTTCGTGTATCCGGCCGACTCAGGTCGGTTCGCCGACGATCTCGTCGCGTACGCGGCGGAGGTCCTCCATGAGCGATCCGATCAGGATCCAGTGCTGGGGGTGCGGGCGGGCGATCACGAGGGGAGCGGTCAGCGCCGGGATCTCCGCGGTCTCGGTCGGTGGCTCGTCGGACGTGGCACGATCGTTCACGAGCAGCCTGAGATCGTGGGCCGCTCGCGTCAGCTCGACGGCGATGTCCGCCACCGTCGGCTCCTCGTGCAGGGTCGGGTCGTCGTGGTCGTGCACCGATCGCGCCATGCCGAGGGTCCTCGTGACCACCGGCTCCAGTCGACGCAGCAGCAGGCGCTGACGGTCGAGCTCGTCGCGGTGCCTCGATCGACGAGGGTTGAGCAGCAGGCTGTCATCGCCTTCCTTCACCGCGGCGATCGCCCGGTCTCGCAGGGGCTTCAGCGCGCGGGCCTCCTGGAGCAGCGCCACCAGCTCCGCGTCCGAGTTCGCGCGCGTGAGTGAGGTGGCGAGATGGTCCAGGGTGTCGGCGCACGCGAGCGCGAGGGCGGTCACCGCCGCCTTCGCGGGAGCGAGGAGGACCGGTGCGACGAGGACGACGTTGACGAGCAGCCCGATGCCCGCACCGAGCACGGTCTCGACGATCCGCGCGACCGCGTAGTCCGGGGTCGCAGCGCCGATCGACAGCACGAGCATCGCACTGATCGGGATCTGGTTCGCGGATCCGGGCCCGAGGCGGAGGACCCATCCGAGCAGGATGGAGATGACGATGGCCAGGAGCACGATCCAGGCGGAGTGTCCGAAGACGATCCCGATGGCCGTCGCGAGGATGACGCCGGTGATGACCCCGAGGCTGCGCTCGAGCGCCTTCCCGAACGACTGGTTGACGCTCGGCTGCACCACGAGGATGGCCGCGATGGCGGCGAAGACCGGGAGCTGGCCCGGGATGATCGTGATCGCGACGATCCAGGACGCGATGGCGGCCAGCGCCGTCTTCAGCACCTGGAGCAGGGGCAGGCGCGATCTGGTGCGCAGGACGGGGACGACGGACATCGGTGCCGTCAGAGCTTGTCGTGGAGCTGGTCGAGCAGTTCTGCACCGTTCCCCGCGTAGACCCAAGGGGCGCCCGCGTGCTGGGTGCCGACCTTCGAGCGTCCACCGGCGAGCACCGCTTCACCGGGGGAGAGCTGACGGATCGCCACGGCGGCGACGCGGTCGGGGTGGCGTTCCTCGAAGCTCCGGTAGAGGGCCTCGTCGTGCTGTCCGTCGTCGCCCACGAGCAGCCACCGCAGACGAGGGAAGTCCTCGGCGAACCGGTCGAGGTTGTTGCGCTTGTGCTCGCGACCGCTGCGGAAGAACCGGTCGTGCGTCGGACCCCAGTCGGTGAGGAGGAGGGCGCCGGCCGGGTAGAGGTTGCGGGAGAGGAACCGGGTGAGCGTCGGCGCGACGTTCCAGGCGCCGGTGGAGAGGTAGATGATCGGCGAACCGGGGTGCTCACGCGCCGTGCGCTCGAGGAAGACCGCCATACCTGGTACCGGTGTCCTGGCGTGCTCGTCGAGGACGAAGGTGTTCCAGGCCGCGACGAGCGGGCGGGGGAGCGCCGTCACCATCACCGTGTCGTCGATGTCGGAAACGATGCCGAACTCGATGTCGTCGGCGACGATGAAGACCGGCGCTTCGACCGGGTCGCTGCCCTCCGAGCTCAGTCTGAGGGTGTGCCAGCCTGGGGTGAGCGAGACCTGGACCACCGCGTCGACCACGCCGCCTCGGTCGCCCGTGACCGTGTGACGCTGCCCGTCGACCTCCACCTCGACCGTCGGGTCGGCGATGCTCAGCGCGAAGAAGCTCTTCCAGCCGCGCACCTTCTGCTGCGGTTGGACGGTGGTCTTACCCGGTTCCGCCAGGACGACCCTGGCCAGGACACGGATCCAGGACGTCGATCCGTAGCCGGTGAAGGGGATGACCGCCGCCTCGCGTCCGTGCCGCCTCGCACGACGCTGGCGGCGCAACTGGACGGCGTCCTCCATCCGTGCGGCGAAGTGCCGGATCTGCTCGGCGGCGTCGGAGGAGGCCGTTGGACGATCGTCGGATGCCTTCACCCGTTCAGTCTGTCATGCCGGTGCGTCCGGCCCGCCGTCTCGCGGCGATGACGGTCGTCTGCTACTGGGGCGTCGAGTCGTCGTCGGGTGGTGTCGCGTCCTCCTGGGCCAGCATGTGTCGCTCCTCGCTCCGCTGGAGGAGTCGCTTCACGACGAGGACCACGACGGCGAAGACGACGATGATGCCGACGAAGACGTAGCCCGCCCAATGGAGTCGGTCCGACAGCTCGCGATAGCTGCCCGCGGCCAGTGCGCCGACGGAGACGTAGGCCGAGGACCAGATGACGCAGGCGGGCAGCGTCCAGGAGATGAAGCGTCGGTAGCTCATCGTGCTCATCCCGACCGTGAGAGGGATCAGCGAGTGCAGGACCGGGAGGAACCGCGAGATGAAGACGGCGATGCCGCCCCGCCGGTCGAGATAGCGCTCGGCCCGGGCCCAGTGCCGCTCGCCGATCCGGCGGCCGAGTCTGCTGGCACGGATGCGCGGGCCGAACCAGCGGCCGAGCGCGAAGCCCACCGACTCACCGATGAGCGCGCCGGTGATGACGGCCAGGATCATCGAGATCCACTGGACGGGTCCGACGACGGCGGTGCTGGCGACGATGACGACCGTGTCGCCCGGGACGACGAGGCCGACGAGGACCGAGGTCTCGAGCATGATGCCGACGCCGGCGAGGATCGTGCGCGTCACGGGGTCGACGCTCTGCACCAGGTCGAGCAGCCAGCCGAGCACGTCGTTCACGGCTCAGAGCCTACTGCCGCGGTTGTGGGAGCGGCTCGGAAACGCCTGTTAGGACACCCTTGGATGTGTGGTCTGACCACAGGCGTGAAGTCCTGTACCATTGATCTCGACGACATGGATCGAAGCCACGGGGATGACCACCCCGATCGGGCCGCACCTGCGCCGCCTTCCCTGGATGCCGCGAAAAATGGAGTGTTCATCGTGAACGACCTTCTCGACCCGCTACTGCTGTCCCGATGGCAGTTCGGCCTCACCACCGTCTACCACTTCATCTTCGTACCGCTCACCATCGGCATGGCGGTGACGGTCGCAGGGTTCCAGACCGCCTGGGTCCGGACCGGCAAGCTGCACTACCTGCAGCTCACCCGATTCTTCGGGAAGATCTTCCTCATCAACTTCGCCATGGGCGTCGTGACGGGCATCGTCCAGGAGTTCCAGTTCGGCATGAACTGGTCCACCTACTCCAGGTTCGTCGGCGACGTCTTCGGCGCACCGCTGGCACTCGAGGGCCTGCTCGCCTTCTTCCTCGAGGCGACGTTCATCGGGCTCTGGATCTTCGGCTGGGACAAGCTGTCACCGAAGCTCCACCTCGCCACCATCTGGATCGTGGCGCTCGGCACCGTACTCTCGGCCTACTTCATCATCGCGGCGAACGCCTTCATGCAGAACCCGGTCGCCTTCCGGATCAACGAGGAGCGCGGTCGCGCCGAGCTCACGAACATCTGGGAGCTGCTGACCAACAAGGTCGCCCTGGCAGCCTTCCCGCACACGATCTTCGCGTGCTTCATGGTCTCCGCAGCCGTCATCATCACCGCTGCGGCCTGGCACCTCGCCCGGGGCCAGCACGTCGAGGCGATGCGCCCGGCGCTCAAGGTCGGAGCGTGGAGCATGCTCCTCGCGGGCGGTGCCACCATGCTCGCCGGCGACCAGCTCAGCCTCGCCATGGTCGAGACCCAGCCGATGAAGATGGCGGCTGCGGAGGCGATGTACAACACGGCGAGCGGTGCCGACGCCTCGTTCTCGATCTTCACCCTCGGCACGCCCGACGGCGTCCACGAGCTCTTCTCGATCCGTATCCCGTACCTCCTGTCGTTCCTCTCGACCCACACCTTCGACGGCACGGTGGAGGGCATCAACGACCTGCAGGCGCAGTACACCCAGCTCTACGGTCCGGGCGACTACTCGCCCGTCATCTGGGTCACCTACTGGGCGTTCCGCTGGATGATCGGTCTCGGCCTCGCCTCGATGCTCGTCGCGGCCGCCGGTCTCTGGTTCACCCGCAAGGGCCGCGAGCCGAAGCGCTGGATGTGGCGCGTTGCGGTCTGGGCCGTCCCGATGCCGTTCCTCGCCATGACCATGGGTTGGGTCTTCACCGAGATGGGCCGCCAGCCGTGGATCGTCTTCAGCCTGTTGAAGACGGAGGACGCGGTCTCGCCGAACACCACCGGCCTCGACGTCCTGATCTCGTTGATCGCCTTCACCGTCGTCTACGGATCGCTGCTGGTCGTCGAGTTCGGCCTCCTGAAGAAGACGATCAAGGCCGGGCCCGACCCGATCGAGCTGTCCGAACCCGACGAGGACGGCGTGCAGAAGCCCGCCGCCCCCGCGACCACGGTCTACTAGGAGCGCATCATGGACCTCACGATTCTCTGGTTCTGGATCATCGCCGCACTGTTCGTCGGCTACTTCGTCCTCGACGGCTTCGACTTCGGCGTCGGCATGACGATCCCCTTCCTCGGGAAGGACGAGACCGACCGCCGGATGCTCATCAACACCATCGGGCCGGTCTGGGACCTCAACGAGACCTGGCTGATCGTCGCCGGTGCGAGCCTCTTCGCCGCCTTCCCCGAGTGGTACGCGACCCTGTTCAGCGGCTTCTACCTCCCGCTGCTGTTCATCCTGCTCGCGCTCATCATCAGAGGGGTGTCGTTCGAGTACCGGCACCAGCGGCCGGAAGCCTCCTGGAAACGGCGCTTCGACCTCATGATCATCGTCGGCTCGGCCCTGCCGGCCTTCCTCTGGGGCGTCGCCTTCGCGAACATCGTCCAGGGCGTCCCGCTCGACGCCGACCACAATTTCACCGGCACGCTCTTCACCCTGCTCAACCCGTACGGCATCCTCGGTGGTCTCACGACGCTCGTGCTCTTCTTCGCCCACGGAGCCGTGTTCGCCTCGCTGAAGACCGAGGGCGACATCCGCGAGCGCGCCCGCCGCCTCGCGAGCCGTGCCGGGCTTGTCGCGATCCTCCTCGCGGCGTCGTTCCTCGGCTGGACCGTCCTCGCGCACTTCTCGCTCCCGGTGCTGATCCTCGCCGCCATCGCCGCGGTCTCGCTCATCAGCGCCTGGTTCGCGAACAGCCGAGGGCTGGAGGGCCGTGCGTTCGCGCTCATGGCCGTGACCGTCGCGGCGGCCGTGCTCACCCTGTTCACCGCGCTCTTCCCAGCGGTGATGCCGGCGAGCAACGACCCGGCGAACAGCCTGACGATCGCGAACGCCTCCTCGACCGAGTACACCCTCACGGTGATGTCGTGGACCGCCCTGATCTTCCTGCCGCTGATCCTCGCCTACCAGGGATGGACGTACTGGGTGTTCCGCAAGCGCATCACGCGGAAGCACATCGAAGCCGCCGCGCACTAACCTGTCATCGTGCGCCCCCTCGATCCGCGACTGCTCCGCTATGCCCGCGGAGCCCGGTCGGTCCTCGGACTCGGCGCGGTCATCGCGCTCGTCCAGACCGCCTGCACGCTCGGGTTCGCCTGGTTCGTCGCCCAGCTCGTGTCCCGGTCGATCGCGGGGGATCCGGTCGAGGAGCTCCTGCCGTCGCTCTGGCTGCTGATCGGCATCGTGGTGCTGCGTGCCGGGACCGTCCTGGCATCCGACTCGGTGAACGCCCGTGGCTCCGCGATCGTCCGCAGTCAGTTGCGGCGGGCCCTCGCGGGTGCGTTCGAGACGCTCGGGCCGGGGTGGGTCTCGCGTCGGAACTCCGCCGCACTGACGACCGTGGCGGGCCGCGGGCTCGACGCCCTGGACGCGTACTTCGGTCGCTATGTCCCGCAGCTCATCCTCACGGCGATCGCCATGCCGATCATCGCGGCGGTGATCTTCGTCCAGGACCCGCTCAGCGGCATCACGGTGATCGTGACGCTCCCGCTCATCCCCGTCTTCATGATCCTCATCGGATTCGCGACCCAGGCGGTGCAGCGGCGCCAGTGGGAGACCCTGGCCCACCTGTCGCGCGGGTTCCTGGAGCTCGTCGCGGGCATGGCGACCCTCAAGCTGTTCGGACGGCAGCACCGGCAGGTGCAGCGGATCCGGACCGTCACCGAGGAGTACCGCGTCGAGACGATGAAGGTCCTGCGGTTCTCGTTCGTGAGCGGCTTCGCCCTCGAGCTGCTGTCGAGTCTCGCGGTCGCCGTGGTCGCGGTCGGCATCGGCCTGCGGCTCCTCGACGGCTCGCTCCTCCTCGGAACCGGGCTCTTCGTGCTGATCCTGGCCCCGGAGGCCTTCCTGCCACTGCGGAACGTCGGTGCGAACTACCACGCGGCCGCGGAGGGCGTCACCGCCGCCGACGAGGTCTTCGAGATCCTCGACGAAGCGAAGGCCGTGCGCGAATCGCCGTCGGCTCCTGATCAGGTCGGCGATTCTGCAACGGTCGGCGACTCCGCTCGCCCGACGTCTGGCCTGGTACTCGACGGTCTCGGCGTGCAGTACGACGAGCTGCGGGTGCTGGACGGCCTCGACGCGACGTTCCCGGCCGGCGTGTTGACGGCTGTCGTCGGCGCCAGCGGAGCCGGGAAGACGAGCATGGCGTCCGCGATCCTCGGATTCGTGGACGCCACCGGATCGATCCTGCACGACGGCGGACGCGTGCCGCCCACGCCCGGCGGACGACGCTGGCTGTCGTGGGCGCCGCAGCGTCCGGTCCTCATCGCCGGGACGGTCGGCAGCAACGTCGCGCTGGGCGACGGCGCCCCTGACGAGGCGCTCATCGTCGAGGCGTTGTCGGCACTCGGGCTGTCCGCGCTGCCGCTCGGACACCCCATCGGCGCGGTCGGCGACGGCGTGAGCGGTGGGCAGGCGCAACGGATCGCGATCGCGAGGGCCCTCTACCGGCTGCGGCGCACCCCGGCGGATGCCGGAACGCCGGTGCTGCTGCTCGACGAACCGAGTTCGGCGCTCGACGCCGCGTCCGAGGCGCTCGTCATCGAGGCCGCGCGCGACGCCGCTCGGGCCGGGGCGGTCGTGATCGTCATCACCCACCGACCGTCGATCGTCGAACACGCGGATGCCGTGCTCGAGATCCGCGTGCGGTCGGAACGCGTCCAGGACGACGAGGTGATGCTCCATGGATGAGCGCGTCCGACAGATCATCCGACTGGCGCAGCCACCGGCTCGCCGCTTCGTCCCTGGACTCCTGGCCGGCATCCTCTCCGCGGGGGCCGCCGTAGCGCTCCTCGCTTCGAGCGCGTTCCTCATCACGAAGGCCGCCGAGCAGCCCTCGATCGTCGAGCTGGGTGTCGCCGTCGTCGGGGTGCGCGCGTTCGCGCTGGCCCGGGCGTCCTTCCGGTACCTCGAACGCCTGCTGAGCCACGATGCTGCATTCCGTCAGTTGGCGCAGCTGCGCGCCGGCATCATCGAACGCGTCATCCCGGTGGCTCCCGACGGACTGCAGCTCACCGGGCGGGGCGACCTCCTCACCCGCCTGGTGACCGATGTGGACGAGCTGCAGAACGTGCCGTTGCGGGTCGTCCAACCACTGGTGGTGTCGGGTGTCGTCGCCGGAGCCTCCGTCATCCTCACGACCGCGCTGCTCCCGGCCGCCGGGATCGCGCTCGCGGTCTGCCTCGTCGCGGCATTCCTCGTCTCGTGGTTGCTCGTGAGTCGGGTGGCGGCGCGCGCCGAACGCGAACTCGCGCCGCTGCGCGGTGCGCTGTCGGAAGCCCTGCTCGAGCTCGTGACCGGTCTCGACGTGCTGACCGCCTACGGCGCGGTCGATGCCGCGCGGGCACGGATCGAACATGCCGACGCGGCACTCACGCGCGCGATGGTGCGGCGGGCCGCGGGCGCTGGGGTGGCCGGCGCCGTCCTTTCCCTGGCTTCCGGGGCGTCCGTCGTCGCGGCGCTCTGGGCAGGCATGCCTGCACTGGGAACGATCGGCGGCCCGGCGCTCACCGTGATCGTCCTCGTCCCGCTCGCCGTGTTCGAGGTCTGCGCGATGGTGCCGCTCGCGTTCGGGGCCTGGCGGGAAGCGGTCGCGAGTGCTGAGCGCGTGGCGGACGCGGTCCCGAGCGAGCGCCCACGCGAGATCCCGGACGAGGACTCCGGCAGCATCCTCACGCCGACCTTCGACGGCGTCATGCTCGAGGCGGAGCACCTCAGCGCACGTTGGCCCGGGAGTACGGCGGCGGCGCTCGCACCGATCAGCTTCCGGCTGTCGGCCGGCGACCGACTGCTCGTCGAAGGCGACAGCGGAGCCGGGAAGACCACCCTGGCGCACACCCTCGTCCGCTTCCTCGAGTACGAGGGTGGGTACCGCGTCGGCGGCGTCGAGGCACGCGACCTCCGTCCGGACACGCTGCGCGAGTCGATCGGGCTCGTCGAGCAGCGTCCGTTCCTCTTCGACGCAGACATCCGCCAGAACCTCCTCTTCGCGAGGGACACGGCCGACGACGCGGAGCTCGAGGCCGTACTCGAGCGGGTCGGGCTCTCGTCCTGGCTCGCCGAGCGTGGTGGACTCGACCGCCCGGTGGGGGAGCACGGCGCGCTCGTCTCCGGGGGGCAGGCGCAGCGCATCGCCCTCGCCCGTGCGCTCCTCCGCGAGTTCCCCGTGCTCGTGCTCGACGAGCCGACGGCCAACGTCGATCCCGAGCGTGCGACCGCCTTGCTCGAGGATCTGCTCGGTGTCGCGGGATCCGAGGGTCGTGCGGTCATCGTGATCTCGCACACGCCGGTTCCCGACGAGCTCGTGACCGGTCGCCTCCGGATCGTCGCGCCGCCGATCGCGGCCGTCGGCTGATGCGATCCACCGGAGCACGCCGGCAGGTCGTCCTCCCGGCCTGGTCCGAGCCGGAGGACGTCTACCGCCGCGTGTTCGCTGACGAGCCCTGGGCGGCCTGGTTGGATTCGGGCCAGGGCGCCCGGACCGGCGTCAGTCTCATCGGACGCGGGACCGAACGCCTCGTCGCGGACGTCCGGCTCGGCACGGTGGAGCGCGTCAGCCAGGTGTCAGCCTCGGTCGACCGGACGACGATCCTCGACGCCCTCCGCACCGTGCGTGCGGAGGGCGACCCGGGCGATTGGGTCGGGTGGTTCGGCTACGAGTCGGGGGCAGGGCTCGTCGGGGTTCCTGCACACGCGGCCGCCACCCCGGATGCGCTCTTCCTGCGCCTCGACGATCAGGTGCGGTTCGACCATGCGGCGCGGACGGTGACGATCTCGTCGGACGATCCCGACTGGATCGCGACGACCGTCGAGCGGCTCAGCACGGCGGCCGAGCCTCCTCCCGTGGCCGAGGCTGCCGGCGGGGTCTGCGCGCCTCGCCACAGCGACGCCGCATACGTGCGGCTCGTCGAGCGGTGCCAGGAACACATCACCCGTGGGGACGCCTACCAGCTGTGCCTGACGAACCACCTGCGCGTCGACGGGGTCCATGACCCGCTCGCGACCTATCTGCTGCTGCGCAGGACGAGCCCCACGCACCACGGCGGCTTCCTCCGGTTCGGTTCGATCAGTCTCGCGAGCGCGTCTCCGGAGCAGTTCCTCGAGGTCTCGGCCGACGGCCGCGTCCGGACGAAGCCGATCAAGGGGACCCGGCCGAGAGGCGCCGATCCCGAGGAGGACGCCCGTCAGCGCGCCGATCTGCTCGCGAGTCCCAAGGAGCGCGCTGAGAACCTCATGATCGTCGATCTGATGCGGAACGACCTCTCCAGAGTCTGCGAGCTGGGTTCCGTGGCGGTGACGGCGCTCCACCACGTCGAGAGTTACCCGCAGGTGCACCAACTCGTCAGCACCGTCGAGGGACGGTTGCGCGCAGGGCTGGATGCACTCGACGTCGTCGAGGTCGCGTTCCCGGCCGGATCGATGACCGGGGCCCCGAAACGCCGGGCGATGGAGCTGCTGTACGACCTCGAAGCGGGGCCGCGCGGGGTGTACGCCGGTGCCTTCGGCCTGCTGTCCGCGGACGGATCGATGGACCTCGCCATGGTCATCCGCTCGATCGTGATCGATCCGCAGGGTGCGTCGATCGGCACGGGTGGTGGCATCACGGCGCTGTCCGACGCCCGGGAGGAGCTCGAGGAGACGTGGACCAAGGCGGCGGCCCCGCTGGCAGCACTCGGCGTCGGACGTCCGCCTGCCGAATCCCGGTAGGCTTGACCGTTGGACGGAGCGCCGTCGTGCGCTCCAGCCCGTCCATCCTGCGGCCGAGCGCCGTGCGAGCAACCCACGGGATTCCACCCCCAGCACCTGCAGTGATTGAGAGTGACGTGTCAGACGAGCGCAACACCGACGACCGCCGAGACGGCGAGCGGTACGACTTCCAGGCGATCCAGGAGAAGTGGCTTCCCGTCTGGGACGAGCTGAAGCCCTTCGCAGCAGGAGATCCTGCCGACAAACGTCCGCGCAAGTACGTGCTCGACATGTTCCCGTATCCCTCGGGCGACCTGCACATGGGTCACGCCGAGGCGTTCGGTTTCGGCGACATCGTCGCGCGGTACTGGCGTCACCAGGGCTTCAACGTCCTGCACCCGATCGGCTGGGACTCGTTCGGTCTCCCCGCCGAGAACGCGGCCATCCAGCGCGGTGTCGACCCGCGCGAGTGGACCTACGCGAACATCGCGCAGCAGAAGGCCAGCTTCCGTCAGTACGGCCCCTCGTTCGACTGGGACCGCGAGCTCCACACGAGCGACCCCGAGTACTACCGGTGGAACCAGTGGCTGTTCCTCCAGCTGTTCGAGAAGGGCCTCGCGTACCGCAAGGCGAGCCCCGTCAACTGGTGCCCGAACGACCAGACCGTGCTCGCGAACGAGCAGGTCGTCGACGGACACTGCGAGCGCTGCGGCGCCGAGGTGACGAAGAAGAAGCTCACCCAGTGGTACTTCCGCATCACCGACTACGCGGACCGCCTGATCGACGACCTCAACCAGCTCGAGGGCACCTGGCCGGCCAAGGTGCTCAGCATGCAGCGGAACTGGATCGGTCGATCCAACGGTGCGGACGTCTCGTTCTCCATCGAGGGTCGTGCCGAGCCGGTCTCCGTGTACACGACCCGACCCGACACGCTGTACGGCGTGACGTTCATGGTCGTGGCGCCCGACTCCGAGCTCGCAGCCGAGCTCGTCGCCGACACCTCCGACGAGGTCAAGGGGCGCTTCCAGGCCTACCTCGACAGCGTCAAGGGCGAGAGCGAGATCGCTCGGCTCGCGACCGACCGCCAGAAGACCGGCGTGTTCCTCGAGCGCTACGCGATCAACCCGCTGAGTGGCGAGCGCCTGCCGATCTGGGCGGCCGACTACGTCCTGGCCGACTACGGTCACGGGGCGATCATGGCGGTTCCCGCGCACGACCAGCGCGACCTCGACTTCGCGCGGGCGTTCGACCTGCCCGTGCGTGTCGTGGTGGACACCACCCAGCCCGTCACCGGCGCCATCCCGATCATCGTCGACGGAGAGCTGCCGGAGGACCTCCCGTCGATCGATCCCGCCAAGACGGGTGTCGCGCTGACGGGCGACGGTCGCCTGACGAACTCCGGCCCGTTCGACGGCCTGAGCAAGGCGAACGCGATCCCGAAGGTCACTGCGGCGCTCGCGTCGAGCGGTCTCGGCGCGAAGACGAAGAACTACCGTCTCCGCGACTGGCTCATCTCGCGACAGCGCTACTGGGGCACGCCGATCCCGATCATCCACTGCGACGCCTGTGGCGAGGTGCCGGTCCCCGAGGACCAGCTCCCCGTGCGGCTGCCGGACGCCGCGGGTCTCGACCTGCGTCCGAAGGGCATGAGCCCGCTCGCGGCGGCAGCGGACTGGATCAACGTGGACTGCCCCTCGTGCGGGAAGCCTGCGAAGCGCGACTCCGACACGATGGACACCTTCGTCGACAGCTCGTGGTACTTCCTCCGGTTCCTGAACCCGACCTCCGACGAGATCGCGTTCGACCCGAAGGAGGCCGACAAGTGGGCCCCGGTCGACCAGTATGTCGGTGGTGTCGAGCACGCGATCCTGCACCTGCTCTACTCGCGGTTCATCACGAAGGTCCTGTTCGACCTCGGCAAGGTCGGCTTCACCGAGCCCTTCAGCGCGCTCCTCAACCAGGGCATGGTCATCCTCGACGGTTCGAAGATGAGCAAGAGCAAGGGCAACCTGGTGGAGTTCGCTCAGGAGCTGAGGTCGTACGGCGCCGACGCCCTGCGCGTCACGATGGCGTTCGCCGGTCCTCCGGAGGACGACATCGACTGGGCGGACGTCTCGCCGGCCGGTTCGGCCAAGTTCCTGGCACGCGCCTGGCGGGTCGCGCACGACGTCACCAGCTCGCCCGACGTCGCCTGGAAGGACGGCGACGAGAAGCTGCGGAAGGTCACGCATCACTTCCTCGCGGAGGCTCCAGGCCTCATCGAGGCGGGCAAGTTCAACGTCGTCGTGGCACGGCTCATGGAGCTCGTCAACGCGACGCGGAAGGCGATCGACGCCGGGCCCGGCGCGGGCGACCCCGCCGTGCGCGAGTCCGCCGAGGTGACGGCCATGGCGCTCGACCTCTTCGCACCGTTCACCGCCGAGGACATGTGGGCCAAGCTCGGCTACCAGCCGTCGATTTCGCTGGTGCCGTGGCGGAAGGCCGACCGGTCGCTGCTGGTCGAGGACCAGGTGACCGCGGTGGTCCAGGTCGACGGCAAGGTCCGCGACCGGCTCGAGGTGTCGCCGAAGATCTCCGGTGACGAGCTCGAGCAGCTCGCACGCGCGAGCGCGGCCGTGCAGCGTTCCGTGGGTGACCGCGAGATCGTCAACGTCGTGGTGCGTGCCCCGCGTGTGGTGAGCATCGCCACGAAGGGGTGATGCGGTTCGGGGCGGGCCCTGTGGCCCGTCCCGAACACGCTCGGAGCGCTGGGCGCCACCCTCGAGTCCGATCCGCTTGTCCCATCCGGCGGCAGTCTGCCCTGCTTCCTCGGTAGCATGACCGGGTGATCGCTCCCGCCCCAGCCGTACGAACGCTCCGCGTGTTCCAGATCCTGTGGGTGGTCGGCTTCCTCGTCGGGACGACGACGCACACCGCGGATCTGATCCTCGGCGGGTTGGACGTCTACGGCGGCTTCCCGCCCGGCGTCCGGCTGTTCTGGGTGACACTCACGGTCTTGGACCCCATCACCGCTGTGTTGATCGTCCTTCGACGGCGCTCCGGCATCGTGCTCGGTATCGCGGTGATCGTCGCCGACATCGCCGTGAACTGGACCGTCTTCGTGCTGCTCGGCGGACTCTCGTGGTTCGGCGTCGTCAATCAGAGCCTGTTCGCGGTGCTCATCGTCGTGACCGCTCGCCCGCTGTGGATCTGGTTCGGGCAGTCTTCGACGCGAGAGGGGGCTGAGCCAGCCAGAGTGGCCTGACCCCCCGGTCGGAAGACGACCAGTCAACACCGAGGCGCTCGGTGAGCTGACTGCATTCTGCATCCCAGGCGAACGCGCTCCACAGGGGTCGTCGCGGTGCGGTCGGTGCCCATGGCGACGGCGAGCGTGTGGTGCGGGGCGTCCGGGCTCGTAGCGTTCGAGGATGACCATCGAACCGGAACCCACGTCCCACCCGGTGCCGTCCAGGCGTTCGTCCACGCGCCGTGTGCTCGGTGAGCTACCGCGCCCGGAGTTCCGCGCCGGGGCGGTCGTCGTGCTGGTGATCGCGGCGCTCGTGGTCGCCATCCTCGTCTCGCTGTTCACCTCAGGCGGGGCGGTCAGGACGATCGGTGGGGTGGAGCTGTCGGCTGACGCGAGCGCCGTGCCCGCCGCCACACCGGGATCGACCACGCCCGCCGGCTCGGCGGCGGGAGAGCTGTTCATCCATGTACTCGGAGCGGTCGCGGCCCCTGGTGTCTATCGGCTGCCGGACGGATCACGTGCGTTCGATGCGGTGGCGTCCGCCGGCGGCCTCCTACCGGAAGCGGACACCAGTGCCGTGAACCTCGCACGGTTCGTGAACGACGGCGAGCAGCTCTATGTCCCCGTGGTCGGCGAGGTGCCACCTGGCGGAGGCGCGAGCGGGTCGGCTGCCGGGAGCCCGTCCGGCTCGCAGCTCGTCAACGTGAACACGGCATCCGCGGCCGAACTCACCGCACTGCCGCGGATCGGGGAGGCCCTGGCTGCACGCATCGTCGCCTGGCGGGAGGCGAACGGGCCGTTCGCCACCCTCGACGACCTGAGCGCGGTCGAAGGCATCGGTGCGAAGACCCTCGAGGGGCTTCGCGCGGCGGCGACGGTGTGACCGCGGACGCGGCCGCCGGACCGACGTCCGGGCGAGGTGAGCGCGCGATGCGGTTCCCACGCCTCCTCATCCCGGCGGCAGTCACCTGGGTCGGTGCGGCCGTCTGCAGCGCGGCTCCGACGCTGGCCTGGGGTGGGGTACTGGTCGCGTTCGTCGTCGCCTCCGCCTGCCTCGGGTGCAGCACGGTCGTCCGGCGTCGCCGTGCAGAGTATCGCCCGGGCGAGCGCCGGACAGGGTCTGTCGTCATCACGACACTCTTGCTCTGCGCGTGTGCTGCGGCGCTGTTCGGCATGGTCGCCGCATCGATCGCCGCACGCGCGCCTGATCGGCAGCCGGAGGCGCTGCAAGCGCTCGGGAGCACGCCCGTCACCGCCGAGGTCGTGGTGACCGGCGACGCCGTGCCCACCGGTTCGGTCACGGCTGCACCCACGGTTCGGTTCGCGGCCGACCTGGTGACGGTCTCGGACGACGGGGGAGCACCGGAGGGCCTCTCGGTCCCGGTCCTCGTCTTCGCACCGGTGCCGGCGGATCGGGCGCCGAGGATCGGTGAGCGCTGGCGCGTCGATGGCCCCCTCCGATGGAATGCACCGGGTGATGCGCGGGCAGCGCTGCTGTTCGCACGGAAACAACCCGAGCTGCTGGGGGAGCCACCGGCGATCCTCGACTGGTCGGCGTCACTGCGTTCCGGCCTGGTCGGGGTCGCGTCCACCTTGCCCGGCCCGGGTGGGGAGCTGCTGCCCGGCCTCGCGATCGGCGATGTGAGCCAGGTGAGCGACGCGGTCACGGAGTCGATGCAGCGCAGTTCGCTCTCGCATCTGACGGCCGTGTCCGGCGCGAACTGTGCGGTCATCGTGTGGCTCGTCAGCACCGCGGTCGCGGTACTCGGCGGTGGGCGGAAGCTCAGGATCGCCTGTGCCCTACTGTGCCTCGCCGCCTTCGTGGTCCTCGTGACGCCCCAACCGAGCGTGCAGCGGGCAGCACTCATGGCTGCCTTCGTCCTGGTGATGGGCGGCTTCGGGCGGCCGATCCGTGGCCTCGCCGCGCTGTCGTTGGCGGTGGTCGTGCTCCTCGTCGCCGACCCCTGGCTGGCCGGGCAGTACGGTTTCGGACTCTCGGTGCTCGCCACCAGCGGTCTCCTGCTCCTGAGCGGACCCCTCACGGACCTGCTCGGTAGGTGGCTGCCGCGGGGGATCGCGGCCCTCATCGCGATCCCGGCGGCCGCCCAGCTCGCCTGCCAGCCGATGCTCGTCCTCCTCGACCCCGCGATCCAGCTCGGCGGTGTCCCGGCGAATCTGCTCGCGGGCCCGGCCGCCGCGCCCGCGACCATGCTCGGACTGCTCGCCTGCGTGCTGGTCCCGTTCGCACCACCACTCGCACTGCTCGTCGCGTGGCTCGGGTGGGTGCCCGCGACCTGGATCGCCGCGGTGGCCCGGTGGTTCGAGGGCGTCCCTGCTGCGCGGGTGCCGTGGCCGGAGGGGCCGCTGGGCGTCGTGCTCGTCACCGTGCCGACGGCCCTGATCGCCACGCTCCTGCTGTTCCGTCGGGATCTGCCTCCGCGGTGGTCGAGGACGATCGGGGTGGCGGTGGTCGTGTCGCTCGTGGCACTGTGCGGTCGGGCGGTCGGGGACGGACTCGGCCCGGCCCTGCACCGGCCGGGCGACTGGATCGTCGCCGCCTGCGACGTCGGTCAGGGCGACGCGGTCCTCCTGCGACAGGGCACCGCCACCGCGCTCGTCGACGTCGGGCCCGACCCAGAACCGCTCCGCGCGTGTTTGGACGCGCTCGGGGTCTCACGCATCGAGCTGCTCGTCCTCACCCACTACGACCTCGACCACGTTGGAGGCCTCGACGCGGTCGTCGGCAGGGTCGACGAGGTGCTGCTCGGGCCGGTCGACGACCCGGAGGACGAGCGCATCGCTCGAGTGCTCCGAGCGGCCGGTGCCGAGGTGCGACAGGCCGGCGCCGGAGACCAGGGGGTGCTGGGGGATCCGGAGAGCGCGGCGCCATGGCGCGTCCTGTGGCCGGACCCCGCGGCAGGCAGCGTCGAACCGGGGAACGATGCGAGCGTGGTGGTCCGGTTCGATCTCCTCGACGCATCGGTGCTGCTGCTCGGCGACCTCGGTGAGGAGGCACAGGACCGGCTACTCGGTCGGCACACGCTCGGGGACGCGGTCGACATCGTCAAGGTGTCGCATCACGGTTCGGCCGATCAGAGCGACCGCCTAGCGCGCCGGGTGGGCGCGACGGTGGCGCTCGTCTCCGTCGGGGCCGACAACGGCTACGGGCATCCGACGCGCTCAGCGCTCGAGCTCTACGAGGCCACCGGTGCCGAGGTCCTCCGCACGGACGAGTCGGGGACCATCGTCCTCGGCCCGGGCGACGGTGGCGGGTTCCGCGTGTGGTCGGAGCGCGGCGGGTGAGCCGCCGACCGCCCCGCCTGGCGTCGGCGGTCGCCGGTAGACTCGGACGGTCGAGAGGAGCCGCTGTGGCTGCACCACGTTCCGCCGGTCGCGGGAAGGCGAAGACGGCGGCCAAGGCCTCGGCGGCGATCCCGCAACTCGGCTGGTCCGAGATCCGCCCGGCGCCGATCGTGTTGGTGTCCGGCACGGAGTCCTTCCTGGCCGACCGGGCGATCCGCCGGCTGCGCGACTTCCTCGTCTCCGAAGACCCCTCGCTCGAGGTCAACGACGTCGCCGCCGACAGTTACGCCCCGGGCGAGCTGCTCACGGTGGCAAGCCCGTCTCTCTTCGGTGAGCCCCGGCTCGTCCGCGTCAGCCAGGTCGAGAAGTGCTCCGACCAGTTCCTCACCGAAGCCATCCGGTATCTCGAAGCACCGCCGGAGGGCGCCTACCTCGTGCTGCGGCACAACGGAGGCGTGCGCGGCAAGAAGCTGCTCGACGCCATCCGCTCAGGCACCGGTGGCGGTGTCGAGATCGTCTGCACGGAACTCAAACGGGACAGCGACAAGGCCGACTTCGCCGCGGCTGAGTTCAAGACGGCCGGTCGGCGGATCACGCCCCAGGCGCTCCGGGCACTCGTCGGAGCCTTCTCCGACGACCTCGCCGAGCTCGCAGCCGCGTGCAGTCAGCTCATGGCCGACGCGTCCGAGGAGATCACCGAGCAGACGGTCAACAAGTACTACGGCGGTCGACTCGAGACGAGCGCGTTCGACGTCGCCGATGCCGCGATCGCCGGGCGTCACGGGGAGGCGCTGCTCGCCCTGCGGCAGGCGCTCGACTCCGGTGCCGACCCCGTGCCGATCGTCGCCGCGTTCGCGATGAAGATCCGCACGATGGCCAAGGTGTCCTCGGCACGCGGCGGGTCCGGGCAGATCGCCCAGCAGTTCGGTCTCGCGCCGTGGCAGGTCGACCGCGCCCGTCGGGACCTGTCCGGTTGGACGGACGCCGGCATCGGCCGCGTGGTGCAGATGCTCGCAGAGACCGACGCCGGCGTGAAGGGCGCGAGCCGCGACCCGGTGTTCGCGCTCGAGCGGCTCGTCGGCGTCATCGCGGCACGCGGGGTCGATCTCTCAGAGCGGTAACCCGTCGAGGCGGTAAAACGTCGAGCTGGCCGTGGTGGCGGGCGGCCCTTCGACAAGCTCAGGGACCCGTGTGCGCTCAAGGACCAGTGTGCGTTCAGGGACCGGTTGTGCGCTCAGGGACCGGCGTGCCCGGGGGACGCGAAAGGCCCCGCACGTTCCGAGGAACGCCGGGGCCTTGCAGCTGGTGTCGCTTAGAGCGCGTTGACCTGCTTGGCGATGGCCGACTTGCGGTTCGCTGCCTGGTTCTCGTGGATGACGCCCTTGCTCACGGCCTTGTCGAGCTTCTTCGAGGCGAGCTTGAGAGCGGACTCGGCCTGAGCCTTGTCGCCGGCGACGACGGCCTCACGGGTTGCGCGGATGGCGGTCTTCAGCTGGCTCTTGACGGCCTTGTTGCGCTCGTTGGCCTTCTTGTTGGTGCCGATGCGCTTGATCTGCGACTTGATGTTTGCCACGTTGGGTCAACTTTCGGTTCGAGGAAATGATGTTCGGTGCCGTCGGACGGAAGAGGGCGTCTTCAAGCGAGTTCTCGTGTGGTCTCAACTCACACGCAAGCCAACAGGCAACATTACCAGTCGGGCTGAGTTCTGGCAATCCAGGGTACCGCAGCGCGGGTGCTCCCCGCCGTGGGACAATGAAGGTTGCCCGATTCCACCCCTGACCCCGAGGAACGCGTGAGCCCCCAAGCAGTGAAGGCCCTCGAGCCGGCATCGACCGACCCGGCGTTCATCCGGAACTTCTGCATCATCGCCCACATCGACCACGGCAAGTCGACCCTGGCGGACCGCATGTTGCAGATCACCGGCGTCGTCTCGGACCGCGACATGCGGGCGCAGTACCTCGACCGCATGGACATCGAGCGCGAGCGCGGCATCACCATCAAGAGCCAGGCCGTGCGCATGCCGTGGTCGCTCAACGGCGAGACCTTCGCGCTCAACATGATCGACACCCCCGGGCACGTCGACTTCACCTACGAGGTCTCGCGGTCGCTCGCCGCGTGCGAGGGCGCGATCCTCCTCGTCGACGCCGCTCAGGGTATCGAGGCGCAGACGCTCGCGAACCTCTACCTCGCTCTCGAGAACGACCTCGAGATCATCCCGGTGCTCAACAAGATCGACCTCCCGGCGGCCGACCCCGACAAGTACGCGAAGGAGCTCGCGAGCCTCATCGGCGGCGAGCCCGAAGACGTCCTGCGGGTGTCCGGCAAGACCGGCATGGGTGTCGAGGACCTCCTCGACCGCGTCGTCGGACGCATCCCGAACCCCGTGGGCGACCCGGACGCACCCACGCGCGCCATGATCTTCGACTCCGTCTACGACACCTACCGTGGCGTCGTCACCTACGTCCGCATGATCGACGGCCAGCTGAGTCCGCGCGAGCGTATCCAGATGATGTCCACGCGCGCGGTGCACGACCTCCTCGAGATCGGTGTCAGCTCGCCGGAACCGACGCCCACCAAGGGCCTCGGCGTCGGTGAGGTGGGCTACCTCATCACGGGCGTGAAGGACGTCCGGCAGTCGAAGGTCGGCGACACCGTCACGACCGCGGTGAAGCCGGCGACCGACGCCCTCCCGGGCTACACCGACCCGAAGCCGATGGTCTTCTCCGGTCTGTACCCGATCGACGGCAGCGACTACCCGATCCTCCGCGACGCGCTCGACAAGCTGAAGCTCTCCGACGCCTCGCTCAACTACGAGCCGGAGACCTCCGTCGCCCTCGGCTTCGGGTTCCGCGTCGGCTTCCTCGGCCTCCTGCACCTCGAGATCGTGACCGAGCGGTTGCAGCGCGAGTTCGACCTCGACCTCATCGCCACAGCGCCGTCGGTCACCTACGAGGTGAAGACGGAGGACAAGCAGGTCGTCACCGTCACCAACCCGAGCGAGTTCCCCTCCGGCAAGATCCTCGAGGTGTCCGAGCCGATGGTCAAGGTGGGCATCCTCGCCCCCAAGGACTACGTCGGCACCATCATGGAACTCTGCCAGAGCCGTCGAGGTGCGCTGCTCGGCATGGAGTACCTCGGCGAGGACCGCGTCGAGCTGCGGTACACGATGCCGCTCGGTGAGATCGTCTTCGACTTCTTCGACCACCTGAAGAGCCGCACGCAGGGGTACGCGTCGCTCGACTACGAGCCCTCCGGCCAGCAGGCAGCCGACCTCGTGAAGGTCGACATCCTCCTGCAGGGCGACCAGGTCGACGCGTTCAGCGCCATCGTCCACCGCGAGAAGGCGTACGCCTACGGTGTGCTCATGACCGAGCGCCTGAAGAAGCTCATCCCGCGCCAGCAGTTCGAGGTGCCGATCCAGGCCGCCATCGGTGCGCGGATCATCGCCCGCGAGTCGGTCCGTGCCATGCGCAAGGACGTCCTGGCCAAGTGCTACGGCGGTGACATCACCCGCAAGCGCAAGCTCCTCGAGAAGCAGAAGGAGGGCAAGAAGCGGATGAAGATGGTCGGCAAGGTCGAGGTGCCTCAGGAGGCGTTCATCGCAGCGCTGTCCGGGGACGTGGAGACGAAGGACAAGAAGTGAACGCACGACGCAGTTCGTTCGAGGACGAAGCGGTCGACTACGCGGCCGTCGGCGCCACCCAGCGGACCGACCTCATGCAGTACCCGCCGGAGGGCTACGTGCCGTCGGAGGACGAGTTCCGCCTCGGGAGCGGAGAGGAGCGGTTCGCCCTCGCGAGCAGCGCCCTCCTCACCTGGGGACTGCACCGTTCGAGCGGCGTGGAGATCTCCGAGGTGCACCCCGGCACGGGCGTGCAGTACGGCGGCATCGCCTTCGCCGAGGACGGTACGCCGCTGGAACCCATCGAGACGCACCAAGAGCAGCGCTTCGCCGAGGACGGCACGCCGTTCATCACGCCGGGCACGACGGTCGTCTTCGCCGGCACCGTCGGCGGGGAACCGCTCGTCGGACCGCATCGCGTCATCTCCGTCACCGAGGAGCCGGGTCACGTGAGCCTGGCCATCGGCACGATGGAGGGCGATCCGGAGAGCGGTGAGCAGTCCTTCACGATCGAGCAGCGCGAGGACGACTCCGTCTGGATCGTCGTGCGCTCGTTCTTCCGCCCGACGAAGGGTGCCGCGAAGCTCGTCGGCTCCAAGCGTCGCCGCAAGACCATGAACGACGCCTACCTCCGCGCACTCCTGCCGTCGCGCGGCGTCTGAGCGACGGACCGTGCCGAGCGCCCTTCCACTCGCCGATCCGGCCCCGTCCGACGGACTCCTCCCGGAGACGGCGGCCGTCGGTGCCCACGAGCGCAACTTCGGGGTCTACCTGCACGTCCCGTTCTGCCGGGTCCGATGCGGCTACTGCGACTTCAACACCTACACGGCGACCGAGCTCCGCGGCGCGAAGCAATCGGACTACGCCGACGAGGCGGTCGCGGAACTCCGCTTCGGCAAGTCCGTCCTGGCGTCATCGACCGTCCCCGACCGACCGGTCTCGACCGTGTTCTTCGGTGGCGGCACGCCGACCCTCCTGCCTGCTGACGACCTCGTCCGGATGCTCCGTGGCGTGACGGACAACTTCGACCTCGCGCCCGGCGCCGAAGTGACGACCGAGGCGAACCCCGACTCCGTCGACGCCGCCTACCTCCGCACGCTCGCCGAAGCCGGATTCACCCGGGTGTCCTTCGGGATGCAGTCCGCGGTGCCGAGCGTGCTCGCCACCCTCGAGCGCACGCACGATCCGGCTCGGGTGCCGCTCGTCGTGCAGTGGGCTCGCGAAGCCGGCCTCGGCGTCAGCCTGGACCTCATCTACGGGACGCCGGGGGAGACCCTGGCCGACTGGCGCGTCTCACTCGAGACGGCGATCGCCTGCGCACCGGACCACGTGTCGGCCTATTCGCTCATCGTCGAACCCGGGACGAAACTCGCGCGCCAGATCCGCTCGGGCGTGGTGGGGACCCCCGACGAGGACCTGCAGGCCGACATGTACGAGCTCGCCGACGATCTCCTCACCGAAGCCGGGTACGGCTGGTACGAGGTCAGCAACTGGGCGACGGACGACACGCACCGCTCCCGGCACAACCTCTCCTACTGGACCGGCGAGGACTGGTGGGGTGTCGGCCCGGGCTCGCACAGTCACGTCGGCGGGGTGCGCTGGTGGAACGTCAAGCACCCGGCGGCGTACGCCCAGCGGATCGCGGCGGGGGAGTCGCCGGCCGCCGGGCGGGAGACCCTGGACGACGAGACGCGGGAACTCGAACGCATCCTGCTGCTCACCCGCACGCGGGACGGCATCCCCATCCGGACGCTCGCCCCCGAGGCTCGTACGGCGGTCGCCGGGCTCATCGCCGAGGAACTGGTCGACGCACGGCAGGCCCTGCTCGGACGGCTGGAGCTCACGCGCCGCGGACGGCTCCTCGCCGACGCGGTCGTCCGGCGTCTGGTCGGCGACTGACCCTGCCCGAGGCGCAGAACAGCCCCGCCCGGCGGACCGGACGGGGCTGTGCTCGTACTCGACGGATCAGGCCTTGATGAACTGGATCGTGAGCGGGTAGCTGTACAGCTCACCCTTGTTCGCCTTGATCGCGGCGATGATGCTGAACACGATCACGACGACGTAGACGGCGATGATGATGAACAGACCCACGACGACGATCGTCAGGATCGAGCCGACCACGAGCGCGATCAGCATCGTCAGCTGGAAGTTCAGCGCGGTGAGCGTGTGCGCCTTGATGAACGGGCCGCGGTCCTTGAGGACCAGGTAGCCGATCAGCGGGGGGATGAATCCGAAGAAGATCCCGCCGATGTGGATGAGCGTCGACCAGAGCTTCTCGTCCGACGGGCTCATGGGCTGAGCGGCGGCGTACGGCTGCTGGTACTGCGGGGCGCCTGCGGGCGGCGGCGGGTAGGAGCCGGCAGCGGGCGGCGGCGGCGCGTAGCCACCGGCGGGCGGGGGCGGGTAGGCGCCTGCGGGCGGCTGCTGCGGAGCTGCGGGAGGGGGCGTCGCGCCATCTCCTGCAGGCGGAACCGACCCGCCCTTCGCTGGGTCGACGGGCGGCTGAGCGTTCGGATCGGACATCTTCGCACCTTTCACGGAGAGTGATATTCAATTGGTCCAGCTGAGCGTATCGCACCAGGTGTCGCTCATCAGGGACCCACGCCTGCGGCCAACGGTATTCCCGCGGCACGGGGCCGCGCAAGGGACGGCTGCGCGGAGGCCACGATATGATTGGCAGTCAGGGTCTTCGAGTGCTGATGGTCGGCGCTCCGAGGTGGATGACGGGAGGAGATCGAGATGGTGTCGGATCGCGGTCTCGAAGTGCTCCGCGTCATCGTGCAGGACTACGTCGCCTCGCGAGAGCCCGTCGGGTCCAAGACGATCGTCGACCGCCACTCCTTCGGGGTCTCCGCAGCCACCATCCGCAACGACATGGCGCAGCTCGAGGACGAAGAGCTCATCGCCGCCCCCCATACCTCCTCCGGCCGGGTGCCGACCGACAAGGGCTACCGGATGTTCGTCGACCACCTGGCCGACCGCCGCCCGCTGAACAACGCCCAACGGACGGCGATCGAGACCTTCCTCGGTGCGTCCGGCGACCTCGACGAGGTCCTGCACCGCACGGTGCGGCTGCTCTCACAGCTGACGAACCAGGTCGCGCTCGTCCAGTACCCGATGTTCTCCCGGGCGCGCGTCCGGCACCTCGAGTTGGTGAGCGTCACCCCGAACCGTGTGCTCGCGGTCATCATCCTCGACAACGGCCGCGTCGAGCAGCGGCTCATCGAGACGGAGAGCCCGGTCGACGATGACCTCATCTCGCGTCTCCGCTCGCTGTGCAACGAGGCGGTCGCGGGCCGTCCACTCCTCGACGCCCACGACGCGATCGGCGACGTCCCCGCCGACATCGCCGATCTCGACCGCGCGGCGGCCGTCCGCATCGTCGACGCGGTGCGCGAACAGCTCTCGGCGCAGCGCCAGGACCGCCTCGTCATGGCCGGCGCCGCCAACCTCGCCCGCACCGAAGACGACTTCCCCGGCAGCATCTATCCGGTCCTGGACGCCATCGAGCAGCAGGTCGTGCTGCTCCGGCTCTTCGGTGAGATGGAGTCCGAGCGCGACGGCGTGGTCGCCAGCATCGGGCGCGAGAACGCGTCGTTCGGCCTCGAGACCACGAGCGTCCTCGCCGGGAACTACCGTTCCTCTGGTGGCGAAATCGCCCGGCTCGGCGTCCTCGGCCCCACGAGAATGGACTACGCGAGCAACATGGCTGCGGTCCGCGCCGTCGCCAGGTACCTCTCGCGCATCCTCGACGCCGAGTGACGCATCCTCGTCGCGTCCTCCAACACCTTCCGCACCTCGAACGAAAGGCCCTCAGTGGCTGACTACCCCGACCACTACGCAGCACTCGGTGTCGCCAAGGAGGCGACGCCCGAAGAGATCAAGAAGGCGTACCGCCGCCTCGCTCGCGAACTGCACCCCGACGTGAACCCGGGTTCCGACGCCTCAGAGCGGTTCAAAGAGGTCACCCACGCCTACGACGTGCTGAGCGACCCCAAGCAGCGCCAGCAGTACGACCTCGGTCCGCAGGCGGGTGGGTTCGGCGGAGGTGACGCCGGGTTCGGCGGCTTCGGCGACATCTTCGACACCTTCTTCGGCGGGGGTGGCCAGCAGCGCGGACCCAAGTCCCGCCGCGCACGCGGCGAGGACGCCCTGTTGCGCGTCGAACTCGACCTCGACGAGGTCATCTTCGGCACCCACCGCGACCTCGAGGTCGACACCGCCGTGCTCTGCAGCACCTGCAACGGCTCCTGCTGCCAGCCCGGCACCTCACCGGTGACCTGCGACATCTGTCACGGCACCGGCTCCATCCAGCGGGCCGTCCGCTCGCTGCTCGGCAACGTCATGACCTCGGCGCCCTGCGGCACCTGCCGCGGCTACGGCACGATCATCGCGACCCCGTGCGTCACCTGCCAGGGTCAGGGCCGGCTCCGTGCCCGCCGCACCGTCTCGGTCGACATCCCGGCCGGTGTCGACACCGGTCTGCGTCTGCAGATGCCGGGGAGCGGCGAGGTCGGCCCGGCAGGCGGCCCGAACGGCGACCTCTACCTCGAGATGAAGGTCAAGCACCACGACGTCTTCAGCCGCGACGGCGACGACCTGTTGTGCACGCTCGAAGTCCCGATGACCGACGCCATCCTCGGCCGCCAGGTCACCGTCCACGCGCTCGACGGCGACGTCGAGGTCGAGCTGCGACCGGGCGTTCAGAGCTCGGAGGTCATCACGGTCAAGGACCGCGGGGTCACGCGCCTCCGCGGGAACAGCCGGGGTGACCTCAAGATCGGCGTCCAGGTCGTCACCCCGACGAAGCTCGACCACCGCGAACGCGAGCTGATCAAGAGCTTCGCCTCGGGACGACGCCAGGGTGCTCCGGCGCTCGCGCAGTTCCAGCAGGGCCTGTTCGCGAAGATCCGCGACCGCTTCCACGGCGTCGGTTGAGATGAGTTCGCTGTACCTCCGCGAGGACCTCGAATCGACCGGTGTCGGCGACTCGGTGACCCTCCGTGGGCCCGAGGCGAAGCACGCCGTCGCCGTGAGTCGGCTGCGGGTCGGCGAGACGACGTCGATCGGCAACGGTCGTGGCCTGATCGCGACCGGACCGGTCGTGCGCAGCGAGCCGGGCGAGTTGGAGATCCGCGTCGAATCGGTCGTGGTGCATCCGGAGAACCGTCCCGGGCTCGTCCTCGTGCAGGCGCTGGCCAAGGGCGATCGCGACGAACTCGCCATCCAGGCGGCGACCGAGCTGGGTGTCGACCGCATCGTCCCGTGGGGTGCCGAGCGCAGCATCTCCAGGTGGCAGGGCGACAAAGCGGTCAAGGGCCGTGCGCGCTGGCAGCTCATCGTGCGCGAGGCGTCGAAGCAGTCGATCCGCGCCCGGGTACCCGAGGTGGCCGAGGTCGTCGACACCCGTGGACTCGCGGCGATCGTCGCCGGCCGGACGGTCCTCGTCCTCGAACCCAGCGCGGCACTCGCGCTCTCGGAGCTCGACCCGTCGGCACTGCTCGCCGAGGAGCTCGTCCTCGTCGTCGGTCCGGAGGGCGGCATCTCGCCGACGGAGCGGGAGCGGCTCGAAGCGGCCGGCGCGATCGAGGTCCGGATCGGCTCGGGCGTCCTGCGCACCTCGACGGCAGGGCCTGCGGCGATCGCCGCGCTCAACGTGCTGCTCGGTCGGTGGTGACGATCCACCAGCCCGCGCACGAGGCCGCCACGAACCTTAGACTGGTGGACATGAGTGAAGCACCGTCGGTATTCAGCCGCATCGTGTCGGGGGAGATCCCGACGACCCTCCTCGCCGAGACCGATCGGGTGATCGCGTTCGCCGACATCGCACCACAGGCGCCCGTGCACCTCCTCGTCGTCCCGAAGACCGCCGAGTACCGCGACGTCGTGGAGTTGGCCGCTGGAGACCCCTCCTTGCTCGCTGAGATGGTCGAGGTGGCGTCGTCGCTCGCGAAGGAGCACACCGGTGGCGAGTTCCGACTCGTCTTCAACACCGGCGAGTCCGCCGGGCAGACGGTCTTCCACGTGCACGCGCATGTCCTCGGCGGTTCCCTGCAGGAGGGCACCCTTGGCGGAGCCTGAGTCCTCGAACCCAGACCACCCCACCGCCGCTCGGCCGGAGGAGGTCGAGCACGTCCTCCTGGTGGACGGGCTCGCCATGGTCCGTCTCCTCGGCCCACAGGACCGACTCCTGACGACCGTCGAGCGCGAACACCCCGGTGTCTCGGTGCACGTGCGCGGCAATGAGATCACCATCACCGGCCCGGCGCCGCAGGCCGACGCCGCCAGACGACTCGTAGAGGAACTCATCACCATGGTCCGAGAAGGACACGACCCGGGGCCGGCGGAGGTCAGCACCTCCGCCCGCATGCTCGGGCAGGACGGCTCGGCCTCCCCGTCGGAGGTGCTCGGGCAGGTCATCCTCACCTCGCGTGGCAAGACGATCAAGGCGAAGACCGTCGGGCAGCGGGCGTACGTCGACGCGATCGACGAGAACACGATCGTGTTCGGCATCGGCCCGGCCGGTACCGGCAAGACGTATCTCGCGATGGCGAAGGCGGTGCAGGCGCTGCAACGCAAGGAGGTCAACCGGATCATCCTGACGCGCCCGGCCGTCGAGGCCGGCGAGCGACTCGGGTACCTCCCGGGCACCCTGACGGACAAGATCGACCCGTACCTGCGTCCGCTCTACGACGCGCTCAACGAGATGATGGACCCGGAGATCGTCCCGAAGCTCCTCGCGGCCGGCACGATCGAGGTCGCACCGCTCGCCTACATGCGCGGCCGGACCCTCAACGACTCGTTCATCGTCCTCGACGAGGCGCAGAACACCACGCCGGAGCAGATGAAGATGTTCCTCACCCGGCTCGGGTTCGGGTCCAAGATCGTCGTGACCGGCGACGTCACGCAGATCGACCTGCCGACCGGCGCGTCCGGTCTGCGACTCGTGACCCGCGTGCTCAAAAACGTCGACGACATCCACTTCGCCCAGCTCACGAGCGAGGACGTCGTCCGCCACACCCTCGTCGGTCGGATCGTCGACGCCTACGGCGAGTACGACGCCGTCCGACAGGCGCAGCGGTTCGAGCGCGAGCAGGCCGCCGAGTTCGCCAACCGCGCCGAGCGTCGCGGCGCCGCCAGAGACCACCAGCCGAAGCGAGGACGCTCATGACCATCGAGATCAACAACGAGTCCGGCGTCGCCGTCGACGAATCGCGCATCCTCGCCCTGGCGTCGTTCGCGCTCGACGCGATGCATGTGAGCCCCGATGCCGAGCTCGCCATCGTCCTGGTCGACGAGGGCGCCATGGAGCAGTTGCACGTCCAGTGGATGGACGAGCCGGGACCGACCGACGTCCTGAGCTTCCCGATGGACGAGCTCCGTCCCGGCACCGAGGAGAACCCGACGCCGCCCGGGCTGCTCGGCGACATCGTGCTCTGCCCGCAGGTCGCCGAGACGCAGGCGGCCGCCGCGAAGCACTCGACGATGGACGAACTCCAGCTCCTCACCTGCCACGGTGTGCTCCACCTGCTCGGGTACGACCACGCGGAGCCCGACGAGGAGAAGGAGATGTTCGGCATCCAGCGGGACATCCTCCTCGCCTTCGCGCTCCAGGAGAGACGACGCAGCAGCTGATGTCCCTCGTCGCCGTCTTCGTCATCGTCGCGTTCCTGCTCGTCGCGTTCGCGGGTCTCATGGCCGCAGCCGACGCCGCGATCGGCGTCCAGTCGGGTGCGGACATCCTCGACCTCGCAGGGGGCGCCCGCTCGGGATCCGCGCTCCGCGCCATCGCGGCCGATCCGGGTGCGCACGTCAACGCGATCAACTTCATCCGGATCCTGGCCGAGACCACGGCCGCCGTCCTCGTCACGCTCGCACTGGCCTCGTCGATCGACGAGTTGTGGCTCGTCCTCGTCCTCGCGGTCGTCATCATGACCGGCACCTCCTTCGTGCTCGTCGGTGCGAGCCCGCGAGGCGTCGGACGGACCCACGCGAGCGGAGTGCTGCGTTTCAGTGCCCCCGCCATCCGTGCCGCACGGGTGGTCCTCGGCCCGGTCGCGAACGTCCTCGTCTCCCTGGGCAACCGGGTGACCCCGGGGTTGCCCCGTTCGGTCTCCTTCACCTCGGAGGAGCAGTTGCTCAGCATGGTCGACGAGGCCGCCGCGCACTCGGTCCTCGAAGAGGACGACCGCGAGCTCATCCACTCGATCTTCGAGTTCAACGAGACGCTCGTCCGCGAGGTGATGATCCCGCGCACCGACCTCGTCAGTCTGCAGCGCGATCTCAGCGTGCGCGAGGCGCTCGAGGTGTTCCTGGAGACGGGGATCTCGCGGGCGCCCGTCAGCGACGGCGACATCGACGATCTGGTCGGCATCCTGTACCTGAAGGACCTGGTGCGCGCGATGTTCGGTGGCGACGGCGTCACCGAGGTGGGTTCGATCGAGCCGCTCCTGCGGCCGGCGAGTTTCGTACCCGAGTCCAAGAAGGCCGATTCGCTCCTGCAGCAGATGCAGAAGGAGTCCAACCACATCGCGATGGTCGTCGACGAGTACGGTGGCATCTCCGGTCTCGTCACCCTCGAGGACCTCATCGAGGAACTCGTCGGCGACATCTCCGACGAGTACGACACCGACACCCCCGAGATCACCGATCTGCACGACGGACGGTTCCGGGTCGACGCCCGCCTGCCGGTCGACGAGCTGGGGGAGTTGTTCGGCCTCGAGCTCGACGACGACGACGTCGACTCCGTCGGCGGGCTCCTCGCGAAGGCCCTCGGGAGGTTGCCCGTGGTCGGATCGACGGTGTCGACCAACGGCCTCGAACTCACCGCCGAGCGGGTCGAGGGGCGGCGGGGACGCATCCTCACCGTCATCGCCCAGCGCGACGACCAGCTGCAGGACGCCCAGCAGGCGTCCACCGACCATCGGGAGCACCCATGAACGACACCACCCCTCCGTCCGACTTCCGAGCGGGGTTCGTGTCCTTCGTCGGGCGTCCGAACGTCGGCAAGTCCACGCTGACCAACGCCCTCGTCGGGGAGAAGGTCGCGATCACGAGTTCGAAGCCGCAGACCACGCGTCGCGCGATCCGCGGGGTCGTCCACCGCGACCACGGCCAGCTCATCGTCGTCGACACCCCCGGCATCCACCGCCCGCGCACGCTGCTCGGCCAGCGGCTGAACGACCTCGTGCAGTCCACGCTCTCCGACGTCGACGTCATCGGGTTCTGCATCCCAGCCAACGAGAAGCTCGGCCCGGGCGACCGCTTCATCAACGAGTCGCTCGACGGCTTCCCGCGCGCGAAGAAGGTGGCGATCGTCACGAAGACCGACACCGCCAGCCGGACGACGATCGCGGAGCAGCTGCTCGCGATCTCGGAACTCCGAGACTGGGACGCGGTCATCCCGCTGTCCGCGGTGACCGACGACCAGCTCGACATCCTCGTCACCGAGGTCACGAAGCTCATGCCGCTGTCGGAACGGCTCTACCCGACCGAGGCCACTACCGACGAGACGGTCATCGACCGCGTGTCCGAGCTCATCCGTGAGGCCGCGCTCGAGGGCGTCCAAGACGAGCTGCCCCACTCGCTCGCGGTGACCATCGACGACATGATCCCGCGCGAGGGGACCGACCTGCTCGACATCTACGCGAACGTGTTCGTGGAGCGCGACAGCCAGAAGGCGATCATCATCGGGAAGGGCGGTTCCAGGCTCCGAGAAGTCGGTGCCCGAGCCCGCGCCGGGATCGAGCCGCTCGTCGGATCTCGGGTGTTCCTCTCCATCCGCGTCAAGGTCGCGAAGGACTGGCAGCGCGACCCGAAGCTGCTCGGTCGCCTGGGCTTCTGACCGGGATCCGGTCGACGGTCGGCGCCGTGCGCCCTCGCGGGTCTGCGCGGGAGTTGTCCGTTACCTGAATGTGACTTGCGTGTCTGCTTTGGGCCCGCTGTGGAACCCGTCGTCTGGCCGACAGGCTCGCGAGCGCGCGGACATACTGGTCCTCGGGGTCGCGAGAAGGAGTCCGAGTGTTCGACTGGTTGCTGGCCATCAGGCTGGATCGTCCGGAGCTCCTCGTCTGGGCCGGCGGTGCCGCCGTCGTCCTGGCGATCATCCTGTTGACCGGGCGCCGGTCGGTCCGCGGCTGGCTGACCATGTTGCTCATTGCGAGCGGTGGGGCGCTCCTCGCCTACGCTACGGCCTGGTTGCTCGGTGACGTGTTCGACGTCTTCGGGATCGAACTGACGCCGGTCACCCGGGCGTGGGCGGCGGTCGGATTCGCCGGTGCCGCCCTCGCGATCGCGGCGATCGTGCGGACCAGGGCGTGGCGAGTCGTCGTGGCGAGCCTCGCCATCCCCGCCTTCCTCCTCATCGGGGCGATCGGCGTGAACCAGGACTTCGGTGAGTTCGCGACGGTGCGGGCCGCGCTGGGGATCAGCCCGTACCAGTCGTTCTCGGCCCTGCCGGCCGCCCGGGGGACGACCACGACGTGGCAGCGACCCGCCGACCTGTCGAGCGAAGGCCGGGTCGAACATGTCGACATCCCGGCGACGACCTCCGGGTTCGCCCACCGGGACGCGCTCGTCTACCTGCCACCGGCCGCCCTGACCGCACACCCGCCGGCGCTGCCCGTCATCGAGGCGTTCAGCGGTCAGCCGGGAGAGCCTGCCGACCTGTTCGCCTCGGCTGGGATCGCGGGGATCCTCGACCGCTTCGCCGCCTCGCATGCGGGTCTCGCACCGATCGTGGTCGTGCCCGACCAGCTCGGCGCTCCAGACCGCAACCCGATGTGTGTCGATGGACCGCTCGGCAAGTCGGCGAGCTACCTCACGGTCGACGTCCCCGCGTGGATCTCGGCGCACCTCCCGGTGTCCGCATCGCGGACGGACTGGTTCATCGCCGGGTTCTCGCAGGGAGGGACCTGTTCCATCCAGCTCGGTGCCGCGCACCCCGGACGCTACGGCGGCATCCTCGACATCTCGGGGGAGGTCGTCCCGTCCATCGGACCGACGACGATCGCACAGGGCTTCAGCGGGTCGGCGACGGCGTACGAGGCTGCGGCCCCCTCGGCGATCCTCGCCGCACACACCCCGTACGCGGACACCGTCGGCGTCTTCGGCTACGGCAGCGACGACAGCCGCTATGGTCCCGGCGTCCGGCGGGTCGCCGCGATGGCCTCGGCCGCCGGCATGCGGACGACGACCTTCGTCTCCGACGGTACCGCGCACGACTGGCACACCGTCCACACGGTCTTCGAGCGGGCGCTCCCCGTGATCGCCGCACGATTCGGGCTCGCCTGATGCGCGCGGGGAGGGCGACGCCGTTCGGCCGACTCGTGACCAGCGTGCTCAGGTCGGTGCCGATGAGCATCGGGATCACGGCGCTGGTGCTCGTCGTCAGTGCGTTCGTGTGGCGCACGCCGCCGGTGGCGACGCCCGCCTGGCGGTCGGCGATCCGTGAGGCGGCAGGCGTGGGGTACGAGCAGGTCGTCGTCGACGGACACTGGTGGGCGCTCCTGACCGGTGCCCTGGGAACCGACGGGGTGCTCGGGCTCCTCGCCTTCCTGCTGATCGGCGTCCCCGCGCTGGTGCTCGCCGAGCGACGGTTCGGCGCCGCCAAGACGCTCCTGGCGGTGCTGGTGACCGCTGTCGCCGGGAACGCGCTCGCCATCGGGCTCCAACTCCTCGGCACGCTCGGCGGCGAGTTCTGGAGCGGCGAGGTCGCTCGCATCGTGGCATTCGACCCGGTGGCAGGCGCCCTCGGCGCCCTCGCCGCGTCGAGTGCGTTCCACGGGCCGCTCTGGCGTCGGCGGATCCGCGCGTTCGTCGTCGTCGGCGCCCTGATCGTGCTGCTGTACTCGGGACTCCCGCAGGATCTCGCACGACTGTTCGCAGCGCTGGTCGGCGTCCTGCTCGGGGTCGTGCTCGCCGGTGCCACCCCGTCGGTGCGACGCGTGCGGAGCTCGCACCACGAGACACGGGTGCTCCTGGCGTCCGTCGTCGCGATGATGGGCGTCGGACCGCTCATCACCTTCCTCTCCGGCAGGCACCTCGGTCCGCTCGCGCCGCTCGTGCTCCTGCTCGAGCAGAACATCCCGGACGCCGGACGGGTCATCGGGCAGTGCCGTACGGTCGGCGTGTCAGCACAGTGCCTGCGTGACCTCACGCTGGTGCGCGTCGACGGCTTCGGAGCGGTGCTCCTCTCGGTGGTCCCCATGATCGCGCTGCTCTTCGCAGCGTGGGGCCTGCTCCGCGGCAGACGCTTCGCGGTCTGGTTCGCCACGGCGATCATGGTGTCCTTCGCCGTCCTGAGTGCGCTGTCGCTCGGAGCGGGGGTGCGACTCCACCCGACGGGACACCCCTCCTCGTTGCTCGGGACGGGGCACGGCGCGCAGCAGCGGTCCGTCGAGATCGCGATCGCGCTGTGGGCGGCGATCCTGCTGCCGCTCGTCGTGGCGGCGCTCCTGGTCGTGCTCCGTCGTGGGTTCCCCGTGCGGGCCACCCGACGCAGCGCCTTGGGGTATCTCGCCCTGGTCGGCGCGTCGTGGGTCGTGCTCGCCGCGCTCTTCGTGGTCGTCGCCCTGCTCCAGCCTGGAGGATTCTCGCCGAGGCCCGACGTGTGGGAGGTCCTCCGTGCGGCGCCGGAGCGCTTCGTCCCCGCCGCGTACCTGCGGAACGTCCTTCCGGGCTTCGTACCGGTCGCCCCGCTCACCGGCGTGGTGTTCCACGCCGTCGGACCCGTCTGGTGGAGCATCATCCTGCTCGGCGCGGTCTGGCCGCTGAGCCGGGTCGCGAACGCCATCGCGCCGGCCGACGAGCGCCGGCTGCGCGAGCTCCTGGCCGAGGGTAGCGACTCCATCGGGCACATGGCCACCTGGCCGGGCAACCTCACCTGGTTCGACCCGCAGCGCAGCGCGGGCATCGCCTACCGGATCGTCGCCGGGGTCGCGGTCACCACGGGCGGCTTCTTCGGGAGGGACCGCCACGAACAGGGGGTCCTCGAGCGGTTCATCGAGCACTGCGAGGACTCGGGCCTGACGGTGGCGTTGTACAGCGTGGACGAGGAGACCGCAGCAGCGCTCCACCGGATCGGTTGGCGCACCGTCCAGGTCGCCGAGGAGACGGTCCTGCACCCGCAGGGCTGGAGCATGGTCGGCAAGCGCTGGCAGGACATCAGATCCTCCGTCAACCGGGCCGACCGCGCGGGGATCACCGCCGTCTGGTCCACCTACGGGGCGCTCGGCGTCGGGCTCGCGGCGCAGATCGCCGAGATCTCCGAGGAGTGGGTCGCCGAGCGGAAGCTGCCCGAGATGGGGTTCACCCTCGGTGGGATCGACGAGCTCGTCGACGAGGAGGTCCGGCTCCTGCTCGCGGTCGACGAGCAAGGACGGCTGCACGGCGTCACGAGTTGGCTCCCGGTGCGGCGCGACGGTCAACTGGTCGGTTGGACCCTCGACTTCATGCGGCGTCGGACGGACGGCATGAACGGCGTCATGGAGTTCCTCATCGCCGAAGCCGCCGCTCGGTTCAAGGAGGACGGCATCGAGGAGATGAGCCTCTCCGGGGCTCCGCTCGCGCGCTCGAGGAGCACCGAGCAACCGGAGACGGACGGGATCGACCGGGTCCTGACGTACCTCGGGAACGTCCTCGAACCCGTCTACGGGTTCCGCTCGCTCTTGGCCTTCAAGGGCAAGTTCCAACCGGAGGAGCGTCCGCTCGTGCTCGGCTACGCGGACCCCCTGACCCTCCCGGCGATCGGCATCGCGGTCGGGCGCGCCTACCTCCCGGACGTGTCCGTGCGAGACCTCGCCTCACTGGTCACCTGACCGGCGGCGCGGGGGAGTGCTATGCTGACGACGTGTTCTCCGGTCTGCTCCTCCTTAGCTGCCGCGACGAGTCCTAGTTCCAGGCCTCCCTCGTCGCGGAGTTCGTCGTTGGCTCACCCCCAATCCCACGAGGAGATCCCAGGATCATGAAGAACACCCAGACCCCATCAGGCATGCCGGTCCACCGCTACCGCGCCTACCAGGACCAGTTCAGCGTCTCGCTGCCCGACCGCACGTGGCCCGACCGTCGGATCACCGAGGCCCCGCGCTGGTGCGCCGTCGACCTCCGCGACGGCAACCAGGCCCTCATCGACCCGATGAGTCCGGAACGTAAGCGCATCATGTTCGACCTGCTCGTGAAGATGGGCTACAAGGAGATCGAGGTCGGGTTCCCGAGCGCGAGCCAGACCGACTTCGACTTCGTCCGCAGCCTCATCGACGAAGGAGCGATCCCCGAGGACGTCACCATCCAGGTGCTGACCCAGGCCCGCGACCACCTCATCGAACGCACCTACGAGTCGCTGCGCGGCGCGAAGCAGGCGATCGTGCACCTGTACAACTCGACGAGCGTTCTGCAGCGCGACGTCGTGTTCCGTAGCGACAAGCAGGGCATCATCGACCTCGCCCTCCACGGCGCCCGGAAGTGTCGCGAGATGGAGTCGACGGTCCCCGGAACGCAGATCTACTACGAGTACTCGCCGGAGAGCTACACCGGTACCGAGCTCGAGTTTGCCGTCGACATCTGCAACCAGGTGGTCGAGGTCCTCGAGGCGACGGCCGACCGCAAGGTCATCATCAACCTGCCGTCGACGGTCGAGATGGCCTCGCCGAACGTCTACGCTGACTCGATCGAGTGGATGAGCCGCAACCTCGCCAACCGCGAGAACATCATCATCTCCCTGCACCCGCACAACGACCGCGGGACCGCGATCGCGGCAGCCGAGCTCGGCTACCTGGCCGGCGCCGACCGGATCGAGGGGTGCCTCTTCGGGAACGGTGAGCGCACCGGCAACGTCGACCTCGTCGCGCTCGGCATCAACATGTTCACGCAGGGTGTCGACCCGCAGATCGACTTCAGCGACATCGACGAGGTCAAGCGGACGGCCGAGCACTGCAACCAGCTGCCGGTGCACGAGCGGAGCCCGTGGGCGGGCGACCTCGTCTTCACGGCCTTCAGCGGTTCTCACCAGGACGCGATCAAAAAGGGCTTCGAGGCGATGTCGGTCGACGCCGTCTCGCAGGGCAAGGACGTCGCCGACCTCGAATGGGCCGTGCCGTACCTGCCGGTCGATCCGCAGGACCTGGGGCGCAGCTACGAGGCCGTGATCCGCGTGAACTCCCAGTCGGGCAAGGGCGGCGTCGCCTACCTGCTCAAGACCGATCACGCGATCGACCTGCCGCGTCGTTTGCAGATCGAGTTCTCCGGCGTCGTCCAGGCGAAGACCGACGCCGAGGGCGGCGAGGTAACGAGTAGCCAGATCTGGTCGATCTTCCAGGACGAGTACCTTCCCGCGGCGGTCGCGGACGCGAAGTGGGGTCGGTTCGAACTGCAGTCCACGAAGACGTCGAGCGATCTCGCCGGCACGGTGGTCCTCGAGGTCGCCCTTCGCGACGGCGAGCGGGTCGAGGAGCGCACCTCGACCGGCAACGGTCCGATCGCGGCCTTCCTCAACCTGCTCTCCGGACGCGGCATCGAGGTCACGCTGTACGACTACGTGGAGCACACGCTGAGCGCCGGAGGCGACGCCGAGGCGGCCGCCTATGTCGAGCTCCAGGTGAACGACCAGCGCCTCTGGGGTGTCGGCATCGACGGCGACATCGCGACGGCCTCGCTCAAGGCAGTGGTCTCGGCGGTCAACCGTGCCGTGCGCACGCAGGTCGAGGCGCGGGAACTGGCCTCCATCTGACGACGCCGCCGCGCCGGGTCCGCCTTCGGGTCGGCCGGGCGCGGCGTCTCGCTCCGCGGCGTACGCCGGGAGGATGATCTTTCCGGGCGACGACCGATCCGTCAGCGGTCAGGTCGTACGGTTGGAGGATGTTCCGCACGCTCCGGCCCGGCCAGTTGGCCCTCGACATCGCGCTGCCGTCGGTGCTGTTCATCCTCACCGCCGCTGCGTACACGACGCGCCCGGCCGGGTACACCATCGTCCTGCTCGGCATGTGCGGTGCACTGGCGCTCCGCCGGCTCGCTCCGGCGATCGCGCTGTCCGTGGCCTGGGCCGCTGCTCTGCTGCAGCTCATCCTCCTGCTCGCGCCGGATCCCGCGAACTTCGCGATCCCGGTCGTGCTCTACGCCGCGGCGAGTTACGGCGGCCGGGTGGTGCGATGGGTCTCCTTCGCATCCGCGTTCGTCGGTGCCGCGCTCATCGCGTTCTACGTGATCGTCGTCCCGAGTTGGACCACGGGCATCGGCGCGGAGATCAGTACCTTCGGCCTTGCGAACGACATGACACCGGTCGCGCAGGTGACGGTCGGACTGTTCATGTTCCTCGCGTTCGCCGCCTTCTTCGGCCTCGCTTGGACCGCAGGCGTCCTCATGCGCACGTGGCGGCTCGCCCGCGAAAGCCGCCAGGCGCAACTCCTGGCCGAGCGCGACGTCGCCGTGGAACAGGAGCGCAACCGGATCGCGCGCGACATGCACGACGTGGTCGCGCACTCCCTCGCCGTCGTCATCGCCCAGGCCGACGGGGCCCGGTATGCGCTGGCCGCGGACCCGGATTCGGCCGACCAGGCCTTGCGGACGATCTCGAGCATCTCCCGAGAGGCCCTCGCCGATGTCCGGGTGCTCCTCGCGCAGTTGCGGTTCCAGCAGACCGAAGGCCCGCAGCCGGTCATGGCCGACCTCGAGCGGCTCTACGAGCAGTTGCGCGGAGCCGGACTCGACGTGGTGGTCCAGAACCACGGTCAGGAACGACCGGTGGCGACCGGTTCGCAGCTCGCCGTGTACCGCATCATCCAGGAGGCACTCACGAACGCGCTCCGACACGGCGACCATCGTGGGCCGATCGACGTCCATCTCGACTGGACCGGACCCGAGCTGCAGCTCTGGGTCGTCAACCGGGCGAAGCTCGAACCGCCGAAGGCCGGCATGGGGCACGGCCTCGCCGGGATGAACGAGCGCGCTACGCTGGCAGGCGGCAGGTTCGGGACGACCCTGGTGGACGGTCTCTTCACCGTCTACGCATCGATCCCGTACGCGACGGTGGGAGTGACGAGATGACCGATCCGAGTGACGCGACGGCAGCGGGGGCGATCACGATCGCGCTGGTCGACGACCAGGCGCTCTTCCGAGGCGGGATCCGGATGCTCATCGGTTCGCAGCCGGACCTGCGCGTCGTCGGCGAGGCCTCCGACGGGCGTCAAGCGGTCGAGTTGGCCGCACGGACACGTCCGCAGGTCATCCTCATGGACGTCCGGATGCCGGTCATGGACGGGATCGAGGCGACGAAGACGATCCTGGCGGAGGCGGATGCGCGCAGGAGCGAGCGTCCACGGATCGTCGTGCTGACCACCTTCGACCTCGATGAGGCGGCCGCGACGGCCATCCGAGCCGGTGCCAGCGGTTTCCTCCTCAAGGACGCGGAGCCGGAATTCCTCCTCGCGGCGATCCGCACCGTCCATGCCGGGAACGCGGTCATCGCCGCGTCGGCCACCCGCGAGCTGTTCGAGCACTTCCAGCAGGCGCCGGCCGCTCCGGCCGCACCGCAGCGCTATGCCGAGCTCACGGCGCGCGAGCGCGAGATCTTCCTCCTCGCGGCGCGCGGACTGAGCAACTCCGAGATCGCCGCCGCCGAGTTCCTCAGCGAGGCGACCGTGAAGACGCACATCAGCCGGATCTTCGCGAAGCTCGAGGTGCGCGACCGGGTCCAGCTCGTCGTGTTCGCCTTCGAACACGGCCTGGTCTGACGGCGGTCCAACGGGCAACCGCGGATTGATCGATGATCATCCCCAGGATGTACCCGGGTCGCTCGTGCGCCCGACGCGCACCCGGCACCTCGCTCCGTAGCTTCGGAGTATGACCACTTCAGCACAGCCGTCCGTCGTCGCCAGCGTCCACGGACTCAGGAAGAGCTACGGACCCGCCGACAACCAGGTCGTCGCCCTCGACGGCGTCGACCTCGAGATCGAACGGGGCCGGTTCACCGCCATCATGGGCCCGAGCGGCTCGGGCAAGTCGACGCTCATGCACATCATGGCGGGCCTCGATCAGGCCACCGCGGGGCGGGTGCGTCTCGGCGACCAGGACATCACGGACCTCGACGACGGGCAGCTCACGATCCTCCGTCGGCGTCGTGTCGGGTTCGTGTTCCAGGCGTTCAACCTGGTGCCGACGCTCGACGTCGCGGCCAACATCCGGCTGCCCTTCGAGCTCGACGCCCGCCGTCCGACCGGTGAGGAGCAGAGCTGGATCGACGTGCTCGTGAGCACGCTCGGACTCGCGTCCCGACTCGGGCACCGTCCGCACGAACTCTCGGGTGGACAGCAGCAGCGCGTCGCGATCGCGCGTGCCCTGGCCACGCGGCCCGAGCTGCTCTTCGCGGACGAACCGACCGGCAACCTCGACTCCCGCACTGGGCGGAGCGTCCTGGCCCTGCTGGCGGCGGCCAGCACCGAATACGGGCAGAGCATCGCGATGGTGACGCACGACCCGATCGCCGCGAGCTACGCGGACCGGATCGTGTTCCTCGCGGACGGCCGGGTGGTCGAGGACCGTCCCAGATCGACCCCCGAGCAGATCTCGGCGCTCATGCTCGGCATGGAGCGTGCGGCATGAGCCGGGCGGATCTCGGGCCCCGGGCCCGCGAGCATCGCGCGAGCCTCCTCGTCGCGACGCTCAGCGCCTCGTTCGGTGTCCTGTTGCTCATGGTGACGAGTGTGCTCTCCACGTTCATCCTGGCCGACGACGTGACCGGGTCCAGCGGCACCGTGGTGATCATGCTCATCCTCGCGGCCGCCGTGTTCGTCTCATTGGCGGTGTACGTAGGCGCGATCGTCACGGCGAACACCTTCGCCACGATCGTCGCCGGGCGGACGAGGACGATCGCGCTGCTGCGCCTGATCGGTTCGACGGCGCGATCGCAGCGTCGCGCCGTCGCGAGGGAGGGCGTCGTCGTCGGCCTGCTCGGCGGGGGAGCCGGGTTGCTCGTCGGGCTCCTCGCGACCTTCGCGCTCGTCCGGATCGGGGTCGCGACCGGTGTGCTGCCCGAGTTGCCGTACGCGATCGTCGAACCGGCCGTGCTCCTGCCGGTCGTGGCGGTCGTCTTGACCACCTGGCTCGCGTCCTGGATCGGCGCGCGTCGCGTCCTGACGGTCACCCCGATGCAGGCGATCGGAGGATCGCAGGAGTTGAGTCGGGAGGAGGCCACCGCCCGGCCCGCCCGGAACGCGGTCGCGATCGGTCTCTTCGTGGTCGGTGTCCTGCTCCTGCTCGCTGGGGTCGGTGTCGGGCTCGTGTCGCCGCTCGGCGTGCTCATCGGTATCGTCGGCGGGATCGTCTCCTTCTCCGGCCTCGTGCTCGGTGCGCACCTCGTGATGCCGCCGGCACTGCGGCTGGTCGGCCGACTGTTCGGCACCTCCGCGACGGCTCGACTCGCCGCCGAGAACGCCGTCCGCTACCCGGAGCGCAGTTCACGCACGACGATCGGACTGGTGATCGGCGTGACCCTCGTGACGATGTTCGCGGTCGCCGCGGCCAACTTCCAGGAGTTCGTGTTGAACGCACAGGCCGCGAATCCGGAGGTCTACGAGGGCACGCAGGCCGTGGTCGCGACGACCGTCGGCGTCTTCTCCGCCCTCATCGGACTGAGCGCGCTCATCGCCGCGGTCGGGATGGTCAACAACCTCTCGCTCAGCGTCCTGCAGCGCACTCGCGAACTCGGACTGCTCCGCGCCCTCGGGTTCTCCGCGGCGCAGATCCGTCGCATGATCGTGATCGAGGCGGCGCAGCTGACCATCGCGGCCGTCGTCGTCGGCCTCGTCCTCGGGACGTTCTACGGGTGGGCAGGCGCTCAGTCGATGCTCGGCGCGATCAACGGCTCGCCCGGCCTCATCTTCCCGGTCATCCCATGGGCCATCGTCGCGGTGATCGTCGTGCTCGCCGCACTCCTGACGGCCGCGGCCTCGGTGGCCCCGTCACGTCGGGCGACCCGCATCGCACCCGTCGCGGCACTCGCGGTCGACTGAGCCGACTCAGCCGCGCGTCGAGCGGCGCCAGATCCGCCATCCGCCGATCTGGCGCTGCTCGGGCAACGTCCATCCGAACCGGACGGCCAGGAGGCGGATCACCGCGGTCGAGGAGACACCGACGATCGCCGCGACCCCGAGCGGCGCACCGAAGGTCACGGCGAGGACGAGGAGGGCTGTCCCGACCGCGGCCGCCACGGCGTAGAGCGACCCGACGTGCATGAGGGCGACGGGGACGCCGAGCATCACGTCGCGGAGGACCGATCCACCGACGGCCGAGACGGTGCCGACGAAGATCGCCGGGATGACCGGCAGACCGGCTGCCAGGGCCTTGGTGGAGCCGATCGCTCCGAACATGCCGATCGTCAGGGCGTCGAGACCGATGATGACGGGCCCGAGCCTCGTGATGGTGCGCAGGAGGAACATGCCGAGCAGTGCGGCTCCCGAGGCGACGGGGAGGTACCAGTTGTTCTGGAGGGACGCCGGCACCTGTCCGAGGAGGATGTCGCGGATGAGACCTCCACCGAGTCCGACGACGACGCCGATGATGGCGACGCCGAGCCAGTCGAGCTGACGATCCTGGAACCTGGCCGCGAACATGGCACCCTGGACGGCGCCGATCGCGACCGCCGAGAGGTCGACCCACAGCGGAACGACGAAGAGGACCTCGTTCACGGCTTCATCTCTCCAGGCGCTCCTTCGATCCCCGACGGCGGTTCCCGGGTCACGTTGTCGGTGCGAGGCGGGATAATCGATGCGTGCCGGTATATCGAGACGAAGTGGTGGTGTTGCGGACCCACAAGCTCGGCGAGGCCGATCGCATCGTCACCATGCTCTCACGCAGCAGGGGCAAGATCCGGGCGGTCGCGAAGGGTGTCCGTCGGACGGGCTCGAAGTTCGGGTCCCGGCTCGAGCCGTTCATGGTCGCCGACGTGCAGTTCTACGAGGGCCGTAGTCTCGACACCATCACCCAGGCCGAGTCGCTCGGTTCGTACGGCGCCGAGATCAGCGCCGACTACGGAAGCTACACGGCCGCGAGCGCGATGGTGGAGACGGCCGATCGTCTGACCGAGTCCGAGGGCTCCCTCCAGCAGTACCTGCTCCTCGTCGGCGCCCTGCGGTCGCTATCGAAGCACGAGCACGGTCCGCGGCTCACGCTCGACTCCTACCTGCTCCGGGCGTTCTCGCTCGCCGGCTGGGCGCCGAGTTTCGGGGCCTGCTCGCGGTGCGGCACGGAGGGCGAGTACTCACACGTGGTCGTGCAGCTCGGCGGGGTCGTCTGCGACGACTGCGCGCCCTCGGGCAGCCCTCGGCTGGACGCCGACACCCTCTCGCTCCTCGGAGCACTGCTCTCCGGTGACTGGGAGTACGCGGAGGCCGCCGCCGAGCAGACGGCTTCACGCGCGAGCGGGTTCACCGCCGCCTACGCGCAATGGCATCTGGAGCGCGGCCTGCGGTCGCTCGCGCACCTCGAACAGGATCGGAGCCGCGGGTGACCCCGAAGCCCTACACCCACCGCGACGCGGTGCCGTTCAAACCGATCGATTGGACGGGGGAGGTCCCGCCATCGTTCGCCAAGGGTGAGGTGCCGTCGCACGTCGCGATCGTCATGGACGGCAACGGCCGGTGGGCGAACCGACGCGGGCTCACGCGGGTCGAAGGGCACAAGGCGGGCGAGGCCGCTCTTCTCGACGTCGTCGCCGGTGCCCTGCAACTCGGGATCAAGCACCTGTCGGTGTACGCGTTCTCGACGGAGAACTGGAAGCGCTCACCCGACGAGGTCCGCTTCCTCATGGGGTTCAACCGCGAGGTGCTCCATCGACGGCGCGACCAACTGAACGAGTGGGGCGTCCGCGTGCGCTGGTCGGGGCGTCGGCCGCGGTTGTGGACCTCCGTCATCAAGGAGCTCCAGACGGCGGAGGAGCTGACGCGCGGCAACGACCGCCTGACGCTCACCATGTGCGTCAACTACGGCGGGCGCAACGAGATCGTCGACGCGGTCCGCAGCATCGCCGACGACGTCGCCGCCGGCCGCATCAAGCCGTCGGCCGTCTCGGAGCGTCTCGTCCAGAGCCGGCTCTACCTGCCCGACCTGCCGGACGTCGACCTCTTCGTCCGGAGCTCCGGAGAGCAGCGCACCAGCAACTTCCAACTGTGGCAGTCGGCCTACGCGGAGATGGTCTTCCTCGACACCCTCTGGCCCGACTTCGGGCGGCGTCAGCTCTGGGAGGCCGTCGAGCGGTACGCCGGACGTGACCGCCGCTTCGGCGGGGCGCGCGACGTGCCAGACGCCCCGGCGCCCTCGGGGGAATGAGCGACGGGTGTCGGTGGTTGGCCCTGACATGAGTGAACCCATCAAGATCGACGTCTGGTCCGACATCGCCTGCCCATGGTGCTACATCGGCAAGCGCAAGTTCGAGCGGGGTGCGGCGGAGTTCGCACAGCTCGGCGACGGACGCGAGGTCGAGGTCGAGTACCACTCCTTCGAGCTGGCACCCGACACCCCGGTCGACTTCGACGGCACCGAGATCGACTTCCTCGTGAAGCACAAGGGCATGCCGGCCGACCAGGTGCAGCAGATGCTCGATCGGGTGACGGGGATCGCCTCGGACGCCGGTCTCGAGTACGACTTCGGCATCCTCCAGCACACGAACACGGTGAAGGCGCACGAGCTCCTGCACCTCGCCAAGGCGGAGGGGAAGCAGCTCGAGATGACCGAGCGCCTCCTGCGTGCCTACTTCACCGAGGGCCGTCATGTCGGTCGCATCGAGGACCTCGCCGACCTCGCCGTCGAGGTGGGGCTCGACCGGTCCGCCGTGGTCTCGGCGCTGGAATCCGGCCAGTACACGCAGGCGGTCCGCGAGGACCAGGCGACGGCACAGGGGTACGGCATCCAGGGCGTCCCGTTCTTCGTCATCGACGGTGCCTACGGGGTGTCCGGGGCGCAGGAGGCGGCCGCGTTCACGCAGGTCCTCGAGCAGGTCTGGACGGAACGCGCGAGCACCGAGCCGGTGCAGGCGTGAGCACGGAGACGACGTCGCCTGAGCGCAGCGTCGGCGATCGACAGCCCGCGACGGTCCGGCCGGCGCTCCGACTCCTCGGGGGCGACGCCGTCGTCTGCGAGGGCGACAGTTGCCTCGTGTTCCCGTCGGAGCCGGCTCAGGACTGAGGGTCCTCCGGCTCGGTGAGGTCGGCGGTGACGGCGCCGATGGCGGCGAGGTACTCCGCCGCATCGACGAAGGCGCTCCACCCGTGCTCCCCGGCGCCGATCGAGATGCGCCCACCGCGCTCGAGGATGCGCTCGTCCGCGTAGACGGGGAGTGGAGCACTCGCGCCGAGGACGGTGATGGTGCCGCGCTCGTAGCCGGTCGCCTGGAACGCCGTCGCCGCGTCGGGCATCGCGAGCTTGTTCACGCCGAGCAGCGTGCGGAACGGCGGCCAGGAGATCTTGCGGCCGCCCGGCACGAGGGCGAAGAGGTAGTCGCCGCTGCGACGCTTCACGACGATCGTCTTGACGATGTCCGCGGGCTCGATGCCGAGCAGCTCCGCCGCCTCGTGGAGACTGCGCGCGGGCGGTCGCTCGACCAGTTCCACGTCGAGACCGAGTGCGGCGGCCGCGGCTCGGACGCGCTCGCGGCCGGACGGCTGGAGGTCGGCGGGCGGGACGGCGTCTGGCATGTGGTCCTCACTGGGCGCGGGAGCGCCGATCATCTGGGAGAATCGAGGGTGATGTCTCTTCCTACCACGCTCTCGCAGCGCCCGAGCCTCGCGATCGGGCCCATCGTGCTCGACTCGCCGGTCGTGCTCGCCCCCATGGCCGGGATCACCAACACGGCGTTCCGTCGACTGTGCCGCGAATACGGTGCCGGACTGTACGTCAGCGAGATGATCACCTCGCGCGCGCTCGTCGAACGCACGCCGGAGACCATGCGGCTCATCCAGCACCACGAGAGCGAGACGCTCCGCTCCATCCAGCTCTACGGTGTCGACCCGAAGACGGTCTCAGAGGCCGTCACCATGCTCGTCGCCGAGGATCGCGCCGACCACATCGACCTCAACTTCGGCTGCCCGGTGCCCAAGGTCACCCGCAAGGGCGGGGGAGCGGCGCTGCCCTGGAAGACCGGGCTCTTCCGCGACATCGTCGAGGGCGCGGTCCGTGCCGCAGGCGACGTCCCGCTCACGATCAAGATGCGCAAGGGCATCGACTCCGACCACCTCACCTACCTCGAGGCCGGTCGGATCGCCGAGGGCGCCGGTGTGGCGTCGATCGCGTTGCACGCCAGGACCGCCGCCGAGTTCTACTCCGGACACGCGGACTGGTCGGCGATCACCAAGCTCAAGGAGACGGTCACCTCGGTGCCGGTCCTCGGGAACGGCGACATCTGGTCGGGCGAGGACGCCCTCAGGATGGTCGACGAGACAGGGTGCGACGGCGTCGTCGTGGGCCGCGGTTGCCTCGGTCGCCCCTGGCTCTTCGGCGACCTCAGCTCGGCGTTCGCGGGCGAGGGCGGCAAGGCGGAGCCGTCTCTCGGCGACGTCGCGGCCGCGTTCCGGCGTCACGCCGAGCTCCTGGCCGAGTTCTTCGAGAGCGAGGAGCGCGGCTGCCGCGACATCCGGAAGCACGTCGCCTGGTACTTCAAGGGCTACCCGGTCGGAGGAGACCTCCGCGCGAGCCTCGCGACCGTGGAGTCGCTCGACCAGCTCGACGACCTCCTCGCGACCCTCGACTGGACGGCCCCCTACCCGGGCGCCGCGGCCGAAGGCCAGCGCGGACGCGCGGGCACGCCGAAACGACCGGCACTGCCCTACGGCTGGCTCGACTCGCAGTCGCTGGGCGCCGACGAGCAGACCGAGATCGCGGGAGCGGAACTGGACCACAGTGGCGGATAGCATCATCGAGCAGGGGAGCGTCTCCATGGATCGGGACGGCTACAGCCTGCACGACGAAGAACGCTGGATGCCCGAGCACCACTCGACGCGACGCTCCGACTTCGCGCGCGATCGTGCACGGCTGTTGCACTCCAGTGCCCTGCGGCGACTCGCCGCAAAGACCCAGGTGCTCAGCCCGACGAGCGGTGTCGACTTCGCCCGGAACCGGCTGACGCACTCGCTCGAGGTCGCTCAGGTCGGTCGAGAGCTGGCCGCCAGCCTCGACCTCGCTCCGGACGTCGTCGACACGGCGTGCCTCGCACACGACCTCGGTCACCCGCCGTTCGGTCACAACGGCGAACGAGCGCTCAACGACTGGTCCGCCGCGATCGGCGGGTTCGAGGGCAACGCCCAGACCCTGCGGATCCTCACGCGCCTCGAATCCAAGGTCTTCGGCTCCGACGGCGAGCCGTACGGTCTGAACCTCACCCGCGCGAGCCTCGACGCCAGCTGCAAGTACCCGTGGCCGGCCGCCCAGTCGGTGCCGGATCCCGGTGGTCGCGCCAAGTTCGGGTTCTTCGACGAGGACTCCGCGGCCTTCCGCTGGTTGCGAGCCGGCGCTCCCGAGCGCGTCCGCTGCGTCGAGGCGCAGGTCATGGACCTCGCGGACGACATCGCCTACTCCGTGCACGACTTCGAGGATGCCGTCGTCGGGGAGTACATCGACCCGGCGTTCCTGAACGCGCGCGCAGGACACGATCGCCTCATCGACACCGCGCTGTCCTGGGCCGGCGACGACTTCACCCACGACGACCTCGCCGCCGCCTTCGACCGGCTGCAGTCCTCGCACACCTGGATCACCGCGTGGGACGGCTCCCGGCGCGACCTCGGTCGGCTCAAGAACTTCACGAGCCAGATGATCGGTCGGTTCGCCGGTGCGGCGACCGCGGCGACCCGGGAGGCCTTCCCGCAGGCCAGCCTCGTGCGGTTCGGGGCCGACGTCGTGGTGCCCCATGGCATCCAGGCCGAGATCGCCCTCCTCAAGGGGATCGTCGCCGCGTTCGTGATGTACAGCGACTCCCGCCAGCCGCTGTACGTCCGGCAGCGGGAGATCCTCATCGAACTGTCGGACGCGGTGTTCGCGCTCGGCGAGTCGGCCCTCGACGTCGGCTTCGCGGCGGACTGGCGCGCAGCCGGTTCCGACGCGGAACGCCGTCGCGTCGTCGTGGATCAGATCGCGAGCCTGACCGATCAGAGCGCCCTCTCCTGGCACGAACGGCATGTCGGCGCCTGACGCTCCTCCACACAGGAGCGGGAGTCGGACTCCGCTGCGCGGAGGCCCTCAGGGATGGACGATGGACGCACGAGACTAGGATCGAAGCATGGCCGGACGGATTCGACAGAGCGATGTTGAAGAGGTCAAGGCACGCACCAACATCGGCGACGTCGTCGGCGACTACGTCTCGCTGAAGTCCGCCGGTGTCGGCTCGCTGAAGGGCTTGTGCCCCTTCCACGACGAACGCAGCCCGAGCTTCCACGTGCGCCCCACGGTCGGGCTGTACCACTGCTTCGGCTGTGGCGAGAGCGGCGACGTCTACAGCTTCCTGCAGAAGATGGACCACGTGACGTTCGCGGAGTCGGTGGAACGTCTCGCGCAGCGCATCGGGTACCCGCTCAGCTACGAGGAGGGCGGTGGCAAGGTCGACCACGGCAACCGGGCGCGGCTCTTCGCCGCCAACCAGGCTGCCGCCGAGTACTTCCAGCAGCAGCTCCACGACGGCGACGCCGACCTCGGGCGGCGGTTTCTCGGCGAACGCGGCTTCGACGCCGCCGCCGCCGACCACTTCGGGATCGGGTTCGCGCCTGCCGGCTGGGACCACCTCATGAAGGCACTGCGGTCCCGCGGATTCTCCGACGAGGAGATGCTCGCGGCCGGTCTCGTGTCGAGCGGCGACCGCGGTGTCTACGACCGGTTCCGCGGACGCCTCATCTGGCCGATCCGCGATACGACCGGGCAGGTGCTCGGCTTCGGAGCCCGGCGCCTCCGCGACGACGACAAGGGGCCGAAATACCTCAACACCCCGGAGACGGCGATCTACCACAAGGCGCAGGTCCTCTACGGCCTCGACCTCGCCAAACGCGACATCTCGCGCGGCAAGCGGGTCGTCGTCGTCGAGGGGTACACCGACGTCATGGCCTGCCACCTGGCGGGGGAGACCACCGCGGTGGCGACCTGCGGGACCTCGTTCGGGGTCGACCACATCAAGATGATCCGCCGCGTCATGGGCGACGACTCCGCCACCGGCGAGGTCATCTTCACCTTCGACCCTGACGAGGCGGGGCAGAAGGCCGCGACGCGTGCGTTCGGTGAGGAGAAGCGCTTCTCCGCCCAGACGTACGTCGCGGTGTCCTCCGACGGCCTCGACCCCTGCGACCTCCGGCTCAACCGCGGCGACGGCGCCATCCGGAAACTCGTCGACGGCCGAGAGCCGATGTTCGAGTTCATCATCCGGCGGACGCTGGCGGGCTTCGACCTCGAGACGGTCGAGGGCCGCGTCGGCGCACTCCGGGCGGCCGCGCCGGTCGTCGCCGAGATCCGCGACCCCTCGCTCCGTCCCGGGTACACCCGGGTGCTCGCGAAGCAGCTCGGCATGGAACTCGACGAGGTGGCCCGCGCCGTGCGGGCCGCCGGCGGTGCCGCCGCAGGAGGCTCGCAGAACTCCGCACGAGACGCCCGCCTGCAAGGCCCTGGCGCACCGGGCACCGAGCCGCCGCGCGAGCGGCAGGCCTCGCTCAACGACCTGCCCAAGGACCCGTCGACGCGCCTCGAGCAGGACGCCCTCCGAGCGATCCTGCAGCTGCCCCAACACCTCGAACGTCCCATGCTGGAGCGCGCGGTCCAGAGCTCGGTCGCCAACAGTTCCCTCGCCGTGGTGCGCGACGCCATGAGTGTGAGCCTCGACCACCTCGGGACCAACGCCTGGCTCGAGACCGTCATCACACAGGTCCCACCCGGCTTCGACGGACTGGTACGCGAGCTCGGAGTGTCCCCACTGCCCGAGACGAACGAGGAGAAGCTGCCGAGCTATGTCCGGGACATCGCGCGGGCGCTGATCGACCGCGACCTCCTCGGTCGTAAGGCGGCGCTGCTCGGGTCGTTGCGTCGCACCGACCCCCGCGACGAGTCGCATCGGGAGATCACCCGGCAGCTTGCAGACGTCGAGGCGGAACGGCGAGCGCTCCGCGCCGAGGCCTGACGCGGTCTACCTCCACCGAGCGTGGCACGTGGCCCCGCCGGGATCGCCGGATACACTCGATGGCGATCCGGTGGCTCCCGTGCACCGGAAGGAGAGGTCTCATGAAGCACCCAGAGCAGGACGGACCCGCGGTCCGGGCGAGTGATCTGAGCGTCGACTACGCCGCGCACGGCGTGAGTCCGAGCAACCGAGCCCTGGACGGCATCAGCTTCGAGCTGCCCGTCGGCGGCTCGCTCGGGGTCATCGGCAGCTCGGGATCGGGGAAGAGCACGCTCCTGCGGGTGCTGTCCGGACGCCACCTGACCGGAGCGGACTCCCGTCCGTTCGTGTCCGGCGGCGACGTGAGCACGCTCGGTCGCTCCATGCGCAAGGTGGGCCGCAGAGAACTCACGAAGCTCACGTTCGAGGTGTCGCTGCTCGAGCAGGAGGCCGGTGCGCACCTGAAGCCCGAGCTCACCGTCACGGAGCTCATCTCGGAACCGGTCCTGGCGCGCGACAAGAAGTTCAGCGAGCAGGCGCTCGGCGTCCGGGTCGCCACATTGCTGGACGCCGTGCAGATGCCGCTCTCCAGCCTCGACAAGTACCCGTACGAGCTGAGTGGTGGTCAGCGGCAGCGGATCGCCATCGCGCGCGCCCTCGTCCTCGGCCCGAAGGTGTTCATCGCCGACGAACCGACGGCCGGGATCGACATCACGGTCCGGCACACGGTGACCGAGTTGCTCGACGGGTTCCGACGCGACGGCGGTACGGTCATCGTCGTGACACACGATCTCGCCATGCTCCGCGAGGTGACCGACGACGTGCTGGCGCTCCACCAGTCGCGGGTCGTGGGCTACGGCCCGATCGACGCGATGCTCGCCGATCCGCCGCACGAGTTCCTCGCGGCGCTCGCCCAGTCGGGCGGCACCGAGACCCAGTACGAGACGCCCGAGGCCGTCGGCATCGATTGATCGCGTGTCGATTTGGCGTCTGCGAATCCTTTGCTACAGTAGATACGCGCTGCAACGCAGAGGCCGGATCCGTCCGGCCGGTCGAAGCTCGTATTCCTCGATAGCTCAATTGGCAGAGCAATCGACTGTTAATCGATAGGTTGTTGGTTCGAGTCCAACTCGAGGAGCTGTACAGAATCCCTCGGTCCATACGGACCGGGGGATTCGTCGTTCGAGGTCGGTTTCACGAAATCGACGGGGACGCCGTAGACTGGACAACGAGGCCCGAAGACTCCACTCTTCGGGCCTCGTTGCATGTCCGGACACCCTGCGCCTGTCGAGGTGACGCCGTATCGATCGTGCCGGCGTCGTGTCCCCGTCGAGGTGGTTCAGCCCTCGAGGTCGTCGCGACCCGGCAGCCAGGAGATCCCGGGTACGCCCCAGCCCGCCTTGCGGATCGCCTTCGCCGCTCGGCGCGAGTGCGGCAGTTCGAGGCGGTCCACGTAGAGCACGCCGTTGAGGTGGTCGAACTCGTGCTGCAGGATGCGTGCGCGCCAGCCGACGACCCGCAGCTCGACCGGATCACCCTCGAGGTCGGTCCCGATGAGCATGGCTGCTTCCGCGCGACGGAGCGGGTGCCGCTCGCCTGGGACGGAGAGGCAGCCTTCCGACTCGGCCTCCTCGTCGAGCTCGCCCACCGGCGGGGGACTGATCCACAGCACCGGGTTGATCGCGACGCCACGCCACGGCTGGCCGTCGTCGTCCTCGTAGCTGTAGACGAAGAGGCGCAGCGGGACCCCGACCTGCGGAGCCGCGAGTCCGACCCCGGGAGCGAGATCCATGGTCTCGTACATGTCGGCGACGAGGCGCCGGAGGTCGTCGTCCACGGTGGTGACCGGTCGGGCGACGGAATGGAGCACCGGGTCACCGGTCACGTGGATCTCGAGAATTGCCATTGCTCGAGCCTATCCGCTGGGCTCGGCCTGCCGCGCCGGGATCGGCGGGGCTGCGGGGTACCCTCGACGGGTGATCCCCTCCGCCATCGACATCGCCGACCTCGCGGACGACTTCACCCGCAACCCCTCGCAGCTCCTCGGCATCCCGTTCGCGCTCCTCGGCGCGGTCTTCCTCTCGCTCGGCGCGCAGCTGCAGCACCGGGGCGTGGCGAAGGTCGAGTCGTCGAGCGGCACCGACGCGACATCGGGGCTCAACGTCGCTCAGCTCCTGGCGCTGCTCAGTCGGCCGTCCTGGGTGACCGGAACGGTGATGCTCGGGCTCGCGATCGTGCTCCAGCTCGGCAGCCTGTCCCTCGCACCGATCACCCTCGTCCAGCCGTTGGGTGCGGTCGCGCTCGTCATCACGGCGGTGGTGAACAGCAGGATCAGCGGCGTCCGGTTGAACCGTCGATCGGTCGTCGCGATCGTCGCCTGCGTCGGCGGCGTCGGCCTGTTCGTGACGATCGCCGCGGTCTTCACGGGCGAGCACCGGATCACCGAGGCCGAGCTCGTCACGATCCTGGTGATGCTCGGCGTCGTACTCCTGGTGTTCGGGCTCGGCTTCATGGTGTTCCGCTCCCGCTTCACGGCCATCTTCTACATCGTCGGGACCGGCGTGCTCTACGGCTTCGTCGCGACGCTCGCCAAGGTCATCATCGGACGGCTGCAGCAGGGCGAGTTCGACTGGCTCACGGTCCTCTGCGGGCTCGGCCTCGTCGCCGCGAGTGCGCTCGGCGGCTACTTCGTGCAGACCGCCTACTCCTCGGGACCTCCCGACCTCGTCATCGCGGGTCTGACGGTCATCGACCCGATGATCGCCGTCGGCATCGGCATCATCGTGCTGGGGGAGGCGAGCAACGCACCGTTCTGGGCGGGCTTCGGCTTCGTCGTGGCCGGCGCGATCGCCGTGTGGGGCGTCTTCCAGCTCGCTCGCCATCACCCGCAGGTGAGCCAGACGCCGGCGGCCGCAGCAGCTGCGAAGGCCCTCGCGACCGGCGACGCGCCCGCCTGAGCCCTGGAGCCCGAACGGGCTGCAGGTATGCTTGAGCATGGCGTTCCGCGCCGCATCAGGGTCGTGAGCGACCGCCCGCACCCCTCACATCACTGGCCAAGCACAGAGGAATCACCGATACCTTGACTTCTCCCGACGACCAGCACCTCGCGAAGGCGTCCAGCACGACGCCGAGCGCCGACACCCACAAGCCGCTGCGGGTGGTCATCGGCGCCGACACCTTCTCGCCCGACGTGAACGGCGCCGCACGCTTCGCCGAGCGCCTCGCGGCCGGACTCGTCCGCCGAGGCCACGACGTCCACATCGTCGCGCCCGCGGGCTCGCGCAAGTTCGGCACGTGGAAGGAGACCCACGAGGGTCAGACGATGACGGCGCACCGCCTCTTCAGTCTCCGGTGGTACCCGCACGACTGGCTGCGCTTCGCGATGCCGTGGTCGATGCGACGGAACGCCCGGAAGATCCTCGACCGCGTGAAGCCCGACGTCGTGCACCTGCAGTCGCACATCGTGGTGGGCCGTGGTCTCTCGATCGAGGCCGAGCAACGCGGCATCCGCATGGTGGCGACGAACCACATCATGCCCGACAACATCCTCGACTTCACCGTCATCCCCAAGCGCACCCAGGAGTGGCTCGTCCGGACGCAGTGGGCTGCCGCCCGTCGCGTGTTCGATCGTGCCTTCGCCGTGACGACCCCGACGCGCAAGGCCGCCGACTTCCTGGAGCAGTTCACGGGCCTGACCGGTGTGCACGCGATCTCCTGCGGGATCGAGGCCGGACAGTACACGCCGTCGTTCGAACCGCGGAAGCGGAACACCATCCTCTTCGTGGGTCGCATCACGAGCGAGAAGCAGATCGACGTGCTCCTGCGCGCGCTCACGAAACTCCCGAAGGAACTCGACGCCCACGTCGACGTCATCGGTGGAGGCGACCAGGCGAAGAACCTCGAGCAGCTGACCCAGCAGCTCGGCATCGGTGACCGCGTCCGATTCCTCGGCAAGGTGTCCGACGATGAGGTGAAGCAGGCCTACACGAACGCCACCGTCTTCGCGATGCCGTCCATCGCCGAGCTGCAGAGCATCGCGACGATGGAGGCCATGGCCTCCGGTCTCCCGGTGGTCGCGGCCGACGCCATGGCGCTGCCCCACCTCGTGCACGATCAGGTCAACGGGTACCTGTTCGAGCCGGGCAACGTCGACGCCCTGGCCGAGCGGCTCGCCACGGTACTCAGCGCCTCGCCCGAGGAGTACCGCCGGATGCAGGACGCATCGTTGGAGCTCGTCTCCGCACACGACATCGAGCGCACGCTCGACACCTTCGAAGCGCTCTACCGCGGCGAGCAGGTCGTCGACCCGACGACCGAGCGTCACACGGCGACCGCAGACCGCCAGGAATCCCGCGACTGACTCCCGCCCGGCGGGCCACTCGGTACACTGGGTTCCGCACGGGGCGGTAGCCAAGCTGGTGAAGGCATTCGGCTCATAACCGAACGATGCGTGGGTTCAAGTCCCACCCGCCCTACCGATATCCGGTCCATGAGCTTGTCGAAGGGGCCCTTCGACAAGCTCAGGGACCGGTGCGGGGTTGCTCAGGGACCGGTGCGGGGTTACTCAGGGACCGGGATGGGGCGGCTCGGGGACCGGTGGCGTTCCGGATCGGGACGTGCGCGTTCAGTCCGCGAGGACGAGGGCGGCAGCGCCGATGAGCGGCCCGTCGGCGTCGAGCCCGGCCGGGACCACGCGCAGCTCACGGGCGTAGGCGTGCAGCGCAGCCGCGGTCGCAGCCTCTTGGACGAGGTCGAGGTAGTCGGGCGAGACCCGCGAGAAGCCGCCGCCGATCGCGACGCGTTCCAGGTCGAGCAGGGTGGTGATGCTGCAAAGGGCTTCGCCGACGGCCTCGGCGGAACGTCGGACTGCGCGGATCGCGATCTCCGTTCCCGTCGCGTAGTCGGCCCCGAGCTGTTCGCCCGTCGCGCCGGTCCATCCCTGGGCGCGCGCCCAGGCGACCGTCGCGGTGCCTGACGCGATGCCCTCCAACGTCCAGGGTGTGCCGACGGCATCCGGCTCGCGTCGGCGGAGTTGCATCTGTCCGAGGTGGCCGGCGTTGCCCGAGGTGCCGGGGACGAGTCGGGATCCGAGGATGATCCCGCCACCGATCCCGGTGGAGACGACGATGCCCATACTGTTCTCGGTTCCGCGGAGTGCGCCCTGCCAGTGCTCGGCCAGGGCGATGCAGGTGCCGTCGAGGCGGAGTTCCACCGGACCGGACGTGAAGCGCCGGAGTTCCGCCACGACGGGGAAGTCGGCGAGTCGGGGGAGGTTGATCGGCGAGACGGTGCCGTCGGTCCTGCCGATGGGGCCGGCCGAACCGATCCCGACTCCGGACACCGGCCCGCCATGGGCCGAGACGCTCCGTTCGGCGGTTCGGAGGATCGACGCCGCGAGCTCCTCGCGGGTGGCCGCGGCGCCCGTCGGACCGCGGAACCGAGTGCCCGGCATGATTCGTCCCTCGGCGTCGACGACGGCCGCTTCGACCTTCGTGCCGCCGATGTCGATCGCCAGGGCCTCGTGCATCACCGCTCCATCCTGGATGGCCCTCGGTCCGGGCCGGCTCCCGATCCAGCGTACTGGGAACGACACGGTTGTCATTCCTCCAGGTCATGGGGCATAATGCTCGTATCGGCGCGAGTCGAACAACTGCATACACGGAGGTCCGGTCAGCCGGACACCGACATGGATCACACTGCATGGGTCGTTGGGGAAGACGCACCCGGACGCAGTGGAGGAATCATGTCGACACCGATGACGAAGGGTGTACTGTTCGTGCACTCGTCGCCTCGCGCGCTCTGCCCGCACCTCGAATGGGCGGCAGGTCGCGCTCTTGGCCGTGCCATCAGTTTCGACTGGGAAGACCAGCCGATCCTCCGCGGTGCGCAGCGTGCCGAGGTCTTCTGGGAAGGCCCGCACGGCACCGGAGCCGCACTCGCCTCAGCCCTGCGCGGCTGGGAGCACCTCCGCTACGAGGTGAGCGAAGACCCGGCCCAGGGCGTCGACGGTGCCCGGTGGATGCACACGCCCGACCTCGGGATCTTCTACGCACAGACCGACAGCATCGGCAACGTCGTCGTCCCGGAGGATCGCATCCGGTACGCCATGGAGGTCGGCGCCGGGAACGCCGCCGAACTCCAGCGCGAACTCCGCGTCGCGCTCGGACAGCCATGGGACGACGAACTCGAGCCGTTCCGTCACGCCGGCGACGGGTCCTCCGTCATCTGGCTGCACAACGTGGGCTGATCCGGCCCCGCCGGCGCGGCGGCACCGCGCACGCGAGACAACTGCACAGACGACAGGGTGCCCACGTGGCGTGGACCGTGCGAGGTCGGTGACACTCCCGGCAGACACGAGGTGACGAAACTGCGGCACCCTGGTCAGTAGACGACGACGGGTAGTGGTGCATGCACCACGACCCGTCGTCGTCTCCGTCGCGGACGGCTCAGTAGCTCCGGAACGCGACGACCGCGTTGTGGCCGCCGAACCCGAACGAGTTGCTGATGGCGAGCAGGTCGCCGGACCCGAGCTCACGCGGCGTCGTGACGACGTCGAGCGGGATCTCCGGGTCCTGGTTGTCGAGGTTGATGGTCGGTGGAATGACCCGGTGGTGCAGGGCGAGCGCCGTGTAGGCCGCTTCGATGGCACCCGCGCCGCCGAGGAGGTGGCCGGTCGAGGCCTTGGTCGCCGTCACGGCGATGTCGTCGAGGTGGGCACCGAAGACCCGACGCAGCGCGTTGTACTCCGCGATGTCGCCGACAGGCGTGCTCGTCGCGTGTGCGTTGACGTGCACGACGTCGTCGAGCGACGCGCCGCCGTTCTCGACGGCCGCACGCATGGCGCGGGCCGCAGCCGAACCCTCGGGGTCGGGAGCGGTGATGTGGTACGCGTCGCTCGTCACCGCACCACCGAGGAGCTCGGCGTAGATGCGGGCGCCACGGGCCTTGGCGTGCTCCTCGGTCTCGACGATGAGTGCTGCCGCGCCCTCACCGAGGACGAAGCCGTCGCGGTCGACGTCGTAGGGACGCGAGGCGATGGCGGGGTCGTCGTTGCGCTTGGACAACGCCTGCATCGCTGCGAAGGACGCGAGCGGGAGCGGGTGGATGGCGGCTTCGGAGCCACCGGCCACGACGATGTCGGCGAGGCCGGCCTGGAGGTGGTCGTAGGCGTTGGCGAGCGACTCGGTGCTGGAGGCGCAGGCCGAGACGACGGTGCGCTCTCCGCCTCGGGCACCGAGGTCCATGCCGATCGCCGCCGCCGGGCCGTTCGGCATGAGCATCGGGACGGTCATGGGGAGGACGCGGCGGGGGCCCTTCTCGCGCAGGGTGTCCCAGGCGTCGAGGAGCGTCCACACGCCGCCGATGCCGGTGGCCCAGTCGACGAGGAGTCGCTCCGGGTCGACCTCGGGGGCGCCGGCGTCCTGCCAGGCCTCGCGCGCGGCGATCAGGGCGAACTGGCTCGACGGGTCGAGGCGCTTGACCTCACGGCGATCAAGGATGTCCGCGGTGGGGACGGCGGCCTGTGCGGCGAAGCGTACGGGCAGCTCGAGTTCTTCAGCCCACGGCTGCTCGAGACGGCTCGCACCGCTCTTGCCGGCGAGGAGGTTGTCCCAGGAGTCGGTGGCGTTGCCGCCGAGGGGAGTGGTGGCACCGATGCCGGTGATGACGATGCGTTTGGTGGTCATTCAGTCAAACCTTCTGTGGAGACGACGAGGGGATCCGAGCCCTGCGGCGGTCGAGCCCGTGTCCGGACGGACGAGCCGCCTCGAACGCCGAAGGGCCGGTCGGCCAACTGCCGGCCGACCCTTCAGCACTGCGCTGGGACTAGCCCTGAGCCTTGACGATGAAGTCGACGGCGTCGCCGACGGTCTTCAGGTTCTTGACCTCTTCGTCCGGGATCTTCACGTCGAACTTCTCCTCCGCGTTGACGACGATGGTCATCATGGAGATCGAGTCGATGTCGAGGTCGTCGGTGAACGACTTGTCCAGCTCGACGGTGTCGGTCGCGATGCCGGTCTCGTCGTTGATCAGCTCGGCCAGGCCGGCGAGGACTTCTTCGGTGGACAGTGCCATTGTTCTACTCCTTGGGTGAGGTTTGACCGTAGTCGAGTGTAGTCGCGTCGGGCGTCCTGCTACGGCAGGACGACGACCTGAGCGCCGAAGACCAGTCCGGCACCGAACCCGATCTGCAGGGCGAGACCGCCGCTGAGCTCGGGGTGCCCCTGGAGGAGCCGGTGGGTGGCGAGCGGGATGGACGCCGCCGAGGTGTTGCCGGTGGTCTCGATGTCGCGCGCGATGACGACGGTCTCCGGCAGCTTGAGCTGCTTGGCGAACTCGTCGACGATGCGCATGTTGGCCTGGTGGGGGATGAAGGCCGCGAGGTCGGAGGCCTCGACGCCCGCTTCCTCCAGGGCCTGCTTGGCGACCTTGGCCATCTCCCAGACCGCCCATCGGAAGACCGTCTGGCCCTCCTGGCGCAGGGTCGGCCAGGCGGCGGTGCCGTCGCGGAACTCGGTGAGCGTGCCGCTCATGCCGACGGCGTCGGCCTTCGAGCCGTCGGATCCCCACACCGTGGGGGAGATGCCGGGGAAGTCGCTCGGCCCGACGACGGCCGCGCCTGCTCCGTCACCGAGGAGGAACGAGATCGACCGGTCGGTCGGATCGACGATGTCTGACAGCTTCTCGGCGCCGATGACGAGCGCGTAGTGGGCCGCGCCCGATCGGATGAGTGCGTCGGCCTGGGCGATCGCGTAGGCGTATCCGGCACACGCGGCGTTGAGGTCGTAGGCGGCCGCAGGGTTCGCTCCGACGCGGTCGGCCACGACGGCCGCCATCGACGGGGACTGCTGGACGTTGCTGATCGTCGCGATGAGGACGAGGTCGACCTGCTCGGCCGAGATGCCCGCGGCTGCGATGGCCTCCGCACCGGCTTCGGCTGCGAGGTCGACGGCGCTGACGTCCGCGGACGCCCGCGTGCGGGTGACGATGCCGGTGCGCTGCTGGATCCACTCGTCGGACGAGTTGATCGGACCGACGAGGTCGTCGTTCGGGACGCTGAGGTCTCCGCGAGCTGCGCCGAGGCCGAGGATGCGGGTGAACTCGGGACCGCGCGACTGCTTGAGGGTGGGGGTGGTCATTGACTGGTTCTCCGTCTGCGCTACTGCTGGGCGATGAGGTCGAGGGCTGCCGGCAGGTCGTCGGGGGTCTTGATGGCGACCGTCGGCACGCCCTTCAGGCCGCGACGTGCGAGTCCGGTGAGCGCCCCGGCGGGGGCGAGCTCGATGAGTCCGGTGATCCCTGCGGCGCTGAACGCGTCCATGCACAGGTCCCAGCGTACCGGGGAGGCGACCTGACCGATGAGGAGGTCGAAGAACGCCGTACCCGAGGTGACCTCGGTGCCGTCGTGGTTCGTCCAGATGCGCAGCGTCGGGTCCTGGGGCTCGACCGTGCGGCTGGCGCCGGCCAGCCAGTCGCGGGCCGACTGCATGTAGCTCGTGTGGAAGGCGCCTGCGACCTGCAGCGGGATCACCCGAGTGCCCTTGAGCGGCTCGTCGGCGAGGCGGGCGAGGGCGTCGTGCGCGCCGGCGACGACGATCTGGCCGCCGCCGTTGTAGTTGGCGGGCTCCAGCCCGAAGGAACGGACGTGCGCGACGACGGCGTCCTGGTCGCCACCGAGGACGGCACTCATGCCCGTCGGGGTGGTGGCTGCGGCTTCGGCCATGGCCACGGCGCGTTCGCTCACGAAGCTCATCGCGTCGCTGTCCGAGAGGATGCCGGCGCCGTAGGCCGCGGTGATCTCGCCGACGGAGTGTCCGGCGATGCCGCCGAACGGCGCGGCGTCGGTGGGGAGGGCCTTCCGCAGGGCGTCCAAGGCGACGATGCCGGCCGCGACGATGAGTGGCTGAGCCACCGCGGTGTCGCGGATGGTGTCGGCGTCGGAGACGGTGCCGTGCTTGACGAGGTCGAGTCCGGCTTCGTCGGAGAAGCGCGCGAGCGCGTCCTTCGCGGAGGCGTCCTGCAACCAGGGGTCGAGGAAGCCGGGGGTTTGGGAGCCCTGTCCAGGGCAGGCGATGACGATCACCGCTCTAGTCTGCCAACCGGAGGACGCCGAGCAGTGGAGCAACACCACGAACCTTTGCAAAATGTGTTGTGTGGACTCCACAACACGGACCGGTCGAACGGCCCAGCGAGCGTCAGGAGGTCAGCCGACGTCGGGACGGCTCAGGCTCAGCGATGGCACCGAGGATGAGGGCCGCCTGCAGGATGAGCGACTCGCGGGCACCCGTCGCGTCCCACCCGATGACCTCGGAGACCCGCTTGAGGCGGTACCGGACCGTGTTGGGGTGCACGAACAGCTCGCGCGCCGTCGCTTCGAGCGAGCGGCCGTTGTCGAGGTAGCACCAGAGCGTCGTCACGAGCTCGCCGGAGTAGTCCTTGAGCGGGCGGTAGACCCGCTCGATGAGCGTGGTCTTCGCGAGGTTGTCGCCGGCGAGGGCGCGCTCCGGAAGGAGGTCGTCCGCCGCGACCGGTCGAGGTGCGTGACGCCAGGACTTCGCCACGGCGAACCCGGCGAGGGCGGCCTTCGCGCTCCGTGACGCCTCGATGAGGGAGGGCACGGCATGACCGAGCACCAGGTGCCCCGGACCGAATCCGTGCTCGAGCTTGGCGGCGATGTCGAGGAAGGTGAGTTGTGAGCTGGCGCGGGCGTCCGCGGCGGCCTGTTCCGTCTCGTCGACGGGTTCGCCGTCTCCGGGCTCGGTGCTGGGCAGCTCGGCGCGACCGAGGACGAGCACGAGCCGGTTGCCTTGGACACCGATGAGGACGTCGGCATCGAGGTGTCGGGCGGTCCGGCGGAGCATGTCGACATCGAGCACCCGTGGGGTTGTCCCGACCAGGACGCAGGCCTCCCCGTGACCGTGCCACCCGAGGGCGGCGATCCGGCTGGGCAACTCGTCGTCGGCCTCGCCACTGAGGATCGAGTCGACGACGAGGGCCTCGAGGCGGGCGTCCCACAGTCCGCGCGCTTCGGCCGCGCGGGCGTACACATCGGCCGAGGCGAACGCGATGTCGCGCGAGTAGAGGAGGATCGCCTCGCGGAGGTCGACGCTTCCGGATGCGACGCGTTCCTCGACGACCTCGACGGTGACCTTGATGAGTTGCAGCGTCTGCTGCAGGCTGACGGAACGGAGCAGCTCGCGAGGAGCCGCCCCGAACACGTCGGCGGCGATCCACGGCGTCGACCGGGGATCGTCGAACCACGAGATGAACGAACTGATGCCCGCCTGAGCCACCAGGCCGACCGCGGAGCGGCGGCCTGGTGGCATCTCGGCGTACCAGGGAAGGGTGTCCTCGAGGCGTTTGAGCGTCGCGGTCGCGAGCTCACCCGAGATCCGGCGGAGCCAGTCGAGTGTCTCGGCCTTCGTCTTCGTCTTCGTCACCGTGGTAGCGATGGAATCAGCTCTCGCCACCCGCGTTGCCGGTGTTCCCGGCGTTCACGTCGTGGAGGCGGTAGCGGTCGATCGCCTGCTGCGGGAGGCTCGCATCGACCTCACCCCGAGCAGCGAGCTGCTGGAGGGTGCGGACGACGAGCGACGGGCCGTCGATCTTGAAGAAGCGACGGGCAGCGGCGCGCGTGTCGGAGAAGCCGAAGTCGTCGGCCCCCAGCGTCGCGAAGTCGCCCGGCACGAACTGACGGATCTGGTCCGGCACGGCGTGCATGTGGTCGGTCACGGCGACGAACGGGCCTGCGGCACCGCTCAGCTTCTCCGTGACGTAGGGCACACGACGCTCCTCCTGCGGGTGCAGGAAGTTGTGCTGGTCGGCGGCGAGACCGTCGCGACGGAGCTCGGTCCAGCTCGTGACGCTCCAGACGTCTGCGGAGACGCCCCAGTCGTCGGCGAGCAGCTGCTGCGCCTCGATCGCCCACGGGACCGCGACACCGGAGGCCATGAGCTGGGCCTTCGGGCCCTGCTTGTCGCTCGTGCTGATGCGGTGGATGCCGCGCACGATGCCGTCGACGTCGACACCCTCGGGCTCGACCGGCTGGACGAGCGGCTCGTTGTACACCGTGAGGTAGTACATGACGTTCGGGTCCTGGTGCTCGCCGCCGTACATGCGCTCGATACCGCTCCGCACGATGTGCGCGATCTCGTAGCCGTAGGCCGGGTCGTAGCTCACGACCGCGGGGTTCGAAGAGGAGAGGAGCAGCGAGTGGCCGTCGGCGTGCTGGAGGCCCTCACCCGTGAGCGTCGTGCGACCGGCGGTCGCGCCGATCATGAAGCCGCGGGTCATCTGGTCGCCGGCTGCCCAGATGGCGTCTGCGGTGCGCTGGAAACCGAACATCGAGTAGAAGACGTAGACCGGGATGAGCGGTTCGCCCTGCACCGAGTACGAGGTTCCGATCGCCGAGAAGGCCGCGATGGCACCCGCCTCGTTGATACCGACGTGCACGATCTGACCCTGCGGGCTCTCCTTGTAGGCGAGGAGCAGTTCGCGGTCCACCGAGGTGTAGTGCTGACCGTTCGGGTTGTAGATCTTCGCACTCGGGAAGAACGCGTCCATGCCGAAGGTGCGTGCCTCGTCGGGGATGATCGGGACGATCCGGTTGCCGAAGTCCTTGGCGCGGAGGAGGTCCTTCAGCAGTCGGACGAACGCCATGGTGGTGGCGATCTCCTGCGTGCCGGAGCCCTTCTTCGCCGCCGCGTAGGCGGAGTCGTCGGGCAGGTTCAGCTGCGTGTACTTGCTGCGACGCTCGGGGACGTAGCCGCCGAGCGCGCGGCGACGCTCGTGCAGGTACTGGATCGCCTCGTCGTCCTCGCCCGGGTGGTAGTACGGCGGGAGGTACGGGTTCTCTTCGAGCTGCGAGTCGGTGATCGGGATGCGCATCGTGTCCCTGAAGGTCTTCAGGTTGTCGAGCGTCATCTTCTTCATCTGGTGGGTCGCGTTGCGGCCCTCGAAGCTCGGGCCGAGGCCGTAGCCCTTGATGGTGTGCGCGAGGATGACCGTCGGCTGCCCCTTGTGCTCGCTGGCCGCCTTGAACGCCGCGTAGACCTTGCGGTAGTCGTGGCCGCCGCGCTTGAGGTTCCAGACCTCGTCGTCGGTGTAGCCCTCGACGAGCTTCAGGGCACGCTCGTCGCGGCCGAAGAAGTTCTCGCGGACGTAGGCGCCGTCTTCCGTCTTGTACGTCTGGAAGTCGCCGTCGGGCGTGACGTTCATGAGGTTGAGGAGCGCGCCGTCGGTGTCGCGGTTGAGGAGGTCGTCCCACTCGCGGCCCCAGATGACCTTGATGACGTTCCAGCCGGCGCCGCGGAAGAAGCTCTCGAGCTCCTGGATGATCTTGCCGTTCCCGCGGACGGGGCCGTCGAGGCGCTGCAGGTTGCAGTTGATCACGAAGTTGAGGTTGTCGAGGCCCTCGTTCGCGGCGACCTGGAGCTGACCGCGGCTCTCGACCTCGTCCATCTCGCCGTCGCCGAGGAACGCCCAGACCTGCTGGTCGCTGGCGTCCTTGATGCCACGGTTGGTGACGTACTTGGCGAGGTGCGCCTGGTAGATCGCGTTGATCGGGCCGAGACCCATGGAGACCGTCGGGAACTGCCAGAAGTCCGGCATGAGGCGCGGGTGCGGGTACGAGGAGAGCCCGTGCGGCGCGTGCGACTTCTCCTGGCGGAAGCCGTCGAGCTGGTCGGTGCTGAGGCGGCCCTCGAGGAAGGCGCGGGCGTAGGTGCCGGGGGAGGCGTGGCCCTGGATGTAGATCTGGTCGCCACCGCCCGGGGCGTCCTGGCCGCGGAAGAAGTGGTTGAAGCCGACCTCGTAGAGCGCGGCCGACGACGCGTAGGTGGAGATGTGTCCGCCGACACCGATGCCGGGGCGCTGCGCGCGGTGCACGGTCATGGCCGCGTTCCAGCGGATCCAGGCACGGTAGCGGCGCTCGATGTCCTCGTCGCCCGGGAAGTCGGGCTCGTTCTCCGAGGCGATGGTGTTGATGTAGTCGGTGGTGGGCACCATCGGCACACCGAGGTGCAGTTCCTTCGAGCGCTTGAGGAGGCTCAGCATGATGTCGCGGCCGCGCCCGCGGCCACGTTCGTCGACGAGGGCGTCGAGGGACTCATTCCACTCGGACGTCTCCTCAGGATCGGCGTCTACGTGGTTGGACGAGTATGGATCCTGGTCGTGAACAGTCACCGTCGACCTTTCTCTCGTGGCAGATCGTGCCTGGGTTGTGATGGTGAACTCCATGCGTCCTGATGGGTATGGACGCGGGCGCCACCTTTCACCCTATCCGGTCACCCCAGGGAACGGTGACCGAGCGGCGCACCCCTCCGGGTTTGTGCAGCTGCGGTGCGGGGTTAGGATGTGTGACCGGATCGGACCCGTCCACCGCTCGGGCGATCCGGAGCAGGCGAACCCGCCTGAAAGGACCCTCATGGCACTCGAGAACGACACCCTGGCACCCGACTTCGAACTGGCGAACCAGTTCGGCGAACTCGTCAGGTTGAGTCAGTTCCGCGGCAGTTCGGCTGTCGCCCTCGTCTTCTTCCCGCTGGCGTTCTCGGGGACCTGCACGGGGGAGCTGTGCGAGCTCCGCGACAACCTCAGCCTGTTCACGGACGACCAGGTCACGCTCGTCGGTATTTCCGTCGACTCCAAGCACACGCTGCGGGCGTGGGCGGAGCAGGAGCAGTACGGCTTCCAGCTGCTCGCCGACTTCTGGCCGCACGGCCAGGTCGCCAAGGAGTACGGGGTGTTCCTGCAGGAGAAGGGGTTCGCGAACCGCGCGACCTTCCTCATCGACCAGCAGGGCATCATCCGTGAGAGCTTCATCACGGCACCGGGCGAGGCTCGCTCGCTCGCGGCCTACCGCGCCGCGCTCGAAGAGCTGCGTCAGCCGGCCTGAGCCGTCTCCCGCGCCGGTCGATCCGGTTCGCCGGGCGTCTCAGCCGGTGATGGCGATCTCGGGCGCGCGCTCGTATCGGATGAACCGGTAGGGGACACCGGTCCGAGATTCCGACCAGCCGTGTGCCGGGTCGATCGTGACCGGCACCCACTCCTCGCCGATGGTCGGCGCGAAGGTGTCGCCGGCGACGTCGAGGTCGAGTTCGGTCACCTCGAGCCGGTCGGCGAGCGCGAGCGCTTCGGTGAAGAGACCCGCGCCGCCGGTCACCCACGCCTGGCCGTTGCCGGCGAGCTGCGCCGCCTCGAACGCGTCCTGCAATGAGTGCGCGACGATGGCGCCGTCGGCGGACCAGGCGTGATCGCGGGTGACGACGATGTTCGGGCGTCCTGGGAGCGGACGGAACCGCGGGGGGAGTGAATCCCAGGTGCGACGTCCCATGATCACCGCGTCCGAGCCGGTGAGCGCCTTGAAGTGCGCGAGGTCCTCGGGGACGTGCCAGGGCATGTCGCCGTCGGCTCCGATGACGCCGTTGTGGGCCTGAGCCCAGATGAGCGCCAGGCTCATACGGCGACGGCCGCGCGGATGGCGGGGTGGTGCTGGTAGTCGACGATCTCGAGGTCGTCGTACTCCACGTCGAAGATGCTGTCGCGCTTCGTGTTGATGCGCAGCTGTGGGTAGGGGAACGGTGCGCGCGTGAGCTGCTCCGTCACCTGCTCGACGTGGTTGTCGTAGATGTGGCAGTCGCCGCCGGTCCACACGAAGTCGCCGACCTCGAGGCCGACCTGCTCCGCGACGAGGTGGGTGAGGAGCGCGTAGCTGGCGATGTTGAAGGGGACGCCGAGGAAGAGGTCTGCGCTGCGCTGGTAGAGCTGGCAGGAGAGCTTGCCGTCGGCGACGTAGAACTGGAAGAAGGCGTGGCAAGGGGCGAGCGCCATGTTGGGGATGTCGGCGACGTTCCAGGCGGAGACGATGATGCGGCGCGAGTTCGGGTCGGTGCGCAGCTGGTCGATGACCTGCGAGATCTGGTCGATGTGCGAGCCGTCGGGGGTCGGCCAGGACCGCCACTGCACGCCGTACACGGGACCGAGCTCGCCCTGGTCGTCGGCCCACTCGTCCCAGATGGACACGCCGTGTTCCTGCAGCCAGCGGACGTTCCCGTCGCCGCGGAGGAACCACAGGAGTTCGTACGCGATGGACTTCCAGTGCACCCGCTTGGTGGTGATGAGCGGGAAGCCTTGAGAGAGGTCGAAGCGGAGCTGGCGGCCGAACACACTGCGCGTGCCGGTTCCGGTGCGGTCGCCTTTGGTGGCGCCGTGCTCGAGCGTGTCGCGCAGGAGGTCTTCGTACGGGGTGGGGATCGTCGTATCCATCCCCTCGATCGTACGGCCAGCGACCCTCACCGCGCCCGACCGATCGTCCGGTGTCGCGACGGATGCGCGCGGACCCGAGTTGTGGAGCGTTCCGGCTCCGATGGGGACTCCGGCTAGACTCGACGAGTCGCATCGGATGCCTCCATCCGATCGCGGGCCTTTAGCTCAGCTGGTAGAGCGCCACGTTTACACCGTGGATGTCGTCGGTTCGATCCCGGCAGGGCCCACCGGAGAAGAAGCCCCGAGATCATGCGGATCTCGGGGCTTCTTCGTATCCACGGCCCGCCGGCAGGGCTTGGCTCCCCATGTCGGCCGGTTCCCATGGCGTCCCCGCGGTTTGACGGGCGTGTGATCAAGATCCTCGAGTCATGTTCATTTGTTAAGACATTCTGTGTATGCTGGTTCTGGCCGCATCGAACAGCTCACAGAAAGTTGTACAGAGACGTATGACCGCTCCATCAGCCACCACGTACGACGTCGTCACCATGGGACGCGTCGGCGTCGACATCTACCCGTTGCAGGACGGCCTCGGCCTCGAGGACGTCGACACCTTCGGCAAGTACCTCGGGGGGAGCGCCGCCAACGTCGCTGTCGCCGCCGCCCAGCACGGGCACCCGACGGCGCTCATCAGCAGAACGGGTGACGACCCCTTCGGTCGATACGTCCACCGCGAACTCGGACGCCTCGGCGTCGCTGACGAGTTCGTCGGTTGGGAGACGGACTTGCAGACACCGGTCACCTTCTGCGAGATCTTCCCGCCGGACGACTTCCCGTTGTACTTCTACCGGAAGCCGAAGGCGCCTGATCTGACGATCACGTCGAAGTCCCTCGACCTCGACGCGATCTACCGCGCCAAGGTGTTCTGGGCGACGGTGACGGGACTCAGTGAGGAGCCAAGCCGCTCGGCGCACTTCACCGCCTGGGAAGCCCGAGCCCGTCGGCCCCTGACGATCCTCGACCTCGACTACCGCCCGATGTTCTGGAATTCGGCGGCGCAGGCCTCAGCCCAGGTCGGGCGAGCCCTCGAACACGTCACGGTCGCGGTGGGCAACCGTGAGGAGTGCGAGGTGGCCGTCGGCGAGACCGATCCGCACCGCGCTGCCGACGCCTTGCTGGAACGCGGCGTCGAACTCGCCATCGTCAAACAGGGCCCGAAGGGCGTCCTGGCGAAGACGCGCGACGAGACCGTCGAGGTACCGCCGTACTTCGTGGACGTCGTGAACGGGCTCGGCGCGGGGGACAGCTTCGGAGGCGCCCTTTGCCATGGCCTCATCGAAGGGTGGGGTCTCGAGAAGATCCTGCGGTTCGCGAACGTCGCCGGGGCCATCGTCGCTTCGCGGCGTGAGTGCTCGACGGCCATGCCGAACTCCGCCGAGGTCCTCGAGATCCTCGACAGCACCAGCACCGTCGGTGCGGCAGAACTCGGAGGTGCCCGATGACCATCGTGAACAACACCAGGACATCGCGCTTCCTCCGTGAAACCGATTTCGAGCGCCTGCGCGAGGTCCGCGCATCGGACCCGGCAGCGATCACCCGAGCCCACACCGACCGCCGCCGCCGCGAGCTCATCCGCGGTGACGGCCGGCTCTTCATCGTCGCCGCCGACCACCCGGCTCGCGGGGCCCTCGGGGTGCGCGACGAGACGATGGCGATGGCCGACCGCTACGAGCTCCTCGACCGCCTCGCGCTCGCGCTCTCGCGTCCTGGCGTCGACGGCGTGCTCGGCACCCCCGACATCATCGACGACCTCGCCCTCCTCGGTCTGCTCGACGACAAGGTCGTGGTCGGATCGATGAACCGGGGCGGGTTGCGCGGCGCCGCATTCGAAATGGACGACCGCTTCACCGGCTACGACATTCCCGGCATCGTCCGCGACGGTCTCGACTTCGCCAAGACCCTCCTCAGGGTGAACCTCGGCGACGTCGGATCGGTCGCGACGATCGAGGCGAACGCACGCGCCGTCGACCAGGCCGCTGCGGCTCGGGTGCCGATCATGCTCGAGCCGTTCATGAGCGAGTGGCGCGAGGGTCGGATCGTGAACGACCTCTCGCCGGAGGCCGTCATCACCTCGATCGCCATCGCCGCCGGCCTCGGTTCGAGTTCCGCGTACACCTGGATGAAACTCCCGGTGGTCGAGGAGATGGAGCGAGTCATGGCGGCGACCACCATGCCGACACTCCTCCTCGGCGGCGAGCCGAACGGCCACCAGGACGACGTCTACTCGTCCTGGGAGCGTGCCCTCGAGCTGCCCGGCGTCCGCGGCCTGGTCGTCGGACGCACCCTCATCTACCCCGCCGACGGCGACGTCACCGCCGCCGTCGACACCGCCGCCGGTCTCGTCCACGGCGACCTCCCGTCCTGACGTCCCGCTCCGCTCCGAGCGTCGATCCTCCACAGATTGGAACCACCCGCATCATGAGCACTGACTCCCTCCCCGTCGTCCCGCACTGGATCGACGGCGCTGAAGCCCCCTCCACCTCCGGTCGGACCGCCCCGGTCTACGACCCCGCACTCGGTGTCGCGACGAAGCACGTCGCGCTCGCGAACCAGGACGAGATCGCAGCAGCTGTCGCATCGGCTGCGAAGGCGTTCCCTGCTTGGCGTGACTTGTCGCTCGCGAAGCGTCAGCAGATCGTGTTCAAGTTCCGTGAGCTGCTCGAGGCGAAGAAGGGCGAGCTGGCGGAGATCATCACCGCCGAGCACGGCAAGGTCGTCTCCGACGCACTGGGTGAGATCACGCGCGGGCAGGAGGTCGTGGAGTTCGCGACCGGTCTCGCGCACCACCTCAAGGGCGAGTTCTCCGAGCAGGTCTCGACCGGCGTCGACGTGTACTCCACGAAGCAGCCGCTCGGGGTCGTCGGCATCATCTCGCCGTTCAACTTCCCCGCGATGGTGCCGATGTGGTTCTTCCCCATCGCGATCGCGGCCGGGAACACGGTCGTGCTGAAACCGTCCGAGAAGGACCCGTCCGCGGCGATCTGGCTCGCGAAGCTCTGGAAGGAAGCCGGGCTCCCCGACGGCGTGTTCACGGTGCTGAACGGTGACAAGGAGGCCGTCGACGGGCTCCTGACCCACCCCGATGTCCGCGCGATCTCCTTCGTGGGCTCCACCCCGATCGCGAAGTACGTGTACGAGACCGGCACCGCACACGGCAAGCGCGTCCAGGCGCTCGGCGGGGCGAAGAACCACATGCTGGTCCTGCCCGACGCCGACCTCGACCTCGTCGCCGACTCCGCGATCAACGCCGGCTTCGGCTCCGCGGGCGAGCGGTGCATGGCGATCTCGGTCGTCGTGGCCGTGGAGCCCGTCGCGGACGAGCTCATCAGGAAGATCGCCGAACGCGCGGCGACCCTGCGGATCGGTGACGGACGCCGGAACTGCGACATGGGACCGCTGGTGACGAAGGTGCACCGCGACAAGGTCGCCTCCTACCTGGACATCGCCGAAACCGACGGCGCGACGATCGTCGTCGACGGCCGCAACACGCCCATCGACGGCGACCCGAACGGATTCTGGCTCGGCCCGACCCTCATCGACAACGTCCCGACGACGTCGAAGGTGTACACCGAGGAGATCTTCGGACCCGTCCTCGCCGTCGTCCGCGTGGCCTCGTATGAGGAGGGTGTCGCGCTGATCAACGGCGGGGCGTTCGGCAACGGGACCGCGATCTTCACCAACGACGGCGGCGCCGCACGGCGGTTCCAGAACGAGATCCAGGTCGGCATGATCGGCATCAACGTGCCCATCCCCGTGCCGGTCGCGACGTTCTCCTTCGGCGGGTGGAAGGACTCCCTGTTCGGCGACACCAAGGCCCACGGCGCCGAGGGCGTCCGGTTCTTCACCCAGCAGAAGGCCATCACCTCCCGCTGGCTCGACCCCTCCCACGGCGGCATCAACCTCGGCTTCCCCCAGAACTGAGGCACCCCGGCCCGACCGCCCTTCGACAAGCGGTTCCGGATCCTGTCGAAGGGCAGGGCCGAGCGGCAAGATCGAATCACACACGACGGAGTGAACACCATGCAGTGGATGTACGAGCAGGGCGACCTCTCCCGCGACGGCTGGGAGAGCGTCGTCGACGGGGCGACCGAGGGTTGGCAGCACACCGGTCTCCGCGTCGCCGAACTCTCGGGTGACGACGAGCTCGGGCTCCCGGCCGGGGCGGTGGAACGCATCGTCATCCCGCTCGCCGGCTCGTTCTCCGTGCAGTGGTCCGACGGCGAGGGGAACGCCGACACCGCGGTGCTCGGCGGTCGAGCGTCCGTCTTCGACGGCCCCACCGATGTCCTCTACCTCGGCGTCGGGACGGCCGGGACGCTGCGCGGTTCCGGCCGGGTCGCCGTCGCCGAGGCACCCGCGAGCACCGCGCTCCCGACCCGCCACGTGCGCGCCGACGAGGTGCCCGTCGAGTTGCGCGGTGCTGGGCGGTCCAGCCGACAGGTGCACAACTTCGGCACGCCGGACGCGCTCGACGCTGCGAAGCTCATCGTCTGCGAGGTCGTCACCCCCGCGGAGAACTGGTCGTCGTACCCCGCGCACAAGCACGACGAGTCGGTGCCCGGCGAGGAGTCGCGACTCGAGGAGATCTATTACTTCGAGTCCGCCGTGTCGAAGGGGCTGACGGCACCGGCGTCCGCCGACCCGTTCGGTATGTTCGCCACCTACTCCTCGCCCGCCGGGGAGATCGACATCACCGCGATCGTCCGCACGGGTGACATCGCGCTCGTGCCGTTCGGCTACCACGGGCCGGCGGTCGCGGCTCCGGGATACGACCTCTACTACCTGAACGTGATGGCGGGTCCCGACGACGAACGGGTCTGGCACATCAGCGACGACCCCGCACACGCGTGGATCCGCCAGAGCTGGGCCGGCCAGGACGTCGACCCGCGCCTGCCGTACACGGCCGATGCGGCACCGCACCACTCGAACGACAGCACCGACGACGAAGGACAGCAGTGATGGCGACGAACCCCAGGACGAAGCGGATGACGGTGAGCCAGGCGCTCGTCGAATTCCTCGGTCACCAGTGGACCGTGGACGGCGACCACCGGGAGCGGACCATCCCCGGCATGTTCGGCATCTTCGGGCACGGCAACGTCGCAGGTCTCGGGCAGGCGCTCAAACAGGCGAACGCACTCGACCCCGACCTCATGCCCTACTTCCAGGCGCGCAACGAGCAGGCGATGGTGCACCAATCCGTCGGCTACGCCCGCATGCACCGACGCCTCGGCACCTTCGCGAGTGCGGCCTCGGTCGGCCCGGGTGCCGCGAACATGCTCACCGGTGCCGCCCTCGCCACCACCAACCGGCTCCCCGCGCTCCTGCTGCCCAGCGACACCTTCGCGACACGCGTCGCCGACCCGGTCCTCCAGCAACTCGAACTGCCGCACGACATCGGCATCACCGTCAACGACGCGTTCCGTCCGCTGTCCCGCTTCTTCGACCGGGTGCAGCGGCCCGAGCAGCTGTTCTCGATCGCCCTCGCCGCCATGCGCGTCCTCACCGACCCGGCCGAGACCGGCGCGGTCACGATCGCCCTGCCGGAGGACGTGCAGGCGGAGACCGTCGAGGTGCCGATCGAGTTCCTCCAGGACCGCGAGTGGCACCTGCGCCGTCCACTGCCGGAACGTGCGGCACTCGCTCGCGCCGTCACGGCCATCCGCGGGGCGAAGCGTCCCATCATCGTCGCCGGCGGGGGAGTGATCTACTCGAACGCGGAGGAGGCACTGCGGCTGCTCGTCGAGGCGACCGGCATCCCCGTCGGCACCTCCCAGGCCGGTGGCGGTTCGCTCGTGTGGGACCACCCCCAGAACGTCGGCGCGATCGGCGCCACCGGGACCACGGCGGCCAACCGTCTCGCGGCGGAAGCCGACGTCGTGATCGGCGTCGGGACGCGCTACAGCGACTTCACCACGGCGAGCCGCACGGCGTTCCAGGCCGAGGGCGTGACCTTCGTCAACGTCAACGTCGCGAGCTTCGACGCGTACAAGCACGGCACGCAGATCGCCGTCATCGCGGACGCCCGCGAGACGCTCGAAGCGTTGCAGACCGAGCTCGCCGGGTTCCGCGTCGACGCCGACCATGCCGAGACCGTCCGCCGCGAGAAAGCGGCATGGGATGCGGTCGTCGACGAGGCCTTCGTGCCTTCCGGACTCGCGCTCCCCGGCCAGGCCGAGATCATCGGTGCCGTGCAGTCGAGCACCGACCCTGAGGACGTGATCGTGCAGGCGGCCGGCTCGCTCCCCGGCGACCTCCACAAGCTGTGGCGCGTGCGGGACGCCCTCGGCTACCACGTCGAGTACGCCTTCTCCTGCATGGGCTACGAGATCGCCGGCGGGCTCGGCGTGAAGCGCGGTGCCGAGGCGAGCGGATCCGACCGCGACGTGGTCGTGATGGTGGGCGACGGGTCGTACCTCATGCTCCACACGGAGCTCGTGACCGCGGTCGCCGAGGGTATCAAGCTCATCGTCGTCCTCATCCAGAACCACGGCTACGCCTCGATCGGACACCTCTCGGAGACGGTCGGATCCGAGCGATTCGGCACCTGGTACCGCAGCCTCGACCCCGAGGCCCGCAACTTCCAGGGCGAGGAGATCCTGCCCGTCGACCTCGCCGCCAACGCGCGCAGCTACGGCGTCGACGTGATCGAGGTCGAGCCCGGCGCCTCGTCGATCGACGACCTCAGGGTGGCCATGGCGACCGCGAAGGCCTCCGACCGGACGACGCTCATCCACATCAACAGCGACCCGCTGCTGTACGCGCCCGACGGCGAGGGCTGGTGGGACGTCCCCGTGCCCGCGGTCTCCGAGCTGCCGAGCACGCAGCGTGCGTACGAGGAGTACGCCGAGATCAAGGCCACCCAGAAGCCGCTGCTCGGCTGAGTGAACGACCAGAATCCCACGAACGAGTACCGAAGGAACCCGATGTCAGCATCCACCACCACCCCGTCGATCCGTATCGGCACCGCTCCCGACTCCTGGGGTGTCTGGTTCCCCGACGACCCGAAGCAGGTCCCGTGGGAGCGCTTCCTCGACGAGGTCGTCGCTTCCGGCTACGAGTGGATCGAGCTCGGCCCGTACGGGTACCTCCCCACCGATCCGAACCAGCTCGCCGACGAACTCGGCGCCCGTGGGCTCAAGCTCTCGGCGGGAACCGTCTTCACCGGCTTCCACAAGGGCGACGACCAGTGGAAGCGCGCCTGGGACCAGGCGCTCGACATCGCCGGGCTCGTCTCGAAGCTCGGGGCCGAGCACCTCGTCGTGATCCCGGACCTGTGGCGCAGTGACGCGACGAGTGAGGTCCTTGAGGCTCGCACCCTCGACGACGGGCAGTGGGCGAAGCTCGCCGCCGGGCACGATCGCCTCGGCAAGGCCCTCCTCGAGGAGTTCGGGATCAAGCAGCAGTTCCACTCCCACGCCGACAGCCACGTCGGGACGACCAGAGAGGTCGAGCGCTTCCTCGCGGAGACCGACGAGCGGTACACGAACCTCTGCCTCGACACGGGCCACTTCTCCTACTACGGCGGCGACAACCTCAAGCTCATCGACGACCACCCGTCGCGGATCGGCTACCTGCACCTGAAGCAGGTCGACACGAGCCTGCTGTTCGACGTCCTGAAGAACGACGTGCCGTTCGCCGAGGCCGTCACCCAGGACATCATGGTCGAGCCGCCGTTCGGCGTCCCGGAGCTCGGCCCCATCATCGAGCGCGTCGCGGCACTCGACCCGCAGATCTTCGGCATCGTCGAGCAGGACATGTACGGCTGCTCGATCGATCGCCCGTTCCCCATCGCCAAGCGCACACGCGAGCACATCTTCGGCGAGACCGCCGCTGCACGCGTCAGCTGAACCCACTTCGACCAGTCAGACTTCACGGAAGGCACCGACGCCATGAGCACCACCATCCAGACCACCGACCGTCCCACCGGGACCGACGCCCGGACCGGCGACCTCCGGGTCGGCATCGTCGGAGCCGGCCTGATGGGAGCCGACCACGTCAAGCGGATCACCGAGCGGGTGAGCGGTGCGGTCGTCGCGGCGATCATCGAACCCGACGCCGGACGTGCCGCAGCCGCGGCCGCCAATGCGCCCGGTGCCCAGGCGTTCACCCGGATCGAGGACGCGATCGCGGCCGGGGCCGTGGACGCGGTCCTCATCGCGACCCCCGGCCAGTTCCACGAGCCGGTACTCCTGCCGGCACTCGCCGCCGGACTCCCGATCCTCTGCGAGAAGCCGCTGACGCCCGACTCCACGTCGTCGTGGCGGGTGCTCGAGGCAGAACAGCAGCTCGACCGTCCGCACATCCAGGTCGGGTTCATGCGTCGCTTCGACGCCGAGTACCAGCAGCTGCGCGCCCTCGTCGAGTCGGGCGACGCCGGCGAGCTCCTCATGCTCCGCGGCGTCCACCGCAACGCGGTCGTCCCCGACACCTACACGCAGACGATGCTCATCACCGACTCGGTCGTGCACGAGTTCGACGTGCTGCCGTGGGTGGCCGACTCGACCGTCGCGAGCGTCGAGGTGAAGTACCCGCGTCGCAACCGGCTGAGCCCTGACCACCTGCGCGAGCCGATCCTCGTTATCATCGAGCTCGCGAACGGAGTCCTCGTCGACGTCGAGATGAACGTGAGCGTCCAGTTCGGCTATCAGGTCGCGACCGAGGCGGTCTTCGCCGAGAGCATCGCGAGGATCGGTCAGCCCTCTGGTCTCCAGCAGTGGAAGGACGGCCGCTACAGCGTCGCCGACCACACGAGCTTCGTGACGCGGTTCGCCGCGGCCTACGACGAGCAGGTCCAGCGCTGGGTGAACGCGGTCCGCGCGGGCATCCTCGTCGACGGGCCGAACGCCTGGGACGGCTACAAGGTGGCACTCGCGTGTGAGGCGGGAGTCGCGGCCCTCACCACCGACGGCCCGGTGCCGGTCGTCGTTCCCGAGCGCCCCGCGTTCTACGCTTGATCCGCGTCCGGCCGGGGTCTCACGCGGCACCGGCCGGCCGCACTGACGAAGGAGTTCCCCGATGGTCCGCATCGCTCTCGACCCGACCCCGTACCACCACGACCACGGGCTGCTCGACTTCCCCGACATCGCCGCACGGCTCGGGTACGACCACCTGCAGCTGACGCCGCACGCCGACTTCGGGCCGTTCTTCCGCTACCCCAAGGCCGACGACGCCCTCGTCGCCGCCCTGCGCAAGCGCGTCGCGGACGCCGGGATCACCATCCCCGCGCTCCTGCCGGTGCAACGTGTCTCCTCGCCCGAGGAGCCGCAGCGGGAGGCTGCCGTCCGCAACTTTTCGCGCATCATCCACCTCGCCGTGGAACTCGGCGTCGACACCCTCAACACCGAGTTCAGCGGACGCCCTGAGCGCAGCGAGGACTCGGAGGCCGCCTTCTACCGCTCGATGGAGACCCTGTTGCCGCTCGCCGAGCGCGAGGGTGTCCGCATCAACTTCGATCCGCACCCCGACGACTTCGTCGAGGACGGGCTCGAGGCCTGGCGGATCATCCGGGGCTTGAACTCGTCATCCGTCGGCTTCGTCTACGTCGCCTCGCACACCTTCCACTACGGCGACCGCGCAGCCACCCTGCTGCCCGAGATCGGCGCGCGTCTCGGCGCGGTCTACGCGGCCGACACGTTCGACCACCACCGGTCGCACGGCCTCCGGTACATCAGCAACCCGCCGGGCAACGCGGCACGGGTGCACCAGCACCTCGCGATCGGCGACGGCGACGTCGACTGGTCGGGACTCTTCGCGACGCTCGGACGCACCGGCTTCCTCGATCGCGAGGACGCGATCGTCGTCTCCAATGTCTTCGCAGAGGACGAGCGCGCCGACGAGGTCTCGCGGTTCCAGCTCGACCGCCTGCGTGAGCTCGTCGACGCCGGCCGTGCGGCCGCTTCGGGTGAGGGAGCGGGAGCCGGCGCGTGAGACTCGGCCTCGTCGGATACGGCTTCGGCGGGCGCACGTTCCACGCCCCGTTCGTCGCCGCTCTCGGCGAGGGTGTCCTCGCCGGTGTGGTGACCCGTTCGCCGGCGAGGCGCACGGAGTTGGCATCGGATCATCCTGGTGTCCCTGCCTTCGACACCCTGGCCGAGTTGCTGGCATCCGGCGTCGACGTCGTCACGATTTCAACGCCGCCGTCGGGACGCATCGATCTCGCGAAACAGGTGATCGACGCGGCCGTACCGGTGATCGTCGACAAACCGATGGCCGTCAGCCTCGCCGAGGCCCGCGAGCTCGTCTCCTACGCCGCCGAGCGGGGGGGGGGGGGGGTGCCGCTCAGCGTGTTCCAGAACCGGCGGTGGGACTCGGAGTCCAGGACGCTGCGGGCGATCGTCCGTTCTGGAGCGGTCGGTGACCTCCGGACGGTCGAGAACGTGCTCGACCGCTGGGAGCCCGAGGCGACTGCTGACGGGTCAGGGGGCGGCCAGCTCCTCGACCTCGGGAGTCATCTCGTGGACCAGGTGCGCGAAGCCCTCGGGCCGGCGGACCGGGTGTTCGCGACGATCGACCGCCGACCCGCTGACGCCTACGAGTACGCCTTCGATCTGGTGATAGAGCACCGGAACGGTGTCCGGTCGATCGTCGCATCCGACGTCCTCCAGCCGGACGGCCGGCCGCGTCTCCGGGTCACCGGAAGCTCCGGGACCATCACCCTGGACGGACTCGACATCCAGACCGAGCAGGTGCTCGCCGGCCTGCGACCGGGCGACCGGGGGTGGGGTGTCGAGCCGCACGAGCGGTGGGGCAGGCTGACGACGGTCGATGGCGAGCGTCGGCCCTACCCGCGGGCCGACGGCCGGTGGCAGGACTTCTACACCGGTGTCCGCGACGCCGTCGACTCCCGGTCGGGCGGGTTCCCTGTCGCCGTCGAGGGCTCGCTCGCGACGTTCGCGATCCTCGAGGCAGCGCGGCACAGCGACCGCCTTGGAGCGTGGGTCGACCTCTCATCCGTCTGACGCCTCCGGCACACGGAGCCGGGGGATGAAGCCCCCACGACCGAACGGCCCGCCCTCTCGATGAGGGCGGGCCGTTCGGCGGTACAGCGGCTGCCGATCAGAACGTCTTGTACTGCTCCTTGAAGTGGTCCTCGAGGGACTCCAGGCTCTTGCCCTTCGTCTCCGGGACACTCGTCGCGACGAAGAGGATGGCGAGGAGACCGACCGCTGCGAAGAGCAGGAACGTTCCGAAGCCGAGGGACTCGACGAGCGAGGGGAACGCCAGCGAGATGATGGCGTTCGTGGACCAGAGCACCAGGACGGTGATGCCGATCATGACGCCGCGCATCTTGAGAGGGAAGATCTCGGCGATCATGAGCCAGGCGAGGGGGCCGATGGTGCCCTGCATGATCCCGATGAAGAGCAGGATCGCGATGAGGAGCAGCCACGGGCGGACGGGGTTGTCCTCGGGCAGCCCCAGGCCGATGGCGCCGACGAGCAGGTGCATCGTCGTGGTCCCGATGAAGCCGAACAGCATCAGCGAGCGACGGTTGAAGCGGTTGATGATGGAGAGCGCCACGAGCATCGCCGTGACGGACATCACACCGTTCAGGACGTTGAAGCTGAGCGCCGCGTTCCGGGTGAAGCCGGCCGCCTCGAGCACCTGGGTGCCGTAGTACATCATCGAGTTGATGCCGGTGAGTTGCTGGTAGGCGGCGATGCCGATGCCGATGAACAAAAGGCGACGAATCCACGGCGTGCGGACGATGTCGCGGAACGTGCCCGACTGCTCGTCCTTCTCGATCTCGGAGAGCTGCCGGACCTCCTCCATCTCGGCGACCGCGCGCTCCTCGGAACGCACCTGCCGGAGCACCTCGAGGGCCTCGTCGTCTCGTCCGCGGGCGATGAGCCAGCGCGGACTCTCGGGCATCCGGAGCATGCCGAAGAACAGGACGAACGCCGGGATCACGGCGATGGCGAGCATGTAGCGCCAGACGTGGTCGTTGGAGCCCCAGACGTTGCCGATGATCGCGTTGATCGCGAAAGCGAGGAACTGCCCGCCGACGATCATGAGCTCGTTCCGCGACACGAGGCTGCCGCGCTTCTCGAACGGCGCGACCTCGGCGAGGTAGACCGGCACCGTGACCGAGGCGCCGCCGACGGCGAGGCCGAGGATGAAGCGGAAGACGAGCAGGATCTCGTAGGTCGGGGCGATGACGCAGCCGCCGGCGCCGATGAAGAACAGGACGGCGATGATGAGGATGTTGCGCTTGCGACCGAGGCGGTCCGACAGACGCCCACCGAAGAAGGCGCCGACGGCGGCACCGATCAGCAGGGTGAAGGTGATGAGTCCTTCTTGGAAGGAGTCGAGGCCGAAGTACTCCATCATGAACGACAGAGCGCCGTTGAGGACGCCGGTGTCGTAGCCGAAGAGCAGCCCGCCGAAGGTCGCGATGACGGCGACGAGGCCGAGGCGTCGGTTGTAGGGGCCGTTGCCGAGTGGCGGCAGGGCCACCTTCACGGCATTGGTGATCGTTCCACCATGAGACACGTTGTTCGCTCCTTTGCGTGTTCCCGCCTCCGGCCCCGATGGGCCGGTTGTCGACGCTGAACCGGGTGAGAATGTGTCCTTATGTTAGGACATTCTGCCAACAAGCGCTAGTGAGTGCTCTGATCTGGTGAGATGGGTGGGCCCGTCGGCTCCAAGCCTGAGGAACTACAGGGTCTCTCCAGCGTCAGCCAGGAGGGTGCTGCCGGTCATGATCATGGAGAGGTCGCTCGCGGCGAAGAGGACGACGCGGGCGATGTCGTCTGGGGTGCCGAAGCGTCCGATGAGGCTCTGGTTCATGACATCGAGTTTCGGGAGCTCGACGCCGGCTGCAGCGGCGGCCTCGGCGGCGGCGGCCGCGACGGCGAGATTCCCCTCCGTGGGCACGAAGCTCGGCGCGACACCGAGGACCCGGACGCCGAGCGGAGCGAGGTCGACCGCGAGCGACTTCGTGAGTCCGAGCGCCGCGTGCTTCGAACTCACGTAGGCGGACATGCCCGGGAAGGCGACCTGGACCCCGGCGGTCGAGACGATGTTCACGATGACGCCGCCGGACCCGTCCGCCGTCATGCGTCGTGCCGCTTCGCGCGCCCCGAGGAAGACGCCGCGGGCGTTGACGGCGAAGACCCGGTCCCAGGTCTCGTCGTCCATCTCGAGCACCGGGGCGTTGGGGAAGACGCCGGCGTTGTTCACCCAGACGTCGATCCCTCCGAGCTCGGTGACGGCGAGGTCTGCGGCGGCCGCGACGGTTGCGGCGTCGCTTACGTCGGCGCGGGTTCCGAGGGCCGTGACACCGAACCGCGCGTGGAGCTCGTCGGCCGCGGTGCGCGCGGCGTCCTCATGCAGGTCGACGATGAGGAGGTCGGCGCCGGCCTCCGCGAGTCGGACGGCGATGGCCTTGCCCAGTCCTTGCGCGCCTCCGGTGACGACGGCGCGTCGCCCGGCGAGGGAGAGGAGGTCTGCGAGCGGGGTCTCGGAGACATCGGGGAAGGGGTAGGGCATGACGACCTCCATGTCGTGGCAACGGTATTGGCAGAGTATGTCATAAAACGACCTGCGCGCGGGCGCTAGCGTGGGTGCATGACCGCCAAACGGGGCCCCGGCCGCCCGCCCGTCTCCGAACCTGACGAACTCCGGTCCCGAGCGCTCGACGTGCTCTACCGCCGCGGGTACGAGGGCACGACGATGGGCGTGCTGGCGGAAGAGGTCGGGGTGAGTGTCCGCACCCTGCATCGGTACTTCCCGACGAAAGCTGACATCGTGTGGGGTGGCATCGAGGGGGCGATCGATGCGCTGGCTCACGGCTTCGCGACGGCCGACGATTCACTGCCCATCGCCGACGCCATTGCCGCGGTCGTGCTCGACGTGTTCGACCAGGACGCCGACGCGCTCGCCGTCGGCCGCGCTCGGATGCGCCTGATCGCGACGACCCGCGAACTACGTGAGACGAGGCCGGAGACCTACCGGCGGTGGCGCGAGCAGACCATCGAGTTCGTCGCGCGGCGCCTCGAGGCCTCGCCGTCCGACATCGTCCCGCGAGCCGTCGGGGCCGCTGTTCAGGCGGCGATCGACGAGGCGCTGGCCTGGTGGGCAGCCGGTAATCGTGATACCTCTCCCGCGCAGGCGGTCGCGGAGGCGCTTCACGGCTTCGACGTCATCCGCACGAGCGGTGTGGACTCGCCGGCCCGCTGACCTCACGCCGTCGTGGTGGCGCCGTCCTCCGGGGACGCGATCAGGCGCATGAAGGCCTCGAGCAGCGGCAGGGTCTCGCGCTCCGGGTCCAAGAGCGCCTGGATGCGCAGACCGTCGATCATCGCCAGCGTCATCGTCACCTTGTCATCGGCGGTGAGCTGCTCCCCGTCGGCGGCCGTCGAGAGCCGCTTGTCGGTGAAGTGCTCGCGCATGCGGGCTCGGCGGGCCATGAAGAAGTCGTGCGCGGGGTGGTGGGGGTTCGTGGCCGCGATGGTGATCGCGAGCCAGTTGCGTTGCTGCTCGGGGTGGGCGAAGTCCTCCTCGAGCACCGCGCTCAGGACGCGGTCCGCCGGCAGTCTGGACTGCATGATGCGCTGGGCGAGCTCGAGGTCGTCGGCGTCCCGCTGCGCGAGGGCGGCCAGGAGGAGGTCGTCCTTCGTCGCGAAGTGGCGGAGGAGCGCGGCGTGCGTGACGCTCGCGCGGGAGGCGATGTCCCGCAGTGAGGCCCGCTCGTAGCCGTGCTCGGCGAAGCTCGCCGACGCCGCCCGGATCATCTCGGCGCGGCGGGCCGGTGTCGTCGCGTAGGGGCCGCGGGGGCCACGTCGACCGCGGGTCGGGTTCCCCTCCGGTGCGATGTTCGTCGCCGTGCTCGTCGTCATGCTCGGCCTTCCTCGCGTCGATCGGACAGGTGTTGCCCGGGACTTGCCAATTGTATCCGCGATGGTTACTGTTTCCAAACAGTAACCATGTTGGTTACAGTTTGCCGGAGTCGCACACCGCTGTCGCCCGGACGCAGACCAGCACCGTAGCCGGTCGACACACCCGATGAAGGAGTCATGGTGTCCCCGAACGAACCCGATCCCACCGCCCGCGCCGCAGCCGGTCTCGCCGCGGCCCAGCCCACCCCGGGCGCGCAGCCCGAACCCGACGGACTCGACGCCGCCCCGGCCACCGTGCAGGAACCGCAGACCCCGGTCAGCCGCTCCTACATCTTCTGGCTCATGCTCGCCAGCTTCGGCGCGTCCATGGCCATGATGGTGCCGCTGTCGTACGGTATCGCCGTCCGCATCTCCGAGCTCGCGCCGGGTCACGAGGAGGTGCTCGGCTACATCACCGGGACGGCCCAGCTCGTCTACCTCGTCATCAGCCCCATGGTCGGCATCTGGAGCGACCGCGTCCGCTCACGCCTCGGCCGCCGCACACCGTTCATCTTCCTCGGCGTCGGGATCGGCCTCATCGGCCTCATCGTCATGGGACTCGCGCCCGACCTCCTCATCGTCGGTGCCGGCTGGGTGCTCGGCATGTCCGGCTGGTCCATCTGTGGCGCAGCGATCCAGACGCTGCAGGCGGACAAGCTCCCGGAGTCGCAGCGCGGCAAGGTGTCGGCACTGACCGGGCTCATGACGCAGATCGCGCCGGTCCTCGGCATCGGCGTCGCCTACGCGGTGTCGTCCAGCACCTTCCTCGTGTTCCTCGTCCCCGGCGTCATCGGCGCCGTCCTCCTCGCGATCTTCCCGCTCATCAAGCCGGAGGGGAGCTCCAAGCACCTCGCGAAGACGGATACCGTCACCGTCGGCTCCGTCGTCCGCAGCTACGGCTTCAACGTGCGCAAGTACCCGGACTTCGCCTGGAACTGGCTCGGTCGCTTCGTCTTCTTCATCGGCCTCTACTTCAACACCACGTTCGGCACCTTCTTCTACGCGCAGCGGCTCGACCTCCCGGTCCGCGAGGTCGCCGGGGTCGTCGCTACGATCGGGATGCTCGGTGTGGTCGCCGCGGCCGGTGGGGCGCTGCTCGGCGGCTTCCTCTCCGACAAGCTCAAGCGTCGGCGGCTGTTCGTGCTCATCGCCTCGCTCCTCTTCGTCGCCGGTGCCCTGGCCGAGGCGTTCGCGTGGTCGCTGCCGCAGCTGATCATCGGTGCGGTGCTCATGCAGACCGCGATCGCGGTGTTCGCGACGGTGGACCAGGCGATCATCTTCGCCATCCTGCCGAACCGCGAGGAGGCCGGCCGGTACATGGCGGTCGTCGCCTTCGCCCAGAAGATCCCGAGTGCCGTCGCGCCGCTGCTCGCCTCGGTCGTGATCACCCTCGGTGCGACCGGCGCGGAGAAGAACTACACGATCCTCTACCTCACGGGTGCGGTCCTCGCGCTCCTCGGCGGGATCATCGTCTCCACCAAGGTCAAAGCCGTCCGCTGACCCGGCGCGGCCGCGCCGTCGACACCCCGTCCAGCACCACTGAGCAGAGAGCCACCGCATGCACACGACACCCCACGATCTCACCGTCGACAGCGGCGGCGACCAGTTCGTCGTCACCGGGGCGACGCCGCGGCTCTCTTGGAAGCCAGGAGCGGGTGCGATCGGTGCCTTCGAGCTCGAGGCGGTGATCGGCGGGGTTCGGCAACCGGTCGTGCTCGCGGACTGGCACCGCTACCTCGACTGGCCCTGGTCGCCGCTGTCCAGTCGTCAGCGCGTCGAGTGGCGCGTGCGCTCCACCGAGGAGGCCGCCGAGTGGTCGGAGCCGGCCTCGTTCGAGGTCGGCCTGCTGAACGAGGACTGGGAGGCGTCCTGGATCTCCCCGGTCGAAGCAGAGGATCCCGGCTACGGGAACCGTCCCGCCCACCTCCTGTCCGTCGCGTTCCCGGTGGATCGGGAGATCCGGTCCGCCCGGCTCTACGCGACCGCCCTCGGGGTCTACACCGCGACGGTCAACGGCGAGCGTGTCGGCAGCGCGGAGCTCTCCCCGGGCTCGACCTCGTACGACCGGACCCTCTACGCCCAGGCGTCCGACATCGCCGGTGCGCTGGCCCACGGCACGAACCTGCTCGACATCGAGCTGTCCGACGGTTGGTATCGCGGACAGGTCGGTGCATTCCGCATCCCGTCCGGCTGGGGGACCGTCCTCGGTCTCCGGGCCGAGGTCCACGTCGATCTCGCGGACGGCACCACGCTGGTGGTCCGCTCCGACGAGCGCTGGACCAGCAGGCCGTCCACGATCACCAGAGCCGACCTCATGGACGGCCAGACGGTCGACCTGACGCGCGTGGCGGCGACGGGCACCGGTGTCGTCGTCGACGCGGTGGTGGACCCGCCGGCGATCGACTGGTCGCCGGCGCCCGCCGTGAAGGTGGTCGCCTCGCGCGCCCCGAGCAGCGTCCGCGAGCTGCGCGAGGGCGTGTGGGTCGTCGACTTCGGCCAGAACTCCTCCGGATGGCTCCGGCTCGGAGATCTCGGACCCGCGGGCACCCGGACCGAGATCGACTACGGCGAGTATGTCGGAGCGGACGGCGACCTCTCGACGACCCACCTCGACTCCCACCGTCCGGGCGAACCGGCACGGGTCTTCCGGCAGCACGACGAGGTGGTCGCGGGGGAGACGCCGGCCGTCTTCGAACCGCGGCACACCGTCCACGGCTTCCAGTACGCACGGATCGTGCGACACGGTGCGCCGCTCGACCCGGCGACGCTCTCGATGCAGATCGTCCACACCGACCTCGCGCAGGCCGGCACGTTCGCGTGCAGCGACCCCGACCTGGAATCGCTCCATCGACTCGCCGAGTGGAGCTTCCTCGGCAACGCCGTCGACGTCCCGACGGACTGTCCGACGCGGGAACGGCTCGCCTGGAGCGGCGACTACCAGGTGTTCGTCTCCACGGCCACACGGCTCCGCGACGTGAGCGGGTTCAGTCGGAAGTGGCTGCGTTCCGTCCGTGACGACCAGCTCGACGACGGTCGCATCACGAACTTCTCGCCGGACGGTCGACGCATCAAGCAGCGACTCGACGACCAGTTCGCGATGATGACCGGTTCCGCGGGCTGGGGCGACGCGATCGTCGCGGTGCCCTGGGAGCTGTACCGCAGCTACGGCGACACCGAGGTGCTCGCGGAGAACTGGGACGCGATGGTCCGATGGGTCGAGTGGGCGATCGACCGCGCCCGGGAGACCCGCCACCACGCGCGGCAGCAGCGCTCGTCGGAGCCCGAGGCATTCGAGGAGTTCCTCTGGGACGGCACGTTCCACTGGGGTGAGTGGACGGAGCCGCGGGAGCTCGACGCCGACGGCAAGGTGATTGACCCGATCGTCGACGATCCGATGGCCTGGTTCATGGCTGACAAGGGCGAGGTCGGAACGGCCTACCTCTTCCGTTCCACGTCCACGCTCGCGCAGATCGCGGCGATCCTCGGCCAGGACGATGCGGCGGACCGCTACGCGCTGGTCGCCGAGGAGGTCCGCTCGGCCTGGCAGGCCGCTTACCTTCGGCCAGACGGCACGACCGAGACCGACACGCAGGCTGCCTACGTCCGGGCGCTGTCATTCGGGCTGCTCCCGGAGGCTCGTCGAGCCGCCGCGCTGGATCGCCTGGTGGAGCTCATCCGGCGAGCCGACACCCACCTCGGCACCGGGTTCCTCTCGACGGGGGACCTGCTCCCCGTGCTCGTCGAGGGTGGCCGTGCGGACGTGGCCTACGAGCTGCTCATGCAGCGCACGGAGCCCTCCTGGCTCACCATGGTCGACCGTGGTGCGACCACCATCTGGGAGGCCTGGGAGGGCATCGACGCGGACGGTGTCGCCCACGAGTCCCTCAACCACTACAGCAAGGGGACGTTCGCGCGCTTCCTCCACGAGTACACGCTCGGACTCCGGCAGGCCGAGGATTCGATCGCCTGGGATTCCATCATCATCGCACCCGTCCCCGGCGCCGGACTGTCCTGGGCCAAGGGCTCCCACGAGTCGCCGAACGGGACGATCACCCTCCACTGGCGGCAGGAGGGCGGTGAACTGCTCATCGACGCGGTGATCCCGGCTGCGACCACAGCCCGGATCAGCTTCCCCGACGGTACCGAGTTCCACGCCGGCCCCGGCCGCTTCAGCGCCCGCCGCCCGTTCCGCACTCCGGTGGCCGAAGCTTCGGTCGCCTCCATCTGACCATCGCACCACGAACGAGAGAGCATCGACGACCATGACGACGACCTTCCCCGACGGATTCCTCTGGGGCGCGGCGACCGCCGGCCACCAGATCGAGGGCAACAACGTGAACAGCGACTGGTGGGCGCGCGAGCAGTCCATGCCGGGCATGGAACTGTCCGGCGACGCCTGTGACAGCTATCACCGCTACCGCGAGGACATCGCCCTCCTCGCCGAGGCCGGGCTCACCTCCTACCGCTTCAGCCTCGAGTGGTCACGGATCGAGCCGGTGCAGGGGCACACCTCGCGGGCGGAGCTCGCCCACTACCGGCGCATGATCGAGTGTTGCTTCGAGCACGGCGTCACCCCGGTGGTCACCCTGCAGCACTTCACGACACCCCAATGGTTCGCCGAGCGAGGCGGCTGGTTGGCGCCCGACGCCTCGGAGCGGTTCCAGGCCTACGTTGCAGAGGCGACCACGATCCTCGATGGTGTCGAGTGGGTCGTCACGATGAACGAACCGAACATGCAGGCCGCGATCATGACCGCCATGCGCCGCATGCAACAGGCCGGCGGGCAGTGGCAGAGCCCGACCGTCGAAGCCGAGGGGGAGTCGGAGCAGCAGTCGCACAGCGACTTCCTGACGTACGCCGATCCGGAGATCGGACGGACGTTCACGGCCATTCATCATGCGGCGCGGGCGATCGTGCGCGAGCGCACTGGCGCGAAGGTCGGCTGGACCATCGCCGCCGGCGCGCTCACCGCGGCCCCGGGCGGTGAGGAGAAGTTGCTCGAGATCCGGTACGGCAAAGAGGACGTCTACTGGGAGGGCAGCCGCGGCGACGACTTCGTCGGCGTGCAGGCTTACTCGAGTCAGCAGGTCGATGCCCGCGGACTCGTGCCGCACCCGCCGCACCCGAATAACACCCTCGTCGGCACCGCATATCGCCCAGATTCGCTGGCGATGGCCGTCCGTCACGCCTGGGAGGTCACCGGTGGTGTGCCGGTGCTGATCACCGAGAACGGTATCGCCACCGCCGACGACGAGCAGCGCATCCGGTACACCCGGGAGGCGCTCGAGGGGCTCAGCGGCACAATGGATGATGGCGTCGACGTGCGTGGGTACCTTCATTGGTCACTGCTCGACAACTTCGAGTGGGGTCACTGGGAGCCGACGTTCGGGCTCATCGCCATCGACCGGGAGACCTTCGTCCGCACGCCGAAGCCGAGCCTCGCGTGGCTCGGTGGTGTCGCCCGGTTGAACGCGCTCGACACCGTCGGCGTCACCGAAGCCTGACAACTCGATGCGGGGCTTGTCCGCGCAGGCCCCGCATCGTCGTCCCCGCGTCAGATCCGCTCGACCGGACCGGTTGACTCGCGCACGATCAGCGTGGTCGTGAGGCCGGGCCTGTCGTCCACCCTGTGCTCTCCCCGTACCTCGGCGACGAGCCGGTGGACGGCGGCCTCGCCGATGGCGGCGAGGGGGCTGCGCACGGTTGTCAGCGAGGGAGTGGTCAGATCGGCACCGAAGATGTCGTCGAAGCCGACGACGCTGAGTCGTCCGGGCACTGTGACGCCTGCCGTCCTGCACGCCCGCAGCAGTCCGAGTGCCATGAGGTCGTTGTAGGTGATGACCGCGGTCACGCCGGATGCGATGATCTTCGGCAGGGCATGCTCACCGCCCTCGATAGTCGGTCGGCCGGCGGTGAACATCGCGATCGACAGGCCGCGCGCACGTGCCGAACCGAAGATGCTGCTCCACCGGGTGCGGTTCATCCAGGACACGGCCGGTCCCGCCAGATAGCCGATCGAGCGGTGCCCGAGGTCGGCGAGGTGTCCCATCGCCTGCGCAACACCCATGGTCACGTCGGGGGTGATGGAGGGGAGGTCCGGAACCGCGCGGTTTGCCAGGACGACCGGCTTCGTCGCGGCCAACCGGCTGATCTCGTCGTCGCGCAGGCGAGAGGCGACGAGGAGTAGGCCGTCGACCGCCGACTGCAGGCGACCGGCGGTGGCGAGCTCGACCTCCCCGGACTCCTGCGACTCCGCGTACACGAGTGTCTGTCCAGTGGCGGCGATCGCGCGTTCTGCTCCGCGCACGAGGTCGAAGTAGACAGGGTTGGTGATGTCGGAGATGAGGATCGCCAAGGTGTCGGTGCGGCCGGTCGGGAGTGCACGCGCCATCGGGTTGATGCGGTAGCCCAACTCCAGGGCGACCGCGCGGACGCGCTGCTCCGTCGCGCGATTGACCCGCCCGGGCTTGTTGAGCGCTCTGGAGACCGTGGACGCGTTGACGCCGACCGCGCGCGCCACGTCGTAGATCGTCGGAGCGAGGCGTCGCCCGCCCGCCCGGGCCGGTGTCTCCTCGGCGAGCTTGCCCTGTGGATCATCCATGTCGTCCTCTGTCCGTCCTGCGTCGGATTGCCGGTGCTGCGCCCGCAATGGCAAGTTCTGGCAATCGGTTGACAGATTTTGTCTTGCTCAGTCAAAATAGCACCACGAGCCCCTCGCACCGTCGCGGAGGAGGAAGGAATCCACTCGCATGACGAACACCCCGGTCATCCCCGGCTATCACCCCGATCCGTCCGTCTGCCGGGTCGGCGCGGCCTTCTTCCTCGCCACCTCGAGCTTCGAGTATTCGCCCGGCGTCCCCATATTCACGAGCACCGATCTCCGCTCGTGGGACCAGCTCGGCAACGTTCTCACTCGAGAGGGTCAGCTGACGGTGCGGACCGGCGTCGAAGGCGCCAGCGGCGGTATCTACGCTCCCACCCTGCGACACCATGACGGCCGGTTCTGGCTCACAACCACCAATGTCGACGAGATCACCAAGGGGCACCTCATCGTGCACGCCGAACGTGCCGAGGGGCCATGGAGCGAGCCGGTCTACACGGAAGGCTTGATCGGCATCGACCCCGACCTCGCCTGGGGTGACGACGGGGTCTGCAGGCTCACGTGGGGCGACGTGATGCGCGGGTGCATCTCCCAGGTCGAGGTCGATCCGTCGACCGGTCGGGTCCTGTCCGAACCCGTGGTGCTCTGGCGCGGTATCGGAACCGGCGACACGCATCCGGAAGGTCCGCATGTGTTCAAGCGCGGAGACTGGTGGTACCTGCTGGTCGCCGAAGGCGGCACCGGTCCTGGCCACATGGTGACCGTCGCGCGATCAGCGGCCATCGACGGACCATTCGTGGGGAACCCGGCGAACCCGATCCTGTCGCACCGCAGCACGACCCATGCGGTCCAGTCCACCGGTCATGCCGACCTGGTGGAGGCCGAGGACGGCAGCTGGGCGATGGTCCACCTCGGGGTCCGGCTGCGTGGATCGTTCCCGCGGTGGCACACGAACGGCCGCGAGACCTTCCTCGTCGGCATCGATTGGGTAGACGACTGGCCCGTCGTCGTGGAGGACCGCTTCCCGGAGTCGACCCCGAAGACCTCGTTCGTGGACACCTTTGACGCACCGACCCTGCACCCGCGGTGGATCGCCCCGGGCGTGGCCCCGGCGTCCTTCGCGAGTGTCCGGGACGGAGCGCTGAACCTGACGGCGGGGCGACCCGCGGCGAGCCGTGACGCCGAGCACCTGCTGGCGGTCCGCGCACGCGATGAACAGTGGGCTGTGGAGGTGGCCGCGCCCGAGGGCGACATCGCGCTCGGCGTCCGCATCGACGACGCGCACCAGGCCGTGGTGCAGCGGGTCGGCGACCGCGTGACGGTCCGGGTCGTCATCGGCCCGCTCGACCAGATTGTCGCCGAACGGACCGGCGTCGACCGGCGTGAGTCGCTGACCGTCCGTGCCCTCGCTAACGCGCAGCAGCGGCCAGGCGCGCGCACCGGCCCCGACCGCATCATCCTCGGTCTCGGTGCTGAACCGGAAGCACTCGCCGACATCGATGGTCGGTACTGCTCTACCGAGGTCGCGGGCGGGTTCACGGGTCGCGTGATCGGGATCGAGGCGCTCGGCGGCGACGCGACCGTCACCCGGTTCTCTTACAGCGCCCTCCCTTGAACCCGGCCCCGAACCGCTCAGCTTCGTCTCGCTCTGAACCATCGACCCTCACCACCTCGCATCGTCGCGAAGAAGGAACCCCATGTTGAAACCCCGCGCCACCCCCACCCGGGACCTCGTCAACCTCGACGGCCTGTGGTCGTTCGCGCTCGACTCCGCCACAGGTGAGCAGCCATGGCTCGAGCGGCTCCCCGGCTCGCTCGAGGTGGCGGTACCTGCGAGCTACAACGACCAATTCACCTCCGCCGAGATCCGCGATCATGTGGGCTGGGTGTATTACCAGCGCCCCGTGTCCATCCCGCGCGGGTGGGGCGGTGAGCGCATCATGCTCCGGTTCGACGCCGCGACGCACGCCGCGCGGGTCTACATCGACGACGCGTTCGTCGGGGAGCACCAGGGTGGCTACACGCCGTTCGAGATCGACATCAGCGACCGGGTGCAAGCGGGGGTGAGCGTCCGCTTGACGGTCGCTGTCGACAACCAACTGACGAACATCACGATCCCCCCGGGCATCATCAGCGAGGCACCGGACGGCCGCAAGCAGCAGGCGGTGCTTCACGACTTCTACAACTACGCGGGGCTCGCGCGCTCGGTCTGGCTGTACAGCTCGCCCAAGGTCCGTGTGGAGGACGTGACCGTGGTCACGGAGGTCGACGGCGCGGACGGGATCGTCACGTACCGCGTCGCGACCACGGCGCCGGCCGATGTCCGCGTCCGGGTGCTCGACGCCACCGGAACCGAGGTCGCCACCGGCGCGGGGGAGTCCGCCACCCTCACCATCCCGGGCGTCACCCGCTGGCAGCCTGGCGCGGCCTACCTGTACGACCTCGCGGTCGAACTCGTCGACGGTGATCGGCTGATCGACAGCTACACGCAGGCGTTCGGCGTCCGCACAGTCGAAGTCCGCGGCACACAGCTCCTCATCAATGACTCGCCCTTCTACTTCACCGGGTTCGGCAAGCACGAGGACACCGCCATCCGCGGTAAGGGACACGACAATGCCTACCTCGTCCACGACTTCCAGCTCCTCGACTGGATCGGGGCGAACTCGTTCCGCACCTCGCACTACCCCTACGCCGAGGAGGTGCTCGAGTTTGCCGACCGGCAGGGCATCGTCGTGATCGACGAGACTGCGGCGGTCGGACTCAACCTCGGGGTGCAGGGCGGCCTCACCGGCATCCCGCCCACCCCGACCTTCGCACCGGAGAACTTCGGCGGGGTGACGCGCGAGATCCACGCGCAGCACCTCCGAGAACTGATCGACCGGGACAAGAACCACCCGAGCGTCGTGATGTGGTGCATCGCGAACGAGCCTGCCTCGAACGAGGAGGGCGCGCGGGAGTACTTCGAACCGCTCGTCGACCTCGCCCGCGAGCTCGACCCGACGAGGCCGCTCACCTACGCGGCGGTGATGTTCGCGAACGCACAGAACGACACCATCGCCGACCTCTTCGACGTCCTCAGCATCAACCGGTACTTCGGGTGGTACGTGTTCACGGGCGACCTCGCCACGGCCGAGCACTACCTCGAGCAGGACCTCCGTGGGTGGGCGCAGCGGTTCGGGAAGCCGATCATGATGTCCGAGTACGGCGCGGACACGATGCCCGGTCAACACTCCGTATGGGACCTGCCGTGGAGCGAGGAGTACCAGACCGACTACCTCGCGATGAACCATCGCGTCTTCGACCGCATCCCGGAGTTCATCGGCGAGCACGTGTGGAACTTCGCCGACTTCCAGACGTCACCCGGCATCCACCGGGTCGACGGGAACCGCAAGGGTGTCTTCACCCGCGACCGCAAGCCGAAGGGTGCCGCGTTCTTGTTGCGGCGTCGCTGGACGGGGCTCGACGGGTCGAAGCCCGGGCAGGCCACCGACGGAGCCGACGACGACCGCTGACCCGTCCATCCGCGCGCGGCCCCTCGGGGGTGAGGGCCGCCGCGGGTGATCCCGACCCCGCAGCACATCCCGCACCACCCGACCGAAGAAGGAACCCATGGGCATCAACGACGAGCTCACTCCAGAGGAGTCCTCACGCATCACCATCGCCGCTGCCACGGCGCGTCCCATGACCTCCGGCACCGCCGCAGGTCCCACCACGACCAACCTCCCGACGCCCGACGGCCCGACCCGTCCAGTCAGCGCCCGCTTCATCGTGACGATGATGCTCGCGAACTTCGGGTCCTCGATGGCGTTCATCGTCCCGCTGTCCTATTCGCTGGCCCTCCGGATCCAGGAACTGGTGCCCGGCCATGAGGAGGTGTTGGGGTATGCGACGGGACTCGCGCAGGCGGTGTTCATCCTCACGGCACCGCTCATCGGCATCTGGAGTGACCGCACCCGCTCGCGGCTCGGTCGCCGTCGCCCGTTCATGCTGGGCGGGATCGTCTTCGGACTCGTCGGTCTGCTCGTCATCTCCGTGGCCCCGAGCGTGCCCGTCCTCATCATCGGGTGGATCATCGCCATGTTCGGCTGGGCCAACGTGGGAGCGGCGATCATGTTCCTCCAGGCGGACCTCGTGCCGGAACAGCAACGCGGCAAGATCTCCGGACTCACCGGCCTGACCGCCCAGGTCGCGCCGATCCTCGGCATCGGCATCGTCTACGCCGTGGTCGACATCAGCACCGTGCTCGTGTTCCTGCTGCCGGGTGTCGTCGGAGCGGTCACCGTGCTCGCGTTCGTCCTCCTCGGCAAGGACCCGGACTCGCGGGGCATGGCGCTGCCGGACGACCGCATCTCCCTGAAGAAGGTGTTCTCGAGCTACGCCTTCAATCCGCGGAAGTACCCGGACTTCGGGTGGAACTGGCTCGGCCGCTTCACGTTCTTCATCGGCCTGTACTTCAACACGAGCTTCGCGACCTTCTTCTACGCCCAGCGGCTCGGGCTGCCGGTCTCCGAGATCGCCGGCGCCGTGACGGTCATCGGCCTCCTCGGAGTCGTCGCCGCCGTCGTCGGAGCGCTCGGCGGCGGATGGGTGTCGGACAAGCTGGGGCGACGGAAGCTCTTCGTCCTCATCGGAGCGCTGCTCTTCGCGGTCGGCGCGGTGATCGAGGCCACCGCGTTCTCCTTCCCGCAGCTCGTCATCGGCGCCGTCATCATGAACCTCGCCCTGGCGGCGTTCGGAGCGGTCGACCAGGCCATCGTCCTGGCGATCCTTCCCGACCGCTCCGAGGCCGGCCGCTACATGTCGGTCGTGTCGTTCGCGCAGAAGCTGCCGAGCGCGATCGCGCCGCTCCTGGCCCCGGCGATCATCGCGATCGGTGCGGTGGACGGGGTGAAGAACTACACGCTCCTGTATCTCGTCGGCGGGGTGTTCGCCCTGCTCGGCGGGTCGATCATCCTGACGAAGGTGAAGGGCATCCGGTAGGTGGGTCGAGTGGCGTCCGTCAGCCGCCGTTCGACTGGCGGATGCCCTCGCCGAGCGCGGTGAAGCGGTAGACGTACCCGCCGGCTTCGCCGCTGACCGTCACGTACGCGTCGGTGGTCCCCGGTTCGATGGCGAGGTTCGTGGCCGATCCGACCCCGTCCTCGTCGTGCGGCATCTCCACGGTGGCGAGGTGCTCGCCGGTGTCGCTGTAGACGAGCACCGCGGCCCGCCCGTGGAGACCGAGGTAGAGGTTGCCGTCGGCGTCCACCGCGGCCGAGTCGACCTGCGTCGTCCCGCCGTCGATGTAGAGCGCCGGGAACGCCACCGCCACCCGCGATCGGGTCTCGTCCAGCCGGACGAAGTCGACCTGGTTCCCCGTGTTGTGCGTCACCCAGAGGCCGTCGAAGCCCGGCGTGAAGGCGACGCCGTTGGGGGCGGCGAGCCCGTCGGCGAGGACGCTCGGCTCCGCGGTCGAACCGTCGAGACGGATGAGCCGGCCCGACGCCTCCCAGTACGGCCGGTCGTATCCGGCGGAGTCCGTGACGTAGAGGTGCCCCGCCTCGTCGAAGGAGACGTCGTCCGGGTGGATCGGCGCCCCGTCGACGTCGCCCGCGAAGAACTGCCGGAGGTCGCCTCCGTCCGCCGTGACGCTGTCGATCCGGCCACCGATGAAGTCCGTGAGGTACAGCCGGTCGTCCACGGGGCTGAACTGCGCGGAGGTGTAGGCGCTCGTCGAATCGGTGTGGACGGGCGTGACGTCGAGGGACTCGGTGTCGATCCGGAGCACCTTCGGTCCGCCGGGAGGTGCCGTGACGTCCACCACGTAGAGGTCGCCGTCGGGTCCGAACGTCGGGCCTTCGAGGAGTGTCATCCCCGTGAGTTCGTGCGGTGAGGTGACCTGGAGGAGTTCGGTGGCGGTGATGGTGGTCGCTCCTGCAGGTCCCGTCGTCGACGAGGCGGCGGGCGCGGTGGTGGCGGTGGTGCATCCGGCCAGCGTCGTCGCCAGGACGAGGCCGCCGAACACCCGGACGTCGCGACGTCGCCACACGGCGGTGTCGGCGCTCATCGGCTCGCGCCTGCGGTCGCGGTCTCGGCGGTCACGAGCACCTCGTGCAGCCTGTTCGCCCGCCACTCGGCCAGCAACCGTCGGAACTGGAGCGGGCTGCCCGAGTACGAGGCGCCGGTCATCGACCGCGTCCCCTCCCCGTTGTAGTACCCCGGCGTGCAGGCGGCCTGGTAGGCGGTCACGTCTCGGGCGGTCCGGGCGATGGTCCGCACCCAGGCCTCCTCCGCTTCCGCCGTCGGCTCGACACGGACGACGTCCGCCGCGCGTGCCTGCTCGACGACCGCAGCGATGTGCTCGGCCTGGTCGCGCAGGATGTGCGCGAAGTTCACCGAGGTCGCGTTCTGGATCGGGCCCAGCTGGAACAGGTTCGGGAAACCGTGGGTCATGAACCCGTGCAGTGTCCGCGGTCCGCGGCCCCAGGCCTCGAGGAGGTTCCGACCGTCGCGTCCGAAGACGGGCAGGGTGCCTGAGACGACGCCGGACACCCCGGCTTCGAACCCGGTGGCGAAGATGACGCAGTCGACCTCGTACTCGGTGTCGCCGACCACCACCGAGTGCTCGGTCATGCGGGTGATCCCGCCGTGGTCGGCGGTGTCGACGAGGGTCACGTTCGGGCGGTTGAACGTCTGCAGGTAGTGGTCGCTGAAGGCCGGACGCTTGCACATGTAGCGGTACCACGGCTTCAGGACGGCGGCCGTGGCCGGGTCCTCGACGACCGCGTCCACCCGCGCTCGGATGCGGTTCATCGTGGCGGCGTCCTGGAGCTCCTCGAGCAGCTCCCGCTCGTCGTCGGGGATCGTGGTGTCGACCCGCCCCGACAGCACCTTCCGTTGCAGTGCCGCCGTCGCGGTCCATCCGTCGTCGATGAGCGACTCCTCGACCGGTTCGCCGGAGAGGACGGCGATGAAGTTGTCCATCCGTTCGCGCTGCCAACCGGGACGGAGCGATGCCGCCCAGTCCGGGTCCGTCGGCCGGTTGTCGCGGACGTCGACGGTCGACGGCGTGCGCTGAAACACGACGAGCTCCTGGGCGTCGCGGCCGAGGTGGGGGATCACCTGGATGCCCGTCGCCCCGGTGCCGACGACCGCGACCCGCTTGTCCGCGAGGCCGGTGAGTCCGCCGTCCGCGCTCCCGCCCGTGTAGTCGTAGTCCCATCGGCTCGTGTGGAAGGTGTGGCCGCGGAACGTCTCGATGCCGGGGATGCCGGGGAGCTTCGGCTGCGTCAGTGTGCCGGAGGAGGTGATGACGAACCGGGCGGTCATGCGGTCACCGCGGTCCGTCTCGACGGTCCAGTGTCCGTCGTCGTCCCAGGTGAGTCCGGTGGCGCGCGTCTGGAACAGGGCGTCGTGCAGCAGTCCGTAGTGCTCGGCGATCGCGACAGCATGCTGCCTGATCTCCTCGCCCGGTGCGTACCGCCACGACGGCACGGTCCCGAGCTCCTCGAGTAGTGGCAGGTACACGGAGGCCTCGACGTCGCAGTGGATGCCGGGGTAGCGGTTCCAATACCAGGTGCCGCCCACGCCGCCGGCCTCGTCCATGAGTCGGATCGACTCCACACCGGCATCGCGGAGTCGGGCCGCCGTGAGCAGGCCGCCGAATCCGGCGCCGATGATGAGCACCTCGACGTGGTCCGTGCGAGGCTCGCGCTCCTGCCAGGCCGTGTAGGGGTCCTTCGCGTAATATCCGAACGCACCGGCGGCACGGCGGTACTGGGCTTGGCCGTCGGGGCGGAGCCGTCGGTCGCGTTCGTGGGCGTACGTCGCGCGGAGGGCGTCGAGGTCGATGTCGTCGATCTCGGGGCGGGGGGCTGTCTTGGTCATGGGTAAAGCTTAGCTTTTGGCTAAGTAAATAGTCCTGAGGATCTGCTGAGTCACCACTACCGTGGTCTCATGAGCACAGCGGAACGGGGTCGGGACGCGGTTGTCCGCAGCGTCGAGGCGCTGGCGCTCACCATCTCCATCCGGTCGATCCCCATGAGTCTCGAGCCGCTCCTCAAGACCGACCTCACCATCGCGCAGCTCAAGGTGCTCTCCCTCGTGGTCACGAGCGAGGACGGCGCGACCGGCGGGGGACTCGCTGAGACCTTCGGCGTCTCGATGGCGACGACGTCGAAGCACGTCGATCGCCTCGTCGAGCAGGGGCTCGTCACCCGCGCGTTCGACGCCGACGACCAGCGCGTCAGACGAATCCGCGCGACCGAACTCGGGCGCGCGGTGGTGCTGCGCATGATGGCGTCACGTCCGGAACTCGGCTCGGAGGTCCTCCGAGATCTCGCCACGGAGGACCTCCGGGCGCTCGAGCAGGGTCTCCGGGCCGTCGACGAGCTGCTCCGCGCCCGGCGCGGCTGACCGGCCGGTGCCGCACCGGCTTCCACGTCAAGCCGAGGGGCTGCCCCCTCAGGCGCCCCTCACGACCGCGACACCCTGGGAACCCAGACGGAGGCCGGCCGCCGAGGCGCCGCTCAACAGGTCGGTACCTGACAGGGTCAGGGTGACCGGGGTGGCACCGTGGTTGATCACGAAGGTCAGGTCCCCGCGACGGACAGCCTCGATCCAGGATGACGTCGCCTCGTCGTGGACCCGGAGCGGGGCGATGCCCGCCTCCGTCACGAGGGTGCGGATGAGCGCCCGGGTGTCGTCGAGACCCAGGCGCGTCGCCAGGTACCACGCGGTGCCGTCGCCGCTGACACGTCGGGTGAGTGCGGGCTGCCCGCTGACCGGTCCGTCGGCGAAGACCGCGCGCACGTCGGCGTCGTGGAGACGAACGGACTCGCTCCACTCCACACCGGTCGCGGTGCCGTCGGCAAAGACCGCACCCTCCACCCTGACCGACGGAGCGATGGTCGACTCCGGACGCACAGGGATGGCTCCAGGGCGATCCCAGGCGCCTGCGAGGGGGACGAACTCCTCGATCCAGATACCGAGGGTCTGCTGCAGCGATCCCAGGTAGCCGCCGAGCCGTGCTCGGTGCGTGGTGTCCACGATCGCAGACTGCGGCGTGACGAGGAGGACAGCGCCTCCGCGGACGGCGGCGTCGAGCGCGGCGAGCCGCGCGTCGTCGGCGACGAACATCGCAGGCGCGACGATCAACGCATACCCAGTGAGGTCCTCGTCACCGCGCACGAAGTCGACGACGACCCCCTCCTCGGACAGGGCCGCGTGCCACGGTGCGATGAGCGACGGGTAGCTCGACCGCATCGGGAGCCCTCGATGTTCGATCGCCCACCAACTCTCCCAATCCAGGATGATCGCGGCACGCGCCCGGACGGGCGCGCCCATCACTGCGTCCAGCGAGCCGAGTTCCGAGCCGAGTGCCTCGACTTCGCGCCAGATCCTGGTGTCGGTCCCCGCATGCGGAAGCATCGCGGAGTGGAACTGCTCGGCGCCGGCGGCGGACTGTCGCCACTGGAAGAACAGGATGCCGTCGGCTCCGCGGGCGACCGCCTGGTAGGAGAGCGCACGCATCTGACCGGGAGCCTTCGGCGCGTTGCTCGGTCGCATGTTCGCCGCGCCCGCCGCCTGTTCCATGAGGAGCCAGGGGCGACCGTGCCCGAGCGAGCGCATCAGGTCACGTGCCAGAGCCGCGGATCGAGCTGCATCGGGGTCGGCCGGGTCCGGGTAGAGGTCGTCCGCGACGACGTCGACGTGCGGCGCCCAACGCCAGTAGTCCAGGCCGCGGAACAGGCCCATGAAGTTGGTCGTGACCGGGATCTCCGGGGTCACCCGCCGGAGGACGTCCTTCTCGGCCAGGAAACAGTCGAGCAACTCGTCCGAGCTGAAGCGGTCGAAGTCGAGGAGTTGGGACGGGTTGCCGTACGCGGGTGTCGTGCGCGGGGGCTCGACCTGATCGAAGGAGGTGTAGTGCTGCGACCAGAAGGTCGTGCCCCACGCCTCGTTGAGGGCGTCGACCGTGCCGTACCTCCTGATCAGCCAGCGGCGGAACGCGCTCCCCGACGCATCGCAATAGCACCGCGACACATGGCATCCGTATTCGTTGTTGACGTGCCAGAGCGCGAGGGCAGGGTGGTCGCCGTACCGCTCGGCGAGTGCGGTGACCAGTCGGACCGCCGCTTGGCGGTAGGCCAGCGAACTGGGGCAGTACGCCTGCCGGGACCCGGCACGCAGGCGAACGCCGTCCGCAGTCACCGGGAGCGACTCCGGATACCGGTGAGCCAACCACATCGGCGGCGATGCGGTGGCGGTCGCCAGATCCACTCGGATGCCGCCAGCGTGGAGTGAGTCCAGCACGGTGTCGAGCCAGGCGAAGTCGTAGACGCCTTCCTCGGGTTCGAGCAAACCCCAGGAGAAGGCCCCCACAGTCGCGAGGGTGACGCCGGCCCGCTGCATGAGCGAGACGTCCTCGTCCCACACGTCGCGTGGCCACTGCTCCGGGTTGTAGTCCCCACCGAACCAGGGGGTTGCTGCGAATGCTGAACGCATGGGTCGTGATCCTCGTTCCGTGGGGCGGTCGATCGACGACCGCCCCGTTCCGGTACTGGGTTACTTGATCGCGCCGGCGCCGATACCCTTGACGATGTGCCGCTGCGCGAGCAGATAGAACACGACCACGGGGACGATCGAGATCGTCGTCGCCGCCAACAGGATCTGCTGCTGCGGGGTGTCCGCCGAGGTGAACGCGGTGAGGCCCCGTTGGATCGGCATGAGGGCGTTGTCGTCGAAGATCACGAGCGCCATCAGGTACTCGTTCCACGCCCCGAGGCCCTGGATGACCGCGACCGCGGCGAGGCCCGGACGGGCGAGCGGCAGGATGACACTGAAGAAGGTGCGAACCGGCCCCGCGCCGTCGAGCGCGGCCGCCTCCTCCAGGTCGCGAGGCTGGCTCACGAAGAAGCTCCGCATGATGAGCGTCGACATGGGGATGCCGGAGGTGATCAGGATGAGGATGTAGCCGACGGGGTTGTTGGTCAGCCCGAGCGAGATGAGGAGTTTGTACTGCGCGAGGAACATCGCGGGTGCCGGGATGATCATGACCGCCAGGATGACGACGGTGAAGGCGCCCTTCCCGGCGAAGTCGAGGCGGGCGAGCGCGTATCCGGCGAGGCTCGAGACGACGAGGATGCCGACGACCGCGCAGCCGGTGTAGACGACGCTGTTCCGCAGGTACGTGCCCAGGTCGCCCTGCACCCACGCGGTCACGTAGTTCGTCCACTGCGGGGACGCCGGGAGGAGGCTGTCGTTGGAGAGCAACTCCGTGAGGCTCTGCAGCGACCCGGACAGCATCCACAGCAGGGGGAGGAGCGCCGTCAGGGCCGCGACGACCAGGAGGCCGTAGAGGCCGATCTGGTCCGGGCGGATCTTCTTCCGCCGGTGGGGAGGTTTCGGGAGCGGACCGCGGTCGCCCGGGCGTCGAGCCGTCGTGAGTGACCGGGTGCTCTGCTGGTCGGTGTCGGTGGTGATCGTCACTTGCGTGACCTCCATCCGGTGATGGCGAGTTGGAAGACGGAGAGCAGCACCAGGGCGCCGCCGAAGACGACCGACATCGCGGCCGCGCTGCCGTACCGCCAGTTCACGAACGCCTCGTTGTAGATGGCGAGCGTCGGCACCATGGTGTGGTAGCCGGGCCCACCGTTCGTCAACACCTGCACGGTGCCGAAGATCTGGAGGGCCGCGAGGAGGGTCAGGAGACTCACGATCGACGTCACCGGGGCCAGGTGCGGCCAGGTGATCGATCGGAACGTGGTCCACGGGCCCGCGCCGTCGAGCTCCGCTGCTTCATAGAGCTCCTTCGGCACGTCCTGCAGGCCGGCGAGGAACAGGAGGAACCCGAACCCCCAGTGGAACCAGATGAACACCGCTGCGACGGCGGGGAGCGCGACGGCGGGGTCACCCAACCAGTTCTGGGCGAGGGCTCCGAGGCCGACGCTCTCGAGCACCCGGTTCAGGACCCCATTTCCCGGGGCGAGGATGAACGAGAACAGCAGTCCGACGACGACGACCGACAACACGCCAGGCAAGTAGAACACCGTTCGGAAGAAGGTCTTGCCCCGGGTGATGCGGTTCACGGCGAGCGCCATGCCGAGCGCGATGCCGTTGCCGAGGAAGAACCCCACGATGCCGAAGAAGAGGACGTTGCGCATCGAGGCCCAGAAGACGACGTCGCCGGCGATGAACTCGTAGTTGGCGAGGCCGACCCAAGGGGTGTCCGGGCTCACACCGTCCCACGACTGGAAGCTGAGCAGGATCGCCTGGGCGAACGGCGTGATCGTGAAGACGCCGATCAGGGCGATCGCCGGAGCGAGGAACAACCAGCCGGTGAGGTTCCGGCGCAGGGGGCGGCCCCGCCGCGCGCGCGGGTCACGCGCACGGCGGCGGGGGCCAGGATCGGCTGCGAGGTCATGGCGTGCGGTCCTGTGCGGCCTGGATGTTCGCCAGCACCTCGTCGACCGTCGCCTCGCCCAGGACGAGTCGTTGCGCCTCTGCGACGATGGCCGTCTTGACGTCGGTCGTGAACGTCGCAGACATGACCTGGACATCCTCGACACCGGCGGCGTACCCGGCCAACTGCTGCGGCACGTCACCTGCGGCCAGCAACTCGGGGTTCGTCGGCAGGATGCGTCCGACCTCGGCGAAGACGCTCTGCTGCTCCGGCTCGGTTAGCCACTTCACGAAGTCGAGTGCCTCCTCGGGGTGTGCGCCCTTCGGGTTGATGACAGCGCCCTTCCCGGGGATGCCGGGGGAGCGTGGGTCGAGGGTCGCACCGTCGAGCTTCGGCAGGGGGAGGGAGAAGTAGTCCTCGAACTCGGGGTTGGTCCGCAGCCCGACGGAGACGCCGGGGGAGGCGTCGAAGATGGAGCCGGTCGCCTGGGTGAAGAACGACGTCTCGACGTTCGGGTTGTCATCCTGGCCGCCCGGCAGCGCGTTGTTCGCGATGACGCCAGCGTCCTTGAGGTCGACCAAGAACTGGAAGGCGTTGCGCCAGCCGTCGTCCTCCCAGCTCGCCTCGCCGTTGAAGGTGGCCTCGATCTCCTCGTCGCTCAGCCAGTTCGAGGCCAGCCCCTGGATGAGCTGCGGGGTGAGTGACGCCGCGACGCTGAACTTCTCGCCAGAGGTCGAGGCCGCGAGGGCGTCGACGAACTCGGCGCCGGTGGTGGGTGCGGTGTCCTGGCTGATGCCAGTGAGTGCCGGGTTGACGAGGAATCCGTAGGTCTGTGTCTCCCAGTGCACCGTGTAGATCCCGGCGGGCACACCCAGGTTGTTCCCCTCGTCGAAGGTCGACATCTCGATGACGGCGGGGCTGAAGTCGTCCGCCCAGTCGCCGTCGAGTTCCTTGGTCAGGTCCATCGCCCACCCGGCCTTGTAGAAGGGCGCCATGTCGGTGGCGTTGAACGACGAGTAGATGTCGGGCATGGACTTCGACTGCGCCTTCGCCTGCAGTTTGGGGAGATAGTCGGCCGGTCCGGGTGAGTCGATCGTGATCTTCACGCCCGTCTCCGTCGTGTACTGCTCCGCGAGCTGGGTCAGGGCGGCCTCCTGGCCGCGCGACTGGTTCATGAAGGTCAGTTCGACCTTGCCGTCGGCTGCGGGCTCGGCGGCGGAGCAGCCGCTGAGGAGGAGGGCGGCGACGGCTGCGATCGAGCCGCCGGCGACGATCGTGGCGCGCCTGCGCGCTCCACCGGTCGGGGATGGGGTGTTCTGGAAACTGTGCATGGTCCTCACCTTTGAAAGCCAGGGATGACTCCGGTCGGGCGATCGGAGTCCGGCGATCCGTTCGGTCGCCGTCGTTCGGGTGGTGCTGGTGACGGTGTGCGGTGCGTCACCGCGGATGGTAGATGTCAACCGGTTGCCAAGCTATGCCTCGTCTCGTGTCGGTGTGTGGGTTGTTGAGTCGGTCTGGTCGGCGTCAGGGAGAGGCTGCGAGGCCGCGATCGGGAATGCCGGCGTGCACCGACTCGAACCCCTCGGCGACGATCGACCAGCCCGGGGGGAGTGCCGCGCCGTCGCGGTGGGCCGCGACGAGGTGGGCCGTCGCGGCCAGGAGTCCGCCGTTCGCCGGCAGGTAGAGCGAGAGGAAGCCCGGCATCTGCGGGTTGTGGCCGTTGTTCAGGTAGACGTTCTTCGGCGACGGCATGAGCAGCCCGTCGATCGCACGTGACAGGTCGCCCAACCGCGCTGCGGTCATCGCCATCACGGGGTAGTCCCACCCCCAGCTCGACTGCAGGTCCCAGTGTTCCCACACGCTGTCGAGTGTCGCGGACATGATCGACGGATCGATGAGCTCGGTAGGAGGCAGCCAGCCGTACGCCATCAACATCGACGGGTGGTCCTTCCGCACCAGGAACGGCGGTGTCGCGACGGCGGCGTAGGTCCCGTCGTCGAGCACGGTCGGCGATCGCATCCCCTCGGAGACCCGACGCCACCGGGGGTCCTCAGCAAGCCCGAGCCGCTCCCGCCAGATGTTGGCGACAGCGAGGGCCCAGGACCAGTAGGCGAGCTCGAAGGTCGGGTCGGCCGTCGTCTCCCGCTCGGCGAGATAGCTCTCCTGGGCGGGGATCAGGGGCGGGGGGAGCGTGAAGGAGTCGTTCCGTTCGGCGACGACGTCGGCCATGAAGGTCGCCGTCGCCTCGACGAGCGGATAGTGCCGGCGGAGGAACTCCTCGTCCCGGCCGCTCGCGTGGAGGAGTTCGAGCAGGTGGATCACGTGCGGCTGCTGCCAGACGAGGAACACCCCGATGTTACTCGGGGACTCTCGGGCGGACGGATCGGTCTGCTTCGGCCATCTCGCCCCGCGATACCCCTGGTGGCGAGCCGTCTCGCGAGCCGCATCGAGCGACCGGTGGTAGAAGTCGAGGCTGCGTTCGAGCAGTGCGCCACGGTTCCACAGGGCGAAGTGCGCGGCGTGCCACCAGTGCATCTCGAGGTGGAACTTGCCGGACCAGCTGTTGTACGTCAGGCCCGTCTCCGCTGGAGGTGTGCGGCCGGCGCAGTTGACGGCGAGGAGGTACTGGGAGAGGACGAGCCGACGTTCCAGTTCGGTCGCCCGCTCGTCGGTGCTGTCGCCGAGGTCGACCGCGGAGCCGTCCTCCCAGTATCGGCACCACCATTCGGCGGCGGTGGAGCATACGTCGGTGAACGTGGAGCGCTCCGTGCGATCGAACGCTGCGGGACCGGGTCGGAGCGCCACCACGACGTCCAGCTCGGGGCGGTCCGTCGCGGCCACGACGCCGTCGGGGCCGTGCTCGCGCAGCTCGCCGGTCGTGGTCACGTGGACGGCATACGCGGTGGCCTCGACCGTCCGTCGTGCGATCCAGTCCTGCGGCGACCGAGCCTCCCAGCTCGTGGTCTCCTCCAGTGGATGTTCGAACGGGGCCAGATCATCGGGCTGCGGGTCGAACACCCACGCGACGCCCCAGCCCTCGGCCAGGAGGGACGAGCGCAACTGAACCGCGAACCGATCGGCGTCGGGGTCGCCGACGGTGGTCACCTGGACGCGGTGCCCGAGCACCGAGTAATCCGCGTCGACCCGACCCGACCAGAGGTCGAGGGTGGTCAGGGCGTCGTCGATGATCGAGGGGTCGAGTGGCCCGGGGTGGTCGAGGCGGACGAGCGCGAGCCGACCGAGGTGGGCGCGGCGCGGGTTGTAGTGGAACCAGGCTCCGGCGGTGAACTCAGGCGCGATCGGGTCTCGCGGGCGCTGCAGTCCCATGCGGTCCAGGTAGGGGACCGGGCCTCGCTCGGTGGCATGGGTGGTCTCGGCCTCGGCGAGTTCGAGCGGCCGGGTGGGGCGCGTCTCGTACCAGCCCCAACCGGACTGGGTCTGGAGCGGGATCTGGAAGTCGTCGCGGTCGAACGCGCGAGGTCGTTGCTCGGGGAGGGCGTCGAGGCCGTCGCGGGGCACGCGGAGCGGGTCGGGCCGGAGCCGGTGGACCTCGGGGAAGGACTGCAGCCCGGAGAGGTCGACCGTGAGGGCGGCGTCGCCGTTGCCCACCGTGAACACCTCGGTGGGGTGGGCGGAGGTGATCACGGGGTTGTGCCGGCGCACGAGTCTCCGTCGATCGATCGCCATGCCGTCACCACCAATCCTCTAAGCTAATTCTGAGTCGTCTATCACTTTGGTGCGTTGAACATATCATTGCACCGGCAGACGTTCAAGAGTCGACGAGGAGTCTGGATGCGAGAGAAGCGCGGGCCGTACGCGAAGTCCGATCAGCGACGGAGGGCACTCAGCGAGGCCGCACTGCAGCTCGTGCAGGAGCGAGGGCACCGGGCGGTCGCCGTCTCGGAGATCGCAGCGCTCGCCGGAGCCAGTGAGCCGACGGTCTACTACCACTACCCGACCAAGGAGAGCCTGCTCATCGCGGCCCTCCAACAGCACGACGACGAGAACATCCGCGAGCGAGGGGCCGAGGCCGGAGCGATCGCCGACATGGGTGACCGTGCCGCGCTGGGCGTGCAGCGGACGAACTTCGGGCGACTCTACAACGAGCTCGCCGGAGCGGCGGCGGATCCCGAGCATCCGGCGAACGGGTACTTCCAGCGACGTTGGGAGCGGTCCGTGCGGGTGGTCGCCACGGACATCGAGCGCCTGCAGGAGGCGGGACAGGTGCCGAGGGAGGTCGATGCGGATCAGGCGGCGCAGCTCCTGCTCGCCGCGTGGGAGGGGCTCCAGCTACGGTGGATGCAGGGCCCGCCGTTCGACATCCGAGCGCTCATCGAATCGCACATCCGTGCCCTGCTCGGACCCGACGCGTTGGCGTGACCAGGGCGGACGACCGCTGCGGCCACCCCGCCGTCACGGCAGGGCGACCGCAGCGGTCGGGCGGGGCGGGTCAGAAGCGACCGGCGCGGAACCGTTCGACTCCGACGGCGCCCTCCACGACCGCGGCGGTGAGTTCCTCCACGCTCGTGTCCTCACGGCGGACGTCGAGGATCTTCCGTCCGTGGTTCATCACGATATGCCGGTCGCACACCTGGTAGGCGTGGTGCAGGTTGTGGGTGACGAGCACCGAGCTGACGCCCTCCGACTTCAACTGCCGAAGATAGTTCAGCAGTGCCTCGGTCGCGCGCACCGCGAGGGCCGAGGTGGGTTCGTCGAGGATGAGGAGGCTTCGCTTGAAGTGCACCGCTCGGGCAATGGCTACCGCTTGTGCCTGGCCGCCTGACAGCGAGGCGACGAGCTGCTTCGAGGACTTGATGCCCTCGATCGTCACGACGGTGTCCAGGATCTCGGAGGTGATCGCGTCCATCTGCTTCATCTTCATGAGTCCGAGGCGGTTGGTGATCTCGCGACCCATGAACAGGTTGCGGGTGATCGACATCTGCGGGACGAGAGCCGAGTCCTGGAAGATCGTCTCGACACCGAGCTGCTCGGTGAGCGCTCGGTTGACCGTGCCGTGATGCTGTCCCTCCCAGGTGTACGAACCCGATGTCATCTGGACGACACCGGACAGGATCTTGACGAGGGTGGACTTGCCCGCTCCGTTGTCGCCGAGCAGGCCGACCACCTCGCTGTGGCCGATGTCGAAGGAGACGTCGTTGAGGACGGTGTTCGCCCCATAGCGCTTCGTGACTCCCTCGATCCGTAGGAGCGGCGTCGCGGTGTCGATGGTGGCGTCGAGGGTCACGATGCCTTTCCTTCCATGAGCTTGTTGAAGATGGCGGCGATGACGATGATGAGCCCGACGAAGAGTTGGATGTAGAAACCGGGGGCCTTGGCCAGGATGAGGCCGTTCTCGATGATCCGGATCAGCGCGGCGCCGATGATCATGCCGACGATGCTTCCTCGGCCACCGAGCAGGGAGGTCCCGCCGACGACGGCGGCCGCGATGGCCATGAGCGTGTAGTCGTCCGTGCTACCCGGCTGCATCGACGACGTGCGGACGGCGATCAGGATCGCGGCGAAGCCGACGAGTCCGCCGAAGATGCCGAAGGCCATGAGTCGGACCGCCGAAGGGTTGATCGAGATCGCCTTCGCTGCTGCAGCGTTGCCGCCGACGGCGTAGACGTGGTTGCCGCGCTTGTGCCGGTGCAGGAAGAGCCAGGCGATCACGCCGATGACGAGCAGCCAGACCAACTGTGAGCGGAAGAGCCCGAAGTCGCCGGCGAAGAGCGTCACCAGAGTGTCGTCCTTCGCGCTGGACAGGATCGCGGGTGACGTCCCGTTCACGAACAGGCTCGCCCCGGTCCAGAAGAAGCCCATGCCGAGCGTTGCGATGAAGGACGGGATCTTGGTGACGACCACGATGAGGCCGTTGATGAGCGCGATGCCTGTGCCGCAGGCGATCGCGGCAAGGGCACCCCATCCCCAGCCCACCGCCTCTGAGACGCGGATGAAGATGATCGCGGAGAAGCCGATGTTCGCGCCGAGGGACAGGTCGAACTCGCCCGCGATCATGAGGATCCCGGCGCCGATACCGAGGATCGCGAGCACTGGTATGGACTGGGAGATCACTCCGGAGAGGTTGCTCGGTGAGAGGAACGGGAACGCGTCGGGGGCGACGATGCCGGCGATGACGAAGCCGAGGAGCACGATCGCGAAGATGATGCCGATCTCCAGCGCGCCGCGTCCGCGGGTGTAGGTAATCGTGTCACGGAGGCGGTCGGCGAAGCCCTGCGGCTGGTTGTCCGACAGTCTGCGAGGCTGCGAGATGCTCTCGGTGGAGAGCGGGGCGGTCAGGATGGGCGCGGGTTCGCGCGTGGGTGGTTGAGACATGGGGGTCCTTCGGTGCGCGACGGATCGCGGTCGGTTCGGGGAGGGGTGCCGTGCGCCGAGGGTCGTGGAGCGATCCCCGGCACACGACGGACGAGTGTCAGTAGCGGACGCCCTGCAGATCCTTCTCCTCGAGGAAGGAGACGTTGGACTTGTCGATCAGTCCGAGGCCGCCGGAGTTGATGTTGGCGGGGGAGAGGCCGAAGTCGATCGACAGAATGCCCTGCATGACCGCCTGGTACCCCTGCACGTAGCCCTGCTGATCGGCGGTCGCGAGGATCTTGCCGTCCTTGATGCCCTGGATCACCTGCGGGGACGTGTCGAAACCGACGACCGGGACGGAGATGCCCGCAGCCTCCATGGCGGCGACGACGTTCCGGTGCGGCGTGCCGCCGAGCGGGACGATCGCCTTGACGTCGGGGTTCGCCGTCAGCCACGAGGTCATGGAGTTGAGTGCCTCCTCGTCAGCACCGGAGGTACGGAGGTACTCGCCCTTCGTACCGACCGAATCCAGGGCGTCCTGAACGCCGCCGCCGCGCTTGATCGCGTAGTCCTGCTCGGGCTCCTCGGCCGGGAACATGACCTTGTCGCCCTCCTTGAGGTCGACCTCCTTCAACAGGCGCTCACCGACGAGCTTGCCGACCTCGGTGAAGTCCTGGCCGACGAAGCCCGAGACGCAGTCCTTGGCGCTGTCCGGAGCGGGGACGTTGTAGGCGATGACCGTGATGCCGGCGTCATGGGCGTCGCAGGCGACCTTCGACCACTTCTCACCCTCGTTGAACGGCATGAAGATCAGCGACGGCTTCGTCGCGATCGCGGTGCCGACGAGGTCGACCATCTTGTCCGGATCACCCTCGGCCGTCTGGTGCGTCAGATTCAGGTGGCCGAGCTCGGCCGCGTCCTCGCCACCCTTCAGGATCTGCGCCCAGAACGGGTCGCTCGCCGGGTTGTAGTAGGTGAAGAAGTAGGCGTCGCGGTTGTCCGCGCGCGATCCGAAGCCGGACGCGAGACCGGCGTTCGAGGTGCTGCTCGCACCCGCGGTGGCGGTGCAGCCGGTGAGGGCGAGTGCGGCGACGCCGACGAGGGCGATCGTGCCGAGGAGCGAGCGTCGTGCTGAGGTGTTCACTTCGTTGTGTCCTTTCGAGGGGTGGGCCTCGGGCGGCCCGTGCATCATTGCAGGGCTCAAGGTAGTGAAGAACAGACAAGAGGGCAATAGTAAGTCAGGACATATTTACTTGCTGGTGACAATCGGGGCGGAAGGGGGTAACGTTCTTATGTCCTAACAAACTTAAACCGATCAGGAGACTCATGCCGCTCGTCAGGATCGACCTCGCCGCAGGCCGCGACGCCGCAGGCATCCAGCAGATCGCAGACGCCATCCATGAGGCGATCGTCTCCGTCTACGGGATTCCGCCTCGTGACCGCTTCCAGATCGTCACCGAACACTCGGCTGGCCAGATCATCGCAGAGGATGCGGGGCTCGGTTTCGCACGCTCCGGAGGCGTCGTGATGATCCAGATCTTCACGCAGCGCGGTCGAAGCGACGAGGCGAAGCAGGCTCTCTATGCGGCGGTGGCCGACCGTCTCTCTGAGGTCGGCGTCGATGGTGCGGACGTCTTCATCGGATATGTCGAGAACGGTCCGCAGGACTGGTCCTTCGGCTTCGGTCGCGCGCAGTACCTCACCGGGGAGCTCGCCGTTCCGGCGCGTTGAGATCGCGCGATCGGTTTGCTACCGGTCGACGAGGGTGACCTCGAAGGAGTACAGGTCGGGTCGGTAGACGTGCTGGCCGAACTCCACCGCCCGACCGGAGTTGTCGAAGGCGGTTCGCGACATGGTCAGGAGTGCGCTGCCCTTCCGGACGTCGAGCATCTCGCTCTCAGCACCGGATGCCTCCCGGGCGCCGATCCGCTGCTTGGCGACACGCATGGTGACGCCGCGTGCCCGGAGCAGCTGATAGAGGCCATGGTGCTCGAGGGCGCCGAGGTCGAGGTCGGTGAGGTCCTCGGGCAGGTAGTTCTCGAGGATCGCGAGCGGGACACCGTCCGCCCGGCGCAGCCGCCTGATGTGCACGATCGGGCTCCCGGTCGCCACGCCGAGGGCGTCCGCGACCTTCTCGTCCGCCGTCGTGATCTCGGCGGAGAGGATGTCCGTCTGCGGCTTCTGCCCCGTACGCTCCAGGTCCTCGAACAGGCTGGTGAGCTCGACGTTGCGCGTCACCTTTCCGTGGACGACCTGTGTGCCGATACCTCGGCGACGGACGAGAAGGCCCTTGTCCACGAGTTCCTGGATGGCCCGACGGATCGTGGGGCGGGAGAGCCCGAGGCGGGTGCCCAGCGCTACCTCGTTCTCCAGACGTGATCCCGCTGGCAGTGTCTCATCATGGATGGCCTGCTCGAGCCTGGTTGCGATCTGGTAGTACAGCGGCACCGGTCCGGATCGATCGAGGTCGAGGAAGAGTTCGACGGGGAGCGTCTGCTCGGGCTGTGCCATGCGGCTCCTTCGATTGGGAGAGAGGACTTGTCCTGACAATATCAGGGCTTTCCAAAACGGGGCTATGTCAGGTCACGCTGGGTTGCGCGCAGATTGTTAGGACATACTGTCAAAATTCAGGTATGGTGATCGGACTGCGTCGCCGCAGCTCTGGCGATCGCCAACTCGACTCCCGGAGGCACTTCGATGACCGACACCTTCACCCCAGCCGGCACGCTTCCGCTCGCAGCCGCGGCGGCCTCGACGCCCACGAGCCTGTGGAACGATTCCGCCGACCCTGACGAACTCGCCAGGTCGATCGCGTTCGGTGCGGTCGGCGCGACCTGCAACCCGGTCATCGCCCTTGCGGTCATCGCCCAGAACTCCGACGTCTGGGCGCCGCGGATCACCGAACTCGCTGCCGAGTTCCCGGTAGCGGGGGAGGCCGAGCTCGGCTGGAAGGTGGTCGAGGAGCTGTCGATCCAGGCGGCCGTGCTCCTCGAGCCCGCGTTCCGGGAGAGCAACGGCCGGAACGGTCGTCTGTCGATCCAGACCGATCCACGCCTGCACCGGGACGCTGAGGCGCTCGTCGAGCAGGCCGTTCGGTTCTCGGCACTGGCAGAGAACATCATCGTGAAAATACCCGCCACCGCCGTCGGGATTCGCGCGATCGAAGAGGCGACCTATCGCGGAGTCAGCATCAATGCGACCGTGTCGTTCACGGTGGCCCAGGCAGTCGCGGTCGGCGAGGCGATCGAGCGCGGTCTCGAGCGACGGGCCGCCGAGGGGCTCCCGGACTGGGAGTTCGGCTCCGTCGTCACCATCATGGGCGGGCGCCTGGACGACTGGCTCAAGGCGTCCGTTGCCAAAGACCGTATCCTCATCGATCCTGGCTACCTCGAGTGGGCGGGCGTGGCCGCGCTGAAAGAGGCTTACCGGATCTTCACCGAGCGCGGGTTCCGGTCAAGGATCCTCTCCGCTGCATTCCGCAACTACCTGCAGTGGTCGGAACTCATCGGTGGCGACCTCGTCGTCTCACCACCGTTCGACTGGCAGCTGCGCATCAACGAGAACCGGATCCCCGTCGACCCGCACCGTATCGACGTGCCGGTCGCGCAGCACATCGTGGACACGCTCCTCGAACGCGTCCCGGAGTTCCGGAAGGCCTACCTCGTCGACGGCATGTCGATCGACGAGTTCGACGATTTCGGTGCGACGAGGCGGACCCTCCGTCAGTTCCTTGAGGCGGATGCCCAGCTGGATGCGCTGGTTCGTGACATCATCCTTCCGGTGATCTAGGAGAGACGCGTGACCACCTCGAAGGATTCGGCCGTCGCCGACGGAGTCGACGACGGGGAGCGCATCACCTTCCGGTCGAGGCGCTGGGTGCGGCCCGAGGATCTCAACGCACACGGCACGCTCTTCGGGGGCAGTCTGTTGCGGTGGATCGACGAGGAGGCGGCGATCTACGCGATCCTGCAACTCGGCAACCCCAGGGCCGTGACGAAGTACATCTCGGAGATCGACTTCGTCTCCTCGGCGCTGCAGGGCGACCTGATCGAGATGGGCCTCCGCGCGACCGCCTTCGGGCGGACGTCCCTCACGATGCGGGCAGAGGTCAGGAACATGGTCACCCGACGAAGTATCCTCACGATCGACCGCATCGTGTTCGTGAGTCTCGACGACGACGGACAACCGCTTCCGCACGGGTACACCGATACGACCTACAACCGGGATCGACTGCCGACCTCGACTGGGTCTCGCGCGACCTGACGGTGCCGGCTCGGATCCGCGTCGGTGAGACGGATCTCGCTGACCTGCTTGCGACGCAATGCGCCACGAGGGATGGACCGACGGGCGCGCGGAGAGCGACGCAGGACGAGGTCGAGGTGGGAGGGTTCGTCTTCAATCACCCTGAGTACGGCTTCGAGCATCGCGTCAGCGAGGGCGAACCCTGCTTCCGATCCGGCGAGCCCCGCTGGCACAGACCGGGCCCGACCGGGCTCAGCGCACGCTGATGTAGATCGGGTTCGTGTACAGCCAGGTGTCGGCCCAGGGGTCAGCTGGGGAGAGCGGGTACGGCTGGGGTGCCCGCGGGTCGATCTCGGCGCCGAGCGGACCGACCCCGTGCACCTGGCCATCGCTGCCGCGAAGGCGGACGTAGCCGTCCTCAGTGGCCGGCTCGAGCGGCACCACGACACGGAACGGGGAGTCGCTGCGGTCGGTGACGTCGAGCATTTCGACGACTCGGGTGCCGGGTGCGCGCTGTTCGTCACGGTCGGCGACGGGCCCGGTGACGCGCCCGCGGATCAGGTCGAGGTGCGCGAGTCTCGGTGTCGTGCCCCGCGAGGTCGGCGTCGTCGTGGGTGTGACGTCGACCACGAGCTCGAGGGCGGTGCCGCTTGCGACGGTGAGGGTCCCGCCCAGGGTGACGCCGGTCTGCGGCTGGTCGGTGGCACGGAGCACGACGGAGAGTCCGGCGACGAGGTGTCCGTGGTCGACCCAGACTCGGCCGGCGCGGATCGCGTCGAGCAGGGAGGCGGACGACCGGTCGACGGCCCCGACGTGCGTCCGACTGAACTCGCCTGGCCAGAAGTCGGCGCCGTTCTGGGGCGTGGCCGTGGCGATCGGGTCGGGTCGACGGCCGGCGCGGTTGAAGTTCGCGAGGGTCGCCCGGCCTCCCAGCCCGGCCCGGTCGGGAAGTCGCCCACGCGTGTCGCGTCGGACTCCTTGAGGTGCAGATCGCTGTTCGTGGTGATCCACCAGCGCCGTCCCTCGCTCAGCAGCGAGTCCCACATCCCGCCGACGACGGCCGTCGTCCAGTCGAAGCCGCCGTGCGTCAGATAGGCCTCCGCGGGGTAGCCGGGGAACGAGAATTCGCTGGCGGTGTTCTCGTACTCGCCGCGCCGCGAGCGTTCGGTCGCGTTCGCGGCGATCGCTCCGGCCTGGGCGCCGGGAGCGCCCTCCATGCCGACGAACACCTCAGGGTCGGCGTCCTGCCAGGCACGGAGCTCACCGGGCGAGTCGATGCCGAGGCGGCTCGGGTGGTTCGCCAGGACGATCACGTCGTCGATGACGCCTGCACGCTTCTGGGCGCCGAGCCAGGCGATCCCGTCGGTCGCGTGCACGAGCCACTCGGCGGCGTCTGCGGTGCCGGGGCGCGGTTTCTCCCATCCGTTGAGCTTGCCGTCGTGGTCGAGTTCGAAGCGGCGCAACACGAGGGTCGTCTGGGGCCCGGGTGCGATCAGCACGGTCGCGTGCTCGGCTCCCGGGATGTACCACTCGAGCCCCTGCAGCACGAGCATGTCGGGGCGAGCCGCCCGGGCGGTGTCGATCTCGCGGGCCGCGTTGAACACCCCGCCGACGTTGGCGTGTCCCTTGTTGCTGTGTTCCGTGAAGGCGATCGCGTCGACCGCGAAGCGCTGCGCCTGGTCGAGGATCGTCGTCATCGGGTACTTGGCGTCGTGCGAGTAGACCGAGTGCACGTGGTGGTCGAACACCAGCCAGGAGAGCGCGTCCGGGTCGACGACTGCCGACGCCGACGGCAGCGGCGCGGCCTGGGCAGAAGCCGCGCTCCCGAGCCCCTGGGCGGTCGCTCCCACTGCGACCGTCGCAGCGACGGAAACCCCCAGGAAGGACCGGCGGGAGAGGCCGGGCCGGGCCGATGCGCCCCGCTTCACCTCGGGCACGGAGGATGAGCCACCGGTTGGCGCGGGCTGCTCGGGGCGGGGATCGAAGGGCATGGCATCACTTTCATCGGACGGACGCGCCGATCGTAGGCAGCGGAGGTGAACCTCGGCCCAACGGCCGGTGCCGTGGGTGAGGCCCGGCGTTCACGACCCATTCATCTGCGTCGGCAAGAGTCCTGGCGTCGCCGGGTATCCCCGTCCCGGAGGCCCACCGCACCCACCAAAGGTACCGATGTCTTCCACTGCCCCCGTCATCCACCGTTCTCCGTTCCGTGCCGTAGGCCGCGCCCTGCTCGTCACGGCAGCTCTCAGTGCCAGTGCGGTGCTCTGCCTCGCCGGCGCCGGTGCTGCCGTCGCCGCCTCGGCGCCGGCTCCGCTCACGCTGCGCGGCACCGCCGGCGCCGCGGTCACCTCAGGTGACGCGCGCGCCGTCCCCTCGTTCGGCTCCGCGGTGCTCGCCGCGGGCTGCCCAGCCGATGCGGACGACGCCGCCCGACTCTCCGTGATGGCGGGAGGGGTCACCGTCGTCACGTCTCCGACCGTCACGGTGGCCGCCGGGCAGCCGGTCGAGGTGCCGATGGCCATCTCGTTCCAGGAGGTCGTGGACGGCGGCGTCGAACAGGGCGACGCGACCCTCGCGCTCGAGTGCCTCGTCCTCGAGTCGGGCATCCCGTCGTCAGTGGTCACGGCGGCGACCCTGCCCGTCACGTTCGCCGCGGGAACCTGGTCGGTGCCCGGCGCTCAGGTCGAGCCGGTTCCTCCGACGGTCACGCCGACCGCGGCCCCACCCTCGGGAGGTCCTGGAGCAGGGGCGATCGCGACACCGCGCCCCTCGGCCACAGCGCGACCCTCCGCTGACGGAGACCTGGCGCTGACGGGCTGGCAGCTCGGCGGGGCTGGCGTCGTCGCCGCCGGCCTGCTCGCGGGCGGCGCCGCCTTGCTCCTGCGCAAGCGTCTCCGGTAACCCATCGGCCCGGAGGCTGCGACGGGGCGACCGCGGTCAGGTCTCGCTCGGTGTCTCCTCCGCCGCTGCCAGGTTCTTCTGGACGGCGAACTGCGTCCGGTGCAACTCTTCGTACCGCCCACCGGCAGCGAGCAGCTCCTCGTGCGTGCCCCGCTCCACGATCGACCCTTCCTCGACCACGAGGATCAGGTCCGCACTGCGGATGGTGGAGAGCCGGTGCGCGATGACCATCGCCGTCCGGCCCTCGAGCGCCTCGCTGAGCGCCGCCTGCACGGCGGCCTCGGAGGTCGAGTCCAGTGCCGCTGTCGCCTCATCGAGGATGACGACGCGCGGCTGGGCGAGGAGCAGTCGTGCGATGGTCATCCGTTGGCGTTCACCACCGGAGAGTCGGTAGCCACGCTCGCCCACCATGGTGTCCAGCTGGTCCGGCAGGGATCGGATGAGCGGCTCGAGCCGCGCGCGGCGGACGGCGTCCCACACCTCGTCCTCGGACGCCTCCGGACGCGCGAGTCGCAGGTTGGAGCGGATGGTCTCATGGAACAGGTGGCCGTCCTGCGTCACCATGCCCAGGGTGTGCCGCATGGAGGCGAAGGCGATGTCGCGGACGTCCGTCCCGGCGAGGCGCACGGCGCCCTCGTCGACGTCATACAGCCGCGAGAGGAGTTGCGCGATCGTGGACTTGCCTGCTCCGGACGTCCCGACGAGGGCGACGGTCTGGCCCGGCTCGATCCGGAAGGAGACACCGTGCAGCACCTCTTCGCCGCCGCGGGTGTCCAGCGTGGAGACCTCCTCAAGGGAGGCGAGGGACACCTTGTCCGCGGAGGGGTAGGCGAAGCGGACGTCGTCGAACTCCACTGACACCGGACCCTCGGAGACGGTGACGGCGTCGGGCTTCTCCTGGATGAGCGGTTCGAGGTCGAGCACCTCGAAGACGCGCTCGAAGCTGACCACCGCGCTCATGATCTCCACCCGGGCGTTCGCGAGGCCGGTCAGCGGTGCGTAGAGGCGGGTCAGCAGGAGCGCCAGGGTGACCACCTCACCGGTGTCCAGCTGCCCGGCGAGGGCGAGGGAGCCGCCGAGGCCGTAGACGAGGGCGAGCGCGAGGGCGGAGACGAGCATCAGCGCGGTGAAGAAGACGAACTGCAGCATCGCCGTCCGGACACCGATGTCGCGGACGCGGGCGGCGCGGACACGGAACTCCTCGGCCTCCTGGTCCGGGCGGCCGAACAGCTTGACGAGCGTGGCGCCGGGAGCCGAGAAGCGCTCGGTCATCTGCGTGCTCATGGCCGAGTTGTGGTCGGCGGCTTCGCGACGCAGCGCTGCGAGGCGGCCACCCATACGGCGCGCGGGTACCAGGAAGACGGGGAGCATCACCACCGCGAGGACCGTCACGAGCCAGGAGGTGCTGAGCATGACGATCAGGGTGAGGATCAGGGCGACGAGGTTCGTGATCACGCCGGACAGGGTGCCGCTGAAGGCCTGCTGCGCGCCGATCACGTCGTTGTTGAGGCGACTCACGAGGGCGCCCGTCCGGGTCCGGGTGAAGAAGGCGATCGGCATCTTCTGGACGTGGTTGAACACGGCTGTGCGGAGGTCGAGGATCACCCCCTCGCCGATCCGCGCCGAGTACCATCGCGTCAGCAGCGACACGGCGGCGTCGGCCACGGCCACGAGGGCGATGACGACCGCGAGCCGGATGATCGTGGCCACCTCGCCCCGGGCGACGATGACATCGACCACCTGCCCGGCGAGGACCGGCGTCGCCACCGCGAGGAACGCTCCGGCGACGGAGAGCGCGATGAAGACCAGCAGCTTGGCGCGGTAGGGCACCGCGAAGGTCATGATCCGACGCACGGACGCGCGGGAGATCCCGTGCTTGCCGTCCTTGGCGCTCGAGATCTTGTACAGCGAGCTCCAAGCCGCGCTTTCCATGCTCATTGCGATTCCTCACGCCCTGCTGCGCGCGTGACGACGCCTCGGGAGCCCGGTCACGATCCGGGTGGCGACGCGAACGCAGACCTGCGAGAGCGTATCAGCCTCCCCGTTCCCGACCTGAACGTTCCGGCGGCACCGTCGGTCCGGGCGACCGCCGTCCGACGGACCCGGGGTTTCCAGGAGACCAGCCGAGGTGCCTGGCGTGATCAGCGTTCGGAGCGCAGGGCCGTCCACATCACGACGAAGGCGGCGGCGATGCCGAGTACGCTTCCGGCGAGCCCGACGATCATGGCGGGGTGACCGGTGTCGGCGAGCCCGATCGAGCACGAGACCACCCCGACACCGGACGCCATCAGCCCGACGAAGCTGAAGACGGCGAGGATGAAGCGCTTGGCGGTCCTGGTGGGATCGGGAGCGGGAGGGAGCGACATCGTGTCTCGTTTCCGCCGTCGCGTCGTCTGCTTCGGCTCTTCGGCATCAGGCTAGAGGGCCGCCGATCGATGCGGTGAGGGGGAATCCCCGGTCCTCACGACAGAACGGTCACGAGCGTCTGCGGATCTCGTGGACGAGGAGCCAGACGAGGTAGCCGCCACCCACGATCACGGTGACGACCCCCACCGGGAGCGACGTCGGCAGCAGGTGCTGCGCGACGACATCGGATGCCAGCAACACGAGGGCCCCGAGCAGGGCGGACGGCACCAGCGCGATGCCGGCGGTGCGGGTGATCCGCTGCGCGATCTGCGGGGCGGCGAGGGCGACGAACGCGATGGGTCCGGCTGCGCCCGTGACGACGGCCGTGAGCGCGACGGCGCACGCTACGAGACCGAGCCGTGAGGGTTCGACCCGCGATCCCAGCGCCTTCGCCGCGTCGTCGCCGAGCTCGAGTTGGCGGAGCGAGCCGCCGAGTGGCCCGAGGACGATGGTGACGGCCAGGATGACGACGGCGGCCGGGAGCAGCTGGGCCCATCCGACGGCGTTCAGCGAGCCTGCGCCCCAGACCGTGGCGAGCATCGCGACCTCGAGCTTCGCGCGCAGCACGAGGTAGGAACTGAGCGCCTCGAGCATGGCCGAGACGCCGATGCCCACGACGATGAGGCGGAAGCCCTGGATGCCTCGACGGTAGCTGAGGAGGGAGACCAGCGCCGTGGCGATCAGCCCGCCACCGACGGCACCGCCCGCGACAGCGGCCGAGCCGGCGCCCGCACCGATCACGATGATCACGATGAGACCGCCCGCGTACGATCCCGCGGTGAGCCCGATGATGTCGGGGCTCGCGAGCGGGTTCCGGGTGAGGGACTGGAAGATCGCGCCGGAGAGTCCGAGGGCGGCGCCGAAGAGCAGCGCGGCGAGGACTCGCGGGAGGCGCCACTCGAGCACCACCGTCTGCACCAGACCGCCTGGCCCGCCGAGGAACGCCGATGCGACCTCACCGACCGAGAGCGGCAGGTCGCCGAGACACAGCGCGAGCAACACCAACGCGAGTGCGACCACACCGAGCACCCCGCACACGACGATCGTGCGCAGCCGGACGCGGACGGAGAGCGATCGCCTCCGCCACACGACCGTGCGCGGTCCGGCCTCGGCCCCACTCACAGTGCGCTCGCCTTCGCGCGCCGCACGAGGTGGATCAACACGGGCGCACCGATGAACGCCGTGACGATCCCGACAGGGACGTCACTCGGCCAGAGGATCACGCGACCGATCACGTCAGAGGTGAGCAGCACAGCCGGCGCGATCAGGATCGAGTACGCCACGATCCACCGCTGGTCGGGACCGACGATCCACCGCGCGATGTGCGGCACCATGAGCCCCACGAAGCCGACCGGTCCGGCGATCGCGGTCGCCCCTCCCGCCAGCAGGGTGATCGCGACGACGGCGAGCACACGGGTGGTCGCGAGGCGGGTGCCGAGTGAGGAGGCGAGATCGTCGCCCAGCGCGAGGGCGTTCAGCGATCGAGCACTGAACAGCGCGATGACGACGCCCGCGAGGACGAAGGGGAGTGCGGGCATGATGACGTCGAGGCCCCGCTCGACGAAGGACCCGGCGTTCCACCCGCGGAGCTGCCTGAACGTGACCGGGTCGAGGAGCATCATCGCGGTCGTGATGCCGCTGAGCACCGCAGCGAGGGCGACGCCGGCGAGGGTCAGCCGGACCGGATCCGCACCACCACGTCCTGCCGAGCCGATCACGTAGACGAGTGCTGTCACGACCAGGGCTCCCAGGAACGCGAACGGCAGGTACTGCACGGGCGTGCGCGCGCCGAGCAGGACACCGATCGCGACGAAGAGCGCCGCGCCCGCGTCCACACCGAGGATCCCCGGATCACCGAGGGGGTTTCGGGTGAGGCCCTGGATGAGTGCGCCCGAGACGCCGAGCCCGACACCGACGACGAGTCCGGCCACGGTGCGGGGGATCCGCAGATCGAGGACGACCAGATCGGTGACGGAGCCATCGGGCCTCGTGAGTGCCCGCCAGACGTCGGTCGGGCCCACGGGGTGGGACCCCACGAGGATGCTGAGCAGGATCGCGGTCACGAGTGCCGCGACCGCGATCCCGAGCCCCAGCGAACGGCGCCCGCGAGGGGTGCGCGAGGTCACCGACGGGTCAGCCGTCGACGCTCTGCGGAGCTGTGCCGGCGACGGCGTCGACCAGGCGCGGCACCAGCTGCTCGAGGACGTACTTCTGGCTGAGCGGGGTGAGGAAGTAGATCGCACCGGCGAGCTCGCCGTCGGTGAAGACCGCGTGTCCGCCGGTCACGGCGTCCAGACTCGAGGTGGTGCCGAAGCCCAGCACCTCCTGAACGGAATTCGTGGACTCCGTCGCGAAGACGATCACGTCAGCGTCGATGACACCGACGTTCTCGGCGGCGATCTGAGCCTGTCCGCCCTCGCTCGGGACGTACTGCTGCAGCCCGGGCGTGATCGTGAACCCGAGATCCGTCAGGAAGTCGGTGTTGAGGCCGTCGGGGTAGACCCACAGGTTGCCGTCCCACGGCCCACCCTGCGAGAAGGTCGCCGTGAGGCCCGCGAACTCCGGGTGCGCTGCAGCCGCCGCGGCGTAGGCCTCGTCGACGCCCGTGATGAGCGCTTCGCCCTCCGCTGAGCGCCCCACGGCCTGGGCGACCATCCTGGTCTGGTCCCGCCAATCCGCGAAGTAGAGCCCGGCGCCCTCCTCGTTGGTCACGGTCGGCGCGATCTCCGCGAGCTTCCCGTAGTTCTCCTCGGTCATACCGGCGTTCGTCCCGATGATCAGGTCGGGCCGCAGCGACGCGATCTTCTCGTACTCGAACCCGTCGGTCGTGGTGAGGACGGTCGGCTCGGCATCGCCCAGGAGGTCCGTCGCCCACGGCCACACCGCATAGGGCTGCTCGCCGTACCATTCCGTCGTCGCGATCGGTGTGACACCGAGTTCGAGGAGGATGTCCTGCTCGGTCAGTCCGACCACGACGATCCGCTGCGGCTCCGAGGGGATGACCGTCTCGCCGTACTCATGCTCGATCGTCACCGGGAACGAGTCGCTCGGCTCGGTCGTGTAGTTCGGGTTCTCGGCGGTCGTCGAGGAGGCGCTCGAGCAGGCGGAGAGCGCGACGCCGACGAGGGCGAGTGCGCTCACCGCGGCAAGCAGGCGAGCGGTCCTCGCGCTCGGGGCGCGGTGGTGCTTCGGAACGATCATGGGGTCCTTCAATGGTTCGGCTGGCGGGATGACGCCAGTCAGGTTAGCCTTGCCTAATCGCTTCGCGCTATCGCGCTGAGTGGACAGGACTTGTCGAATGGAGACAGCTGGATGTCTGGTCGTGACCACTCGGACGGCGGGATCAGGCTCCTCGGCCCACTGGATGACGCCGAAGGGACATCGGGGGAGTTCCGGGTTTCCCGCTCGCGGGTCGATGCGACGACACGGTTCGACGAGCACTCGCACCGCGAGGACCAACTCGCGTGGATGAGCTCCGGCGCGATGGAGGTGTCGGTCCTCGGCGATCGACGGCGACTGCGGCGAGAGCACCTCGCCTGGATCCCCGCGGGGATGGTGCACGAGATGAGCTTCAGCGAGCCCGGAGAGCTCATCAGCGTCTATGCCGACCCGATGCTGCGCCCACAGGGCGGCCGTTGGAACGGTGCACGGACCGTCCGGGTCGACGACCTCTCGGGAGCGCTGCTGGCGCACCTGCTCGACGCCGACCCGGCCGGGCGCCGGCGATGGCGATGCTGGTCGCTCCTGATCGACCTGCTGTCGGCGGCGGCTCGCGACGATGAGGCGTTGGCCATGCCCCGTGAACCGCGCGCGCGTGCCATCGCGTCGGCCCTGATGGCCGACCCCGCCGACCCGCGTGGGCTCGACGATTGGGCCTCGGCGGCGGGCGTCAGCTCGAAGACGATCGGCCGGGCGTTCGTGGACGGCACGGGATGCACCTTCCGTGAGTGGCGGGTCCGCGTGCGCCTGCATGCAGCGGCGGGAATGCTCGGTCGGGGTGTCGCCGTGCAGGAGGTCGCACCCGCGGTCGGTTACGAGTCGGTGAGCAGCTTCATCGGGGCGTTCCGCACCCGGTTCTCCGTGACCCCCGCCGTCTACGCCGCGCGCAGTCGGACGGCGGAGCTCATCTGATCCGAAGACGGGTGCGGCTTCAGGCGCTCTGAGCAGACCGACCGTCTCCGTCGGTCTGGCCGGCCCCGGAGAAACCGAGCCATTCGCGGGCCGTCACTGCCTGGATCCGCCCACCCACCGCCTGATCCGATTCCGACGCGGCGTTCGACGGGCTCGAGGCTGGCGCGACTCAGCTGATCGGATCACCGAGACTCAGCTCCCACACGGCGAGGCCGTGCACACCCTGTCGGGTGGCGTAGGTCTTCCGGAGACCGAGGGTCTTGGCGTCGGACCACCAGATGACCGTGCCGTCCGCGAGTGTCGCCGTCCACTCCTGCTGCGTCGCGTCCCACGTCGCACGATTGCCTGCTTTCGCTCTCGCCTCGGCGACGGTCAGCTGCACGCCGTCGGTCCCGTCACCCGGCCAGGTGTACGCGTATTCGGCGACACCGAGGTCGATCTTGCTCTTCGGGACACCGGTCGCGATGAATGCCGTCAGCACGCTCTTGACCCAGGGCGTGCCGCCGACGGGGCCCGCATCGGTCCAGGTCGGTCCGTGCTGGTCGTAGGCCATCAGCACGAACCGCCCCACGGAGGCGTTCAGCGCACTCATGTCGTACCCCTCGTCGGCGTAGCCCGCGGCGGTGTCGGTGGCCATGAGCGCGATCGAGATGGTCGACGCTGACGGCAGTGCGGCGCGCAGTTCGGCGAGGAACTTCGTGAGACCGGCCTTGTGGGAGCTGTTCAGTGACTCGAGGTCGATCTGCACTCCGTTGAACCCGCCCTGCGCGACCTTGGAGACGAGCGAGGTGACGACGGCCTTCCGGTTCACCGTGCTGCTGAGGAGCTTCGTGGCGATGGCCGGGGAGAAGTCGCCGATCGACGCGTCGAAGTTGCCGAACAGCAGCTCGGTCTTGAGACCCTTGCTCTTCGCCGCGGTGACCATACCCGCGGCCTCCGGCGGTGTCGCCGTGACCGCTGCGCCGGTCGAGGTCAGGTTGACGCCGTCGATGCCGACGAGCGAGAGTGCCGAGGCACTCGGGGCGATGTACTGCGCCCCTGATCCGGTCATGAGGTATCCCTCGATCAGGAGACCCGCGGTGGTGGCGGAGGGGGATGAGACGAGTAAGGGGACCGCGAGCGCGGCGACCCCCATGGCGACCAGGGCGTTCCGAAAGTTCCGTGGTGTGTTCATGCCTGATTCCTTCTCACACTGCAGGGTGAACGCCTGTCGTCAACCCGATGCGCGAGATCGATGGTAGGCGCGACGACGGTATAGCGTCGACGCATGAGCCACACCCTCGAACCGGGCACGACCGCTGCGCCCGCCGGGTCGCCGGTGGAGGCACGCCGCAGGCACTACGCGGAGTTCTACGGCCTCGCACCGTTGCCGACGGAGTTCGGGGTGGTGCTCGGCAACTGCCAGGCTGAATCCCTGCGCACCGTGATGGATGCGCCGGACCGCCGGTTCGTGCGCGTTCCGGCCGTGCACGAGATGACCGCCGAGGACGCGGAGCGGCTGCACGAGGTGGTGGGGGCGGCGCACACCGTGGTGTCGCAACCCGTGCGGGACGACTACCACGGACTGCCGCTCGGCACACGACAGGTCGCCGCCGCCACGAGCGCGAGCGTGCTGACGGTGACTCCGGTGCGGTTCGGTGGGTTGCATCCGTTCCAGGCCGCCGTCCGGGTCCCCGGCGTCGAGGAGAACCCGCCGCTCGTGGCGTACCACGACGTCCGGACGCTCGCGGCCGCCGCAGGCATCCCCGTCGTGCCTGCCCTCCAGCCGGACGCCGTGCGCGCGATCGGCCGAGTCTCCGTCGAGGAACTGCGGCGACGCGAGGCCGCGACCGACGTGCCGGTGTCCGACCTCTTCGACGCGGTCACCGCCGACCACGCGCGCACCGTCAATCACCCGGGGAACGCGATCTGGCTGCCGCTCGGCGCCCGCATCCTCGAGGCCCTGGGGGCGCCAGGCGGCGTCACCGACCCCGGACGCCCCCTGCTCAACGCGGTGCGCGCGCCCATCGCACCCGAGGTCGTCGACGCCTGGTCCCTGACGGACGAGCCCCGCGACCACTGGATCATCGAGGGCGTCGAGGTCGACGACGCCGAGGTGCGCGCCGCCCACACCGATTGGTACGCGTCCCACCCCGAGTTCGTCGTCGTCGCCGTCGACCGGCTCGCGGCCCTGCTCTCCGTGTGGCGCAACGCGTGAACGGGAGTGCGCAGCCGTGGGTCGTCGGCAACCGGTGGGACACGCTCGACGACGTCCAGCCTGATCCGCTGCCGCGCGTCTCGGTGATCGTCGCGCACTACGACCAGCCCGGTGAGCTGCTCCGGACCCTGCACGCCCTCGCCGCGCAGGACTACCCGCGTCACCTCCTGGAGGTGATCGTCGCCGACGACGGTTCCCCTGGTGACGTGTCGGTTCCGGACGACGTGATCCTCGTCCGGCAGGAGGACCAGGGGTTCCGGCTCGCCGCCGTCCGCAATCTGGGCGTGCGGGCGAGCAGTGGCGAGGTGTTGTGCTTCCTCGATGCCGACACGGTCCCCGAGCCGGGCTACGTGCGCGCGCTCACGCGGCTGCCCGCCCTGCTGCCCGAGGCGGTCACGGTGGGGCGGCGTCGCCATGCCGACTTCACCGGGGTCGCCCTGGAGGCTCCTGTCGTCGAGGCGGCCGCCGGCCGTGAGCTCGCCGAACCGGCATGGCTCGCCGAGGCGTACGCGCGCAGTCGGGATCTGCGCAACGCGGACGATAGGTCCTATCGGTTCATGATCGGCGCGGTCATCGCCTGCTCGCGGAGCATGTTCGACGAGGTCGGCGGATTCGACGAGTCGTTCACCTCGTACGGCGGGGAGGACTGGGAGTGGGCGCACCGCATGTGGCAGGCGGGAGCGGTCTTCGCCCATGTCCCGGCCGCGGTGGCTTGGCACGACGGCCCCGAGTGGGCGGAGCGGGACGGCTCAGGCATGGACCGCGCGAACGCGCAGACCATGCGGCTCTTCTCGTCGATCCCCGTGTCGGGGTCCGCGCCGCGGGCGCTGTGGTCGGCCGCGGTCGATCTCGTCGTGCGGCTGCGGGGCGACCACACGGCGGCCGCTCGGTTCGTCGCGGCGGACTCGCTCTTCGCAGCCTTCCCGCAGGCTCGATTGGTCCTCGAGGACGGCGGAGCTGAGGAGCTCGGGGAAGACCCGCGCGTCCTCAGTGGAGCAGCCGGAGTCGATGCCCGCGTGACGTGGGAGTTCGACCGCCCGATCGTGATCCTCGACCCGACGTGGATCGTCGGTCTCGTCGACCGCCTCGGCACCGGAGACGTGGGCACCGTCGAGCTCGTCGACCCGGACGGCGCGTCGCTCGGCCGCGTGCGATCCCGGCGGGCCAGGCGGCGTGAGGAACGTTGGGCCACATCCGCCGCCTTCGAGACGCAGCAGCTCGTCGCCGACGGCGTCCGGCAGCTCCGGCCTGATCCCCGGGTGGCGGCCTGGGTCGGCGGCTGGGGTGGACCCTCGTCGTTCTGCTGACCCGATCGGCGACGACGTGCTCCGCGCAAGGATCACGCGGCCCGAACGCAGGCCCTCCGTCGAACCACTGCACCACCGGACGCGCTGAGTGCAACCCCACCGGTTCCGGCCGAGGTCTCGTTTAGCGTGGTCGTCATGTCTCCGCGCGACCAGTACGAACTGACCAACCCCGTGACCCAGTACGACCGGGTCGAGCCCCCGCTGCAGCATCAGTCGGAGCCCGGCGTGCAGGCCAAGATGAACCCCGTGCCCGACCTCGGAGAGGCGAGCTACCGGGGGAGTGGACGCCTCACGGGTCGCAAGGCGCTCATCACGGGCGGCGACTCCGGTATCGGTGCCGCCACGGCGATCGCGTTCGCCCGCGAAGGCGCGGACGTGGTCATCGCCCACCTGCCGGGTGAGGAGGAGGACGCCGAGCACGTCCTCTCGCTCATCGCCGACGCCGGGCGCCGGGGCAAGGCGATCGTCGCCGACATCTCGCACGCCGACCAGTGCCGTCGGCTCGTGGCGGAGGCAGCCGAGTTCCTCGGCGGCCTCGACATCTTGGTCAACAACGCCGGCAAGCAGATCGCCGTCGACCGGGTGGAGGACCTCAGCGACGAGCAGTTCGAGGAGACGTTCCGCACGAACGTCTTCGCGAACTTCTGGATCACCAAGGCGGCACTCGCCCACCTCGGCGAGGGCGCGAGCATCGTGAACACGGCATCGCTCGAGGCGTACAAGCCGTCACCCGACCGGCTCGACTACGCGGCTACGAAGGCCGCGATCAACAACCTCTCCAAGGGGCTCGCGCTGCAGCTCGCCTCCCGGGGGATCCGCGTGAACGTCGTCGCCCCCGGCCCCGTGTGGACCGCGTTGCAGGTCTCCGACGGCGTCTCCGACGAGCAGATGGAGCACTTCGACGACGAGAACACCTACCAGCGTGCCGGGCAGCCGGCTGAACTCGCGCCGGCGTACGTCTACCTCGCCTCGGCGGAGTCCGGCTACGTCTCCGGGGCGACGCTGAACGTCAACGGCGGCATGGTCACCCCGTGACCGCGGCTGCGTGCACGGTCTTCTTCCTTCCCGGGCTCGGGCTCGACGCCGCCGCGGTCGCACCAGTGGCTCGCGAGCTCGACGCTCGGTTCCGGATGATCGCCGTCGAGCTGCCCGGACAGGGCGACACGGCCGACGCACCGGACGGCTCGGTCGACTCGCAGGTCGACGCTGCCCTCGCCGTGATCGCGGAGCAGGCCGACGGCGGACCCTGGATGCTGTGTGCGCACAGCATGGGTGGCAAGGTCGCCGCCGGGATCGCCGCCCGGGTCCGCGACGGCGACGTCCCCGTGTTCGGGCTCCTCGGCGTCGTGCTCCTGGCACCGTCACCGCCCACGCCCGAGCCGATGCCTGACGCCAAGCGCCACCAGATGCTCAGCTGGATCGAGGACGGGCCCATCGCCGAGGCGGACGCGCAGACCTTCGTCGACGACAACGTGGGTGCACCTCTGCCGACCGAGCTGCAGGCCGCCGCCGTGGCGTCCGTGCAGGCCATGTCGCCCGTCGCGTGGCGCCGCTGGCTCGAGCAGGGCAGCGAGGAGGACATCGCGTCCTCCGTCGGCAAGCTCGACCTCCCGTGCATCGTGCTCGCCGGAGATCAGGACGAGGCGCTCGGAGCCGCAGTGCAGCCCGAGCTGCTCTCGGACGTCTACCCCCGTGCACGATTCGTGTCGCTCGCAGGAGCCGGACATCTGCTCTCGTACGAGCGTCCGGTCACGGTCGCGCGCGCGCTCACCGAGTTCTGGGACGAGATCGTCGCACACAGCGCCATCGTCCCAGCCGAGTGGGGGCTCGTCATCGCGTCCCTGCGGACCACGCCGCGGGTGCGCAGCGCGCTGGCACGACGCGCCCTGCCGGATGACCCCGAGTATCGGCCCCGCGTCCTGAGCGTGGAACAGCTGGACCTGCTCCGTTCCGTCGCCGATCGCCTGGTTCCCCAGGCGACCGAGGGGCGGATCGATCTCGCCGCCCGGGTCGACGCCGACCTCGCAGCAGGTGGTGGCGACGGATGGCGGCCGGTCGGAGGGCTCACGGACGACGAGGCCTACCGCGCCGGATTGGATGATCTCCGAACCGCGTGGCCGGACTCGGCCGATGACCAGGATGCCGTGATCCGTGCCGTGATCGACGGCCAGGGCGTCCCCGGGGGCGCCATCGACGGAGACGATCTGCGGCGCTGGTTCGAGGACCTGCGCGTGGACGTCACGCGGGAGTGGCTCATCCATCCCGCGTCGCTGGCCCGCGTCGGCTACGACGGGTTCGCGACCGGCGCTGAAGACGTCGACTTCGCCGGCTACCGCGAGTTGGGTGCCGGCACCAGAGACGATTGGGAGCCCGCCGAACTCGGCGTCGCGCCCGCACAGCAGCAGGAGGACGCAGCGTGAACCTGGACACCATGAAGACCTACGACCTCGACGACAGCGTCGACGTCGTGGTGGTCGGTACCGGTGCGGGTGGCGCACCACTGCTCGCGCGACTCGCTGCAGCGGGACTCCGCGTCGTCGCCCTCGAAGCGGGGCCGAATCACGACCCTGCCGAGTCCACCCCGGACGAGGTCGACGCGACGACGATCAACTGGATGTCCAGCCGGTTCAGCGGTGGAGACGCTCCGACGGCGTTCGGCCCGAACAACAGCGGGTTCGGCGTCGGCGGTGGCACCGTGCACTGGGGCGCGTTCACGCCCCGGCCGGACGCCCGTGACCTGCGTCTGCGCAGCGAGACCGGTTTCGGACGCGACTGGCCCGTCGATCACGCGGAGTTCACGCGCTACGTCGAAGAGGTCGAGGCGACCATCGGTGTCTCCGGGCCGACGCCGTATCCGTGGGACCCGTCGCGGACCTATCTGTACGCGCCGCCGAAGCGCAACGCGCCTGCCGACCTCATGGCGAAGGGCGCGGAGTCGCTCGGCATCCGAGCGACCGACGCACCCGCCGCGATCATCACCCGCGACCGCGATCAGCCTCACCATGGCCTGCGGCGTGCCACGACGAACGTCGGCTCGATCCACCAGGGCGAGCGCCACGGTGCGAAGGCGACGACGGCCATCACCTACCTGCCGGCTGCGGTCGCGGCGGGGGCGGAGATCCGACCGGACGCCGTCGTGCACACCATCGAGCGGGACGCCCGCGGTCGGGTGACGGGCGTCGTCTATCGCCAGGACGGTGTCGACAAGCGGCAGCGCTGCGAGGTGCTCGTGTTGGCGGGCGGCGGGGTGGAGACCCCTCGGCTCCTGCTGCACAACGGCCTCGCGAACGCCAGCGGTCAGGTGGGTCGGAACTTCCTGGCCCACGGGGCGGTGCAGGTGTGGGGACGGTTCGACGAGCAGATCCGCGGCTACCGCGGCTACCCGTCGGCGCTCATCACCGAGGACTTCGTCCGCCCCGAAGGTGCTGACTTCGCCGGAGGGTATCTGTTGCAGAGCCTCGGCGTCATGCCGTTCAACTACGCGACGACCCTCGTGCGCGGCGGCGGGCTCTGGGGCACCGAGCTGGTCGACGAGCTCGACGCGTCCCGGTACAACGCCGGCATCGGGATGAACGCCGAGTGTCTGCCCGCCGACGGTAACCGGCTCGAGCTCTCGTCGGAGGAGGACGAATGGGGTCTGCCGCGTGCGACCGTCTCGTTCTCGCCCGGTGACAACGAGCAGGCCATCGACCGCCACGCCATCCGCACGATGACGGACATCCTCACGGCAGCCGGTGCGCGGAGCACCAGGGTGCTCGCGCGCACGGCGCACACGCTCGGCACGTGCCGGATGAGCGACGATCCGAGTGACGGCGTGGTTGACGGGGATGGGCGATCGCACGACATCGACAACCTGTGGATCTGTGACAACTCCACGTTCCCGAGCGCGCTCTCCGCGAACCCGGGTCTTGCACAGATGGCGTTGTCGCTGCGCACCGCCGACCGGATGCTCGCGGCCCGGTGACGGCGGCGCCGCCGGCAGGTGAGCGAGGATGGGTCGGGAGTCAGCCGTTCGCCTCGACGATGACGATGGCCGCGCCGCTCGGTAGCACCTCCAGCACGGTGTGACCGGCGGCCCTCGCATCGGCGGCGCTCGGGAACGACAACCGGGCCTGATAGATCGGATCGGGGAACCCGTAGCGACGCAGCTTCTCGACCCGGACGTCCTTGGCGAGCGGAATGTGCATCGTGGTGCGCACCTGCTCCCGCAGCTCCTGCTGGCAGACCGAATCCACGCCTGCGTAGCCGCAGACGGACACGTCACCTTCGAGGAACGAGCTGTAGCTGCCTTGAAACGACCCCAGTAGCGCGACGACGAGGACGACGAAGCCGGCCATACAACCGATGGCCACCCCGAGCGTTCCCAGCATTTGACGCACGGTCCGTGGTTTACGAGACCATCCGCCGTCTGATTCCGCGAGAAGATCGTCGATCGTCATGCGCCCACACCCCTGAGTTGCATGACGTAAGGCTAGCGGTGGCCGCTCCCGGCCTGGTTGCGCACGAACGCCTCCTAGGCTGGACTGATGGTCTCGACACGGAAGCAGCTGATCGTCGACGACGGGGTCACGATCTCGTACACCGTGTTCGAGGGTTCCGAGCCGGCGTCGGTCATCCTCCACGGACTCGCCGGGAGCAGTCGGGAGTTCCTTCCAACGGCTCGAGCGCTTGCCGGACGATCGGTCGTCCTCATCGACCAGCGTGGCCACGGAGAGAGTACGAGGCGGCCGATGGACACCTCTCGAGCGGCGTACGTCTCGGATGTCGCACGGGTGATCGAAGCCGAGACATCAGAACCGGTGATCGTCATCGGGCAGTCGATGGGCGCGCATACCGCGATGCTCCTGGCTGCCGACAGGCCAGACATCGTTCGCGCGCTGGTCATGCTCGAAGGGGACCAGGGCAGCGGCACGGTGGAGGATCACCGAGCCCTCGGCGGTTTCTTCCGGTCGTGGAACGTCCCGTTCGCAAGTCGATCGGACGCGGCGGCGGAGCTTGGTGACGGGCCGCTCGAACGTGCCTGGGTCGAGGATCTGGAGGAGACAGTCGACGGGTTGGTCCCACGATTCGATGCAGACGTCATGCAGACGACGATCGAGGCGGTCGGGGAGCCTCGCTGGCGCGAGTGGGAGAGCATCGACGTGCCAACCCTCGTGGTCTATGCAGACGGAGGAATGTTCACCGAGGATAAGAAGGCGGCGTTCGCAGGCCGGGGCAGGCGCGCACGTCGCGTCGATCTCAGCGGTGCATCGCATGATGCGCACCTTGACGCGCATGAGCAGTGGGTCGAGGCGCTCCGCACCTTCATCGATGCGCAGTGAGATGACACGCACCGCATCAGGTCGGGCCCATCTCGCCGGCCCCGCCGTCAGCGTAAGGTCGTCGCATGCCCCTCGAGCAACCCCCGCAGCCTGAACGGAGGCGAGCGCTCTCGAAGCCCTCGGCCGCGTCATCCACGGCGGCAGCCTGGAACGCCTTCCTGCTCCGAGCTGAGGCGAGAGCTTGGATCAATGCCACCGAGCGTGGACAGCGACAGCCTGAGGTCGGCGATGTCGCGCTGGAGGTCCTGCTCCTGGAGTACGGTCGCCCGGCCCGCTTGGCGCTCGGGCTCGTCTCGTCCGTAGCACTCGTCGTGGCCGCCACCCTCGCCGTCGCGACCGTGACCGTCCTCGGTCCGTTCTGGGTGGGGGAGAGCGGGGCGTTCTTCGGCTCCGTGGTCCTCATCGGGTTCGCGGTCGCGCTGACGAGCGTCGTCATCCTGCTCGGGCTGCAGGTCTCCGAGAACCGCATCATCCGCGCCGTCTCCGCGTGGTCCGAGGTGACGCCGCAGACCACCGACCCGCAGGAAGCGCCGACCGGAGCGGAGGACACCGTCGACCGTCGGGAGGCAGTGGCGTTGCGCGCCCTCTTCCTGGCGGTCTCGGGCGCAGGGATCGCCGCAACCGTCGTCGTGATGGTCTGGCTGTCCTCCGCCGAAGGCGGATCGTTCGTGCTGCCGCTCCTCGTCGCTGCGGTCTTGCAGCTGATCATCTGGCTCGCGGTCTGCTCCGGGGTCGTCCGCGTGCTGCAGTCGTCGCGGGTCTGACGAGCGCGGCGGTCGACCGTGTCGCGGTGCTCAACTGAGACGGTCGGAACCGAGCCCGGGGCGAACCTACTGCTCGTGCACGATCCGAACGCGCGCGACCGAGAAACCGGCTCGTTCGAACGCGCCACGCATCGGCGTGTTCGCGGCATCCGTGGTGCCGACGATCCGGTCCTGTCCCGACCCGTGGTGCACGTGGACCATCTCCTCCAAGAGGTCGTGCACGTAACCGTGTCCGCGATGCTCGGGGAGCACGCCCAGGTAACTGATGCTCGCGTCGTACGCCGTCCTCGTCGGGATGATGAATCCCACGATCGTCCCGTTGAGCAGCTCTGCGACCCGCCAGGCATCCCGTTCGCCGGGGAGCGATCGGTAGAACGCTAGATCGTCGTCCGCGAGCGCCTCGAGTCCTTCGCGCGCGACCATGTCCTGCGTGTGCGCATCGAGGGTGCCGGTCGCGACCAGGGCGAACAGCTCGTGGAACGCGTCGTCCGGGGCGGCGACGAAACGAAGGCGCTGCGATCGTGCCGGCACCGGATCGGAGGTGGACCTCGCGAAACTGACCCGCTCGGTCGTGCGCGAGAACCCACCGGCGCGTGCAGGCTCGTGGCGCCACCGCACCGCCTCCACGCTCGCAGCGTCATCGGCCCAGGCAGGGGAGACGTCGACGTTGAACTCCAGTGCCGGTCCCGCGCCGAAGGCGTCCAGTCCGGCGCGGATGAGCGCAGCGCCGACACGTTCGGGCTCCGCGACTTCGACCGTGGTGGTGAGGCAGTCGAGCGTGGCGGGCCGGTTCGCATCCGCCTGGCCCCACCAGAGTGCTCGTGCCATCGGGCGACCGTCCTGCTCGGCGATCCACGACCACTCCGGTCGACAGTTCCGACTCGCGAGTTCGGCGGTCAGCCGTTCCGGGTCGATCCAGGCGACGGGTTCGTCGCAGCTCCACGCTTGCAGGAGGGGGACGTCGTCCGGAGTGGCTCGTCGGATGGTGAAGTCGTCGCGGGTGTCGGTCATCGGTTCCAGCTTGGACAGGGTCGACTCGTTTGTCCATGTCGGACAGGAACACCGGGGCTACGCCGTCGAGACGGGAAGCGGACGCGCGGTGTTCGAGTGGGCCTTCACCCGAGCTGTGCGGCCGCGTCGCGGAGACAGGCGATGAACGCGTCGTGGACCGGGCTCTCGTCCACTCGTTCCTGACGAGCGGCCAGCAGGCGTGTCGTCGGCGACCCGGCGAGCGGCACGACGACGATCGACGGCGGCACCAGCTGCCGCACCGACTCGGGCAGGATCGTCGTACCGACGCCGGCCGCGACGAACCCGAGGGCGGTCTCCTGATGGACGACCTCCTCGACCACCTGCGTCCGACTCGACGTGCCGAGGACCTCCGCGACGCGGTCCACGAATCCCGGCATGAGCGCCCGCGGGTAGGAGATCATCGGGACCTCCAAGAGCTCCTCCGCGGTGACCTCGGGTCGCCCTGCCAACGGGTGACCGACCGGGAGGCACGCCACGAGACGCTCCTCGAAGACGACCTCGGTCGTGAGCGCGGGGGAGCTGTCGGATGGCGTCTGCGGGACCTCATCACGGACGATCCCGACGTCGAGGGTGCCGTCGCGGAGCCGGTCGAACTGCTCTCCTGAGGTCAACGGCACCAGGCGCAGCGTCACCCCGGGGCGGCTCGCCCGGAACAGCTGCACGACGCCGGGGAGGACCGTGTAGTTGGCCGAACTCACGAACCCTGCGGTGAGCTCCCCGGCGAGACCGTCGACGAAGTCGCGCATCTCACTCCGGACCGTGTCGAGCTCCTCGACGATGTGTCGCGCCCGCGCCTGGAGGTGTCGTCCGGCGGCGGTCAGCGCCACCCGCCTCGTCGAACGGTCGAACAGCGCGGTGCCGACCTCCTGCTCGAGTCGTGCGACCTGGACGCTCAGCGGTGGCTGCGACATGTGCAGCCGTCGGGCGGCACGACCGAAATGGAGCTCCTCGGCGACGGCGAGGAAGTAGCGCAGCTGGCGGAGCTCCATCCCATCGACGATACGACCCTCGTATTACCGCGCTGTTTCGTCCAGATTGCGAGCGAAACGCTCTCAATCGAGGTTCGAATCGGTATTTGACCAGGACGATCGCGACCGTGTTCGCTGAGGACCACACACCCCGACCTGGAGGACCACCCGTGACCGCAGACGCTTCCCCGAACACCCGGATCGACATGCTCTACCTGAGCGAACCGGAGGTCATCGCCGCCGGCATGAAGGACATGGCCCACTGCATGGAGGTCATGGAGGAGGTGTTGGTGCTCGTCGCGAAGGGTGACTACCGGATGGCCGGCCCGACCGCCAACTCGCACGGAGCACCGATCGGGTTCCCCGCCACCTCACCGTTCCCCGGCATGCCGCTCGACGCCGCCGACCGCCGGTTCATGGCGATGCCCGCCTACCTCGGCGGACGCTTCGACACCGCCGGTGTCAAGTGGTATGGGTCGAACGTCGACAACCGCGAGCGGGGCCTCCCGCGCTCCATCCACCTCATCGTGCTCAACGACAAGGAGACCGGCGCGCCCTACGCGATCATGTCCGGCAACCTCGAGAGCGCCTACCGTACCGCTGCCGTGCCGGGAGCCGCCGCGAAGCTCCTGGCACCGGTGGACGCGAAGTCACTCGGCATCATCGGGCCCGGCGCCATGAACAAGAGCGCCCTGCACGCCATGACCACCGCCCGTCCCTCGCTCGACACCATCCGCATCCACGGGCGCCGACGGTCGACGTCCGAGGCGTTCGCCGACTACGTCCGCGAGCACTACCCGCAGTTCACGACGATCGAGATCGCCGAGACGGTCGAGGCCGCCGTGCGCGACTCGGACATCGTCTCCGAAGCCGTCACCGGCCTGGTCGGCTCGGAGAACTACCCGTTCATCGACGGCGACTGGATCAAGCCGGGCGCCTTCCTGAGCCTGCCCGCGAACTTGCGCATGGACAAGGAGTACACCCTCTCCGGCAAGGCGCGCCTCATCGCGGACGCGAAGAAGATCTACGAGGCGTGGGCCGAGGAGTACCCGGCGCCGTCGCACGAGACCGCGTTCGGGATGATCGGCCTCTACTGGCAGGACCTCATCGGGACCGGCGAGCTCGACGAGTCCCGCGTGGTCAACATCGGAGACGTCTTCGACGGGAACGCCGTCGGGCGCGAGTTCCCCGAGCAGCCGGTGCTCTTCAGCGTCGGAGGGATGGGCGTCGAGGACGTCGCGTGGGCGAAGACGATCTACGAGAACGCCGTCGAGCAGGGGATCGGCACGAAGCTCAACCTCTGGGAAGCCCCGGACCTGGCCTGACCGCCGACCGGCACCGACACCTGTTCCGCCCGAACCCGACGCCGTGGCCGCCCGGCCGCTGTGCACCTCGAACGATGGAGTGATTTGTGGACGCTGGAAACGTCGCCTGGATCCTGACGAGCTCGGCGCTCGTCGCCCTCATGATCCCGGCCCTGGCTCTGTTCTACGGCGGGATGGTCTCGTCCCGCCGCATCCTCAACATGATGATCATGTGCTTCGGCGGGGCCAGCCTCGTCGCGTTGCTCTGGGTGGCCTTCGGGTACTCGCTCGTCTTCGGTGACTCCGTCGGCGGGCTCGGACTCATCGGGAACCCGTTCGAGTTCGCGGGGCTCGACCAGGCACTCGCCGACGACCCCGATGCCGGCATCCCGCTCGCACTCTTCGCGGCGTTCCAACTGCTGTTCGCGGGGGTGACGACGGCACTCGTCGCCGGTGCCGCCGCCGGTCGCATGAAGTACGGCGCGTGGTTGTTGTTCGCCGGGCTCTGGGCGACGCTCGTGTACTTCCCGGTCGCGCACTGGGTGTTCGCCTTCTCGAACGACACGGCGACCGGTGGATGGATCGCGAACACCCTCGGTGCCGTCGACTTCGCCGGTGGGACGGCCGTGCACATGAACGCCGGAGTCGCGGCGCTCGCACTGGCCTTGGTACTCGGTAAGAGCAAGGACTGGGGCGGCAAGCTCCGTCCGCACAACCGCCCGCTCGTCCTCGTCGGCGCCGGACTGCTCTGGATCGGTTGGTACGGCTTCAACGCCGGTTCAGCGCTGGCAGCCGGCAATGCGGCGAGCGTCGTGTTCCTCAACACCACCGTCGCGGCCTGTGCCGGCCTCATCGGCTGGTCCATCGTCGACCGACTCCGCCACGGAGCGGTCACGAGCCTCGGCAGCGCATCGGGGATCATCGCCGCCCTCGTGGCGATCACCCCCGCCTGCGGCGCCGTCTCGCCCATCGGTGCGATCATCATCGGGGCCATCGCGGGCGTCGTCTGCTGCCTCGCCATCGAGTGGAAGTTCCGGCTCGGGTTCGACGACTCCCTCGACGTCGTCGGGGTCCACCTCGTCGGGGGCATCATCGGGACGCTCCTCATCGGGGTGTTCGCGACGGATGCGGCTCCGAACGGACGCTCCGGTCTGCTCTACGGCGGCGGGTTCGAACTGCTCGGCGTGCAGACGATCGCGACCGTCGCGGTCCTCGCCTACTCGTTCATCGTCACCTGGGTGATCGCGAAGCTCATCCAGATCACCATCGGTCTGCGGATCCCCGAGGAGCACGAGGTCGCCGGGATCGACGAGCACGCCCACGCCGAGCGCGCCTACGAGGACGAAGACCTGGAAGCACGCGCATGACCAGCGTCATCGTCGTCGGAGCCGGGCTCGCCGGTGCTGCGGCGGCCTGGCGCCTCGCCCAGGCCGGGCAGGACGTCACCGTCCTCGAGCGGAGTCGTCCGGCCAACGAGTGGGGATCGTCCCACGGATCGGCCCGGATCTTCCGCTACGCCTACCCGGAGGCGTCCTACACCCGTCTCGTCCTCGCGGCGGCATCAGGGTGGGACGAGCTCGGCCTGGAGTACGGGCGTCCACTGATCACGCGGACGGGTGCGCTCGACTTCGGGACGACCCGTCGCCCGGAGCACCTCGCGTCGGTGCTGGCGGAGCACGGCATCGATCATGAGCTGCTCTCCCGAGACGAGGCCAGTGCCCGTTGGGACATCGGCTTCGACACGCCCACCCTGTGGCATCCGGGAGCCGGCGTGATCGACGCGGAGCAGGCGGTGATGGCGATGCTCGAATCCGCCGTCCGCGCCGGAGCCACGGTCCTGAACGACTGGCCGGTCGAGCGGGTCGAGCGGACTGCCACCGGGTACCGGGTGCTCGGGTATGGGGGGAGGGCGTTCGATGCGGAGCAGGTGGTGGTCGCAGCCGGGGGCTGGCTTCCGGACCTGCTCGGCGACCTCGCGCTGCCGGGAGGGTTCCTCGACGCGTTCCCGGCCCTCGAGGTCCGTCAGGAGCAGGCGTATCACTTCCCGTATCGGGACCGGATCGGCGTCGACGCGGAAGGCCCGGCACGATCCGGAGCCGTGTGGCCCACCTTCATCCACAAGTCCGCGCGGATGCAGGTCTACGGGCTCCCCGGAGGCCGCGACGCCGAGTGGCGTGGACAGAAGGTCGCCGAGTACAACGGCGGCAGGCGCATCCCCTCGGCCGCCGATCATGACGGCGTCGTCGACGACGCGAACCGCCGACGGGTCGTCGCCTACGTCCGCGAGTTCCTCCCGAGCCTCGTCCCGGAACCGTATGCGGAGACGACCTGCCTGTTCACGAACACCCCGACGGAGGACTTCGTCATCGACCGGGTCGACGGGATCACGGTCCTGGCGCCCTGCTCCGGCCACGGTGCCAAGTTCGCCCCGCTCATCGGCGAATACGCCCTCGCGCTGGTCGAGGGCCGAGACACTGTGCCGGCGATGTTCCGGCCGAGCCTGGCAGCGGTCCGGTGAACCGCGACACCGTGGTCTCCCTCCTGGACGAGATCGCGGGGATCGGTCTGGATGCGCGTCGGGGAGGCTACTCGCGGCCCGTCTACTCCACGGCCGAACTCGAGCTGCGGGAGTGGTTCGTCGGTCAGGCCGAGCGCCGTGGCCTCGACGTGGACATCGACGGGAACGGGGTCATCCGCGCCTGGTGGCATGTGCCGTCCCGTTCGACGGCGGGTGCGGTGGTCACCGGGAGCCATCTCGATTCGGTCCCCGGCGGTGGCGCCTACGACGGACCACTCGGGGTCGCATCGGCGTTGGTCGCGATCGATCACCTGCGCTCGCGTGGCTTCGAGCCGGCCAAGCCGATCGTCGTCGCGGTCTTCCCGGAGGAGGAAGGCTCGCGCTTCGGCGTCGCTTGCCTCGGCTCACGGCTCCTCACCGGTGCGATCAGTCCGGAGCGGGCCCTGGCCCTGCGCGACGTGGAGGGCGACACCTTCGCCGAGGTCCTCGCACGCAATGGTGTCGATCCGCGGGGTGTGGGGCCCGATCCGGCCGGGCTCGGAGCGATCGACGCGTTCGTCGAGCTCCACGTCGAGCAGGGGCGGGCACTGGTCGACCTCGATCGCCCGGTCGCGATCGGCTCGAGCATCCTGGGGCATGGACGGTGGCGGGTGTCGATCCGCGGTGAAGGAAATCATGCGGGGACGACGCTCATGCAGGATCGACGGGACCCGCTCGTCGCGGCTGCGCGGATGATCACCGAGATCCGCACGATCGGACTGGCGACGCCTGACGCTCGGGCGACCGTCGGCCGGGTTTTTCCGTGGCCGGGAGGCACGAACGTGATCGCGTCGAGCGTGGACTTCTGGATCGACGTCCGCCATCCCGACGACACCGTGACCGCCGCGATCGTGGCGGCGATCACCGATCGCCTGTCGCTCATCGCAGCGGAGGAGGGATGCATGGCCGCGATCACCGAGGAGTCGTTCAGCGCCACGACCGACTTCGACCCGTTGCTCCGCGGGCGCCTCGAACGGATGCTGCCGGAGGCGCCCGTGCTCGGTACCGGCGCGGGGCACGACGCCGGAGTGCTCGCGTCCCACGCGCCGTCCGCGATGCTCTTCGTCCGGAACCCGACCGGCGTCTCCCATTCGCCGGAGGAGTACGCCGAGGACGCCGACGCGGAGGCCGGTGCGGTGGCGCTCGCGGACGTCCTGGAGGGACTGGCGGTCGGCGTCGGGACCACCTGATGGCCGACAAGCCGAGGGACGTCAGTGGTGGAGTTCGTGGACGACGGCGTGCCCCTTGCCGCGGCTGATCAACCAACGGTTGACCGGTGTGGTGACGATGAAGGCCAGGGCGAGAGCGGCGACCAGGGACCCCCAGAAGAGGCCGCTGGTGAGGCCGGCGTCCATCGCTCCGGGGATGGCGAGCATCGCGGTGTTGTCGATGATCTCCATGACCGCGATCGACACGGTGTCCGCGGCCAGCGCGACACCGATGGCGGCGCGCCAGGACAGGCCCGCGCGGAGCACGCCACGCATCGTGAGCGCGTAGCCGAAGACGAAGGCCAGTGCGATCGAGAGCACCACGGTGCCGAGATTGTGCAGTCCGAGGCCGGTGCCGATCACCATGCCCAGCACCTCGCCGATGGCACAACCGGTGAGGCAGTGGAGGGTGGCGCTGGCCGCCATCCGCCAGGAGGTCGCATTGTCGGCTGCTGGGCCGTGACTGTGGTGGGTGTGGTCGCTCATGAGTACTCCTTCGGTTCGTTCAGCAAGCCGAACGATACCCCTCCGGGGTATATTCCGAAGCGCTGGTCCGCTTGCACGGACATCGACGCTGGCTCAGAACGCGAGCGCCTCGTCGACCACGGCGAAGACCTCGGGATCCCAGGTGAGCGCGCGCTCCCATGGGAGGTCGAAGGCGTCGGCGAAGAAGATGCTGTGGACGTCGTCTTCGAAGGAACGGCGGACCACGCGGGGGAGGACGTCGACCGGGACGTCGTCGGCTCGGGCGCTTCGCAGGGCCACCAGGCCGTCGTGTGGCCAGAGCTGCCGAGGCTCGGCTGCCGTGTGGAAGTGACCCGCACCGACCGCGGTGACGGCGACGTCGTCGAGGAACCCGAGCTGCGTCGTGTTCCACTCGCGCAGGAACCGGCGTGAGACCTCGTCGGCAGCGCCCTGTGAATGCTCGGCGGCATAGCCCCTCGACCGCTCGAGGATCGTCGCGGTCCCCGCATCGCCGTGGGCGTCGTGGACCGAGACCTCGCCGGTGAGCACGTCGCCGAGGAGCGACCCCTCCCAGGGGGTGCCGAGGGTGACCAGCCGGCCGATCGACGGGCCGGAGTCGCGCAGCTCGCGGATCGCGGCACGAGAGAAGAGACCGCCCATGGAGTGGGCGACGAGGTCGACGCCCGCGAAGCCGTGTTCCTCGGACAGCCACCGCAGGAACGCGCCCAGGCTTGTCCCGCCGGCGTCGATCCCACCGACGGCGTTGACGGTCACCGCGGCGGGAAGCGCGATCGGGACGTCGGCGAACCCCTGCCAACCCGTGTCCTCGTGCACCTCACCGGCACCGATGCGTGCCGGTGCCGTGAAGACCGGAACCTCCCGCCCGAGCAGGTGGGCACGCAGCGCGGTGAGGGTGTTCCCGGCGGCGAGGCCGGAGCCGGCGGCATGGTCCGGACTCGTGAACGGGGTCACGGCCGCACCCCCTGACACGAGGACGATCGCATCGGCCATGGTGCTCCTTCCGGCTGGCTACGACGTCAGCGTACTGGTCGGGCGAGGTCGATCCGCAGTGCGTTGCGACGCACGTCGTCGATCGCGGTCGCAACCGCGCCCTGCGCCACCATGTCGGCGCCGAGTTCCGACGCGACGAGCTGGGGTGGTTCGGCGCTCATGTAGCCGGGGATACGCTCCGACGCGACCGCGAGCAGCTGTGACATCGACGGGGAGATCCCACCGGCGAACACGATGCGCTCCACGTCGAGCAACCCGCCCAGGATGGCGCTCATCCGCGCGATGCGATCACCCATCCGGCGCACCAGGTCGAGCGCGACCGTATCGCCCTGGTCCGCCGCAGCGAGGACCGACTGCGCATCCACCTGCGCGACCGGTATGCGGCTGAGTTGGCTGCTCTCCGGAAGCCCGCCGCTCTCGCGGTACTCGCGACCCCAATCGCGCAGGATCGCGGCGATGCCTCGCGATGAACCGACGCCGTCGACGAGATCTAGGAGGTGCAGCTCGCCCGCCCGGCCGCGACCGCGGACGAGGCGACCGTCGACGACGTATCCGGCGCCGAGCCGCTCGCCCGTGACCACCGTGATGTAGGAGTCGACGCCGACGCCGGCACCGATCGCGCCCTCGGCGACGGCGGCGAGGTTCGCGTCGTTGTCGGTGACGACCGCGCAGCCGCGGTCGCGGATGCGCTCACCGAGCCGAGGGTTCATCCGATCCCAGAAGACGTTGCCCTCGGGGGACCGCCCGAGCGCGTCGATGGGGGCCGGGACGCCGAGCACGATGCAGAGCAGCGGCTTCGTGCCGAACTGCCGCACGGCCTCGTCGATCGCCGCGTCGACGGCGTCGACCCGTGCCTCAGCGGTGGCCGCCGGATCGACGGTGTGATGCGACCTCGCGAGTTCCCGACCGCGCAGGTCTGCGGCGATGGCGGTGATGGAGTGGGCTCCGGCGTCGACACCGACGACGATCCCGGCATCGATGCGCAGCTCGTAGCGACGGGCGGGGCGACCCTTCCGATAGGCGGCACCGGCCTGACGCGCGTCATCGAGCTCCGTCAGCCAACCCAGTCCGATGAGTTCGTCGGAGAGCGTGATCGCCGTCGATCGTGACAAGCCGGTGGCGGTGATGATGTCCGCCGCCGTGAACGCGGACGACGCCCAGGCGTGATCGAGGACGGCGGTGATGCTGGAGGAGCGCGGCTCCACTGCCCGCTCCGTCGTCGTCGCTTCCATGACCGACAACGATATCCACGATCCCGAGGTCGTGCGCGGATGCCGAGCCGGGGGAGAGCGGCACGGCGCGCAGAACCGTGAACGATCACGGGTTCCGACCAATGGCTGTCGTGATGGAACCGGTGCTTGACCAGACGTCGAACGGATGGCAGAGTTTCCGTCATCAGTTGATTTACTCTCTGTATTTAGTCAGCGGATCCATCGAGGGCTCCGCGGAAGGACAATGATGTCGAACCCACTGAAACGCGCGATACGCGCCACGGCCGGAGTGGCGGGTGTGGCACTCCTGGCCAGCGTCCTCGTCGGTTGCTCGAGTGATGGCCGGGAGACCATCCACTTCACGTTCAGCAAGCGTGAGGCGTTCACCTTCATGAATCAGGCCGTCGCGGACTACAACGCCTCGCAGCAGCAGTACGAGGTCGTCATGGACACCTCGGGGCCCGATCCGCTCGCGGCGAGCTTCGTCCGTGGCAACCCGCCGGACCTCATGCTCTCGAACTACAACCACGAGGTGTCGCGTTTCGTCGAACGGTGCGCGCTCTCCGACCTGTCCGACACCACGGCGGCGGCGTCCATCCGCGACGACCTCCAGCCGTTGCTCGACCAGTACGGCGTCTGCGAGGGACGCACGAGCGCGTTGCCCTACTCGGTGATGGCCGCCTCCGTCATCTACAACAAGACGATCTTCGCCGAGTACGGCCTCGAGGTGCCGACGACGTGGAGTGAACTGATCGCCGTCTCCGACACGCTGAAGGCGGCCGGCGTGGCGCCGTTCTACGCGACGTTCGCCGATGCCTGGACCGCCAACCAGGGCTGGTTCGACTACTCGGTCGGCGGCGCCGTCGACATCCCGGACTTCTACGACCGGCTCGCGGAGGAAGGCACCGAGGTCGGACCGGATGCTCCGGTCTCCTTCGAGAAGGACTTCCTGGAGCCCGTCGAGAAGATGCAGTTGCTGGCCAAGGAGTACACGCAGGCCGATGCGCCGAGTCGCACCTACGACGCCGGTAACGTCGCCTTCGCCGAGGGCAAGGGCGCCATGTACCTGCAGGGCCCGTGGGCGTTCAGCCAGATCGCACTCACCGCACCGGACCTCGACCTCGGGACCTTCCCGCTGCCGATGACCGAAGACCCGAAGGACCTCAAGGTCCGGGTGAACCTCGACCTCGTCACCATCATCCCCGAGGAGGCGAAGAACCCCGAGGGTGCCCGCGACTTCCTCGAGTACCTCTTCCAGCCGGAGGTCATCCAGGCCTACAACGAATCGCAGCTCGGGTTCGTCCCGACGGACGACGGCAAGGCTCCCGACGACCCGCGAGTCGCAGGCATGATCCCGTACTACGACGCCGGTGCGTTCTACCAGGGCCCGGGCGTGCTCAACCCCCGCGCCATCCCGACCGAGAACTACGCGCAGTCGCTGGTTCTCGGCACCGACGCGGCGTCGATGCTCCGCACCATGGACGCGGACTGGGCGCGACTCGCGTTCCGACAGCCGCCCGTCGCGAGCAAGGAGGGTTCCGAATGAGCGCCACCACATCGATCGTGACCGGGGGCAACCCGAAGGTCCGACGCAGCACCAAACGGGTCGAACCGATCTACTACTTCTTCCTGTTCCCAGCCGTCATCCTGTTCACGCTCGCGATCACGCTCCCCGGCGTCGTCGGCATCTTCTTCAGCTTCACCGACTCCATCGGGATCGGCGACTGGGAGTTCATCGGCTTCACGAACTACATCGCCGCGTTCAGCGATCCGGCCATCCTCACGAGCTTCCTCTTCACCTTCGGGTTCTCGCTCGTGACGGTCATCGCGGTGAACGTCATCGCGTTCCTGCTCGCGGTCGGCCTGACCGCGAAGATCCGCTTCAAGATGGGACTTCGCGGGATCTTCGTCATCCCGATGGTCATCTCGGGCATCATCATCGCCTACGTGTTCCAGTTCCTCTTCATGAACTCGGTGCCGGCCGCCGGCTCGGCGCTCGGGATCCCGTTCCTCGAGACGAGCATCCTCTCCAACCCCGACCTCGCTTGGCTCGGCATCGTGATCGTGACCGCCTGGCAGTCGATCCCCGGCACGCTGCTCATCTACATCGCGGGTCTCCTCGCGGTCCCCGGTGACGTCTACGAGGCGGCGTCGCTCGACGGCGCGAACAAGCGCCAGCAGCTGCTGCGGATCACCCTGCCGCTGGTGATGGGATACGTCGTGATCAACGTGATCCTCGGCTTCAAGAACTACCTGAACGCCTACGACATCATCGTCGGCCTGACCAACGGTGGCCCGGGCACCTCCACACGGAGCATCTCGATGACGATCATCCGCGGGTTCCAGACGGGTGACTACGCCTACCAGATGGCCACGGCCACCCTGTTCTTCATCATCACGATCATCATCGCCCTCGTGCAACTCTCGGCGACGCGCGGAAGGAACGCACTCTGATGGCCACGCCAACCGTGCTCAGCACCCAGTCCATCACCACGGCGAACGCCACCCCGAAGCAGCGGACCAGGGGAGAGCGGGTGAGCTGGTCGACGACGATCATCCTGCTGCTCTGCGCCGTGACCGTCCTGCTGCCGCTCTACGTGACGATCTCGATGGCGTTCAAGACCGACACCCAGTCGGTCGACGGCAACGCCTTCTCGCTCCCGGCACCGTTCAGCATCGACGGCTTCGTCCAGGCGTGGACGCTCACGAAGTTCCCGGTCGGCTTCGCGATGTCGCTCCTCGTCACCGCAGGGACCGTGGTCGCGACGATCATCCTGGCCTCCTTCGCCGCGTACGCCATCGTGCGCAACTGGGATCGCCGACTGTTCCGCTTCTCGTTCTTCTACCTGCTCGCCGCGATGTTCATCCCGTTCCCGGTCGTCGCCCTGCCGCAGATCCAGCTGACCGGTCGTGTCGGACTCGACAACCCGTTCGGGGTGATCATCCTCGCCACGATGTTCCAGCTGAGTTTCAGCGTGCTGCTGTTCACGGCGTTCCTGCGGTCGATCCCGATCGAACTCGAGGAGAGTGCGCGCATCGACGGTGCGAGCACCTGGCAGACGTTCTGGAAGCTGATCTTCCCGCTCCTGGCTCCCATGAGCGCCACGGTCGGCATCTTCGCGTTCCTCTACGCCTGGAACGATTTCATGATGCCGTCGCTCATCATCTCGGACGCGGGGCTCCAGACCCTCCCGGTGCGGCAGAACCTCTTCCAGACCCAGTTCAGCAGCAACTACAACGTCGCCTTCGCCTCGTACCTGATGGCGATGGCCCCCGCGATCATCGCCTACCTGTTCGCGCAGCGTTGGGTGATGTCGGGCGTCACCCAGGGTGCCGTCAAGGGGTGACCCGTCCGACCGACCGACCGACACCGGACCCATCCACCACGAGAAAGCCCGAGGACCACGCCGTCATGACCGACGCACTACTCGTCGACACCGACACCGACACCGAGTCCGCCGACGCCCGGCGGACGGCCGACGCCACCTGGTGGCGTCAGGCCGCCGTGTACCAGATCTACCCGCGGAGCTTCGCCGACGCGGACGGGGACGGTCTCGGCGACCTGCCGGGCATCCGCTCCCGGGTCGACTACCTCACCGAGCTCGGGATCGACGCGATCTGGCTCAGTCCGTTCTATCCCTCGGCGCTGGCCGACGGCGGGTACGACGTCGCGGACTACCGCGACGTCGACCCCCGGCTCGGCACACTGGAGGACTTCGACGAACTGATCGTCGCACTGCACGAGCGCGGTATCCGGGTCATCGTCGACATCGTGCCGAACCACACCTCGGATCTGCACGGGTGGTTCCAGGAGGCGCTCGCCGCCGGTCGCGGGTCGGTGGCTCGCGACCGGTACGTCTTCCGCGAGGGCAAGGGCGCATCAGGCGAGGAACCGCCCACCGACTGGGAGTCGGTCTTCGGCGGCCCCGCCTGGGAGCGGGTCGAGGACGGCCAGTGGTACTTCCACAACTTCGCCACCGAGCAGCCGGACCTCAACTGGGACCACCCCGAGGTCCGCGCCGACTTCCTGAAGACCCTGCGATTCTGGTCGGATCGCGGCGTGGACGGTTTCCGGATCGACGTCGCGCACATGCTCACGAAGGATCTCTCCGAGCCGCTGCCGAGTCGCGCTGAACTGGATCTCATGCCACAGGACGGCAACCATCCGCTGCTCGACCGCGACGACGTGCACGAGGTGTACGCCGAGTGGCGGCGGGTGTTCGAGGAGTACGACCCGCCGCGCACCGCCGTCGCCGAAGCGTGGGTGGGTTCGCCCGAGCGTCGGGCGAAGTACGCATCGGCGGAGGGACTCGGCCAGGCCTTCAACTTCGACCTGCTCGAGGCGGACTTCGACGCCGCCGAGTTCCGCACGGTCATCACCGACAACCTGGCACAGGCGGCGGAGACGGGGTCGTCGACGACGTGGGTGCTGTCCAACCACGATGTGACCCGTCACGCCACGCGGTACGGACTCCCGCCCCTGGCCGGGCGGCCGGTGAAGCAGGGCACCGAGTGGGTCGCGGCGGGTGGTCCCGAGTCCGACATCGATCGCGACCAGGGCCTCAGACGCGCCAGAGCGGCGACGCTCCTGCTCCTCGGGCTTCCTGGGAGCACCTACCTCTACCAGGGCGAGGAGCTCGGTCTGCAGGAGGTCGCCGCGATCACCGCGGAGCAGCGCCAGGACCCCGCGTTCTTCCGCGGCGGCGAGTACGACGGGCTGGGTCGCGACGGCTGCCGCGTACCGCTGCCCTGGTCGGCGCAGGGTCCGTCGTTCGGATTCGGAGGTGCGGTCGCGCACCTGCCGCAACCGACCTGGTTCGCCGAGTACGCGGTCGATGTCGAGGCTGCGGATCCGAACTCGACGCTCTCGCTCTACCGTGAGGCACTCCGGCTGCGACGACTGCTGCAGACCGAGGAGCGCCTCGAGTGGATCGAGACGGGGCGGCCGGACGTCGTCCGATTCGTGCGGCCGAACGGTTGGCAGGTCCTGACGAACTTCGGGACCGAGCCGTTCCCGCTCGAGGCGGAGCACGACGCCGTCGTGCTGGGCTCCCTCCAAGCCGGTGCGGTCCCGGGGGAGTCCACCGTGTGGACCATGCCCGGCGTCCTGTCGGAGTGACGCGCTCAGTCGACGCGTCGGACCGTCACCCCGAGCGATTGGATGCCCGATGCGACGTTCGGGCTGAGACCCGAGTCGGTGACGATGAGGTCGAACCGGGAGAGGTCGACGACCTTGTACTTGGCGAAGGAACCGTACTTGGAACTCCCGGCGACGAGGACGTTCTCGGACGAGACCGACATGGCCGCGTGCTTCACCTCGACCTTGGACTCCGCGGGAGTGGTCAGCCCGCGCTTCAGGTCCCACGAGCTCGTGGAGACGAAGGCTACATCCACGGCGAGCTGACGGATCATCTCCGCGGCGAGTCGCCCGACGGTGGACTGGTTCGCGAGATCGACGCGACCCCCGACGCTGATGAGTTCGATGGACGGGTGGTCGATGAGCTCGCGCACGATCGCGAAGTCGTTGGTCACGACGGTCAGATCCCGGCGTACGGCGAGATGCGGCACCATCGCGAGCATCGTCGTGCCGGCGTCGAGGTAGATCGTCGACCCGTCGGTCACGAGTTCCGCGGCCGCCGCGGCCATCGCGCTCTTCTCGCCGGCGTCGACCAGCGCCTTCTCCGCGTGGCTCGGCTCGGCGAGGAGACGACTGGCGATCTTCGCGCCACCCGGGACGGATAGCGCGCGGCCCTCCTCCTCGAGCGCCGCGACGTCGCGCCGGATCGTCATGTGGCTGACCTCCAGCAGGCTCGCCAGCTGGGGGAAGCTCAGGACCTGCTCGCGTCGCAGGTGTTTGACGATGAGCTCGCGTCGCTGCTCGGGGATGAGATGGGCGAGATCTCCGGTGTCGGTGGTCATCGTCTCCTCGTCATCCGTCGGCGTGCGGTCCACGTTATCGGCTGTCGGGCGTCCACGACGATCCGAAGCGTGCGGTGAGGTCCGCGATCTCCGCCTCGTCGAGCAGGCGACGTCGCTGACCGGCGGTCATGAGGGTGATACGTGACGCCTCCTCGACCTCGATCGCCGCGTCGATGGCGGTGGCGAGGTCGCGTCCGCTCGTGAGCTGCCCGTGGTTCTGCAGCAGCGCAGCGTGGAACGGGAACGTGAGGGCGGTCAGGAGATCGGCGAGTTCCGGCGAACCCGGCGCGCGGTAGGGGACGAGCGGGGTCTGGCCGGCGCGCATGACGAAATAGGGAGTGAGCGGCGGGAGCGCGCTGTGCGGAGCCCACGGCTCGAGGCAGGAGGCGGCGACGGCCTGCGGCGAGTGGACGTGCACGATGGCGCGATGCTCCGGGTTCTTGCGATAGAGCGCGAGGTGCAGCGACGCCTCCTTGGAGGGCTTGTCGCCGCCGACCCATTCGCCGTCGGCGTCGAGCACCGCGAGCCGGTCCGGGTCCAGTGCGCCGAGAACGGCACCACCGGGCGTGATGAGTATGGTGCCGTCGGTCGCGCGAGCGCTGAGGTTGCCGCTGCTGCCCGGGCTGAGCCCGGCGGCGACGACGGCGGCGCCCGCGGCGACGAGGTCGGACGCGAGCTGGGTCCTGGTGGTGGACACGGGATCGTGGAGGCCGAGGCTCATGCGTGCAGTTCCTTCCAGGCGGCGGAGAAGAGGTCCTCGTCACCGAAGTTCCCCGATTTCAAGGCGACGTTGACGGCGATGCCGGTACCGGCCCGGTCGGTGACGCCCGACGCCCAACAGACCCCGGCAGCGATGCGCGGTCCGATGACGAGTTCGTCGAGGCCGAGTGCCGACACCACGGCGCCGGAGGTCTCGCCACCGGCGACGACGAGCCGGGTGAAGCCCGCCTCCGCGCCCACGAGACGCACGGCGAGCGCGGACAGCAGCCGTTCGACCGCCGCGGCGGCCTCGGGGGAGGAGACCACGTCCGCGGGATCGGCCACCGCGTGGACGAGCACCGGGCCGTCCTCGGGCTGTTGCACCGCCCAGGCGGCGATCGCGTCGAGCTCGCCGTCGGGGTCGGTGGCGAGCGCTCCGACATCGACCTTCCGGTGCGGCATGCGCTCTGCGGCGTGCCTGACCTGGCCCTGGGTCGCGCTCGAGGCGCTCCCGGCGAGGATGAGCCGGCGGCCGGCGGTCACCGCCATCGGCGCGGCGGACCGCGGCGCCTGCGGTTCGAGCCCGAGAGCGAGACCGGACCCGCCGGAGATGAGTCGTGCGTCGGCGGTCGCTGCCGCGATGGTCGAGAGGTGGTGGTCGGACGTCGCGTCGACGACGAGGTAGTCGGCGTCGCTGGCCGCGATGGCCTCGAGCAGCGCTCCTGCGCCGGCGTCGACGGTCGCGGTGTGGATCTCGGCGATCGTCCGGGTGGTCTGCGGGCGCAGCAGCTCGGAGACCCGTGACCGTGTCATCGGGGTGAGGGGATGCGTGCGCATGGACGAGTCCTCGAGCCGGATGCCGTGCACCTCCAGGATGCCGTCGCGGACGGTGCGCCCGTTGTCGGGGAAGGACGGGACGACGACGGTCCGGTCCATCTCCAGGGCTTCGGCGAGTGCATCCAGGATCGGTCCGATGTTGCCGGCGTCGGTGGAGTCGAACGTCGAGCAGTACTTGTCGTAGATGCGTTCCGCGCCGAGCGTGCGCAGCGCTCCGAGAGCCCGCAGTGAGGCGTCGACGGCCGCCGACACGGGGGCGGTCCGCGTCTTCAACGCCACGACGACCGCCTCGTACTCGCTCAGGCGTGCGCGCACGCTCGGATCCTGTTCAATGGTGTCGAGTCCGCGCTCGGTCACGACGACCACGTCGAAGCCGTGTCCGGCGAGGTTGGTCGCGAGGTCGGTCGCTCCCGTGAAATCGTCGGCTATACCGCCCAGGTGGGTCATCCGGTGCCTCTCGTCCTCCGCGCGGTCGTGGGTTGGTCACGTCCCGCGTCGGTGTGAATATCTGTGTCGATAATTGACAATAGTATAAATTGGTCATAGTTTGTGTGAATCGATGTGAAGCGTGATGTTCGCGCGACGTCGTTCAGAGAGGAACCCGACACACGATGTCTCACCCAGCAGCTTCCATCATCACGAAGACCGACGGCGGACCCATCGCGGTCGCCATCACGGGCGCGAGCGGTGGGTTCGGTCGGACCTTCCTCGCGCAGCTCAAGCGACTCGAGACCATGCGCGCCTCCGTTCTCGTGGACCTCGACCTCGAAGCGGCGTCATCGCTGCTGAACGAGCTCGGGTACCCGGACACCTCCTGGTCGATCTGTCGCGATGCGGTCGAGGTGTCCAACGCCGTCGCGGGCGGCCGGCTCGCGCTCGTCGACGACATCGAGCTCCTCACCGCGGAGGCGTATGACGTCCTCGTCGAGGCCACCGGCAGCACCCGGGCCGGGTTCACGTTCGCCGAGCGTGCCATCGATCAGGGCCGGCACGTCATCATGGTGAGCAAGGAGGTCGAGAGCCTGTCCGGGGTGTACCTCGCCGATCGGGCGAAGCAAGCCGGTGTCGCCTACCTCCCTGGAATGGGCGACCAGCCTGCGAACCTGCTCGCGCTGCTCGGATGGGTGAAGGCCGTCGGCCTGCCGGTCGTCGCGGTCGGCAAGTCCAGCGAGTACGACCTCGTCTTCGATCCATCGACCGGTGTCGTCCGTCAGCTCGACGCCGAGCTGCACGCGCCGGAACTCGCCGAGCTGCTCACCCTCGGTGACGACCGCACCGCGACCCTCGACGCCCGCGCGAAGGCGGTCGCCGGGTTCAAGCGGGCGGCCGCGGCCGACTCCTGCGAGATGGCCGTCGTCTCCCAGTACTCGGGACACGTGCCCGACGTCGAGACCATGCACTACCCCGTCGCCCGGCCCGACGAACTGGCCGACGTCTACGCCCTCCGCGAGCACGGGGGACTCCTCGGCCGGACCGGGGCCGCGGACGTCTTCAGCATGCTCCGGCTCCCGGGCGAGGCCAGTTTCGCCGGGGGTGAGTTCGTCATCGTCGAGACGGGCGACGCCGTCACCTGGGAGACGCTGCGGCAGAAGGGGCACGTCGTGAGCCGCGACGGACGATACGCCTGCATCTTCTCGCCATACCACCTGATGGGCGTCGAGACCCCGCTGTCCGTCCTCGAAGCGGTGTCCGGACACCGCGTGCCCGCCGAGCCTCGGCAGTACTCGACCCTCACCGGCCGTGCCGAGCGCGACCTCCCCGCCGGCGCGGCGCTCCAGGTCGCCGGGCACCACCACGAGATCGACGGCGTCGCACCCGTGCTGCGGGCGACCGCCGACACCGCTCCCGACGTCGCGCCGTTCTACCTCCTCGACCGCACCAGGCTCGTCCGCCCCGTGGCGGCCGGCGAACTCATCACCCTGCAGGACATCGACGGGTTCGACCAGCGTCTCTGGGACGCCTTCGCCGTCGGCCGGGAGCTCGGCGCATGACGCATGTGGACCCGCGCGGAATCCGCATCCTCGACGCGCACCACCACTTCTGGGACTTCGAGGGCCCCGGCTACTACCCCTGGCTCCAGGGTGAGTACAACGACCGGTTCTTCCTCGGCGACTACACGGGGATGCTCCACACCTTCCTGCCCGCCCAGTACCGGGAGGCGACAGCGGGGTATCGCGTCGTCGGCACGGTGCACGTCGAAGCCGAACGCTCCCGCGAGCAGGAGGTCGACGAGAGCCGGTTCCTCGACCGCCTGCACCGCGAGGACCCGAGGTTCCCGGCCGCAGCCGTGGCCCACGCGTCGCTCGCACGCCCGGACCTCGGCGACGTGCTCGCCGAGCACGCCGAGATCGGGCTCATCCGAGGCATCCGCTCGAAGCCCGTGACCTCGGCCACCGCGGCGGAAGCCGAGACGATCGCCGGAACCCCGGGGACGATGCAGGACCCCGTGTGGCTCGCCGGTCTCGCCGAACTCGAGCGGTACGGCTTCTCCTGGGACCTCCGGGTGCCCTACTGGCACCTCGCAGAGGCCGCGGACATCGTCCGCGAGCTGCCCGGGATCCCCGTGATCGTCAACCACTGCGGGCTGCCGCTCGACCGGTCCGAGGCCGGACTCGACGTCTGGCGCCGGGGCATGCGTGCGCTCGCAGCCCTGCCCAACACCACGGTCAAGGTGTCCGAGCTCGGCTTGCCGCGCAACCGTTGGGAGCGCGAGTCGAACGAACGCGTCGTCGCGGAGACCGTCGAGGTCTTCGGAGTCGACCGGTCGATGTTCGCTTCGAACCTCCCGGTCGCCACGCTGACCGCTCCGAGCTTCGGCGAGGTCGTCGACACCGTCCTCAGTGGTCTGTCGGGCGCCTCTGACGACGATCTCGACCAGCTCTTCGCCCGGACGGCAGCGCGGGTGTACCGCGTCCCGCTCGACGACTGACCCGCACCACCACCCCCGATCCGCAGCAACCCGAAGGACCACCCCATGGGCGTCAACGACGACAAACTGTTCCGCAAGATCGCATTCAGAATCCTCCCACTCGTGATGATGGGGTTCTTCCTGTCCTATCTCGACCGCGTCAACGTCGGCTTCGCGAAACTCGAGATGTCCTCGGATCTCGGTTTCTCCGACGCCGTGTACGGCCTCGGAGCCGGCGTGTTCTTCATCGGCTACTTCATCTTCGAGATCCCTTCGAACCTCATCCTCGCGAGAGTCGGAGCGCGCGTGTGGATCGCGCGCATCATGATCACGTGGGGGATCATCTCCGGTCTGATGTTCCTCGTGGACTCCGAGTGGATGTTCTATCTCATGCGCTTCCTCCTGGGTGTCGCCGAGGCCGGCTTCATCCCCGGGGTGCTCTTCTACATGGCGCAGTGGTTCCCGGCGAGCCGCCGGGGCCGCGCCTGGGGCGTGTTCTACCTCGCCCTCGCGTTCTCCGGGGTGGTCGGCGGACCGCTCTCCGGGATCATCCTGAACAGCACACATCTGGCGCTCGACCTGCAGGGCTGGCAGTGGCTCTTCATCATCGAGGCGGTCCCCACGGTCATCCTGGGCTTCGTCATCCTGAAGTTCCTCCGGGAGGACCACCGGACCGCGCCGTGGCTCGACGACGCCGAGAAGGCCCGCCTGAGCGAGATGCTCGAAGCGGAGCGTCCACCCGCAGGGCACACCCCCCTGCGCGACGTGTTCCGCAGCCCGATCATCTGGCTCCTCGCGCTCATCTACTTCTCCTACAACTTCGCGCTGTACGGCATCAGCTTCTGGCTCCCCAGTCTCATCCAGGGTCTCGGCGTCGAGGGCACGCTCCAGATCGGCTTCATCTCGGCCATCCCGAGCATCGCCGCGATGGTCGCGATGGTCGTCTTCGGCTTCAGCTCAGACCGTCACCAGGAGCGCAAGAAGCACATCGCCGCGGCCTTCGGGTTGAGCTTCATCGGCTTCGCGATCTGCGTGATCGCCGGTCCGAACCCCGTGCTCGGCATCATCGGCCTCAGCCTCGCCAACGCCGGCGCCCTCGCGATCCCGGCGATCTTCTGGAGCTTCCAGACCGCCATGCTCACCGGCACCGCGCTCGCCGGCGGCATCGCGCTCATCAACTCGACCGGGAACCTGGCCGGCTTCGCCGCGCCCTACCTCATCGGCTTCGTCCGAGACGCCACCGGGAGCCCGAACATCGCCCTGGTCGTCTCGGCCGGCTTCATGGTCCTCGGCGCGGTCCTCGTCCTCACCGTCCGCTCGGCCCGCCGCGGCGACGCCCAGATCCCCAAGCTCGTCACCGTCGAAGGAGACCGTCCATGACCGCAGACAGCCGCCGAACCGCGAACGCACCCGATCAGCAGCGTGGTGGCGGTCGAGCGACCAACATCCGCTGGAGCGTCGTCGTCGTCCTCTTCCTCTTCTACACGATCAACTCGATCGACCGGAGTTCGCTCGGGGTCGCGATGCCGAGCATCGTCGGGGAGTTCGAGCTCACCCCGACGATGCAGGGCGTCATCCTCAGTGCATTCTTCTGGACGTACTGCCTCATGCAGATCCCAGGCGGTCTCGCCGCGGACCGCTTCGGTCCACGGCGGATCATCGGCATCGCCTCGGCCGTCTGGGGCACCTTCACCGCGTTCGCCGGGCTCGCTGTGAACGGGGTGATGCTCATCCTCGCGCGCCTCGGACTCGGTGCCTTCGAGGCGCCGTACATGCCGGCGGCATCCAAGCTCGTCTCGAACTGGATGCCGCCCAAGCGTCGCGCGTCCGGCGTCACGCTCATCGACTCCGGCGCACCACTCGGTGCGGCCTTCGGCGGTCTCCTGGTCGCCTGGCTCATCACCGCGACCGGCTCGTGGCGGTGGTCGTTCATCATCATCGGCGTCTCCACGGTCGTCATCGGGTTCTGCGTGTACCTGTACATCCGCAACCTGCCGAGCGAACACCGTCTCGTGAACCGCGCTGAAGTGGACCTCATCACGGTCGCCGGTGGTCCAGAGGACGAGAAGCCCGGCGTGACCCGGGGTAACGCGACGGCGATGGTCATCGGCCGTTTCGGTTGGGCGATGGTGTTCTGGGGCCTCGTGACCTGGGGACCCAGCTACCTGAGCAACGCCCGTGGGCTCGACCTCCAGGCGATGGGCTTCGCGACCTTCCTGATCTTCCTCTGCGGCGCCCTCGGGGAGATCCTCAGCGGGTTCCTCGCGGACCGGCTGCAGCGGGTCTTCAGCCGGAACCGCTCGTTCAAACTGCTCTTCGGCGGCTCCGGCGCGCTCAGCCTCATCGCGTTGATCTCGCTCCCGTTCGTGACCGACGCAGCACTCGCGGTCACCCTGCTCTGCATCGGCGTCTTCTTCAACCTCTTCGGCGGTCTCTACTGGACCATCCCGGCGATGCTCGCGAAGAAGGAGAAGGTCGGACTCGTCGGCGGGGTCATGAACTTCGCCGGCACGTCTGCCGGCATCGTCGTGCCGATCGTCGCGGGTGTGCTGCTCGACATCACCGGTGGCTACACCGCGGTGCTCGTCTTCCTCGCCATCGCAGCCGCGGTGTACCTCGCGGCATCGCTCATGATCAACTTCTCCGGGGTCGCGAAGCCGACGCCGGCGGAGCCGGCTCGTGCCTGAGTCGTCGGGTCTGGCGGCCGCCCGGTACGCAGGCCCCGTGATCGACGCGCACCACCACGTGTGGGACCTCGAGCGGAACCGGTACCCGTGGCTGCTGCCCGACGTCCTCGTCCCGCATCGCTACGGCGACTACAACGCCGTCAAGCGGAGCTACCTGCCCGCCGACTACCGGCGGGACACGGCCGGTCTCGGCGTCGTCTCGAGCGTCTACATGGAGGCCGAATGGAACCCGGCGGATCCGCTGGGCGAGACGCGCTACGTCGAGGAGCTGTCCGCCGAGGGCGGCGTACCGGGCGCGATGGCCGCGCAGGCGTGGCTCGACGCTCCGACGGCCGCCGAGGTCGTCGCCGCCCAGGCGGCCTCGCCGATCGTCCGCAGTGTGCGTCACAAGCCCGGGGGACCGGCCACCGCCGACGAGGCGCGGCTCGGTGGTCGGACGCTCCTGAGCGACCCGCTGTGGCGGCGCGGGTACGCGGCTCTCGCGACGCACGGTCTCCACTTCGAACTCCAGACGCCCTGGTGGAACCTCCACGAGGCGGCGGACCTCGCCGCCGAAGTGCCCGAGACACTGATCGTCGTCAATCACGCGGGCGTCCTCCTCGACCGCGAACCGGCCACGGTGGCCGGCTGGCGTGAGGCGATGGCCGGACTCGCGGCGCACGCGAACGTTGTCGTGAAGGCGTCCGGGCTCTGCGTCGCCGGGGTCCCGTGGTCGAGCGAGCTCGTGCGTGAGCCCGTGCTCACGCTGGTGGAGCTCTTCGGCGCCGATCGGGTGATGTTCGGCAGCAACTTCCCGGTCGACGGGATGTTCACCGACTACGCGGGGCTCCTGGACGCGTACCTCGACGCCACCGCGTCACTGTCGGCGGCGCAGCAGCGGGCGATCTTCCACGACACCGCGGACCGCGTCTACGCCCCGGATCGCATCGCCGGGGCCTGAGCCCCGCGCAGCTCGGTGAGCCAGGCCAGGCTCTCGCTTGTCGTGGTCGTCGGTCGGTACTCGCACCCGACGAACCCGTCGTACCCGCTGACCTCCAGGGCGGTGAAGAACGCGTCGAAGTCGATCGTCCCGGAACCGGGCTCGCCGCGTCCCGGGCTGTCCGCGATCTGGACATGGCCGATGCGATCGGCCCACGCCACGACGTCCTGCACCACGTCGGCGCCGTTGTTGTGCAGGTGGTAGGCGTCGAAGAGGAGACGCACCGCGGGGTGGTCGACCCGATCGATCACCTCCAGGGCCTCGTCGATCGTCGTCACCGGGTAGTCGCCGTTCTCGCCCCTCGTGAGCGGCTCGACGAGGATCCGGACGCCGAGCGGATCGAGGCGCTCGGCGACACGACCCAGGTTCGCGACGGCGGTGGCGAGTTGGATCGCGTGCGAGACGCCTGCCGGCCGGACGCCGTAGAGCGCGTTGACCGCACGACACCCGGTCGCCTCGACGATCGTCGCCACCACGTCGACGGTGTCTGCGACGAGCTGCTCGGTCCCGGGGTGCGACACCACGCCGCGGTCTCCGGCGGGCATGTCGCCGGCGTACAGGTTGATCGCCCGCAGCGAGACCTCCGCCCGCTCGATCGCAGCGAGGAAGGCCTGGAGCTCCGCCTCCTCGGGGACGGGTGTCGCGAACGGCCACCAGCACTCGACGTCGACGAACCCGACGGCCTTCGCAGCGGCGAACCGCTCGAGGAACGGCACCTCGGTGAACAAGATGGACAGGTTTGCGGAGAACTGCATTGTTCGTTCCTTTTCGATCGGGGTGCTTGACACCAGTTTGGTATATCGAAATACTCGAACGCAACGCCGGGGCGATGGAGCTCACTTCTTGTCTTGGTATATCGATAGCTCGATCGACCGGGCGACAACGACAGGAAGAGAGACGATGACGACCATCGGATTCGTGGGACTCGGCGTGATGGGGCGCCCGATGGCGGAGCACCTCGCCGCAGCCGGACACGACGTGACGGGGTTCAGCCGGGGCGATGCGAGCCGATCGGCCGCCCGGGACGCCGGCCTCCGCGTGGCCGACTCCGTCGCCGAGGCCGTCACCGGTGCCGAACTCGTCATCACGGTGCTGCCGGACTCGCCGGACGTCGAATCGGTCGCGCTCGGCACGGACGGGATCCTCGCGCACCTCGCCGACGGGGCCGACTACATCGACCTCTCGACGATCCGACCCGAGACGGCTCGTGATGTGGCCACCGCCGTCATCGAGGCGGGCCACGGCGCGCTCGACGCCCCGGTGTCCGGTGGTGAGGCAGGCGCGCGCGAGGGCACCCTCTCCGTGATGGTCGGTGGTGAGTCGTCCACCCTGGAGCGTTGGCGGTCCGTCCTGGAGACGTTCGGCGCCTCGGTGGTGCACGTCGGCCCGAGCGGTAGCGGCCAGGTCGTGAAGGCCGCCAACCAGTTGGTCGTCGCACTCCATCTGCAGGCCCTCGCCGAGGCTGTCGTCTTCCTCGAGGCCCAGGGCGTCGACGTGGAGACGGCGCTCTCGGTGATCCGCAAGGGTCTCGGAGGCAGCACCGTCCTCGAACGCAAGACCGATTCGGTCCTGGCGGACGACTTCCGCGCCGGCTTCCGGTCCGAGCTCCACGCGAAGGACCTCGCGATCGTCGAAATGACTTCGCGAACCGCCGGCGTCGGTCTTCCCGCGACCGGACTCGTCGCACAGCTGCTCCGCTCGGTGGTCGCCCGCGGCCAGGGCGGTTCCGACCATTCCGCGCTCGTCGAGCTCGCCCGCTCGATGAACGGCGGGGCCGGCGCATGACCGTCACGGAACCACGCGCGGCCGTCGAGACCGCCGACGTCCGCCCGGGCTGGTGGCACGAGCCGTTCGACATGTTCCAGACGAACCTGCGCGAGATCGACGCGCTGCTCGACGTCGAGACGGTCCTGGACGCCATCCAGGAGCACGGTGCCGGCGTCTGGCTGCTCAACGTCGGAGGCATCCTCTCGCACTTCCCGTCGACGCTGCCGTTCCAGTCGAGGAATCCACTGCTCGAGGAGCGCCCCGGGGGCGACCTCGTCGGTGACGCGATCGAAGCCGCGCATCGTCGTGGCGTCCGACTCCTCGCCCGCATGGACTTCTCGAAGGTCGCCGCGCGCGTCGCCGACGAGCACCCCGAGTGGTGCTTCCGGTCACCGAGTGGGGAACGACAGGTCTACGAGGGGCTGGTGAGCGTCTGCCCCAGCGCGGGGTACTACCAGGACCGGTCGCTCGACATCATCGACGAGATCCTCGACGCGTATCCCGTCGACGGATTCTTCTTCAACTGGTTCGGGTTCAACGAGGTCGACTACGGAGGACGGGTCCACGGCGTCTGTCACTGCGACGCCTGCGCCGAGGCCTTCGTCCGGGAGACCGGGATCGAGCAGCTGCCGTCGTTCGCGGGTGATCCCGGCTACCTGGAGTGGAAACGGTTCGCCGCGGCGACCATCGACCGCTTGACGGCACGCATCCGCGGGCACATCGCCGAACGAGCACCCCACGCTGGGCTCATCCTGGGCCGCTCGGCGGACATCCTGTTCCATGAGGCGAACAACGCCCTCGGCCGCCCGCTCTGGCCACACGCGACGAGTGAGTCGGTGAGCGCGTTCCGGGTCGCGCAGCCGGGCAAACCGGTCCTGGTGAACGCCGTGGCTTTCATCGACATGCCGTACCGGCTGGCGAGTGAACAGCCGGAGATGTTCGGGCAGTACCTCCTCCAGGCGGTGTCGCGCGGGGCGAACCCGTCGACGTACATCATGGGGCCGGCCGGGCTCATCGACTACGCCTGTCTCGCTCCGGCCGGGGTCGTGACGCGCTTCCACCGGGATCACGCCGACCTGTACGCCGGACTGGCGCCCGCGGCCGACGTGGGTATCGTCCGACCGAACCCGCTCGCGGCACCCGCCGAGGTGCAGCTCGCGTCGGTCGCCGAGTTCCGCGGCCTGTTCTCCGCCCTGCTGGAGCGGCACGTCGCCGTCGACGTCGTGCCGGCGGAGTCGCTGCCCGTCGTGGACCTCGGACGCTTCCGCGTGCTGGTCCTCCCGGATCTCATCGCCCCGACCGCGGAGGAGGACGCCGCTCTCGAGGCGTTCGTGCGCGCCGGTGGGCGGGTCGTCGCGACGGGGCGGTCGGGCATCCACGCGGACGGCTCCGTGGTCGCCTGGCTCCCCGGAGCGCGGCAACGGTCGCTGGAAGACGACGCGGAGGCGCTCAAGTCGAGCTACGTCCAACGGGGCGGCGGGCCGTCGGTCGAAGGCTCGGACCTCGTGCCCGTGCGTGGGCGGCTGCACACCCTGGCGTGGCGTTCCGACGCCCGCCTGCGCCACGAGTTCGTCCCGCGAGCACCGTACGGACCGCCCGAGAAGGCCCACGGTCACGTGGTGGGACCGGTATCGGCCTGCGGGGTGTTCACGCTCGGTCGTGGACGGGCCACGCAGGTCCCGTGGACCGTCGGCGCGGCGTATCGCGAACTCGGGCTCACGGCCATCCGTGACCTGATCGCCGATCTCGTGATCGACGCTGTCGGGGAGGATGGAACGGTGGGGGTGGAGGCGAGCGAACACGTGGAGGTGTCCGTCGGTCGTTCCCGAGCGGGTCTCGTCGTACACGTGCTCAACCACTCCGGTCAACGTCGGAACTCCTTCGGTCCCACCGTCCCGGTCCGTGGAACCCGCTTGCGGTTCCGCGGGAGGGCGGCCGACGCCGTCGGCACCCGCGTCCACCATGTGACCGCCGGCGACGTCGACGCCACGGTGTCGACGGTCGGAGACGATCTCCTCGTCGAGATCGTCGAGGTCGTGGACGGAGCGGTCGTCGTGGTCCCGGACGGAGGTGACCGGGATGACGCCTGAGGTGGTCCTCATCCGCGGCGGCCAGGCGGACGCCGTGCGCTCGCGCATCCGCAGCGACTTCCCCGAGGTCCGCGTCCTCGACGACGAGACCGCCCACCCCGCGACCACGATCATCGCAGGCCGGGTGCGCGACGAGGAGCTGCCCGGGCTGCCGGCGCTCGCCTGGGTGCACTCCTGGGCCGCCGGCGTCGAGACCGAGGTGGGACCGGTGCTCCGCGGGAGCGGCGTCACGGTGACGTCCTCGGCGGGCAACGGGGCGGTTCCGCTCGCGGAGCACGCGATGTTGCTGGCCCTCCAGCTCGACCGAGGCGGACGTCGCTGGTCGGATGCCGCCCGCGGGGCCAGATGGGACCGGTTCGTCCACGGCGAGCTCGCCGGCAAGACGATGGGCATCTACGGCTTCGGCAACGTCGGCGCCGCCCTCGCGCCGCGCGCGAGCGCCTTCGACATGACCGTCATCGGCCTCCGTCGTGACGTCGGTCGCACCCCGGCCGCCGTCGATCGCCTGTACCGACCGGAGGAGGTCCTCGACTTCGCCGGGCGGTGCGACGTGCTGGTCGTGACGGCCCCGCTCACCGTGGAGACGCGCGGAGCGATCGACCTCCGCGTCCTGTCTGCGCTCCGCCCGAGAGCCACCGTCGTCGTCGTCTCCCGAGGGGGCATCGTCGTCGACGCGGACCTCCTGGCGGCTCTCGACTCCGGTGCCGTCGCGGGAGCCGGTCTCGACGCGCACACGGTCGAGCCGCTGCCGGCGGACTCCCCGTTCTGGTCGCGGGACGACGTGGTGGTGACGCCGCACAACGGGGCGACCACCACCGCCACCGCCGATCGCGGTACCGCGATCTTCCTCGACAACCTCCGACGTCGGGTCACCGAGGAGCCGCTCGTCAACCGCGTCGACCCGAACTCCCTGGCCTGAACACCGGCGTCCTGGGGACGCCGTCATCGCAGCACCGTCATCACTCATACAACGCCGTATCGAAAGAAGGACACCATGTCGAACATGCCGCAGGACGTCAGCCGACGCCGATTTCTCACCTACGCCGGGGTCGGCGCCCTCTCGCTCGGAGCGTTCGCCCTCGCCGGCTGCTCCATCGGAGGCGGTTCCGGAGCCGGCGGTGCCACCACCATCCGGTTCGCCTGGTGGGGAGGCGCTGAACGCCAGAAGGCCTATCTGGCCGGGATGGACCTGTTCAGCAAGCAGAACAGCGACGTCACGATCGAGCCCGAGTTCGGTGACTACACCGCCTACCAGGAGCGCATGACCACGCAGATGGCTGCGCGCGACGTTCCTGACGTCTTCTGGATCCCCTCGCCCGCGGTGTTGACCTACCGGGACGCGAAGATCTACCGGCCACTCGACGACGTCGGCACCCTCGACCTTTCGGCGTTCAGCGAGGCGGAACTCGACCTCTTCCGGATCGACGGCGAGCTCAACACCCTGCCGAAGTCGATGTTCTCCCCGGTCCTGCGGTACAACCAGACCTTCATGGACGAGGACGGCATCGCGCTCCCCGAGACGCTCACCTGGGACAGCCTGGCCGAGTTCCTCACGGACTACTCGAAGAACAACGCCGCCGGTCGGAAGGGCACCACCTACGGCGCCTACCACGACATGCCCTTCGAGTCGTTCCTGCGTCAGCGTGGCGAGGACCTGTGGTCGAAGGACGGCAGGCTGGCCGCGAGCGAGGACGGCGTCGCTGCGTGGATCGACTGGTGGGAGCAGCTCCGCAAAGCGGGCGCGACCACCAGCATCAGCGAGCAGGACGGCATCGAGCCCGGCTGGTCCGACACCGGCGCCAAGGTCCTCGCCACCTTCGCCAACTCGAACCACATCGTCGACGAGGCCGCAGCGTTCCCCGACTACGAGTTCCGGCAGCGGGACGTCCCGGCACTCGCCGATGCGACGCCCGGGTACCACTTCACCTACTTCAGCCGGTTCGCGATGTACGCCGGGATCGAGGACGACCGCGTCGACGCGGCCGGAGCACTGATGAGCTACAACCTCAACTCGATCGACCTGCTGAAGCTGGTGGGGCTGTCGGCCGGGGCGCCACCGAGCCTGGCGCTCCTCGACGAGTACGAGCCGTCGGCCACCCCGGACGAGCAGAAGGTGATCGCGACCACCCGCGACATCGCGGCGAAGGAGCAGCGGCCCCGATACGAGGCTCCCGCGGGCTCCGGTTCATGGCGCACCGTGATGATCCGCGAACTCGAGGGCGTGACCCTCGGGAACACCTCGGTCTCACAGGCCGCGTCGAACTTCGTCTCGGCCGTCTCCTCCTCGGTGGGCGACTGATGACCCTCACCATGAAACGCGAGCCCGAGGCGCGGACCGCGACGGCCGAATCCGCGACGACGACCGGACGGAAGCGGCGTCGGGCCTCCCACCAGCGGCAGGGCTGGGTCGCACACGTCTTCCTCCTCCCATGGATGCTCGGGATGATCGCCGTCACGGCAGGACCGCTGATCGCGTCCGCCGTCCTCGCCTTCACCGACTACGACCTCCTGACCGCACCGTCGTTCATCGGGTTCGACAACTTCACCCGCATGATGGGGGACGAGCGGTTCTGGGCGTCAGCACGGGTGACGGGCCTGTACGTGCTCGTCTCCGTGCCCTTGCAACTCGCCTTCGCCCTCTTCCTGGCGGTCATCCTCGACAAGGGCATCCGCGGGCTCTCCCTGTACCGGAGCGCCTTCTATCTGCCCTCGCTCCTCGGTGGCAGCGTGGCGATCGCGATCCTGTGGCGCCAGCTGTTCGGCGACGCAGGGCTCATCAACACGGTGCTCGGGTTCTTCGGCATCGAGGCGGACAGCTGGTTGCAGAACCCCGCGACCGCTCCGTGGACGCTGATCATCCTCAACGTGTGGACCTTCGGCTCGCCGATGGTGATCTTCCTGGCCGGGCTGCGTCAGGTCCCGGACGAACTCCTCGAGGCCGCCGAGGTCGACGGTGCCGGCCGGGTGCGACGCTTCTGGTCGATCACCATCCCGCTGCTCACGCCGATCATCTTCCTGAACCTGATCCTGCAGATGATCAGCGCGTTCCAGGCGTTCACTCAAGCACACGTGGTCAGTGGCGGCACGGGTGGACCCCTCGACTCGACGCTGTTCTACACCCTCTACATCTATCAGGAGGGATTCGTGAACTTCGACATGGGCTACGCCGCTGCCATGGCGTGGGTCCTCCTGATCGTCATTGCGATCGCCACGGCGGGCAACTTCATCCTTTCGCGCCGCTGGGTGCACTACGGAGACGAATGATGGCCATCACCAGTACCACCCTCGACGCCCTTCCAGCCGACCCCGATCCCACGCCGACCCGGCGCAAGCGGGACGCCGGCCGACCGCGACGGATCGTCCGCCACATCCTCCTCGTGGTGTTCGCGCTCCTCATGCTCTACCCGTTGCTGTGGATGGTGGTGAGTTCCTTCAAGCCGAGCAACTTGATCCTGTCGCAGACGGGGCTCATCCCGAGCGAGGTGACGTTGTCGAACTACCGGGACGGATGGGACTCCCTGGGGACGCCCTTCACGGCGTTCCTCCTCAACTCCGGTCTCATCGCCGTGGGGGCCATCGTCGGGAACCTGTTCTCCTGCTCCGTGACGGCGTACGCGCTCGCCCGGCTGAACTTCCGAGCGAACAAGCTGTACTTCGGCCTCACGCTCATGACGATGATGCTGCCGTTCCATGTGCTGATCATCCCGCAGTACATCCTGTTCGCGGAGCTCGGGTGGATCAACACCTACGCCCCGCTGCTCATCCCGAAGTTCCTCGCGACCGACGCGGTGTTCATCTTCCTCATGGTGCAGTTCATCCGCACCATCCCGCGGGAACTCGACCACGCGGCGATGCTCGACGGTGCCGGCCCGTTCCGCATCTTCTGGTCGGTGATCCTGCCCCTCATGCAGCCGGCACTCATCACGACGACGATCTTCACCTTCATCTGGACGTGGAACGACTACTTCGGACCGCTCCTCTACCTGACGAAGACGAAGCTGTACACCGTGCCGGTGGCGCTCAAATCGCTCGTCGACACGGAGACGCAGAGCGGGATCGGCATCATGTTCGCGATGTCGCTCATCTCGCTCGTCCCGATCCTCCTCTTCTTCCTCTTCGCGCAGAAGTACATCATCAAGGGCATCGCCACGACGGGAATCAAATGACGACGACACAGCCGCTCACGACCGGAACCGACACGATCGCCTGGTTCTCCGGCGACCAGCGCTGGACACAACTGACGTTCGTCGAGGACGACCCGCTCCACTTCGACCTCGACGCGTGGGCCGACGTCCTGGACCGGACCGCGTCGACCGCGATCTGCATCAGCGCCGGGGGGTACATCGCGTTCTATCCGACCTCGATCCCGTTGCACTACCGCAGCCGGCACCTCGGTGACCGCGATCTCCTCGGCGAGATCGTCGATCTCGCACGGAGTCGTGGCATGGTCGTCATGGCTCGGATCGACCCGCACGCCGTCCATCGGGACGTCCGTGACGCCCATCCGGAGTGGATCGCCCGGACCGAGGACGGGGAGCTGCAGGAGCACTGGGCACACCCGGGCACCTTCGTGACGGACGCGTTCGGCGACTACAACTGGGAGTTCACGACCGAGGTCGCACGCGAGGTCACCGCGGACTACGACATCGACGCGGTGTTCGCGAACCGGTGGCAGGGCCACGGACCCGGGTACACCGAGACCGCGCAGCGACTCTTCCGCGCGGCGTCCGGGCTCGCCCTGCCGACCTCACGCGACGCCGTCGACGGAGAGTCCTGGCGGGCTTACCGGAGCTGGCGCCGGGAGCGGCTGAGCGACCTGGTCGCCCACTGGGACGCGGCGGTCCAGGACGTGAAGCCGGAGGTGCGCTTCATCCCCAACCTCGGCTCGTTCGCGGCGGGCGAGCTTCGCGACGACGTCGCCCGCCTGCACGTCCCGTTCTTCCTCGTCGACCATCAGGCGCGCAACGAGGGGGAGACCCAGTGGGCGGCCGGCCGCGACGCGAAGCGGACCCGGTCCATCCACCCCGACAAGCCGGTGGGGCTCATCACCTCCGTCGGGCCCGAGTCGCACGGCTACCGCTGGAAGGACTCCGTCAACGCGGGTCAGGAGACCGTGGGCTGGATCGTCGACGGCTTCGTGCACGGAGCGTTCCCGTGGTTCACGAAGTTCGCCGCGCGGATCCACGACACGCGCTGGATTCCAGCGGTCGAGCGGGCGTTCACGCTGCATCGCGAGATCGGTGCGATCTGGCAGCAGTCGCGCCCGGTCGCCGAAGTGTGCGTCTGGGACGTGGACAACGCCTTCGCCGACGCCCGGACGCGACGGGCCGCCTCCGGCATGTACCAAGCACTCGTCGAGCTGCGGACGCCGTTCGAGTTCGTCGGCCCCCGTGGCCTGCATCGGCTCGGACTGCCTGAGACCAGGGTGGTCGTCCTCCCGGAGATCGACGAGATCGACGAACGGTCCGCCGCCGCATTGCGTGCCTTCGTCGAGGGCGGCGGTGAGCTCGTGGTGACCGGAGCCGGGCCCCTGATCGACGGGGGTACACCGCTCGTGACCGAGCTCACGGGCGCACCGCTGACCGCCCGTTCGGCCGGGGTCGTCCGGAACAACTACGTGCAACGCGCGTCCGACGGCGCACTCGCCGCCGGTCTGGAAGGCGCGGACCGCATCATCGGTGGAACCCGTCTGGCCCGCTTCGCGCCGACCGCCGAGGCCGTCGTGCACTGGCGGTTCGTGCCGGATCACCCCGACCTCCCCATGGAGGAGGTCTACCCGCGGGGTGTAGCCGTGGACCCCGCGGTGTTCCGTGCGTCGTTGGCGACGTCGGACGACGGCGGGACGGTGCAGGCGGGCGCCGGGACGGTCCAGGTCATCGGCTTCAACCTCGCCGAGCTATACCACGAGACGCTCCTCGGTGATCACCTCACCCTGCTCGGCAACACGATCGAGGCCGCACTCGGGGGATCGAGTCTGGTCAGCATCGACGGCCCGGGGCTCCTGGATGCGGCGGCGTGGACGGACGGAGCGGCGTTCATGCTGGCGTTCGCCAATCTCACCGACCCGTTGGCGATGCGGGGCCAGCAACGTGCGGTGACCGAGCTCACCGGCATCCGGGTGCAGATCGACGCCGCGCGGCTGGCGGAGGCCACGGGGCGTCCCGTCGTCCCGGCCGAGGTCATGGCGGAGGTGGTCGTCGACGATCGGCGGACGCCGGCTCCGGTGGCCGTGTCCGACGGCACGATCATCGTGGAGCTCCCGACCGTGCGCGAGCTCGGGATGGTCAGACTGAGCTTCTGAGGGAGGGTGGGCCCACGCCCGCTGATCGGGGTCGGCACCGCAGGTGTCGGCCCCGACGCGTCCCGGTCTCGTCAGCGGCCGCGCGGCGGGGCGGTGGACTGACGGACGATGAGCACCGGCTTCTCGAGCGGTACGTCCTCCTCGATGGTCTCACCGAGGAGGCCGAGGAGCTTCGCAGCCGCCGCCCGCCCACGCTGGAACGCGAACCGCTGGACGGTGGTGAGCTGGGGGTCGACCCATTCGCCGACCTCGAGCCCCTCGAACCCGACGACCGAGACGTCCTCGGGGACCCGCAGGCCACGGCTCTGAATCGTCCGCATCCCGGCGATCGCCATGGTGTCGGTGCCGTAGAGGATCGCCGTCGGCGGTGCCGCCCCGTCGAGGAGCCGACTCGTCTCCTCGGCGGCGGCCGCCGGCGAATAGCCGACGCTCGAGATGGAGTGCGGGGTGAGCCCGTGATGGGCGAGCCGGGCGGTGAACGCCTCGCGTCGGATGTTCGGGAGCACGAACCCGGCGGGGCCGCTGACGAACGCGACATCGCGGTGGCCCAGACCGACGAGGTGGTCGACCGTCTCGGGGATGCCGGCGCTCGGCGGGTCCGCGTCGATGTAGTCGACCACGCCCGGCTTCCACGGGGTGCCGACGAGCACCGCGGGCACACCGAGGTCTCGCATGAGGTCGAAGCGGGTGTCGCCGACCACCGAGTTGGTGAGGATGACGCCGTCCATCCGCTGGCGCTCAGCGAGGGACCGGTAGAACGCCGACTCGTCGTGCTGTCCCGTGAGGAAGACGTTCAGGAGGAGCCCGTACTCGCGAGGACTGAGGAGGGACTCGATCCCGGAGATGAGTCCGACATTGGCCGCACCGACCTCGGGAACCGGGGAGGAACTGGTGAGGACGAGCCCGATCGCCTGGGCGCGCGCGGTCCGGAGAGCGATCGCAGCCGGGTTCGGCGTCCAGTTGAGTTTGCGCGCGGCCTCCCGGACACGCTCGGCGGTCGGCGGCGAGATGCGACCCGTGCCGTTGAAGACCTTCGAGACCGCTCCGGCCGACACGCCCGCGAGCGCGGCGACATCGGAGATGGTGGGGCGGCCGTGTCTCCGGCGCCCGGCAGGTGAGGTCATGGCCGTGTCGTCCTTTCGCCCTCAGCCTATTGGGCAGGACACCCGAACCCGTGGACCGGCGAGAGGTCAGAGCCCGTGCCGTTCGAGCTGCTCCTCGTACCGGATCTGTACGTCCTCCGGCTCGACGCCGTCGATCGGCGCCCAGATCGCCTCGAGTTCCCGCTGAACCGAGGCCGGGAGGGCGGCGAACTTCTCGTCCCATGCTGCGATCGGCGTCCAGTAGCCGACCACCTTGAACCGGGTGGCGGGTAGCCCGAGCTCCTTGCGCAGATACTTGCGCACGTCGCGGAGGGCCACCGTCTCGCCGGCCACCCAGATGTAGCCGTGATCGAGCGGGAGGCGCTCGTCCACGACACTCCGGACGAGTCGGCCCAGCGCGCTCGGGCCGTGTCCGTTGCCGCCCACCACCCAGGTGACCGTCACGTCGTCGTTCGTCTCGACCGCGACCCGATCCCGCTCGCTCGGCACTTCGAGCACCACGCGGGTCCGCAGTCCTCGCGGAGTCTGTGCGACGATGCGCCTGACTGCGGGAAGACCGGTGAGGTCCGCGACGAGCACCTGCCAACCGATGTCGGCGGGCGGCGCGTACAGACCGGCGGGCGAGTTCAGGCCCAGCACGTGCCCGGGCTGGGCGCGAGCCGCCCACGGCCCCGCGACCCCGGCCTCGTGCACGACGAAGTCGATGTCGATCTCGACGGGGTCCTGCCGCACGGCGCTGATCGTGTACGTACGCATCGGTGCCTGCGGGGAGCCCTCCGGCGTCTCCCACCAGTCGCCTGTCGGTACCGGGAGCGAGACCTCCGTCGGGTCGGCGCCGTGGGGGAAGAAGACGCGGACGTACTCATCACCCGTGCCGGTGCTGACGAAGTCCTCGACGCCCGGACCGCCGAGGGTGATGCGGATCAGCTTCGGACTCAGGGGTGTCGCTGCGGTCACGATGCCGCGGTGGATCTTCATGGCGTCTCGGCCTCTCGGGTCGGTTCGGTGTGCTGGGTCGGGTGCGGGCTGTGCGCGAGCCAGGACTCGCGGTAGGGGCCGGGCGAGGCGAGGAGCTCCGCGTGCGTGCCGTGTTGGACGATCCGACCGTCCGCGAAGACCGCGATCCGGTCGGCGGTGGCGGCCTGTTCCAACCGGTGCGCGATGAGCAGCGCGGTCCGGTCCGTCCGAAGGGCGGCGATCGCCGCTTCGACGGCGTCGCGATGGTGCAAGCCGACGTCGGCCGTCGCCTCATCGAGGATCACGATCGCCGGGTCCGTCAGGAACGCCCGAGCGACCGCGAGCTGCTGGATGCGTCCCTCGTCCAGCGGCACGGGCGACTCCCTCGAGTCGGTCGGGTCCGCCGCCGGGTCGTCCTGCAACGCGGTGACCGCCCATTCGGCTCCGACGGCACGGAGCGCCGAGACCATCTCGTCCCGGTTGGCGTCCGGCGCGCCGAGCCTCAGGTTGTCGGCGATCGAGCCACGGAAGAGGTGGAGCTCCTGCGACAGGTAGTACGGGGCGTGGCCGACGAGCACCCGCCCCGACGTCGGGGGATGGTGTCCGGCGACGACCCGCGCCAGGGTGCTCTTGCCCGAGCCGGACGTGCCGACGAGCGCCGTGGTCGTCCCGGGCGGCACGTTCAGGGTGACCTGCGTGACCCCACGGTCCGTGGTCGGATACCGGAACGTCAGGTCGTGCACTCGGATCGCCGGCGGTGCGGCGACATCGTCCGCGGTACCGCCGACGGGCGAGGGCGACTCCGGCATCGCGGACGACGTTGCTGCGAGGTCGATGACCCCGATGAGCCGAGCCAGCCCGACCGTGGCCCGCTGGATGTCGTCGAGCCCGAAGATGAGCCGGCCCACCGGATCGAACAGCCGGTGGAACAGGAGTGCGGCGGTGGTCACGAGTCCGACGGTGATCGTGCCCTGCAGGTTGAGGAGGAAGCCGGTCGCCAGGATCGCCGAGAGTCCGACGAGCTCACCCGAGTTGATCCATCGGAACAGACGGTTCGCGACGCGCACGCCCTCGATCTGCGCGTCGATGGAGGCGGCCGCGCGTTCCCGGACGCGTTCGAGCGCGTGGTCCGTGCCGGCGAACGCGGCGAGGGTCTCCGCGCCGTCGACCGCGTCCAGCACGGCCTGACTGCGCGACGCTTCGCGGATCCGGACCGTGCGGAACACCACTCGGGATCGCCGGAGGAACGCACGGGTCCCGAGGACGTAGCACGGCGCCGAAGCGAGACCGGCGAGCGCGAGCCACGGGTCGACGGCTGCCAGGGCGACGGCCGACACCCCGATCGCGAACCCGGCGGAGAGCAGGGTCGGGGCGACGTTCCCGCCGGCCTCCGCGACCGCGTCGACGTCGCCGGTGACCCGGGACAGGAGATCGGCACGCTCGCCGTCGTCGACGGTGCTCACCGGGAGCCGCATGGCCGAGGCGAACACGTCCTCGCGCAGTTCGGCGAGCAGGTCCTGCACCAGCCCCGTGAGCACCCGAGTCGCCCACAGCGTCACCGCGACCGCCCCGACAGCGCCGACCGCTGCTGCGGCCACCCAGCCTGAGACGACGCTCAGCCCGGCATCGGAAGCGACGGCGTCCACGATCCGCCCGAGACACGCGGGCATCACGACGCCCAGTGCGGCGGCTGCGAGGAAGAGGACCACCACGGCGGCGGTCCGTCCGCGGTGGCGTCTGAGGAGGGCACCGACGACGGTTCGGACGCGGGAGCCGTCGGCGACGGGGAGCATCTCGGCGGTGCTGGGCTCCATGGCGGGATCAGTCATGGCGGGTCTCCGAACCGGGAGTGAGTTCGACGACCCGGTCGCAGGCGTTCAACAGGACCGGCGAGGTGGTGATGACGACGACGGTGCCCTCGTGCGCCGCGAGTGCTCGGGCGATGCGGGTCTCCGTGAGGACGTCGACGGCCGACGTCGGTTCGTCGAGGACGAGCACGTCCGCACCGGCATGGAGCGCCCGGGCGATGCCGACGCGCTGGCGTTGCCCGCCGGAGAGCCGTCTGCCCGCCTCACCGACCGGAGACGACCAACCGCCGAGCTGCACGACCGTGTCGTCGAGCGCCGCCATGCCGACGAACACCGCTTCCGGGTCGCCGGTCGCGTCATGACCGCGGACCGCCTCCGCCAGGGTGCCGCTCATGATGCGCTGGCCGTGCGGTGGCGCGACCACACGACGGCGGTACGCCACCGGGTCGAGGTCCAGCTGGTCGACGAGTGTACCGTCGACGGCGAGCGAGACGCTGCCGCGCTCCGCGGGGGTCCGCATGCCGAGCAGGCGGGAGAGGGCGCGCGCGGTGTCGCTGTCGGGCGGCCGGACGCCGAGCAGTTCACCAGCATGGACGTCCACCGGTCGGTCCTGGTGTTCCGGGCGGAAGGACAGCACGACGTCGGACGCAGGGCCGGAGTCGGACATCTCGTCCAGCCGACCGCCCGTTTCGAGTAGGTCGTCGGCGTCGACGACCGCGGCCAGGCGTTTGGCGGACGCGAGCTTGTGGATCCAGTTCGATGGGAAGGAACCCGCCTGTGCGAGGTACCCGCTGATGAACTGCGCGAGACCGAGCACCGTCACGAGCTCACCGATGCTGATCCGCCCATCCGCAGCGAACCAGGCGGACAAGCCGACGAGTGCGGCCATGACGAACGCCGCCAGCGTGCCGCTCACGGCGTCGAAGAGGGCCAGGGACCGCCCGGCGGCCGTCGCTGCGCGTCGTGAGACATCACTGGCGGCGTCATATCGCCGGACGGCTTCAGCCTGCCCGCCGATGCCGACGAGCACTCGGAACCCGCTCATGAAGTCGGCGGCCACCGCTCCGGCCTCGGTCGCCGCCCGTTGCTCGTCGAACCCTCGGCGCTCCAGCGGGCGGGACACGACGCGCATGACGAGCATCATCCCGATGGTCGACACGAACACCACGATCGTCGCCACGGGCGAGATCACCGACATCGCCAGGGCGGCTCCGATGATCGCGGCGATGGTCGCCGACTGCTGCGCGACCGACCAGGCGACGCCGGCCACCCGGTAGGTGTCGGACGTGACGACCGTCAGGGCCTCACCCGCCGACAGGTTCTGTCGTGAGAGCCGCGGCCGAAGCATCCGGGAGAGCGTGAGGTGCCGGAGCGCCTGTTCGCCGTGCCCGTAGATCGACACCATGAGGCGCGACGCCGACTGGTAGCTCACCGTCAGGACGAGGAAGGTTCCGACCAGGACCCCGATCCAGACCCCGAGGGCGACCGGATCGGACGGCACCACCGCGCGGTCGATAGTCGCCCCGATGATCACGGGGATCGCCGCCTCCGACAGGGCGTGCACGATGAGGAGGCCGGTCGCGGCGGCGAGCATGGCGCCGCGACCGTCCGCTCCCAGCGCGATGCCGAAGAGGCGCCGCGGCGTATTCGTCGTCGTCCCGCTCACCGGCTCCGCCGTCCGAGCGGGAGCACCAGCGGGGTACCGGAGACGGGGTCGGTGATGACCCGGCACGGCAGGTCGTACACGGCCTCCACGAGGTCGGCGGTGATGATCTCCTGCGGATCGCCCTGGGCGACGATCGCGCCGTCGCGCATCGCGACGAGATGCGTCGCATAGCGGGCGGCGTGGTTGAGGTCGTGGAGGACCGCGACGAGGGTGGTGCCGCTGCGGTGCAGATCCGTGAACAGCTCCATCAGCTCGATCTGGTGCGCGATGTCGAGGAACGTCGTCGGCTCGTCGAGCAGCAGGTGTTTCGTCTGCTGGGCGAGTGCCATCGCGACCCAGACGCGTTGCCGTTGTCCGCCCGAGAGCTCGTCGACCAGCCGGCGGGACAGCTCCGTGACCCCCGTCGCGGCCATCGCCTCCGAGACCGCCGCTTCGTCGGCGCTGCTCCACGTCCGCATCGCGCTCTGGTGCGGGAACCGGCCGCGCCCGACCAGGTCGGCGACGGTGATCCCGTCGGGGGCGATGGCGGATTGGGGGAGGAGCCCGAGTCGGCGAGCGGTGTCCTTCGGTTTCGACGCACGGATGTCAGCACCATCGAGGAGGACGGCGCCGGCGGTCGGGCGCAGGAGCCGCGCGAGTCCGCGGAGCAGGGTCGACTTGCCGCAGGCGTTCGGTCCGATGATGATCGTGAACGAGTCGTCCGGCACCTCGAGCGACAGCTCGGAGACGATCGGAGCATCGCCGTAGCCCAGGGTGAGGTCGCGGGCGAGGAGCGACGTGGTCATGGGAGTTCCTTTCACGTGCGGCGTACGAACTGGGCGGCCAGCAGGCAGGTCAGATAGATGCCACCGACCGAGAGCGTCACCACGCCGACCGGGACCGCGAGCAGCTGGGCGACGGCGTCGGAGACGACGACCAGGGCGGCTCCGGTGAGCATCACCGGCGCAAGGCCCATCGGGGTGTTCGAGCGGGTGAGCCGTTGAGCGATCTGCGGGGCGGCCAAGGCGATGAACGAGATCGGGCCGGCCGCGGCGGTGACGAGCGCCACGAGGGCCACACCGACCACCATGGCGATCAAGCGAGTGCGTCCGGGACGCACGCCGAGGGCCATGGCGGCGTCGTCTCCCATCTCGAGCACGGGGAGGGAACGCCGGAGTGGCCGAGCCAGCAGGGCGAACACGACGAACGCCGTGGCGGCGGGGAGCAGCTGATCGAAGCCGAGCGAGGCGAGGGATCCTGCACCCCAGGTGGCCGCCATCATCGCCTGCTCGACGCTGACCGAGATGAGGATCCAGGAGGTGAGGGAACCGAGCCCGGCCGAGACGCCGATGCCGACGATGATCAGCCGGAAGGACGACATGGTGTGGCGGTTCGCGAGGAGGGCGACGAGCAGGGCGGTCAGCAGACCGCCGACGAGTGCCCCGGCGGCTTTGAACAGGTAGGTGTTGAGCCCGAGGACGAGCATCGTCAGCGTGACGCCGAACTGCGCGCCGACACCGAACCCGATGATGTCCGGTGAGCCGAGCGGGTTGCGGGTGAGCGACTGGAAGATACCTCCGGAGAGCGCGAGTGCCGCTCCGCAGAGCACCGCGAACAGCACCCGTGGGAGTCGCCACTCGGTCACGACCTGGCGGACGTCGGGGTCGGACGCGGGGTCGACGATCGCCCGGATCACCGCGTCGAAACCGATCTCGTACGCGCCGATCGTCGTCGCGAACAGCCCTGCTCCGATGATCACCACGACGAGTCCGAGGCACACGAGGACGGACCGCACCGGTACGAGCGTCGCGATGTGCACGGTCTCCACGCGGATCTGGCGTCGGCCGTGGTCGATGACGCTCACAGCCCGCTCACCCGCTTCCGACGGACGAGCATGATCAGGATGGGGGCGCCGAGGAGTGCCGTGACGATCCCCACCCGGAGCTCTCCGGAGGGCAGCACGATCCGGCCGAGGACGTCTGCGAGCAGCAGGAACGCGGGGCCGATCACCATCGAGTACGTCAGCACCCAGCGTTGGTCGAGGCCTGTGAACCACCGGACGACATGGGGGATCATGAGTCCCACGAAGGCGATGGGACCGGCGGCTGCGACGCCCGTACCGGCCAGGAGGGTCACGGCCACGACGACCCACACCCGGGTGCTGCGCACTCGCGCCCCGAGCGCCTGGGCGAGTTCGTCTCCCAGGGTCAGCGCGTTCAGCGACCGGGCGCAGAGCAGAGCGATCACGAGGCCCGCGACGATCAACGGAGCAGCCCAGGTGAGCTGGTCGAGGGTGCGGCCTCCGATGGATCCCACGCTCCAGAAGCGCATGACCTGCAGGGTGCCTTCGTCCCGCAGCACGATCGCGGTGGTGAAACCGGTGCAGGCGGCACCGAGGGCGACCCCCGCGAGGGTCAGTTTCATCGGGGTCGCACCCGAAGCCCCGACGGATCCGAGCGTGTAGACGATCACCGTGAGGATGAACGCACCCGCCAGGGCGAACGGGACGTAGGTGCCGGGAGTCGTCAGTCCCAGGACACCGACCGCGAAGGTCACGGCGAACGACGCACCGGCGTTCACCCCGAGGATGCCCGGGTCGGCGAGCGGGTTGCGGGTGAAGGCCTGGATGAGCCCGCCGCAGACGGCGAGCGCCGCACCGACCAGGATGCCGAGCAGCGTCCGTGGGACGCGCAGCTCCATGACCATGAGGTGCAGGGGGTTCGCGTCGTCGTAGGCGACGAGCGCGCGGACGACGGTCAGGGGATCGATGGCCCGACTGCCGATGGCGAGTGAGGCGACGGCTGCGGCGATCAGCACCACCGTGGCGACGAGGAGCCCGACGGCGAGGGTCCCGGTGCGGTGGGGCGAGACGTCTGCGCGTCCGGCCCCACCGGGCATCGGGACGTCCGCCGCCCCGCCCGCAGCAGGCGCTGCTGACGGGGCGGCGGTCCGGGAGATCTCCGACGTCACTTGCCGTCGATGGTCGGCTCGCCCTGCAGTGCCGCTGCGAGGTCGTCGACGTAGCCGGGCAGGACGTACTGCAGGGACAGGACGGTCGGCGCGCTGATCGCAGAGGCCTTGGCGGCGTCGGCGTAGATCACGTAGGACCCGGCGGCGATCGGCGACCAGCGCGACACCACGGCGTTCTCGACCGTGTACGTCCCTTCCTCGGCACTTCCGCCCCATGCGGCGAACAGGTCGGCGTCCACGTCGTAGAGCTGTTCGAGGCTGACGCCGGTGTACCAGTTGTCGCCCTCGGCGCTCGCGAGGAAGCCGTCCATCGCCGACGTCGAGGTGAAGCCGAGCGCTTCGGTGATGCGGACCCGCGGGTCGTACTCGAGGTAGACGCCGAGGTCCGTCCCGCCCTCGTTCAGGGTGAGGCCCCAGACGAAGCTCTTGTCGTCGAACTCGGGGTGTGCGTCGGCGAGGGAGGTGATGAGGTCCTCGGTCTCGCCGATGAGCTCCTCGGCCTTGGCCTCCTCCGACATCGCCTTCCCGACGGTGCGGGTCATGCCCTCCCAGGTGCCCGGGTTCCAGGGCCCCTCGATGTAGGGGACGGTCGGGGCGATCTCGGTGAGCCGCTCGTATTCGATGTCGGTGACACCGGAGTAGAGGCTGAGGATCAGGTCGGGCTTCAGGGACTTGATCGCCTCGTAGTTCGGGCCGTCGTCCGTGAAGGGGATGATCTCGGGCATCTCGCCGTACGCCTCGGAGACGTAGTCCTCGAACCAGGGCTGGTAGCCGCTCTCACCGGCACCCCAGACCTCTTCGATGCCGACGGGGTTGGTGCCGAGGGCGGCGACGATGTCGGGCGTCATCCACCCGAGGGCCACGATCCGTTCCGGCTTCTGCGGGATGACGGTCTCACCGTGGGCGTGTTCGATGACGACGCCGTCGGTCGATGCCGTCGTTGATCCGGTGTCGCCGGTGGCGGCCGAACATCCGGCGAGAGCGAGAGCGGTGGCGATGACGGCGGCGAGGAGGGTGGATCCTCGGCGGACGTTCGGGCGCGCGAAAGCGTGCGGCATGGGGCTCCTTTGAAGAGGGGGGAGTGGGATCACCGCTGGCGATCCAGAAGTTAGGTAAGCATGTCCTAACAGAACGATCGTAGGGTGCTTCACGGCGTGACAGTGTCGAGGAACCGACGAGTTCTGTCGCCGATCCGACAGGACGATGCGTGCCCGGGTGGATCAGCGCCAGTAGAGCTGGTGGGCGGGGTCCGCCTGCACCCGTTCCACGTACTCCCGCGGGGTCATACCGAACCGGGCTCGGAAGCTCGCGGAGAAGGCGCTCGAGGACGCGTACCCGCACCGGTGTGCTGCCGCCCCGATCGGCATGCCGTCGATGATCAGCCGCGCCGCGAGCGTCATCCGGACGCCCGTTCGCCACCGGGCGAAGCTCATCCCGGTGTCATGCTGGAAGATCCGCAGCACGGTGCGCTCGTGGAGGCCGTGCACGTCGAACAGCTCGCGCGCGCCCCGGAGGTCACCCGGGTCGGCGAGGATCGCACGGACGAGCGGACGGACACGATCGTCGGACGGCATCGGGATCTCGCCCCAGCCGTCCGCCGTCTCCGGCGCGGACTGCTGCAGCATCTCGATGAGGACCGCCTGCGCACGGACCCGGAGGTCGGTCGGCATGTCGTTGATGCCGAGGTGCAGCAACATCTCCTGCACCGCTCGCGGGACCAGGACCTGGGTGACGGTCTCGACGGGCGCGATCAGCGAGGTGGCGGGGAGGTAGGTGTAGCACCCGGTGGAGTCGCGCTCGTGGTGCGCGGTGTGCGGCGTGTGTGCTGGGATCCAGACGCCTTGACCCGGTGCGAGGCGCCACATCGCGTTCGGGAGGTGCACCCACACGGTGCCGCGGTAGCACCAGGCGAGCATGGCGTCCGGATGACGGTGCGGTGGCGAGAGCGGTCGACTCCCGGTGTCCTCGTCGGTGACGACGCCGGTGCCCATCAGATACGGTTCGGCGACGGACGACGGATGCTCCGGGCTCGCGTCCCAGTCGACCTGGCTGTACGGGCTCAACGAGCGCTCGTGCCCGCGTCGTCGATCAGCGGGAGGCCGTCGTCGTCGAAGCGGAAGCCCTTCGCCGCCAGCCGGCGTTCCGCCTCGTGGTGGACGACGCCACGCTTGCGCGGATCGGCTTCGAGGAGGCGGATCAGAAGCTCGTCCGTGGCGTTCGGGTGCAGCGCGATCTCGATGCGCGCACCCCAGAAGCGGTCCTCGAGGAAGAGCTCCAACGCCGCTGGGTCGGCTGCCGGGTTGTGGGCCGCAGCGGCGCGGATCGCCTGATTGGGGTCGTTCGCGAGGACGGAGAACTCCTCGAACGTGCTCGCCGATCGCGCGAGCTCGTAGCGACGTTCCTCGTCGGCGATCTGCTCCGGCGTCTTGCGTTTGGCCACGGTGGTCCCTTCATCACGTCGCCGTCAACCTACCTGGCTCGCACGATGTTCGACAACGGTGGCTTGCCGCGATGACTCGCAGACGGGACACTGGGGTCGCCGCATGGACGTCATGAGCGTGATCTTCGGGGGAAGGAGCAGCGATGACCGCTGCACCGGGATGGTACGAGGCGGGGACGCCGGGCAAGTTGCGCTGGTGGGATGGAACGCAGTGGACTGCGCAGGAGGCCGACGCCGCGCCACCGGTGAAGCAGGAGGTGCCGGTCACACGGCTGGCACCGACTCCCGTGGCGTCGCCGTCGCAGCCGCCGTCCGGACCGCAGCCGGGCTGGTATCCGACGGGGCCGGATCAGCTCCGATGGTGGGACGGCTCGCACTGGACGGGGCTCAGGGTCAAGAACGGGAAGCCCGGGACCGATTGGGCGACCACCGAGCAACCGAGCTTGGCCTGGGTGTTCGGCTCGGTCTTCCTCGTGCTCGCGATCGCGCAGTTCAGCCTCGGCGCACTGTCCAGCCACCTGTCGGTCAACGGATTCCCGATGCTCCTCCTGACGCTGCTCTGGTTCGGTATCGCCGCCCAGACGACGGCGGTGCGGCGGATCCCGCAGCCGGTCGCCGCCCCGGTGGTCATCGACGTGGTCCGTCCATTGCCGGGTGAGCAGGACGGTCCCGGTGCCGGTTGGTACTCCGTGTCGCCGCGGGCGACGAGGTGGTGGACCGGCTCACGCTGGGCCCAGTACGTCGGAACCCAGTACGGCATCCGGCCGACGTTCCATGGAGCGCGCGCGTTCCGCATCTATCTCGTCATGTCCTGGGCCGTCCTCGGGATCGGTGTGCTCGCCTTGGCCGTCGGCGTGGTCATCCTCGTCAACAGCAGCGGCGACGGCTACGGCTTCCTCGGAGGGATCATCGGCGGCATCGTCGTCGGTGGCGGCGTCCTGTTCGCGGTCCTCGGCGGGGTGCTCCTGATCATGTCGCGGATGCAGCGCCGGCTCCTCCTTCTCCCGGATCTGCCGCCCGGGCGCTGACCGCGGCACGGCACAAGGGGAGGACGACCGGTCGTCCGCCGGTAGGCTCGTCAGTCGGATGCGACGCGTCCGACCACCGATCCGAAGGGCACACGATGACCACGCAGGAACTGACCATCTCGAACTTCGAGGACACCGTGTCGGCCGAAGGCATCGTCCTCGTCGACTTCTGGGCCGAGTGGTGCGGCCCGTGCAAGGCTTTCGGCCCCGTCTTCGAGCAGTCGAGCGAGCAGCACCAGGACGTCGTGTTCACCAAGGTCGACACTGAGGCGAACCAGGAGCTCGCGAGCGGGATGCAGATCACGTCGATCCCCACGCTCATGGCGTTCCGCGACGGCGTGCTCGTCTTCTCGCAGGCCGGTGCCCTCCCCGCGCCGGCACTCGAGGACCTCATCTCCCAGGTGCGCGGTCTCGACATGTCCGAAGTGCACGCCGCCATCGCAGCGGCGAAGGCGGAGGCACAGGCCGAGTAGCCGACGTCCGGAGGAGGCGGTCAGTCTTCCGGATCGCCGGGTGGACGCGCGAACTCGAGCCGGTGGACACCGGGCTCGTCGAGCCTGATCCGCCGCCGCCCGGCCGGCGCGCCGTCCTCCAGCCGGGTCGGCAGTACGCCGCCAGGGCCCGTGATGGTGATCATCGAGCCGTCGTCCGGCAGCTCGACCAGCACGCCGCCGGCCTTGAGAAGCAGCGTCGCCGCGACGGGGAGATGACGGCTCCACTCGACATCCGCGACGTGTCCACCACGGACCCGGAACCCTCGGAACCGTCCCGCCGACCACTCGGCCGGGAGGGTCGGCAGCAGCGACAGGACACCGCCGTGCCCCTGGACGAGCAGCTCGACGACACCGGCCGTCCCACCCAGGTTGCCGTCGATCTGGAACACGTCGTCGAGGTCGCCCATCGGGTGCAGGTCGAGCAGCGAGGCCGATGACAGCGGACTGAGCAGCGTGTCGAGCGCCTCGGACGCGAGCCCTGGATCACGGAGTCGTGCGGCCAGGCAGAGGACCCACGCCATGCTCCACCCGGTTCCGCCACCGCCGTTCGCGAGTCTCCGTCGCAGTGCGCGTCGGGCTGCCTCGAAGTGCTCGGGCGTGGCCGATTCGGTGATCCGGGTCCCCGGGTACAGGCCGTACAGGTGGGAGAGGTGTCGGTGGCCTTGCTCGGTCGGCTCCCGCTCCTCGGCCCACTCCAGGAGTGTTCCGTCGCGGCCGACCTGCGGCAGTCGGAGGGCGGCCACGGTGTCGCGTGCTCGAGCCAGGAGCCCGACCTCCGCGATGCCGTCGCCGACCCGCTCCGCGAGGGCGAGGTACTCGCGGAGGCACTCGTGCGCCAGCTCCTGGTCCATCGTCACGCCGGCCGTCACCGCCGCCGTGTGATCCGCGTCGACCACGAACCGGTTCTCCGGTGAGGTCGACGGACTCACGACCGTCGATCCGGCGGCATCCGTGACGACCATTCCCAGGACGAACGAGACCACCGGCTCGACGGTCTGCAGGACGGCGACACGAGCGGCGTGATCAGCGCCACCGTCGTCCAGACAGCGGTGGAGGTGCGCGACGAGCCAGGGGAGCGCGCTCGGCCAGTTCGCCCAGTGCGCATCGAGCGGCACGGCGTCCGTGTGCCTCCAGAGGTCGCTGTTGTGGTGGGCTGCCGCCCCGTCGAGGCCGTAGGACTCGCCGGCGGTGCGCCGCCCGGCATCCACCAGTTCGCCGATGAACCGGGTGAGTGGCTCGACCAGGTCACCCAGGCCGGTGCTCTCCGCCGGCCAGTAGTTCATCTGGAGGTTGATGTTGGTGGTGAAGTTCGCGCTCCAGGGTGGCCTGACCTGGTCGTTCCAGACCCCCTGGAGGTTCGCCGGCTCACTCCCCGGTCGGGAGCTGCCGATGAGGAGCGCCCGTCCGAGGTCGAAGTAGCGCTCCGCGAGGTCGGCCGACGCGGACGCCGATGCCGAGAGCTCAAGGTCGACGCGGTCGAAGAGCGACCGATGGTCGGCGACGTGCCGATGGAGCAACGCTTCGCCGGATCGCTGCAACGCACGCGAGACCGTCCCCTGGGTGTGCTCCAGCAGCGTCGACGGGTCGCCCGACGGCCGTTCTCGCCACCCGCGGTACCCGGAACGTGCACCGGCGACGAGGCGGAACCCGCCCGGGATCGGTTGCACCGCGATCGTCAGCGCCCAGGCCATGCCGGCATCGACGAGACCGTCGGCGTCCGGGACGTCGGTCGGGTACCGGATGGCCTCGTCATCGTCATCGCCGAGATACGACGGTCGCACGCTCGCCGGCGCACGGCCGGCCACCGACCACAACCGGATGTCGCCGTCCATGCGCTCCTCCGTCGTCGACGGGTGCGGCGTCGCGAACCCGACCCTCGGTTCACGGACACCGTCACCCCGCAGCTCGACGACCAGCACGTCGTCCACCGCCGACACGAACGCGCGGAGCGTGACCTCCGCGCCGCCGCTCGTGGACGTCGTCTCGACGACACCGCGCGCGAGATCGGCGGTCCGTGTCGCGCGCGAACCGCCGTCGGGCGGCGCGTACTCGATCGTGAGGCGGCCGAGCGGCTGGAAGGACTCGGTGAACGTGCTCCCGCGCAGTGCGGCCGCACGGGCATCGGCCGCGATGGGATCGCCGTCGGCGATCGCCCGGCGAACGGACGCTAACGTGCCGGGACGCGGGCGGAATGCCAGCCCACCGCCCGGGCGTCGCGGACCTCCCGACCACAACGTGTCCAGGGAGAGGTCGATGCCCTCCCGTCCGGGCACGCCGTCGAGCGCCGCGCCCAACGTCCCGTTCCCGATGAGGAACCGATCGACGAACCGGGTGGCCGGTCCGTCGAGTTCGATTCGATGACGCTCGACGCGCTGCTGTCGGTGATCCATCAGTGGTCGAGTCGGAGCAGCACGGCACCGTGCGCGGGCAGGGACGTGTCGACGGCGCCGTCGACGACGGGCAAGGGCCGACCACTCCACAGCTCGGTGACGGACGATCGATCGGCGCAACCGAGATCGGCCAGGTGCACCCGCAGCCTGGTGTCCGCATCGCCGAGCCAGAACGCCGCGCGCCACCGGGTCTCGCCGAGCTCCGCCGCCCAGACGACGAGGTCGCCGTCGCGGATGATCTCCCGGCTCCCGTCGCTGCCGAGCAGGGCGAGCACGTCCGGGTTGGTGAGCAGCGCGAGCGTGTGCGCCGGGGTGTCCGGGAGGTGGCCGCCGAAGAAGAGCGGCGACCGGCCGATGCACCAGAGGGTCATGAGCGTCCGTTGTTCGTCCAGGGTGAGGCGACTCAACCGGTCCGAACCGACGTGGGCCCGGATACCGATCCGCCCGAGCGGGAGCATGTCGGCATCGGCCCACGCCCCCGGACGCTGGAGGGGCGCCCAGCGGGCCAGGCGCTGGAACTGTTCGAGCACCGCCGACCAGTCGTCCCAGAGGTCGTCGGAGATCCGCCACAGCTGCGCCGTCGATCGAAGGGTGTCGAGGTGCTCGGTCGAGAGTCGCTTCCCCGGGGACAGGCTGAGCACCATCGGTCGACCGGTCGCGTCGATCGCCCGCGAGATGGCCTCGATCTCGGCGGTCTGGATCGGAGGATAGAGCACGTCGTCGAGCTTGATGAGGTCGACACCCCAGTCCGCGAGCTGTGCCACGACCGAGTCGTAGTAGGCCTGGGCGCCCGGGGTCGTCATGTCGACGCCGACGTTGTCGGGGTTCCACGGGCAGACGTTGGACGGATCGGCGATCTCCCCGCAGCGGGCGGTCGAACCGAGGATCGGGAGGTCGAGGTCGACGGCCAGACGCGGCACGCCACGCATGAGGTGCACCCCGAAGCGGAGCCCGAGCGCGTGCACGCGGTCGGCGAGCGCGCGGAAGCCGCCCGACGCCGCAGACGGGAACCGGTTCGGCGCGGGTTGCGGTCGGCCCCAAGCGTCGAGCGTCGGCTGGGAGACGCGCTCGTAGTCGCCGACGCCGGGCGCCGGTTCGTACCACTGGATGTCGACGACCACCGTGTCCCAGCCGACGGGCAGCAGGTGCTCGGCAAGGAACGCGGCGTTGGCGAGCACCTCGGCCTCCGTGACGGACCCTCCGAAGCAGTCCCAACTGTTCCAGCCCATCGGCGGGCGGTCCGCCCGCGCCCGACGTGCTGCACGCACCTCGGTGACTGCGATCTCCACCTCGCTCATGGCGCGACGACCTGAGCCGTGATGGTTGCGAACGAGTGCGGTGGGAGCGTGACGCGAAGACCCGTCGGTGTGACGTCGAGACCCGTGAGCGGTCGCGGTGACACGGCGTCGGTCTCACCGGGACGGTTGTGGGCGTCGGGCCGCGCAGCGGTGAGCAGCCGGCCGTGCGGCTCGACCACGGACCCGCCACGGACGTCGACCTCGATGACGAGTGGAGCATCGAGGTCGACGTTCGTCAACGAGCATTGGAGGACGCCGTCCTTGACGCTCGCCGAGGCGGAGACGGTCGGGATGCCACCCGCGTGTGCGGCGTCGGCGTCGCGGACCGGCCCGACCACGTGCGTCGGGAGGGACGTGGCGTCCTGGTGCGGGCTGTTCATCTCGAAGACGTGGAAGGTGGGCGTCCGGACCATCTCGCCGCCGTCGGGATCGGTCAGGAGCATCGCCTGCAGGACGTTGACCGTCTGCGCGATGTTGGCCATGCGCAGCCGGCCCGCGAATCGGTGGAACACGTCGAAGTGCCAGGCGGCGACCATGGCGTCGCGGATGGTGTTCTGCTGGAACAGATGCCCGGGGTGCGTGCCCGGCTCGACGTCCCACCAGGTGCCCCACTCGTCGAGCACCATGCCGAACCGTTCCTCCGGGTCGTACACGTCCATGACGGCGGCGTGCGACGACAGCAGCTGCTCGACGCCCTGTGCTGCGGTGATCGTGCTCCAGTACTCCGCGGCGTCGAACCCGGTCGCGCTGCCCTTCGCCTTCCAGCTGCCGCCGATCGTGTAGTAATGCACCGAGACGGCTTCCCAGGGGGTCGCCGAGAACGGGTGGGTGGCCACGTCGGCGACGACCTCCATCAGCGTCTTGGTCCAGGCCACGTCGAACCCGTCGGCGCCGGCGGCGACCCGGTAGAGCGGGACCTTCCCGCCGCTCTCGCAGAAGGTACCGAATCGGCGTGCCAGGTCCGCGTACGCGCCGGCCCGCAGGTTGCCACCGCACCCCCAGGGCTCGTTTCCCAGCCCCCAGAACGGGACGTCCCAGGGCTCCTCCCGGCCGTTCGCGCGACGCAACTCGGCCATCGGGGTCTCCCCGGCACCGGTCAGGTACTCGATCCAGTCGGCCATCTCCTGCACCGTGCCTGAACCGAGGTTGCCCGAGACGTAGGCGTCGGCACCGAGGAGCTCGCACAGCTCCATGAACTCGTGGGTGCCGAACGCGTTGGTCTCGCTCGTCCCGCCCCATTGCGTGTTGACGAGCTTCGGGCGGTCCTCGCGAGGTCCGATGCCGCTCGTCCAGTGGTAGCGGTCCGCGAAGCAGCCGCCCGGCCAGCGGAGGTTCGGGATGCGCAGTTCGCGGAGCGCCTCCACGACGTCGAGCCGGATGCCGCCGATGTTCGGCACGGGCGAGTCCTCGCCGACCCAGAAGCCGTCGTAGATGCCGCGTCCGAGGTGTTCCGCGAAGTGGCCGTAGACGTGTCGGCTGATCGTGGGTCCTGGCCGGTCGAGGTCGACGGTGACGGTCGCAGTGGAGTCCATGGGTGATGTGGTCCTGTTCTGTGCAGCGGGTCGTGGGTCAGACGGCGGTCACGAGGATCGTGATCGCGCGGTCGGGCTGGAAGGTGGGGAGGTCGAGGCCGATCACGGCCAGCTGGCCACCGCTCAGCACGGGCGCGGCCGCGAGCGTGGCCGGGTCGGCGTCGAGTGGCGGCGCATCCCGGAGCCACTGGGGGATCACCCAGCGGGGGCCGAGGGAGTCGTCCTGCGCGACGGCGAGGCGGTAGTGACCGTCCGGGCGGAGTCCGGGCAGGCGGACCCGCCGACGGGTGTCGGCCGACCGCGGGGGAGTCACGAGCGTGTACAGCGCGGTGGTGCCGTCCTCCGCGACGACCCCGCGCAGGGTCGGAGCGTCGTCGTCCCACTCACCGTCGCCGACGACGCGGCCGGTGGCGATGAGTCCGCGATGACGCGTGAACACGGTGATCCATCTGGCGAGGGTCGTCCGATCCGCATCGTCGAGCTCGCGCAGGTCCCACTCCACACCGAAGTGCCCGAGCAGGGCGACCGCGCACCGGGTGTGGAGCGTGTGCGTGCGTCCGGTCGTGGCCGATCTGGCCGAGGCCACGTGCGATCCCAGCATCTCGGGCGGGACGAGGAGTCCCGTCCACCGGAGCATCCGGGCCCGCTCGATCGGGTCGTGGTTGTCGGAGGTGTGGACGCGATCGGACCGCTCGAGGACACCGAGGTCGACGCGGCCTCCGCCCGACGCGCAGCTCTCGATCTCGAGGTGCGGGTGCCGCGATCGGAGCTCGTCGAGCAGCCGGTAGAGGGCTTCGGTCTGGTCGTGCACGGCTGCCCGCCCGGTCGACGGATGCCCGGCATCGACGAGGTCGCGGTTGTGGTCCCATTTCAGGTACGCGATCCCGAGCTCGCCGACCAGTGTGTCGATGGCCTGCAGGATGTGGTCGAAGGCCGCCGGATTGCCGAGATCGAGCACCTGTTGGTGCCGGACGGGCGACGGGAGCTCGTCCCTCGCCCGCAGGATCCAGTCCGGGTGCTCGCGTGCGAGGTCGGAGTCCTCGTTGATCATCTCGGGTTCGAACCACAGCCCGAACTCCATGCCGAGCGATCGCACCCGGTCGGCGAGCGGCGCGAGACCGTCCGGCCAACGCTCGGGGTCCGGTGTCCAGTCACCGAGGCCGCGGGTGTCGTCGTGACGTCCGCGGAACCATCCGTCGTCGAGCACGTAGCGCTCGACGCCGATGGCCGCGGCCCGGGTCGCCAAATCGGTGAGGACCTCCAGGTCGTGATCGAACAGCACCGCCTCCCAGACGTTCAGGGTGACGGGGCGCGGACGCCGAGCCGCCCGCGAGGTCGAACGCAGCCAGCGGTGGTACCGCGACGAGGCGGCATCGAGGCCGACGCCGTGGGCCCCGTACACCCATGGAGTCCGATGGTCCTCGCCCGGGCCGAGTCGGACCTCGCCCGGCAGGAGCAGCTCGCCGCCACGGAACGCGAGGTGTCCGTCGGTGCGTTCGACGCCGATCGTGTGGTTGCCGCTCCAACCGACGTGGCACAGCCAGACGTCACCGGTCCGGCTGTCGAACCCCGGTGTTCCGATCGCGGTGACCCCGGTGGCGTCGAGACCGGGGCGACCGTGCCGCGACTCGCGGAGGTGCGTCCCGGTCGTGACCGGAAGCCGCTGCGGCAGCTTCTCGTTGCCCCACCGACCGGCGAAGTCGAGGATCTCCCGAGCCGACGTCGGGATCGGGAGGGCCGGCACGACACCCTCGATCTCCAGGAGGTCGTCGCCCCGGTTCGTGACCGTCACGCGCGTGCGCAGCAGGCCACTCTGTGTCAGTTCGATCGCCACGAGGAGAGCGATGCCCGTCTGGTCGTCGACCGCGGTCACCTCGACCAGCGCGGCGCCGCACTGCCGCACCTCTCCGGCCGGGAGGGCCGCTCTGTCGACCTCGACCGAGGCCACATCGAAGCGCGACGACCAGGCCGTCCCGGCGCGATGCGCCCGGAGCCCCGGGAGACCCGACCAGCCCGACACGTGCTCGGGCAACAGGCTCGGCTCGTACGGCGCGTCCGATCCGTCGACGAGGTCCCCGCGCACGGCGGCTGTGGCCGCGGCAAGCCACTCGAGGTCGTCGGCATCGACGGCGGCACCCCAGTGCGCGATCGTCGGGAGGCGGGTCCCGTGCTGGACGAGGACGACGGAGACGCCGTCGCACTGCAGATGGACGACGCGGTGTTCGAGCGTCGCTGAGCGGTCGGACATGGTTCCTCCGAAGCGGTCGGTGAGGCGGGTGTGACGGCCGGTGGGCCGAAGGTCAGGCTGAGTCTCGGACGACGAGCGTGGTGTCGAGCCAGCGCGGAGCGGTCGTCCGGCCGGCGATGAGCTCCATGACGAGTTCCGCGGCGACCCTGCCCATCTGCTCCAACGGCTGACGGACCGAGGTCAGCGGTGGCTCCGCGGTTGCCGCGACGACCGTGTCATCGAACCCGACGAGCGCGATGTCGTCCGGGACCGTGCGGCCACTGGCCTCGAGGACGCGCATCGCTCCGACCGCCATGAGGTCCGAGCCCGCGAAGACGGCGTCGAGGTCCGGGTACCGGGAGAGCAACCGAGCCATGGCCGACGACCCGCTCGGCATGGTGAAGTCGCCTCGGGCGACCGCACGGGTGTCGAGGCCGCGTTCGGTGAGGACGTCTCGCCAGCCTCGGACACGGTCACTGGACGCGGCCATGTCGGCGGGGCCCGAGATGACGCCGATCCGCGTTCGGCCGAGCGCGATCAGGTGTTCCGCGGCGAGCCGACCGCCGGCGTAGTTGTCGGAGTCGACGAAGGTGACGTCCTCCGTGTGCTCACCCATCGGGCGGCCGACGAAGACGATGGGGAGGTCCACCGAGGCGAGCGCCTGGGTGATGGTGCTGATCTCGTGCTGCAGGATCACCACCGCCCCGTCCACGTAGTGCGCCGCCAGGTAGGCGACGAGCGCGTCGAGTTGGCGCGGGTCGGCGAGGAAGAGCGCGGGCTGCTGGGCTGCCGACAGGAGCGCGGCGGTGGCGCCCTTGAGCGGTGCCGCGACGAACGATCCGGAGAAGGGTTCGAGCTCACCCGCCGCGAGGACGATCGCGACGGCGCCCGTCCTGCCCCCGGCGAGCGACCGGGCTGCGACATTCGTGCGGTAGGCCAGTTTCGCGGCCGCTTCGCGCACCGCGACGACCATCGAGGCGTCGACCGTCGAAGCACCGGCGAGGACCCGCGACGCGGTCGCTCGGGAGACGCCGGCCTCTCGGGCGACGTCGACCAGGGTCGGTTTGCGCATCCTCGCTCCTTTGCGATCGTCCACCTGCCGGTGGTCTGGCAACGAGCATCGCAGAATCCGAGAGAGCGTTCTCCCAGTTGCGCAATATTGCCCTGGTGCCGCGGAACCCCGCTGCCTATGGTGATCACCACGCCCGAACGGTCCGGATGCTCCCCGATCCAGTCGACATCGGCGCGAGCCGGAGAGCGATCTCCGGCCGGTGACCGCAACGTAGCGCGACACCGCGGAACACGATCCCGCATAGGAGGGGGATTTCCAGTGAGATTCCGTCTTGCAGCAGCAGCAACCGTCACCGTCATGGTCGGCGCCCTGGTCACCGGTTGTTCCGGGTCCGGCGGCGGCGATGACAAGACCTTCCAGTTCTGGTCCTTCACGGGCATCGACCAGAAGGCCGATGTCGAGAAGTACAAGGAAGCGCACCCCGACATCACCGTCAAGCTCACCGAGGTCGGAAGCACGCAGGAGACCGCGCAGGCGCTCACCGCGGCGTTGGCCGGCGGTAAGGTCCCCGACCTGGTGCTCATCCAGGGGGACGACATGCCCAACTTCGTCGCGAACCCCGACAACTTCGTCGACCTGAGCACGATGGGCGCCGACGACATCTCCGGGGACTACCTGCCGTGGGTCTGGGACCAGGCCGTGGCTCAGAACGACGCCGTCATCGGGGTACCGACCGACGTGGGCGGGATGTCGATGGCGTACCGTGCCGACCTCTTCGAGGCCGCTGGCCTGCCGTCGGAACCGGACGCGGTCGCGGCGCTCTGGCCCACCTGGGACGACTTCATCTCCGTCGGCCAGCAGTACGTCGCCGCCACCGGGAAGCCGTTCCTGGACAACGCCGGCACCTCGGTCTTCTTCCAGACCGTGAACCAGGTCGACGAGAAGTACTACACGCCGGAGGGTGAGCTCGTGTACGACACGAATCCGCAGGTGAAGGAGGCGTTCGACATCTCGATCAAGGCGATCGAGGCCGGCATCACCGCGAACGTCCCCGCCTTCTCCACCGGCTGGAGCACGGGCAAGACCAACGGCGCCTTCGCCGCGATGGCGGCTCCCTCCTGGATGCTGAAGAGCATCAAGACGGACGCGCCCGACACCTCGGGCCAGTGGCGCGTGACGACGGTGCCCAAGGTCGCCGGCAACTGGGGCGGCAGCTACCTCGCCATCCCGAAGCGCGCGTCGAACCCCAAAGCGGCGTGGGCCTACATCAAGGAGATGCAGTCACCCGAGTCGCAGCTGAAGAACTTCACCGACACCGGAGCCCTGCCCAGCACGGTCTCCGCCTACGAATCCACGGCGATCGCCGACTACACCGACCCGTTCTTCGGCGACTCGAAGATCGGTGCCGTGCTCGGCAAGTCCTTGCAGGAGTTCAAGCCGTTCTTCAACGGTCCGGAGACGGCGACGATCGGTTCGGCGATGATCAACACCGTGACGGACGTCGAAGCCGGCAACACCCCACCGGACAAGGCCTGGGACGTCGCGATGAAGGCCGTGAAGGACGCCCTCGGCGGCTGACCCGACGGCCCCGTCCATTCGTCCGCTCCGACCCGGGGCGTTCCGGCCGAGCAACACGCCGGAACGCCCCTGAAGGATCATCGTGACCACGCACATCACTCCACCTCGGCTGCTGCCCAAACAGTCGCCACCCGGTATCGGGACGCGCATCCGCAACACCCTGCCGGAACGCTTCGCCCCCTACGTCTACATCGCCCCGTTCTTCCTGATCTTCGCCGTCTTCGGGCTGATCCCGCTCCTGTTCACCTTCGTCGTGTCCCTCTTCGACTGGAACCCGATCGGTCAGCAGACCTTCATCGGCTTCGACAACTTCACCAGGCTCGCGGCCGACCCACGGTTCTGGAACGCGATGCTGAACACCTTCGCGATCTTCATCATCTCCACGGTGCCGCAGCTGGTCATCGCCCTGGGCCTCGCCCATCTGCTGAACCACGTCCGCCTGCGCTTCGCCACGGGGTTCCGGATGGCGATGCTCGTGCCGTACATCACCTCGGTCGCCGCGACCACGATCGTGTTCGCCCAGCTGTTCGACCGTGACTACGGGCTCTTCAACTACCTCATCAGCTTCTTCGGCGGTGACCACGTCGACTTCCTCAACGACAAGGTCGGCTCGTGGTTCCTCGTCGCGCTCATGGTCGTCTGGCGGTGGACGGGCTACACGACGCTGCTCTACCTGGCGGCACTGCAGGCGATCCCTCGCGACGTGTACGAGGCGGCCGCCGTCGACGGTGCCGGCGGTTGGAAGCAGTTCGTCTACATCACCATCCCGTCGTTGCGTCCCATCATCGTGTTCACCATCGTCACGTCGACGATCGGCGGGCTCCAGGTGTTCACCGAACCACTGCTGGTGAACCCGGCCACCGGCCTCACCTGCGGTGCGGCACGACAGTGCCAGACGCTCACGCTGTTCCTCTACGAGCAGGGCTTCGGCCAGTTCGAGTTCGGATACGGCTCGGCGATCGGTGTCGCGCTGTTCGTGATCGTCGTCCTCGTCGCCCTGCTGAACTTCTTCCTGTCCACCCGCACCCGAGGAGGACGCTGATGTCCGAGACGCTCAACTCCACCCAGCTGATGGCGAGCGCGACCTCCGCCGGCCGGAAACGGAACGGCGGCCGGATCGGCCGCATCCCCTGGTACACCTACGTCCTCCTCGTGTGCGCCGTCGTCGTGAGCATGTTCCCGCTGTACTTCATGTTCGTCGTCGCGACCACGGACTCGGCGACGGCGACCACCCTGCCACCGCGGCTGTATCCGGGCGACAACCTGTTCCACCTCGTGGGGCTCGTGCTCGAGACCGTGCCGTTCATCCAATCGATGATCAACAGCCTCATCGTCGCGCTGTCGATCGGCGTCGGATCGGCCCTGCTCTGCGCCCTGGCCGGGTTCGCCTTCGCGAAACTGGAGTTCCGCGGCCGCAACGCGCTGTTCATCCTCGTGGTCCTCACCATGACCGTGCCGACGCAGCTGAGCGTGATCCCGCAGTACCTGATCATCTCCGCGCTCGACTGGGTGGACACGCTTCAGGCGCTCATCGTCCCCGGCCTTGCGAGCGCGTTCGGCATCTTCTGGATGCGTCAGCACATCTCGAGCTCCGTGAGCGACGAGCTGCTCCAGGCGGCGAGACTCGACGGTGCCAACACCTGGCAGATCTTCTGGCGGATCGTCTTCCCGGTCATCCGACCGGCGGCGTTCGTCCTGGGACTGCTCGGCTTCGTCGGATCCTGGAACGACTTCCTCTGGCCGTTCATCGTCCTGAAGTCGCCCGAAATGTACACGGTCCAGATCGCGATCAAGGCCCTGCAGTCGCAGCGGTCGATCGATCTCGGCCTGGCGATGGCCGGGTCGTTCCTGGCCACCATCCCGCTGCTCATCGCGTTCATCTTCGTCGGCAAGCGCATGGTGACCGGGATCATGGACGGAGCGTTCAAGGGATGACCCTGCAACACGACGGCGTCACGCCGACCACGTCGGGTATCGTCCGCGGCGTCTGGAACGACCGACGGGCGTCACCCGACGAGCGGGCGCGAGCACTCCTCGATGAGATGACCCTCGAGGAGAAGGTCGGTCAGCTCGGTTCGGTCTGGTTCACCGAGACGGCGGGCGACTTCGCGCCGAGCGTGGACGGCTCCGACGACCCGGCTGCGCCGACATCGGCGCCCACCGGCGACTTCACGGGTGGCCTCGGGCAGTTGACGCGCATCTTCGGGACCGAACCGGTGACGGTGGCCGAGGGCGTCGATCGCCTGCGGGAACGGCAACGGCAGGTCGTGGCCGGCAACCGGTTCGGCATCCCCGCGATCGCGCACGAAGAGTGTCTGACGGGGTTCGCCGCGTTCGGTGCGACCGCCTTCCCGACGCCGCTCGCCTGGGCCGCCTCGTTCGACGAGGAGCTCGTGGAGCGGATGGCGGAGGCGATCGGAGACGACCTTCGCTCGGTCGGGGTCCATCAGGGGCTCGCGCCGGTCCTCGACGTCGTGCGCGACTACCGCTGGGGCCGGGTCGAGGAGACGCTGGGGGAGGACCCCTACCTCGTCGGCCAGCTCGGCGCCGCGTACGTGCGTGGTCTCGAGCGGTCCGGGGTCGTGGCGACGCTCAAGCACTTCGCCGGCTACGCCGCGTCCCGAGGCGCGAAGAACCATGCCCCGGTGAGCATGGGGCGCCGCGAGCTCGCCGATGTCGTGCTTCCGCCGTTCGAGACGGCGATCCGGCTCGGGGGAGCGCGAAGCGTGATGAACGCCTACACCGATCTCGACGGCGTCCCCGCCGGTGCCAGTGTCGAATTGCTCACCGACATCCTGCGCGACGACTGGGGTTTCGACGGCACCGTCGTCGCCGACTACTGGGCGATCCCGTTCCTCGCGACCATGCACCACGTCGCGAGCGGTGCGGCGGAGGCCGGCGCGCTCGCCCTCACCGCCGGGATCGACGTCGAACTCCCGGAGACCGCCGGCTACGGCGCCGGTCTCGTCGGGCTCGTCCAGGACGGGGCGCTCGACGAGCGGCTGGTCGACCGAGCCGTGCTCCGGCACCTGCGGCAGAAGATCGAGCTCGGCCTGCTCGACCGGGGCCCGCTCGTGCCGGAGCACGCCGCATCGACCGACCTCGACGGCCCCCGCAACCGCGCCATCGCGACGCGTCTGGCCGAGGAGTCGGTCGTCCTCCTCAGGAACCGCGCAGTTCTCCCGCTCCGGACCACCGCGCGCATCGCCGTGATCGGGCCGGCGGCCGACCAGTTCCGCAGTCTCGTGGGCTGTTACGCATTCCCCAACCACGTGTTGTCGAAACACCCCGGGCACGATCTCGGCATCACCATCCCGACGATCCTGGACGCGGTTCGTGCCGAGTTCCCCACGGCGGACATCGTCGTCGAACCGGGATGCAGCATCACCGGGACCGGTCAGGAGGACGTTCCGGCCGCGGTCGAAGCCGCCCGTTCGGCAGACGTCGTCGTGCTGGCCGTGGGTGACATCGCGGGCCTGTTCGGCGATGGCACCTCGGGAGAAGGCTGCGACGCCGAGGACCTGCGCCTCCCCGGGGGTCAGCACGACCTCGTGCTCGCCGTCCTCGAGACCGGGACGCCCGTCGTCCTGACCGTGCTGTCCGGGCGACCCTACGCGCTGGGGGACTACGACCGGGCCGATGCACTGGTCCAGGCCTTCTTCCCCGGCCAGGAGGGCGCAGCAGCCGTCGCGGGGCTGCTGTCCGGCCGCGTGAGGCCGAGCGGACGGCTCCCGGTGCAGATCCCTCGCTCACCGGCCATGCCGGGCACGTACCTGCAGCCGCCGCTCGGTCTGGCGTCCCGCGGGATCAGCGTGCTCGACCCCACGCCGCTCTTCCCGTTCGGTCACGGCCTCACCGCCGGGGACGTCCGCTACCGATCGCTCACGAGTGCAGCGGAGCTCGCCGTCGACGGCGAGGTCCTCGTCGACGTCACGGTCGAGAACATGGGTGTCGAGGACGCCGTCGAGGTGATCCAGCTCTACGGCACGGATCCGTTGGCCTCGGTCGTGCGCCCGTCGGTCGAGCTGCTCGCGTTCGCACGCCTCACGGTCGCTGCCGGGACGTCGACGACCGTGCGTTTCTCGGTGTCGGCCGACCGCTTGTCCTTCACCGGGGTCGACGGTCGCCGGGTGGTCGAACCGGGGACGTACGTGCTGTCCGCCGGGCCATCGGCGCTCGAGCGTCCGCTCACCCGCACGATCGAGGTGACCGGCAACCGGCGGGAGCTGGTCGGGCCGCGCGAGCTCCGCGTGGACTGGCGGCCCGTCGGTGCGGGCGCGAGGAAGGCCTGACCATGCCGTTCGTCCCGATCACCCAGGTCACCCTCACGGGTGGGCCCCTGTTCCGAGCGCAGGAGGCCGACCGCGCCTACCTGCGAGCCCTCGAGCCCGATCGTCTGCTCGCCCCGTTCCTCCGTGAGGCGGGCCTGGAGCCCCGGGCGGCGTCCTACGACGACTGGGAGGTGCGCGGACTCGACGGCCATACCGCCGGACACTACCTCTCGGCCTGCTCCCTGATGGTCGCCTCCACCGGGGACGACGTCCTGCGTTCCCGGCTCGAGTACACGGTCGCCGAACTGGCCCGCGCACAGGACCATCTGGGGACCGGATACGTCGGTGGTGTCCCTCGGAGTGCCGAGCTCTGGGCCGAGGTCGCAGCGGGGATCACCGAATCGACCTTCCGTGCCGGGCGCTGGGTGCCCTGGTACAACCTGCACAAGCTGTACGCCGGGCTCATCGACGCGGCCCGCTTGACGGGGGACCACGCGGCACGTGATGTGGTCCTGCGCCTCGCCACCTGGTGGGAGGAGCTTGCCGCGGGGATCGACGACGAGCACTTCCAGCTCATGCTCGAGACCGAGATCGGAGGGATGAACGAGGCGTACGTCGACCTCTTCGACCTCACGGGCGACGCCCGACATCTCGCGATGGCCGCCCGCTTCACATCCGTCGCCCTCAGCGAACCGCTGTCGCGCCGGTCCGACGAACTGACCGGCCTGCACGCCAACACCCGTATCCCGCAGTTCGTCGGCTTCGCCGCCCTCGCCACGCGGAGCGACGATCCGGCCCTCGCCCGCGCGGCCCGGTTCGCCTGGGAGACGATCCTGACGCGGCGCACGGTCGCGATCGGCGGCAACAGTGTCCGGGAGCACTTCCATGCCATCGACGACTTCACCCCGATGACCGAGGATCGGGAGGGGCCGGAGACCTGCAACAGCTACAACCTCATCAAGCTGGGCCGACGGCTCAGTGCCGACGAGTCCGACCCGGCGATCGCCGACGCGCTCGAACGGATCCTCTTCAACCACCTCCTGTCATCGCAGCACCCCGAGCACGGCGGCCTCGTCTACTTCACCTCCATGCGACCCGACCACTACCGCGTCTACTCCTCGCCGGAGCACAGCTTCTGGTGCTGCGTCGGGACCGGTCTGGAGAGTCACGCGAAACACGGCGAGTCGCTGTACCGGTTCGACGACGACACGGTGTCGGTCGAGCTCTTCGCGCCCTCCATCGTGCGGATCCCGGAACTCGGTCTCGAGCTGCAGCAACGGACGGCCTTCCCGTCCGACGGCGTGGTCGGACTCACCCTCGGGCTCACCGGCTCGCGGCGGTTCCGGCTCCGCGTCCGGGTCCCCGGGTGGAGTGATCCGACACCCGAGATGTTCCTCAACGGCGCTCCGGTGACCGCCGAACGCGAACGCGGCCATCTCGTCGTGGAGCGTGAGTGGAGCGACGGCGACACCGTGTCGTTCGAGCTCACCATGGGCGGTCGTGCGGAACCGTACCCGGACGGCTCGGACTGGATCTCGCTCCTCTGGGGTCCGTCCGTCCTGGCGGCCCGTGGCGAGTCGCTCCCGACCGGCGTCGTGCTGGCCGATCGGCCGCACGCCCCGCACACGGCGGTCGGCCCGCTCACCCCGCTCGCCTCGGCACCGATCGTCACGCGGACGGCTGTGCCCTACCGGGACGCCGACGGGCGACTCCGGGTCGACTCGGACCGAGGACCGATCCCGTTGGAACCGTTCGCAGGCCTGCACGACGCGCGGTACACCGTCACGTTCCCCGTGGCGTCGTCGGCGGACGAGGACGCCGTCGACCGGCGCCGCACCGCCTTGGTCGAGCGGGACCGACGCGCCGCGAGCATCGACGGACGGACGGTCGACCGGGTCGCTCTGGGCGAGCAGCAGCCGGAGGCGGATCACGGGTTCGAGGGGCGCTCCAGCGTCAGTGGCGCGGTGGGTGGGATCCGCTGGCGGAGCACGGCCGAGCGTCTGTCCGTGAGGCTCGTCGATCCGCATCTCCTCGGCCGGGTCGTCAGAGTGACCTGGCTGCACGATCAGGCGGGCCACGGTTTCACCCTGGAGATCGACGGTACGCCGATCGCTCCGCAGGAGGTCGGGCGAGACGACGACCTGGAGTGGGCGGAGTACCCGCTGACACCCACCAGCGCCGGGTGGGGTGTCCGGCGGTTCGCGCTCGTCGCGCAGCCGGATCGCGAGACCCCGCGGTGCACCGAACTCCGAGTGCTGACCGCAGAGGGCGCCTGACCACCGGTACCGGCGCACACAGCACCCCGGGATGCGGGAGCATGGAGCCATGACGACGACGCCGGAGCGGGACGATCTCAACGTGACGCTCGCGGACGTCGCCGCGAGGTCGGGATGCTCGGTGTCGCTCGTCTCCCGGGTGCTCGCCGGGAAGCGCCATGCATCCCCGGACACCAGGGACCGCATCCTCGCTGCAGCGCACGACCTCGGCTACGACCGCGCAGCACAACGTCGCGGTCGACCTCGCTCGGTCCCGCGCCTGCTCGACCTGGCGATGAGTCAGTGGGACGACCCCTGGGCGAACACGGTCGTGACGAGTGTGCGGCGGGCGGCCGCTGCGGCGAACTACGATCTGGTGCTCACGCCGGAGAGCGAGTCGATGCTCGACGACTGGCCCAGTCGGGCACGTGCGCGGGGATCGGCCGGTGTCGTCGTGTGTCTCATCCGTCCCAATGTGTCCCAGCTCGACATCCTCGCCTCGGCCAACATCCCCGTGGCGCTCCTCGATCCGCGTGCGGAGCCGGCGCGGAGCCTGCCGAGCGTCGGGTCCACCGACTGGCAGGGTGGCTTCGACGCGGGTCGGCATCTCGCCCGGCGGGGGACACGTCGGTTCCTCATCATCACCGGCCGACCGAAGTACCGGTTCGGCCGTGCGAGGGAGGCCGGTTTCCGAGCGGCGGTCGAACGGCACGCCGACGGGGCGACGGTCGAGGAGATCTCGTCGCCCTGGTCCTCGGAGAGTGCGTTCGTCTCCGTGCGCAAGCTGCTCAGGCAGGGCGGGCTCCCGATCGGCGTCTTCAGCTGCAACGACGAGATGGCCTACGGCGTCTACCGCGCCGCTGAGGAGCTCCAGCTCCGCATCCCCGACGACATCAGGGTCGTCGGCTTCGACGACCTCCCGCAGTCCAGGTTGATGCCGCCGCCGATGACGACAGTGCGCCAGCCGATGCGCGCGATGGCCGCGCGTGCGGTCCAGCTCGTCCTCGAGGCGGAGCCCGGGACGGACCCCGGGGACCGCGCGGAGTTCCCGACCGAACTCATCGTCCGCGCCTCGAGCTGACGCGGACGCGGACGCGGGAGAATGGTCGCCATGACGGGACCATCGGATACCGAAGACGTGTCGACCGAGTACTCGAGCGTGTCGGCGTGGATGCGGGCGCTCGGCACGGCGACCGGGAACCCCGGCGGCGGGGCCGCATCCGGACTCATGCTGGCGATCGCCGCCGGCCTCACCGCGATGGTCGCCGGCTACACCCGAACCACGCACGCCACCGAGGACGCGAGCGGGCGGGACTCGGCCGAGGCCGAGGCGACGATCGCCGCACTCCGCGCTCGCGCTGAGGCACGCTCCGAGCTGGCGCTGCGTCTGGCCGACGAGGACGCCCACGCCTCGCGAGCGTTCGGCAGCGCCTTCCGTCTACCGGCCGGCGTCGGACGCGACGAGGCGATCCGTGTTGCGTCCATCGAGGCGGCCGCGGCCTCGGCTCGGCTGGGCGAGCATGCCGTCGACGCGATCGACGATCTCGCCTGGCTGACCGAGCACGGCAACCCGGCGTTGATCGCCGACGTGGCGGTGGCGATCGGTGCACTCCGCGCGGCGATCACGGGAGCGCGGACCAACGTCAGCTTCGATCTCGGTTCGGTCCGCAGCGCACACGGCTCCCTCGAGGAGATCCGCGCCGAAGAGCCGCGCCTGTGGGAACTCGTCCCCGTGTTCGACCGCGCCCTCAAGCGGATCGACCGGCTCGCGGCGTCGATCGACCCCGAGGCCGCTCCCACCGACGCGGCGTCGTAGCCGGTGGTCAGCGCCCGCCGGGGCGCGCAGCCGGGCCGCTCGGAACCCGGACGATCAGGGCGTGGTGCAGGTTCCTCAGCGAGACCGAGATCACCGAACCGTGCGAGTCGCCGTCCAGTTGGATCTCCTGCGGCTCCTCGAGTCTGAGATGCATCGTCCGCGCCTGTGCGTAGCTGATCGCGCGTGCCTTCGGCGAGAATCGTCCGACCAGTCGGCCGAACCGCGTGCGGTGCAGCATCCGGTTGAACGTCAGACGGTAACCGATGTTCCCCCAACCCGGACCCTTGCCGGGGCGCAGCATGACGGCATCGAGGAGGCCGTCGTCCACGACGGCCTCCGGGAGCAGCAGGACCCCGCCGGTGAGCGTGCCGGAGTTCCCGACGATGATCGTATGCGCTCGGGCAGCCGCCTCCGGACGGTCGTCCAGTCGATAGTGCAGATCGAACTGCCGGTTGCCGATGATGCTCCGCGCGATCGGATCGGAGTAGGCGAGCCAGCCGATCCGTCGCTTCAGCCGCTCATTGGTGTGGCCCGCCATGTGCGCGTCGAGGCCGATACCGGCCATGACGAGGAAGACCTCGTCCCGGTTCGTGCCGTCGCTGCGCCCGAGACTGACCTGACCGACGTCGACCACCTGGTCTCGCCCTGAACAGGCGATGTCGACCGACCGCTTGAGGTCGCCCAACGGCAGGCCGAGCGCGCGGGCGAAGAGGTTCCCCGTTCCGGCCGGGACCAGCCCGAGGGGGATGCCGGTGGAGGCGATGGCCTCGGCGGCGACCCGCAGTGTCCCATCGCCTCCTGCGACCAGGATGAACGAGGGTGCCGAGGCGATCGCGGCCGCGGACGCACCCCGGCCGTCGTCGTCGGCGCTCGTCTCGTGCCAGGTGGAGGGTGCCAGTCCGTGCGTCGATTCAGCGGCTGCGACGGCCGAGCGGAGGACCTCGATGTCGACCTTGGAGGGATTGACGACGACGGCTGCGCGTCGACGTCCGCGTTCGGCTGGTGCATCGTTCACAGCGTCAAGGATAGGAGGCACCGGCTCGGAACCAGCGGTGGACGCGAGCCGTGCCGCGGGTTCGTGAGACGCTTGCCCCATGGACCTCGAGGTGTCGCCCGGACTGACGATCCCAGCAGCCGAGCTGCAGTGGCGTTTCTCCCGGTCGTCCGGCCCGGGCGGACAGCACGTGAACACCTCCGACAGCCGTGTCCAATTGACATGGAGTGTGGCAGAGTCGGCCGTCCTCACCGACGAGCAACGAGACCGACTGCTCGAGCGGCTCGACGCTCGGCTGGTCGGCGGAGCCATCACCGTGACCGTCTCCCGCGAGCGATCGCAGCTCCGGAACCGCGAACTCGCACTCGAAGCGCTCGCGACGCGCATCAGGTCGGCCCTCGCGCCGCCGGCGCCGACGCGCCGGTCCACGCGTCCGACCCGCGGATCGGCGCGACGCCACCTCGCCGCGAAACAGCAGCGGAGCGCCACCAAACAGCAACGACGACGTCCCTCCGACGACTAGCGGGTCACCACGTCGCCTCCCGCAAGGGCGTGCGTCGGACGGTCCGGTCCATTAGCGTTCCCGGAGAGCGCACCCGTCGACGCCGTCGTCGTGCGCGAACGGAGGAACACCATGCGCATCGTCGTCATCGGAGGGACCGGCCACATCGGCACCTTCCTCGTCCCGCGACTCGTCCGGGCCGGCCACGAGGTCGTGAGCGTGAGCCGCGGCGATCGTTCGCCGTACACGGAGGTTCCCGAGTGGGACCAGGTCGAGCGGGTCCGGGCCGATCGGGAGGCCGAGGACCGGGACGGTGTCTTCGCACGACGCATCGCGGATCTCGGTCCGGACGTCGTCATCGATCTGGTCTGCTTCACGGTCGCCTCGGCGACGGCACTCGTCGAGGGGCTGCGCGGCAACACGGGCCAGCTGCTCCACTGCGGATCGATCTGGCGCTACGGTCCCAGCGCGTCCGTCCCCATCGTCGAGGGCTCCGGGACGGCGCCGTTCGGCGACTACGGTGTCCAGAAGGATCAGATCGCCCGACTGCTCCAGCAGGAGAGCGCCGACGGAGGACTGGTGACGACCTCCCTGCATCCCGGGCACATCGTCGGACCGGGGTGGGCGCCCATCAACCCGCTCGGCAACCTCGACCTCGGGGTCTGGCGGACCCTCGCACTCGGTTCACCGCTGCGCATCCCCGGACTCGGTGCCGAGCTGCTGCACCACGTGCACGCCGACGACGTCGCGCAGGCCTTCGAGCTCGCCGTCGCGAACCGGGATCGTGTCGCCGGCGAGGATCTCAACGTGACCTCGGCCGCCGCGGTGACCGTCCGCGGCTACGCCGAGGTCGTCGCCGGCTGGTTCGGACGCTCGGCTGAGCTCAAGTCGGTGACCTGGGAGCATTTCCGAGCAGAGACACCGAAGGAGCACGCCGACACCACCTGGGAGCACCTGGTGCGGAGCCATTGCGCGTCGATCGACAAGGCACGGTCGCTGCTCGGATACGAGCCCGCCTACACCTCGACGGAGGCGGTCCTCGAGTCCGTCCGTTCGCTCGTCGCCCGCGGGGAGTTGGACGTGCCCGAACCACGAGCAGCCCTGAACACGAGCCGCTGACGACGCGATCCTTCAGGTGGCGTGCAACGAGCTCCGGAGTCCGTGCGGTGCGTCGACTTTCGGACGCTGCAGGATCCCGCGGCGTCGGAGGATCGGCACGAGTTCGTCGAGCATGCGGTGCACCGTCACCGGGTGGAGGTCGCCCGAGAAGATGAACCCGTCGTTGTCCGCCTCACTGCCGGCGCGTTCGATGTGGTCGGCCACCTCAGCCGCCGTGCCGACGACACCGCTGCCGTCGGTGATCCGCCCGAGTCGTGCCTTCGGCACGAGCAGCTCCCGGAGCGTCGCCGCCGCGAAGGACTCGTGCTGGCCGCGCAACGCGTCGAGGCTGCCGCGCGACACGTGGTCGCCGAAGACGGACGGGTCCACCGGTCGGTCGAGGTCGAGCGCGGTGAGGTCCGTCTCCAGGTCGCTCGACCACGCGAGTGCGACGGAGCGCAGGGTCTCATCGTCCGGCTGTTCCGAGGCGGCGACGAGACGGTCGGCCTCGGCACTGCTCGACACGATGACGGGCTTGAACACGAACAGGATCGCGGGAGGGGTGTCCCGACCGACGGCAGCCGACGCGTCGAGGACCCGCCTCCGGTACGCACGGAGGCTCGCGATGTCGAGCGGTGCGAGGGCGAGCTGGACGTCCGACTGTCGTCCGGTGAAGGCGAGCCCTCGCGGCGAAGAGCCCGGCGACACGATGACGGGCTCCCCACCGGAGTCCTCGTCGAAGGGCAGGGCGTTGAGCGGCCCGTCGAAGTCGTAGTGTGCGCCGCGATGCTCGACGCGGTCGAGGTGGCGGCCGTCGGCGAAGCGTCCGGAGGCGGTGTCACCCACGTACGCGCCAGGTCGCCAGCTCCGCCAGAGCGCGCGCACGCCGTCCAGCCACTCCTCCGCCCGCTCATAGGCGATGTCGTGCGGCACGACCGGCTCGCCGAAGTGACGGCTGCTGCCGACGTCGGTCACCACGTTCACCCCGAACCGTCCGCGACTGAGGTGCTGCAGGGTCGCGAACTGCCGTGCCGCCTGGTACGGCGGCAGTTGCAACGGGTTCACGGTCGGGATGATGCCGATGCGCTCCGTCACCGCGAAGAGGAACGGGGCGAGGCTCAGCGGGTCGTGCTTCGGCCCGCCGTAGGCGCCGCGGATGCGGAGGTCGAGTGTCTCGGGGTTCCCCAGCGAGAGGGCGTCCTCGATGATCAGGAGGTCCAGGCCCGCCTGCTCGAGCTCGCGCACGGCCTGCTGGTAAAGAGCAGGTTCCTGCCAGCGGTAGTCCCAGTCGAGGTACGGGTGCCCCCAACCGTGCGGACCGAACCCACGTGACAGGAACCAGCCGAAGCGTTGCCGGGCACTCACGCGGCGACCGCCTCGTCCGCCGTGACGGCCGCGCCGGAGCTCGTCGACGGTTCCCGGACCGGGAGGGCGTCGAACGCCGAGGCGAGGTCCGCGATGAGGTCGGCCGCGTCTTCGATGCCGACGGAGATCCGCACGAGTCCTTGGCCGATGCCGCTCGCCGCGAGCTGCTCGGCCGAACGCTGGGCGTGCGTGGTCGAGGCCGGGTGGAGGATCAGCGACCGGACGTCGCCCAGATTCGTCATCCGCGTGAACAAGCCGACGTGGTCGATGACCGTCCGTGCTGCGTCCCGTCCGCCGTGCAGGGTGAACGAGAACACCGATCCCTGTCCATCCGGCAGATACCGGTCCGCCAGGCCGCGGAACGGACTGTCGCTGAGCCCCGAGTAGTCGACCGAGGCCACTTCGGTCCGTCCCGCCAGCCACGTCGCGAGGGCGAGGGCGTTCTCGCTCTGCCGTTGGACGCGGAGTGACAGCGTCTCGATGCCCTGTGCGATCAGGAACGCGTTGAACGGCGACGGCGTCGGGCCGAGACGCAGCGCGACCGATGCCCGTGCGTAGGCTGCCAGCGCTGCACGCCCGTCCGCCTCGACGTGGCTGAGCCCGCCGAGCGCGGCGACCGGTGAGGTGAGGTGACGATAGCGGTCCGCGTGAGCGGTCCAGTCGAACGTGCCGCCGTCGACGACGACCCCGCCGAGAACGGTGCCGTGCCCCGCCAGGAACTTGCTGGCCGAGTGGACGACGATGTCGGCGCCGTGCTCGATGGGACGCAGGAGGTAGGGCGTGGCGAAGGTGTTGTCGACGACGAGCGGGACCCCGTGCGCATGGGCGACGTCGGCGACGAGACGGAGATCCGTGAGGTCGTTGCGTGGGTTCGGAATGGACTCGACGAAGATCGCGCGCGTCCCGGGTCGGATGGCACGCGCCCAGGCGTCGGCGTCGAGCGGATCGGAGACCTCGCTCGTGGTGATACCCAGCCGACCGAAGTTCTCCGTGAAGAGGCTGCGCGAGCCCTCGTACAGACTCGGCGCGGTGAGCAGGTGGTCGCCGGCCTCGAGCAGGGAGAGCAGGGCGACGCCGACGGCCGCCTGTCCGGAGCCGAGGAGCAGCGCGTCCACACCACCCTCCAGGGCGGCGAGACGGCGCTCGACGGCGTCGATCGTCGGATTGCCGACCCGGCTGTAGCTGTAGCCACCAGGGTCCGGACCGAACCGCTGCTCCGCCTCGTCGAAGTCCGCGAACACGAACCCGGCACTCGCGTAGATCGGCAGAGCCCGCGGCTGGAGCGGCGCATCGGGTGCGCCACCGGCGTGCAGCTGTCGGGTGCTGAAGCCCCCTCGATCCCGCTCGTGCATCGCCTCGTCCTCTCCGTCAGCCCGGCCGTCGTCGACGCCCCGGCGTCGGTGACAGGCACTCTACGGTCGGGATCGGGGCGGGCGCAGGTGACGACGACATGTGCGGACACAATCGGTCGGCGACGCAGCCGTCGGGAGAGGCCCCGTACCCTGGAGAGACGTCGGCCGCGCACACGGTGACCGGCGCCGACGGATCGGACGAGGGGGAACCGTGAAAGCACTCATCGCATCGGGGAGCGGTCGGTATGCGGATCCGTGGCACCCGTACGCGCGCACGAGCCCGCTCATCGCGGAGGTCCTGGAGACGGCCGGCTTCGCGGTCGAGATCGACGAGGACGTCGATCGTGCGATGACGCGACTCGAGGGCGTGGAGCTCCTGGTGGTCAACGCAGGCGACCCGTGGCGGTCCGAGGACCAGGGTCGAGCGCCCGCTGCCGCCATCGACGGTTTCGCGGAGGCGCTGGGTCGGGGGATCGGTGTCCTCGCGATGCATGCGGCGCTCGCCTCGCTGCGGGACTACCCGGACTGGGCGCCGACGATCGGGGCGCTGTGGCTGCCCGGCGTGTCCTGGCATCCGCCGATGGGCCCGACCGTCGTCCGCGGCCTGGCGTCGCCCGACGGCGCGGCGCTCGGCGACATCCCCGTGGACGACGAACAGTACCTGCGGCTGCAACCCGTCGGTCGGAGCACCACCGTCGCCGAGCACGAGGTCGACGGCGAGCGGTTCCCTGCGGTGTGGGTCCGCGAGGTGGGGCCTTCGCGCGTCGCCGTCGACGCACTCGGACACGACGAGCGGTCCTACGCCTCGGCGGAGCACCGTGCACTGCTCGCGACGCTGGCACGGTGGGTGGCCCGGGCGCCGTCTGCGTGATCCGTCACGGATCCTCGATCGGCTTCGTCTGTGTCGTGACCCTCGTCGGCGCAAGCCCCCGTCGAACGGGAGTCGCCTCCCGCGACCGGGTCTATGCTCCTGTTCGGGGCTGCGAGCGACCATGACGGCCGGATGCGGCCCTCGTCAGGAATCGGAACCTCGAGAAAGCCGCACCACGTGTCACAGGACCTCATGTCACCCGAGAACAACGTCCAGCGCATCATGCGCACCGGAACCGTCTGGTTCGGCGTCGCGGTCGGGAGCACCGCGATCGTCCTTGGGCTCCTCCTCAGCTCAGGTTGGCGACCGGCGGTCCTCGCCGAGGGACTCCGCGTGGTCTGGTGGTGCTGCTCGGTCATCGTGGGTTTGAGCATCGGTCTGCTCGGCTGGTCCGGGTGTCCGATCCTGGAGGTGGACGTCCCGACGGCGTCCCGGAACAAGTCGTTGACCATGCAGCTCGGAACGATGCTCTTCATCCTCGGGAGCATCGGCGCCATGTTCACCGTGCTGGCCGGCTCGCCGAGCTGACACCCGCGGCGCGGGCACGTCCGGCTCCTGCAGCATCGTCGCGTCGGAACGGCGTCGTAGAGTCGATGCATGGCCAGATCCTCAGCACCGCTCCGCAGACTCGGGTTCCTCACGATGGGCCTGTTCGACCCCGAGGAGCCGGCGGCCGGGCACGAGGCGACCCTGCAGCTCATCGAGCTCGGTGAACACCTGGGGTTCGACAGCGCCTGGCTGCGGCACCGGCATCTGCAGTTCGGCATCTCCTCACCGGTCGCCGTCCTCGCGGCGGCGACGCAGCGCACGAAGCGCATCGCGCTCGGCACCGCGGTCACACCGCTCGGCGCGGAGAACCCCTTCCGGCTCGCAGAGGACCTGGGCACGGTCGACGTCCTCTCGGGCGGCAGGCTGCTTCCCGGCTTCAGCACCGGTGAGCCGATGCGCTTCGACGCGTTCAAGCACGCGATCTACCCGTCGACGCTCGACCAGGAGGACCTCGGCTACGACCGCGTCCTGCGCCTCCGCTCCTTCATCCGCGGTGACGTCGTCAGTGACAGCGCCGGTCGTGAGGGCCAGGAGGACTACTCCTCACGGGTCGAGCCGCATGCCGACGGTCTGGCGGAGCGGCTCTGGTACGGAGCCGGCAGCCTGCGGTCGGCGGGTTGGGCCGGTGAGCAGTCCTTCAACCTGCTCACGAGCAGCGTCATCGCCGCCGAGGACGGCACGACGGACTTCGCGGCGAACCAGGCCGCTCAGGTGCGTCGGTTCCGAGAACTCCACCCGGCGGGTGAGCGGGCCCGCGTGTCGCAGGGGCTCGTGGTCATCCCGACGGATTCCGCGACGGCGACCCAGCGAGCCCGGTACCGCGAGTACGTCGACTCGAGACGGCACCGCGTCGGCGTCGCCCATGGGCCGCGGCGGATGCTCTTCGCGGAGGACCTCGTCGGCAGCAGTGCGGAGATCGCGGAGCGGCTGCACGAGCACGCCGGCTTCCAGGAGGTCGACGAGGTCGCCTTCGCCCTCCCGTTCACACTCGAACCGGACGACTACACGCAACTACTCACCGACATCGCCGGCGCGCTCGGGCCCGCCCTCGGCTGGCGACCGGCCGCGGACGGAGAGTCCCGTCCCTCCTGAGCGGGCCAGTCGGAGACGCCTTCCGGTCGCGCGTACAGTGCAGGTATGACGCAGCACGGGTTCGGACGGTACGTGGCCATCGGCGACAGCTTCAGTGAGGGCTACGGGGATATCCGGGAGGACGGCACCCTCCGCGGGTGGGCGGACTTCGTGGCCCTCGGCCTCGCCCGGGCGTCCACGGAGACCGTCAGCTACGCGAACCTCGCCATCCGCGGGAGGAAGCTCGTCCCGATCCTCGACGAACAACTCGACCGTGCGATCGAGATGGGTCCGGACCTCGTCAGCTTCAACGGCGGCGGCAACGACATCATGCGCCCGCGGGTGTCGATCGACGGCGTCGCCGACCGCCTGGACGGTGCGGTCGATCGTCTGCGCGCCGGGGGAGCCCACGTGCTGCTGTTGAGCGGCGCGAACCCTTCCGCCCACATCCCGATGGGTTCGCTCCTCGCCCGCCGCGGCGAGCAGCTGGCCCAGGCCGTGCGGGTGCGGTATCCGCGTGACGGGGTGACCTTCGTCGACAACTGGGCTGACCGGACGCTCGCCGACCTCAGGTACTGGTCGGTGGACCGCTTGCACCTCAACGCCCTCGGCCATGCCCGGGTGGCGGGCAACGTGCTGACGGCGCTCGACGTGCCGGTCCCGGAGGAGTGGGGGATCGACGACGTCGCTGCTGCCCCGCCCGGTCCGCGTCAACGTCGCACCGCGGCCTACTACCGGGAACACGTGCTCCCGTGGATCGGGCGCCGTCTGACCGGTCGGTCCTCGGGCGACGGTCGCGAACCGAAGATCGCCCAGCTGCGACCGGTCGACACCCGCGGCTGACCGTCACCGGTCAGCCGCGGACCGTCAGCCGACGCGGACGAGCGTCCGCTGCCAACCGGAGGATCCGTTCGGAGCGATCGGCGCCTGCTTCTCGATCTGGAGGTTCCCGGCCTTGTCGGTCGCGCGGACGGCGACGTAGTGCGTGCCGGCCGTCGCCTCCCAGTCCATCCACCACTGCACCCAGGTGTCGTCGTTGATGGCGGTCGTGAGATTGACGCTCTGCCAGTCGCCGTTGTCGATGCTGACCTCGACCTTGGCGATCCCGACGGTCTGCGCCCAGGCGACACCTGCGATCTTCGCCGGGCCCGCCGGAACCTGCTTGTCGATCCGGGGTGTGTCGATCCGCGAGGAGAGTTTGATGGGCGCCTTCGCGTCGTAGCCGCGCGGGGTCCAGTAGGCCTCGTCCTTGTCGAACGTCGTGACCGTCAGCTTCGTCAGCCACTTCGTCGCCGACACGTAGCCGTAGAGGCCCGGGACGACCATGCGCACGGGGAAACCGTGCTCGAGCGGCAGCGGCTCGCCGTTCATCGCCACGGCGAGGATCGCGTCCAGGTTCGGGTCGGTGAGTGACTCGAGCGGCGTGCTCGCCGTGAACCCGTCGACGCTCGTGGACAGGACCATGTCGGCCTTCGAGTCCGGCATCGCCCGCTTGAGGACGTCGCGCACAGGGATACCGAGCCACTTCGCGTTGCCCAGGAGGTTGCCGCCCACCTCGTTCGAGACGCAGGTCATGGTGATGACGTATTCGTCGAGACCCATGGCGAGGAGTTCCTCGAACGTGATCTGCACCTGCTCACCGACCATGCCGTCGATCGTGAGCGTCCAGGTGGCCGGATCGACCGTCGGCACGGTCAGCGCGGTGTCGACGCGGTAGAACTTGTCGTTCGGCGTGAAGAGCGGGCTGAGGCCGTCGACGTCCGCCTCGGCTCCGTCGGGGATCGTGACGGTCGACTTCGGCGCCGGGAGCTTGAGGGCGTCGCGGACGGCCGTGATCGACGAGGTGGTGACGTTGACGAGGCGTGCGCCCACGCCGACGACGACAGCACCGGCCGCCGCGATGCCGGCCACGCGGAAGAAGCCTCGACGGTCGAACGCCGCGCGCTCGTCGTCCGAACCGTTCGCGGCGCGCTTCGGCAGGCGACGGCTCAGGAGGATGAGGATCACGACGCCCGCCGCGAGACCGAGGATCACCGGGACGACGGCGAGCGGGGTGGCACCGGCGCGGGTGACGGTCGTCGCTCCGGCGAAGACGCCGGCCGCGAATAGGACCACGACACCGAGCGGTGGACGGATCTGCTGCAGGACCCCGGCGATCGCCGCGGCGATCACGACGGCGACCCCGAGGCTCACGAGGAGGAAGATCTTGTCGTTGCTGCCGAACGTCTCGATCGCGAACTCCTTCGCCCACCGCGGGACGATGTCGATCACGAACGATCCGACGGTGAGGAGGGGGCTGCTGCCGCGGGCGAACAACAGCGCCGCCAGCTCGGCGATCGCGAGGAACACCGCTGCTGCGACGATCCCGGACAGTGCTGCCGCGAACCAGACGAGACGTCGTCCGCCCCGTGTGGTGCCGGTCTGGTGCTTCGATGGCATGTGCTACTCCCTGATCGTGGCTCGACAGGAGTTCGGAGCACTGCCCGGATCAGACGGGTCGGATCCGCCGTCCGCCCGTCGTGTCGGCTGTCAGGCCGTCGAGACGGCCAGCCGCAGTCCCGTCTCGGACGCCGACCGGAGGGCCTCTGCGAACTCCTGTTCGCTCCGTTCGCGCTGAGCTGCGAGCGCCGGGTCACGGTCGGCGAGGGTCAGACTCGTCGTGATGACGTGGACGTCCATGCCGAGGGCGCCGCCGAACAACGTCCGCAGCGCCGGCACCTCGTGATCCCAACCCTCGGTCGGGCTGCCCGCGTCGTAGGCGATCCCGCGGCTGGTGGCGATGACGACCGGCCGGCCGGTGAGCGCTCCCGTGTCCGCGGAGGTGACGCCCGGCACGTGGATGTGGTCGATCCACGCTTTGAGCGACGACGGGATCGAGAAGTTGTACAGCGGCGCACCGATCACGACGATGTCGGCGCCGAGCAGCTCGTCGAGCAGGACGCGCTGGAGCGTCTCGGCCTCGGCGGGCGGGTTCGCACCGGGGCGGCGGTCGGCCGGCGCCCAGTGGAGACTCGCGTCGGCGAGGTGGGGGACCGGATCGCGGTGCAGGTCGCGACGGACGACGACGCCGGTGGGGTCGGCGTTCGACCAGGCGTCCACGACGGCCTGCGAGAGCCGGCGGGACCGGGAGGTGTCGAGATCGGCGGAGGAGTCGAGGTGCAGGAGCGTGGGCATGCGACAACGCTAGCAAGCCGGGTCCCGTCCGCTTCCTTGCGGCACGCACTGGTGGCGGTTACCGTCGCAGGATGGTCGACGCCCCAGCCCCAGCCACCTCCGCCCGCCCGGACGCACGCGTCCTCGACGAGACCGACCCGCTCGCGGAACACCGCGCGGCGTTCCTCCCGGCCGAGGGCGTCGTCGCCTACCTGGACGGGAACTCCCTGGGGCGGCCGTTGCGGGCCACGGCGGAGCGGCTGCAGTCGTTCATCGCGGAGGAGTGGGGGACGAGGCTCATCCGGTCGTGGGACGACCGCTGGTTCGAGCTGCCGCTGACGCTCGGCGACCGCCTGGGATCGGTCGTGCTCGGTGCCGCACCCGGCCAGACGGTCGTCGCCGACTCGACGACCGTGCTGCTGTACAAGCTGATCCGCGCGGCGGTCGACGTGACGTCGTCTGCCGGAGGAACCGCTCCGCGCGACGAGCTCGTGATCGATGCGGAGAACTTCCCGACGGACCGCTTCGTGATCGAGGGGGTCGCCGCTGAACGCGGTCTGCGTGTGCGATGGATCGACGCCGACCCGGTCCACGGTGTCGCCGCGCACCAGTTGCGCGAGGTGGTCCACGAGCGGACCGCTCTCGTCGTGCTCAGCCAGGTCGACTACCGGTCCGGAGCGCTGCTCGACGTCGAGGAGCTGACCGCGATCGCGCATCAGGCGGGAGCACTCGTGCTCTGGGACCTGTGCCACTCCGCCGGTGCGGTCCCGATCGAGCTCGACGGGTGGGGCGTGGACCTCGCGGTGGGCTGCTCCTACAAGTACCTCGGTGGCGGGCCCGGTGCTCCGGCGTTCGCCTACGTCGCGGCACGCCATCAGGACCGGCTCCTCCAGCCCATCCAGGGGTGGATGGGCGCCGCCGACGTCTTCGCCATGGCCGACACCTATCAGCCGGCCGTCGGGATGCGCCGGTTCCTCAGCGGGACGCCACCGATCGTGGGCATGCTGCCGCTCGAGGACTCGCTAACGCTCATCGAGTCCGCCGGGGTCGCCGCCATCCGGGAGAAGTCCGAGGCCCTCACCACGTTCGCCATCTCCTGGGCCGACGAGCACCTCGCAGGCTCCGGTGTCAGGGTGATGACCCCTCGTGACCCGGCGCGTCGCGGTGGTCATGTGACGCTCGGTCACCCGTCGTTCCGCGAGATCACCCCGCTGCTCTGGAATGCGGGTGTGATCCCCGACTTCCGGCACCCGGACGGTCTTCGCATCGGGGTCGCCCCCTTGAGCTCCGGCTTCGCCGAGCTCGAACTCGGGCTGATCCGGATCGCCGAGGCCGTCCACCGGTGGACGGCCTCACCCGGCTCCACCCCGCCCGGCTGACGTCCGTCGTAGGCTTGGCGGCATGCCCGCTGCCTCTGGAACCCAGTACCGTCTCCACCACGCCGGTCCGCAGGGCGAGGTCCGAGCGACGATCACCGAACTCGCCGCCGGACTCCGCGAGCTGACGGTCGGCGGACGCACCCTCGTGCAGTCCTTCGGTGAGGACGTCGTCGCCCCGATGGGGTGCGGGATGGTGCTCGTGCCGTGGCCCAACCGCGTCCGCGATGCCCGGTGGACGCTCGACGGTGAACCGCAGCAGCTCGACGTCACCGAGGCGGCGACCGGGAACGCCTCCCATGGTCTGCTGCGCAACACGGGGTACCGGGCGGGGGATCACACCGATCACGCGGTGACCCTGCTCGCCTCGGTGTTCCCGCAGCACGGCTACCCGTTCCGCCTCGACACCTCGGTCGCCTACACGTTGGACGACGACGGCCTGCGGGTGACCCACACGATCGTGAACCGGTCGAGTCGCCCCGCGCCGGTCGCCGTCGGTGCTCACCCCTACCTGGCGCTCGGCGACGTACCGACCGCCGACCTCACCGTGACGGTGGCCGCCGACACCTGGTTCGAGACGGACGAGCAGCGCATCCCGGTCGCCTCCCGTCCCATCGACGGGACCCCGTACGATCTGCGCTCGGGTGCTCGCGTGGGCGACCTCTCGATCGACGTCGGCCTGGGTTCGGTCCAGCAGGTCGACGGTGCCGTCCGACACCGGCTCACCGCACCCGACGGCGACACCGTCGAACTCTGGGCGGACGACGACTTCCGGTTCGTCCAGGTCTACACGCCGAAGAACTTCCCGGCGGCAGACGGACCGACGCAGGCCATCGCCATCGAGCCCATGACGGCCCCCGCCGATGCGCTGAACAGCGGGACCGGACTCCGATGGTTGGAGCCCGACGAGCGGTGGTCGCTGTCCTGGGGGATCCGACTCACGCAGGTGTGACCGGCACGCCGTTCGGCGGACGATCGACCGTCCCACGGGCGGAGGAGGATCAGCTCACAGGATGACGCCGCGGGGACGATGATCGCCCTGGCGTCCGATGTGCCGCCCCCGGGTGTCGACGGACACTTGTGGCATGACCACGCACCTGGACACCAGCCCGAACCTCTTCACCCTGTCCACGCCCCGGGTTGCACAGACCGAGCGGCTGCAGGTGGCGCGGCCGACGGCTCGACCGCGCGGACGGTTCGGGGCGTTCGTGGGCGTCCTCCTGGGGAACATCGTCCTCTGGAGCACGCTCTTCATCACGATCGGTGTCGTGCTCGCACTGCAGCTCGGCATCGTCGGCGTCATCGCCGCGTCACTGTTGCGCTGAGCGCGATCCCGTCGTCAGGCACCTGAATCGGCGAGACCCGTTCCGGAATCGTCCGCGGCGTCCTCGGCGGGCGCGTCGTCATCCAGCGCCTCGTCCTCGACCACGGCGTCCGGGAGCCCCGGCAGCATGGCCGCCGCGCCCTCGTCACGAATGCCTTCGACCGCCCCGAAATCAGACATGATGCTTCCTCTCGATCGTCGTGCCCGCCAGGGTAACCGGCGGACACGACGATCGACAGCCCTTGCGGGCGGGAGCTTCGTCAGTCGACGATCGACACCGTCACGTCGATGTTGCCGCGCGTGGCGTTCGAGTAGGGGCACACCTGGTGCGCCTGGTCGGCCAGCTGCTGGGCTTCATCGTGCGTCACGTTCGGCACGTAGACGTCGAGCTCGACGGCCAGGCCGAAGCCGCCCTCACCGTTCGATCCGATGCCGACGCTGGCCGACACCTCGGCGTCCTTCGTGTCGAGCTTCGCGGTACGCCCGACGGCGTGGAGGGCGCTGAGGAAGCACGCGGCGAAGCCTGCGGCGAACAACTGCTCGGGGTTGGTGCCCTCGCCGCTGCCGCCGAGTTCCTTCGGGGGACGGGTGTCGAAGTCGAGGAGGTCGTCCTCACTGCGGACGTGTCCGTCTCGTCCGCCTCCGGTGGCATGGGCAACTGCTGTGTACGCGATATCCATTGCTCCATCCTTGCACCGTCGTGCGTGCCCGGTGCACCTTCTCCGGGACCTCTCGGCAGGAGTTCAGTGCAGCGTGGATCGAGCCGCGTCGACCACCGCCGTCGTGACGAGCTCGAGCAGTCGGGAGTGGAGTCGCCACTGCTGCCAGAACAAGGGGACGTCGACGCCGCCCGTTTCGTCGAGCACGACGAGATCGCCCCTGCGCAGCGGCGCGTCGGACTGCGCGTCCGGGAGCATGCCCCAGCCGAGACCGAGGCCGACGGCGGTCGCGAAGTCCGCCGAGGCCGGAACATGGTGCCGCGGCGGGTCGGCGGGGTCGACGCCACGTCGTCGGAGGTAGGCGTCCTGGAGATCGTCCTTCCGGTCGAACACGACTACGGGCGCTGCGGTGAGCGCCTGAGCGGTCGCCCCGTCCTCGAACCAGCGCGCCGCGAACGCGGGTGAGGCCATCGGCCGGTATCGCATCCGGCCGAGAGGCCGCACCGTGCACCCCTGGACCGGTTCGGCGTTCGACGTGACCGCGGCCATGACGCTGCCCGCACGGAGGAGGTCCGTCGAATGGTCCTGGTCCTCGCGAGCGAGGTCGAAGACGACCGACTCCCGGGCGGCGACGTCCGCCAGCACGGGCAGCAGCCAGGTGGCGAGGGAGTCGGCGTTCACGACGATCGGGATCACCGCCGGGGTGGCCGGCGTGAGCGCGTCGTCGGCGTGCAACTCGAGCGCCGCGTCGTGACCGAGCAGGTGCACCGCGCGGCCGAGGCGGAGCACGATCTCACCTGACGCCGTGATGGTGATCGGTTTGGTCCGGAGCAGGAGGACCCGTCCGACGCTCTGCTCGAGGGCCTTGATGCGTTGGCTGATCGCCGACGGCGTGACCATCAGCTCCCGGGCGGCCGACTCGAAGGTGCCGTGGTCGACCGCGGCGACGAAGGCCCGCAGTTGCTCGAAATGAAAATCCATCATAAGAGGATCTTACGATTCATCAGAATATTGAACTGGATTCATCATGCTGCGCGTCCTACGGTCGATGGATGACCTCCGCACTGCAGGCCGCGATCGCGGGCCTCGGCCTCGGCCTCTCACTCATCGTGGCCATCGGCGCCCAGAACGCCTTCGTCCTCCGGCAGGGCATCCGGCGCGAGCATGTCCTTCCCGTCGTGCTGGTCTGCGCACTCTCCGACGCGGTGCTCATCATCGCCGGTGTCAGCGGCATCGGCTTCGTCGTGGAGCGGTTCCCCGTGGTCCTCGTCGTCCTCCGTTGGGCCGGGGCCGCCTTCCTGCTCGGCTACGGCCTGCTGGCCGCACGCCGTGCACTCGCCCCGTCCGGTCTCGCCGCCGACCGTGGTGGCAACAGCCTCTCGCTCAGGGCGGCGGTGCTCACCGTCATCGGCCTCACCTGGCTGAACCCCCACGTGTACCTCGACACCGTGCTCCTCCTCGGCTCGATCGCGAACACGCACGGGGAGCTGGGGCGGTGGTGGTTCGCCGCCGGCGCGGTCCTCGGGAGCATCCTGTGGTTCACCGCGCTGGGGTACGGCGCGCGACTGCTCCGCGGGGTCTTCGCGAAGCCCGTGGCCTGGCGCATCCTCGACGTCGCGATCGCGGTCGTCATGATCGCCCTCGCGATCATGCTCGTCCTGCGCCCCTGAGCGTGCTCGAGGGTGCCTGGTTAGGATTGCCGGGTGATGAGAACCCTGCGTGAGGTCAACACGGTCGTCGAGCGCCTCTGGCCACTGTCCGGAGCCGAGGACTGGGATGCCCCGGGGCTCCTCGTCGGCGACCCGGACCAGCCGGTCGGGCATGTGCTCCTGGCCGTCGACGCGGTCGGCGTGACCGTCGACGAGGTGCTCGAGCGCCCCGACGGTCTGCTGCTGGTCCACCACCCGCTGCTGATGCGCGGTGTCACGACCGTGGCGGGTGACCGGTACAAGGGGTCGCTCATCACACGCCTGATCCGTGGCGGCGCCGCACTCATCGCCGCCCACACCAACGCCGACGTCGTCGTCGACGGGACCTCGGACGTCCTCGCCCGACGTCTCGGCCTCCACGACCCGGCTCCGATCGTCCCTGCCGCCGACGGCCTGACCGGGCTGGGTCGGGTCGGCGACCTCCCGGAGGAGACGACGCTCGGCGCGATCGCGCGTGCCCTCGCCGAGATCCTGCCGGCGACCGCCACCGGGGTCCGTGCCTCCGGCGACTACGACCAGGCCGTCCGGAGGATCGCGCTCTGCGGGGGAGCGGGGGACTCGCTCCTGTCCCACCCCGCGGTCCGCGCGGCCGACGTGTACATCACGGCCGACCTCCGCCACCACCCGGCGTCCGAGGCCCGGGAACAGGCACTCCTCGGCGGCGGGCCGGCCCTCGTCGACGTCTCCCACTGGGCGAGCGAGTGGCTGTGGTTGGAGGGGGCCGCCGACGCGCTCCGACGAGAGCTCCCGGGACTCGACGTCCGGGTCAGCGAGATGCGTACCGACCCGTGGGACTTCGTCGTCACCCAGTAGTCGGCGCGGCCGGTAGGGTGATGAGTCGAGAGTTTGGAACAGACGTGAAAGCCAGCCCAGCAGACCAGAAGACGTTGCTCACCCTGCAGAGCATCGACACCGGCGTGCAGCGCACCGCCTACCGCGCGGCGAACCTCCCCGAGGCCGCGCGCATCGCGCAGCTCCAGGCCGAGATCGAGACCGTCCGCCTCCGTCGCCTGGAGCGGGTCGGCGTCCGCGACGACGCACAGACCGAGCTCGGGCGCATCGAGTCCGACGTCGCCGTCGTCGCGGCCCGCATGAAGCGCGACGCCGACCGTCTCCAGTCGTCGACCTCCGTCAAAGACGTCGAAGCGCTGCAGAGCGAGATCGCCTCGTTGCAGAACCGGCAGAACAACCTCGAAGAGATCCAGCTGAACGTCATGGAGCGGGTCGAAGCCGCGGAGGACGCCGTCGCCCAGGTGGACGCCGAGCGCGCCGGACTCCAGGAGCTCCTCGACGAGGTCGTCGCGAAGCGCGACGCCGAACTCGTCGAACTCGAGGCCGAACGGGCACGACTCACCGCCGACCGCGAGTCACTCGCACCCGGCATCCCCGCCGACCTCCTGGCACTCTACGACCAGCGTCGCGCCCGCGGCGGTATCGGTGCAGCACTGTTCCGCGCCGGCACCTGCGGAGCATGCAAGATGTCGCTCACCGGTAACGACCTCCAGGCCGTCCGCGCCGCGCCGTCCGAAGAGGTCGTGCAGTGCCCTGAGTGCGCCGCGATCGTCGTCCGGACGGACGAGTCAGGCCTCATCTGAGTCGGACGCGGGCTGCACGACACCGGCGGTCCGCGGCCGCTGTCACGGGCCGGTAGACTCGTCTCCGTGAACGGGCCGGCTAGACGGTCGCGTCACCGAGACCTCCGGGTGTCGGTGCCGAGGAACGTCCGGGCTCCACAGAGCAGGGCGGTGGGTAACACCCACCCGGGGTGACCCGCGAGACAGTGCCACAGAGAACAGACCGCCGTGGGCGACCACGGTCAGGGTGAAACGGTGGGGTAAGAGCCCACCAGCGACCGGGGTGACCCGGTCGGCTCGGTAAACCTCGTCCGGAGCAAGGTCAACAGGGAACGCTGAGGCTGCTCGCCAAGTTCCCGGGTAGACCGCTAGAGGGCGGCGGCAACGTCGTCCCGAGAGAGATGGCCGTCCAAACGCGAGAGCGTGGGACAGAACCCGGCGTACCGGTCGACCCGTTCACACCCCAGCACGGCCGCGACTGCGTCGAGCCGTACTGCGACACCCGCGCAAGCCTGGGACGGAACCCGGCGTACCGGTCGACCCGTTCACACCCCAGCACGGCCGCGACTGCGTCGAGCCGTACTGCGACACCCGCGCAAGCGTGGGACGGAACCCGGCGTACCGGTCGACCCGTTGACGCTCAACGCCGGGCGCCGCGATGGAATCGCCAGAGCGCGCCCGCAGCACTCAGGCGATGCGTTCGGCGGGGCCGGCGGCGAGAGCGGCTGCGCCGAGGATGCCCGCGTTGTTGCGGTGCACGGCAGGGATGATCGGGGTGTCGAGCTTCAGCAGCGGCAGGAAGTGGTCCGCGTGCTTGGACACGCCGCCACCCACCACGAACTGATCGGGTGAGAAGAGGAACTCGAGGCGCTCGTAGTACTTCTGGAGGCGCTTGGCCCACTTCTCCCAGCTCAGGTCCTCGCGCTCCTTGACCGCGTAGGACGCCCGCGTCTCGGCGTCCTTGCCGTCGATCTCCAGGTGTCCGAGTTCCGCGTTCGGGATCAACGTGCGGTTGTAGATGAGCGCCGTACCGATGCCGGTGCCGAGCGTCGTCAGGATCGTGAGGCCGCTGGCGCCCTTGGCCGCGCCGAACTCGGTCTCGGCGTACCCGGCCGCGTCGGCGTCGTTCACGAAGGTGATCTCACGCCCGAGGCCCTGCTCGAACAGCTGCTCGGCTTCGAGGCCGATCCAGGCGTCGGAGACGTTCGCCGCGGACATCGTCCGGCCGTTGCGGACGATCGCGGGGAAGCAGACGCCGAGCGGGAGTCCGTCCGAGGCCGGGGACAGCTGCTCGAGCACCTGGCGCACCGTCACGACGATGTCCTTCGGCTCGCCACCCTTCGGCGTGGGGATCTTCACCCGATCGGTGAGGAGGACACCGGTCGTGAGGTCGACGACCGCACCTTTGATACCGGTCCCTCCGATATCGATGCCGACGGCGGACCGGGGAGTTGCGTTCGTCATGCGTCCAGCCTAGAGCGCCGCGGGCGCTGCGTCGGTGTCGATCGGGCTCGGAAGCGTGAGGATCTCTGCGCCGCGTTCGGTGACGACGAGCGTGTGCTCGAACTGTGCGGTGAGTGACCGATCGCGCGTCGTGACCGTCCAGTCGTCGTCCCACTGCTCCCAGTCCTGGGAGCCGATCGTGAGCATCGGCTCGATCGTGAACACCATGCCCGGCTCCATCACCGTGTCGTACAGCGGCGCGGCGTCGTAGTGGGGGACGATCAACCCGGAGTGGAAGGACCGGCCGACGCCGTGGCCCGTGAAGTCGCGGACGACGCCGTACCCGAACCGCTTCGCGTAGGACTCGATCGCGCGACCGATGACGTTGATCTGCCGGCCGGGGGCGACGGCCTTGATGCCTCGGTTGAGGGCTTCCCGGGTGCGCTCGACGAGGAGCCTTGTGTCGTCGGCGACGTCGCCGACGAGGAAGGTCACGTTGCTGTCGCCGTGCACGCCGTCGAGGTAGGCGGTGATGTCGATGTTCACGAGGTCACCCTCGCGCAAGGCGGTGTCGTCGGGGATGCCGTGGCAGACGACCTCGTTGACCGAGCTGCAGATCGACTTGGGGTAGCCGCGGTACCCGAGCGTCGACGGATAGGCGCCCGCACCGATGACGAACGCATGCCCGATGGCGTCCAATTCGTCGGTGGTCACCCCGGGACGGACCGCCGCACCGACGGCCTGGATCGCATCGGCGGCGATGGTTCCGGCGACCCGGATGCGTTCGATCTCCTCAGCCGAATACAGGTCGCCCCGGGTGTCGGTGGCCGGTGCGGCGCGGCCGACGTACTCGGGGCGGACGATCGTCTCCGGCACCGATCGGGGGCGGCCGACGCGACCGGGGACCAGGTGACCTGCGGTGTCGAAAGGCATAGGATCAAGCCTAACCGAGCAGGGGAGACGCGCCGTGGCGAAGGAACCATCCGAGCAGTACTGGTACAACACGAAGACCGGCCAGGTCGAGTTCGGCTTCGAGTCGAGTGTCGTGGACCGCGTCGGTCCCTTCGAGACGGCTGCGGAGGCCTCGCACGCACTCGAGCGACTCCGCGCCAACAGCGCGAAGTGGGACGCCGACGAGGCTGCCGAGGACTGAGCCACCCGGGTCGCGTCGCGAGCGGATTGCGGGTCTGCCCTCTTCCGCAGGCGTGGTGCGATCCGCCAGGATGGGCCGAGCGATGAAGCTCGAGCGGGGGGAACATGCACAGGATCGACCGTCCGTGGAGGCGACCGATCGCCGTCGGACGAGGTGCCGTCGCGGCCCTCACCCTCGGACTCCTCCTGATGCCGACGTCGCCGGCCGCTGCAGCGCCGATGGTCGCCTCCGAGGTCACCGCAGCCGAGTGCGTCACAACGGTCCCCGGTGGTTCCCGCTGCGGTGTGTTGACGGTGCCTCTGTCGCGCACGGTGCCGGACTCGGCGGAGGCGACCCTGCCGTACGTGCTCGTACCGGCCGCCCTCGAGACCGGACGACCGCCGCTCGTCTACCTCGCCGGTGGGTCGGCGCTCTCGTCGCTGGACATCCAGCGGCTCGCGGTCGAGGACGGGCTGGCCGCTGACCGCGACGTGGTGTTCGTCGAACGCCGGGGCGGTCTCGACGCCACACCGTCGCTCGACTGCGCGCCGGCGAATGCAGCCATCCGCGCTTCGCTCGGGGCTGATGGGGACCGTGCATCCCGCGTCGCCGCGGTCGACGCGGCCTTCGCGTCCTGCACCGCGTCCTGGCAGGAGGACGGCGTCGTGCCGAGCGACTTCGGCGTCGCCCCCGCGGCTGCGGACCTCCGCGACCTGCGGCAGCAGCTGGGCTACGCGCGTTGGACCATCCTGGCCGTGGGCACGTCGGCCGGCGTGGCCCTCGCGGCCCCCGACGTCGATCCGGGTGGTGTCGACGGCGTCGTCCTCGACGGCCCCGACCTGGGTGCACCCGGGATCGTCTCCGCAGGCGGTGTGGCGGCCGCCCTGGCCGTCGTCCGTGCGCGCGGCGTCGAGCCGCAGGGCACCGTCCCGTCCGTGCCGGCGGCACCACAGGCCGCCGCCGCTGAGGAACCGGAGTCCGCGACCCCGGACACCGCGCCGAGCGAGCCGACGCGTTCCGCCGGGATCCTCACCGCCGCCACCGATGCGCTCATCGCCGCACCGCACCGCACCTCCGGCGCGCACGCGATCACCCTCGGTGGCGACGCGCTCTTGGCGATCGCCTCACACGCGTTGTCCGAACCCACCGCCCAGGCGGCACTCCCGGTGCTCCTGAGCTCGATCGCGGACGGCGACAGCACGGTGCTGGATCCCGTGGCGAACGATGCGATCGCCCGGCTGGGCGACTCCGGTGGCATCCTCGACCGCGTGCTCGGGTGTTCGACGACCGGCTGGCCCGGGGCCGCCGAACGCTCGGACGCGGAGGTCACCACGACGACGCTGCTGGAGGACGTCGCGGCCGCTGCCTGCTCCTCGTTCGCCGTGGCTGCGACGCCGCCACCGGGAGCGGTCGGGACGTCGGTCTTCGTGCTCGGCGCCCCGGAACAGGCAGCCGCTCTCGCCGGCCCCGTCGCCGGCGGCACGGCGGACGCGCTCGTGGCGGTCTTCCCCGGGTCGGGAGCCGTCCCATCGGTGAGCGGTGCGTGCGCACGGGTCGCGATGCGTGCGTGGCTCAGCGATCCGGCGAGCTATCGGGCGGCGCTCTGCGACGCCGACGACGCGGCCGTCGCCGTCGTCGATCGAGCCGATGTCGCGGCGAGCCCGCGATGGGCCCAGCAGACCTCGTCGGACGCCGGGGCGTGTGGTCGCTGCTGGTGCTGCCCATCCTGTTCGGGCTCGTGGCCATCGGATGGTCCGTGGCGTGGGGCTACCGGTTGATCACCCAGGCGCTTCGACGCCAGCCGGTCCAGGACGGTCTCCTGCTGGGGATCGCTCCGGTGTTCGGAGCGACGTGGGCGATCGGCGGAGCCGTCGTGCTCGTCCGTGCGGCCACCTCGAGTCCGGCGATCGCGCTCGTCGGGGTGCCCGCCGCCTTGCCGTGGCTCTCCATCGCCCTCCTCGTGAGTTGCCTCGGGCTGGTGCCCGTCTGGCAAGGGGCCCACCGTGGATCACGGCTGCGGATCGCCGCACTCTCGCTGCTGTGGGCGGCGACGGCCGGCTGGACCGCACTCTTCGTCCTCGCCTGGTGGTGAGCCGTGGATCGCCCACGCCCGGCGCGCGCTGATGAGCGGGAACGGGGACGGAGCCAGTAGCCTAGACACGGGCCGCCGGCCGAAGGAAGAGGGGCAGATGGATAAGCAGCGCGACTTCGTTCTCCGCACGATCGAGGAGCGGGGCGTCAAGTTCGTCCGGCTGTGGTTCACCGATGTCGTCGGGACCCTCAAGTCCGTCGCGATCGCCCCGGCCGAAGTGGAAGGCGCGTTCTCCGAGGGCCTCGGCTTCGACGGATCGGCGATCGAGGGGCTCAGCCGCTCCTACGAGTCGGACCTCCTGGCCCACCCCGATCCGACGACCTTCCAGATCCTGCCGTGGCGCGGCGAGATCGACCCGACGGCGCGCATGTTCTGCGACATCACGACGCCCGACGGCCAGCCCGCCGTCGCCGACCCGCGGAACGTCTTGAAGCGCACCCTGGCGAAGGCCGCAGACATGGGGTTCACGTTCTACACGCACCCCGAGATCGAGTTCTACCTGCTGAAGTCCTCGCAGTACGGCGTCGACGGACCGGAACCGGTCGACTCCGCGGGCTACTTCGACAACGTCCCCGGTGGCACCGCTCATGACTTCCGTCGACGTTCCGTCCGGATGCTCGAAGACCTCGGGATCTCCGTCGAGTTCAGCCACCACGAGGCGGGTCCCGGCCAGAACGAGATCGACCTGCGATACGCCGACGCCCTGACGACGGCCGACAACATCATGACCTTCCGCACCGTCGTGAAGGAGGTGGCGATCGAGCAGGGCGTCTACGCGACGTTCATGCCGAAGCCGCTCGTCCACCAGCCCGGCAGCGGCATGCACACGCACATGTCGTTGTTCGAGGGTGACTCGAACGCCTTCTACGAGGCGGGTGCGCAGTACCAGCTCTCGAAGACGGGCCGGCAGTTCATCGCCGGACTCCTGACGCACGCTCCGGAGATCACCGCGGTGACGAACCAGTTCGTGAACTCCTACAAGCGACTCTGGGGTGGCGTCGGGCCGAACAAGCTGTCCGAGGCTCCGAGCTTCGTCTGCTGGGGCCACAACAACCGCTCGGCACTCGTGCGCGTGCCGCTCTACAAGCCCAACAAGGGCCAGAGCGCTCGGGTCGAGTACCGCGCCATCGACTCCGCGGCCAACCCGTACCTCGCCTTCTCGCTCATGCTCGCCGCTGGGCTGAAGGGCATCGAGGAGGGCTACGAGCTCCCGCCGGAGGCTGAGGACAACGTCTGGACGCTCTCCGACACCGAGCGTCGGGCGCTGGGATACAACGCGCTGCCCGCCAGCCTGGATCGCGCCGTCAGCCTCATGGAGGGTTCCGAACTCGTGGCAGAGACGCTCGGGGAGCAGGTGTTCAACTACGTCCTGCTGAACAAGCGACAGGAATGGCACGAGTACCGGGCCCAGGTGACCCCCTTCGAGTTGTCCAGCAACCTGGAGATGCTCTAGACGAGGGGACCGGTCGGTCGTATGGTCCGCGAGAACATCTCCCTGAGCACGCTCGCCCGACTCGGGTTCACCGGTCTGGGTGAGGCCCGTGACCGGCTGGACGAGCTCGCGGAGCTCGTCCGACTCGACCCGGCGTCGCTGTCTCCGTCCTTCGCCGTCGCGGCCGACCCCGACGCCGCGCTGGTCGGTGTGCTGATGGTCGGTCGGAAGTCACCCGACGAGCTCTCAGCTCTTCTGGCGGATCAGGCCTCGGCCGAGCGGCTGTTCCGACTGTTCGGCGCCTCGCAGGGGTTCATCGACTTCTTCCTCCGCCACCCCGACCAGCTGTCGGTGTTCGAGTTGCCCGTCACCCGCGTCCCGACGCTGCAGGAGGCGCGCGACGAACTGCTCGCGAGCGTCGGCGCCGAGGACGGCTTCGCCGCGATGGTCGAGGAGCCGGCCTGGGACGCGATCCGCGTGGTCTACCGACGACTGCTCGCCGAGGTCGCCCTCTTCGACCTCTGCGCCCCGGATCCGATCGTCGTGCTCGACCGGGTGGCCAGTGCCCTCTCCGACCTCGCTGCCGGTGCGTTGGAGGCCTCCATCGCCGTCGCACGCACGCAGACGAGCGGCCCGAGGGGTCCCGGCGTGTACCCGCGCGAGGAGGTCGCGGCCACCCGCTTCGCCATCATCGGCATGGGCAAGGCGGGCGCACGGGAGCTGAACTACGTCTCCGACGTCGACGTCATCTTCGTCGGTGAGGGTTCGGGCGACGGTGAGGACGGGCTCGACAACGGGCGTGCCGTCGAGATCGCCACCCGGCTCGCGGTCCTCACCATGCGCGGTCTCGGACAGGCGGGTCTCGAACCGAGCCTGTGGGAGGTCGATCCGAACCTCCGCCCGGAGGGGAAGGCCGGCGCCCTCGTCCGCACGCTCGAGTCGCATCTCGTGTACTACGACCGCTGGGCGAAGAGCTGGGAGTTCCAGGCGCTCCTCAAGGCTCGGGCCTTCGCCGGCGATCCCGAGCTCGGCGCCCGCTACATCGAGGCGGTGCAGCCGAAGGTGTGGGGGAGTGCGTCCCGCGAGGGGTTCGTCGAGTCGGTCCAGCGCATGCGCGAACGGGTCACCGAACACATCCCGGCGGAGGACGTCCACTACCAACTGAAGCTCGGCCCGGGCGGGCTCCGCGACATCGAGTTCACGGTGCAACTGCTCCAGCTCGTCCACGGACAGCTCGACGACTCCGTGCATCAACGCGGCACCCTCGCCGCCCTCGACGGCCTCGCGACCGCCGGGTACATCGGTCGCGCCGAGGCGCAGGAGTTCGCTCACGACTACCGCCTGCTGCGCGTGCTCGAACACCGCCTGCAGCTGACGCGACTGCAGCGCACGCACATGATGCCGCGCGACGAGCCGTCCCTCCGATCCCTGGCCCGGTCGAGCACGCTCGCGACGACCGCACAGGCCCTCGTCACGCGATGGGAGACCACGAAGCACGGTGTCCGGCAGCTGCACGAGCGGTTGTTCTACCGGCCGCTGCTCTCGGCGGTCGCGGCCTTGCCCGAGAGCGGTCTGAGTCTGACGAGCGGTCAGGCGGAGGCGCGACTCGCGGCGATCGGCTTCGTCGACCCCCGCGGCGCGCTCGCCCACATCGGGGCGCTCACCGCCGGCGTGTCCCGGCGCGCCAACATCCAGCGGCATCTGCTCCCCGTCATGCTCGGCTGGTTCGCGGACGGCGCCGATCCCGACTACGGATTGCTCGCGTTCCGTCGGCTCAGCGAGTCCCTCGGCGAGTCGCACTGGTTCCTGCGGATGCTCCGCGACTCCTCAGGCGCGGCCGAGCGGCTCACGCGGGTCCTCTCGGGGTCCCGGTTCATCGGCGAGCTCATGGACCGCATCCCCGAGTCGGCCGCTTGGCTCGCCGGAGACGAGGACCTCCTCCCGCGATCGTCGACCGCGCTCGGCGAGGAGATCGCCGCCATCCTCAGACGACACGACTCACCGGACACCGCAGCCGCCGCCATCCGCGCGGTACGGCGACGCGAAGTCCTCCGGCTGGCGATGTCGTCGACCGTCGGCATGCTGGACGTGCAGGGCCTCGCTGCAGGACTGACGGACGTGTCGACGGCGACGCTCGCAGGGCTCCTCGGCGCCGTCAGACGCATCGGCGGCCTCGGCGCGGACATCGAGTTCGCCGTCATCGCCATGGGCCGCTACGGCGGAGCTGAGCTCGGACTCGGTTCGGACCTCGACGTCCTCTACGTGTTCCGGCCGAAGGACGGGGTCGACACCCAGGATGCACAGCGCCAGGCCGGAGCGATCGCCGCAGAGCTCAAGCGTCTGAGCGAGGACGCCCGGCTCCCGCTCGACCTCGACCTCGACCTCCGTCCCGAGGGGAAGAACGGTCCGCTCGTGCGCTCCCTCGACTCCTACCGGAACTACTACGCGCGCTGGTCCCTCACCTGGGAGGCGCAGGCGCTGCTCCGCGCCGCCGGGGTCGTGGGCGACACCGAGCTCATCGAGGCGTTCACCGAGGTGGCGGACACGGTCCGTTACCCAGCCGCGATCAGCGAGCAGTCCGTCCGCGAGGTCAAGCGGATCAAGGCACGCGTCGAGAACGAGCGGCTGCCGCAGGGCGCCGACCCGACGAGACACCTGAAGCTCGGGCGCGGCTCGCTCAGCGACGTCGAGTGGTTCGTGCAGCTCCTCCAGCTCGAGCACGGTGCGGCGGTGCCATCGTTGCGCACCACCTCGACGCTCCGAGCGCTCGACGCGGCGGTGGAGGCGGATCTCGTCGATCGGGAGTCCGCCGAACGACTCCGCGAGGCCTGGATCCTCGCCTCGCGAATCCGCTCGGCCATGACGCTGTGGTTGAACAAGACGCAGGACGTGCTGCCGAGCGACCGCCAACAGCTCGAAGGTGTGGCACGACTCCTGGAGTACCCGACCGGATCGGCGAGCCTCCTGGAACAGGACTACCTCGCGGCCACCCGGCGAGCCCGGACGGTCTTCGAGCACGGCTTCTACGGCATCTGAGCCGATCGTCTCGACCACACGGAACCGCCCGCCATCCGAGAGGATGACGGGCGGTTCGCGGTGCAGCAGGTGTCGTCAGACGCCGTAGTACAGCTCGAACTCGAACGGGTGCGGGCGCTGGGCCAGCGGCTTGATCTCGTTCTCGCGCTTGTACTGGATCCAGGTCTCGATGAGCTCCGGCGTGAAGACGTTGCCGGCGAGGAGGAACTCGTGGTCCGCCTCGAGTGCCTCGAGCGCAGCGCCGAGCGATGCGGGCACCTGCGGGATGTTCTTGGCCTCCTCGGGGGGAAGCTCGTAGAGGTCCTTGTCGACGGGCTCGTGCGGCTCGATGCGGTTCTTGATGCCGTCGAGGCCGGCCATCAGCTGAGCGGCGAACGCGAGGTACGGGTTGCCGGAGGCGTCGGGCGCGCGGAACTCGATGCGCTTGGCCTTCGGGTTCGTGCCCGTGATCGGGATACGGATCGACGCCGAGCGGTTACCGGCCGAGTAGACCAGGTTGACGGGAGCCTCGAAGCCGGGGACCAGGCGGTGGTACGAGTTCACCGTCGGGTTCGTGAACGCCAGGACGGCGGGGGCGTGCTTCAGCAGGCCACCGATGTACCAGCGGGCGAGGTCGGAGAGACCTCCGTAGCCGTTCTCGTCGTAGAAGAGCGGCTTGCCGTCGCTCCACAGCGACTGGTGCGTGTGCATGCCCGAGCCGTTGTCGCCGAAGAGCGGCTTCGGCATGAAGGTCGCGGTCTTGCCCCACAGCTCGGCCGTGTTCTTCACGATGTACTTGAACTTGAGGATGTCGTCCGCCGCGGCGACCATGGTGTCGAAGCGGTAGTTGATCTCAGCCTGGCCGCCGGTGCCCACCTCGTGGTGCGCACGCTCGAGGATGAGGCCGGCGTCGATCAGCTTGAGGCTGATGTCGTCGCGGAGGTCGGCCTGCTTGTCGACGGGGCTGACGGGGAAGTAGCCACCCTTGTACGGGGTCTTGTTGCCGAGGTTGCCGCCCTCTTCGGCGCGGCCGGTGTTCCAGGCTCCCTCTTCGGAGTCCACCGAGTAGAAGCTCGAGTGCTGGTTCACCTCGTAGCGGACGTCGTCGAAGATGTAGAACTCGGCCTCGGGGGCGAAGAACGCGGTGTCGGCGATGCCGGTCGAGGCGAGGTACTTCTCAGCCTTCTTGGCGACCTGACGCGGGTCCTTGGAGTAGATCTCGCCGTTGCGGGGGTTGTAGATGTCGAACACCATGATGAGCGTGCGCTCGGCACGGAAGGCGTCGATGTAAGCGGTGGAGACATCCGGGATGAGCTGCATGTCCGACTCGTGGATGTTGGCGAAGCCACGGATGGACGAACCATCGAAGAGCTGGCCGACGGTGAAGAACTCCTCGTCGACGGTGCTGGCCGGGATGTTGAAGTGCTGCTGCACGCCGGGAAGGTCCGTGAAGCGGATGTCGAGGAACTTGACATCGGTGTCCTTGATGAACTTGAGCACTTCGGAAGAATCACTGAACATGTGAATGGCTCCAAATGGGGTTGGTACAGGGAGGCTGCACAGCGCAGCCATCTGTGAGACTACGGGGAGGGGGTTACCCCACCATGACACCCATGTTTCGTGGATGTTACGAGAATCCCCGCCCGAATAGAATGGCACAGTGCCCCACACCCCGCAGAATCCACGGACCTTCGGAGAGCTTCCTCCCAGCGCCTTCCCCGGTGAACGCCTGGGACTCCCGGAGAGCGGTGTCCGATCGGTCGCGCGGGTCGGTCGGCGGATCACCGCGCTCGTCATCGACTGGGCCGTGGCGGTCGTCCTCTCGGTCGCGTTCTTCGCCTACGACGCCACCGCGACACTCGTGATCTTCGCCATCATGCAGTTCGTGTTCATCCCGACCATCGGCGGCAGTCTCGGCCATCGCCTCTGCGGGATGCGTCTGATGCCGTTGACCGGCGGGTGGGTCGGACTCTGGCGGCCGGCCGTGCGAACCGTGCTCCTCTGCGTGGTCGTTCCAGCGCTCGTCTGGGATTCGGACCAGCGCGGCTTCCACGACAAAGTGGCCGGCACGGTGCTCCTGCGGGTGCGCTGAACGCAGCAGGAACCGCGAACGGCCGCCCTCCGTCAGGAGGGCGGCCGTCGTTCCGACACCGCGAAGTGTTCCGAGCGGTTCCGGTGGGTCAGCGCGCGCGCTGCGGGCGGACCCGCATCGGGTCGACACCCTTCGGGATGGGGAGCTGCGTACCGAACGAGGACAGACGGTTGCTGACCGCGAGCACCTCGGGGTTGGTCAAGGACTTCTTCACCTTCCGGAGGGCGCCGGAGAGCTGACGGAGCTGCACCGAGTCGGCGTCGGGCCCGACGTGGAACACCGTGATCGGCACGTTCGGGAGGATGCGGGTGACCTTGCGCTTCTCGTCCTCGAGCAGGCGTGAGGTCCGCGATCGGGGTCCTTCGGCGATCAGTGCGACGCCACCGCGGCCGACGGCCCGGTAGATCGCATCCTGGGTCTTCGGGTTCACGGCGACGGGCATCTCGCTGGTCTGCCACGAGCGCGGAGCAGCGCGGAGCACCTGGCCCACCGCGCCCGGCCGACCCTCGATCTGCGTGTAGACGACCTTGTCCGCGCGCCGGGTGAGGATGAACAGGGCCGCGAGGATACCGGCGAGCACACCCGCGATGATCCACATGACGAGCGCGAAGATGTTGCCCGCCGAGAACAGCAGTGCGACCGCGACACCGATGAGCACCGGCAGGATGAAGCCGCCGAGCATCAACCACTGCGCCGCCTTGTCGTGGCGACGGGTGAGCTGGAACACCTGCCAGAGCTGCTTGATCCGCCCTGGTTCCTTCTGCGCCGCCGGGGGCGCGTCCTTCTGAGCCATGCTCCCAGGATAGCCGGTGACGGAGGGTCCTGATGCTGCGTTCTGCTCCACAGGCCGGTGACGCGGGGACCTTGTCCACAGCCGCGTGCGCCGACGCCGTCGGACGGGACTCCGCGTCGGAGGATCGAGCTATGGAAACACTGCCAGACCCGTCCGCGACCACGACCCGAGTGGCCGGCCGTCGTCTCGTCCGGTGCCTGGGTGAGGGCCGGGAGTGGACGGCCTACTCGACGGTGCTCGCCCACGCCGGCTCCGCGCACGGAGGGCGTACCGACCAGGCCTCCCCGGCGGGCGACGCCGTGCTGCTCCGAGCGAGGGCCGACGCCGCCGAACGCGACCTCTGGCGTCGCGCGGCCATCCTGTCCCGACTCGACCACCCGCACATCGTGAGACTCGTCGACGTCGCCGAGGATCCCACCGGCCTCCCGTGCCTGCTGGTCGAGCGGCTCGCCGGCGGCACGTTGGGCGAAGTCCTGCGCCGCCGGGAGTCGATCGCTCCCGGTGAGGCCGTCACGATCCTGGCACCGCTGGTCGACGCCATCCGCGCGGCGCACGTCTCCGGGATCAGTCACGGGTCGATCAGCGCTTCGACCGTGCGCTTCGCCGACGACGGCCGGCCGGTCCTCACCGGCTGGTCGTGCGCAGTTCCCGTGGATCGCCAGACCGTCGATGGACGGCTCGGCCGCACCGCACCGGCGTTCGCCGCCGATTGGACGGCGTTCGCGGGGCTCATGGACGGTGTCCTGCAGGCTACCGACCCCGATGAAGCCCCCACGACCGTGGCCTGGGCCGACGTCGTGCCTGAACTCGCCGACCACGAGATCGCCAATCGACTGCAACAGCGGATCCACGCCCTGGCACGACCGCTCCCGGTCCTGCTCGACCGGGTCCATTCGTCGTCCGCATCGCCTGCCGATGTCATCCGTGCTTCCGCCGATCGCGCGCAGCGGACCGCTCCGCTCCCGCCGACCCGACGAGCCGCGGTCGAATCGAGGCGTCTGTCGCGGCATCCTGTGTCGCGGCTGCGCCGTCGTCTGGCTTGGCGACCCGGGCGACGTACCCGGACAGCGACCACCGGCTCGACGCCGTCCGTCGACACCGGCCCGAGACGTCGTCGACTCATGATCGGAGCGGCGGGCGCGGCAGCGGCACTGGTGTCGGCGGCGATGGTGTTCCTGCCGTCCGAAGACCCGAGCACCGCGATCGCACCGACGCCGGCCGGTTCGGCCGGCCCGGCGTCCGCGGCGGTCACGGCGGTCGCGCCACCGGTGGAGACACCGACGTCAGCGCCGGACGAAGCCGGCGACGTCGACGTGGTCACCGGTGACGATCCGGCGGCCGCGGCCCGCGAGCTCGTCCGTCGACGTGATGAGTGCCGCACGACGGGGGAGGAGGGGTGCGTCTGGGACTCCGTCGAACGCGGGTCCCCGTTCGACGACGACGAGCACCTCGGTGTCGGGATCGGCTCGATCGATGCGGCGAGTCTGGACCTCGTCGACCGTCAGGGAGACGCGGCGGTCCTTCGCGGCACGGCCGAGCCGTCCGAGACGGACGACGCCACCGCAGGACGACGACAGCCCGTCACGCTCCTCGTGGTGAGGGGCGAGACGGGCTGGCGTCTGCGAGAGGTGTTCACCGCCGGGTGAGGCGGTGGACACGGTGCGGTCGGTTCGGGATCAGATCCCGAGCGAGCCGCGGAAGTCGCCTGCTTCGAGGCGGTTCTTCACCTGGACGAGGAAGCGTGCAGCGTCCGCGCCGTCGATGATGCGGTGGTCGTAGCTCAGCGCGAGGTAGACCGTCGAACGGATCGCGATGGCGTCTGCACCGTCGACCGTCACGACGACCGGCTTCTTCGTGACGATGCCCGTACCGAGGATCGCCGACTGCGGCAGGAACACGATCGGGGTGTCGAACAGGGCGCCGCGCGAACCGGTGTTGGTCAGCGTGAACGTGCCGCCCGACAGCTCATCGGGCTGCAGCTTGTTGTCGCGGGTGCGCTGCGCGAGATCGGCGATCTCGGCGCCGAGCTCGGCGATCGACTTGGAGCCCGAGTTGCGGATGACCGGCGTCAGCAGGCCACGCTCGGTGTCCACGGCGATCGCGAGGTTCTCCGTCTCCGGGTACACGATCTGGTCGCCGTCGACGGTGGCGTTGATGATCGGGTACGTCTGGAGCGCCTCGCTGGCAGCAAGGGCGAAGAACGGCAGGAACGACAGCTTGTTGCCGGTCTTGGCGAGGAACTCGTCCTTGACGGCCGTGCGGAGTGCCGCGACCTTCGTGACGTCGACCTCGACGACGCTCGTCAGCTGGGCGGTGCCCTGCATCGAAGCGACGGCGCGCTCGGCGACGACCTTGCGCAGACGCGACATGGCCTTGCTCGTGCCACGCAGCTCGGAGACCTGGACGGTCGGAACAGCGGGCGACTCCGTGGCGCCACCGGCGCTCTGAGCCTGCAGGACGTCTTCCTTGCGGATACGTCCGCCGACACCGGTGCCGGTGACCGTGCTGAGGTCGACCCCGTGCTGGTTGGCGAGACGACGCACCAGCGGCGTGACGTAGCCGGAGTTGACGACCCCGCCGGCGGCGGCCGTCGAAGCGGCGGCAGGTGCCGGAGCAGCGGGAGCAGCAGGTGCCGGAGCAGCAGCAGGCGCGGCGGCAGGAGCCGGTGCAGCAGCGGGAGCCGGAGCAGCAGCAGGCGCAGCGGCAGGAGCCGGTGCAGCAGCGGGAGCCGGAGCAGCAGCAGGCGCAGCGGCAGGAGCCGGCTCAGCAGCAGGAGCCGGCGCGGCAGCAGGTGCCGGCTCGTGCTCGGCAGCGGGAGCGGGCTCGGCAGCAGCCGGTTCTGCGGCGGGCGCGGGCTCCTCGGCCGCAGCCGCACCCGCACCCGAACCATCACCGATGGTCACGAGAGCGGTGCCGACCTCGACGGTCTCGTCCTCCTGGACGAGGATCGCTTCGATGACACCCGCGACGGGCGAAGGGATCTCGGTGTCGACCTTGTCGGTCGACACTTCGAGCAGTGGCTCGTCGACCTCCACGGTGTCGCCGACATTCTTCAGCCAGCGGGTGACCGTACCCTCGGTGACACTCTCGCCGAGTGCCGGGAGGCTGACGGATTCGCTCATGACCTTGTCTCCTTTGAAACCTGTTGTGTGTTCACTAGCTTATTGGGGTGTTCGGAATGCGTCACAGCGCGTGCAGGGGCTTGCCTGCGAGCGCGAGGAATGCTTCGCCGAGCGCCTCGTTCTGCGTGGGGTGCGCGTGGATCAGCGGCGCGATGTCCTCGGGGTAGGCCTCCCAGTTGACGGCGAGCTGGCCTTCGGCGATGAGCTCACCGACGCGGGCGCCGATCATGTGCACACCGATGACGGGGCCGTCGTTGACCCGAATGACCTTGACATTGCCACTCGTGCCGATGATCTCGCTCTTGCCGTTGCCGGCGAGGTTGAAGTCGTAGCTCGTGATGTTGTCGGCGCCGTACTGCTCGGCCGCCTTGGCCTCGCTGAGACCGACGGACGCGATCTCGGGGTCGCTGTACGTGACCTTCGGGATGTTGACGTCCTCGATGATGACGGGCTTGAGACCGGCGATCTCCTCGGCCACGAAGATGCCCTGCTGGAAGCCGCGGTGCGCGAGCTGCAGGCCGGGGACGATGTCGCCGACGGCGTAGAGCCCGGGGATGTTCGTCTCGAGACGGTCGTTGGTGATGACGAAGCCGCGGTCGATGGTGACACCGACCTCCTCGAAGCCGAGTCCGGCGGTCGACGGGCCACGGCCGACGGCGACGAGCAGCAGCTCGGCGTCGATCGTCTTGCCGTCCTCGAGCGTGATGTGCACGCCCGAGTCGTCCTGGGTGACGCCCTGGAACCGCACGCCGAGCGAGTACTCGATGCCGCGCTTGCGGAACGCGCGCTCGAGCGCCTTGCTGATCGACTCGTCCTCGTTGGGGACGAGGTGGGGGAGCGCCTCGATGATCGTGACCTCGGTCCCGAACGACTTCCAGACGCTCGCGAACTCGACGCCGATCACGCCGCCGCCGAGGACGGCGACCTTCTTCGGCACGAAGTCGAGCTGCAGCGCCTGCTCGCTCGTGATGACGCGGCCACCGATCTCGAGACCGGGGAGCGAGCGGCTGTACGAGCCCGTCGCGAGGATCACGTTCTTGCCGGTGATGAGGTCGTCGCCGACCTGCACGCTCGTCGGGGAGACCAGACGGCCCTCACCCTCGATGGTGGTGATGCCGCGGGCCTTCACGAGGCCCTGGAGTCCCTTGTACTTCTTCGCGACGATGCCCTCGCGGTACTTCGTGACGCCCTCGATGTCGATGCCTTCGAAGGTGGACTTGACGCCGTACTTCTCCGACTCGCGCGATGCGTCCGCGACCTCGGCGGAGTGCAGCAGCGCCTTCGTCGGGATGCAACCGCGGTGGAGGCAGGTGCCGCCGACCTTGTCCTTCTCGATCATGCCGACGGTGAGGCCGAGCTGCGAAGCGCGCAACGCCGCAGCGTATCCGCCGCTTCCGCCTCCCAGGACTACCAGGTCAAAATTCTGCTCGGACACTCCGTTGCTCCTTGTGTGTGCTTCGTGGTCGATCGGAAACCGTCGTGGTGTGTTCGGCGGCGTCGAGGCGGGTCGAACCGCCCCCACCGACCTTACTACGGGTGGCTAATCTCCTCGGCCATTGCGAGGAGGGTGCGGACCGCGACGCCGGTCGGCCCCTTGGCGGTGAAGCCGTAGGGGGCGTCGCCGTTCATCGCGCTCCCTGCGATGTCCAGGTGGGCCCACGGGATTCGAGTGGTGCCGCCCTCCTCGTCGGTGCGGTCCGCGATGAACTCCTGGAGGAACGTGCCTGCGACGAGCATGCCGCCCGCGGTGGTGCCGGGCTTCGCGTTGGCGAGGTCGGCGACGTCGGAGTCGAGGACCTTGCGCAGCTCCGCGGGGAACGGCATCGGCCAGAACAGTTCGTCCGCACCGGAACCGGTCGCGATGAGGTCGGTGACGAAGGAAGCGTCACCCATGACGCCCGTGTAGCGGTTGCCGAGCGCGACCACCGCCGCTCCCGTGAGGGTCGCCACGTCGATGATGGCGTCCGGGCCCTCCTCGCCTGCGGCGACGAGTCCGTCGGCGAGGACCAGCCGGCCCTCGGCGTCGGTGTTGGTGACCTCGACCGTGCGTCCACCCCGGATGGTGAGGACGTCGTTCGGCCGGATCGCCGTGCCCGACGGGAGGTTCTCGGCGAGGCAGAGCCACGCGGTCAGCCGGGTGGGCACTCCGAGACGCGCGGCCGCGGCCAGGACGGCGAGCACGGTCGCCGCGCCGGTCATGTCGTACTTCATGCCGACCATCGAGACCGGCGGCTTCAGCGAGAGGCCGCCGCTGTCGAAGGTGATGCCCTTCCCGACGAGGGCCAGGTGGCTCCGGGCCGCCTCAGGGTGGTAGCTCAGCTTGACGAGTCGCGGAGGCCGGGAGGAACCCTGCCCGACACCGAGGATGCCGCCGAAGCCGTCCTCGGCCAAGCGGGTCTCGTCCCATTCCTCGACCTCGACGTCGAGGCCGTCGACCGCTGCGCGGGCCGCGTCGGCGAAGGTCGCCGGGTAGAGCTCGTTCGGCGGCGTGTTGACCAGGTCCTTGACGAGCGCGATGGCCTCGGCGACCGCGGTGGCGTGCTCCGCGAGCCCGGCATCCGGTGCGTCCACGCTCGACGGGACGACGACGGTGACCCACCCGAGCGGTGTCGGTGCCGGCGCGGATCCGACACCGCGCGACGCGGTGTAGCGGTAGGCGCCGATGGCCGCCCCCTCGAGGACGGCTTCGGCGGCGGCGGCCGTCTCCTCCGTCAACGCGAACGCGATCGAGGCCTGGCCGTCGATCGTCCGGGTCACCGCACCTGCCGCTCGTCGGAAGGCCGCGTCGTCCGCATCCGGCCCGAGGCCGACCAGCACGAGACCGGAGGCCGCACCGAACCGGTCCGGGAGGCGTCGCACCTGGTCTTCGGATCCCGTGACTCCGGAGGCGCGCAGCTCGTCCGCGAGCGGCGCGTAGACGTCGGGCGCCAGGAGCTCCGGTCCGTCGTCGCCCTTCCTCACCGCGAGGACGAGCAGCTCGGCCTCGATTCCCTCGACGGCGGCGGACAACACGGAGAGCACGGGGATCGTCATGCCTCCATCGTAGGCACGAGCGGTTCAGGACCGAGGCGGGGCCGCCGGTGTTCGCTCTCGGCGGTACGGCCGAGGCTCGGAGGGGAAGGGCGCTGCGACACCCCCGTTTAGAGTTGAACCATGCCTACGCCTGACGACCTCTACGAGGTGCACCCGGAGATCGACATCCCCGCCGGCCTCCACCTCGTCGCGGGGCTCACCGGGTTCTCCGACGCCGGCGGCGCGGTCGGGCAGTTGAACGCCTACCTCGACGACGTCCTCGACACGACGGTCATCGCCGAGTTCGACGCCGATGTCCTGCTCGACTACCGCGCCCGCCGGCCGATCATCTCGTTCGACCAGGACCACCTGACGGAGTACCGGCCGCCTCGGCTGACCCTGTCGCTGGCCCACGACGAACTCGGGTCGCCGTTCCTGCTGCTCACCGGTTTCGAGCCCGACTTCCTCTGGGACCGCTTCGTCGCGGCCGTGCTCGAGCTCGTCGACCGCTTCCGGGTCAGCGACACCACGTGGGTGCACGCCATCCCGATGCCGGTCCCGCACACCAGGCCGATCGGCGTCACCGTCAGCGGCAACCGGTTCGACCTCATCGAGTCGCTCTCGGTCTGGCGCCCCCGCACCCAGGTGCCGTCCAACGTGCTCCACCTCCTCGAGTACCGCCTCTACGAGCGCGGCGACAGCATCGCGGCCTTCGTGCTCCTCGTTCCGCATTACCTCGCCGACACCGAGTTCCCGGCCGCGGCGATCACGGCGATCGAGAGCCTCAGTGCGGCGACCGGCCTCATCTTCCCCACGGACCGCCTCCGCGAGGACAGCCGCGACTTCCTCACCAAGATCGACGAGCAGGTCGGGACCAACCACGAGCTCGGCCAGCTGGTCACGACGCTGGAGGAGCGGTACGACGCCTACATGGCCGACAACTCGCCGAAATCGCCGCTCACCGACATCGACGGGGCGCTCCCGACGGCCGACGAGATCGCCGCGGAGCTCGAGAAGTTCCTCGCGAGCCGGCGCCACGGCGACGAGGACCGCTCGACCACCTAAGCTGGATCGGTGGGATCTCGACGCGTCTGGTGGGTGTTCGGCGTCGGGGTGTTCGCCTACCTCATCACCGTCATGCAGCGGTCGACGCTCGGTGTGGCGGCGGTGGACGCCACCGAGCGGTTCCAGATCGACGCCGCCGCGCTCTCGACCCTCGCGGTCGCGCAGTTGATCGTGTACGCCGCCATGCAGGTCCCGGTCGGGGTGCTCATCGACCGCCTCGGGCCTCGCGTCCTGATCATCGCGGGGCTGACCGTCGTCATGGCGGGCCAGATCTGGCTGGGCCTCACGACCGAACTCGGCGGTGCGATCGTCGGCCGGATGCTGGTCGGCCTCGGCGACGCCGCGGTGTTCACCTCCGTGTTGCGGCTCGTGAACTCCTGGTTCCCCACCCGTCGGGTGCCGATCGTCTCGCAGTGGGTCGGCAACATCGGGCAGATCGGACAGGTCCTCTCGGCGGTGCCGTTCTCCTTCGTCCTGCACGCCTTCGGCTGGTCGCCGGCGTTCCTCAGTGCGGCCGGTCTCGTCCTCCTGGCACTCGTCGGGGTGTTGATCGTCGTCCGCGACCGGCCGTCCGGTTCCGACGAGGCACCGCGCCCGGAGACCTGGGGCCACGTCGTCCGCGAGGTCCTCATCAGTCTGCGCCGGCCAGGGACGCGTCTCGGGTTCTGGTCGCACTTCGTCACCCAGTCCTCCGGCACGGTCCTCACGCTGCTCTGGGGCTTCCCCTTCATGGTCTACGCCCTCGGCTACCCGCAGCCCCTCGCCGCATCGTTGCTCATCGTGATCGTGGTCTCCGGCATGATCGCCGGACCCGTCCTCGGGGTGCTCACCGCCCGGTTCCCGTACCGGCGGAGCAACCTCGTGCTCGGGATCGTCACGGTCATGGGCGTCGCCTGGGCCGTACTCCTCCTCTGGCCGGGCATCCCGCCGATGTGGCTCGTGATCGTCCTGTTCGTCGTGGTCGGGGTCGGGGGCCCCGGTTCACTCATCGGGTTCGACTTCGCCCGTACCTTCAACCCAATCCGCGCGCTCGGCGGAGCGAACGGCATCGTGAACGTCGGTGGGTTCCTCGCCAGCTTCGTCATGATGTTCCTCATCGGACTCATCATCGACGCGGTCAGCGGGGGATCCCGTGCCGACTACTCCATGGACAGCTTCCGGATCGCCTTCTCCGTGCAGTACCTCGTGGTCGGGTTCGGGGTGGCGATGCTGCTCGTCGCCCGGTCCCGCACCCGGAGACGCTTCGCCGAGGACGAGGGCATCGCCGTCGGTCCGTTGTGGATCGCGGTCCGAGCGAGGCTCGGGCGCCGTCGCTGAGCGTTCGCTTCGTCCCCTGATCCCACCCTTGACAAACGGCCTGTGGCTCTGTGGCCTTCCTGCGCGCGCTATAATGGAACACGGACCCGTTCACCTCTCGGAATGTCGGCGGCCCTTTTCGGGTTGCACTGCACCAAGACTTGACATGGGTCCTCGTAATGTCCGAAATCACGGACGATCCGGCGATGACTGTCCATGCCGGGTCCGAACAGGAAGGTGCAGCTATGGCCACCAAGACGGCTCGCGCAGACGAAGCAGCGCCAGCAGACGAGGCCACGGAGGCTCCCGCAGCGAAGGCTCGGACCACCAAGGCCACCACGACCCGAGCGAAGGCTGCTCCCAAGAAGGCCACCCGCGCTAAGGCGGGTACGACGTCGAGCACGGAGCCCGATGAGGGCTCGGACGACGAGGACGTCGTCGTCGAGGTCGTCGCCGACGACGCCGTGGTCGACGCGCCCGCGGGCGACGCCACCGAGGCGGTCGAGGAGGAGGACGACAAGTCCGTGCCGGAGATCACCCTCCCCACCGACGCACTCGTGCTCTCCAACAGCGACGACGACGAGATCCCGGTGTACTCGGCCGCGATCACCGGCGCCACCGCCGACCCGGTCAAGGACTACCTCAAGCAGATCGGTAAGGTCGCGCTCCTCAACGCGGCCGAAGAGGTCGAACTCGCGATGCGCATCGAGGCGGGCCTCTTCGCCGAGGACAAACTCGCCCAGCTCTCCGACCTCGAGAAGCGCTCGCGGGTCGGTCGTGAGCTCCAGTGGGTCGCGAAGGACGGCGCCCGTGCCAAGAGCCACCTCCTCGGGGCGAACCTCCGACTCGTCGTGAGCCTCGCCAAGCGGTACACGGGCCGCGGCATGCAGTTCCTCGACCTCATCCAAGAGGGCAACCTCGGCCTCATCCGCGCGGTCGAGAAGTTCGACTACACCAAGGGCTTCAAGTTCTCCACCTACGCGACCTGGTGGATCCGTCAGGCCATCACGCGTGCCATGGCCGACCAGGCGCGCACCATCCGCATCCCGGTGCACATGGTCGAGGTCATCAACAAGCTCGCCCGCGTCCAGCGGCAGATGCTGCAGGACCTGGGCCGCGAGCCCACGCCCGAGGAGCTCAGCCGCGAACTCGACATGACGCCTGAGAAGGTCATCGAGGTCCAGAAGTACGGCCGCGAGCCCATCTCGCTGCACACGCCCCTCGGCGAGGACGGCGACAGCGAGTTCGGCGACCTCATCGAGGACACCGAGGCGGTCGTGCCGGCCGACGCCGTCAGCTTCACGATGCTGCAGAAGCAGCTGGAGTCGCTCCTCGACTCGCTCTCCGAGCGGGAAGCGGGCGTCATCCGGATGCGCTTCGGCCTCGGCGACGGCATGCCGAAGACGCTCGACCAGATCGGCGACACCTTCGGGGTCACCCGTGAGCGCATCCGGCAGATCGAGTCGAAGACCATGGCGAAGCTGCGTCACCCGAGCCGATCCCAGTCGCTCCGCGACTACCTCGAGTAGGAGCATGCGCTACGCCCCGGCCATCCTCGCCGGTCGTGCCGTCCGATTCCTCGCCAGGCTGCGCAAGCCGGGCGGGGGATCGGCCGTTCCCGGCCTCGTGGTCAACCGCATCGCGCCCGGGTTCCTCCCCGACACGCTGAACGCCTTCCCGCGTGGTCTCGTAATCGTGAGCGGCTCGAGCGGGAAATCGACGACCACCAAGATGCTCGTCGGCATCCTGCGTGCCCACGGTGTGTCGGTCTTCACGAACCCGTCCACGGCGAACATCTCCCAGGGCCTCACCTCCGCCCTCCTCGAACGAGCCGACCTCCGCGGCCGGATCGACGCCGAGCTCGGGGTGCTCGAGATGGACGAAGGACACGGAGCGCTCATCGCGCCGCGGCTCGCGCCCGCCCACGTCATCCTGACCAACGTGTCCGTCGACCAGATCGACCGCTTCCACGACGCCGCCATGGTGGCGCGCATGCTCGACGCGATCGCTGCCCGATCGAGCACATCGCTCGTCCTGAACGGCGATGACGCGCTCGTCGACGCCGTCGCGCCGGGCAGCGACGCGACGCGATGGCGGTACGGCGTCTCGACGGCCGTGCTCGGGGCCAGCGCACGCGGCCTCGGGTACAGCACGACCTCGTCCGATCGGGTCGACCCCGGTTCCGGAACCGTCGTCGAAGCCCTCGAGGGCGATCTGGTGTCCATCACCCACCGCGGCGAGACCGTCCGATTCCGTCTGCCGGCCCGCGGCGTGCACTACGCCGTGGATGCGGCTGCCGCCCTCTCCGGCGCCGCCGCGATCCTCGGCCCCGAGTTCCAGCTCGCCACCGCGGCTGAGTCGTTCCACGCGCTCACGCCGGTGTTCGGCCGCGGCGAGGTGACGACCGTCCGCGGTGTCGAGGTCGAGTTCGTCCTCGTCCAGAACCCCGCGAGCTTCCAGCTCAACGTCGACAGCCTGGCGGCCGACACGGAGCAGATCCTGGTGGCCGTCGGAAGCGACGTCCGCGATCCCTCGTACCTCTGGCCGGTCGACACGTCCAAGCTCGGTCGTGTGGCGCTCGTGTCGGGGTCCAAGGCCTGGGAGGCAGCGCTGCAGCTGGGCTACGACGGCGTCGAGATCGACCGCATTGAACCGGACCTCGGCACGGCGTTGGACGCGTTCCTCGCCCTCCCGGCGCCCGCGCACGGTCGGAAGACCGTGATCTTCACCGCCGACTCGATGCGCCGCACCCGCGCGCACCTCGGCCTCGCCTCGAACGATCAGGACGACGCATGACGACCGAGCCGACGATCACCATCGCCGTCCTCCTGCCCTCGAGCTGCAATGTGAACGGCGACGCCGAGAACGGTGCGGTCCTCGCTCGCCGGGCACGCGCACGGGGCCTCGCCGTCGAGCTCGTCCCGGTCGAATCGGTCGCCGAACTCCCGAGCACGGTCCACGCGGTCGTCCTCGGGTCGTGCGACGACCCGTCGGCGCCACAGGTGCTCGAGGCGCTCCGGCCGTTCCGCGACGCCTTCATCGCCTGGGTGGAGGCCGGCGTGCCCGTCCTCGCGGTCGCCAACGGGTGGAAGCTCCTCACTCGCCGGCTCGAGCTCGCGCCGGGGAGCTGGGTCGAGGGCCTCGCCATCATCGAGGGCGACGCCCCGTTGCGGCGCACGCGGGCGAGTGACGACCTCGTCGTCGTGCCGAGCGGCGGCCTCGAGCTCGACGCCCCGGTACTCGTCGGGTACGAGAACCACGGGCGGGACTTCCGAGCCGGGACGGGCGTCGAGGCGATCGGCTCCGTGCAGCACGGACGAGGCAACGGCGACGGCACGGAGGGTGCGCTGGTCGGCCCGTTCGTCGGAACCCACCTGCACGGTCCCGTCCTCGCCAAGAACCCGGAGCTCGCCGATCGGCTGCTCCGTCTGGCGATCACGGTCGCCGCGGGCACCTTGATGCTCGACGAATCACCGGAACTCCACGCCCTCGACGACATCGCTGCCAACGCCAGAGCGCACATCGTCTCCGCTCTCGGTTGAGGCCGCGGGCGATCGAGCCCGCGCTGGTCCGTGTCCGCGCTTCCTCGATGACATGACGAAGGGCCCCGGATCTCGGATCCGGGGCCCTTCGTCGTGATGCCGGTGGACTAGGCGCGCTGCTCGGTGAAGAGTCGCGCGGACTCGTCGTGCCAGTCGGTCGCGACCTGCGTCAGCTTCTCCTGGTACTTCTTGCCGTGGTGCGCGCAGAACAGCAGCTCACCGCTGTTCATCTGCACGCGGATGTAGGCCTGTGCTCCGCACAGATCGCAACGATCGGCGGCAGTCAGTTGCTGGGCGTCGAGGTCACTCGGCGTGCTCTCGGTAGCAGTCTGTGACATGTGCTCCTCCTGACTCGGGCGGCTACGAAACTCGTAGTACTCATGAAAGCACGCGATTGTCACAACGGGGTCCCATTCCGTGCTCTTTTCGCTGTGCGCGTAGATGATTCGGATCAACCGCGCAGCCGGATGGGTCGACGGGCCCGCGACAACGCGTCGTCGAGCGGGTCCGGACGATCGCGCGCCGAGTGTCTCCCTCGGCGTGTCGGCGGCGACGACTACGCTGGGAAGCGTGAGCAGCGACTACTCCGCCAGGCATCTCTCCGTCCTCGAAGGCCTCGAGGCGGTGCGCAAGCGACCAGGCATGTACATCGGTTCCACCGACTCGCGTGGCCTCATGCACTGCCTCTGGGAGATCATCGACAACTCCGTCGACGAGGCACTCGGCGGGTACGGCGATCAGATCGAGATCGTCCTTCACGCCGATCAGAGCGTCGAGGTGCGCGACCACGCGCGTGGCATCCCGGTGGACATCGAACCGAAGACCGGCCTCTCCGGTGTCGAGGTCGTCTTCACCAAGCTCCACGCCGGCGGGAAGTTCGGCGGCGGTTCCTACGCCGCGTCCGGCGGGCTGCACGGCGTCGGCGCATCAGTCGTCAACGCCCTGTCCGAGCGGCTCGACGTCGAGGTCGATCGCGGCGGCAAGACCTACGCCATGTCCTTCCACCGCGGTGAGCCGGGGATCTTCGCCGACACGGGGGAGCCGACCCCGGACGCACCGTTCACGCCGTTCGAGAAGCAGAGTGAACTCCGCGTCATCGGCAAGACCAAGCGCGGCGTGACCGGTACCCGGATCCGCTACTGGGCCGACCGCCAGATCTTCACGAAGGGCGCCCAGTTCCAGGCCGAGGAGCTCCTCGGCCGCGCGCGCCAGACCGCCTTCCTCATCAAGGGGCTCGGGATCCACATCCGCGACGAGACCGTCGAGGAGCCGACCGAGGCGGTGTTCCGCTACGAGGGCGGGATCTCCGAGTTCGTCGACCACCTCGCGGGAGACACCGCACTCACGGACACCTGGCGCCTCACCGGCAGCGGGACGTTCACCGAGACCGTCCCGGTGCTGTCGCCGTCGGGCACCATGGTCGCCACCGAGGTGGAGCGCGAGGCGGAGGTCGACATCGCGCTGCGGTGGGGGACCGGGTACGAGACGGTCATGCGCAGCTTCGTCAACATCATCGCGACGCCGAAGGGCGGCACGCACCAACTCGGATTCGATCAGGGCCTGCTGAAGTTCCTCCGCGCCCAGGTGGAGCAGAACGCCCGCCGACTCAAGGTCGGCTCGGACAAGCTCGAGAAGGACGACGTCCTCGCGGGCCTCACGGCGGTGCTGACGGTGCGTCTCGCCGAGCCGCAGTTCGAGGGCCAGACGAAGGAGATCCTCGGCACGCCGGCCGTCCGCGCCATCGTCGCCAACGTCGTCACGAAGGAGCTCAAGGAGCGGTTCGCCTCGACCAAGCGCGACGACAAGGCGCAGACCGCGCTCGTGCTCGAGAAGATCGTGTCGGAGATGAAGTCCCGGATCTCCGCGCGGACCCACAAGGAGACGCAACGCCGCAAGAACGCGCTCGAGAACTCATCACTCCCGGCCAAGCTGGTCGACTGCCGCTCGGGCAACCTCGAGTCCAGTGAACTCTTCATCGTCGAGGGCGACTCGGCACTGGGCACGGCGAAGCTCGCCCGAGACAGCTCCTACCAGGCGCTGCTCCCGATCCGAGGCAAGATCCTCAACGTGCAGAAGGCCTCCGTCTCCGACATGCTGTCGAACGCGGAGTGCGCGTCCATCATCCAGGTCATCGGAGCGGGCTCCGGACGATCGTTCGATCTCGACGCCGCCCGCTACGGCAAGATCATCCTCATGAGCGACGCCGACGTCGACGGCGCCCACATCCGGACGCTCCTGCTCACGCTCTTCTTCCGGTACATGCGGCCGCTGATCGAAGCGGGCCGCGTGTTCGCCGCGGTACCGCCGCTCCACCGCGTCATCGTCATCAACCCCGGCTCCAAGCCGAACGAGACGATCTACACCTACTCCGAAGCCGAACTGCACGCGGTGCTCGGCGACCTCAAGCGCACCGGCAAGAAGCACCAGGAACCGATCCAGCGCTACAAGGGCCTGGGGGAGATGGACGCCGACCAGCTGGCCACGACCACCATGGACCGCCGTCACCGGACGCTGCGCCGTGTCCGGGTCGAGGATGCGGAGTCGGCCGGACGGATCTTCGAACTCCTCATGGGCAACGACGTCGCCCCGCGCAAGGAGTTCATCGTCGACAGCTCCGACCGGCTGTCACGGGAGAGCATCGACGTCTGATCGTCGGTCGTCCAGCGAAGAGCAGGACCGACGAAGGCCCGGATCGAGCAGTGCGCTCGATCCGGGCCTTCGTCGGTGTGCAGCTCCGGTCAGGACGATTCGTCGCCCGCTACCGCGTCGTCCGTCGCCGGTGCCGCCGGTGCGGTGATCGCGCCGCCGATGAACCCGACGGGGGCGTCGAGCGGCGCCCCGGAGGCATCCCGCTTCGCGCCGACCTCCGGGAGCGTCCGCGGTGTCCCGTCCGTACCGACGGCGTGTGCCGGAGCGGCGCCGACCCACGCGACGGCCAGCTGGTCCTCGCCCTTCAGGAAGCGTTGCGATCGGACGCCGCCGGTCGCGCGACCCTTGGCGGGGAACTCGGAGAACTCCGACACCTTCGCGCTCCCGGTGTCCGTTCCGGCGAGGGTCAGTGAATTGGTCGCGACCGTCACGACGACGACGTCGTCGGTGGGCAGGACCGCCGTGAACGAGATGACCTTCGCACCGGCTGCCAGGTTGATGCCGGCCATGCCACCAGCGGCCCGCCCCTGCGGACGGACGGACGTCGCGGGGAAACGGAGCAGCTGTGCGTCGGAGGCGACGAAGACGAGCTCCGCGTCGTCGCCGACCTGCGTCGCCCCGACGACGTGGTCGCGCGGCTTGAGCGTGATGACCTCGAAGTCCGGCTTGTTCGGCAGGTCGCCGGGGATGACCCGCTTGACCACGCCGGTCTCGGTTCCCAGCACGATCGGCTGCTCCGAGGTCAGCGAGACGATCGCCAGCACGCGCTCATCGCGGTTCGGGAGCGAGAGGTACTCGCCCATCCGGACTCCGGCCGCGAGCTGGATGGAGGCCGCCGGCACCGCGGGGAGGTCGAGCGGGGTGAACCGGATGACGCGACCGAGACTCGTGACTGCACCGAGTTCGGTGCGGCTCGTGGTCTCGACGACGCTCAGGATCGCATCGTGCTTGCTCCGTCGACCGGGTCGTGGTGCGGGTGCGTCCTGCTCGAGGTCGACGCGGAGCGCCCGTCCGGTCGCGCTGAGGTAGACGCGGCACGGGGTGTCGGCGAGCTCGAGGACCGGGGCGCTCTTCCCTCGGCCCGTCGTCGCGACGCTCGGCTTCGCGTTCGTCAGCATGGTCCGGCGCGGTGTGCCGAACTGCTCGGCCGCCGAAGCGAGCTCTGCGGAGACCGCCGCGCGGATGAGTCGTTGGCTCCCGAGCAACCGCTCGAGTTCGGCGATCTCGGCCAGCAGCTTGTCGCGCTCGGCCTGGAGCTCGATCCGCGAGAACTTGGTGAGTCGTCGGAGACGGAGTTCGAGGATGTACTCGGCCTGGAGCTGCGAGAGGTCGAAGACCTCGATGAGGCGCGCGCGGGCCTGTTCGGAGTCGTCGCTCGCGCGGATGACCTGGATGACCTCGTCGATGTCGAGGATGGCGATGAGGAGCCCCTCCACGAGGTGGAGGCGTTCCTTGCGTCTCGCCAACCGGAACCGGCTCCTGCGGGTGACCACGCTGATGCGGTGGTCGACGTACACCTGCAGCAGGTCCCGGAGGCCGAGCGTCTGCGGGCCACCGTCGACGAGCGCGACGTTGTTGATGCTGAAGGAGTCCTCGAGTGGTGTGTAGCGGTAGAGCTGCTCCAGGACGGCCTCGGGGGAGAATCCGGTCTTGATCCCGATCACGAGGCGGAGCCCGTGGATGCGGTCCGTCAGGTCGGTGACGTCGGAGATGCCGTTGAGCTTCTTGGAGCTGACGCCGTCCTTGATCTTCTCGATGATCTTCTCCGGACCGACCAGGTAGGGCAGTTCGGTGATGACCAGACCGGTCTTCCGCGCGGTGACCGCTTCGACGGAGACCTTGGCGCGGGTCTTGAAGGAGCCGCGACCGGTGGCGTAGGCGTCCTTGATGCCGTCCAGTCCGACGATCGTGCCGCCGGAGGGCAGGTCGGGACCCGGGACGAACTCCATCAGGTCCTCGAGGGTGGCCTGGGGGTGCGCGAGGAGGTGCCGTGCGGCGCCGATCACCTCGACGAGGTTGTGCGGCGCCATGTTGGTCGCCATACCGACCGCGATACCACTGGCGCCGTTCACGAGGAGGTTCGGGAACGCGGCCGGGAGGACCTCGGGCTGCATGAACTGGTTGTCGTAGTTCGGGACGAAGTCGACGACGTCCTCGTCGAGGTCGGCCGTCAGGGCGAGCGCGGCGGCGTCCAGCCGGGCCTCCGTGTACCGCGGCGCGGCGGGCCCGTCGTCGAGTGAGCCGAAGTTCCCGTGCCCGTCGATGAGCGGGACGCGGAGCGTGAAGGGTTGTGCGAGGCGGACGAGGGCGTCGTAGATCGCCGTGTCGCCGTGCGGGTGCAACTTCCCCATCACCTCGCCGACGACGCGGGCCGACTTCACGTGGCCACGATCCGGGCGCAGGCCCATCTCGGTCATCTGGTAGAGGATGCGGCGCTGCACCGGCTTCAGGCCGTCGCGCGCGTCGGGGAGGGCGCGGGCGTAGATGACCGAATAGGCGTACTCCAGGAAGGAGGTCTGCATCTCCGACGAGACATCGATGTCCTCGATGCGCTCGCCACTGGTCTCCGTCGGCGGGGTCTGCTGTTGGCGGGTCATTCCGTGTCTCTGCTGAGGGGAGTCGAGCCGGTGCTCGGTGAGGATGGCGGGGCGTGGTCGTCAGCGCGGTGTGCGAGACTGAGCCCGATGACCACCATGCTACCGACGGTCGATCCGGAGTCACGCAGCCTTGCCGGTGTCCTCCCGGATTGCCTCGCATCCCTGACGGTGGGCGGTGGATCGCTGCCCGCGGCCGATCATGCCGTCGTCGTCCTCGTCGACGGCCTCGGCGCCGCGAACCTCCGTGGAGCAGCCGCCCACGCTCGGTTCCTCGCGCCGCGCCTCGGTCCGCGCTCCACCACGACGTCGGCGTTCCCGTCGACGACCGCTGCCGGGATCGCGACGCTGACCACGGGGGCGTTGCCGGGTCGGCACGGCCTCGTCAGCTACCGAGCACGGGACGTGGCGGGCGACCGGGTCGTGAACCAGCTCAGCGGCTGGGACGCCGGCATGGTGCCCGAGACCTGGCAGCGCCTCCCGACCGTGTTCGAGCGGGCGAGAGCCGAGGGCGTCACGACGACGGTGATCGGTCAGGAGCGATACCGCAACTCGGGCTTCACCCGAGCCGTGCTCCGAGGGGCGGACTACCGGGCAGGACGCTCGATGGCGGACCGCCTCGACGCGGCCCGCGAGATCGCGTCCACGACCGCCGGACCCACACTCAGCTACGTGTACGTCCCCGAGCTCGATCAGGCGGCGCACGAGTACGGGTGGGAGTCGGGACGCTGGACGGCGCTCCTCGAGGAGCTCGACGGCGATCTCAAGCGGTGGTCGTCCCGTCTGCCCGCGTCGACCGGCGCGCTCGTCACCGCCGACCACGGGGTGATCGACGTCGCACCCCATCAGCACGTGCTCTTCGACCAGGTGCCCGAGCTGGTCGCCGGTGTCCGCCACATCGGCGGGGAGCCGCGGTGCCTCCACCTCTATCTCGACGCCGACGCGGGTCCAGCGGATCGGGAGCGCCTGGCTGAGGCCTGGCGAGCCGAGGAAGGCGGCCGCGCCTGGATCGCGACACGCGAGCAGGCGGTCGACCACGGCTGGTACGGGGAGGTCGACCCTGAGGTGCTGCCGCGCATCGGCGACGTCATCGTCGCCGCCCGCAAGCGCATCGCCTACTACGATTCACGTCCCGCCGATCAGACCGCGAGGGGCATGATCGGACAGCACGGCTCGCTCACTGACGACGAACGCCGGATACCGCTCCTCGGCCTCGGTCGTTACGAGCCCTGAAATCCTGACCGATCAGACCGGGTCGTCGTCGGACTTCGCACCGAACACGATCTCGTCCCAGGACGGCATCGACGCTCGGCCGCGGCGCGCCTTGGCCCCGGACGGCGCGCCACCATCGGAGGATTCGGTATCGCCCGCGCGTCGCTGCTGCGCCGCCTCGAACTCACCGGTGTCGAACACCGCCAGCGGCGTCTGCTGATCCGGGACGGCGTGCGGCGCACTGGGGCGCTCGGCAGGTTCGGGTTCGCTGGGGGCGGCCTCCCGCTCGCCACGGCGCTTGCGGAGCGCCTCCAACAGGTCGGCGGTCTGGTTGTGCTGCTCGGGGCTCGACGCCTCACGGTTGATCGCGGCCTGGGTCGCAGCCTTCGAGGACGGTGCACGGCCGAAGCCCGTGTCGGCCGCGAACGGCAACGGCTCGATCGGACGCGTCTCGGCGGGCCGGTCGGTCTCGGTCTGCTGCGGCGTCGACACCCGGTCCAGGGAGAACGCGCCGCTGTCGAAGCGTGAGGTGTCGGGGGAGTCGTCGGTGTCGACCGCACGCAACCGGGGGATCAGCGCGGCCGGCAGGTCGCCCTGACGCGAGAGGGTCGTGGCTTCACTCCCGATGGGCGTGAGGGCGAGCTTCTTCGGCTCGAACGCCCAGCGGGCGTCGTGGTCGACCTGGTCGGCCGTGAAGGACAGCTTGACGATCCAGCCGCCCTCGGGTTCCTTCCAGCTCGTCCACCGTTCGTCGGTCGCGCCGAGCTTCTCGAGTCGAGCCCGGATGACGTTCCCGAAGGTGGCCTCGATGTCGTCGGCCGACGTGTCGGTCGTCGGCAGGACGGCGACGCCGAGGGCGGTGCCGACGATGTGCTCGCGCTCCGCCATCACCGGACCCTCGAACCGCTGCACGTACTCCAGCGAGGCACCGGTGACCGCTGCGACGTCCTCGGCGGAGAGCCCGCTGCGGATGTGCGCCTGCACTTCCCTCGGAGAGATCTTGGTGTTCCCACCGATCGGCGCACCGGCCGGCTTCGCCCGCCGCAGGTGGACGTGGAACGAATCGTCGACGATGAGGCGGTATTCCTCCTCGTTCCGATCTGCAACGATCAGAGCGCCGAGCTCCGCTCCGACTACCTTCAATTCCTGCATGATGAATGCCTCTCAGCGTGCCACGTGATTGACCCACGTTCTCACGGATCGCGGGCGTATTCGGGGAATACGCCGGGCGTGCCGTCAGTTGCACGGGAAGGTTCCGCACACCCTCCCGAACACGGTTTGCAATTCATGCGGAACTGATGCAAACTGTGCCCGCCGATTTTGTTCCGACGGCATCGAGAAGTGGATAGGCATGGCAACTGATTACGACGCTCCCCGCAAGACCGACGACGATTCCGAGTCGATCGAGGCCCTGAAGGAGCGCGTTCCAGACAAGCTGTCCGGAGTCGTCGACTCCGAAGACGCTGACAACCCGGGTGACTACAACCTGGGTGGATCCGACCTCTCCGACCTCGACCTCGACGTCGTCGTGCTCCCGCCCCAGGCGGACGAGTTCACCTGCATGGAGTGCTTCCTGGTGAAGCACCGCTCGCAGCTCGACCACGAGGGCAAGTTCGGCCCGATCTGCGCGGAGTGCGCAGCCTGACAGCATCGCCGCGCGAGCGGCAGACAGAACCCCTCCGGATCACGATCCGGAGGGGTTCTGTCGTTGCGGATTCGAGCGGCGGCAGCCTCAGGCGTGCGTGCGCGCGCTGGCGATCGCGTCCGCGAGGGCCTGCGGGCGACGGGACGACAGCAGCCAGTACGGCGTCGGATCGGCCGGATCGACGATCTCCACCTTCACGAGGCTGTGCACCCACCCGCGGATCATGAGCCAGGCGCGTGCATCGAGCTTGGTGCGGAGCTGAGCGGTCGCGTCCGTCCCGGTGTACACCACGACCTCACCGATGAACCCGAGCGGGATCGACGCCTTCCCGACCGAGAGGCTCGACTCGGAGACCTGGATCCTCGGCGCCGTCCCGAACGCCAGCGCAAGGCATCCGCCGTACAGCACCACCGCCCCGACGACCCCCGCCGCGAGTGAAACGGGCGCGAGGACGAGCATGGTCGCCGGCACCACGAGGGCGAGGGCGATGATGACCCAGGGGCTGGGCCAGAGGGTTTCACGGTACGGCTGCATGTCTGCCTTGTCTCAGAGAACTGCACTACCCTCGATTCGTGACCGAAAGCGTTGACGTACTCATTATCGCGCCGGATCTGCCCGGCTATGCACACCCCGGCGATGCGGGTGCGGATCTCGTGTCCGCCGAGCACGTCGTGCTCGAACCGGGTGAGCGCGCCCTCGTCGGCACCGGCGTCTCGATCGCCCTGCCCGACGGCCATGCCGCGTTCGTCGTCCCGCGAAGCGGCCTCGCGGCGAAACACGGCATCACCGTCGTCAACTCACCCGGCACGGTCGACGCCGGATATCGCGGCGAGATCAAGGTCACGCTCCTCAACACCGACCGTCACACCTCCTTCACCGTCGAGCCGGGCGACCGCATCGCCCAGCTCATCGTGATGCCGGTGTCCCGGGCCAACTTCATCCCGGTGGAGCGATTGCCAGGCAGCGCTCGTGGAGCCGGAGGCTTCGGTTCGACCGGCGTCGGCTCGCTCGCCGCGTCACCGGCCGCCACCGACCCAACCATCAGCACCGACGGTGCCGCGCAGACAGGAACCCTCGCATGAGCGAACTCGAAGACCTCCCCGACCTCGACCTCGACGCGGAGCTGCCCGACGACGCGAAGTCCGCACCCGAGGACCGCGAGACCGCCGGCCCGTTCGACGAGAGCGAGGCCAACCCCGTCCGCCCCTACATCGACCTCGGTGGCGTCAAGGTGCTGCCGCGGGAAGGTCTGAACCTCCGCCTCGAGGTGGAGGAGGCGACGAAGCGCGTCGTCGCGGTCGGCCTCGACTACGCCGGTTCCACCCTGCAGGTCCAGCCGTTCGCCGCCCCGCGGTCGACCGGTCTGTGGAACGAGACCCGCGCGCAGATCGCCGAGCAGATCGCCCAGCAGGGCGGCACCGTGACCGAGCGCGAAGGCGAGTTCGGCCCGGAGCTCGTCGCCGAGGTGCCGACCGGTGGTGCCGCAGGCACCGACGCGACCCACCTGGCACGCTTCATCGGCGTCGATGGTCCGCGCTGGTTCCTCCGCGGCGTCGTCGCGGGGGAGGGCGCGTCGAAGCCGGACGCCGCAGCGCTCGTGGACGACCTCTTCCGCAGCCTCGTCGTCGTCCGGGGCAACTCGCCCATGCCGCCGCGCGACCTCATCCCGCTGCGCATGCCGACGGCCACGAGCGCGTAGTCGATGACGGACGCACGAGAACCGGAGTCCCGCGGAGTCGACCCGATCGAGCGCAGTGACGCGTCGGATTCCCCTGACGCCACGGGTGACGCGGATCGGCAGCGGCTCGGTGAATCGATGTCCGCCGCGTTCGGTGCCGCCGCACGCAAGTCCGGTCTGGGCGCGATGGCCGAGGGCGACGCCCCCACCGGCAAGGCACTGCTGCGCGCCATGGGCGGCGTGCGCGGCATCGTCGAGGCGATCCTGCCCGGACTCCTGTTCCTCGTCGTCTACACGCTGACCCTCGACCTGGTCCCGTCGATCATCGCTCCGGTCGCACTCGGGGTCCTCTTCTCCGTGGCACGCCTCGTCCAGCGGCAGCCGGTCACGCAGGCCGTCGGCGGCCTCCTCGGGATCGCACTCTCAGCGGCCCTGGCTCTGCTGTCCGGGCGCGCGGAGGACTTCTACGTCGTCGGGTTCTGGACCAACGGCGCCTACGCCGTGGCCCTCCTCGTCTCGGTGCTCGTCGGGTGGCCCGTCGTCGGGCTCGTGGCCGGCTACCTCATGGGCAGCGGCACGAGCTGGCGGTCCCACCCCGGACAACGACGCGCCATGCGGTGGCTCACGCTGGTGTGGGTGGCAATGTTCGCCGCACGACTCCTCGTGCAGCTGCCCCTCTACTTCAGTGGGAACGTCGAGCTCCTCGGGACGCTCCGGCTCCTCATGGGCATCCCGCTCTACGCGCCGCTACTCGTCCTCAGCTGGCTCGTCGTCCGCGCCGTGTTCCCGAAGGCGCCGCAGGCATCCACCGAGTGATCCGCCGAGAGCCCGGCCCGACGCGTCAGCGCGTCTCGGGCCGGGCTCTCGTCATGTCGGGAGGACCTCATCCTCGATGCTAGAATTGTCTCGACATCAAGATAGATGAGCGATGCCGAGATGACACGACGCGCCCGAGCCTGTAGTTAGGCAAGCCTTGCTAGCCGCGGAGCACCCGCCAGCAGCAAGATTGGTCGGAACGCACGTGAGTGAGCACTCGCCGCCGCCAACGAAGGAGAAGACGATATGTCCACCGTGAACAGCTTCGGGGCGAAAGACACCCTGACTGTCGGGACGACCGACTACGAGATCTATCGCATCGACACGGTGGAGGGTCACGAGAAGCTGCCGTTCAGCCTCAAGGTGCTCCTCGAGAACCTGCTGCGCACCGAAGACGGTGCCAACATCACCGAGGCGCACATCCGGGCTATCGGCGACTGGGTTCCGACCGCGGACCCCGACACCGAGATCCAGTTCACCCCGGCCCGTGTCGTCATGCAGGACTTCACCGGCGTGCCGTGCATCGTCGACCTCGCCACCATGCGCGAAGCGGTCGAGGCACTCGGCGGTTCCGCCGACAAGATCAACCCGCTCGCCCCGGCCGAGATGGTCATCGACCACTCGGTCATCGCCGACCTCTTCGGCAGCGAGAACGCGCTCGAGCGCAACGTCGAACTCGAGTACGAGCGCAACGGCGAGCGGTACCAGTTCCTCCGCTGGGGTCAGACGGCGTTCGACGACTTCAAGGTCGTTCCGCCGGGAACCGGCATCGTGCACCAGGTCAACATCGAGTACCTCGCTCGCGTCACCATGACGCGCGAGGTCGGCGGCGTCCTGCGCGCCTACCCCGACACCTGTGTCGGCACCGACTCGCACACGACCATGGTCAACGGCCTGGGCGTGCTCGGCTGGGGCGTCGGCGGCATCGAGGCGGAGGCCGCCATGCTCGGCCAGCCCGTCTCCATGCTCATCCCGAAGGTCGTCGGCTTCAAGCTGAACGGCTCCATCCCGACGGGCGTCACGGCGACGGACGTCGTCCTCACCATCACCCAGATGCTCCGCAAGCACGGGGTCGTCGGCAAGTTCGTCGAGTTCTACGGAGCAGGCGTCGCCGAGGTGCCGCTCGCGAACCGCGCCACCATCGGCAACATGAGCCCCGAGTTCGGCTCGACGGCCGCCATGTTCCCGATCGACGACGTCACGCTCGATTACCTGCGCCTCACCGGCCGCAGCGAGGAGCAGATCGCGCTGGTCGAGGCCTACGCCAAGACCCAGAAGCTCTGGCACGACGCGGACGTCGAGCCGGTCTTCAGCGAGTACCTCGAACTCGACCTCGCCACCGTCGTGCCGTCGATCGCTGGCCCGAAGCGCCCGCAGGACCGCATCGAGCTGAGCGACGCCAAGTCGCAGTTCGAGCGGGACCTCGTCGACTACGCCACGGTCGAGCACGACATCGTCGACCTCGTCGGCGCCGGTTCCTTCCCCGCCTCCGACCCGGCCGGCACCACGCCGCAGGACGAGGACGAGAACAACCACCACCACCACACGCACCGCAGCCACGCTCCGGCGTCCCTCTCGAAGCCGACCCAGGTCACCCTCGAGGAGAACGGGGTCGACTTCACCCTCGACCACGGCGCCGTCGCTATCGCCGCGATCACCTCGTGCACCAACACCTCGAACCCGTCGGTCATGCTGGCCGCAGGCCTCCTGGCCCGGAACGCGAGCAAGAAGGGCCTGAAGGCGAAGCCGTGGGTCAAGACCACGCTCGCTCCGGGGTCCAAGGTCGTCACCGACTACTACGCGAAGGCCGGTCTCACCGAGTACCTCGAGGACCTCGGCTTCTACACGGTCGGCTACGGCTGCACGACCTGCATCGGCAACTCCGGTCCGTTGCTCGACGAGATCTCGACCGCCGTCCAGGACAACGACCTCGCCGTCACCGCCGTCCTCTCGGGCAACCGCAACTTCGAGGGCCGGATCAACCCGGACGTCAAGATGAACTACCTGGCGAGCCCGCCGTTGGTCATCGCCTACGCCCTCGCGGGGTCGATGAACTTCGACTTCGAGGTCGACGCCCTGGGTGTCGACGCGGACGGCAACGACATCTTCCTGAAGGACATCTGGCCCGACGCGGCAGAGGTCCAGGACACGATCGACACCTCCATCAACAAGGAGATGTTCGACCACGAGTACAGCGGCGTCTTCGACGGCGACGAGCGCTGGCGTTCGCTCCAGACCCCCGAGGGCTCGACCTTCGAGTGGGACGAGGAGTCGACGTACGTGCGGAAGCCCCCGTACTTCGACGGCATGACCATGGAGACGACCCCCGTCTCCGACATCGTCGGTGCGCGCGTCCTCGCGAAGCTCGGCGACTCGGTCACGACCGACCACATCAGCCCGGCCGGCAACATCAAGGCCGACTCGCCCGCAGGCCGGTACCTCGACGAGCACGGTGTCGGTCGGAAGGACTACAACTCCTACGGCTCGCGCCGCGGCAACCACGAGGTCATGATCCGCGGCACGTTCGCGAACATCCGCCTGAAGAACCAGCTGCTCGACGGCGTGGAGGGCGGCTACACCCGCGACTTCACGCAGCCCGACGCACCGCAGTCGTTCATCTACGACGCGTCGCAGAACTACCAGGCCGAGGGCACGCCCCTCGTCATCTTCGGTGGCAAGGAGTACGGCTCCGGTTCCTCCCGCGACTGGGCGGCGAAGGGCACGAGCCTCCTCGGTGTCAAGGCGGTCATCACCGAGAGCTTCGAGCGCATCCACCGCTCGAACCTCATCGGTATGGGAGTCGTCCCACTGCAGTTCCCGGAAGGCGAGAGCTGGGCCTCCCTCGGACTCGACGGCACGGAGATCGTGTCGATCGCCGGTCTCGAGGAGCTCAACAACGGCACCACGCCGAAGACGGTCCGCGTGAGCGCCGTCCCGAGCGAGCACTCGGCTCCCGGCAAGGAGCCGGTCGAGTTCGACGCGGTCGTCCGCATCGACACGCCAGGTGAAGCCGACTACTACCGCAACGGCGGCATCCTGCAGTACGTGCTCCGCAGCCTCGTCTGACGACGAGGCTCTACCACCAGGCCGGTCCCGACAGCAACCGTCGGGGCCGGCCTGCGGCGTTCGCCGCCCACCCCGCCCACGACGCGTACACTCGAAAGACGGGCTCCGAGCGATCGGTCGGCCCACGGTGGAGGGACGACAGCGTGACAGTGCTCGATCAGGTGAACGGACCCCGGGACCTCGACGGCCTCTCCGAGGCGGAGCTCGTCGAACTCGCCGGCGACATCCGCGCCTTCCTCATCGCGAACGTCTCGAAGACCGGCGGACACCTCGGTCCGAACCTCGGCGTCGTCGAGCTCACGATCGCGATGCACCGGGTGTTCGACTCCCCGACGGATCCGATGGTGTTCGACACCGGTCACCAGTCCTACGTCCACAAACTCCTGACCGGCCGTCAGGAGTTCTCCGGGCTGCGGACCCGCGGCGGTCTCGCCGGCTACCCGCAGCGTTCCGAATCAGAGCACGACATCGTCGAGAGTTCGCACGCCTCGAGCTCGCTCAGCTGGGCGGACGGTATCTCCCGCGCCTTCCAGATGACCGGGCAGGACGAGCGCCATGTGGTGGCGGTCGTCGGCGACGGCGCGCTGACGGGCGGCATGACGTGGGAAGCGCTCAACAACATCAGCGACGACAACACCCGCCGGCTCGTCATCATCGTCAACGACAACGGCCGGTCCTACGCGCCGACCATCGGCGGTATGGCGCGGTTCCTGAGCGGCGTGCGGACCCGCCGGAGCTATCGCGACCTGCGCGAGCGCAGCCAGCGGGCCTTCAACCTCCTCGGCGGTCCGGGACGTGCGCTCTATCGGGGTGTCCGCGGAGGCGCCCACGGGTTCCTGTCCCGTCTCACGAACAACGAGGCGCTCTACTCCAACCTCGACATCAAGTACATCGGGCCGGTCGACGGACACGACATCCACGCGATGGAGGAGGCCCTGACCCAGGCGAAGCACTACGGCGCACCGGTGATCGTCCACGCGATCACCGAGAAGGGTCGTGGCTTCCAGCCGGCACGGGACGACGACGCCGATCAGTTCCACGCCGTCGGGGTGATCGACCCCGAGACCGGGGAGCCCGTCGGGGCGGCCGCCCGCCCGTCCTGGACGGCCGTGTTCAGCGAGGAGATGCTCGCGGTGGCCGAGGCCGACGACCGCCTCGTCGCCATCACCGCCGCCATGCTGCGACCGGTGGGGCTCCACGCCTTCGCCGAACGCTTCCCCGAGCGCGTGCACGACGTCGGCATCGCCGAGCAGCACGCCTTCACCTCGGCGGCCGGGCTCGCCTTCGGCGGGCTGCACCCGGTGGTGGCCGTGTACGCGACGTTCGTGAACCGCGCCTTCGACCAACTGCTCATGGACATCGCGCTGCACCGTGCGGGAGTCACGGTCGTCCTCGACCGCGCCGGCGTGACCGGCCCCGACGGACCGAGCCACCACGGCATCTGGGACCTCGCGATCCTGCAGGTCGTGCCGGGTATCCGGATCGCTGCACCGCGTGATGGCGAGCGGCTACGCGAGGAACTGCGTGAGGCCGTGTCGATCGACGACGCCCCGACCGTCATCCGGTTCCCGAAGGGCAGCGCCCCCGCCGAGCTCCCGGCCGTCGAGCGTCTCCACGACGGCGTCGACGTCCTCCGGACGACCGAGCAGCCGGACGTCCTCATCGTCGCCGTCGGCCCGATGGCGCCCATCGCGATCGACGTGTCGGACCGACTCGCCCAGCAGGGCATCGGCGCGACCGTCGTCGACCCCCGCTGGGTGGTCCCCGTCGCCGAATCGCTCGTCGAGCTCGCCGCGGCGCACCGGCTCGTGATCACGATCGAGGACGGCATCCGCGTCGGAGGCATCGGCACCCGCATCAGGCAGACCCTCCGCGAGGCCGGCGTCGACACGGCCGTCGACGAGCTCGGCGTGCCGGACGAGTTCATCGACCACGCGTCCCGCGAGCAGATCCTCGAGGATGCGGGCCTCACGGCGCAGCAGATCGCCCGCGACGTCGTGGCACAGGTCCTTGGCAGCCGGATCCCCGTAGCCCGCCCGCTGCCTGACGACCGCGTCGAGCAGGACCCGTCTTCGGAGCGGAGCACGACGAGGCCGCACGGCGCCTGACCGCGGGCTGTGGCGCGCTTGACTTCGAGTGCGCTCGAAGTCGTATCGTGTGGACATGACCACTCTCCACGAGGGCTACGCCATCTCCGACGTCGCCGAACGAACCGGGCTGAGCGTCCACACGCTCCGGTACTACGAGCGCGCAGGGCTCATGCCACGTCCGATCGGCCGCAGCTCATCGACGCACCGCCGCTACAGCGAGGGCGACGTGTCCTGGGTCGTGTTCCTGACGAGACTCCGATCGACGGGCATGCCGATCGCGACGCTCCGCGAGTACACGGAATTGGCGCAGCGTGGCGACGACACCGCCGAGGCGAGGCTCGAGCTGCTGCTGCGGCATCGGATCTCGTTCCTGGCCCGCCTCGAGGAGATGCAGCAGTCGCTGGAGGTCATCGATCGCAAGATCGAACTCTACACAGAACAGGTGGCAACACGATGAAGCACATCACACTCGGCACGGCGGGACCAGACATCGCCCGGATCGGCCTCGGCTGCATGGGGATGTCGGCGTTCTACACCGGTGCCGCCCTCGACGATTCGGCGTCGACCGCGACGATCCACCGTGCCCTGGACCTCGGCGTCACCTTCTTCGACACCGCCGAGATGTACGGTCCCTACCTCAACGAGGAACTCCTCGGCGCTGCACTCGGATCACGCCGGGACGAGGTGACCCTCGCGACCAAGTTCGGGACGATCCGCAATTCCAGTGACGGACAGTTCGGCGCCGACGGCAGCGCCGCGAACGTGCGCCTGTCGATCGAGGGATCGCTGCGCCGGCTCGGGACCGACGTCGTGGACCTCTACTACCTCCACCGCGTGGATCCGGGCGTGCCCATCGAGGAGACGGTGGGTGCACTCTCGGAGCTCGTCACCGAGGGCAAGATCCGGTACATCGGTCTGTCGGAGGCGGCTCCGGACACGATCCGGCGTGCACACGCGGTGCACCCGATCACGGCTCTGCAGACGGAGTACTCGCTCTGGAGCCGCGACCCCGAGGCGGAGATCCTGCCGACCGTCCGTGAGTTGGGCATCGGTTTCGTCCCGTACTCGCCGCTCGGTCGCGGGTTCCTCACCGGCACGATCCGATCGCTCGACGTGCTCGACGAAACCGACTTCCGTCGCGCCAACCCACGCTTCGCGGGGGACAACCTCGCTGCGAACATCGCGATCGTCGAAGAGGTCGACCGGATCGCCGCGTCCCTCGAAGCGACACCGGCCCAGGTGGCGCTCGCCTGGTTGCTCGCCCAGGGTGACGACATCGCACCGATCCCCGGCACGAAGCGGATCCCGTACCTCGAGGAGAACCTCGGCGCCGACGAGCTCTCCCTGTCGGCCGATGCGCTCGCTCGACTCGACGCACTCCGTCTCCCGGCCGGCGACCGGTATCCGGACATGAGCACCGTCGACCGCTGAGCTCTGGCATTCGCTGAGGGCCGGCGTCGCTCGAGGCTCGACGACGAGAGCGGGGTGCCGTCCACCGATGGTGGAGGACACCCCGCTCTCGCGACATCGCGCGGACTACGCCTGGACGCCCCGGATGGGCGGGTGGTGGAAGGTGTCGCCGAAGGCACGCTCGCTCGCACCGACACGATCCAGGTACGGCGTCGCTCCGCCGTCCTGGAAGGGCCAACCCGCACCGAGGATGAGCCCGAGGTCGATGTCCTGGGCGGCTGAGACGACGCCCTCGTCCAACATGAGCTTGATCTCCGACGCGAGGCCGTCCTCGACCCGTCGCAGGATCTCGTCCTCGCTGAGCGGGCTGTCGCCCGTGACGAGCACCTTCTGAGCCTGCTTCGTGAAGCCGGTCACCTTGCCGCCCTTGTCCTTCTCGACGACCGAGTCCAGGCCTGCGAGCCGGTGGAGGTTCTCCGACGCGAAGAACCGGTCGGGGAACTTCCCGACCATCGTGTCCTGCACGTGCGCGGCGACCTTCCAACCGACGAGGTCGATGAGCTGGAAGGGCGTCATCGGCAGGCCGATGGGCGCGAAGGCACGTTCGACCGTCAGCAGCGGGGTGCCGGCGTCCAGGGCGTGCGCCGCCTCACCCATGACCTTCGCCAGGAGTCGGTTGACGATGAAGCCGGGAGCGTCGGCGGTGAGGATGGCACTCTTCTTCAGCTTCGCCGCAGTGGCGAAGGCCGTCGCGAGCGTCTCGTCGTCGGTCTGGGGTGTGCGGACGACCTCGAGCAACGGCATGACGGCGACCGGGTTGAAGAAGTGGAAGCCGACGAGCCGCTCGGGGTGCGCGAGCTTCCCCCCGATCTCCTCGACGGAGAGCGAGGACGTGTTCGTCGCGAGGACCGCCTGCTCCGAGACGTACTGCTCGACCTCGGCGAAGACGCTCTGCTTGACGCCGACCTCTTCGAAGACGGCCTCGATGACCCAGTCGCAGTCCGCGAAGTCGGCCTTGTCCGTGGTTCCGGACAGGAGCGCCTTCAGACGGTTCGACTCGTCGGGGGAAATGCGGCCCTTCCCGCGGAGGGTGTCGATCTCGCCGTGGATCCGGGCGACGCCGGCGTCGACGTGGCCCTGGTCGAGGTCGGTGATGACCACCGGCACCTGGAGTCGCCGGAGGAAGAGCAGCGCGAATTGACTCGCCATGAGCCCGGCACCGATGATGCCGACCTTGGTGACCCGTCGGGCGAGCTGCTTGTCGGGCGCACCCGCAGGACGCTTGGCCCGCTTCTGCACGAGGTCGAACGCGTACATGCTGGCCTGGAACTGGTCGCCGACGATGAGCTCGGACAGCGCCCGGTCCTCCCGCTCGAACCCCTGCGCTTTCGTGCCGCTGCGGGCGGCCTCGAGCAGGTCGAGGGCCGCGTAGGGCGACTTCGCGACGGTGCCGATCTTGCTCTCGAGCACCTTGCGGGCGGTGCTGATGGCGAGCGGCCACTTGATCGTCCGCTCCACCTTGCCCGGCACGTTCTTGCGCTGCACGGTCACCGTGCCACCGAGCACCCCGTCGGCCCACCGCAAGGAGTCCTCGAGGAAGTTGGCGGCGGGGAACATGACGTCGGCGATGCCGTAGGCGAGCGCGTCCTGCGCCTTGAGCATCCGGTTGTTCTTGAGCGGGTTGGAGATGACGACGTTGAGCGCGTTCTCGATGCCGATCAGGTTCGGGAGCAGGTAGGCGCCGCCCCAGCCCGGGATGAGTCCGAGGAACACCTCGGGGAGCGCGATCGCGGGCGCCGAGGCGTCGACGGTCCGGTAGTTCGCGTTGAGGCCGATCTCGAGTCCGCCACCGAGCGCGAGTCCGTTGATGAAGACGAAGGTCGGTACACCGAGGTCCTCGAGCTTGCCGAAGACATGGTGGCCGAGCTGCGCGAGCTTGGTCGCGACCTCACGGGACGGGATGTCGCCGACCTTGCTCAGGTCGGCGCCGGCCGCCAGGATGAACGGCTTGCCCGTGATGGCGACGCCGTCGATCTCGCCCGATGCGGCACGGGTCCGTTGCGCCTCGAGGACGCCGTCGAGCTCGAGCAGCGTGACCGGGCCGAGCGTGTTCGGCCGGGTGTGATCGCGTCCGTTGTCGAGGGTGATGAGCGCGATCGTGCGTCCGCTCGCCAGGCGCACGTCCTTGACGTAGGAGCGCGTCACGACCTCGTCGTCGCCGCTGATCGCGACGAGCTCCGAGAAGTCGATGGTCGTGTAGTCGGTCATCTACTTGCGTCCCTTCTTGCCGGTGAAGTACGGGTTCTCCCAGATCACGGTGCCGCCCTGGCCGAGGCCGACGCACATCGCCGTGAGGCCGTAGCGCACCTCGGGGTGCTCGGCGAACTGCGCCGCGAGCTGGATCATAAGTCGGACGCCGGAGGCTGCGAGCGGGTGCCCGACCGCGATCGCGCCACCCCACGGGTTCACCCGCGGGTCCTCGTCGTCGATGCCGAAGTGGTCGAGGAATGAGAGCACCTGGACGGCGAAGGCCTCGTTCAGTTCGAACAGCCCGATGTCCTCGATCGACAGACCGGCCTTCCGCAGCGCCTTCTCCGTGGAGGGGACGGGACCGATACCCATGATCTCGGGCTCGACGCCCGCGAACGCGAAGCTGACGAGGCGCATCTTCGGCGTGAGACCGAGCTCCTTCGCCGTCGAGGCGCTGGCGAGCAGACTCACCGTGGCGCCGTCGGTCAGCGGCGAGGCGTTGCCTGCGGTGACACGGCCGTGGGGCCGGAACGGCGTCTTCAGTCCGGCCAGCCCCTCCATCGTGGTCTCGGGCCGGAGTCCTTCGTCGCCGGTGGCGAGACCCCATCCGCTGTCGCTCCGGAGCGCGACCGGGACGAGGTCGGGCTGGATCCGTCCGGCTTCGTAGGCGGCCGCGACCTTCTGCTGGCTGCGCATGCCGAAACGGTCGGAGCGTTCCTTCGTGAGCTGTGGGAACCGGTCGTGGATGCGCTCGGCCGTCTTGCCCATGTTGAGCGCGTCCTCACTGACGAGGCGCTCGGCGAGGAACCGCGGGTTCGGGTCGGCGTCCAGCCCCATGGGGTGACGCCCCATGTGTTCGACGCCACCGGCGAGGACGAGGTCGTAGGCACCGAATGCGATGCCGCTGCCGAGCGTCGTGACCGAGGTCATCGCTCCGGCGCACATGCGGTCGATCGCGAATCCGGGGACGGACTTCGGGAGGCCGGCGAGCAGCGCGGCGGTGCGGCCGAGCGTGAGCCCCTGGTCGCCCTGCTGGGTCGTCGCCGCGATGGCGACCTCGTCGATGCGGTCGAGCGGCAGACCGGGATGACGTTCGAGCAGCCCGATGATCGCCTTGACGATCAGGTCGTCAGCCCGGGTGTTCCAGTACATGCCCTTTTCGCCGGCTCGTCCGAACGGTGTCCGGACTCCATCAACGAATACGACGTCGGCTTGTTCGGCCACGTTGCCTCCTCATTCTCGGGGTACGCCCCGATCCTAGGCGGCAGACACGGGTGGACACCCGGGTGCAGCGCTTCCTACGAAGCGTCCGGGTCAGGCTCCACCGGGGATTGGGCCGACTCGACAAAGGCGTCGGTGATCGCCCGGGCGGTCGCGTCGATCTGCCAAGGGCGTGCCTCGTGCTCGGCGAGTGCTTCGGCGACCGTCTCGACGGTGAGTGGTTCGGGCGGCGTCCAGGCCAGTCGGCGCAGCGTCTCCGGCGTGAGCAGGTTCTCCACCGGCATCGTCAGGAACTCCGCCGTCGCGAGGATCTTCGTCCGTGCCGCGGTGTACCTGGCGTGCGCGTCAGGATTCTTGTCGGACCAGCTGCGCGGCGGTGGCAGCGTATCGCTCGCCGGTCGGGCACCGGGGAGGTCCTCGGTGGTCTGGCCGGTGTGGATCGCGTTCCACCAGAGGTCGAGTTCGGTGCGGCTCGCGCGCCCACGGAAGTCCGAAAGGGCTGCGAGGTCGCGCTTCGAGCTGGGGTTGGCCTTCGCGGCCGCGGTGATCGAGGCGTCGGGGATGAGCCGCCCGGGGGCGGTGTCGCGGCGCTGCGCGAGTTCGTCACGCGCGATCCAGAGCTCGCGAGCGACGGCGAGGTTGCGTTGTCCGCGCACGGCGTGGAGTCCGGAGAGGCGGCGCCAGGGCTCGGCGCGGGGTGCCTTCGCCTCCCGGGCCAGCGTCGCCTGGAACTCCTGGCGCGCGATGTCGCTCTTCCCGGCATCCTCGATGCGGCCTGCCAGCTCCTCCGCGGCGTCGACGAGCAGCTCGACGTCGAGCGCCGCGTATTCGAGCCAGGAGGCGGGGAGCGGGCGGGTCGACCAGTCGGCGGCGGAGTGCTCCTTCGCCAGATGGACGCCCAACAGTTCCTCGACCACGGCACCCAGCCCGACACGCGGCAGCCCGAGCAGACGGGCGCCCAGTTCGGTGTCGAAGAGCTCGCTCGGGTCGACGCCCACCTCGCGGAGGCAGGCGAGGTCCTGGCTGGCCGCGTGCAGGATCGAGCGTTCACCCTGGATCAGGGCACCGAGTTCGGCCATGGAGCCGATCGCTGGCGGGTCGTAGAGGAAGACCCCGGCACCGCGACGGTAGACCTGGATCAGGTAGGCCCGCTGCGAGTATCGGTAGCCCGACGCGCGTTCGGCGTCGAGCGCGAACGGCCCGTGACCGGCGGCGAGCACCTCGAGTGAGGCGAGGTAGGCCTCGCGGGTGTCGGTGACGACCCGTGGTGCGGTCGGTGCGGGCGGCGGGACGAGCGGCGCCGATCCGGGCGCCGCGTCACTCACGGTGAGCTCGTTTGACGGACAACAGGGAGACCCCTTCGGTGGTCGGAGGCAAGCCGGCGAGCATGCACAGCAGCTCTCCCCATCCTTCCACGTGCGCCGCGACGTCGCTTTCCAGCGGTGTCCACGACGCTCGGAGCTCGATCTGTGCGCCGTCGCCCTGGCGGGCGAGCTCCCCGAAGCCACTCGAGATGATCTTCGTCGCGGTGCCGGACGCCGCCTGGTAGGAGGCGCCACGGGTGTCGAGGGCGTCCACGAGCCAGGACCAGGCGACCTCGGCCAAGAACGGGTCGAGTCCGATCTCGGTCTCCAGGGGAGCCTGGGCGAAGCAGACGACGCGGAAGCGTCCGCCCCAGGCGTCGGAACCGTCGGGGTCGTAGAGGAGGACGAACCGCCCCGTACCGAGGTCGGAGTCGGCATCGTGGCGACTCGGCGAGACGTCCGCCGCGAGGGCGATGGCGAACGGCGCGAGATTGCTCGGCGCGGGGATCTCCGTGACTCTCAGATCGGGCCGGACGGCTGCAGCGCGAACAGCGTCCACCGCTCGGGCGAACTCTTCGGGAACCTTTGCCGTCGTCGGACTCTCTACCACGACTGAAGACTAGAGTTACATCCCGATGAATGGGCAGAGGCACGCCGGGCGGAGACGCGGACCCCGGTCGCAGGCAGGCGGTCGAGGAGTGGCGGGCCCCGGCATCCGACGACGGGGTTCGGCGACGGATGCGATCGTCATCGCCGGCGGAGCCGCTGCCGCCGTCGGCGCCCTCGGACTCGCCGTCGTCGCGACCATCGCCCGCAAGGTGGTGGTCCCGGCTCGGGACCGCCCGAGCGAGGCACGCATCGTCGGCTTGGACCGTGCCGGAGGGACGATCGAACTCGTCGCGTCCCCGGACACGATCGTCCCGGGCCGCTACGGCAGCTGGGTGACGAGACGTGCCGCCTACGTGCAGCTGGGCGACATCCTCGAGGTGCGGCAGCACACGGTGGTCCGGACGCTCCTCGGCGGCGACGTCGACGCGCTCCGCGTCGGCCAGGAGGCCGAGTTCAGCGGGTGGTTCTTCCGCCGCCCGGAGGAGCTGGGTCTCGCCCACGAGGACGTGCTCGTCCCGACCCCGCTCGGGCCGGCGCCGGCGTGGGCGATCCACCCGGAGGACGGACCGTCCACCCGCTGGGCCGTCCTGGTGCACGGCCGGGGGACCACGCGATCCGAAGCGCTCCGAGCGGTGCCGAGCTTCCGCAACGCCGGGTACTCGTGCCTGCTCGTCTCCTACCGCAACGACGGCGACGCTCCGCCCGCGCTGGACTTCCGCTACGCGCTCGGCGACGAGGAGTGGCGCGACGTGGACGCCGCGATCGGTTGGGTGCGCGAACAGGGCGCCGCAGACGTCGTGCTCATGGGCTGGTCCATGGGCGGAGCGATCGTGCTCCAGGCCTCACGGCGGACGACGCACCCCGAACTCCTCCGCGCCGTCGCGCTCGATTCGCCGGTCATCGACTGGGTGGACGTCCTGCAGCACCAGGCCCGCGAGAACCGGATCCCGAGCGTCGTGGGTCGGGTCGCCCTGCTCGCCATCAGCCGCCGGTGGGGACGCCTCCTGACCGGGCAGGCGACGAGCATCGATCTCGGACGGCTCGACTACGTCGCCAACGCCGCCGACCTCGCGCTGCCGATCCTGCTGATGCACAGTGACGACGACGGTTACGTCCCGGCAGGGCCGTCGCGGGCGCTCGCCCTCGCACGACCGGACATCGTGACCTTCGTCCCGTTCACCGTCGCCCGTCACACGAAGCTCTGGAACTACGACCCGGAGCGTTGGACCGCCGCGGTCTCGGACTGGCTCGACGAGCTCGTGCCGCTACCGCCCGGGCACTGACCGACGGACCGACGACTCAGGCGAGTTCGCGGAGGCGGCGCTTCGTCCTGCCGAGCAGCGCCGACATCCCGCGCAGTCGCAGGGGCGACACCGCCCGGGAGAGTCCGATCATCTGCGGGAAGTCGTCGGGAACGGCGAGGACCTCGTCGACGGTGAGTCCCGCGAGCCCCTGGACGAGGATGCTCGCGAACCCGCGAGTGGTCGGCGCTTCCTCGGGAGCCGTGGCGAACAGGTGCACGATGCCGTCCTCGTCGACCTCGACGAAGAAGAACACGGGCGCCTGGCACTCGAGCACCCGCTCCATGAGATCGGGGTGGTCGCGATAGCGCTCCGGGAGGTCCGGCAGCTCGTCGCTGAATTCGAGGAGCAGCTGCAGCCGTGAGCGTTCCTCGACGGCGAGGAACTCATCTCGGATCTCGGCGAGGTTCGGGGCGAGGAGGGAATCGGTCATGGTCACTCCAGTATCGCAGCCGGGAACAGCGGACCGCCCTCCCGCACCGTGACGCCGTGCGGAAGGGCGGTGGGTGGACGGGCTCAGCGCGTCGGTGCGTCGCCCGGCTCGGCGCCCTGCACGATCGGCACGCGCACGGCGCTGCCCCATTCCGTCCAGGACCCGTCGTAGTTGCGGACGTTGTCGAACCCGAGCAGGTGCTGCAGGACGAACCACGTGTGACTCGACCGCTCGCCGATGCGGCAGTAGGCGATCACCTCGTCACCTTCGGCGAGGCCCGCGCCGTCGCGGTAGATCGCGTCCAGCTCCTCCGCCGGCCGGAAGGTGCCGTCCTCGGCGACCGCCTTGCCCCACGGGACGCTCCGCGCACTCGGGATGTGACCGGCGCGGAGCGCACCCTCTTCGGGGTAGGCGGGCGCCGTGGTGCGTTCACCGCTGTACTCCTCGGGGGAGCGGACGTCGATGAGCGGCTTGCCGAGGTGGGCGAGCACATCGTCCTTGTAGGCGCGGAGGGCCGTGTCGTCGCGCTCCACCACGGGGTACTCGACGGCGTCGCGCTCCGTGGCGTCGCGGGTGACCGCCCGGCCGTCAGCGATCCACTTGTCGCGTCCACCGTCGAGCAGCCGGACGTCCTCGTGTCCGAAGAGGCTGAAGACCCACAGGGCGTAGGCGGCCCACCAGTTGTTCTTGTCGCCGTAGATGACCACGGTGTCGTCTCGCGAGATCCCCTTGGACCCCAGCAGCGCGGCGAAGGCGGCTCCGTCGATGTAGTCGCGCTCAACCGGGTCGTTGAGGTCGGTGTGCCAGTCGACCTTCACCGAGCCGGGGATGTGGCCGGTCTCGTAGAGGAGGACGTCCTCATCGGACTCGACGACGACGAGACCGGGTTCGCCCAGGTGCGCTTCGAGCCACTCCGCCGTGACGAGGCGCTCGGGGTGGGCGTAGGCGGTGAACTTGGTCGAGGTCGAATCGGCGTCGACGGTCATGGGTACCTCCGGTCGTGCAGCTGGCTGCGGTGTGGCTCGGGTGTCGTGCATCTAGGCTGGAAGCCTGTCCCTTCGACAGTACGCCGTCCGCGCCACCGAACCACACCGATGCGTCAGACGCCGTAACCCAGCACCCATGCAGAGCCAGAGGTTTGCCGTGACCACGCCTTCCGTCCCGACCGGATTCCGCAGCCTCGCCGACCGTGTCCCCACGGTCAGTGGCGCCGAGATCGTCGCGAGCCTGACGCCACCCCGGCAGTTCGAGCAGGCGAGCTTCGACTCGTACCGTCCGGATCCCGATTTCCCTGGCCAGGCGGCCGCGGTCGAGAAGCTCCGCGCCTTCTTCGCGCCCCAGGCCGGTGTCGGTGGCGGCTTCTTCGGACGGCGGAAGCCCAAGGTGTCGGCGGCCAAGCCGGGCATCTACCTGGACGGTGGCTTCGGCGTCGGCAAGACCCACCTCCTGGCCGCGCTCTGGCACGATGCGCCCGGTCGGAAGAAGTACTTCGGCACCTTCATCGAGTACACGGCCCTCGTCGGAGCGCTCGGCTACGCGGCGGCGGTCGCGCAGCTGACGGGCGCGACGCTCATCTGCATCGACGAGTTCGAGCTCGACGACCCGGGCGACACGATGGTCATGACCCGACTGCTCGGGGAACTCGTCGCGACCGGGACGAGGATCGCGGCGACCTCCAACACGCCGCCGAACGCCCTGGGGGAGGGCCGCTTCGCCGCAGCCGACTTCCTCCGCGAGATCCAGGCCATGAGCGCCAATTTCGAGACCCTCCGCATCGACGGCACCGACTACCGCCGTCGCAGCATCGAGGGGCACGCCGTGGTGAGCTCCGAGGAGCGGTTCGACGCCCGCACCGAGGAGGCGGCGGCCGCCGGCCGGAACGTCACGGTCGACACCTTCGACGGTCTCATCACGCACCTCGCCGCCGTCCACCCCTCACGGTTCATCGGACTCCTCGACGGCGTCGACCTGATCGCGCTCCGCGACGTCCACGAGTTGACCGACCAGGGCCAGGCGCTCCGGCTCGTCGCGTTCATCGACCGGGTGTACGACGCACAGATCCCCGTGGTCACCACCGGCACCGCCCTCGACGAGGTGTTCGGCGGCGACATGCTCAGCGGTGGGTACCGCAAGAAGTACCTGCGCGCGATGTCGCGCATGATCGCCCTCACCTCGATGGACTGACCGGTCCCGCCCGGTCACGAAACACGCTGTTTACCTGGGCGGCACTCGCGTAACACATCGGAAACACGCTGACAGTCGTGCGGAAACCTCCGTTCCCCAGACTGGTCGCTGTACCGAGTCGGACGGCGAGGCCGAGCTCAGCCGGTCCTCACCATCTCGGGCACCCGTTGCAAGACCACGATGTGTGAGGAAGATCCAATGGATACAGGCAGTATCGCTTGGGGAGTCACGGCAACCGCTCTGGTGCTGTTCATGACCCCCGGCGTCGCATTCTTCTACGGCGGCCTCGTGAAGGCGAAGAGCGTCGTCAGCATGATGATGATGAGCTTCGGCGCACTGGGCCTCATCAGCGTGCTGTGGATCCTCTACGGCTTCAACATGTCGGCCGTCGGCAGCCCGCTGGAGTTCGCGGGCAACCCCTTCTCCGACTTCGGGATGACCGCACTCGCGAGCGGCGAGACCGCGAACACCGACCTGGTGGGGGCGACCTACGGCGCCACCTTCGCGATCATCACGATCGCGCTGATCTCCGGCGCCATCGCCGACCGCGCGAAGTTCGGCTCCTGGATGATCTTCGCCGGTCTCTTCGCGACCATCGCGTACTTCCCGATCGCCGCGTGGGTCTGGGGCGGCGGCTGGATCATGAACCTCGGCACCACGCTGTTCGGTGAGGATGCCGGTATCGGTGTCATCGACTACGCGGGTGGCACCGCGGTGCACATCAACGCCGGAGCCGCAGCACTCGCCCTCGCGCTGGTGCTCGGCAAGCGCATCGGCTTCCAGAAGGGCATCACGAAGCCGCACAACGTGCCGCTCACCCTCCTGGGTGCCGCCATCCTGTGGTTCGGCTGGTTCGGTTTCAACGCCGGCGCCGAGTGGCTGAACGAGCTCGCGAACGTCGGACTCATCGTCGTCAACACCGTCGGGGCCACCGCTGCCGCCATCATCGGTTGGATCGTCGTCGAGAAGTTCAAGGACGGCAAGGCCACCTCGGTGGGCGCCGCTTCCGGTGCCGTCGCTGGTCTCGTCGCCATCACCCCGGCATGCGCGAACCTGACGCCTGGCTGGGCGCTGCTCCTCGGCATCGTCGCCGGCGCCGTCTGCGCCATCGCCGTCGAGCTCAAGTTCAAGCTCGGCTTCGACGACTCCCTCGACGTCGTCGGCATCCACCTCGTCGGTGGTCTCATCGGCACCCTGTACCTCGGCTTCTTCGCGACCGAGACCGGCCTCTTCGTCGGCGGCGGCATCGAGCAGCTCGCCGTCCAGGCCATCGCCGCCTTCGCCGTCCTCGTCTACTCCTTCATCGTGGCCTTCGTCATCGGCTTCGCGATCGAGAAGACCATCGGCTTCCGCGTCAAGAACGAGGATGAGATCGCCGGCGTCGACACCTCCGTGCACGGCGAAGAGGGGTACGCGCTCGTCGACTGACCTCGACCACCATCGATTCGCCGAACGGGCGTCGTCCATCAGGACGGCGCCCGTCCGTCGTTCGCTGGGGTGGCGGCCGCGGACGGTAGGGTGACGGCGTGTCAACCTTCACCTCGATCATCCGTCGCGTCGCGAACGCACTCCTGGGCCCCTCCACCCGCGCCGCCTCCAGTGCGGTGCGGACCGCCGGCCTCGCGACGCCACCGACCACCACCGCCGCTTCACCCGGACGCTCGGGCCGGACGGCGACGGTCGAGGTCGATCCGCGGACGGTGGGCGCCGTGTCGATCGACTACGCCCCGGCTGTCGACGGCGATCCCGACCCAGGCGAGATCGTCTGGACCTGGGTGCCGTACGAGGAGCGCGACGGACGTGGCAAGGACCGCCCGGTGCTCATCGTGGCGCGCTCGACCGGAGGCTGGGTGCTGGCGGTGCAGCTGACGAGCAAGGATCATTCGCAGGACGGTGAGTTCGTGCCGCTCGGCACCGGCGGATGGGACAGCGCCGGCCGTCCGAGTTGGGCGAACCTCGACCGCGTCTTCCGCGTGCACCCCGACGGCATGCGACGGGAAGCGGCTCAGGTCCCGCGGGATCGCTTCGCCCGAGTCGCCAACGGGCTCCGGTCGCGGTACGGGTGGCGCTGACCGAGCGGTGACCAGCCGCTCAGGCGTACCGGTCGCTCCGTCGCGGCGCTGCGTCCCACGGGACCTGCCCGTGCTCCCAGGCGTCCGCGGAGCTGGGAGTGGCCGGTGCGGCGGACCGGCGTCCACCCGGCACGGCGCGCTCCGCCTCGGCGAGCGTCGCGAACCGACCGATCAGTCGGCGGTCCTCTGACCGCGGAGCCCAGGTGACGCAGCGGAAGTAGGCCGGTGCGCCGCTCGGCGCGAAATACTTCACGAGACCGGCCGGCCGGTCGGGCACATCCCGCATCACGATCCACTCGGCCTCGCCGATGCGGATCGGCGGGGCGGCGGGCCGATCGGACATGGTTCGAACATATGTTCGAACACGCGTCGTGTCAAGTCACGCCGCGATCGATTGAGATCGACGGAACAGCGCTATCCGACGCGTTCGAGCGGCTCGGCCGGGGCCGACCGCTCGATCTCGGCGACCCAGGCGTGTCGGGTCTGCGGATCCTTCCGGATCGACAGGAGCCGGTCCATGTAGGGCTCGAGCGCCGTCACCTTGTCGAGCGGCGCACCGATGACGAGCTGGAAGCCGAGCCGCAGCCAGGCGACCACTGCGCGGCCGGCGAACTCCGAGTCCGCCTTGATGAAGCCCTCGTCCAGCAGCACCGGCGCGAACCTCGGACGTGGGCGGTCCTCGTCACCGAGCTGGTAGCGCAGGGCGGCGCCGACGATGAACGCGACGAGCTCCTGGGTCTCGCCACCGCTCTTGTCGCCGAGCGAGGAGTAGACGCTGACGTCCTGCCCCGACGTGTCGTACCGTACGGCGGTGATCTCGACGTGACGGCGCACGTCGAGCACCTGGTCGCGGGTCGACTGGGCGCCGGCGCCCGTGTCGCGCATCGACTCCATGAACCGGCGGAGCCGCTGGAACCGGGCCTCCAACTCGTCGTCGCCGAGGTTCGCGGTGACCTCGCTCGACAGGGCGCGCAGCTCGCGCCGGAAGGCGGAGGCCTCCTCGCGATGCACCCGGCGGAGGACGATCTTGAGACGATCGTGCGCCGGTCCGAACGGCAGGTCGCGCAGGATGTCGTTGACCGGGACCAGGCGGTCCTCGATCTCCTCGACGGCGCTGTCGAACGCGCTGCTGAGGGGGACCAGGTCCTCGCCGCTCCATTGGGACAGCCGGCGGCGCCACTCCTGGCGGCGCTCGGGGAGACCGGTGCCGAGGATGCCGTCGAGGATCGCCCGGTAGTCGCCGTAGGACTCGAGCGTCGTGCCGAGGTTGGGGTCGTGCCAGATCGACTGGTACTGCTCGAACACGTGCACCTGTGCGAGCGCGGCCTGCTCCGCCTGGCGGACGGCCGACGACAACTCGTCACCGAGCCGGGCGCGGAGCCGCTTCATCGCATCGCCGAACCCACCGAGTGACGGCACGCCTCCCACCGCTGCGAGGGCGGCTTCGATCCGCTCGACGTCGGCGGGGGAGACCTCCTCCACCTCGGAGCGCTCGAAGCGGTCGATGACCGTCGTCGCCGCGTCCTGCTGATCGACGAGCACCCCGTGCTCTTCGTCGAGGCGTCTGACACGGTCCTCGGCCGGGAACCGCTCCGCGTTGGCGGCGTCGAGTTCACGTTGGGCGGCCGCCACCGAGCCCTGAAGCTCCTGCAGGACGTCACTGGCGTCGAGTAGACGCTCCAGCTCGGCCGCGGCGGCGTCACGAAGCGCTGCTGCACCGGCGACGTCGATCCGGGCCCACTCGGTGTCGAGTCGGTACCGGTGGGCGGCCCGCTCGGCCTCACGACGCGACAGCCGCTGCTGGATCCCGGCCTGTCGACCGGCGATGACCTCGAGTCGCCCGCGGATGTCGGCCGTCTCCGCCTCGATCGACGCGATCCGCGCCTCATTGGTGAAGCCGAGGATCGGTGCGCCGCCCGTGTCGCCGTGAGAGCCGCGGCGGCCGTCACGCAGCTGGCCGTTCACGGTCACGCGGCGACCTCCGCCCGAGAGCTCCGACGGTGTCTCCACACACCGCGCGTCGATCCGGTCCGAGGTGACGCGCTGCTCGATCCACGTACTGAACGGGGAGGTGCGGTACGTGACGCGGCCGGAGATGAACGCGGGGTCGCCCGCGTCCGGGGAGGACGGCTCATGCAGCGGGACACCCTCGAACTGCAGGCGGACCGGGATCCGGACGGCGTCGATCGCGCGGCCGAACGCGTCGAGGTGTTCCTCGTCGACGAGGACGGTCCTCGCGAGACCGTGGAGGGTGACCTCGATCGCGGGACGCCAGGCGGCATAGGCGGGAGCGACGTCGATGAGCTCGGCCACGAACGGCAGCTGTTCGGGATCGAGTCCGGCCGCCTCGGCGAGGGCGAGCCTCGCCCGGTGGAGTCGATCGGGGACCGCGCCGTCACGGCCGCGAAGCGACTGCAGCTCACGGCGGAGCTCGGTGTTGCGCTCCTCGAGGGGGAACGCTTCGCGATGCAGCTGGGCGCGATCGGTCTCGATGGCGTCGAGCGCGGTGTCGTCGTCGGCGAGGAAGTCCTCACTGCGGCCCAGCGCACGCCGGAACGAGGCTTCATCCTCGATCGGATCGTCGAGGACCTCGGTGCGCTCGTCGAACAGCGACCTGGCTCGTGCCACCTCGGCGTGCGTCGCCTCCGCGGCCTCACGGCGTTCCTCGGCACGCCGCAGCGCGCTCCCGCCCTGCTCCGACACCTGACGCTCGAGCTCGCGGACGCGGACACCTGCGGCAGCAGCTCGTGCCCGCGCCGCTTCCAACGTGGCCCCGGCCTCGAGCTTCTCCCGCCGGTTCCTGGAGACCGCTTCGTCGAGCAATGCCTCGTGTGCGCGACTGCGCCAGACGGTGAAGGGGGTCGTGCCGTCCTCGGTGAAGCCGAGGCGCTCGAGGTCGGCCGCCGCCCGGTGCCCGTCCTCGTAGTCGCGACGCAGCTCACCGAGCCGCTCGAGCACCCGAGCCTTACGGCTCTCGGTCTCCATCGCGAGGTACGCCTCGTCGAGCGCTTCGAAGTGCGACAGCGCCCGGTCGGCCGCGTCGTACGTGCTCGGACGCTCCAGCACCATCGACTTGTACAGGCCGTCGACCGTCGGCAGGTGCTGGCCCGCCTGGATCCTGGCCAGCAGACGCATCGCCCGTCCACCGTCGCCACCGGCACCGATGCCGAGACGAGTGTGCAGCGTGTAGGACAGCTCCGCGTAGGTGTCGCGGACGACGAATCCGGGGATGCGACCCTGGAGCTCACCGGCGTCGAACCGTTTCGGCACGAACGCCTCGAGGTCCATGAGCTCGAACGGCCCGTCGACGGTCGCCATGGTCATCGACAGGTCACCGGTGCGCAGCGCACGTCGCGGGACGAGGTAGGCGCGCACGACGGTGAAGCGACGGTCGTCGTCGTTGAGGAACGTCACCGCCACGGCACCCCAGGTGAGCTGATCCGTGCCGCGCAGGTTGATGTCGCGCATCGCCCCGGTCTGCGGGTCCCGTGCCGAGTCGACCTTGCCGCGGAGATACGTGAGCAGGTTGCGCTGGTCGGGATTCCGCGCCCGTCCGACCGCCGCGTCGTTGGAGGCTCCGTTGAACGGCACGTCCGACGGCATCATGACCGCGAGATACGCGTCCATGAGCGAGCTCTTCCCGGTTCCGGAAGCGCCGGAGATGAGCGTCGCGCGGGAGGCGAAATCGACCGATCGGTACCCGTCGAACCCACCCCAGTTGATGACCTGCATCCGTTCGATGCGCCACTGCTCGACGAGGTCCAGCAGGGTGTCGGTGTCCGTGGAGCGGCTCATCGGTCGTCCTCTGCTGCTTGTGGCTGGGTCTGGTCGTCGGGGGAGTCCTGCGACTCGGCCACGGTGCCGTCGGGCTCGTCGTCCGAGTCCGCGTCGGCATCGGTTCGCGGCTGTTCGGAGGCCGGATCGACCGCTGCGGTCTGCGTCTCGAGCCACTCCAGGAGTTCCTGGAGGCGCTCGAGGGGGAGGAGCGTCTCCACCACCGACGCGATCCGGTGGCGGCGGGCGTCCTTGGTCCGCAGCAGGACGCGCGCGGTCAGCAGCTTGTCGATCGCGCGCTCGACGCGTCCGTCGTCGCGGGCGCGATCAGTGGCGTGCTCGGGCCGGAAACTCGCGACGAAGCCGAGGAGCTCGTCGTGTTCGACGATCGCGGCCCGTGCGCCGTTGGCCAGTTCGGTCCGGAGACGCGTCCGCAGGTAGACGAGCAGGATCGTCTCCTCGCGGCTGTAGCTGGTGTCGTGCAGCAGGGTCGGGAAGGGACGCCGCCCGCTCTCCGAGCCCGCCTGGCGCTTGAATGCGACCTCGGCCGAGCGGTCCACCTCGAGCTCCAGGAACAGCTCGTTGAGGCGGGACCGCAGCAGCGACTCGGACTCGAGGACCGTCCGCCACTCGGCAGGCTGGAGCGCGGGGCTGACGTAGCGGTGCTTCAGCAGAGCGACCAGCGCACGACGTTGAGCGGCGTCGAGGCGTCCCTCGTCCCCTTCGAAGAGGGCGAACGAGTCGTCATCCGGGTCGGCGACCGGCGCCTCGGCGGGTGCGAAGGCGTCGAGTCCGTCCGTCGTCAGGTCGACCGACGTCGAATCGGTCGTCGCCGTCACGGTGGGATCCGTCTCGGAGGTCATGTCATTCCGTTCCGCGCCCGGCCTGGTCGGCCGGAACAGTCGTCGTGGTCGTCGTGGCTCGCGTCAGCGCTGCGACACCGGCCTCACCCAGTGGGAAGGCCGGGAGTTCGAACCCGGTGGTCGTCCCGTCCGGACGGACCGTCTCGTAGCGACGGCGTGGTGCCTGCTCGTCGTACGTGCCCAGCTGGGTCATGAGGTGGACGAGGCCGAAGAGCTCCACAGGTCGTCGGAGTTCCGGATCGAGCGCCGAGAACGCCGCATGGGCGTCCTCGGCACCGGAGGTCACCGCATCGAGGAGTCCGGCCCGGAGCTCGTCGAGGAGCGGACCACCCTGCGACCGGAGGGTGTCGAGCGACATCGCCGCGCCGTCGATCCGTTCGACGGACGTCGCGATCGGCGGCGGTGCGACCTCGACGTCCGGATCGTAGAACCGCTCGCGCAGGTGCTCGATGTCGATGGTCTCGGGGAGGAGCGGCAGGTCGACGGAGGCGCGTGGTCCCGCGGTCCGCATCCAGATGCCGAGGCGCTGGTTCAATGCTCGCAGGGTCGTGTCGAGCTCGCGGTCCTGCACGACGTCGTGATGCACGATGTGGTCACGGAGCGTCGCGGTGAGCCGCCGACGCTGCGCGAGGACGTCGTCGATCCCCTGTCGGATGATCCCGACGGCACCCCGGAAGCCACGGAGCTCCGCGGGCCCGAGCCTGGCCGAGAAGGGGTGGTCGAGGATCGTGGAAAGGTCGCGCTTGAGGTCCTGGAGCAGATCGTCGTTGCGGAGGAGCTCGAAAGCGCCCTCGAAGGCCCGACCCTCTGCCGTCGCCGTCATCAGCTCGTCGGTGCGCCGGAGGTAGTCGTCGAGGATCTCGCCGATCGGTCGGGTGTCGTTCCGGAAGTCCTCGACGATCCGCCGGTGCATCGCGATGACCGACTCCTCGACCCGGCGGAAGTCGCTCGGGAGCTGACGGATGAGGTCGGCGATGTTGGCGTAGCCGTCCTGCATCCGGTCGTCGCTCGCCGCCACGACGGTGCCACCGGCCGCGACCCGTTCGCGTTCCGCCTGGAGCTCGGCGAGCTGCGCGTCGATACGACGCAGATGCTCGTCACGGTCCGGGTCGGCCTGCAGCGCCCATCGGCGCACCGAGTCGAGGATCATGGTCAGGCGCGACTCGCTGATGAGGGCGCGGTCGTGTGCGAGGCCGTCGACGAGCGAGACCGCTTCGAGCGCGTGCGAGGTGAGCGAGTACTGTTCCTCGCCGTCGTCGGTGCTCGTCCGGACGAGCCACTGGTCGTGCACCCACTCCCGGCAGAGGGACCGTCCGCCACCGCGTTCATCGCCGCCGGCCGGGATCCGAGCACCGCGAGCCGCGAGTTCGCCGAGGTACTCCTCGACCTGCAGATGGAAGCGGTCCGCTGCGACGAACTGGACGTCGCGGCCGAACGTGGTGCGGAAGATCGCGACCACCGCCGGTGCGGTCGGGCGACTCAGGAGCCGGATCGCGGGACGCTCCAGCGCGTCCCGGACGCGGCCGAACTCTCCGTCGATCTCTCCCACTGCACTCCTCGATCGTCCGGGCACACGAACACCCCGAGGCCACCGCAGCTGCCAGATTATCAGCGCACCGCACCCGTGGTGAGCCACGCCGAGCATCGTCGGTCCCGATCAGCCCGGGTCCGGTCCGGCCGCTGTCAAGGTCCAGGGTGAGGCCGGGTGGTCCGGTTACGGTGAGGACATGGGAACAGAGCGACGCCCCCAGGTCCTGCGGGGAGACGGTTGAGCCACGCGAACGGTGACCACCGGTGATCCGGTCCGCGCTGCGGACACTCGGCTGGTGGGCGCGCGACTACGCCTACGCGCTCGTCTGGCAGCTCCGGGCGTTCGTCAGCCGCACCGATCCGCATGAATTCCTGTCCGGCGACCGGTCGCCGATCGTGGTCCTCCCGGGCGTCTACGAGACCTGGCGGTTCCTCGAGCCGCTCATCCGCCGACTCCACGACGACGGGCACCCGGTGCACGTGATCGACCCGCTCGGGCGCAACGACCGCGCGGTCCCGGTGGCGGCACGACTCGTCGCCGACTACCTCGAGGCGAACGGGCTCGGCGACGTCGTCCTCCTCGCGCACAGCAAGGGCGGGCTCGTCGGCAAGTTCGTCATGTCGCTCGGCGGCGGCGGAGCCCGGATCTCGGGGATGCTCGCCGTCGCGGCGCCGTTCGCCGGATCGCGGTACGCGAGGCTCATGCTCCTCCCGAGCCTCCGCATCTTCACCCCCGACGACCCGACGATCCTCGCGCTCTCCCGCGAGGCGACCGTCAATCCGAGGATCGTCTCCGTCTACGGGCGCTTCGATCCGCACATCCCGGGCGGCAGCCGACTCGAGGGCGCCAAGAACGTGGAACTCGACACCGGCGGTCACTTCCGGATCCTCGCCCACCCGCGGGTGTTCGCGGAGGCACAACTGCTGGCGGATGGGCGAGACGCATGACGGTCGAGACGCACGAGACCGCAGTCCACCCGCCCATGACCGTGGACGTGGTCGTTCCGGTGAAGGACGACGCCGCGCTCCTGCGCCGCTGTCTGCGCTCCCTGCGCGCGCAGCACACCGGACCCGCATCGATCATCGTCGTCGACAACGGCAGCCGCGATCGTGCCGACGTCGCGGCCATCGCCGAGCGGTATTGCGCGGTCCTCATCGATGAGCCGATGCCCGGTATCCCCGCGGCGAACGCAGCCGGCTTCGACCACGCGACGGCGACGGTCGTCGCGAGACTCGACGCGGACTGCGTGCCGCCGCCGGACTGGTTGACCCGGATCACCGAGGCGTTCGCGACGGACCCGGAGCTGGAGGCGCTCACCGGCCCCGCCGTCTTCATCGACGGTCCCCGCCCGCTCCGAGCACCGCTCGCCGGCCTCTACCTCGGGGCGTACCGGCTCTTCGTCGGGGCCGCCCTCGCCCAGGTCCCGATCTTCGGGTCCAACTGTGCGATCCGACGCGAGACGTGGGAGCAGATCGCCGAGACGGTGCACCGCGAGGATGCGGAACTGCACGACGATCTGGACGTGTCGGCCCACCTGGGTCTGCACCGACGCGTGCGCTACGACCGGTCGCTCAAAATGGGGATCTCGATGCGCCCGTTCACCGATGCCGGTTCACTCGCCCTCCGGATGCGTCGCGGCTGGACCACCCTGCGTGTGCACTGGCCGGAGGATCTGCCCGCCGTCCGATGGCTCCAGCGCAGCACACGACTGCGCAGCGGTCCACCGGGTGCGATTCGTCGCTGACGAGTGACGCCCGGGCAGTGGCCGATGAGACGGCACTGTCCCGTCGACCGTTATGCGCCGGAGCCCGTCGCCATCGCGCTGGTGGTCGCGGTCGGCTGAACGCGGACCCAGTCCTCACCCACCCGCCGCACGGCGCCGGCCTGAGCGAACGCCTCCAGCCAACCGGTCATCGGCCAGGTTCCCCACCGGTCGGCGAACCGCGCGCCGTTCCGGAGGATGTCGTCGAAGTGCTGCCAGGGCGGGCGCTGCGTCTCGTGGTGTTGGTGGTAGGCGTGCGCGCCTCCGACCCACACGAGTGGTGTCCCCGCCGCGCTCAGGGCGAACGCGAAGTCTGTGTCCTCACCGCCGTAGCCTTCGTAGCCCTCGTCGAACCCTCCGGTCCGGGACCACGTCGACGCAGTCGTCGCGAACGACAAGGACCAGAACAGCGGGTACTCGTCCTCGGAGGCGACACGCTCCGCGCCGTCCTCCGGGTTCGGTCTCGCGGCATGTGGAGCCGTCGCCGCCGCCAACGCGTGGTGGTCGGCGACGTCCACGCCGGGCTGCAGATAGGTCACCGGTCCGCAGAGGATGGCCCCCGGATGGCGAGCTGACGCTTCGCGGTACCGGTCGAGCAGTGCGGGCCCGGGGACGCAGTCCGCGTCGAGGAACACGATGAGGTCGGCACCGCGCTCGACGGCCAGCGCGGCACCGAGGTTCCGACCTGCCGCGAGACGGAGCCCGTCGGGCCCCGGTGGGAGGTGGACCGTCAGCTCCGCCTCGAGAGCCGGTGGTGCGTCGTCGCCGATCCACACGACGAGTCGCTCCACCACGTCACCCGACGTCGGTATGAACGCCCTGACGGCCTCGAGCTGCCGTTCGAGGTGCCCGAGTCGTGGGCGCGAGCACAGGGTCACGATCGACGTCCTCATCGCCCACCCCTTGCATTATCGCCGGCCGCGACCGCCTCGATCGCCTCAGCCGCCCGTCGGGCGGCGCCCGCCACCTGCCAACGCGACCAGTCGGGGTCGAGCTCCGCAGCCCGGTCGAGGACGGCCGGCCAGTCGGCAGCGTCGGGCCAGGACGCCCGCACGACCGCCAGCTCGTTGGCTTCAAGTGCACGGGCGGTGGACACCTGCTCGTCGAACGGGCGTTCCTGTGGGACCACGACGGCCGTGACGCCGGCCGCGGCGAGATCGGCGATCGCGTTCTGACCGGCCCACGACACCACCACCTCCGCCCGGCAGAGCGCGTCCCACGGGTCGTCGGACCAGACAGACCCGGCACCGGTGCCGAGCGAGGTCCAATCGCGACCGCTGGCGCGTACGGCTTCCTCCACGGCATCCCGTGATACCGCGGAACCCCCGGCACCGGCGAGGAGGAGCACCCCGCTGCGCCCGGCTTCCGCGGACATCCGCTCCCGTCCCTCGAAGCGACTGATGCCGCCGGTGTACACCACCTTGTCCTGCACGGGACGCAGGTGCTCCAGCTGCAGCACACCCTGAGGCCATGGGGCGATGATCGTCGACGCCGCACGGAAGGCGAGCGCGTGCGGCTCGTCGTCGCGATGGCCCGGCTGTGCCATGACGACGGTGGGGACACCGAGCAGGCGTGCGAGGAGCACCACCTCGACGGAGACGTCCACCACCATCGTGTCCATCTGCTGCTGCGCGAGAGCGGCGGCGATGGTCGCAAGACGAGCACGGTGACCGGCATGGCCGAGTGGCGCCCAGTGCAGCAGCCCCTCCGCGGTCGGATCGCAGTCGTCCGGGGAGACGCGCCGTCCGGCACGTCGTCATCCCGGTCGAGCACCACCCAGGAACAGTTCGAGGGGAGTCCCACCGGAGCCGGGAACGAGCTGAAGCAGACGATGTCGGCGTCGAGGTGGGGTGCGACGGCGAGCAGACGCGTCACGTGCCCCCGTCCGTGGTGGTGCACGTACCAACCGATGCGCGGCCTCACGAGCTGAACTCGTCCACGCGACCGGAACCGAGCACGGGCGAGTCGCCGAGGAGCGCCGCGAAGTGCTCCTCGAGCCGGCCCACCCTGGCGTCGAGCGAGAACCGGGCGAGGGCGGATGCCCGGATCGAGGCGCGGAACCCTCGGTCCAGCTCCGACTGCCGGATCAACCCGTCCACGCGGTCCGCCATGGCGGCCAGGTCTCCTGGCTCGACGACCTGCATCCCGACGCTGGCCTGGGCGATTTCGGGCACACCTCCGACGGCGAAACTGACCACCGGTGTCCCGGTCATCAGCGCCTCCGGCGCGACGAGACCGAACGGCTCGGCCCACGCCGGCGTCGAGACCGCTGCCGCGCTCCGTCCGACGAGCGTGGCGAGTCGCGCCGGGTCGAGCGGCCCGACATGTCGGACGTCGCGTCCCAGCAGCGGCGACAGCACGCGCTCGGCGTACACCGGATCACCCACGCGACCGGCGATGACGAGCCGGCGACCGAGTCGGCGGGCGACGTCGACCGCGAGGTGCGGGGCCTTCTCCGCGACGACCCGTCCGAACCACACGAGGTCCTCGCCGCCTCGGCCGGCCCGCCAGGCATCCGGATCGATGCCGTTCAGGAGCACCTCGGATTCGACACCGGCCGCCGCCCAGGTGCGCTTCGTGAACTCGCTCACCGCCAGGAACCGGCTGCCGTCGGAACCGGCCAGGCTCGCGGCAGCGGCTACGGCCTCGTCGACCGGTGTGTGCAGGGTGGTGATCATGGGGACGCCCAGCTCGGGCGCCAGTTCCACCGGCAGCGCGTCCAGGCAGTGGTTGGAGACCACGTCGTATCGCCCTGGCCGAGCGGCGATCGCCTCGAGCGCACGGCGCAATGCCGGGACGGATCGGGTCATGTGGCCCGGGGGATACCGCTCGTCGTCGGGGGAGGACCAGCGCGGCCACCGTAGTTCCGGTAGTTCGAAGACGCTGCCGCGCTCGACGAAGTCGGACCCGCGGACGCCGATGAACGTCACCTCGTGGCCTCGTGCGCGGAGCGCGGTGACCTCCGACCACACGGCGGATTCGAGCCCGCCGGCGTGTGGACGACGGATGGGGAAGCGCAGCGGGGCGATGACGACGACGCGCAGTCGTGGACCGGCCGTCACGAGGCGTGCTCGGAGATGACTCGGCGGTACAGCCCGGCGTGCGCTGCTGCGCCGACGGCGTCGTCGACGACGCGACGGGCGCGGCGCTCGGCGACGGTGGCGCTCCGACCGGCGGAACCGGCTCGGGTCGCGCCATCCGCTTCGAGGAGCTCGCCGACGGCACGCTCGAGTGATGCTCCGTCCCCGAGGTCGTACGCGGAGACCGTGTCGTCGGGATGCTGCTCGAGGTACGCTCCGATCCCGGACGGGACGGCGACGGACACGCCGAGATCCCAGCAGAGTTCGAGCCAGCCGGAATGCGTGCCGTGCCGGTAGGGGAGCAGGCAGACGTCCAGGCGGCTGAGCGCGATGGCGAGTCCGAGGTCGTCGAGACGCTCGTGCTCGATGAGGAGCGCCGCTTCCGATCTGCCGACAAGCCGTCGGACGGTGTCGCGGGCCTCCGGATCGCGGACCACGTGGTGCATCCGGATCTCTGCGACGACGTCCGCTCCACGGCGACGCAGGCGTTCGACCGCGTCGATGAGGGTGGTGACGACACCGACCGCGTCCACATTGGGGCGCAGGTCCTTCAGATGCACGCCGACCCGAAACCCGGCCGACGGCAGCACGAGCGGGACGTCGACGTCGTCCGAGAGGAGTGACGGATGAGCGATGACCATCGCCTCGCGACCCCAGCGTTCCCGGATCCCCTCGGCGGCGCCGGGGTCAGCGTGACCAGCGCGTCGGCGCCGCGGACGAGCTCGTCGAGCTGCGCCCCGTACGCCCCCTGGTGCTCGAGCTGCGGGTGCTCGAGGTCGTGCACCGTGTAGACGACCGACCAGCCGACCTCGTGCGCGGCCTCGAGGCACGCGGTCACGTGTCCGGGTGGGAACGACTCCGTGCCGAAGTGGATGTGCAGGAGATCGGCATCGCCGGCGTGGTCGCGGATCCAGCTCGGATCGAGGGCCACGGGGGGCCACCAGACGCCCGATGGCGCTCCCTCGACCGGCGGATCGTCCAGGACGTCGATCTCGGGTGAGGCGGAGACCCGGCCGACGTAGGGGTGCGCGGCCGGGATCGAGACGACACGGATCGGGCGAGACGTCGGGTCGGCGACTCGAGCGGTGGGGTGCGTCGCGGTCGGCTGCATGGCGGGATCCCCTGTACGGATGCGGGCGCGAGACGCGCGGACGGGTCGGCGCGATGCGCGCGCCGTCCTCCGAACATAGGTCCGATGACGAGAGTGCCCGCGACCCTTGACGCAGGCCCCCCACTGCACCACCATGACGCAGGTGATCGCAGCCCCACCCCGTCTCCTCATGATCGGCCCACAGCACCACGGCGTCGTCCAGTACGCGATCGACGTCGCCGACGCCGTAATCACCACGGACCCTCGCGCGGAACGCTTGGACGCCCCGACCCCGTCCCACGCCGTGCACCTGCTCGACGGCGTGGGCCGAGCACACGTCCACGTCACCGACCGCCTGTTCGGCCGGTCGCCCGAGGAGGCGGCGGACGCCGTCGAGCGCCTCGCAGACGCCACCGAGTTGACGGTCACCCTCCACGACGTCCCGCAGACCTCGGACGGCAGGATGCTGGACCGCCGCATCGCCGCCTACGCACGGTTCATCGCAGCCGCCCACGCGACGGCCGTCAACAGCAGGCACGAGCAGGCGCTCGCCGAGGAGTTCCTCGGTGTCAGTGCCTCGGTCGTTCCATACGCCATCCCGCTCGGCTCCCGGATCGCATCCGCTCCGGCCACCGTGGACGATGCGTCGCAGCGCGGAGTGTCCCGTCCGCTCACTGTCCTCATCGCCGGGTTCATCTACCCGGGAAAGGGCCACGCAGCGGCGATCCAGGCGGCATCGAGAGCGGCGGAGGATCTCCGTGCCACCGGTCACCCGATCGCCGACGTCGTCGTCCGTGCCATCGGCGCCCCCTCGGCCGGCCATGAGGACGACGTGCTCGACCTCGAGGCGGAAGCACGCGCCGCCGAGGTCTCGTTCGAGGTGACCGGATACCTCGACGATGCGGCGTTCGCCGCGCAGATCTCGCTTCCTGGCATACCGCTCGCCGCGCACGGCCATGTCTCCGCGTCGCGCTCGATGCTCGACTGGGTCGAGGCAGGCCGCCGGCCGCTCGTCGTCGACTCGCGCTACGCGGCGGAGATGGAGCAGTTGCGGCCGGAGACGATGGTCCGCTACGACCCGTCGACGCTGCACACCGAGTTGGCCGCGGCCTGGCTGGATCCCTCCCGGACGCGCCTGCCCGCCGGTCGTAGCCTCCGCCCCGCGCTGCCGGACACCGCGAGCGCGTACCTCGACTGGTGGGGCGCGGCGGCCGGTACCGGTCGGCACCGCCCGCCGACGCTCTAGCACGCTCGCAGGAGCGACGCACCACCCTGGCCTCCGGTCGCTCGACCTGGGATCTTGGGACGATGACGCACAACGCACGGGACGGGTCGACGACGGACAGCTGGCGGCCTCGCGACACGAGCGAGCCGGTGTCCGAGCGGAGCATCGAACAGGTCGACGCCTGGTGGCGCGCCGCGAACTACCTGTCCGTCGGGCAGATCTACCTGCTCGACAACCCGCTCCTCCGCCGCCCGCTCGAAGCCGCTCATGTGAAGCGCCGACTCCTCGGCCACTGGGGGACCGCTCCGGGGTTGAATCTGACCTATGCGCATCTCAACCGCGTGATCACGGAGCGCCACCAGTCGGCGATGTTCATCGCCGGGCCCGGGCATGGCGGGCCGGCGATCCTGGCGAGCGCCTACCTGGACGGCACCTACGGCGAGATCTACCCTGACGTCGCCGAGACCGAAGCAGGGTTGACCCGGTTCTTCCGTCAGTTCAGCTTCCCCGGCGGGGTACCGAGTCACGCGGCTCCCGAGACGCCAGGCAGCATCCATGAGGGTGGCGAGCTGGGGTACGTCCTGAGCCACGCGTACGGCGCAGCCTTCGACAACCCCGATCTCCTCGTCGCGGCGGTCGTCGGCGACGGTGAAGCGGAGACCGGACCGCTCGCGACCAGCTGGCATTCCAACAAGTTCATCGACCCGGTCCAGGATGGCGTCGTCCTGCCCATCCTGCACCTGAACGGCTACAAGATCGCGAACCCGACGGTCCTGGCTCGCATCCCACGCTCCGAACTCGAGAGTCTCCTGCGTGGATACGGACACGAACCGTTCTTCGTCGAGGGCGGGTTCGACGGCGAGGATCCGATGGAGGTACACCGCAGGTTCGCCGAGGTCCTCGACGTCGTGTTCGACCGCATCGCGGCCATCAAGTCCCGGGCCGCCACTGGAGACACCGGACGGCCGGTATGGCCCATGATCGTGCTGCGCACACCGAAGGGCTGGACCTGCCCCGAGGTGATCGACGGCGTCCGGGTCGAGGGGACGTTCCACGCGCATCAGGTTCCGCTCGCCGACGCTCGGGACACCGAGGAGCACACCCGGATCCTGGAGTCCTGGATGCGGAGCTACCGGCCTGAGGAGCTATTCGACGAACAAGGCGCGGTGGTTCCGCTCGTGCGGGAACTCGCTCCGCGCGGGGAGGCCCGGATGAGCGCGACCCCGCACGCCAACGGAGGTCTGCTGCGCACGGAACTCGACCTCCCCGCGATCGACGACGCCGCCGTCGTGGTGGACGCCCCGGGTGGTCGCGACGCCGGGGCGACGGGAGTCCTGGGGTCGTGGCTCACGGAGGTGATCCGGCGTAACCCGACCACCTTCCGGATCTTCGCTCCCGACGAACTCGCCAGTAACCGACTCCAGGCGGTCTTCGAGGTGACCGAACGGCAGTGGAACGCCGAGACCGTCCCGGACGACGAGCATCTCGCCCGCGCCGGCCGGGTCATGGAGATGCTCAGCGAGCACCAGTGTCAGGGCTGGTTGGAGGGCTACCTGCTCACCGGTCGGCACGGCCTGTTCACCTGCTACGAAGCCTTCATCCACATCGTCGACTCCATGTTCAACCAGCATGCAAAGTGGCTGAACGGTTCACGTGAGTTGCCGTGGCGGCGCCCGGTGGCGAGCCTCAACTACCTCCTCACGAGTCACGTCTGGCGTCAGGACCACAACGGCTTCAGCCACCAGGACCCCGGGTTCATCGACCACGTCGTGAACAAGAAGCCCGATGTCATCCGGGTGTATCTGCCGTTCGATGCGAACACCCTCCTGGCCGTCTCGGAGCACTGCCTGCAGAGCACGGACGAGATCAACGTCATCGTCGCGGGTAAGGACCAGGAACCCGTGTGGCTCGGCGTCGACGAGGCCCGCGCACACTGCGCCCGCGGGCTCGGCATCCTGCCCTTCGCCGGTTCAGAGCGTGCGGGGGAGCGCCCGGACCTCGTCATGGCCTGTGCCGGGGATGTCCCCACGCTCGAGACGCTGGCCGCCGTGAGTATCCTGCGCGAACGCATCCCGGAGCTGTCGGTCCGAGTCGTGAACGTGGTCGACCTCATGCGACTCATGGGTGAGGATCAGCATCCGCACGGCCTCTCCGACGCCGAGTACGACAGCGTGTTCACGACGGACCGTCCAGTCGTCTTCGCCTACCACGGGTACCCGTGGCTCATCCATCGGCTGACGTACAAGCGCCACGGGCACGATCAGCTGCATGTCCGCGGGTACCTCGAGAACGGGACCACCACGACACCGTTCGACATGGTGATGCTCAACGAGATCGACCGGTTCTCGCTCGTGTGCGACGCGATCGACCGGACGCCGGGGCTCGGCGAGCGGTTCGCGGGTCTCCGTCAGGAGATGCAGGACGCCCGGCTCCGGGCCCGAGCGCACACCAGGGAGTTCGGCGAGGACGCACCCGAGATCACCGGCTGGCGCTGGCCCGCTGTCGGTTAGGACCGCCCCGTGACGGGTCGCCCGAGCTCTCGGAGGAGCGTCGGGAACTCGTCCGCGAACTCGCGGGCGAGGGCTCCGAGAGGGCCGATCCGGTCTGCGAGCCGATCGCCGGAGGCGGCGTGCAGCACGGTACCCCAGCAGCTCGCCGCGAGCGGGGAGAGTCCGCGTGCCGCGAGCCCGGCGATCGCTCCGGCCAGGACGTCACCGCTCCCCGCCGTCCCGAGGGCCGGACTCCCGCTGGGCACGATGAAGTCCCGCTCACCGTCGGAGACCCTGCCCTGACAGGTGACGACGGCGCCGTACCGTCGCGCCAGTTCGAGCGCCGCCGTGTCCGGGTCGGCCTCGTCCACGTCGAGGAGGATCGCGGCCTCGGCCACGTTCGGGGTGAACACGAGGCGACCTTCCAGCCCCTTCGAGAAGTCGGGAGCGTGTGACAGGGCACCGAGCGCGAAGGCGTCGAGCACCACGACGGTGTCGGCGCCCAGGAGCGGGCGCAGGCTGTGGAGGAGTGCCACGGCTTCGTCCACGTCGTCGAGGCCAGGACCGAGCAGCAGACAGTCGGCGTCCAGGACGTCCTCGAGGCGGCCGACCTCGTCACCCCGGACGGCTCCGGCGCTGGTTTCGGCCAACCCGATGACGCCTGCCTCAGGGAAGGCGATCGCGAGTGGCGACGATGCTGACGCACCGACCGCGAGCGTGATCCGACCCGCGCCGACCCTGAGGACGGCCAGGCCCGCCAAAGCGACCGCCCCTGGCGTCATCCGCGCGCCACCGACGACGAGCGTCGACCCACGATCGTCCTTCGACGATCCGGGATCGGGGAGCGGCCAGTCGGCGAGGACCTCAGGCGTGAGCATAGTGGGGTCAGCTCTGGACATCGGTCGCCCCCGAGTGCTCGGTGACCGCCACCTGCGCCTGCTGGAGGTGTGCGGTCGCATTCGCCGCGCGTGCTCTCCAGGCCCGTCCGTCGTGGACGAGGTGGGTGAAGGAGGCGTTCGGTGTCGGACGGAGTGCGGCCTCCTCCAGGACGCGACGCTCATCCCACCCCTCGCAGATGTAGCGGAAGAGCGAGATGACGGCGTCGTGACAGACCACCAGGGCCCGCGTGCGGTCGGCGTGCCGGTCCAGGTCGCCGATGAACGAGCGGAGGCGGAGGGCCACATCCGTCCACGCCTCACCTCCAGGCGGTCGGTAGTAGAACTTGCCGAGGGACCGTCGTCGAGCGGCCTCCTCCGGGAACTCCGCATCGACGCCGACCGAGGTGAAGGTGTCGAGAATCCCGAGTTCGCGATCGCGCAGCCGTTCGTCGACGACCGGCCGAAGCTCATCGGCGTCGAACGCGGCGGTCCGGAGCGCGACGACGGCCGTCTCGTGCGCTCGCCGATAGGGCGAGCTGAACACGATGTCAGGGCGGTCGGCGGGAGCGAGGGTGGCGAGTCGACCGCCCACCGCGGCTGCCTGCTCGACACCGAGGGCCGAGAGGGGTACGTCGGCGTCACGATCGGGGACGGCGATGCGGTGGGATCCGGCACGATCGGCTTCCAACGCGGCCAGGTTCCCGGTGCTTTCACCGTGGCGGACGAGGATCAGTTCCGTGATGGCCATGCGTCCACGGTAGCCAGCACGATTCGGTGCACGGGGAGCTTGACGATCCGGCGATGATCCTCCATAGGGCGTCGCCGCCAGCCGGCCCTCGACGGTGATGACACCGCTCGATGATTGCGACAAACCGACGATGCCCGGGCCGCGACGGCGTCCTGTCGTTCAACCATGTCTTCGCCCTCGGCAATCCCATCGTCGCAACCGTCGGCATGGACGCCGATCGCCATCACCGCTTTCAGGGTGCTCTGGTTCGCCCAGCTGGGGAGCAATATCGGCACGGCCTTCGGCGCCCCCGTCGTGTTCGGTGTCAACGCGCTGAGCTTCGTCGTGGCCGTGATCGCCCTCGTCTGGTGGAAGCGACCCTCGCAGACGGGTCTCGACGACCACGAGCGTTCGGGGCAGCGTTGCGAGCGGGGTCCGGTACGTCGTGTCCGCGCACCTCGTCCGCCGGATCCTGCTGCGTTCCGCGCTCTTCGCGCTGCAGCTCACCCTGCCGCAGTGGGTGCGGTCCCGCGGAGCCTCGACCTGCATCCTCATCTTCATGCGCGCGACGGCCACCGGCTCGATCGGCTGGGGCGTGGCTGCGCAGGGACTCGGCACGCCGCTCGCGTGCAGACACTGCTTCCCGAGCGATCCCCGCCGGACAGGGGCTGCCAGGGCGGAACGTCTTGATCTCGCGGAGTGAGTCGCCGCAGTGGAGGGTGGTACACCCCGGGCGATGGTGGATGATGTGGGCGATACCGGACTCGAACCGATGACCTCTTCCGTGTGAAGGAAGCGCGCTACCAACTGCGCCAATCGCCCGCAGGTCGTCCGCACCGGAGAGGTGCCGAACAGCCGCGAGTCACGATACTAGCCGATGGCGGGGGACGAACGCACATCGGCGGCGTTGTCGACACCGTACGCACGCCGGTTTGAACATCGGTCCCGGTTTCGGCTAGAGTCGTTCGAGCACGCAGTGATGCGGGCAATGCGGATGTGGCGCAGTGGTAGCGCATCACCTTGCCAAGGTGAGGGTCGCGAGTTCGAATCTCGTCATCCGCTCGAGTGTCAGTGGTGTTGTTCCGGCAGGAGCCCTACTCGGCAGTGTGTTCGGTCACACATGGTGGCGTGGCCGAGAGGCTAGGCAGCGGCCTGCAAAGCCGTCCACACGGGTTCGAATCCCGTCGCCACCTCACCTCAGCAACACAGTTCCACCAGCAACATCCCGGCGTCGTGTCCACACACGCCACCCGGGCGATTGGCGCAGCGGTAGCGCGCTTCCCTGACACGGAAGAGGTCACTGGTTCGATCCCAGTATCGCCCACCACAGAAAGCCTCCGGACACCGGGGGCTTTCGTCGTTCGCGTGCACCTTGGCCGCCCCGCGCCAAGCAGCCCGGTGACGTCGTATCTCCGCCTGTCGAAACGCCCGCGAGCACCCCTCGGGTCCCTGAGCCTGTCGAAGGGCACATGGAGAACCCCCACGAATCCGGCACCCTCCCTCCGGTCCCCGAGCCTGTCGAAGGGCACACGGATAACCTCACGAATCCAGCGCTCCTCCTCCCGGTCCCTGAGCCTGTCGAAGGACACACGGAGAACCTCACGAGTCCGGCGCCCGTCCTCAGGTCCCTGAGCCTGTCGAAGGGCACATGAGGAGACGTCCACAACCGCACTGACTCCGCATCTGGAATGTCAGTGGTCCATGGTGGACCTGTCCTATGACCGAGACCACCCTCACCGCGATCCGCGCGAGCGACGAGTACGCCGCGCAGCTCGCGGAGTTCTCGGACGAGTGGGCGGACCTCCACCGCCAGCAGGCTGTCCTCGACGCACGCAAGGCGCGCCTCCTCGCCCGCTCCGCCGCCTACGCGGACGCCTACGCCGACGCCACCGTCCCGGCGATCTTCCCGCCGGCGGAGCGCCAGGCGCTCTCGCGCCGCTCCACCTGCGCGGCCCTCGCGATGGCGACCCGGCATCGACCCCGAGACCGCAGCACGGATCGCGGTGAACGCGCCGAGCTTCACCCGGATCCTCGTCCAGCCGGAAACCGGTGCGGTCCTCTCCGTCGGCCGGAACCGGTACCGGGTGCCGGCCGATCTCCAACGTGCGGTGCGGCTTCGGGACGGCACCTGTCGCGCACCAGGCTGCGGCAGACGAGCCCGGGCCTGCGATCTCGATCATTCCGTCGCGTGGGACGACGGAGGCACCACAGATGTCGACAATCTCGCCTGCCTGTGTCGACATCACCACCGCATGAAGCACCTGCCGGGGTGGAACCTCGACCATCCGCCGGGCGGGGTCCTCGAGTGGACGACACCCGACGGCAAGCAGTATCGGACCGAGCCAGATCCCGCACCATTCTGACCCCGCCGACGAAGGCTCCTTCGTGGGCACTTCGACAGGCTCAGTGACCGGGAGAGGTGTGCCCGACCCGTCTCGGTCACTGAGCCTGTCGAAGGGTTGCTTGTGGGCACTTCGACAAGCTCAGTGACCAGGAACAAGCTCAGTGACCGGGGGAGGGCCACCGTGCTGCTCCGGTCCCTGAGCCTGTCGAAGGGTGGTTCGACCCTGGACGCCGACGCGCCGGGCGACATCGATTTTCAGCCCGATTTTCCGCGGAACATCAAGGGTTGGGCCGACTCGCCCGCACCGAGGTGTCAACGAGCGCCGTCAACATCGGCTAGAGTTTCCAAGCACCCGGAAACGGGATGCAATGCGGATGTGGCGCAGTGGTAGCGCATCACCTTGCCAAGGTGAGGGTCGCGAGTTCGAATCTCGTCATCCGCTCGAGTGTCAGTGAGAACGTGCAAGCGTTCCACTCGACAGTGTGTTTCATCACACGTGGTGGCGTGGCCGAGAGGCTAGGCAGCGGCCTGCAAAGCCGTCCACACGGGTTCGAATCCCGTCGCCACCTCGCTGGCAACACCACTCACCTGGGCGATTGGCGCAGCGGTAGCGCGCTTCCCTGACACGGAAGAGGTCACTGGTTCGATCCCAGTATCGCCCACAGGAACACGAAGGGCCCGAGCGAACAGCTCGGGCCCTTCGTCGTTGCACAGGCCACCTCTTGCGCAGACCACCCGTCGCACGCCCGGACGTCCGTTCAGACGGCGAGGACCGCCCGCTCCCGGCGACGCAGGACCTCCGCGACGCCCCACACGATGATGCATTGGCCCGCGGCGTATGTCGCCATGATGATCTCGTCTGCCGCCCAGATCGTCACTGCAGGCACGAAGCGGTCGAGCCCGATCAACGAGTCGGAGACCAGGAACAGCGCACCGCCCACGGCGATCGTCGGGGTCGTCATCGTGGAAGACGCCGCCATGGCCCCGATCACGACGGCATACAGGACGACCGCCGGATACAGCGCCCCCATGTCCTGCTGACTGAGGAGCGCGATACCGGCGACGAGCCACACCAGGAACACGAGCGCCCAGACCGGCGGGCGGTTCCTGGTGCGCAGATGCCGCACGAAGAGTAAGACATAACCGGCCTGAGCGAGCATGAAGAACAGGATCCCCACGCCGAACGCGAGTTCGCCCGGAACCATGAGGGCGACGTCGCCCAGCCAGCTGCACATGATCGCGACGAGCGCGGTGACCGCAGCGGCAGACAGCCGTCGGACCGACCACACGAGCGCCAGCGCGAGGACCAGCATGATGAACGGCTTGGTGAGGAGCGACAGCCACTCCTGACCGGAGGCGAGGGCGATGATGTGCACGAGTGCGACCACGGGCAGCGCGGCGAACAGCGCCGTCGCAGCCCCGCTTCTCTGCACAACCGTCATCAGCGCCACCCCCGTCACGTCGTAGGCCTTCACTCTAGCGATGCGCCCGAGCACGAACCATGGCCGCCGACCGCCGGCAGCGTCTCCTCGTCGTGGACGACGATAGGCTTGCACGGCCAAGGTTTCACCTGAGAAAGAGAGATCATCCGTGAGTGACGGGTTCGCACTGTTCACCGACCGATCCGTGGTCGCCATGCGCGTCAACGGCGAACTGAAGGACCTCGCCGCCACGGTGACGGAGACGGACACCGTCGAGCCGGTGCACCTCGACTCGCCCGACGGTCTCAACATCCTCCGCCACTCCGCAGCCCACGTGCTCGCGCAGGCCGTGCAGCAGGTCGACCCGCACGCGAACCTCGGCATCGGCCCGCCGGTCACCGACGGCTTCTACTACGACTTCGACGTCGCCGCACCGTTCACGCCTGAGGCGCTCAAGGTGCTGCAGAAGACGATGGACCGCATCATCCGCCAGGGCCAGCGCTTCGTGCGACGCGTCGTCACCGAAGACGAGGCTCGCGAGGAACTCGCGGGGGAGCCCTACAAGCTCGAGCTGATCGGCCTCAAGGGCGGATCGGCAGCCGACGACGAGAACGTCGAGGTGGGCGGCGCGGAGCTGACCATCTACGACAACGTCGACCCGAAGACGGGGGAGACGGTCTGGAAGGACCTCTGCCGCGGTCCGCACCTGCCGAACACGCGCATGATCGGTAACGGCTGGGCCTTGACGCGTCTCGCCGCGGCGTACTGGCGGGGGAGCGAGAAGAACCCGCAGCTGCAGCGGATCTACGGCACCGCTTGGGCGACCAAGGACGAGCTGCGCGCGTATCAGACTCGGATCGAGGAGGCGGCCAAGCGCGACCACCGCAAGCTCGGTGCCGAGCTCGACCTCTTCAGCTTCCCCGAGGAGATCGGCTCGGGTCTCGCGGTGTTCCACCCCAAGGGCGGCATCATCCGCAACGAGATCGAGAACTACATGCGCGAGCGCCTGCTCGCGTCCGGCTACGAGCTGGTGAACACCCCGCACATCACGAAGGGGCACCTGTTCGAGGTCAGCCAGCACCTGGCCTGGTACAAGGACGGCATGTTCCCGGCGATGCACCTCGACCAGGAGGTCGACGCCGACGGCCACGTCACCCGTCAGGGCCAGGACTACTACCTGAAGCCCATGAACTGCCCGATGCACAACCTGATCTACCGGGCCCGAGGGCGCAGCTACCGCGAACTGCCGCTCCGACTCGCCGAGTTCGGCACGGTCTACCGGTACGAGAAGAGCGGCACGCTCTCCGGGCTCACGCGCGTCCGTGGCCTCACGCAGGACGACGCCCACATCTACGTGACCGACGACCAGGTCAAGGACGAGGTCGGCCGCCAGCTGCAGTTCGTCCTGGAGACCCTCCGCGGATACGGTCTCGACGACTTCTACCTGGAGCTCTCGACGAAGGACCCCGACAAGTACGTCGGTACCGACGAGGTCTGGGACGAAGCGACCGAGACCCTCCGCCAGGTGGCGGTCGAGTCCGGTCTCGAACTCGTCCTCGACCCCGCCGGCGCAGCCTTCTACGGTCCGAAGATCTCGGTCCAGGCGCGCGACGCGATCGGCCGGACCTGGCAGCTGTCCACCGTGCAGCTCGACTTCAACCTCCCCGAGTTGTTCGAGCTGGAGTACACGGCTGCCGACGGCACGCGCAAGCGTCCGGCGATGATCCACCGCGCACTCCTCGGCTCGATCGAGCGCTTCTTCGCGATCCTGCTCGAGCACTACGCAGGTGCCTTCCCGGTGTGGCTCGCCCCCGTGCAGGTCGTCGGTATCCCCGTCTCCGAGCAGTACGAGGAGTTCCTCGGCGGAGTCGTCGCCGAGCTGCGCTCGTCCGGGGTCCGTGCGGAACTCGACGCCTCCGACGATCGGATGCAGAAGAAGATCCGGAACCACACCAAGGCGAAGACCCCCCTGCAGCTGATCGTCGGCGAGGAGGACCAGGCCAACGGCGCGGTGAGCTTCCGATTCCGCGACGGCACCCAGGAGAACGGTGTCCCGGTCGCCGACGCCGTGCGCCGAATCCGCGCCGCCATCGCTGCGAAACTGCAGGTGAACACCGCAGCGGATCTGCCGGCATGACCCCGGGCACCGAGCCGGAGTCGTTCGAATCGATCGACACCTCCCACCTGGTGGGCGTCCCGGACGCGTTCCAGCGTCTCTGGACGCCCCACCGGATGGTCTACATCAAGCAGGGCCAACCATCCGACGACGGTTGTCCGTTCTGCATCGCGCCGACGCTCGACGACGAGTCAGCGCTCATCGTGCATCGGGGCGAGCACGCCTTCGTGCTGCTGAACCTCTTCCCGTACAACTCCGGGCATCTGCTCGTCTGCCCGTACCGCCACGTCGCGATGTACGACGACGCGACGACGGAGGAGGTCGCCGAGATCGGCGCTCTGACGCAGACGGCGATGCGGGTCGTCCGGTCCGTCTCGAGGAACGACGGTTTCAACCTCGGCATGAACCAGGGTGCCGTGGCCGGCGCCGGGATCGCGGCGCACCTGCACCAGCACATCGTGCCGCGCTGGGCGACGGACGCCAACTTCTTCCCGATCATCGCCCAGACCAAGGCGCTCCCGCAGCTGCTCGGCGACGTCCGGCAGTCGATCGCGGACGCCTGGCCGACCTCGGCCTGATCCGGCGTGGGCCGGTCCAGGTGGACCGGCCCAGCCAAGTCCAATTTCCGGCCTGTGGACGGAGCACCGTCAGGCCACCCGGCGGTACGCTCGCCGTCATGACCGAGAGCAGCACGACCACTGGACAGCACGGCTCGAACCGCGTGAAGCGCGGACTCGCGGAGATGCTGAAGGGCGGCGTCATCATGGACGTCGTCACCGCCGAGCAGGCCCGTATCGCGGAGGACGCCGGAGCCGTCGCCGTGATGGCCCTCGAGCGCGTCCCGGCGGACATCCGGTCCCAGGGCGGCGTGGCTCGGATGAGCGATCCCGACCTCATCGAATCGATCATCGACGAGGTGTCCATCCCCGTCATGGCGAAGGCTCGCATCGGCCACTTCGTCGAAGCGCAGGTCCTCCAGGCGCTCGACGTCGACTACATCGACGAGTCCGAGGTCCTGAGCCCGGCCGACTACGTGAACCACATCGACAAGTGGGGCTTCGACGTCCCGTTCGTGTGCGGCGCCACCAACCTCGGAGAAGCACTGCGGCGCATCAACGAGGGTGCCGCCATGATCCGCTCGAAGGGCGAGGCCGGCACCGGCGACGTGTCCGAGGCGACGAAGCACATCCGCAAGATCCGCTCCGAGATCGCGCACCTGTCGTCGATGTCGAAGGACGAGCTGTACGTCGCGGCGAAGGACCTCCAGGCCCCATACGACCTCGTCGTCGAGATCGCCGAGACCGGCAAGCTCCCGGTCGTGTTGTTCACCGCCGGGGGTGTGGCGACGCCGGCCGACGCCGCGATGATGATGCAGCTGGGTGCCGACGGCGTGTTCGTCGGATCCGGCATCTTCAAGTCCGGCAATCCGGCTCAGCGGGCGGCGGCCGTCGTCAAGGCGACGACCTTCTTCGACGACCCTCAGGTCATCGCCGAGGTGTCCCGCGGTCTCGGTGAGGCGATGGTCGGCATCAACGTCGCCGACCTCGCCGCACCGCACCGCCTCGCCGAGCGTGGCTGGTAGCCCCGCGTCCGCCCTGAACCAGGTGACGTCGTGACCGGGGCGGCACGCGTCGGCGTCCTCGCCCTGCAAGGGGACTTCCGCGAGCATGCGGCCGTCCTCACCGGCCTCGGGGCGGACGTCAGCCTCATCAGGCGTCCCTCGGAACTGACCGGCATCGACGGACTCGTCCTGCCCGGCGGCGAGTCGAGCGTGATGGACAAGCTCGCTCGCTCCTTCGACCTCGCCGGACCGTTGCGCGAAGCGATCACCGCCGGGTTGCCCGTGTACGGCACCTGCGCCGGGCTCATCCTCCTAGCCGACCGGATCCTCGACGGGATCGCCGGCCAGCAGAGTCTCGGCGGGCTCGACGTCTCGGTCCGGCGCAACGCCTTCGGGTCGCAGCTCGACTCCTTCGAGACGGACCTGTCGATCCCGGTCCTCGGCGACCCGCCCGTGCACGCCGTGTTCATCCGCGCGCCGGTGGTCGAAGCCGCCGGTCCGTCGGTGACACCCCTCGCCTCGCTGCCCGACGGTCGGATGGTCGCCGTCGAGCAGGGTAGCCTCCTCGGCACGTCCTTCCATCCCGAGGTCACGGGAGACACCCGTTTCCACGCCTACTTCCTCGACAAGGTCGAGCGATCCCGCTGAGGCGCTGGCGCCCGATCCCGTGGCCCGTCGCGGCGTGATCGCGAGTTCCGGGTCGCTGGCCTAGACTGGTCAGGTTCTTTTCACGCAGTTAGGGAGCACATGTCCGGACACTCCAAGTGGGCGACGACCAAGCACAAGAAGGCGGTCATCGACGGCCGTCGCGCGAAGTCGTTCGCCAAGCTCATCAAGAACATCGAGGTCGCGGCCAAGATGGGCGGCGCAGACCTCGCGGGCAACCCGACGCTGCAGGACGCCATCCAGAAGGCGAAGAAGACCTCGGTCCCGAACGACAACATCGACCGCGCCGTCAAGCGCGGTGCCGGCCTCACCGGTGAGGTCGTCGACTACACCACGATCATGTACGAGGGCTACGGTCCGAACGGCGTCGCCCTGCTCGTCGAGTGCCTCACCGACAACAAGAACCGTGCAGCAGCCGATGTCCGGACGCTGATGTCCCGCAACGGCGGCACCATGGCCGATCCGGGCTCCGTCGCCTACAACTTCCAGCGCAAGGGCCTCATCGTCGTCCAGGCCGAGGGGACCACGGAGGACGACGTCCTCGGCGCCGTCCTCGATGCGGGCGCAGAAGAGGTGAACACCGAGGGCGAGACCTTCGAGGTCGTCACCGAGCCGAGCGACATGGTCGCGACCCGGACCGCCCTGCAAGAGGCCGGTATCGATTACGACTCCGCCGATGTCGCCTTCGTCCCGAACCTCAAGGTCGAGATCGACGCCGACACGGCGCGCAAGATCTTCAAGCTGATCGACGCTCTCGAGGACAACGACGACGTCCAGAACATCTACAGCAACTTCGACCTCACCCCCGAGGTGCAGGCCGAGCTGGAGGCCGACGACGAGTAGTCCGGCACCCGTGCCGCGCGAAGCCCGTTCGAACGGATGTACGACACTCCGCCCTCGCGGAGCGTCCGGCGCATCGCCCGCGCTTAGGGTCGGAACATGACTCTGCGTGTCCTCGGCATCGACCCCGGCCTGACCCGATGCGGGGTGGGGGTCGTCGACGTCCTGCCGGGACGGCAGGCCACGATGGTCGAGTACGGCGTCATCCGGACGGACGCGCACGCCCCACTCGAGCAGCGACTCCTCATGATCGCGCAGGGTATCGCCGCGGCGATCGAGCGCACTTCGCCGACCGCGATGGCCGTCGAGCGGGTGTTCGCGCAACACAACGTCCGGACGGTCATGGGCACCGCCCAGGCGAGTGGGCTCGCACTGCACGCTGCGGCCGCGAACGGGATCCCCGTCGGCCTGCACACCCCGAGTGAGGTCAAGGCCGCGGTGACCGGATACGGCCGGGCGGACAAGCTCCAGGTGCAGACCATGGTCGCCCGGATCCTCGGTCTCGACGAACTCCCGAAGCCGGCTGACGCCGCCGATGCGCTCGCACTCGCGATCTGCCACGCCTGGCGACCCGTCGTGTCGACGGCAGCGACAACCGTCGGCGCTCCGCCGCAGGGGAATGGAGCACTCACTCCGGCCCAGCGTGCGTGGGCGGCGGCGGAACGCGGCGGCGCTCCGCGCGAGGCGGCCGGCCGGGCCCGGGCAGCGCGGAGCCCTAGGCTGGAAGCATGATCTCCTCCCTCCGCGGCACCGTCCTGAGCGCGGTCGGCAACCTCGTCGTGATCGAGGTGGGCGGCGTCGGATTCGCCGTCCAGGTCACGCCGGCCCATGCCCTCTCCCTCCGGGTCGGCACGGAAGCGCTCCTCTCGACGACACTGATCGTGCGGGAGGACTCGCTCTCCCTGTTCGGGTTCCGATCCGCCGAGGAGCTGTCCGTGTTCGAGCTCCTGGTGAGCGTCACCGGGGTCGGCCCGAAATCGGCACTCGGCGTCCTGGAGGCGCTGACGCCGGAGCAGATCGCCGCCGCCATCTCCGCTGACGACGACGCCCCGTTCCGCAAGGTCTCCGGGATCGGGCCGAAGACGGCGAAGCTCATCACCGTCTCGCTCGCCGGCAAGCTCCGCGTCACCAGGACGACGCCTGAAGCTCCGGCGACCACCGTGAACGCCGCCGCGATCGCCGACCAGGTCGTCACGGCGCTCATCGGGCTCGGTTGGCCGGAGAAGACGGCGACGCAGGCGGTCGTCGAGGCCTCCGCCTCCGCGAGTGCGGCCGACCTCTCGACCGTGCCGTCGCTCATCCGCCTGGCCCTCGGCAGACTCGGCCCGGCGCACGCCGGAGGCCGTACCTCGTGACGGACGCTCCAGAAGACCTCACCAATCCAGCCGCCGAGTCCGACGCGGAACTGGCGTTCGAAGGGGCCCTCCGTCCGCGGTCGCTCTCCGAGTTCGTCGGTCAGTCCAAGGCACGCGGTCAGTTGCAACTCCTGATCACGGCCGCCGGGATGCAGAACCGCACCCCGGACCACATCCTGCTGGCCGGCCCTCCTGGACTCGGCAAGACGACCCTCGCGATGATCGTCGCGCACGAGACCGGGAAACCGCTCCGGCTCACGAGCGGTCCGGCCATCCAGCACGCCGGCGACCTCGCCGCGGTCCTGTCGTCGCTGACCCCGGGCGAGGTGCTCTTCATCGACGAGATCCACCGCATGGCCCGCCCTGCCGAGGAGATGTTGTACCTCGCCATGGAGGACTTCCGCATCGACATCATGGTGGGCAAGGGTGCCGGCGCGACGAGCATCCCACTCGAGCTGGCACCGTTCACCCTGGTCGGGGCGACCACCCGCTCCGGTCTGCTGCCGAACCCGCTCCGCGACCGCTTCGGGTTCACCGCGCACCTCGAGTTCTACGACGAGCCGGAACTGCAACAGGTGCTGCACCGTACCGCCGACATGCTCGGGCTCGACATCGACGCTCGGGCCGTCGCCGAGATCGCCGGGCGCTGTCGGGGTACGCCGCGCATCGCCAACCGCCTGCTCCGCCGCGTCAGGGACTACGCACTCGTGCACGGTGGCCGCGCGGACCTCGAGACCGTCCAGGCCGCGCTCGAGCTCTACGACGTCGACGCCCTCGGTCTCGACCGACTCGACCGATCGGTCATGGAAGGCATGCTCGACCGCTTCGCCGGAGGTCCGGTCGGGCTCAGCACGCTCGCGGTCTCGGTCGGCGAGGAAGCGGAGACGATCGAGTCCGTCGTCGAGCCGTTCCTCGTCCGGATCGGCCTCATCACGCGCACGCCACGAGGCCGCGTGGCGACCCCGGCCGCCTGGCGGCACTTCGGCAGAACACCTTCTCAGCATGGCTCGACCCTCGATGGCCTATAATTTCCCTTTGGCGGTGCGTTCCCAACGTCTCCCGCCCTCAATCTCCTCTGGAAGGTTCCCATCGTGGATGCAATGACCCTCGTCCTGTTCGGCCTCGCCGGCGTCATGATCGTGTTCATGATGGTGAGCAACAACAAGCGGAAGAAGCAGGCCGCGGAGACGGAGCAGAAGCTCGTCCCCGGCGCCGAGGTGCTCACCGGCTTCGGTGTCTACGGCACCCTCATCTCGATGGACCGCGACTCCCGCAAGGCCGATGTCGAGATCGCCCCCGGCGTCATCGTCACCATCGACCCCCGCTACGCGGGTGCGGTCGTCGCCCCGACGGTCGCCGAGACCGCGGAAGAGGCTCCGGTCGTCGAGTCCATCCCCGACGACGCCTCATCGCTCGACCTCTCCAAGCCCGAATTCGGCCAGCGCGTCGAGGACACCTCGAAGCCGCAGAAGAGCGACGACTAGTCCCAACCCCTTCCCGGGCGGTGGCCGTCGTGCCACCGCCGGCAGAGAAAGCTGAGTTCCGAGTTTGGCAAAGTCGACTCCGGTCAAGAAAGCGTGGCGTTCGCTCACCTGGCTTGGCGTAATCCTCATCGGTTTGTTCGCGATCAACGCGGCCGGGGTCCTCTGGGGGAACAGCTCATGGGCGCCCAAGCTGGCCCTCGACCTCGAGGGTGGCACCCAGATCATCCTCGCGCCGAAGCTGGAGTCCGGCCAGACGGTCTCCAACGAGCAGCTGAACCAGGCCGTGGCGATCATCCGCCAGCGCGTCGACGCGTCCGGCGTCTCGGAGGCGGAGATCACGACGCAGGGTCAGAACGTCGTCGTCTCGATCCCGGGAACCCCCGACGAAGCGACGCTGAACCGCATCGAGAGCTCCGCGAAGCTCGAGTTCCGTCCGGTCCTCACCTCGCAGCAGCTGACTCCCGGTCAGCCGTCCAACACCTTCATCGGTGAAGACGGCGCCTCGACCCCGTATCCGACGCCGGATCCGGGCCTCGAGAGCACGCCGACCGCGTCGCCGACCAACGCGAGCGACCTGTCGCAGGTGACGCCCGCGCTGTACGCCGCCTTCCAGGCCTACGACTGCGCCGCGAACGCGGATTCGCTCGACGCCACCGCAGCGCCCGCTGCCGACCCACTCATCACGTGCGACGTCGACGGCACCTTCAAGTACGTGCTCGGCCCGGTCGAGGTGTCCGGAGAAGACCTGTCCGACGCGAGCGCCGGCATCAAGACGACGTCGTCGGGTGCGAGCACGGGCGAGTGGGCGGTGTACCCGGTCTTCAACGAGAAGGGCACTGCGCTCTTCGCCGACGTCACCGGTCGTCTGACCTCGCTGCAGAGCCCGCAGAACCAGTTCGCGATCGTGCTCGACGGCAACGTCATCTCCGCACCCCAGTCGCTCGCCGTCATCTCCGACGGCAAGCCGGAGATCAGCGGCTCCTTCACCGAGGAGTCCGCCAAGACCCTCGCCGATCAGCTCAAATTCGGCGCACTGCCGATCAGCTTCGTCGTGCAGAGCCAGGACACCATCTCGGCGACCCTCGGCTCGACGCAGCTGGAGAGCGGCCTCATCGCCGGTCTCATCGGGCTCATCCTGGTCGTCATCTACACGCTGTTCCAGTACCGGCTCCTCGGCACCGTGACCATCGCCTCGCTCGTCGCGGCCGCGGTGCTCACCTATGTGGTGATCCTGCTCATGTCCTGGCGTCAGGGCTTCCGGCTCTCTCTCGCCGGCATAGCGGGCCTCATCGTCGCCATCGGTTTCACCGCGGACTCGTTCATCGTGTACTTCGAACGCATCAAGGACGAACTCCGCGACGGCCGGGGTCTGGAGTCCGCCGTCGAAGCCGGCTGGAAGCGCGCCAAGCGCACCATCTACGCGGCGAAGGGTGTCAACCTCCTGTCCGCCGTGGTGCTGTACGTCCTCGCGATCGGCAACGTCCGCGGCTTCGCCCTCACCCTCGGCGTGACCACGATCATCGACGTCATCGTCGTGCTCCTGTTCACGCACCCGATGATGCAGCTCCTCGGCCAGACGAAGCTCTTCAACAGCGGCAAGCCGTTCACCGGTCTCGACCCGTCGGCGCTCGGCGCCATCTACCGTGGTCGCGCGGAGTTCCGGAAGCCCGTCTCGGTGCCCGGCGCCAAGGCCGCATCCAGCAGCCGCGAGGCGGCCAAGCGCCAGACGATCGCCGAGCGCAAGCAGGCGGCCCTCGTCGGAGGCGGCTCCGACACCAGAGCAGACGATCTGCCGACCGATGGGAAGGACTCCTGATGGGTGCGTTCGCACGGTTCGGAAACGAGCTCTACACCGGGAAGCGCTCCTACGACTTCGTCGGCAAGCGCAAGATCTGGTACACGATCGCCATCGTCGCGGTCGTCCTCTCGGTGTTGATCCCGGTCGTCAAGGGCGGATTCAACTTCGGCATCGAGTTCCGCGGTGGTTCCCAGTTCCAGATCGCCGACGTCAAGAGCACCGATCAGACGTTGGCCGAAGACGCCGTCGCGTCCGTCGTCAGCGGCGCGACCACCCACGTGACCGTCGTGGGCGGCAACTCGGTCCGCGTGCAGACCGACCAGCTGAAGAACGACAAGGTCACCCAGCAGGTGTCGGCAGCCTTGGCCGAGGCCTACGGCGTCGAACAGTCCGACATCACGAGTTCGTTCATCGGCCCGTCATGGGGTCAGGACGTCTCCAAGCAGGCGATCGTCGGCCTCATCGTGTTCCTCGTGCTCGCGGCGATCCTCATGGCCCTGTACTTCCGCACCTGGAAGATGTCCGCGGCCGCGCTGCTCTCCCTCATGCACGACCTCATCATCACGGCCGGTGTCTACGCCGCGACGGGCTGGGAGATCACGCCGGCCGCCATGATCGGCTTCCTCACCATCCTCGGCTTCTCGCTGTACGACACCGTCGTGGTGTTCGACAAGATCCGCGAGAACACGACGCTCGACGCCGACGGCGCGGCCCGGACGTTCGGGGAGTCGGTCAACCTCGCGGTCAACCAGACCCTGGTGCGCTCGATCAACACCGGCGTCGTGGCGGCGCTCCCGGTCGCGGCGATCCTGTTCTTCGGTGCCTTCGTCCTCGGTGCCGACACGCTGCGCGACATCTCGCTCGCCCTGCTCGTCGGTATCCTCGTCGGCACGTACTCGACGATCTTCGTCGCCGCACCGCTCTACGCGAACTTCCGGCACAACGAGCCCCGCATCGCCAAGCACGACAAGCGCGTGCTGCAGGCGCGCGATCGCGCTCAGACCTCGGATGACGCCGAGGGCGAACGCACGGAAGCAGACGCGCCGCTGGCGCGTTGACCCTGACAGCGACCGACAACCGCGTGCACGAGCGCAGGGAGGCCTGAGATGGCGGACACCACGACATCCTCGACGGCCTCCCTGCGCCGTCTCGTCCCACGGATCTTCTCGAAGGCGCAGCCGGCCGGCGCCGTCGACACCCTGATGCGGACGGTGCGGCAGCACCATCCGAAGGCCGACCTGGCGCTCATCGAGCGTGCGTACACGGTCGCCGAGCGGGCCCACTCCGGCCAGAAACGCCAGAGCGGCGAGCCGTACATCACGCACCCGGTCGCCGTGTCCCAGATCCTCGCCGACCTCGGCATCGGACCGAAGACGATCGTCGCCGCCCTCCTCCACGACACCGTCGAGGACACCGACTACTCGCTCGACCAACTCCACGCCGACTTCGGTGACGAGGTCGCCATGCTCGTCGACGGCGTCACGAAGCTCGACAAGGTCAAGTACGGCGACAGCGCACAGGCCGAGACGGTCCGGAAGATGATCGTCGCGATGTCGAAGGACATCCGCGTCCTCATCATCAAGCTCGCCGATCGGCTGCACAACGCCCGGACCTGGGGATTCGTCCCGGCCGAGAAGGCGGCGAAGAAGGCCACGGAGACCCTCGAGATCTACGCACCGCTCGCGCACCGCCTCGGGATCCAGGCGATCAAGTGGGAGCTCGAAGACCTGTCCTTCGCTGTGTTGTACCCGAAGCTCTACGCCGAGATCGAGTCGCTCGTCAAGCAGCGCACACCGCAGCGCGAGGAGTACGTGCAGCACGTCATCGACGCGGTGAACGAGGACCTCAAGGCGCAGAAGATCCGCGGCAAGGTCGCCGGTCGCCCGAAGCAGTACTACTCGATCTACCAGAAGATGGTCGTCCGCGGCCGCGAGTTCGACGACATCTACGACCTCGTCGGCATCCGTGTCCTCGTGAACTCGCTGCGCGACTGCTACGCGGTCCTCGGGTCGATCCACGCACGGTGGACGCCCGTCCCAGGGCGTTTCAAGGACTACATCGCCACGCCGAAGTTCAACCTGTACCAGTCGCTGCACACCACCGTCGTCGGACCGGGCGGGAAGCCCGTCGAGATCCAGATCCGCACGAACGAGATGCACCAGCGGGCCGAGTTCGGCGTCGCCGCGCACTGGAAGTACAAGGAGCGGATGAACAGCGGGAAGGCCGCGTCCTCCGCTGAGCCCGACAGCTCGATGGCCTGGCTCGCCCACATCTCCGACTGGCAGGCGGAGACGGCGGACCCGGGGGAGTTCCTCGACTCGTTGCGGTTCGAGATCGGTGCGAAGGAGGTCTACGTCTTCACCCCGAAGGGGCGTGTCGTCGGCCTGCCCGCCGGCGCGACGCCGGTCGACTTCGCCTACGCCGTCCACACGGAGGTCGGCCACCGGACGATGGGCGCCCGGGTCAACGGGCGGCTCGTGCCGCTGGAGAGTTCACTCAACACCGGCGACGTGGTGGAGGTCTTCACCTCGAAGAACCCCGACTCCGGTCCGAGCCAGGACTGGTTGAACTTCGTCAAGAGCCCTCGGGCGCGGAACAAGATCCGCCAGTGGTTCACGAAGGAGCGTCGCGACGAGGCGATCGAGCAGGGGCGCGACGCGATCGCACGGGCGATGCGCAAGCAGAACCTGCCGCTCCAGAAGCTCATGAACCAGGACTCGTTCGCCGAGGTCGCGGCGCAGCTGCGCTACGAGGACGTCACGGCACTCTATGCGGCCGTCGGCGAGGGCCACGTCTCGACGCAGTCCGTGCTCGAGAAGGTGGTCGCGCTCCTGCAGAAGGACGCCGACAGCGAGCACGCCGAGTACACCGTCCCGGTGCGCGGGAGCCGCCGTGAGCGGCTGCAGAACAGCGACTCCGGGGTCCTCGTGCTCGGCGCTCCCGACATCCTGGTCAAGCTCGCGAAGTGCTGCACCCCGGTGCCTGGTGATGAGATCGTCGGGTTCGTCACGCGGGGCTCCGGCGTCTCCGTCCACCGTTCGGACTGCCACAACGTCCAAGGCCTCCTGCAGGAGCCCGAGCGCATGATCGATGTGGAGTGGGCGCCGTCGTCGAAGAGCGTGTTCCTCGTCCAGATCCAGGTCGAGGCACTCGATCGAGCTGGACTGTTGTCGGATGTGACGCGGGTGCTGTCCGAGTATCACGTCAACATCCTGTCGGCGACGGTGAACACCTCGAGCGACCGCCTGGCCATCAGCCGCTTCGTGTTCGAGATGGGCGACACCACCCACCTCGACCGAGTGCTGAACGCGGTCCGGCGGATCGACACCGTCTACGACGTCTACCGGGTCAACGGCGGCTGAGCGGGAGCGACCAAGACGCCAGTTCGCTCCGAGTCGGCTCGAGGCCGGGGAGCATCACCTCGGTGGCACTCGACACGACACGGACGATCCGTGTGCCGCCGAGGACCCGTGGGACGGAGCGGACCCATGCGACGACCTCCTCAGGGGTGGTGAGCCCGAGCAGGAAGTAGTTGCGGATCGTCGTCATGGCCTCCTCCGCGTCCGCCCCGGTGCGCCGTGCCAGATCCGCGACCGTGCGCGTGGGGGTCGTGACCCGCAGTGCGCCGCACCGCTCGCTGTCGTCGGCGCGGAGTGACACCTGACGCAGACGCAACCGGGGCGAACGCGCGCTTCGCCGTTCCATCGACACGAAGCCCGTGTGGACCCTCGGTGCGATGAGCGCCGCGCCGTGCAGCCAGGCGGCACTCGTCTCAGCGATGACCGCGCCGGCCAGCCCGGGCAGCTGTTCGAGGACCGCCGCGCGCAGCCGGACGGTGTCGGGTTCGTCGACACTGCAGTAGCCGTCTTCGAAGGCGAAGAGCTCGCCGTCGAGCCGCGCGGCGGCGAGCTCGGCGACGGAGAGCTCGGGTGGCTGGAGGTAGGCGGGGAGGCGGCTCGTGGAGGCCGATGGATCCGTCGCGCAGCCTGGCTCGATGGGGGAGGAGGTCTGGAGTGCCGTGGACATACGACGATCCTCCTGCAGCCGTCCGGCAGCAGGAGGATCGTCGACGGATCTGTGGAGAACCGCGACCGTCATGCGGTTGGTGGAGCGGATCCGCCTAGCGGATCGCCCCGAGCCACGCCTTGCGTGCATCCAGCGCCTCGATGGCCGCGGTGAGCCGGTCGGCGTCACCGGAGGCTCGCGCCGCCTCGACCTCGTCCTCGAGCTTGGCGATGGCGTCGGCGAGCTGGCTCGCGAGCCTCTCGGTGCGCGCCTTCGTCTCGGGGTTGTTGCGCTTCCAGTGCTCGTCCTCGAGCTGCTTGACGTGGGCCTCGATCTTGCGGAGACGGTCTTCGACGACGCGGACCTGCTCGCGCGGGACCTTGCCGATCTCGTCCCACCGACGCTGGATGTCGGTGAGCGCCTTGCGCGCCGAGTCCCGGTTCGTGTCGGCCAGGATCGGCTCGGCATCCGCCAACACCGCGAGCTTCAGATCCAGGTTGCCCTGGAACTCCTCGTTGTCGCGCGCGTCGATCTCGGCCTTCGCACCGTAGATCGCGTCGCCCGCGGCCTTGAACTTCGCCCAGAGCGCGTCATCCTGGCGCTTCCCGGCACGCGGGGAGGCCTTCCACTCGTCGAGCAGGCTGCGGTAGGCGGGGATGCCCTCGGCGCCCTTGGCGATGAGGGCCTCGGCGCGCTCGACGAGCTTCTGCTTGATCGCGCGTGCTTCCTTGTGGACAGAGTCGAGCTCCGTGTAGAACGCACGACGGTGCTGCTCGATCGTCGCGCGTGCCGTCCGGAACCGCTTCCAGAGGTCGTTGGCGTCGTTCTTCGCGAGACGAGGTCCGTCGTGCTGCTGGCGCTGCCACTCGGCGAAGAGTTCGTCGAGCCGCGCCGAGGTCTGCTTCCACTGCACCCGTGCCGGATCCTGCTGCGCGAGCTGCTCGGCCTCCTCGACGATCGCGAGACGCGCACGCGCCGCTTCCTCGAGGGCTGCCTTGGTCTCCTGGCTCTGCGCCTCGGTCAGCTCGCTCACGGTGCCGTCGAGCGCCGCGAGGCGGGTCAGGAGCGCCTGCAGGTTGCCGACCGCGTTGGCGGACTCGACCTGCTTGGTGATCGACTTCACGGCCTTCGCGACGTCCGTCGCCGGAGCACCGCGCTTCGCGCGCTGCTCGAGGAGCGTCACCTGTCCGGCGAGGTCCGTGAACTTGCGCTCGAAGTACGCGAGCGCCTCCTCCTTGGAACCGTCGGGGTACTGTCCGACCGCTCGTTCGCCGTCGGCCTCACGGACGTAGACGGTGCCGTCGTCGTCGACACGACCCCACGGTTCGATCTCTGGACTGGTCACGCGCATCACCCTTGCTGTGTGTTGACCGCCGTTCGTGGCGATCGTGATCGATCCACAAGCCTATTACCCCGAGTCCTGCTCGGGGCGACCGCTTGCGCCGGTCGGTTCCGTCTGGTGCAGGTTACTGCACGCGCTACTGGACCGTCACCGAGGTGATGGTGGCGGGGACCGCTGGAGCACCGTCACCGCTGCCGTCTGCGACACCGCCGGACACGACACCCGAGACGAGCTGGTCGAGACCGCTCGTGATCTGGCCGAGCACGGTGTAGCCGCCGGCGGCGTCGGACGGGATGGTCGAGTCCTGGTACACGAGGAAGAACTGCGAGCCGTTGCTGTAGCCGTTCCCTCCCTGGCGCGCCATGGCGATGGTGCCGGCCGGGTAGACGTCGTCCGTCGGTGCGTTCTCGACCGGGCCGTAGCTGTACCCGGGGCCGCCGGTGCCGGTGCCGTCGGGGTCGCCGCACTGGAGGACGTAGATGCCGCTCGTCGTGAGGCGGTGGCAGGTGACGCCGTCGTAGAAGCCGGACTGGGCGAGGGAGATGAAGGAGGAGACGCCCTGCGGCGCGCAGGCTCCGTCGAGGGTGAGGTTCATGACGACGTCGTTGATCGTCATCTCACCGCTCCAGTCGCGGTCCTCGGCGATCGTGCTCGCGGGGACTTCGCCGGTGTTCGCGCCGTCGGTGGCCCCGGTGACACCGCAGGCCCCGGCGTCGGCGGAGGCGGTGGGCGTCGCGACCGGGGTGCCCGGACCGCCGGCGAAGAAGAACACCTGCGCAGCCGTGGCACCGGCGAGGACGACGACGAGCGCCGCAGCGGCGATCACGTTGTCGCGGACGCGGCGCTTGGAGCGGTGCTCGTGCACGGTGCGCCGGGCGTTGTAGGCGCGCAGCCGTGCGCGTGCTGCGCGTGCCTCTTTGTCCGGACCCTTGCTCGTTGCCACGTCGTTCCCTCCAGGTGCCGTCGGCCGAGCGGCGGCATCGCGCTGTCATCTGGCACCACGCCCGCGGCGGACTGCCCAGGAGAACCTTACGGGGAGCGCTCCGCGCGGACCAAACGGCACACGACGGCGGCTACCCAGTTCTGCAGCGGGTCCGCGTGTCGCAGGCTGCGGCTAGCCTGGTGGAATGTTCAGTCGAGGACCCGGCATCGCCGGCGCACCGGTCCCGCTCGCGGTGCGCATGCGGCCCCGCAGCCTCGAGGAGGTCGCCGGCCAGCAGCACCTGCTCCGTCCCGGCTCGCCGCTCGTCCGCCTGGCGAGCGACAACGAGGGGACGCAGGCGGCCGTGTCCGTCATCCTCTGGGGCCCACCGGGCACCGGGAAGACGACGCTGGCGCAAGCCATCGCGCACAGCTCCGGTCGCCGGTTCGTGGAGCTCTCGGCCGTGACGGCGGGCGTCAAGGACGTCCGGCAGGTCATGGAGGAGGCGATGTCGAGCCGCGACCTCTACGGCAGCTCGACCGTCCTCTTCCTCGACGAGATCCACCGGTTCACGAAGGCCCAGCAGGACGCCCTGCTCCCCGGCGTGGAGAACGGCTGGGTCATCCTGGTCGCCGCGACGACCGAGAACCCGTCGTTCTCCGTCATCTCCCCGCTGCTGTCGCGTTCGCTGCTCCTCACGCTCGAGCAGCTGAGCGACGACGACCTCGGCATCCTCATCGACCGCGCCGTGACCGACCCGCGTGGCCTGGCCGGTCGCTTCACCGTGACGCCGGAGGCCCGCGCCGCGATCATCCAGTTGTCCTCCGGCGATGCCCGACGTGCCCTGACGGCGCTCGAGGCCGCCGCGATCGCCGCCGACTCCGATCTCGGCGCTCCGGTCGACCCCGACGAGCTCGATCTCGACGACGCAGGTCTCCTCGACGTCGGCGATGATGACGACGAAGACGACGAAGACGGGGTGGACGACGACTCCGACACCGCGACGCGGGCGCCCCGCGGCCCCGTCATCACCGACGAGCTCGTCTCGCAGGCGGTCGACCGAGCCCTGCTCCGATACGACCGCAACGGCGACGAGCACTACGACGTCATCAGCGCGTTCATCAAGAGCATCCGCGGATCCGACGTCGACGCCGCGCTGCACTACCTCGCTCGGATGATCGAGGCGGGGGAGGACCCGCGCTTCATCGCCCGCCGCATCATCATCTCCGCGGCCGAGGACATCGGCATCGCCGACCCGCAGGCGCTGCCCATCGCCGTGGCGGCCGCCGACGCCGTCCAGTTCATCGGCATGCCCGAGGGTCGCATCCCGCTCGCCGAGGCCGTGGTGTACCTGGCCACGGCCGCCAAGTCGAACGCGGCCTACGTCGCCATCGACCAGGCCATCGCCGACGTCAGGGCCGGAGCTTTCGGACGCGTACCGAAGCCGATGCGCGACGCCCACTACGCGGGCGCCAAGCGCCTCGGACACGGCAAGGGCTACCGCTACCCGCACGACCACCCGATCGGCGTCGTCGCCCAGCAGTACCTGCCCGACGAGCTGCGCGACGTCCGGTACTACCAGCCCACCGACCACGGCCACGAACGCGACATCTCGGCGCGGTTGGACAAACTCCGGAAGATCGTCCGGGGCGAGTGATCGTCTGGTCACGGCGGCCCGGCGACCGGGGCACATCGTGCTACTATTGATCCGCCTAGAACCGGTGTGACTGCGCGGCTGCTCGATCACCGTGTTCGACGGGCGTGTTCTGTAGCCGAACAGCCCCGGCGGACCCCTCTGACTTTGTCCGGTGTGATTCCGGATCACCGACGCGTCTTCGCGCCGGTCATTCATCGTTTGAGACTTCATCGAAAGGAAACCGTGTCTACCAAGTCACGTACCCGCAGCAAGACCCGCCTCTCGCGGGCACTCGGCATCGCCCTCACCCCGAAGGCCGCCAAGTACCTCGAGAAGCGTCCCTACGCTCCTGGTGAGCACGGCCGCACCAAGCGCAAGGCCGACAGCGACTACGCCGTCCGTCTGCGCGAGAAGCAGCGTCTGCGCGCCCAGTACGGCATCCGCGAGGCTCAGCTCAAGATCGCCTTCCAGGAGGCACGTCGCACCCAGGGCCTGACGGGTGAGAACCTCGTCGAGATCCTCGAGACCCGTCTCGACGCGCTCGTCCTCCGTGCCGGCTTCGCCCGCACCACGGCTCAGGCCCGCCAGATGGTCGTGCACCGCCACATCATGGTCGACGGCCAGCTCGTCGACCGCCCGTCCTTCCGCGTGAAGCCGGGTCAGCTCATCCACGTCAAGCCGCGCTCCGAGGGCACCGAGCCCTTCCAGGTCGCCGCTGCCGGCGGTCACGTCGACGTCCTGCCGAAGGTGCCCGCGTACCTCTCGGTCGAGCTCGACAAGCTCCAGGCACGTCTCGAGCGTCGCCCGAAGCGCGCCGAGGTCCCCGTGACCTGTGAAGTGCAGCTCGTCGTCGAGTACTACGCAGCCCGCTAGGACTGCGGCCCGGCTCCGGGCACCACACGAAGAGGCATCGGCTCCGGCCGGTGCCTCTTCGTCGTCGTACGACGCCATCGGTCCACCGCGCTCGACTACGATGGATGCTTGGTACGCCCGGCGACGCCCGGGTGGTCGCACCGCAGATGAGGAGTTCCCCATGAAGAACGTGTTCTGGCTGATCGTCGGCATCGGCGCCGGCTTCGTCGTCGCCCACGAGATCAACAAGACACAGTCCGGCAAGCGGTTCTTCTCCGAGCTGGACTCACGCGTCAGAGAGTTCACCGACACCGTCGGCGACGCCTACAAGGAGCGCGAGGCGCAACTGCGCGACACGGCGGAGTCCGTCGTCGCGCGCGTCGAGGACGCCGCAGAAGACCTCACCAAGCCGTAGCGGCACGCCCGGACGGGCATCGCCGCAGCGCACGAACATCGACACGCACACCCCTGACGTACGGACACCATGGACACCGCTGACATCCGCTCCCGCTGGCTCACCTTCTTCGGCGATCGGGGGCACACCGTCGTCCCCTCCGCCTCCCTCGTCAGCGACGACCCCTCGCTCCTCTTCACGGTCGCCGGCATGGTGCCGTTCGTGCCGTACCTCACCGGTGTGGTCCCCGCGCCGTTCGACCGCGCCACGAGCGTCCAGAAGTGCATCCGCACCAACGACATCGAAGAGGTGGGCAAGACGCCCCGGCACGGCACCTTCTTCCAGATGAACGGCAACTTCTCCTTCGGCGACTACTTCAAGGAGGGGGCGATCACCTACGCGTGGGAGCTCCTGACCGGCAGTGAGTCGAGCGGCGGCCTCGCCTTCGACGAGAAGGACCTCTGGGTCACCGTGTACAAGGACGACGACGAGGCGATCGACCTCTGGAAGCGCGTCGCAGGGCTCCCCGAGCACCGCATCCAGCGGCTCGACAAGGACACGAACTACTGGTCGACGGGTCAGCCAGGACCGGCCGGCCCGTGCTCGGAGATCTTCTTCGACCGCGGTCCCGCGTACGGCGCCGACGGCGGCCCGGCGACCGACGACGACCGGTACGTCGAGATCTGGAACCTCGTGTTCATGCAGTACCTGATCGAGAACGTCCGCGGCAAGGTCGACTTCGACATCGTCGGCGAACTCCCGAAGAAGAACATCGACACCGGCATGGGGCTCGAGCGGGTGGCCTTCCTCAAGCAGGGCGTCGAGAACATGTACGAGATCGACCAGGTGCGCCCGGTCCTCGATCGCGCCGCCGAGTTGAGCGGACGTCGCTACGGCGCCGACCACGACGACGACGTCCGGATGCGCGTCATCGCCGACCACGTGCGTTCCTCGCTCATGCTCATGAGCGACGGCATCACGCCGTCGAACGAGGGACGCGGGTACATCCTCCGCCGCCTCATGCGACGGACGGTCCGTGCGATGCGTCTCCTCGGCGTCGACACCGCGACGTTCCCCGAGCTGTTCTCCGCGTCCCGCGACGCCATGAAGGCCGCCTACCCCGAGGTCGAGACCGACTTCGGCCGGATCTCGCAGAGCGCCTACGCCGAGGAGGAGACCTTCCTCCGGACGCTGGCCAGCGGCACGACCATCCTCGACCTCGCGCTCGAGCAGACCAAGGGCACGGGCCGGACGGCCCTCGCCGGGGATTCCGCGTTCCTCCTGCACGACACCTACGGGTTCCCCATCGACCTGACCCTCGAGATCGCGGAGGAGGCCGGCCTCTCCGTCGACCGCGACGCGTTCGATTCGCTCATGACCGCGCAGCGCCAGCGCGCGAAGGCCGACGCGAAGGCGAAGAAGAGCGTCCTCGCCGACCTCTCGGTCTACAGCGACATCCGCGCCAAGGGGGAGACCGTGTTCACCGGCTACACCGAGCTCGAGACCGAGAGCCGTATCCTCGGCATCATCGTCGGCGGCCACCCGGTGCAGCGCGCGGTCGCCGGTGACATCGCCGAGGTGATCCTGGCGGAGACCTCGCTGTACGCCGAGTCCGGCGGGCAGGAGGCCGACCAGGGCGTCATCGTCGGACCCGGATACGAGCTCGAGGTGCTCGACGTCCAGAAGCCGGTGAAGGGTCTCATCGCGCACAAGGTGCAGGTGAGCCAGGGCGAGGTGGGCGTTGACGCACCGGCGACGACCATCGTCGACGCGAGCTACCGCCGCGGCGCCCAGCAGGCGCACTCCGGTACGCACATCATCCACGCCGCCCTGCGGCAGGTGCTGGGCGACAGCGCCCACCAGTCCGGTTCGTCGAACAAGGCCGGGTACCTGCGGCTCGACTTCACCTGGAACCAGCCGCTGTCGCCGGCGACGAAGTCGGAGATCGAGGAGATCTCCAACAACGCCATCCGCGACAACCTGCAGGTGACCACCCGCGAGATGGCGCTCGACGACGCGAAGGCACTCGGCGCCATGGCACTGTTCGGCGAGAAGTACGGCGAGACCGTCCGCGTCGTCGACATCGGCGGGCCGTGGTCGCGTGAGCTGTGTGCGGGCACCCACGTCACCTCCAGCGCCGAGATCGGGTTGATCAACCTCGTCAGCGAATCGTCTGTCGGCTCGACGAACCGTCGGGTGGAGTCGCTCGTCGGACTCGAGGCCTTCCGCGACCTCGCCGCCGAGCGCGCGCTCGTGTCACAGCTCTCCGGCAGCCTCAAGACGCCGAAGGAACAGCTGCCCGACCGCATCGCCGAACTCGTCGCGAACCTCAAGGCGGCTGAGAAGAAGATCGCCGCGTTCGAAGCCCGTGGGCTGAGCGAACGTCTCCCGGCACTGGCGCAGACCGCTCACCGCGTCGGCCCGGTGTCGCTCGTCGCCGAGCACCTGGGCGAGCTCGGGTCACCGAACGACGTCAGGACGCTCGTCACGCAGCTCCGCGAGCAGCTCGGCGCGAGCCCGGCGGTCATCGCCCTGGGCGCGGTCGTCGGTGGGAAGCCCGCGATCGTCGTCGCGACGAACCAGGGTGCCCGCGACGCCGGACTCAAGGCAGGCCTCCTCGTCCGGGTCGCGGCCGGCGTCCTCGGCGGCAACGGTGGTGGGAAGGACGACCTCGCACAGGGTGGCGGCGTCGACGCCACCGCGCTCGGCGACGCCCTCGCGGCGATCGCCCGCGAGATCGCCTGACATGACGGACGGGTTCCGTCGCGGTGTCCGACTCGGGATCGACGTCGGGAAGGCCAGGGTCGGGGTCGCGAGAAGCGATCCCGACGGCCTGTTGGCCACGCCGGTGGAGACGGTCACACGGGACCTGGGCGGCGACGCCGACATCCGGGCGATCGCGGTCATCGCCGAAGAACTCGGCGCCGTGGAGCTCGTCGTCGGTCTCCCGATCGCCCTGTCGGGGAAGGACACGGCGTCCACACAGGACGCCCGGGAGTTCGCCGCCCGGCTCAGGTCGATCACCGGTGTCCCGGCCCGTCTCGTCGACGAGCGGCTGACGACGGTGACCGCCCACGGCGCCTTGCGCTCCGCTGGGAAACGACAGAAGCAGACGCGCTCGATTGTCGATCAGGTGGCGGCCGTCATACTCTTGCAGTACGCCCTCGACGCCGAACGCGGTTCGGGGCGACCCCCCGGAAGCCCCGTCGACCCGTGAACAGGACGTGCCTGTGTCGAATCTGACACCTCAGAACAACCCAGCAGACGATCCGCTCGCCGACCTCTTCACGTCCGAACGGAACGCCGCGGGGGAGCAGCCGGTACCACTGTCCCGACGCGAGGCACGTCAGCGGCGGGAGGCCGCCGAAGCCGCCTCGACGCCGCCCGAGCCCGTCGATGAAGACGCGGCGAGCGACACGGCCGAACCGGCCCCGGCCGGCTCCAGATCGGTCGACGCCACGTCCGTCGACGCCCCCTCGACCGCCGCGTCGTCCGGTCACTCCAGCGTCGGCGAACCGGCCGCGAGCGCCACACCTTTGAGCGCGCCGACCTCGCGCGCACCTGAGTCGGACGACACCGACTCCTCGGTGTCCCGGGCCAGGACCATGACCATCCCCGCGTTCGAGGACCTGCTCGCTGAGGACGACACGGCGAACGACAGCGGGCCGCAGCCGATCCATCGGGGGCGCCGTCGTGCGCTGGCCGGTGGGGAACCGCCGAAGCGCCGTCGTGGTCGTCGCGGGCTCATCGCGCTCATCGTGTCCATCGTGGTCGTCGGGGGTCTCGTCGCGTGCGCCGCGGTCGTGTGGACGAGTTACGAGCCGCAGATCCGCAAGGTCCTCGGCTGGGAGGAACCGAACGACTACGAGGGTGCCGGCAGCGGCGAGGCCGTCGTCATGGTCAACGAGGGCGACATCGGCGAGGACATCGCGACGAGCCTGCACGACGCGGGGGTCACGAAGTCGTTCGACGCCTTCTACGACCTCCTCCTCGCACAGCCCACCCAGCCGGAGTTCTTCCCTGGTGCCTACAAGCTGAAGCTCAAGATGAGCGCCAAGTCCGCCCTTGCAGCCCTGACCGATGAGGCGAACCGCATGGAGGACACCTTCGTCATCCCCGAGGGCACCGCTGAGCAGGACGCCCTGCCGTCGATCGCGGAGGGCACCGGCATCCCGCTGGAGGAACTCCAGGCGGCGGCCGCCGACGTCGCGTCCTTCGGTCTCCCCGCCGAGGCGACCTCGCTCGAGGGGTTCCTCTTCCCGGCGACCTACAGCCTCCCCGACGGCGGCGATGCGCACGCGGTCCTCCAGACCCTCGTGAACCGGTCGTTCCAGGCGCTCGACGACGCCGGGGTGAAGCCCGAGGATCGCTGGAAGACCATCGTCCTGGCCTCGCTCATCCAGAAGGAGGCGGGCCTCCGCGACGACTACTACAAGGTGTCGCGGGTCTTCCTCAACCGGCTGGACCCGGCCCAGTGGGAGAGCGGTCTGCTGCAGTCCGACGCGACGGTCGCGTACGGGACGGGCAACACCCACCGGGTGTCAACCACGGACGCCGAGCGCGCCGACGCTTCGAACCCGTACAACACCTACGTCCATCCGGGCATGGTCGTGCGACCGATCTCGAACCCGGGCGACCTCGCGATCGATGCCGCGCTGCACCCGGCCGACGGCCCCTGGCTCTACTTCGTCACCTGGAACCTCGATTCCGGTGAGACGATCTTCTCCACCACCCAGGAGGAGCACGAGGCCGCGGTCGACAAGTGGCTGTCCTGGATGGACGAGCACCCCGAGTACCAGTAGCGGGAGCGTGGCGCACATGCGTGAAACGGGGCCGGGTCACGGCCAGGACGGGCAGCCGCGGCTCGCCGTGCTCGGCGCGCCCATCGCCCACTCCAAGTCGCCGGCACTGCATGAGGCCGCTTACCGGGTGCTGGGGCTCGACTGGGACTACGGTCGCCACGAACTCGAGGCGGCTGAGCTCTCGGCCTTCCTCGACGGCCTCGGCTCGGACTGGCGGGGGCTCTCGCTGACCATGCCACTGAAGCATCGCGCGCTCGAGCTGGCCGACGTGGCCGACCGCGCCGCAACCGAGACCGGGGCGGTCAACACGCTGCGTCTCCGACGAGCCGAGGACGGGTCCCGTCGGATCGAGGGGTTCAACACCGACGTCGGCGGCATCGTCCGCGCGATCGGGGCGGCCGGTGTCGACACGATCGCGTCCGCGATCGTCCTGGGCGGGGGAGCGACGGCTTCCTCGGCGATCATGGCGGCGGCGGACCTCGGTGCCGAGCACGTCCACGTGGCGCTCAGACGACCGGCCCAGGCGCGACCACTCGAGGACCTCGCCGGCAGGCTGGGGCTGCGGTTCGCCTCAGGGCCGTTCGACGGTGAGACGCCTGACGCACCACTCGTGATCAGCACCCTTCCGGGCGGCGCCCTCACTGAACCGGGTCCGGTCCTGTCCCATGCTCCAGGCGCGCTCCTCCTCGACGTCGCGTACGACCCGTGGCCGAGTGTGCTCGCGGAGGCGTGGTCGCAGGCCGGCGGGTCGGTCCTCAGCGGGCTGTCGATGCTCGTGCACCAGGCGTTGCTCCAGGTCCGGATCTTCGTCCTCGGCGATCCGCTCCTGCCGCTCGACGACGAGACGACGGTGCTCGGGGCGATGCTCGGAACGGTCCACCTCGATCACACCGGGGCGCCGGTCGCCTCGCACTGACCGCTCCGGACGCATCCGTCGCCCATCTGCACACCCGCCGGGCCGTCGACCGAAGGCGCACGGTCGCGTCCCGGCTCTATGGAAGGATAGGACCATGCTTCGTTGGCTCACTGCCGGAGAGTCTCACGGCCCGGAACTCATCGCCGTCCTCGAGGGACTCCCGTCCGGCGTCCCCATCTCCATGGACGGCGTCCGCGCCGACCTCGCCCGACGGAAGCTCGGCTACGGCCGAGGATCCCGAATGAAGTTCGAGGAGGACGAGCTCAACCTGTCCGGCGGCGTCCGCCACGGCTTCTCCATGGGCAGCCCGATCGCGATCCGCATCGGCAACACCGAGTGGCCGAAGTGGGCCGAGGTCATGAGCCCCGAGCCGACCGAGATCTCCGACAAGTCGCGTGGCCGCAGCGCCGCGCTCACCCGTCCGCGTCCCGGCCACGCCGACCTGACGGGCATGCAGAAGTACGGCTTCGACGAGGCGCGTCCCGTGCTCGAACGCGCCAGCGCACGCGAGACCGCTGCGCGCGTCGCCCTCGGCGCCGTCGCGCGCTCCTTCCTCGGCGAGCTGGGCATCACCCTCGTCAGCCACACGCTGTCGATCGGCCCGGTGCGCGTTCCCGAAGACAGCCCGCTGCCGGTCCCGGCCGACGTCGACGCGCTCGACGCCGATCCGCTGCGCTGCTTCGACAAGGCGACCTCGGAGCGCATGGTCGCCGAGGTCGACGCGGCCAAGAAGGACGGTGACACCCTCGGCGGCATCGTCGAGGTCCTGGCCTACGGACTCCCACCGGGACTCGGCTCCTACGTCCACTGGGACCGCCGACTCGACGCACGCCTCGCGGCAGCGCTCATGGGCATCCAGGCCATCAAGGGTGTGGAGGTCGGCGACGGCTTCCTCACGACGACGCGTCGCGGCTCCGCGGCCCACGACGAGCTCGTCCAGGAGAGCGACGGCATCGCCCGACAGAGCGATCGCGCCGGCGGCACCGAGGGTGGCATGACCACCGGTACCGTCCTCCGCGTGCGCGCCGGCATGAAGCCGATCGCGACCGTCCCGCACTCGCTCCGCACGGTCGACGTCGCGACGAGCGAGGCCGCCACCGCGCACCACCAGCGCTCGGACGTCTGCGCGGTCCCGGCCTCCGGTGTCGTGGCCGAGGCGATGGTGGCCCTGGTCCTCGCCGAAGCGGTGCTGGAGAAGTTCGGTGGCGACTCCGTCCCCGAGACGAAGCGCAACCTCGACGGATACCTGGCAGCGATCCCGTCGAACCTGCGCACGCGAGGCGACCACGCCTCCAGCGCCGATGCCTGAGCAGGCCGCCGATCTCCGACTCCCCGTCGTCCTCATCGGACCGATGGGGTCGGGGAAGAGCCGCGTCGGCAAGCAGCTGGCGAAGCGCCTGGGCCTGCCGTTCGTCGACACCGACAACGTCGTCTCCGGCGAGCACGGAGCGATCGCGCGCATCTTCGAGCGACACGGCGAGGCGCACTTCCGCGCCCTGGAGCGGGCGGCGGTCGCCGCCGCACTCGAGCAGCCGGCGATCGTGTCGCTCGGCGGGGGAGCGGTGCTCGACGAGGACACGCAGCGTCAGCTCGCCGATGCACGCGTCGTGCTGTTGACGGTGACCGAAGAGGCCGTGCTGGCACGAGCCAACCTCGACAAGCGTCCACTCCTCCGTGACGACCCCGGCGCGTGGTCGCGCATCGCCGCCGCCCGGCGTCCCGTGTACGAACGACTCGCGGATGTCACCTTCGACACCTCGCACCGACCCATCTCAGGCATCGTCGACGAGCTCGTCGCCTGGGTGAAGGAGCCTGCATGAGCACCGAACCGACCACCCCGACCGAGCGGACCGTCATCGAGGTGACGGGATCCTCCCCGTACCCCATCACGATCGGGAGAGGGCTGGAGGACGTGCTCGTCGACGCCCTCGGGACCGGCGTGCAGCGGGTCCTCATCGTCCACCCGGCGACGCTGGGCGAGAAGGCGGCCAAACTGCGCGAGACCCTGAGCGACCGGTACCAGGTGCTGCTCGCCGAGGTGCCGGACGCCGAGGCCGGGAAACGGGTCGAGGTCGCCGCGTTCTGCTGGGGAGTCCTCGGGCAGGCAGACTTCACGCGCTCCGACGCGGTCATCGGGTTCGGCGGTGGCGCCGTCACCGACCTTGCAGGCTTCGTCGCCGCCACCTGGCTGCGCGGCGTCCGACTCGTGCAGGTCCCCACGACGGTCCTCGGCATGGTCGACGCGGCCGTGGGCGGCAAGACGGGCATCAACACCGCGGAAGGCAAGAACCTCGTCGGCGCCTTCTACGCCCCGGCAGCCGTCGTCTGCGATCTCGACACGCTCGACACCCTCCCGAAGAACGAGATCCTCGCCGGGTTCGCCGAGGTGGCCAAGGCCGGGTTCATCCGCTACCCGGAGATCCTCGATCTCATCGAGGCCGACGTCGACGCCGCGACCGACCCCGAGACACCCGCCTTCCGCCGCTGCATCGAGCTCGCGATCCGGATGAAGGCCGACGTCGTCAGCGAGGACTTCACCGAGCAGGGCCTCCGCGAGATCCTCAACTACGGGCACACGCTCGGGCACGCCATCGAGCACGCCGAGCGGTATCAGTGGCGACACGGTGCCGCGGTGGCGATCGGCATGATGTACGTCGCCGAGCTCTCCCGCCTCGCCGGCCGGCTGTCGGACGAGGTCGTCGACCGCCACCGTCGCGTCCTGGAGCTCCTCAGCCTGCCGATCGCCTATCCGGTGGGCCGCTGGAACACGCTGCTCGCGACGATGCAGCGCGACAAGAAGACGCGCGGTTCGATGTTGCGGTTCATCGTGCTCGACGACCTCGCCAAGCCGACCGTCCTCCAAGGGCCCGAGACCTCGCTGCTCTTCGCCGCCTACCAGGAGATCGGCTCCTGACCGACGCCGGTGCGCTCCGCGAGCGCTCGTCCCGAACGGATACCCTCGACTCATGACCACCGTACTCGTCCTCAACGGACCGAACCTCGGGCGCCTCGGCAGCCGTGAACCCGACGTCTACGGCTCGGCCGACCTCGTTGCGCTGCGCACCGTGCTCGAGGCCGACGCGGGCGACGGGACGCGGATCGACCTGCGCCAGACGGACGACGAAGGCGAGCTGATCGGCTGGCTCCACGAGGCCGTCGACTCCGGCACGTCCGTGATCCTCAACCCCGCGGCGTTCACCCACTACAGCTACGGGCTCCGTGACGCGGCGGCCATGGTCACGAAGGCTGGCCTCCTGCTCGTCGAGGTGCACCTCTCGAATCCGCACGCCCGCGAGGCCTTCCGTCACACGAGCGTGATCTCCGGTGTCGCGACCGGCGTGATCGCCGGTTTCGGCTTCGACTCGTACCGCCTCGCCCTCGACCTCGTGGTGCGCCGCAGCGCCGAGTGACGTGCGCGGCGCCCTGGTCCACCACGGGTGCATTGGTCACGGGTCCTCGCAGCGGTTACACTCGTTCGTTGGGTCGTATCCGGCCGCACACTTTCCACGAACGGACATTCTCGCGCATGGCTTCTACCGCTGACATCAAGAACGGCATCGTCCTGAACATCGACGGGCAGCTCTGGACGGTGATCGAGTTCCAGCACGTCAAGCCGGGCAAGGGTGGCGCGTTCGTCCGCACCAAGATGAAGAACATCATGACCGGCAAGGTCGTCGACAAGACGTACAACGCCGGCACGAAGATCGACGTCGAGAACGTCGACCGCCGCGACTTCACCTACCTGTACGCGGACGGCGACTCCTTCGTCTTCATGGACAAGAGCGACTACGACCAGATCACCATCCCCGCCGTCGTCGTCGGCGACACCAAGAACTTCCTCCTCGAGAACCAGGACGTCACGGTCGCACTCAACAACGGCAACCCGCTCTACGTCGAGCTCCCCGCGTCGGTCATCCTCGAGGTCACCTACACGGAACCCGGGCTCCAGGGCGACCGCTCGACCGGCGGCACGAAGCCGGCGACCGTCGAGACCGGCTACGAGATCCAGGTCCCGCTCTTCCTCGAGACCGGCACCAAGGTCAAGGTCGACACCCGTACGGGTGACTACCTCGGTCGCGTCAACGAGTGAGCGCTCGCACCAAGGCGCGCAAGCGCGCCCTCGATCTGCTGTACCAGGCCGACGTCCGTCAGCAGACCCTCGCTGAAGTCCTGTCCGCGGAAGCGTCTCGCGCCGTCAGCGAGCCCGACCGCCAGGCCTCGTGGTTGTATGCGCGAGAGATCGTCGACGGCGTCGGTGACCACGCCGAGGAGATCGACGAGCAGATCGAGACGTACGCGCAGGGCTGGACGCTCGCGCGGATGCCCACGGTCGACCGGGCCATCCTCCGGATCGCGATCTGGGAGATCCTGTTCAACGACGAGGTGCCGCACGGCGTCGCCATCGACGAAGCGGTTGAGGCGGCCAAGACCCTGTCGACCGACGACTCGGCCGGCTTCATCAACGGCCTGCTCGGCAAGATCTCGCAGATCAACCCGCGGTGACGATGAGCGACGAGACCGGTGCAGCCCTGCCGCTGAAGCGCGTGCACCATATCGCGATCATCGCCAGCGACTACGAGCGCTCCAAGCGCTTCTACACCTCGGTGCTCGGCTGCGAGCTGCTCACCGAGGTGTACCGGGCCGAGCGCGACTCCTGGATGGGCGACCTCGCCCTGAACGGTGAGTACCTCATCGAGTTGTTCTCCTTCCCTGACCCGCCGGCGCGCGCATCCGGGCCCGAAGCGCTCGGGCTGCGGCACCTCGCCTTCGCCGTCGACGACGTCGACGCCGGCCACGCGCGGCTGGTCGAGCTGGGTGTCCGCGTCGAAGACGTCCGGATCGACCCGCACACCTCGCGCAAGATGCTGTTCTTCTTCGATCCCGACGGCCTCCCGTTGGAGCTCTACGAGGCCTGATCCGACTGCTAGGCTCGGGTGTTGACCAAGACAACCTTTAAGACCGTCCAGAGAGGCGGAGAAGGGAGTCGGCGATGAGCGCACGTACCGTGCTGCACGAAGCTGACATCGCGCGGGCGTTGACTCGGATCTCCCACGAGATCCTCGAGTCCAACCGCGGAGCAGACGACCTCGTGATCCTCGGCATCCCGACGCGCGGGGTCATCCTCGCGAAGCGGATCGCCGCGACGATCTCCTCGATCTCGGGCGCGACCATCGTCTCGGGTGCACTCGACGTCACGATGTACCGCGACGACCTGGCGAAGCACCCGACCCGTGCACCGCAGCCCACGACACTGCCGCCGCAGGGGATCGACGGGCGCACGGTCGTCCTCGTCGACGACGTCCTGTACTCGGGACGCACGATCCGCGCCGCACTCGACGCGTTGACCGACCTGGGCCGCCCGCGCGTCGTGCGGCTCGCCGCGCTCGTCGACCGCGGGCACCGCGAGCTCCCGATCCGGCCCGACTTCGTGGGGAAGAACCTGCCCTCCTCGCAGGCGGAGCGCATCTTCGTCCGGCTCACCGAGTTCGACGGCGACGACTCCGTGACGATCGAGGGGAGCGGCGAATGAGGCACCTGCTGTCGACGAAGACCCTCACCCGCGACGAGGCGATCGAGATCCTCGACGTCGCGGAGGACATGGCCGAGACGCAGTTCCGTGAGGTCCGCAAGCTCCCGACCCTCCGTGGGAAGACGGTCGTCAACCTCTTCTTCGAGGACTCGACCCGCACGCGCATCTCGTTCGAGGCTGCCGCCAAACGGCTGTCCGCAGACGTCATCACCTTCAGCGCGAAGGGGTCGAGCGTCTCGAAGGGCGAGAGCCTCAAGGACACCGCACAGACCCTCGCCGCGATGCACGCCGACGCCGTCGTGATCCGACACTCCGCCTCCGGTGCGCCGCAGACCCTCGCCGACAGCGGGTGGATCGACGCCGGCATCCTGAACGCGGGGGACGGGACGCACGAGCACCCGACGCAGGCCCTCCTGGACGCGTTCACGATGCGCAAGCGCCTCCACGGCGAGCGTTCCCGCGGTCGCGCGCTCGACGGGGTGGCGGTGACGATCGTCGGAGACATCCTGCATTCCCGGGTCGCCCGCTCGAACGTCTGGCTGCTCGACACGCTCGGCGCCGAGGTCACCCTCGTCGCCCCGCCGACACTGCTTCCGGTGGACCTCGGCCCCTGGCCGGCCACCGTCCGCTACGACCTGGACGACGCGATCGCCCAGCGTCCCGACGTGCTGATGATGCTCCGGATCCAGTCCGAACGCATGCACGCCGCCTTTTTCCCGAACAGCCGGGAGTATTCCAGGCGCTGGGGGCTCGACGACGAGCGGCTCGCCCGCCTCGATCCGGCTAGCATTGTCATGCACCCCGGGCCGATGAACCGCGGTCTGGAGATCTCGTCCGGGGCAGCCGACTCACCCCGGTCGACCGTCCTCGAACAGGTCGCCAACGGGGTGTCGGTCCGGATGGCCGCGTTGTACCTGCTGCTGTCCGGCGATCGAGAGGAATCCACCCGTGTCTGAGCCCACTTCGAACCACGACGTCACCCTGATCACCGGAGCGACGCTCGCCGACGGGACACGCACCGACCTCCTTCTACGCGACGGACGGATCGCGGAACGCGGCTCCGGGCTGAGCGCCGTCGGCGCGACCGTCGTCGACGCGGACGGCCTCCTCGCTCTCCCCGGGCTCGTCGACCTCCACACGCATCTCCGGGAACCCGGGTTCGAGCAGAGCGAGACGGTGCTCACCGGTACGCGTGCCGCAGCCGCCGGCGGCTTCACCGCGGTGTTCGCGATGGCCAACACCTCGCCGGTGGCCGACACGGCCGGGGTCGTCGAGCAGGAACAGTCGCTCGGTGAACGCGCCGGGTACGCGACGGTGCAGCCGATCGGTGCCGTGACGGTCGGCCTCGCCGGAGAGCGGCTCGCCGAACTCGGCGCCATGGCCTCCTCACGTGCCGAGGTCCGGGTCTTCTCGGACGACGGTCTCTGCGTGTCCGACCCGCTGCTCATGCGCCGCGCGCTGGAGTACGTGAAGGCCTTCGACGGCGTGATCGCCCAGCACGCGCAGGAACCCCGGCTCACCGTCGGTGCGCAGATGAACGAGGGCGCCCTCTCCGGCGAACTCGGGCTCACCGGGTGGCCGGCGGTCGCCGAGGAGTCGATCATCGCCCGCGACGTCCTCCTCGCCGAGCATGTGGGTTCCCGCCTCCACATCTGCCACGTCTCGACGGCAGGGTCCGTCGACGTCATCCGCTGGGCGAAGGCCCGAGGCATCCACGTCACGGCCGAGGTCACGCCGCACCACCTGCTGCTCACGGAGGAGCTGGTGGCGAGCTACGACGCCCGGTACAAGGTGAACCCGCCCCTGCGACGGGCGGAGGACGTCCAGGCGCTGCGCGAGGCACTCGCGGACGGCACGATCGACATCGTCGCGACGGACCACGCACCGCACCCGGTCGAGGCCAAGGACTGCGAGTGGGACGCCGCCGCGAACGGCATGGTGGGCCTCGAGTCCGCCCTCTCCGTCGTGCATGCGTCGATGGTCGCGACCGGGCTCCTGGACTGGAACGACGTCGCCCGGGTGCTCTCGGCGACGCCGGCGAGGATCGGACGGATCACCGGGCATGGGGCTTCGATCGAGGCCGGAGCTCCGGCGGAGGTCGTGCTCTACGACACCGCCGCCACCCGTCCGTTCGGCACGGCCGACCTTGCCGGCAAGGGCGTGAACTCGCCCTACCTCGGCCTGGAGCTGCCCGGCCGCGTCGTCGCCACCTTCCACCGTGGCTACGCGACCGTCCTGGAGGGCGCCGTGCTCCCGACGGAGCAGGTCGCGGCCGCAGCACGCCGCGCCGCGCGATCCGCGGAGGTCGAGCGCTGATGGACGGGCGGATCCTCGCGGCCGTCCTCGTCGTCCTCGTCCTCCTCGGCATCCTCGCCCTCATGGCCTTCGCCTGGCGACGCCGCGTCGCGCGCGACGCCCAGGTCGGTCCCCTCGCAGAGCTCCCCGACCCGCGGCCGGTCCCGTCACTGACGGTCGAGGTCCTCTACGTCGCGACGTCGAAGCACGACCAGCCGCTCGAACGGCTGGCGTTGCAGGGACTACGCTACCGATCCCGCGTCACGCTCGAACTGGGAGCCGCCGGAGTCGTCGTCGACGTCCCGGGGGAGCGGCCGACGTTCATCCCGGCGACGAGCATCGTCGGCGTCGACCAGACCAACCTCACGATCGACCGGGTCGTCGAGCCGGGCGGGCTCATCCGCCTGAGCTGGCGTCCCGTCCCGCCGGTGATCGCGGACAGCACTTTCCGCGTCCTCGAGCAGGCGGACCGCGCCCGCATCATCGACATCGTCACGAGCATCATCCCCGCCGCGGACGCCGGACTCCGGCCGACCGCCACCTCAGACACCGTCGCCGACGTCACCTCGGCCGACGACTCCACCCCACCGCCTCACGAGAGGGCTTGACCATGACCTCCTTCACCCCACCCAGTCCAGCGGTACTCGTCCTCGAGGACGGCAACCGCTACGTCGGGCACGCCTACGGCGCGACCGGCCGCACGCTCGGCGAGGTCGTCTTCGCCACCGGCATGACCGGCTACCAGGAGACGCTGACCGACCCGTCCTACGCCGGACAGATCGTCCTGATGACCGCGCCCCACATCGGCAACACCGGCGTCAACCGCGAGGACATGGAGTCCGCCCGTGTCTGGGTCGCCGGATACGTGGTGCGCGACGCGTCGCGCGTCGTCTCCAACTTCCGAGCGGACCGCTCGCTCGACGACGAACTCGTCCAGGACGGCGTCGTGGGCATCAGCGGCATCGACACCCGCGCGGTGACGAGGCACATCCGTTCCGCCGGTTCCATGCGCGGCGGCGTGTTCTCCGGTGAGGACTTCGAATTGTCCGGCGCCGAACAGCTCAGTCTCGTCCGCGCCGGCGCGCAGATGGCCGGTCTGAACCTGTCGAGCCAGGTCTCCACGACCGAGCAGTACACCGTGCCGGCGGTGGGGGAACGCGTCGGTTCCGTCGCGGTCCTCGACCTCGGCGTCAAGACGTCGACGCTCAACCACCTCGCCGCTCGCGGCTTCGACGTCGTGGTGCTGCCGCAGTCGGTGACCTCGGCCGAAGTCCTCGCGCTCGAACCGTCCGCCCTGTTCTTCTCCAACGGACCCGGCGACCCGGCTGCGAGCGACGCGCACGTCGCCCTCCTGCAGGACGTGCTCCGCGCGGGCGTCCCGTACTTCGGCATCTGCTTCGGCAACCAGCTGCTCGGCCGCGCGCTCGGCTTCGAGACCTACAAGCTGCCGTTCGGCCACCGCGGGATCAACCAGCCGGTCCTCGACAAGGCGACCGGTCGGGTGGAGATCACCTCGCAGAACCACGGCTTCGCGGTCGACCTGCCGATCGAGGGCCGCCACGAGACGCCCGCCGGGTTCGGCCTCGCGGAGGTCAGCCACTACAGCCTGAACGACGAGGTCGTCGAGGGCATCAACTGCGTCGACATCCCCGCGTTCTCGGTCCAGTACCACCCCGAATCCGCCTCGGGTCCGCACGACGCGGTCTACCTGTTCGACCGGTTCCGCGACCTCGTGACCGGCCACGCCACCACTTCCAGCACCAAGGAGAACAACTAGTGCCCAAGCGCGACGACATCAACAGCGTCCTCGTCATCGGCTCCGGGCCGATCGTCATCGGGCAGGCCGCCGAGTTCGACTACTCGGGCACCCAGGCATGCCGCGTGCTGCGCGAGGAGGGCGTCCGCGTCATCCTCGTCAACTCGAACCCGGCGACCATCATGACCGACCCCGACTTCGCCGACGCGACCTACGTGGAGCCGATCACCTGGCAGGTCATCGAGACGATCATCGCGAAGGAGAAGCCCGACGCGATCCTGCCGACCCTCGGCGGCCAGACGGCGTTGAACGCCGCGATCCAGCTGCACGAGCACGGCATCCTCGAGAAGTACGACGTCGAGCTCATCGGCGCGAACTTCGAGGCGATCAACAAGGGCGAGGACCGCCAGATCTTCAAGCAGCTCGTGCTCGACGCGGGCGCGGACGTGGCCCGCTCGTACATCGCCCACACGGTCGAGGAGGCCGTCGGCTACGCCGAGGACCTCGGCTACCCGCTGGTCGTCCGCCCCTCGTTCACCATGGGCGGTCTCGGCTCAGGCTTCGCGTACACCGAGGCGGAACTGCGCCGGATCGTCGGTGACGGCCTCCACCAGAGCCCGACCACCGAGGTGCTCCTCGAGGAGTCGATCCTCGGCTGGAAGGAGTACGAGCTCGAGCTCATGCGCGACACGGCCGACAACACCGTCGTCGTCTGCTCGATCGAGAACGTCGACCCGGTCGGCGTGCACACCGGCGACTCCATCACGGTGGCTCCCGCCCTGACGCTGACGGACCGCGAGTACCAGAAGCTCCGCGACATCGGCATCGACATCATCCGCGCGGTCGGCGTCGACACCGGCGGCTGCAACATCCAGTTCGCGGTCGACCCGGCCGACGGCCGCATCATCGTCATCGAGATGAACCCGCGCGTCTCTCGCTCGAGTGCCCTCGCCTCGAAGGCGACCGGCTTCCCGATCGCGAAGATCGCGGCGAAGCTGGCCATCGGGTACCGACTCGACGAGATCCCGAACGACATCACGAAGGTCACGCCCGCGAGCTTCGAGCCCACGCTCGACTACGTCGTCGTGAAGGTCCCGCGCTTCGCGTTCGAGAAGTTCCCCGCCGCCGACCCGACGCTCACGACCACCATGAAGTCGGTGGGTGAGGCGATGGCGATCGGACGCAACTACGCCACCGCCCTGCAGAAGGCGCTGCGGTCGCTCGAGAAGCGCGGTTCCAGCTTCCACTGGAGCGATGAGTCCCGCAGCGTCGAAGAGCTGCTCGAGGTCATGAAGACCCCGACCGACGGCCGCATCGTCGTCGTGCAGCAGGCGCTCCGCAAGGGTGCCACCGCCGAGCAGGTCTTCGAGGCCACCAAGATCGACCCGTGGTTCATCGACCAGATCGTCCTCATCAACGACGTCGCCGACTGGATCGCCGCGGCGGACCGCCTCGACACCGAGGTGCTCCGGACCGCGAAGAACCACGGCTTCTCGGACGCGCAGATCGGTCAGCTGCGCGGGTTCGGCGAGCAGGAGGTGCGTGAGGTCCGCCACATCCTGGGTGTCCGCCCGGTCTACAAGACGGTCGACACGTGCGCCGGCGAGTTCCCGGCCCTCACCCCGTACCACTACTCGAGCTACGACACGGAGACCGAGGTGGTCGCGAGCGACCGCCGCAAGGTGGTCATCCTCGGGTCCGGCCCGAACCGCATCGGTCAGGGCATCGAGTTCGACTACTCCTGCGTGCACGCGTCCTTCGCGCTGCAGGCCGCCGGTTTCGAGACGATCATGATCAACTGCAACCCGGAGACCGTCTCGACGGACTACGACACGAGCGACCGGCTCTACTTCGAGCCGCTCACGCTCGAGGACGTCCTCGAGGTCATCCACGCCGAGAGCGAGTCGGGCGAACTCGTCGGTGTCGTCGTCCAGCTCGGCGGCCAGACGGCGCTCGGGCTCGCGAAGGGTCTCGAGGCCGCAGGCGTCCCGATCCTCGGCACCACGCCGACCGCCATCGACCTCGCCGAGGAGCGCGGCCAGTTCCAGGAGATCCTGGACGCCGCCGGCCTCGTCGCACCGAAGAACGGCACCGCGGTGGAGATCGAGGGTGCGCTGCGTGTCGCCGAGGAGATCGGCTACCCGGTCCTCGTCCGCCCGAGCTTCGTGCTCGGCGGACGCGGCATGGAGATCATCTACGACAGCGCATCGCTCACGGACTACTTCGTGCGCATCGAGGACCAGGGCATCGTGGGCCCGGCCCAGCCGCTGCTCGTCGACCACTTCCTCGACGACGCGATCGAGATCGACGTCGACGCCCTGTTCGACGGCGAGGAGCTCTACATCGGCGGCGTCATGGAGCACATCGAGGAGGCCGGTATCCACTCGGGCGACTCGAGCTGCACCCTGCCGCCCGTCTCGCTCGGTCGCGCCGAGATCGACCGCGTGCGGAACGCGACGCTCGCGATCGCCCAGGGGATCGGCGTGCGTGGTCTCCTGAACGTCCAGTTCGCGATCGGCGCCGGCATCCTCTACGTCATCGAGGCGAACCCGCGTGCGTCCCGCACGGTGCCGTTCGTGTCGAAGGCGCTCGGCATCCCGCTGGCCAAGGCCGCTTCGCTCATCATGACCGGCGCGACGGTATCCGAGCTCAAGGACTCGGGGCTCCTGCCCCCGGTCGACGGATCCCGCGTCCCGATCGACTCCCCGGTGTCGGTCAAGGAGGCCGTGCTGCCCTTCAAGCGCTTCCGCACGAAGGACGGCCAGATCGTCGACAGCGTGCTCGGCCCTGAGATGCGCTCCACCGGCGAGGTGATGGGCATCGACAAGGACTTCCCGCGCGCGTTCGCGAAGAGCCAGGAGGCGGCCTACGGCGGCCTGCCATCGAGCGGAACGGTGTTCGTCTCGGTCTCCGACCGCGACAAGCGCTCGATCATCCTGCCGGTGCTGCGCCTCCAGCAGCTCGGGTTCGACATCCTCGCGACCGACGGCACGGCCGAAGTGCTGAACCGGAACGGCATCAGTGCCCGGACGGTGCGCAAGTACAGCGAGACCACGGCTGCGGGCGAGGACGACTCGATCGTCGACCTGATCAACCGCGACGAGGTCGACATGGTCATCAACACCCCGAGTGGCCGGTCGGCTCGCGCGGACGGCTACGAGATCCGCGCGGCCGCCGTCGCGGCCGACAAGCCGCTCTTCACGACGATCGCGCAGCTCACCGCCGCGGTCGGCTCCTTCGAGGCGCTCGGCGGTGGCTTCGAGGTCCGCTCCCTCCAGGAGTACGCACTCGATCGGGCTGCGCGCTCGTGACGGCTTCCTTCGGAACCCGACTGGACGAGGTCTTCGTCCGGTCGGGCCGACTCTGCGTCGGCATCGATCCGCACCGCTTCCTGCTCGAGGCGTGGGGACTGCCCGACACCGCCGCCGGCGCGGGGGCCTTCGGCCTCGCCGTCGTCGAAGCCGCAGCCGGACGCGCCGGTATCGTCAAGCCGCAGGTGGCGTTCTTCGAACGGTTCGGGTCGGCCGGGTACATCGCCCTCGAAGGGGTCCTCGGAGCGGCACGCGACGCCGGGCTCCTCGTGATCGGCGACGCCAAGCGCGGCGAGATCGGGACGAGCATGGAGGGCTATGCCGAGGCGTGGCTGACCCCCGGTTCACCGCTGGAGGTCGACGCCCTCACCGTGAACCCCTATCTCGGCTTCGGCTCACTGCACCCGGCACTCGAGCTCGCCGAGCAGCACGGCAAGGGCGTGTTCGTGCTGACGGCGACCTCGAACCCGGAGGGTCGCGACGTCCAGCTCGCCGAGGACAGCGCCGGCCTCACCGTCGCGGCGTCGATGCTCGACGAGATCGACCACTGGAACGCACGGCACCACCCCGGGTCGACCGGTTCGATCGGTGCGGTCATCGGTGCCACGCTCCGTCTCGAGGAGTTCGGCCTGACGGCGGTACCGCCGACGACCACGCTCCCGATCCTGGCACCCGGTTTCGGCCACCAGGGAGCCGCGGTCGCCGACCTCGGATCCATCTACGGCGACCTCGCGCCGGGCGTCATCGTCGCCGAGTCCCGGAGCATCCTCGCCGCCGGACCCTCGGGGATCGCGGACGCCGTCGAACGTTCCGTCGCAGCCGTGAGGAGCGCCCGTGGTTGACCAGGAGCAGGACCAGCCCAGCAGGAACATGCCGGAGGTCGACCGGGCCGCCGCGTCACGTGAGGCCGTTCGCAAACGTCGCGCCCGCGCGACCGTCAAGGCCTCCATCGCCTCCGGCGCCCGCACCCCGTTGGAGGTGCTCGACGCCGCGACCGCCGATCCGGACGGCATCGAGGGCGGCATCCGCATCACCGAATACCTCCTCAGCATCCCGAGTGTCGGCGTCACCAAACTCGGGCGGATCCTCGAATCGCTCGGTATCTCCTCGGTCAAGCGCCTCGGCGGTCTCGGTCGACTGCAGCGGGATCGCCTCCGCGCCTTCATCGCAGAGCGCTACCCGGGCACGGCGCGCAGCCGACTCGTCGTGCTCGCCGGTCCGACGGCCGTCGGCAAGGGGACGGTCGCCGCGTACATCCGCGACCACTACCCGGAGGTGCACCTCTCCGTCTCGGCCACGACGCGCAAGCCGCGGCCTGGGGAGCAGCACGAGGTGAACTATTACTTCGTGACCGACGACGAGTTCGACGGCCTCATCGAGGGCGACCGCCTGCTCGAGCACGCCACGGTCCACAACGCGTACCGCTACGGCACGCCACGCGAGCCGATCGAACGTGCGCTCGCAGCCGGCGACAGCGCGCTGCTCGAGATCGACATCCAGGGCGCCAGGCAGGTCCGGGAGGCGATGCCGGAGGCGACCCTGGTGTTCCTGCTGCCGCCGAGCTGGGACGAACTGGTCCGTCGACTCGTCGGACGGGGCACCGAGGACGAGGAGGAACGGGAGCGCCGACTGCGTACTGCGAAGGTCGAACTGGCCGCCGCGGACGAGTTCGACCACCGTGTCGTCAACGACGACGTGGCCCGCGCGGCCCAAGAGGTCGTAGACTTGATGAAGATTCACGGGGATTGACGTCCGACGCGCACCCCGCATCGATCCGATCTTCCCCGAACACAACCACACGAGGAGTGTGAACCTGCATGGCTGACAAGCTCAAGGGCATCATCGACCCGCCCATCGACTCCCTGCTCACCAAGGTCGAGTCCAAGTACGCACTCGTGATCTTCGCGTCCAAGCGCGCGCGCCAGATCAACGACTACTACGCCGACCTCCACGAGGGCAGCCTGTTCGACAACGTCGGGCCGCTGGTCGACTCGTCCGTCGAGGACAAGCCGCTCTCGATCGCGATGCACGAGATCAACGAGGACAAGCTCCAGATCAAGCCGATCGCCGAATAACGCTTCACCACGACGAATCCGCCGGGCGCCAGACGACCGGCGGATTCGTCATGTCGGGCCCGTTCCCACCACCGCGACGCCCTGCGTCACAGGCGGACGACGTGTCCGAGGCCTCGACTAGAGTGATCAACGGTCGGGCCCCGGAACACCACGACGGCCGATCCCTCCACCATCGCATCACCACTTCCGACGGGAGACCGCATGACCGAGCTGCGCCTGTTCACCTCCGAATCCGTGACCGAGGGGCATCCCGACAAGATCTGCGACCAGATCTCGGACAGCATCCTCGACGCGCTCCTCGAGGTGGATCCGCGCAGTCGAGTCGCCGTCGAGACGCTCGTCACCACCGGGCTCGTCCATGTCGCCGGTGAGGTCTCCACGAGCGGCTACGTCGACATCCCGACGATCGTCCGCGAGCGCATCCGGTCCATCGGCTACACCTCGTCCGACATCGGATTCGACGGCGACTCCTGCGGCGTGAGCGTGTCGATCGGCTCGCAGTCCGCCGACATCGCCGCCGGAGTCGACCACGCCTTCGAGTCCCGCGAGCAGTCCAGCGTCGACGCCTACGACCTCCAGGGCGCCGGCGACCAGGGCATCATGTTCGGATTCGCGACCACCGAGACGCCGCAGTACATGCCGCTGCCCAGCTGGATCGCGCACCGTCTCGCAGAGCGACTCGCCGAGGTACGCAAGTCCGGCCAGCTCGACTACCTGCGCCCGGACGGCAAGACCCAGGTCACCATCGGGTACGACGGCTTCCTCCCGAAGACCGTGGAGACGGTCGTGGTCTCCACGCAGCACAATCCGGGTGTCTCCACGGAGCAGCTGCGCCGCGACGTCCAGCGTCACGTCATCGAACCGGTCCTCGCGACGGTCGAGCTCGACAGCTCGAACGTGACGCACCTGATCAACCCGACCGGCATCTTCGTCGTCGGTGGCCCGATGGGCGACGCCGGGCTCACCGGACGCAAGATCATCATCGACACCTACGGCGGAGCGGCTCGACACGGCGGTGGGGCCTTCAGCGGGAAGGACCCGTCGAAGGTGGACCGCTCGGCCGCGTACGCCATGCGCTGGGTGGCGAAGAACGCGGTCGCCGCCGGATTCGCCGAACGTCTCGAGGTGCAGGTCGCCTACGCCATCGGCAAGGCCGCGCCGGTCGGACTCTACGTCGAGACCTTCGGGACTGCCCATGTGCCGGAGGCCGACATCACGCGCGCGATCCGCGACGTCTTCGACCTTCGTCCGGCCGCGATCATCGCCGACCTCGACCTGATCCGCCCCATCTACGCCGCCACGGCGGCGTACGGGCACTTCGGCCGCGAGCTCCCCGACTTCACGTGGGAGCGTCTCGACCGAGTGGAGGCGTTGCGGTCAGCAGCCGGGCTGTAGCCGTGGTCGGCGCGAGGGTCGCGAGGGTGGTGCTCGACTCCCCGTTGCCACAGCTCGACCACCTGTTCGACTACGCCATCCCCGACGAACTGGCCGACGACGCCGTGCTCGGCGCGCGCGTCTCGGTCCCGCTGCGCTCGGCGGGTCGGTCGGCGAACGGGTTCATCGTCGACCTCGCCGACTCGAGCGAGTTCGGCGGAGCGCTCAGCCCCTTGAGCTCGGTCGTCTCGTCGGTGCCGGTCCTGACCCCGAGCCTGTGGACGCTCGCACGCCGTGTCGCGGACCGCAGCGCCGGCAGCGCCATGGACGTCCTGCGTCTCGCCATCCCGCCGCGACAGGTCCGGGTCGAGAAGACCTGGACCGCCGCGACCCCGCCGGAACCTCCGTCGGTCGAGCGGCGCACCGTCCCGGGGTACGCCCCCGGCACCCTCGACCGTCTCGCGCCGGGGGAGCGGTACGCGATCAGCGCGATCCCCACCCTGACCGCGACGAGCGCGGGCGTGTGGCTCCCCGACTGGTCCTTCACGCTGGCGGCTCTCGCCGTGAACCAGCTGTCCGAGGGGAGGAGTGCGATCCTGTGCGTCCCCGACTACCGGGACGTCGAACACCTCCTGGCGGCGCTCGACGACCTCGGTGTCGGTGCCGCGGTCGCGAGGGCTGATGCGAAGCAGACCCCGGCTGCTCGCTACCGCGCCTACCTGGACGGCCTGCATCCGGTGCCCCGGATCGTCGTCGGCAATCGGTCGGCCGTCTATGCACCGGCGCACGACCTCGGACTCATCGCCCTCTGGGACGACGGCGACCCCCTCCACCAGGAGCAGCTCGCCCCCTATGTGCATGCGCGCGACGTCGCGTTGACCCGGCAGGAGATGAGCGGCTCCGCCCTCGTCTTCGCCGCGCACTCACGCAGTACCGAGACGCAGCGACTCGTCGAACTCGGCTGGCTGCGCGAGGTCGCACCGACCCCGCCGATACGACCGAGAGTCGTCGTGTCCCGGGCGAGTGGCGACGACGCCATGACGAGCCAGGCGAGGATCCCGTCGAGCGCCTGGCGCGCGGTCGACGAGGCACTGCATCACGGACCCGTGCTGGTCCAGGTCGCGCGGCCGGGGTACGCGCCGCACCTCGCCTGTCGCCGGTGCGGGACGAGGGCCCACTGCTCGGTGTGCCACGGTCCACTCCAACTCGTCACAGCCCGTTCGCAGCCCTCCTGCCGGTGGTGCGGTCACCTCGCGGCTGGGTGGTCGTGCGAGACCTGTCACGACACCGCGTTCCGTGTCACGGCCGCCGGCACCGGCCGGACCGCCGAGGAACTGGGCCGGGCGTTCCCCCGGTACCGGGTCGTGGTGTCGGACGGCGACGCCCCCAAGTTCGAGGTCGGCCCGGAGCCGGCGCTGGTGATCGCGACCCGAGGCGCGGAGCCCGTCGCTGCGGGCGGCTATGCCGCCGTCCTCCTGGTCGACGCCGACCGCATGCTGGCGCGGGAGTCGCTCCGTGTCGCCGAGGACTGCCTACGGTGGTGGTCGAACGCCGCAGCCCTGGCCGCTCCACGCGCGCCGGTGCTGCTGATCGGCGTCGAGGCCCCCGTGGCGAACGCCTTCGCCCTCTGGCAGCAACCGCGGTTCGCGAGCGAGGAGCTCGCCGAGCGCCGAGAGCTCGGGTTCCCTCCCGCGGTCCGGAGCGCGACCCTCACCGGCACCCGCGACGCCGTCGATGCCGCTCTCGCCGCGCTGCCCGCCGAATACCGGAGCCGCGTGCTCGGCCCGACCGTCGACGAGGCGGGCGACAGCGTCGCGATCCTGCGGGTCGACTACGGCCATGCCAGGGCGGTCGCCGAGCAGTTGCGGGCGACCGTCGTCGCGCAGGCGGCGAAGCGTCGACGGCCGACCCCCGGCAGGCGGGCGCCGAAAGCCCCGCCTACACTCAGAGTACGATTCGACGATCCGGAGATGCTGTCATGATCCACCCCGTCCACGAAGTCCGAACCGCATGAGGCTGGTCTTCGCCGGCACCCCCGCCGTCGCCGTCCCGACGCTCGACGCCCTCGTCTCGGCCGGGCACGAGATCGCGGCCGTCGTGACCCGACCCGACGCCCCGCTCGGCCGCAAGCGGGTCCTGACCCCGTCGCCGGTGGCAGCGGCCGCCGAACGGCTCGGGCTCCCGGTCATCCGCGCTGCACGTCTCGACGACGACGCGACGGCGCGGATCGTCGCGCTCCGTGCGGAACTCGGCGTGATCGTCGCGTACGGCGGGCTCGTCCGTGAACCCCTCCTGTCCGCGCCGGCACACGGTTGGATCAATCTGCACTTCTCGTTGCTGCCGGCCTGGCGCGGCGCGGCGCCCGTCCAGCGGTCCGTGATGGCCGGGGACGCGGTCACCGGCGCGTCGGTCTTCCAGCTCGTGCCGGCTCTTGACGCCGGAGACGTCTTCGCCACCGTGGAGACGCCGATCGGCGAGGGCGAGACGTCGGGGGAGCTCCTCGACCGGCTCGCCGAGCTCGGCGCACCGCTCACTGCCGAGGTCGTCGCCGCCATCGCCGCCGGCACCGCGGTAGCGGCCCCGCAGCAGGGCGAGGTGTCCCTCGCGCCGAAGCTCGACGGCCAGGACGGCCGGATCGTCTGGGACCGCCCCGTCGCCGACGTGTGGTCGCAGATCCGCGGGGTCACCCCCGAGCCGGGCGCGTTCACCGTCCTCGACGAGGCGCGGGTGAAGGTGCACCGCGCCGTCCCCGTGTCGACCCTGCCGACGGATCCGCCGGCGCCCGGGACGATCGTGTCCGTCGACGGCCTCGTCCTGGTCGGCACGGCGGACACCCCGTTGCAACTCCTGGAGGTGCAGCCGGCGGGACGGACGGCGATGCCGGCCGCCGACTGGTGGCGCGGTGCGTCCACGGGAACCGATCGGCTGGTCACCGCGTGAGCGGCCAGCAGCCCGAGGGCCAGCGACGCCGCGACCGACTGCCCCGCGACGTGGAACCCCGTCGAGGACGCCAGCGTCCCACGCGTCCGCGTGACTCGGCGACCGTGCAGCCGGCACGCCGAGTGGCCTTCGACGTCATCCACGCCGTCAGCACCTCGGACTCCTACGCGAACCTCCTCCTGCCGCACCGGCTGGCCGAGGCGAAGTTGAGTCCGGCGGACGCCGGCCTCGCGACCGAACTGACGTACGGCACCCTCCGCCGACGCGGGTACTACGACCGGGTCATCGCGCACGCCGCCAAGCGTCCCGTGACCGAGATCGACGACGCGATCCTCGACGTCCTGCGGCTCGGAGCCCATCAGCTGCTCTCCATGCGCGTCCCAGGCCACGCCGCCGTGAACGAGTCGGTCGAGCTCGCCCGCTCCGCGGGTTCACGGTCCGCAGCCGGCTTCACCAACGGCGTCCTCCGCACCATCTCGCGGACCGAACCCGCCGAGTGGGAGCGGATCCTGCTGGCTGAGGCCACGAACGACACCGATCGCCTGGCCGTGAGCACCGCACACCCGGCGTGGGTCGTTCGGGCCATCAGACAGGCGCTCGATCTGCAGGACCGCGGCGACGAACTCGAGGACGCGCTGGCCGCGGACAACCTCGCCCCGCAGGTGAACCTCATCGCACTCCCGGGGCTCGCCGACCGGCCCGAGGACGCCGAACCCAACCGGTTCTCGCCGTACGGCTTCCGCAGCGCCGGCGGCGACCCGGTGCAACTCGTCGGGACCGGCGGCGGGCGCCTCCGCGTCCAGGACGAGGGCTCGCAGCTCGCCGCGCTCGCGCTGACGCGGGCGGCACCGGTCCGGTCCGGCGAGCGATGGCTCGACCTCTGTGCGGGGCCTGGGGGCAAGGCGGCGCTGCTGGCCGCCGAGGCCCTCGCCGGGGAGGCACGCCTCGACGCGAACGAACTGGTCCCCGCGAGGGCCCGTCTCGTGGAGCGCGCCCTCGCAGGTGTCCCGCTCGACGTGTCGGTCTCGACCGCCGACGGCACGACGCTCGCGGCAGCGCATCCCGAGACCTACGACCGCATCCTCCTCGATGCCCCGTGCACCGGGCTCGGCGCGCTGCGACGACGACCGGAGGCGCGGTGGCGGAAGACGCCGAAGGACGTCTCCGAGCTGACCCGTCTGCAGGGCTCACTGCTCGATGCCGCCATCACCGCGCTCGCTCCCGGCGGGATCGTGGCGTACGTGACGTGTTCGCCGCACGTCGGCGAGACGGCACTGATCGTGGAGAGCGCCCTGCGAGCCCATCCCGGGATGGAGCGGCTCGACACCTCCGCGGTGCTCGACCAGGTCACGACCGAACCGCTCGACGCCGCGGCACCCGGTGGCGCGGTCCAGCTCTGGCCGCACCGCCAGGGCACCGACGCCATGTACATCGCCCTCCTTCGCAAGCCTGCGGAGTCGGCCGGACCCGCTGTCGATCGATAGGCTCGAGCACATGTCCGCGCGCATCAACCCGAGCATCCTGTCCGCCGATTTCGTGAACCTCCAGGCCGACCTGGAGCGGATCGCGAGCGCCGACCTCGTCCATGTCGACGTCATGGACAACCATTTCGTCCCGAACCTCACGTTCGGTCCGCAGATGGTCGGTCGCATCCAGGACGTGTCTCCGGTCCCGCTCGACGTCCACCTCATGATCTCGGACGTCGATCGATGGGCTCCCGGCTACGCCGAGCTCGGGGCGTACTCGGTGACGTTCCACGCCGAGGCCACCAGCGACCCCGTCGCCCTCGCCAGACGCCTGCGTTCCATCGGGGCACGCGCCGGGATCGCCGTGAAGCCCGGCACGCCCATCGAGCCGTACCTGGAACTCCTGCCGGAGTTCGACCAGGTGCTCGTCATGACGGTCGAGCCGGGGTTCGGCGGACAGTCGTTCATGCCGGAGACCATGCCGAAGCTGCAGGCGCTGTCGGCCGAGGTCGCGCGCACCGGTCTCGACGTCTGGCTCCAGGTCGACGGCGGGATTTCCGCGGACACGATCGGGATCGCTGCCACCGCCGGCGCGGACACCTTCGTCGCGGGGTCGGCGGTCTACAGCGGTTCCGATCCGGCGTCGAACATCGCGCTCCTCCGGGCCGCCGCCGAGGCGTCGACGCACACCCACTGACCCGGCGGGCCGGTCGAGCGCGTCCGCGGCGCGCACCGCCGCCCGGAACCGGTACCCTGGAGCACGTGAAAACCTTCGACGAGCTGTTCGACGAGCTGCGCCTGAAGGCCGAGACCCGGCCGGAGGGTTCCGGCACCGTCCGCGAACTGGACACGGGTGTGCACGGCATCGGGAAGAAGATCGTCGAGGAGGCCGCCGAGGTGTGGATGGCGGCCGAGTACCAGAGCGACACCGAGACGGCCGAGGAGATCTCCCAGCTGCTCTACCACGTGCAGGTGATGATGGTGGCGAAGGGGCTCACCCCCGCCGACGTCTACCGACATCTGTAGGAGCTCGTCGCGGCGCATCCGCCGCGCCTCCTGATCACCCTGTCGAGACACCGTCGCACAACACGAAAGTCACCCCATGCTGAGAGTCGCCGTGCCCAACAAGGGCTCGCTGTCCGAGACCGCCGTCGAGATGCTGCAGGAGGCCGGCTACGCGACCCGTCGCGACACCAAGGAGCTCCACGTCGTCGACGCACGGAACGACGTCGAGTTCTTCTACCTCCGTCCGCGCGACATCGCGACCTACGTCGGTTCCGGCGCCCTCGACATCGGCATCACGGGGCGCGATCTGCTCCTGGACTCACACTCCGCCGCCACCGAACTCGCCGAGCTGGGCTTCGGCGGCTCGACGTTCCGCTTCGCCGGTCCGGCCGACGAGTTCTCCGAGCTCTCCGATCTTGCGGGGAAGACCGTCGCCACCAGTTACCCCGGCCTCGTCGGCAACTTCCTCCGCGACGCCGGTGTGGATGCCACGCTCGTCCACCTCGACGGTGCGGTCGAGTCGGCGGTCCAGCTCGGGGTCGCGGACGCGGTGGCGGACGTCGTGTCCACCGGCACGACCCTCCGGAAGGCCGGCCTCGGCATCTTCGGCCCGGTGATCCTCGACTCCACCGCTGTGCTCATCGCGTCGCCGGAGACGAAGCCCACCACGGCGACGCTCATCCGCCGCCTGCAGGGCGTGCTCGTCGCGCGGCAGTACGTGCTCGTCGACTACGACCTCCCGGTCCGGCTGCTCGAGCAGGCGACCGCCGTCGCCGGTGGCATCGAGTCGCCGACGATCTCGCCGCTCCGCGACCCAGAGTGGGTGGCGGTCCGGGTCATGATCCCTCGCGGCGACGCGAACGACGTCATGGACCGCCTCTACGAGCTCGGCGCACGCGCCATCCTCGTCACGGCCATCCACGCCGCCCGACTCTGAGTCGCCCCTCCATCATCACCCGCCCCAGTCGCCTTGCGGAGGCTTCCGTGTCACTCGCCACCCGAGTCATCCCCTGTCTCGACGTCGCCGACGGGCGCGTCGTGAAGGGCGTCAACTTCCTCGACCTCCGCGATGCCGGCGATCCGGTCGAGCTCGCGAAGCGCTACGCCGAGCAGGGCGCCGATGAACTGACCTTCCTCGACGTCACGGCCACCGTGGCCGAACGCGACACCACCTACGACCTCGTCAGCCGCACCGCCGAGCAGGTCTTCATCCCGCTCACGGTCGGCGGCGGGGTCCGCTCGACCCAGGACGTCTCCCGGCTGCTGGCCAGCGGCGCGGACAAGGTCGGCGTGAACAGCGCCGCGATCGCCCGGCCCGAGTTGCTGGGGGAGATCGCCGACCGCTTCGGCGCTCAGGTCCTCGTCCTCTCCCTGGACGTGAAGCGACACGCCGGCAGCGCATCCGGATGGATCGTCACGACACACGGCGGCCGACGAGAGACCGAGCTCGACGCGCTCGCCTGGGCGACCGAGGCGATCGAACGCGGTGCGGGCGAGCTGTTGGTGAACTCGATCGACGCCGACGGCACCAAGGCCGGGTTCGACACCGAGCTCATCAGCGCCATGCGCGAGATCAGCCGGGTTCCCGTCATCGCGTCCGGGGGAGCAGGCCGCCTCGCCGACTTCCCACCCGCCATCGCCGCGGGTGCCGACGCCGTCCTCGCCGCGAGCGTCTTCCACAACGGCGAGTTGACGATCGGCCAGGTCAAACAGGAACTCGCCGACGCCGGTTGGACGGTGCGGGCATGAGCGCGGACATCACCATCCCGGTGGGCGCCGACCCGGAGACCGCGATCGGCCAGCTCACCTTCGACGCGCATGGCCTGCTTCCCGCGATCGTGCAGCAGTGGGACTCACGCGAGGTGCTCATGCTCGGGTGGATGGACGCCGAGGCCGTCCGCCGGACGATGACCGAGGGGCGGGTCACCTACTGGTCCCGGTCACGACAGGAGTACTGGCGCAAGGGGGACACCTCCGGCCACGTGCAGTTCGTCCGGGCGCTCGCCTACGACTGCGACGGGGATACCCTGTTGGTGGAGGTCGATCAGCACGGTGCCGCCTGCCACACGGGGACGCGCAGCTGTTTCGACGGCCGAAGCCTCGACGTCGTCGCAGCACCGACGCCGACACCATGAATCGAGTTGGAGCATGACCGAGAGCACTGCAGCACCCCAGTCCGGACCGGTGGAGCCGCCGAGGCCCGACGAACCGTCCGCCACTGACGAGCTCGAGTCACGAGCTCTGCGCAGTCGTCAGCGCCGCCTGAAGACCCTGCTCCTCGTCACCGCCGTCCTCGCCGACGCGCTCATCCTCGCGGCGTGGACCCAGACCTGGCTCTCGATCAGCCTCGTCGGCGTCGGCCCACACTCCGGCGCGCTCGACGTGGTCGGCTCCGTCGCTGCTCCCGCTCTGTCCGCACTCGCCCTGGCCGGTCTCGCCCTCGTCGCAGCGCTGGCGATCGCCGGGCCGGTGTTCCGCATCATCCTCGGCCTGCTGGAGGCCGTGATCGGCGCCTGCGTCATGATCTCGTCGATCGCGGTGCTCGCCTCGCCGGCGACCGCGGGCGCGGCCGCCGTCACCGAGGCCACGGGCGTGGCCGGAAGTCAGTCGACCATCGACCTCGTCGCGGCGACCACGCTCACCGCGTGGCCGGCGATCACCCTGGTGCTCGGCGTCGTGCTCGGTCTCGCCGGGCTCGCGACCGTGCTCACCCACCGCCGGTGGCCCGGTCCGTCGAAGAAGTACCAGGCGGTCCGGTTTACCCAGGTGGAGACGGCCCCGAGCGCTGACCCGGTGGGCGCCTGGGACGACCTCAGCCGCGGCGACGACCCGACGCGCTGACCGCTCCGCCGACCCACGACGGCACCCCGGGCCACCTGGGAACTCGTGGCCCACGCACGGAACCGCGCACCGCTTGCCGGTACACTGGAACCCGCACTCGCACAGAAGGAGAACCATGAGCACCGACCCCTCGGACCCCGGCCACGGACACTCGCCCGCCGCCTGGACGGCCGTGATCATCATGTTGGTCGCGTTCGCCGCCGGTACGGTCTTCTTCTGGCTCGACATGCCCGTCCTCGTGTGGGCGTCGGCCGGCCTCCTCCTCCTCGGGTGGATCACGGGCGGTGTCCTCGCCAAGGCGGGGTACGGCGTCGGTGGGTCCAAGACCGTGGCGAAAGAGCACTGAACATGCTCGCCGACCTGATGGCCGGCGCGAAGGAGGACGCCCTCGGGCGCCTCGCGGGCCGTCCGGCTGCAGTCGTCGAAGCCGCTGCCGTCGAGGCCCCTCCGGCCGTCGACGCCCTCGCTGCGCTCGCCCCGGCCGACCAGGTCAAGATCATCGCCGAGGTCAAGCGGTCCAGCCCGTCACGCGGCGCGTTGGCCGACATCCCCGACCCGGCGCTCCTCGCCTCGCTCTACGAGCAGGGTGGTGCCAGCGCGGTCAGTGTGCTGACCGAGGGCCGGAGGTTCGGCGGTTCGCTGCAGGACCTCGAGGCCGTCCGGGCCGCGATCCGCATCCCGGTCCTGCGCAAGGACTTCATCTCCTTGCCGTACCAGGTGTTCGAAGCCCGGGCATCCGGCGCCGACCTGGTCCTCCTGATCGTCGCCGGACTCGATCAGGCCACGCTGTCGTCGCTGCACGAGCTCGTCGTGCAGCTCGGCATGACGCCACTGGTCGAGACCCATTCAGCCGATGAGCTGTCGAGGGCGAGCGACATCGGCGCCCGGCTCATCGGCGTCAACGCGCGGAATCTCAGCACCTTCGAACTCGACCAACACCTCTTCGGCTCGTTGACCGACCGTTTCCCCGCCGACGCCGTCAAGGTGGCCGAGTCCGCCGTGCTCCGCGCCACCGACGTCGCCGCCTACCGACGTGACGGCGCCGACGTCGTCCTGGTCGGCGAGGCGCTCGTCACCGGCGACCCCGTCGCCACCCTCGAACAGTTCCTGGGAGCCACCGCATGACCATGTCACCAGCCACCCCCGCCCACGCGGAATCGACGCACCTCCGAGACGAGGCAGGCCCGTTCTTCGGCGACTTCGGCGGACGCTACATGCCTGAGGCGCTCATCGCCGCGGTCGACGAACTCGCGACGGCCTACGAGGCCGCCAAGGCCGACGAGAGCTTCCAGGCCGAGCTCACGACGCTGCTCCGCGACTACGCCGGCCGCCCGTCGATCATCACCGAGGTGCCCCGCTTCGCCGCATCGGCGGGCGGCGCGCGCATCTTCCTCAAGCGCGAGGACCTCAACCACACCGGCTCGCACAAGATCAACAACGTCCTGGGCCAGGCGCTCCTCACGAAGCGCATCGGCAAGACCCGCGTCATCGCCGAGACCGGAGCCGGCCAGCACGGTGTGGCCACGGCCACCGCGGCCGCACTCTTCGGCCTCGACTGCACGATCTACATGGGCGAGGTCGACACCGAACGCCAAGCGCTCAACGTCGCCCGGATGCGACTCCTCGGCGCGACTGTCATCCCCGTGACGACCGGATCGCGGACCCTCAAGGACGCCATCAACGAGGCGTACCGCGACTGGGTCGCCTCGGTCGAGACGACGAACTACATCTTCGGCACCGCAGCGGGCCCACACCCGTTCCCCGTGATGGTGCGCGACTTCCAGAAGATCATCGGCGAAGAGGCCCGCGCACAGCTCCTCGAGTTGAACGGTTCACTCCCGGACGCGGTCGTCGCCTGCGTCGGCGGCGGCTCCAACGCGATCGGGATCTTCCACGCCTTCCTCGACGATGCGGACGTCGCGCTCTACGGGGTCGAGGCGGCCGGCGACGGCGTCGACACCCCACGGCATGCCGCGTCCATCGGCCGCGGTCGTCCGGGCGTCCTCCACGGTGCCCGCACCTTCGTCCTGCAGGACGACGACGGCCAGACCGTCGAGTCCCACTCGATCTCCGCCGGGCTCGACTACCCGGGCGTCGGACCGGAGCACGCCTGGCTCGCCGACACCGGGCGGGCGACGTACGTCCCTGCGACGGACGCCGAGGCGATGGAGGCCTTCCGGCTCCTGAGCCGCACCGAGGGCATCATCCCCGCGATCGAGTCCGCACACGCGCTTGCCGGGGCAATCGTCCTCGGCAAGGAGCTCGGCCCCGAGGCGACCATCCTGATCAACCTCTCCGGGCGCGGAGACAAGGACGTCGAGACGGCTGCGACCTACTTCGGGCTCCTCGACGAAGCCGGGCGGAACGCATGACCGCGGCCACCGGTCACACGACGGTCTCACCGGTCGCTTCGGCGATCGACGCGGCCTCCATGGACCGCCGCGGCGCCCTCATCGGATACCTCCCCGTCGGGTTCCCCGACCTCCAGACGAGCATCGACGCCGCCATCGCGCTCGCGCAGAACGGCGTCGACGTCCTCGAGCTCGGCGTTCCCTACTCGGACCCCGTCATGGACGGAGCGGTCATCCAGGCCGCGACGATGACGGCTCTCGCGGAGGGGTTCCGGTTGCGCGACGTCTTCACGGCGATCAGCGCCATCCGCGCCGCCGTGGACGTCCCGGTCCTCGTCATGACGTACTGGAACCCGGTGCTGCAGTACGGCGTCGAACGGTTCGCCTCCGACCTCGCAGCGGCCGGGGGAGCCGGGCTCATCACGCCCGACATCACCCCCGACGCCGCGGCGGACTGGCTCGACGCCAGCGAACGACACGGCCTCGACCGGGTCTTCCTCGCAGCCCCGACGTCGAGCGACGAGCGCCTGTCGCTCGTGACCGAACACTCCCGCGGCTTCGTCTACACCGTCTCCACGATGGGCATCACCGGTGCCCGGCAGGACCTCGACGCCGCTGCGAAGACCCTCGTCGGTCGGCTCCGCACGGCCGGGGCACAGCACGCGTGCGTCGGCATCGGCATCTCGACCGCGGAGCAGGTCCGCTCGGTCCTCGAGTACGCCGACGGAGCCATCGTCGGATCCGTGTTCGTCAAGGCACTCGCCGACGGCGGTGTCCCGGCGATCACCGAGGTCGCCCGTTCACTCGCGGCCGGCACCGCCCGCTGAGGGTATCCTCAGCACGTCCGCGATGCTGAAAGCCCTACACTCGATCAGAGTTCGTAACGAAAGGCGACCACTGCAGTGATTGCACCCCTCAGCATCCCGAGCCCGAACCCGGACATCGCGACCTTCAGCGTGGGCCCGTTCACGGTGCACATGTACGCGCTCTGCATCATCGCCGGGATCATCGCCGCCACCATCCTCACTTCCCGGCGGCTGACGAAGCGCGGTGCCGAGCCGGGCATCGTGCTCGACATCATCCTGTGGGCCATCCCCTTGGGGATCATCGGTGCGCGGATCTTCCACGTCCTGACCCACCCCGGCGACTACTTCTACCCGGGTGCGGACCTCCTGCGGACGCTCTACATCTGGGAGGGCGGCATCGCGATCTTCGGTTCGCTCATCGGTGGAGCAGTCGGCGCCTACATCGGCTGCCGCATGACGGGGATCCGGTTCTGGACCTTCGCCGACGCCCTCGCGCCCGGCCTGCTGCTCGCCCAGGCGTTCGGACGCCTCGGCAACTACTTCAACCACGAGCTCTACGGGCTCCCCACGGACCTGCCCTGGGGCCTCGAGATCGAGGCCAGCAACCCCGCGTTCCCGATCGGTCTGCCCGCCGGCACGCTCTTCCACCCCACGTTCCTGTACGAGATCATCTGGAACCTGCTGGGGGTGGCCGTCATCCTCTGGATCGGACACCGCTTCAACCCGCAGTGGGGCCGCCTGTTCGGTGTCTACCTCATCTGGTACGGAGCCGGTCGCACGGTCTGGGAGACCATCCGGATCGACCCGAGCGAGTACCTCTTCGGCATCCGCGCCAACGTCTGGGCCGCGATCCTCGCGATCGTCGTCGGACTCGCGATCATCGTCATCCAGTCGCGTCGCCACACGGGTGCCGAGCCGTCGCCGTACGTCCCCGGCCGTTCCTGGGCCGATCCGAAGGCTGCGGTAGACTACTACGACACCGACGCGGAGAACCTGGGGCTGCGCAGTGCCTCCGCCGACGACGATGCCGACGGATCAGACCGCACTGCGTCATCCACTCCGTCGTCCGAAGCCACGGTCGCCACAAGCAAGACCGGCTCTCGCTCCTAGGCTGAACGCACCCTCGTCGGCCCGGTGGATCCCGGCTCAGCAGGGGATCCATCACCCGTTTCATCCCAGGGCCAGCGACGTCCCCTTCTGATCCCCTTTCGTGAGGACGGTAATTCCATGGCGCATGCACCGTACGCTTCGTTCAGCTCGGTTCCGCCCAAGCAGGGCATGTACGACCCGGCGAACGAGAAGGACGCCTGTGGCCTGGCGATGGTCGCGACCCTGACGGGCGAGGCCTCGCACAGCATCATCGACGCGGCGCTCGGTTCGCTCCGCAACCTGGAGCACCGCGGCGCGATCGGTTCCGACGCCGGGACCGGCGACGGCGCGGGCATCCTCACCCAGATGCCCGACGCCTTCCTGCGCGGCGTCGCCGGATTCGAGCTGCCGCCGCTCGGTGCGTACGCCGTGGGCATCGCCTTCCTGCCCACCGACGCCTCCGAGCGCGCACAGCTCCAGACGCGCATCGCCGCGATCGCCGCCGAGGAGGAACTCACCGTCCTCGGCTGGCGCGAGGTGCCGGTCGACCCCGACGAGTTGGGGAAGCTCGCCCGTGCGGCCATGCCGGCGTTCGAACAATTGTTCGTCACGGGGACCGGCGCGTCGACGCCGACCGGGATCGCCCTCGACCGACTCGCCTTCCGGCTCCGGAAGCGGGCGGAGCGCGAGCTCGGGGCGTACTTCATCTCCTTGTCGAGCCGCACGCTCGTCTACAAGGGCATGGTCACGACGCTCCAGCTCGAACCGTTCTACCCCGACCTGTCCGACGAGCGGTTCGCGACCAAGCTCGCCATCGTCCACTCGCGGTACTCCACCAACACGTTCCCGTCCTGGCCGCTGGCCCAGCCGCTGCGCATGATGGCGCACAACGGCGAGATCAACACGGTCGAGGGGAACCGCAACTGGATGCGCGCGCGGCAGTCGCAGCTCGAGTCCGAGCTCATCGGCGACATCCGCCCGCTGCTCCCCATCATCACGCCCGGAGCGAGCGACTCCGCCTCGTTCGACGAGGTCCTCGAGCTGTTGACGCTGACCGGACGGTCCCTCCCGCACGCCATGATGATGATGGTCCCCGAGGCCTGGGAGAAGCAGACCGGGCTGTCGCAGGAGCGACGCGACTTCTACGAGTTCAACTCCATGCAGATGGAGCCGTGGGACGGTCCGGCCGCCCTCACCTTCACGGACGGCTCACTCGTCGGCGCGACCCTGGACCGGAACGGCCTGCGCCCCGGTCGGTGGCTGGAGACGACCGACGGTCTCGTCGTCCTGGGTAGCGAGATCGGCGTCCTCGACGTCGACCCGAGCCGGGTCAAGCGCAAGGGCCGCCTGCGTCCCGGGAAGATGTTCCTCGTCGACACCGAGGCCGGGCGGATCATCGAGGACGACGAGATCAAGGACGAGCTCTCGGCTTCGGCACCCTGGGGCGACTGGCTCGACGCCGGACGCATCAACCTGAGCGACCTGCCGGAGCGCGAGCACATCGTGCACACGCCGGCATCCGTCACCCGCCGCCAGCGGACCTTCGGGTACACCGAGGAGGAGGTGCGCATCCTCCTGCAGCCCATGGGCCAGAACGGTGCGGAGCCGCTCGGCGCGATGGGCTCGGACACCCCGATCGCGGTGCTCTCCGACCGCCCTCGGCTGCTGTTCGACTACTTCGTGCAGCAGTTCGCCCAGGTCACCAACCCGCCGCTCGACTCGATCCGCGAGGAGGTCGTCACCTCGCTGAAGCTCGGGCTCGGCCCTGAGCGCAACCTCCTCTCGTGGGGCCCCGAGCACGCCAAGCAGGTCGTCCTCGACTTCCCGGTCATCGACAACGACGAGCTCGCCAAGATCCAGCACATCGACCCGAACCCGGCGAGCCCGCTGACGACGACCGTCAAGGCGCTCTACCGCGTCGAGGACGGCTCGGCCGGACTCGAGACGCGCCTGCGCGAGATGTGCGACGAGGTCGACCAGGCGATCCTCGCAGGCTCGGAGTTCATCGTCCTGAGCGACCGCGACTCGAACTCCGACCTCGCGCCGATCCCGTCGCTACTCTCGCTCGCCGCCGTGCACCACCACCTCATCCGCGCCGAGAACCGGATGAAGGTCGGGCTCGTCGTCGAGGCCGGCGACGTGCGCGAGGTCCACCACGTCGCGCTGCTCATCGGCTACGGCGCCTCCGCCATCAACCCGTACCTGGCCATGGAGAGCTGCGAGGACCTCGTCCGCAGCGGCCTCATCCAGGGCGTCACCCGCGAGCAGGCCGTCAAGAACGTCATCAAGGCGCTCGGCAAGGGCGTGCTCAAGATCATGTCGAAGATGGGCATCTCGACGGTGTCCTCCTACGCCGGAGCACAGGCCTTCGAGGCCGTCGGCCTGAGCCAGCAGCTCGTCGACAGCTATTTCACCGGCACGGAGACGAAGCTCGGCGGTGTCGGCATCGAGGTGATCGCCGAGGAGAACGCGAAGCGTCACCGGTACGCGTACCCCGAGGACGCCGCATCGACGGCCCACGAGCGCCTGCAGTCCGGCGGTGAGTACCAGTGGCGTCGCGACGGTTCGCCGCACCTCTTCAACCCGGAGACGGTCTTCAAGCTCCAGCACGCGACCAAGACGCGCCGGTACGACATCTTCCGCGAGTACACCCACATGGTCGACTCCCAGGCGGCACAGCTCATGACGCTCCGCGGGATGTTCACCCTCCGCACCGGTGCCCGCCCGCCCGTCCCGCTCGACGAGGTCGAGTCGGTCGCCTCGATCGTGAAGCGGTTCTCGACCGGCGCGATGAGCTACGGCTCCATCTCGCGCGAGGCGCACGAGACGCTGGCCATCGCGATGAACAGCATCGGTGCTAAGTCGAACACCGGTGAGGGTGGCGAGGACGTCGACCGGCTCCTCGACCCGACGCGCCGCAGCGCGATCAAGCAGGTCGCCTCCGGCCGGTTCGGCGTGACGAGCATGTACCTCACGCACGCCGACGACATCCAGATCAAGCTCGCCCAGGGCGCGAAGCCCGGTGAGGGCGGGCAGTTGCCGCCGACGAAGGTCTACCCGTGGGTGGCGCGGACGCGGCACGCCACGGCGGGCGTCGGCCTCATCTCGCCGCCACCGCACCACGACATCTACTCCATCGAAGACCTCAAGCAGCTCATCTTCGACCTGAAGCGTGCGAACCCGAAGGCCCGGATCCACACCAAGCTGGTCAGCCAGTCCGGCATCGGTGCGGTGGCCGCGGGCGTCGCGAAGGCGCTCTCGGACGTCATCCTCGTCTCCGGTCACGACGGCGGAACCGGCGCGAGCCCGTTGAACTCCCTGAAGCACGCGGGCACGCCCTGGGAGCTGGGTCTCGCTGAGACGCAGCAGACCCTCATGCTCAACAACATGCGCGACCGGGTCGTGGTGCAGGTCGACGGTCAGATGAAGACCGGACGCGACGTCGTCATCGGGGCCCTGCTCGGCGCCGAGGAGTTCGGCTTCGCGACGGCACCGCTCGTCGTCTCCGGGTGCGTCATGATGCGCGTGTGCCACCTCGACACCTGCCCGGTCGGCGTCGCGACGCAGAACCCGGTGCTGCGCGAGCGGTTCACCGGCAAGCCGGAGTTCGTCGTGAACTTCTTCGAGTTCATCGCCCAGGAGGTGCGCGAGTACCTCGCCGAGCTCGGGTTCCGGACGCTCGAGGAGGCGATCGGCCACAACGAACTGATCGACGCCGACCGGGCGATCGATCACTGGAAGGCGTCCGGGCTCGACCTGGCCCCGGTCCTCGTGGGTCCCGTCTTCGCCGACGACGAGCCGCGGATCAACCGCCGGCCGCAGGAGCACGAGCTCGAGAAGCACTTCGACCAGCAGCTCATCACGGCCGCCTCGGAGGTGCTCGAACACGGTGGCCACTTCTCGGTCGACCTGCCCATCCGCAACACGGAGCGGGCGGTCGGCACCATGCTCGGCCACGAGGTCACCAGGCGGCACGGCGAGAACGGGCTCCCGGCAGGGAGCATCGACATCACCCTGCGTGGCTCGGCCGGGCAGTCCTTCGGCGCGTTCCTCCCCGGCGGCATCGCGCTGCGGCTCATCGGCGACTCGAACGACTACGTCGGCAAGGGCCTGTCCGGCGGACAGATCGTCGTCCGGCCATCCGAGCGCGCAGCCTTCGCGCCCGAGGAGAACGTGATCGCCGGCAACGTCATCGGGTACGGCGCGACCCAGGGCACCATGTTCCTGAGCGGGATCGTCGGCGAGCGGTTCCTGGTGCGCAACTCCGGCGCCACGGCGGTCGTCGAAGGCGTCGGTGACCACGCGCTCGAGTACATGACGGGCGGTCTCGCCGTCATCCTGGGCCAGACCGGCCGGAACCTCGGCGCGGGCATGTCCGGCGGCACGGCCTACGTGTTCGACCTCGAACGCGACCAGGTCAACCGAGACTCCCTCGCCTCGGGGGAGCTCACCCTGTCCGAACTCGACAGTGCCGACGCCGAGATCGTCCGCGACCTCCTCGAACGGCACGTCGTGGAGACCGGTTCTCCGCTGGCCGGCCGGCTGCTCGCCGACATCGAGGACTCACTCGCCCGGTTCGTCAAGGTCCTCCCGCGTGACTACGCGGCGGTCCTGGCGACCCGACAGACCGCACTCGACGAGGGGCTCGACCCCGACGGCGACATCGTATGGAACCGAATCCTGGAGGTGACCGGTGGCTGATCCCAAGGGATTCCTGAAGGTACCGGAGCGCGAGCTCCCGAAGCGCCGGCCCGTGCCGGTCCGCATCATGGACTGGAAAGAGGTCTACGAGCAGAGCGACCCCGCGACCGTCCGCAAGCAGGCTGGTCGCTGCATGGACTGCGGCATCCCGTTCTGCCATCAGGGCTGCCCGCTGGGCAACCTCATCCCGGAGTGGAACGACCTGATGTGGCGAGGCGAGGGACGCTCGGCCATCGAGCGGCTGCACGCCACGAACAACTTCCCGGAGTTCACAGGCCGTCTCTGCCCGGCGCCGTGCGAGAGTTCGTGCGTGCTGGGCATCAACCAGCCCGCCGTGACCATCAAGCAGGTCGAGGTGTCGATCATCGACCAGGCGTTCGCCAACGGTTGGGTCGAGTCCCACCCGCCGGAGCGGCTGACCGGCAAGACGGTCGCCGTCGTCGGTTCCGGTCCGGCCGGTCTCGCCGCAGCCCAGCAGCTGACGCGTGCCGGGCACACGGTCGCGGTCTACGAGCGCGACGACCGCATCGGTGGTCTGCTGCGCTACGGCATCCCCGACTTCAAGATGGAGAAGAAGCACCTCGACATCCGGCTGAAGCAGATGCAGGACGAGGGCACCCGGTTCCGCGCCGGCGTGAACATCGGGGTCGACATCAGCTGGGACGAGCTCCGCGCCCGCTACGACGCCGTCGTCATCGCCACCGGCGCGATGGTGCCGCGCGACCTGCCGATCCCCGGTCGTGACCTCTCCGGGGTCCACTTCGCGATGGAGTACCTCGTGCAGGCGAACCGCGTCGGCGCCGGCGACACGGTCGCCGACCAGATCACGGCGGAGGACAAGCACGTGGTGGTCCTCGGCGGCGGCGACACCGGTGCCGACTGCATTGGCACGGCGCACCGTCAGGGTGCCGCCTCCGTCACGAACCTCGCCATCGGCACGCAGCCGGCGGGGGAGCGGCCCGAGCACCAGCCGTGGCCCATGATGCCGACGCTCTTCGAGGTCGCGAGCGCACACGAGGAGGGCGGCAACCGCGAGTACCTGGTGTCGACCGTCGAGTTCCTCGCCAACGAGGCCGGCGAGGTGCGGGCGATCCGCGTCGCCGAGACGGAGTTCATCGACGGCCGTCGCGTGCCGAAGAGTGGCACCGAGCGGGAGATCCCGGCCGACCTCGTCCTGCTCGCACTCGGATTCACGGGCCCGGAGGGCGAGACCCTCGAGTCGCAGTTCCAGCTCCCCTTCACCGGGCGTGGCAACGTGGCGCGGGAGCACGATTACCAGACCAACCAGCCCGGCGTGTTCGTCGCGGGTGACGCCGGTCGTGGCCAGTCCCTCATCGTGTGGGCGATCGCCGAGGGCCGCGCTGCGGCGGCGGCCGTCGACCAGTACCTCGAGGGCGAGACCCAGCTTCCCTTCCCGGTCCGTCCCACGGACCAGCCCATCTCCCTCTAGGCTTTCAAGCGGACGACAAGCGTCGGACGCATCATGCCGAGCAGTGAGTACCGAAGCGCCTCGCGCGCAGAAATCATGGAGAACACACACACATGAGACGAGCCAAGATCGTCGCAACGCTGGGGCCTGCAGTCTCCAGCTATGAGAACATCCGGGCCATCATCGATGCGGGGGTCGATGTCACCCGGATGAACCTGAGCCACGGCAGCTACGACGTGCACGAGGCCATCTACGCCAACGTGCGCAAGGCCACCGAGGACTCCGGCCGTGCCGTCGCCGTCCTGGTCGACCTGCAGGGCCCGAAGATCCGCCTCGGCAAGTTCGAGGGCGGCCCGTACGACCTCGCCGTCGGCGACATCTTCAAGATCACGACCGAGGACATCCTCGGCACCAAGGAGATCTCCTCGACGACGTTCAAGGGCCTGCCCCAGGACGTCAAGCCGGGCGACTTCCTCCTGATCGACGACGGCAAGGTCAAGGTCGAGGTCGTTGAAGCGGACGACACCGTCGTGACCACGCGCGTCATCGTCGCCGGCCCCGTGTCGAACAACAAGGGCATCAACCTCCCCGGCGTCGCCGTCAACGTGCCCGCGCTCAGCGAGAAGGACGAAGCGGACCTCCGCTGGGGACTGCGTCTCGGCGCCGACCTCATCGCCCTGTCGTTCGTGCGCGACGCAGCCGACATCGACCGTGTCCACGAGATCATGGCGGAGGAGGGCCGCAAGGTCCCCGTGATCGCCAAGATCGAGAAGCCGCAGGCCGTCGAGAACCTCGAGGGCATCGTCGAGGCGTTCGACGCGATCATGGTCGCCCGTGGCGACCTCGGTGTCGAGCTCCCGCTCGAGGCCGTCCCGATCGTGCAGAAGCGTGCGGTGGAGCTCGCTCGCCGCATGGCGAAGCCGGTCATCGTCGCGACGCAGATGCTCGAGTCGATGATCTCCAGCCCCATCCCGACCCGCGCGGAGACCTCCGATGTCGCGAACGCGGTGCTCGACGGTGCTGACGCGGTCATGCTCAGTGGCGAGACGAGTGTCGGCGCCTACCCGGTGATCACGGTCCAGACCATGGCCCGGATCGTCGAGTCGACCGAGATCCACGGTCTCGACCGCGTTCCGCCGCTCGGCACGAAGCCGCGCACCCAGGCCGGAGCGATCACGTTGGCGGCCGTCGAGGTGGCGGACTTCGTCGAGGCGAAGTTCCTCTGCGTCTTCACGGAGTCGGGGGAGTCGGTCCGCCGCATGGCCCGTCTCCGCAACCGGATCCCGATCCTGGCGTTCACGCCCGACCCGGCCATCCGTCGTCGGATGGCGCTGAACTGGGGCGTTGAGTCCTTCGTCGTCGAGCGCGTGACGCACACCGACCAGATGGTCGCCCAGGTGGACGAGGTCCTCGTCGCCACGGGCAAGGCCGCCGTCGGTGAGCCGGTCATCATCATCTCCGGTTCCCCTCCCGGCATCCCCGGGACGACGAACGACATCCGCGTCCACAAGGTGGGCGACGTCCTCTAGTCGTCGACAGCAGCGAAGGCCGTGGTCCTCCCGTACGGGGACCACGGCCTTCGTCGTCCGCCGGGTGTGCGGTGGCACCGCGATTCCGGACGCCGTGGGTCTAGCCTGATGTCCATGAACCGTTCCGTCCTCGTCGACGACACCCTCCGCAGCGCCGTGGGCCTGGAGCCGGGAGGCGTCGACCGTGAGGCGACCGGTGCGGCAGGACTCCTGGCCTCCCGATTCGCTGTCCTGGAGCTCGCCGCGGTCGCCGTCGGTGCCGTGGAGGATGCCGCCGACCGACTCCGCATCGCCCTCGGATACGAGCCGATGCACCCGGCTCTCGACCTCGAGCGGATCGCCGCGGCCTACCAGAGCGACCGCCTGTTGCGGATCGACGGAGCAGCCGTGGACGCGTTCGCGCCACTGTCCGGCTTCTTCGCCGCGGCCGACGGCTGGGTGCGCACGCACGCGAACTACCCCCACCATCGTCGCCGCCTGAGCGCCATGCTCGGGATCGGCGACGAGGCCACCCGCGCAGAGCTCGCCTCGGCGATCGCCTCCCGCTCGGCCCTCGACCTGGAATCGGAGGCCGCCGGAGTCGGCGCACTGCTCGTCGCCGTCCGGAGCGCTACCGAATGGTCGTCCACACCGCAGGCCTCGGTCGGTGACGGACCGCTCGTCAGGCGCCACGGTGGCTCCAGCGGCTCGAGGATCGCCTCGTGGGTGCGGCCCACGCGCCGGCAACCCTTGCGCGGCCTCCGCGTCCTCGACCTGACGCGGGTGATCGCCGGTCCCGTGTCCACGAGGACCCTCGCGCTCCTCGGCGCGGACGTCCTGCGCGTGGATCCACCCCAGGTCCCCGAGATCCCCTGGCAGCACACCGACAGCGGCCAGGGGAAGCGGACGGCCACCCTCGACGCGTCGACGCCGCGTGGCCTCGCGACACTGCAGACGCTGTGCGACGAGGCCGACATCCTGGTGACGGGGTACCGGCCACACGCCCTCGAACGCCTCGGTCTGCGAGGTCGCGACGGTCTGGTCACCGGCTCCGTCGACGCCTGGGGTACGACGGGGCCCTGGGGTGATCGACGCGGTTTCGACAGCCTGGTCCAGGCCGCCACGGGCATCGCGCTGGTCGAGGGCGATGACGGCGCCCCGGGTGCCCTGCCGGCTCAGGCGCTCGACCACAGCGCGGGATACCTGCTGGCGGCGGCCATCGTCGACGACGTGGCGGCGGTCGTCGGCGGCGGTGATGCCGGCCGGTCGTCGGTGTCGCTCGCGCGCGTCGGTGCGGCGCTCCAGCGACTGCCACGATCCGAGGAACGCCCGCCGTCCGATCTCCCGAGAGCGCGGTGCCTGGTGACCCACGGTGCGGTGACGACGGCCCGCCCCGCGCTCAGCGCCTTCGACGATCACGCATCCCCGGCGGCGGTCCTGGGGAGCGCCGAACCGCAGTGGACCCCGCGCAGCTGATCCCGACACACTCCGCACCGGGAGATGACCGCCCTCCGGTCGCTCGCCTACCCTGGAGGTATGCGCCTCATCCTCATCAGACACGGTCAGACCTCGTCCAACGTCGCCGGCCTGCTCGACACCGCGATCCCTGGGGCCGTCCTCACCGAACTCGGCGAGACGCAGGCGGCCGCCCTCCCCAAAGCGCTCGTGGGGGAGCGGATCGACGCGGTCTACGCCTCCACCGCGGTGCGGGCGCAACAGACCGCCGCACCCGTCGCCGACGTCAGCGGGCTTCCCGTGATCGTCCGTGACGGACTCCGGGAGATCAGCGCCGGCGACAACGAGATGCTCGGGTCGCCCGAGGCCGTCCAGGTCTACATCGACACCATCGTGGCGTGGGCGATGGGCGACCTCGACACCCGGATGCCGGGCGGCGAGAACGGCCACGAGGTGTTCGCGCGCTTCGACGCCGTGATCGAGGAGCTCGAGGGCTCCGGACTGGAGAGCGTGATGGTCGTGAGCCACGGAGCGATGCTCCGGTCCTGGCTCGGGCTGCGCGGGGCGAACGTCGACGGACACTTCATCGGCACGCACCCCATCACGAACACGGGCGTCATCATCGTCGACGGGGACACGACGACCGGTTGGCGGGTCGACACCTGGACGGGCGACGCCGTCGGCGGACCGGAGCTGACGACGGAGGCCGACGGTCCGGCCGCCGCCGTCGAGCGCGGCTTCTGATCAGTTCGCGTCGTCGGCCGAGGTCGCGCCGTCCGTGAGGAACGGTCCGGGCTCCTCGCCGGGCTGACCCGGCAGTGAGCCGACGAGACGGTCGAGCTCGGCGGCGTCGACGTCGATGCCCTGGTCGCTGAGACGGTCCGCCAGCGCTGCCCGGACGTCGAGGTCCGGGGTGAGGGACCGGTCTGCTGCGACCTGCACCAGGATGCCCTGGAGCCGGTCGTCGGTGCTGGCGTCGTGGACGTCCTGGCGCGGGTCGGTGTGCTCTGCGGTCATGGTGTCGGGTCCCATCGTGTCGGCAGGTCGAGTGCACCCGGTGGGCCATCAGCTCGTTCCTGGTACCGGTGGTGGGACTCGAACCCACACGTCTTTCGACAAAGCATTTTGAGTGCTCCGCGTCTGCCATTCCGCCACACCGGCGCGTCCGCCGCACGGCGAACAGCAACCTGCATCAGAGTACCGTAGGATTTGAGGGTGACCGAGCAAGAGACCCCTCCCGCAGCCCCACGGCGCGTCGTCGTCGCTGAGGACGAATCCCTCATCCGCCTCGACATCGTCGAGATCCTCCGCGACAACGGTTTCGAGGTCGTCGGCGAGGCCGGCGACGGCGAGACCGCTGTCGCCCTCGCGACGGAACTCCGTCCGGATCTCGTGATCATGGACGTCAAGATGCCTCAGCTCGACGGCATCTCCGCGGCCGAGCGCATCGGTAAGGCGCACATCGCCCCGGTGGTCCTCCTCACGGCCTTCAGCCAGAAGGAGCTCGTCGAGCGGGCGAGCGAGGCAGGCGCCCTCGCCTACGTCGTGAAGCCGTTCACGCCGAACGACCTCCTTCCCGCGATCGAGATCGCCCTCTCGCGCTACCAGCAGATCATCACCCTCGAAGCCGAGGTCGCCGACATGGTCGAGCGCTTCGAGACCCGCAAGCTCGTCGACCGGGCGAAGGGCCTCCTCAACGAGAAGATGGGCCTCACCGAGCCCGAGGCGTTCCGCTGGATCCAGAAGGCCTCCATGGACCGTCGCCTCACCATGCACGATGTCGCGCAGGCCATCATCGAGCAGCTCAGCGCCAAGAAGTAGCGCTCCTCCCTCGTCGCAAGAGCGGCCCGTCCCCTCGGGGCGGGCCGCTCCGCTGTGTTCGGTGCCGGGCTCGTCAGGCGGTCGGTGCGTCCTTGATGAGGTTCGTGATGCGGATCGTGGAGCACCGTCGTCCCTGCTCGTCGGTGACGGCGATCTCGTGCACGGTGAGCGAGCGGCCGAGGTGGATCGGGGTGCAGACACCCGTCACGAGGCCCTCGGTGGCGGACCTGGTGTGCGTCGCGTTGATGTCGATGCCGACGGCGAGCTTGCCCGGGCCCGCGAAGAGGTTGGCGGCCATCGAGCCGAGGGACTCGCCGAGCACGACGTACGCCCCGCCGTGCAGCAGCATCGCGGGTTGGGTGTTGCCCTCGACGGGCATGGTGGCGACGGATCGCTGCACCGTGAACTCGGTGAACTCGATGCCCATCTTGGCGGCGAGTGCGCCGCTGCCCCTCGTCCGCAGGAACTCGAGTGCGTCGTCGGTCTCGTTCGTCATGTCCACCTTCGGATCGGGCCTGAGCCGTGTCGGCACCGGCTTGTAGGCTGGGCGCGTGTCGGAATCAGAAAAGCCTACCCTCCTCGTCGTCGACGGCCACTCGCTCGCATTCCGGGCGTTCTACGCCCTGCCGGTCGACAGCTTCCAAACCCGCGACGGTCAGCACACGAACGCCATCCACGGCTTCATCTCCATGCTGATCAGCCTGCTCAAGAACGAGAACCCGAGCCACATCGCCGTGGCCTTCGACATCTCGCGCCGTTCCTTCCGCACCCGCGAGTACCCCGAGTACAAGGGCACGCGCGGTGAGACCCCGGCGGAGTTCAAGGGACAGGTGCCACTGCTCGAAGAGGCGCTCAAGGCGATGAACATCACGACGATCAGCAAAGAGGACTACGAGGCCGACGACATCCTCGCCACCCTCGCCAAGCAGGGCGCTGAGGACGGCTTCCGCGTGCTCGTCGTCTCCGGCGACCGCGACACCATCCAGCTCGTCACCGACGACGTCACCCTGCTGTACCCGTCGAGCCAGGGCGTCTCCGCGCTCACCCGGTACGACGGCGCCAAGGTCTTCGAGCGCTACGGCATCCGCCCTGAGCAGTACCCGGAGATCGCGGCGCTCGTCGGCGAGACGAGCGACAACCTCCCGGGCATCCCGAAGGTCGGCGAGAAGACCGCCGTGAAGTGGCTCAACCAGTTCGGCTCCCTCGAGCAGATCCTCGAGCGCGCCGACGAGATCACCGGCAAGGTGGGGGAGAGCCTCCGCGAGCACAAGGAGAACGCAGTCCGCAACCGCCGCCTCAACCGGCTCCTCACCGACGTCGAACTGTCCGTCGGACCGAAGGACCTCGAACGCCGACCGATCGACGCGGACGCGGTGGCGGCCGTCTTCGGGCGGCTCGAGTTCCGCACGCTGCTCGATCGGGTCCTCAAACTCGACGGACTCGAGGCCAACACGGATGTGTCCGCACCGCAGGCGGGCGGCGTGGTCATGCCACCGCAGAAGGAGCTGCTCGACGAAGAGCTCGAGGCGTGGATCACCCGTGCCGTCGCCGCACATCCCGCCGGGATCGGTCTCCACCTCGACCTCGACGGAGGCCTTCCGGTCGCAGCCGGCCTCGCGACCCCCACGGAGATCGTCTCGCTCGCCTGGCGTCCCGGTGAGGCCGACTACGCCCCGCTCGAGGCGTGGTTGGCGAGCGACGCCCCGAAGATCATGCACGACGCCAAGCCGCAGCTCCAGGCGGTCACGCGCGCCGGCCTGACGGTCGACGGTCTCGGCTACGACACCGCGGTCGCCGGCTGGCTCCTGCGTCCGAGCGGCGGCGACAAGACGATCGCCGACCTCATCACGCGCTATCTCGACGAGACGATGCCCGTCGCCGACCCGAACCAGCTCGTCCCCGAGACCGACCCCGTCGGTGCCGGCGGCACCGCCTGGTACGCCCTCCGGGTCGCCGAGGCCACTCGCACGGCGCTCGACGCCGGGTCGCTCGGCGTGCTGCTCGACATGGAACTGCCGGTCCTCCAGGTGCTGGCCCACATGGAGCTCACCGGGGTGACGGTCGACCACGACATCCTGAGCGGCCTGTCCGAGCAGCTCGGGAACCGGGCTGCGGAGCTCGCGAGCAACGCGTATGCGGAGATCGGCCGCGAGGTCAACCTCGGATCACCGAAGCAGCTGCAGGAGGTCCTCTTCGACCAGCTCGCCATGCCGAAGACACGCGCCAACAAGACGGGCTTTTCGACCGACGCCGGCGCCCTGGCCGATCTCCAGGAGAAGAGCCCGCACCCGTTCCTCGGGCTCCTCCTCGAGCACCGCGATGCGACGAAGCTCCGCCAGATCGTGGAGACCCTCGACAAGGCGATCACGCCCGACGGCCGCATCCACACGACGTACGTCCAGATCGGGACCAGCACCGGTCGGATCTCCTCGACCGACCCGAACCTGCAGAACATCCCCGTGCGCACCGAGGAGGGACGCCGCATCCGCGCCGCCTTCCAAGCCGGCTCCGGGTACGAGACCCTGCTGACCGCCGACTACTCGCAGATCGAGATGCGGATCATGGCGCACCTCTCCGGCGATGCCGGCCTCATCGAAGCGTTCAAGTCCGGCGAGGACCTCCACCGTTTCGTCGGCGCGCGCATCTTCGGCGTCGCCGCCGAGGACGTGACCCCCGCGATGCGCAACAAGGTCAAGGCGATGTCGTACGGACTCGCCTACGGCTTGAGTGCGTTCGGGCTCTCGAAGCAGCTGCGGATCTCGAGCGCTGAGGCGAAGCAGCTCATGATCGACTACTTCGAGCGCTTCGGTGCGGTCCGCGACTACCTGCGCAACGTCGTCGAGCAGGCCAAACTCGACGGCTACACCGAGACGATCTTCGGTCGTCGCAGGCTCTTCCCCGAGCTCTCGAGCCCCAACCGACTGGTCAGGGAGAACGCCGAACGCCAGGCGCTGAACGCCCCGATCCAGGGTTCGGCCGCCGACATCATGAAACGCGCCATGATCGGCATCGAGTCTGAGCTGCGCTCCGAATCCCTCAGCTCGCAGATGATGCTGCAGGTGCACGACGAACTGATCTTCGAGGTCGCCGAGGGGGAGTGGGACGCCCTGGAGCGCATCGTCCGAGCACAGATGGCCGGTGCCGCCGAACTGTCGGTACCGCTGGAGGTCCAGATCGGCCGCGGTCACGACTGGGACGCCGCAGCCCACTGAGCGCGCCCTGCGGGTCCGCACCCGGGCGGCGGACGGGTGCGGACTAGGCTCGTCGTCATGTCCCACGAAGAACTTCGTCAGAGCACACCGATCGACGCCATCGCCGAGAGCTGGGTGGAGACCCTCGTCCAGCTGAAGCCGGAGGTCGGCACCTACATCGGCCGCACGGACGTCGGCGGACGGTACGGCGACTACTCGCCGGCCGGGCACGAGGCGTACGTCGAAGCCGCGTCGCGCACGCTTCGCGAGCTGCGGTCCGCCGCACCGGTCGACGCCGTCGACCGCGTCACCCAGACCGACCTCTCGGCGGAACTGGAGCTCGACCTCGCCTCGTCGGACGCCGGTCTCCAGTACCGCGACCTCAACGTGATCGCGTCGCCGTCGCAGGAACTGCGCGACGTCTTCGACCTGATGCCGACCGCGACGGTCGAGGACTGGAGCACCATCCGGACCCGCCTCGGCGCGTTGCCGGACGCGGTCGACGGGTACATCGAGACCCTGCGCGAGGGCATCTCCCGTGGGATCACCCCGGCAGGCCGCCAGGTGGCCGAGGTGTACGAGCAGGTCCTCCGCACCGGCGCCGACGACGGGTTCTTCATCGGTTTCGCCGCCAACGCCGGACCGGCGGACGGGCAGCTCCCGGCATCCCTCGCCGCCGAACTCTCGACTGGTGCCGGCGCCGCAGCCGTCGCCTACAACCGCCTGGCGGACTTCCTCGCGCACGAACTGCTGCCTGCTGCGACCCAGGAGGACGCCATCGGCCGCGAGCTCTACGCGCTGCAGTCCCGCCGCTTCCTCGGCGCGACGGTCGACCTCGACGAGAGCTACGAGTGGGGCATCGAGGAACTGGCGCGCATGGTGTCGGAGCAGGAGGCGATCGCGAACGAGATCCTCCCCGGCGCGTCCGTCGAGGAGGCGGTCGCATTCCTCGAACAGGATCCGGCGCGCAAGCTGCACGGCACCGACGCGCTCCAGCGGTGGATGCAGGAGACGAGTGACCGTGCGGTCGAGGAGCTGGGGCGCACGCACTTCGACATCCCGCAGGAGATCCGCGCGCTCGAGTGCATGATCGCGCCGACGCAGGAGGGCGGGATCTACTACACCGGCCCGACGGACGACTTCTCACGCCCTGGCCGCATGTGGTGGTCCGTCCCCGCCGGCGTCACCGAGTTCGACACGTGGCGCGAGCTCACGACCGTCTACCACGAGGGTGTGCCAGGACATCACCTGCAGATCGGGCAGGCCGTCGTCAACCGGAAGACGCTCAACCTCTGGCGCCGACAGCTCGCCGGCACCTCCGGCCACGCCGAGGGATGGGCGCTCTACGCCGAGCGCCTGATGGAACAGCTCGGATACCTCGACGACCCGGCGGACCGCCTGGGCATGCTCGACGGTCAGCGGATGCGCGCGGCCCGCGTCGTCCTCGACATCGGCGTACACCTCGGCAAGCCGCTTCCGGACGGCAGCGGGACCTGGACCGCCGAGTACGCCTTCGACTTCATGGGTCGCAACGTCAACATGTCGCCGGAGTTCGTCCGGTTCGAGGTCAACCGGTACCTCGGTTGGCCCGGCCAGGCGCCCTCGTACAAGATCGGCCAGCGCATCTGGGAACAGCTCCGCGACGACGCGGCCGGCCGCGCCGGAGACGCCTTCGACATCAAGGACTTCCACCGTCGGGCACTGGACCTCGGTGGCGTCGGGCTCGACACGCTGCGGACGGCGATGCTCGGATGACGGCTGAACGGATCGTCGTCGCCGGCGCGTCCGGGTTCATCGGGCGTCGTCTGGTCGAGTCGTTCCGGGCCGACGGCGCCACCGTATCCGTCATCGGGCGTGGTGCCGCCGACGCGCGATGGGGTGACCACGCGGGCATCGCCCGGCTGGTCGACGGCGCGGACCTCCTGGTCAACCTCGCCGGGAAGAGCGTGAACTGTCGCTACACCCCGTCGAACCGCGCCGAGATCCTCCGATCCCGCGTGGACACGACGACGGAGCTGGCGCGGGCGGTGCGTGCAGCCGTTTCGCCTCCGCCGCTCTGGATCAATTCGTCGACCGCCACGATCTACCGCCATGCCGACGACCGCCCGATGACGGAGGCCGACGGTGAGATCGGTTCCGGGTTCTCCGTCGACGTCGCGACCGCCTGGGAGCAGGCGTTCTTCGCGGACGAGCTGCCCGGGACACGACGGGTCGCCCTCCGCATCGCGATCGTCCTGGGGGACGGCGGAGCACTCACCCCGCTCAGGTGGTTGGCGCGTCTCGGCCTCGGCGGACCCCAACTGGACGGTCACTGGCCCACTTCCCGATCGCGTCGTGCCGCCGGCACGGATCACCGGTTCGGGACGCCGGGCGGGCGGCAGCGGTTCAGCTGGATCCACCTGGACGACGTCATCGGGATCGTCCGGTTCCTCCGTGGCCATCCCGAACTCGACGGCGTCGTCAACGTGACGTCACCGAACCCCACCGACAACCGCGGATTCATGCGGACCGTGCGGTACGTGCTCGGGATGCCGGTCGGCCTCCCCGCACCCCGCTGGTTGCTGGAGATCGGGATGTCCGTCCTGCGGACCGAGAGCGAGCTGGTCCTGAAGAGTCGCTGGGCGATGCCGGAGCGGCTGCTGCAGGCGGGCTACCGGTTCGAGCACCCGACGCTCGATCCAGCGCTGCGGGACATCCTCTCCGACCGCGGCTTGCCTGCAGACCCGGAAAATCGCTAGACTGGACTGTCACAATTGTGACGTCCTATCCGCCTGCCCGTCTCGCAGAGCGACACCGATCCCCGGATCGGTTCACACAACAGCATCGCTTCGATCAACGTCCGTGGTCATCCACGGGTCCGGAGCCGTGCGCGAGGCCGGCCTGAATCATTGTCCACCTGGAGCAATTACTACATGACAAGCGCAACGACCGCCCCCAAGCAGGTCGCAATCAACGACATCGGATCTGCTGAGGACTTCCTCGCAGCGGTCGAAAAGACTCTGAAGTTCTTCAACGACGGCGACCTCATCGAGGGCACCGTCGTGAAGATCGACCGCGACGAGGTCCTCCTCGACGTCGGCTACAAGACCGAGGGTGTCATCCCCTCGCGTGAACTCTCCATCAAGCACGACGTCGACCCCTCCGAGGTCGTCAACGTCGGCGACACGATCGAGGCTCTCGTTCTCCAGAAGGAGGACAAGGAAGGCCGTCTGATCCTGTCGAAGAAGCGCGCGCAGTACGAGCGTGCTTGGGGCGACGTGGAGAAGATCAAGGAATCCGACGGCGTCGTCACCGGTTCGGTCATCGAGGTCGTCAAGGGCGGCCTCATCGTCGACATCGGCCTCCGTGGCTTCCTCCCGGCTTCGCTCATCGAGCTGCGCCGCGTCCGCGACCTCACGCCGTACCTCGGCCAGGAGATCGAGGCGAAGATCCTCGAGCTCGACAAGAACCGCAACAACGTGGTCCTGTCGCGCCGTGCGCTCCTCGAGCAGACGCAGTCCGAGAGCCGCACCACCTTCCTCAACAACCTCCAGAAGGGACAGGTCCGCAAGGGCGTCGTCTCCTCGATCGTCAACTTCGGCGCGTTCGTCGACCTCGGCGGCGTCGACGGTCTGGTCCACGTCTCCGAGCTCAGCTGGAAGCACATCGAGCACGCCAGCGAGGTCGTCGAGGTCGGTCAGGAAGTCACCGTCGAGATCCTCGAGGTCGACCTGGACCGCGAGCGCGTCTCGCTGTCGCTCAAGGCGACCCAGGAGGACCCGTGGCAGGTCTTCGCCCGCACCCACGCCATCGGCCAGGTTGCACCGGGTAAGGTCACCAAGCTCGTCCCGTTCGGTGCGTTCGTCCGCGTCGCAGACGGCATCGAGGGCCTCGTGCACATCTCGGAGCTCTCCGGCAAGCACGTCGAGCTCGCCGAGCAGGTCGTGTCGGTCGGCGAAGAGGTCTTCGTCAAGGTCATCGACATCGACCTCGAGCGTCGCCGTATCTCGCTGAGCCTCAAGCAGGCCAACGAGGGTGTCGACCCCGAGGGCACCGAGTTCGACCCGGCCCTCTACGGCATGCTCACGGAGTACGACGAGCTCGGGAACTACAAGTACCCCGAGGGCTTCGACGCCGAGACGCAGGAGTGGAAGGAAGGCTTCGACGCCGAGCGCGAGAAGTGGGAGCAGGACTACGCTGCCGCCCAGGCTCGTTGGGAAGCGCACAAGAAGCAGGTCGCTGCCGCAGCCGTCGAAGAGGCCAACCAGGCTTCCTCCTCGACCGCGTCCTCGTCGGCCGGTTCCTCGTTCTCGAGCGACTCCGCCGGCGGCGGCACGCTCGCTGACGACGAGTCCCTCGCGGCCCTCCGCGAGAAGCTCTCGAGCAACTAGTCCCATCAGCACCGACCAGCGTCGGTGTCCAGCAGGGGGTCGCCTTCGGGCGGCCCCCTGCTGCGTTGTGCGAGGGGCGCTCGTCGAAGGCGCTGCACGCTCCGCGGGTACGCTGGCTGATATGTACCTCATCGGCCTCACCGGCGGGATCGCCTCCGGCAAATCGACCATCGCGGCCCGGCTCGCTGAACACGGCGCCGTCGTCATCGACGCGGACGTCCTCTCACGAGAGGCCGTCGAGCCGGGGACCCCGGGACTGGCCGCCATCGCGGAGCGCTTCGGTGCCGACGTGATCGGGCCCGACGGAGCACTCGACCGCGCGGCGCTCGGCTCGATCGTCTTCGCCGACGACCAGGCGCGGGCCGACCTCAACGCCATCGTGCACCCGGAGGTCAAACGGCGTTCACAGGCCCGGATCGCCGAAGCCTCGAACGACCCCGGTGCCGTCGTCGTCTACGATGTCCCGCTGCTCGTCGAGACCGGCCGCGCCGACGAGTTCGACCTCGTGGTCGTCGCCGCAGCTCCGGAGGGGGAGCGTGCCCGTCGGCTCGTCGACCTCCGCGGGCTCGACCGGGGCGAGGCGGAACGACGCATCGCGGCCCAAGCGACCGAGGAGCAGCGCGCAGCCGTCGCCGACGTGGTGATCGACACTTCCGGCTCGCTCGAGCACACCCTCAGCCAGGTCGACGCGGTCTGGCACCGCGCCGCCGCGATGGCCGTACCGGCGCCCGACCGCCAGGACGGCGTCTGAGCGCGCCGCCCCGCTCCGCTGTGGGCGAAGCGGGGCGGCGGTGTCGGTGGTCCTCCGTAGACTCGGAGCATGGAACCAACACGCGCCGTCCGCCCCTTCGAGGTGATCAGCGAGTACGAGCCGAGCGGCGATCAGCCCGCCGCCATCGAGCAGCTGTCCGGGCGCATCAACGCCGGCGAGACCGATGTCGTCCTCCTGGGTGCCACCGGTACCGGTAAGTCCGCGACGACCGCCTGGCTCATCGAAGCCGTCCAGCGCCCGACGCTCGTCCTGGCGCACAACAAGACCCTCGCGGCCCAGCTGGCGAACGAGTTCCGCGAACTCATGCCGAACAACGCGGTCGAGTACTTCGTCTCCTACTACGACTACTACCAGCCCGAGGCGTACGTCCCACAGACCGACACCTTCATCGAGAAGGACTCGTCCATCAACGCCGAGGTCGAGCGGCTGCGGCACTCGACCACCAACTCGCTGCTGAGCCGTCGCGACGTCATCGTCGTGTCGACCGTGTCGTGCATCTACGGTCTCGGTGCGGCGGAGGAGTACCTGGAGGCGATGGCGGCGCTGCAGGTCGGGCAGAACATCGGGCGCGACCGCCTCATCCGCAAGTTCGTCGGCATGCAGTACAACCGCAACGACGTCGACTTCTCGCGCGGCAACTTCCGTGTGCGCGGCGACACCATCGAGATCATCCCGGTCTACGAGGAGCTCGCGATCCGCATCGAGTTCTTCGGCGACGAGATCGAGGCCCTCTACGCCCTGCACCCGCTCACCGGCGACGTCGTGAAGAGGCTCGACGCGGTGTCGGTGTTCCCGGCCTCCCACTACGCCGCCAGCCCGCAGACGATCCAGCGCGCCATCGGCACCATCCAGGAAGAACTGGCGGAGCGGCTCCAGTCGCTCGAACGCGAGGGCAAGCTCCTCGAGGCGCAGCGACTCCGCATGCGCACCACCTTCGACCTCGAGATGATGCAGCAGATCGGCTTCTGCTCCGGCATCGAGAACTACTCGCGCCACATCGACGGCCGCTCGGCCGGCGAGGCACCGAACTGCCTCCTCGACTACTTCCCAGACGACTTCCTCACCGTCATCGACGAGTCGCATGTCACCGTTCCGCAGATCGGCGCGATGTTCGAGGGCGACGCCTCCCGCAAGCGCACCCTGGTCGAGCACGGGTTCCGACTCCCGAGCGCGATGGACAACCGCCCGCTCCGGTGGGACGAGTTCAAGAACCGCGTCGGCCAGACGGTGTACCTCTCGGCGACGCCGGGCAAGTACGAGATGGGCATCGCGGACGGCATCGTCGAGCAGATCATCCGCCCGACCGGCCTCGTCGACCCGGCGATCATCGTGAAGCCCTCCAACGGCCAGATCGACGACCTCCTCGAGGAGATCCGGGTCCGCGCCGAACGCGACGAGCGCGTCCTCGTGACCACCCTCACCAAGAAGATGGCGGAGGAGCTCACCGACTTCCTGACGGAGGCCGGCGTGCGCGTCCGCTACCTGCACTCCGACGTCGACACCCTCCGGCGGGTCGAGCTGCTGAGCGAACTCCGGCAGGGCGTCTACGACGTCCTCATCGGCATCAACCTGCTGCGCGAGGGGCTCGACCTCCCGGAGGTCTCGCTCGTGGCGATCCTCGACGCCGACAAGGAGGGCTTCCTCCGCTCGTCGACCTCGCTCATCCAGACCATCGGTCGTGCCGCCCGCAACGTGTCCGGCGAGGTCCACATGTACGCCGACGTCCTGACCGACTCGATGAAGCGCGCGATCGAGGAGACGGACCGTCGCCGGGAGAAGCAGATCGCCTACAACGAGGAGCGCGGCATCGATCCGCAGCCGTTGCGCAAGCGCATCGCCGACATCACCGAGGCGCTCGCCCGAGAAGGTGCGGACACCGCGGCGTTGCTCGCCGGACGCGACAACGGCAAGAAGAAGAGTCCGACGCCGAACCTGCGTCGGGAGGGCATCGCCGCCGAGGGCGCGAACGACCTGGAGTCGATCATCGCCGACCTCAACGCCCAGATGCTGGCCGCCGCGGCCGAACTCAAGTTCGAACTCGCCGGCCGCCTCCGCGACGAGGTCTCCGAACTCAAGCAGGAACTCCGACAGATGGCCAAGGCCGGGCACATCTAGTCCGCCGCTTCGCTGAGAGCGCAGTACCACAGACACCGCTCGGGAGTCCGGTGTCGGTGGTGCTGCGTAGACTCGAAGGGTGTCAATTGCCAAGGTAGATCACCACTCCACGCTCAGCGTCCGCGGTGCCCGCGTCCACAATCTTCAGAACGTCGACCTCGAGATCCCACGCGACTCGCTCGTCGTCTTCACGGGTCTTTCGGGCTCGGGGAAGTCCTCGCTCGCCTTCGACACGATCTTCGCCGAGGGCCAGCGACGCTACGTCGAGTCGCTCTCGGCGTACGCCCGCCAGTTCCTCGGTCAGGTCGACCGCCCGGACGTCGACTTCATCGAGGGCCTGAGCCCTGCGGTCTCGATCGACCAGAAGTCCACGAACCGCAACCCGCGGTCGACCGTCGGGACGATCACCGAGGTCTACGACTACATGCGGCTGCTCTGGGCGCGCATCGGGGTCCCGCACTGCCCGGTCTGCGGCGAGGTCATCCAACGCCAGACGGTGCAGCAGATCGCCGACCAGCTGATGGAGCTCGAGGAGCGACGCCGGTACCAGATCGTCGCCCCCGTCGTGAGCCAGAAGAAGGGCGAGTTCGTCGACCTCTTCAAGGAGCTCTCGGCCAAGGGCTTCGCACGCGCCATCGTCGACGGCGAGGCGATCCAGCTGGCGGAGCCGCCGACGCTCAAGAAGCAGGTCAAGCACGACATCGCGGTCGTCGTCGACCGCCTCGTCGCCGGGCCCGAGATCCTCGGCCGCCTGACGGACTCCCTCGAGACGGCACTGCAGCTCACCGACGGCCTCGTGACGATCAACTTCGTCGACGAGGAGGGCGACGAAGCCTGGCGCACCTTCTCCGAGAAGCTCTCCTGCCCGAACAACCACCCGCTGCAGCTGACCGAGATCGAGCCGCGGACGTTCTCGTTCAACGCCCCGTTCGGTGCCTGCCCGGAGTGCTCCGGCCTCGGCACGCGCATGTCGGTCGACGCGGAGCTGCTCCTCGGCGACGAGGAACTCAGCATCAACGAGGGCGTCATCGTGCCCTGGACCACGCAGGGCAAGGGGCTCTACCAGTACTACGAGAAGCTGCTCGACGGGCTGGCCCGCGACCTCGACTTCTCGCTCGACACCCCCTGGCGCGACCTGCCCTCCAAGGTCCAGGAGGCGGTACTCCGCGGCGACAACTTCAAGGTCAAGGTCAAGTGGAAGAACCGCTTCGGCCGTGAGATGAGCTACTCCTCGGGCTTCGAGGGCGTCATCCCCTACATCGAGCGGCAGTACCTCCAGGCCGACACCGACAGCCAACGGGTGCGGTGGTCGGAGTACCTGCGCGAAGTCCCGTGCCAGGTCTGCGGCGGTCGTCGCCTGAAGCCCGAGGTGCTCTCGGTCCTGATCCACGATCACAGCATCGCGGAGGTCGCCGAGCTGAGCCTCTCCGACGCCCGGAAGTTCATGGACCGCCTCGAACTGAGCGACCGCGAGGCCCACATCGCGGCGCAGGTGCTCCGTGAGATCAAGGTGCGTCTCGACTTCCTCATCCAGGTCGGGCTCAACTACCTCGACCTGGCCAGGACCGCCGGCTCCCTCTCGGGTGGTGAGGCGCAGCGCATCCGCCTCGCGACGCAGATCGGCTCGGGCCTCACCGGCGTGCTCTACGTCCTCGACGAACCGAGCATCGGCCTGCACCAGCGCGACAACCGCCGACTCATCGAGACCCTCGTCGCCCTCCGCGACCTCGGCAACACGCTGATCGTCGTCGAGCACGACGAGGACACCATCCGCACCGCCGACTGGATCGTCGACATCGGTCCCGGCGCGGGCGTCAACGGCGGCCGTGTCGTGCACTCCGGATCGTACGAGGCGCTCGAGGCCAACACCGAGTCCCTCACCGGTGACTACCTCTCCGGCCGCAAGGCCATCGAGATCCCGGCGAAGCGTCGCCCGATCGACACGAAGCGTCAGATCCAGGTGATCGGAGCGCAGGCGAACAACCTGAAGAAGGTCAGCGCGGACTTCCCGCTCGGAGTCCTCACCGCCGTCACCGGCGTGAGCGGCTCCGGGAAGTCCTCGCTGGTCAACGACGTCCTGTACCGGGTCCTGGCGAACAAGCTGAACGGCGCGCGCAAGCTGCCCGGCAAGCACACCAGGGTCACGGGTCTGGAGCACCTCGACAAGGTGGTCCACGTCGACCAGGCGCCCATCGGCCGCACCCCTCGCTCGAACCCCGCCACGTACACCGGCGTCTTCGACAAGATCCGCAACCTCTTCGCGGAGACGCAGGAGGCCAAGGTCCGCGGCTACCTCGCCGGGCGGTTCAGCTTCAACGTCAAGGGCGGCCGCTGTGAGGCCTGCTCGGGCGACGGCACGATCAAGATCGAGATGAACTTCCTGCCCGACGTCTACGTCGCCTGCGAGGTGTGCGGGGGAGCGCGGTACAACCGCGACACCCTGACCATCCACTACAAGGGCAAGAACATCGCCGAGGTGCTTGACATGCCGATCGCCGAGGCTGCCGACTTCTTCGAGCCGATCTCCTCGATCCACCGGTTCCTCAAGACGCTCGTCGAGGTCGGCCTGGGCTATGTCCGTCTCGGCCAGAGCGCCACGACCCTGTCCGGCGGCGAAGCCCAACGCGTCAAGCTCGCGACGGAGCTGCAGCGGCGGAGCAACGGGCGCAGCGTCTACGTCCTCGACGAGCCGACCACGGGTCTGCACTTCGAAGACGTCCGGAAGCTGCTGCTCGTCCTCGGCGGGCTCGTCGACAAGGGCAACACGGTCATCGTGATCGAGCACAACCTCGACGTCATCAAGTCCGCCGACTGGCTCATCGACATGGGCCCCGAGGGTGGAGCCGGTGGCGGGACGGTCCTCGCCACCGGAACACCCGAGCACCTCGCGACGGTCCCCGGCAGCCACACGGGCTTCTTCCTGAACGAACTGTTCGAGGCAGAGGCCGGCGGCAGCCGCAAGGCGGGCTGACGTGGCGGCCGTCCGCGGCGGAAGTGGTCTGGCGTACCGGCCGAAGGCGGGGGAGATCCCCACCATGCCCGGCGTGTACCGCTTCAGCGACGACTCGGGCCGGGTGCTCTACGTCGGCAAGGCGATGAACCTCCGGGCGAGGCTCAGCAACTACTTCGCGCCCCTGCACACCCTCCACGAGCGCACGCGCCGCATGGTGACGACCGCGACCGGGGTCACCTGGACGACGGTCGGCAGCGACGTCGAGGCGCTGCAGCTCGAGTACACGTGGATCAAGGAGTACGACCCGCCGTTCAACGTGAAGTTCCGCGACGACAAGTCGTACCCATATCTCGCGGTCACCCTCGGTGACGAGGCGCCGCGCGTCATGGTCACCCGGAACACCCGGATCCCGGGGGCCAAGTACTTCGGCCCGTACCCGAAGATCTGGGCCGTCCACGACACGGTCGACCTCATGATCAAGGTCTTCCCGATCCGCACCTGCTCCGACTCGGCGTACAAGCGGGCCATGGCCTCGGGGAAGCCCTGTTTCCCCGGGCAGATCGGGCGGTGCGGAGGGCCGTGCTCCGGCAAGGTCACCATCGAGGAACACCGCGCGATCGTCGACGACTTCGTCTCGTTCATGGTCGGCAACGACCGCCGGTTCACGACGCGCATCACCGCCGACATGAAGGCCGCCGCGGCCCGCCAGGACTACGAGTCCGCGGCCGTCTACCGGGATCAGCTCCAGGCGCTCGACCAGGTGCTCGCGAAGAGCGCGGTCGTCCTGCGCGACGCCGTGGACGCCGACCTGTTCGGCATCGACCACGACGAGCTCGCCGCGTCGGTGCAGCAGTTCATCGTCCGTGGCGGCCGCATCCGCGGTGTGCGGTCGTGGACCGTCGACAAGGAGCTCGACATGTCGACCGCCGAGCTCGTCGACAGCGTCGTCCAACGGGTGTACGCCGCCGCAAGCGGGACCGAGGTCCCGAGAGAGGTGCTCGTTCCGGAACTGCCGGACGACGCCGAGAGCCTCGAGGACTGGCTGGCCGAACGCCGCGGCTCGAAGGTCGCCCTCCGCGTCGCCCAGCGCGGCGAGAAGGCGACGCTCATGGAGACCGCGGTCGTCAACGCCAAGCAGGCCCTCATGCTCTACAAGACCCGGCGCAGCTCCGACTTCGTGGCCAGGACGCAGGCGCTCGAGGACATCCGCGATGCGCTCGGGATGCCCGAGGCGCCGCTGCGGATCGAGTGCTTCGACGTGTCGCACCTGAGCGGTACCAACATCGTCGCGTCGATGGTGGTCTTCGAGGACGGGCTGTCCCGGAAAGACGAGTACCGCCGCTTCGGCGTCGCCGAGTCCACCGACGACACCGACTCGATCTACCAGGTCGTCTCCCGGCGACTCGCGCACCTCACGTCGTCCGAGCCCGTCGAGACGGTCGACGAGACCACGGGGGAACGCAAGCGCCGGAAGTTCACCTATCCGCCGCAGCTCCTCATCGTCGACGGCGGGCAACCGCAGGTCGCCGCCGCCGCGCGTGCGCTGGAGGAGTCCGGCCTGACCGGGATCACCCTGTGCGGACTGGCGAAGCGACTGGAGGAGATCTGGTTGCCCGAGGACCCGTATCCGGTGATCCTGCCGCGGGGGAGCGAAGCGCTGTTCCTCCTCCAGCGGGTCCGCGACGAGGCGCACCGGTTCGCCATCAGCTTCCAGCGCCAGAAGCGGAAGCGCGACATCTCGACCGTCCTCGGCGAGATCCCCGGGCTCGGTCCGGCGAAGGTCCGCGAGCTGCTCAAACACTTCGGATCCGTCGCCCGCTTGAAGACCGCGACGCCGGCCGAGATCACCGAGGTCAAGGGCATCGGCGACAAACTGGCGGCCACGGTGCACGAGGCGTTGACCTCCGGCTCCGCACAGCCCTCGCAGGCCTCGCGGAATGGGTAGGCTGGGACTTCAGACCTTCGAGGAAAGCGTGTCGATGACCCCGGGCCAGCCGCAGCACCAGCAGGAAGTCCTCATCGTCACGGGGATGTCCGGCGCCGGACGCTCCACCGTCGCGAACGCGCTCGAGGATCTCGGCTGGTACGTCGTCGACAACCTGCCCCCGCAGATGCTCCGTCCCCTCGTCGACCTCGCCGAGCGCGCCGGATCACGTCTGCCGCGGATCGCCGCGGTGGTCGACGTCCGGGGCCGCGACTTCTTCAGCGAGTTGCAGGAGATCGTGCCGGCGCTCCGGGGCGGGACGCACCTCCGCATGATCTTCCTGGAGGCGACCGACGCGGCGCTCGTCCGCCGGTTCGAAGCCGTCCGCAGGCCGCACCCGCTGCAGGGCGAGGGCACGATCCTCGACGGCATCGTGGCGGAGCGTCACCGACTGAGCGAGATCCGTGAGTCGAGTGACGTCATCATCGACACGAGCGACCTCAACATCCACCAGCTCGCCACGACCACGCGTGAGCTCTTCGCCGGCGCGGAGACACCGGGTGTCCAGGTCACCGTGCTGAGCTTCGGGTTCAAGTACGGCCTGCCGCCTGATGCGGACCTCGTCGCCGACATGCGGTTCCTCCCGAACCCGTTCTGGGTTCCGGAGCTGCGTGCGTTGAGCGGTCAGGACCCCGAGGTCAGCGAGTACGTGCTCTCGCAGACCGGAGCCGCCGAGTTCCTCGAGAGCTATGCCCACGCCCTCGAGCCCGTCCTCGCGGGGTACCAGCGTGAGAACAAGCGTCACGTCACCATCGCCGTCGGCTGCACGGGGGGCAAGCACCGCTCGGTCGCGGTCGCCCTCGAGCTCGCCGACCGACTGCGGAACCAGTCCGGCGTCGCCGTGCACGTCCGGCACCGAGACCTCGGGCGCGAATGACGCCCACGGGCCCGACGCAGCCGCGGCGGAGCCCGAACGGTCCGAGGCACCACGCCTCCGGATCGCGAACATGCAGGATCGACGCCGCACTCCGACGGCGCGATCACGACAGATAGGAACCACCGTGGCCCTCACCGCCGACGTCAAGAACGAACTGGCGCTCGTCCGCGAGACCCGCAACTCGGTCCGAGCGGCCGAGCTCGCGTCCCTGCTCCGCTTCTCCGGCGGACTCCACACGATCTCCGGACGCGTGGCGATCGAAGCCGAACTCGACAGTCCGACCCTCGCCCAGCGGGTGCGTCGCGACATCGGCGAGCTCTACGGGATCCGCAGCGAGATCCTGGTGCAGAACCCCGGCAGCTCGGGCAAACCGAGCCTGTTCGTGGTGCGCGTCATCGAGGGAGGCGAGACCCTCGCCCGACAGACCGGACTCCTCGACGCACGACGGCGTGCGGTCCGCGGGCTGCCGAACCGGCTGACCACCGGGTCGCGCGATGAACTCGCCGCCGTCTGGCGGGGGGCGTTCCTCGCCACCGGGTCCCTCACCGACCCCGGCCGATCTGCGTCGCTCGACGTCGTGTGCCCCGGCAACGAGTCCGCGATGGCGCTCGTCGGTGCCGCCGGCCGCATCGGTGTCTCCGCGAAGGCGCGGGAGGTCCGCGGCATCCACCGGGTCGTCATCCGCGAGGGCGACGCGATCAGCGGCATGCTGTCGCTCATGGGTGCCACCGGCACGGTCACCTCCTGGGAGGAGATGCGGCAGCGTAAGGAGGTCCGGGCGACCGCGAACCGCCTCGTCAACTTCGACGACGCCAACCTTCGCCGCTCCGCCCAGGCGGCCGTGGCGGCCTGCGCGCGCGTCGAGCGCGCCCTCGAGATCCTGGGCGACGAGGTCCCCGACCACCTGCAGTACGCCGGTGCCCTGCGCCTCGACCACCGTGAGGCCAGCCTCGACGAACTGGGCCACTTCGCCGACCCTCCGATGACGAAGGACGCCATCGCCGGCCGCATCCGGCGCCTGCTCGCCATGGCGGACAAGCACGCGAGCGATCTCGGCATCCCGGGCACCGACGCCAACCTTCCGGCGGATTACGAGGACTGAACCAGCTCGCGAATCCTCGCCGACCCGCCATCGTCGCGGTTCGTCATGCTGGGAACAAGCCCCGACTCCCGACGGTTGCCGCTCACTAGACTGGGTGATGACGCTCAGAGCCGTGTGCAGACAGCGCACGGGACAACACGAGGAGATCACGAAGAATGGCTGTTTACTCACTGCCCGAATTGCCGTACGACTACAGTGCGCTCGAGCCGCACATCAGTGCGACCATCACCGAGCTCCACCACGACAAGCACCACGCCACCTACGTGGCCGGCGCGAACACGGCCCTCGAGAAGCTCGCTGAGGCCCGCGACGCCAACGACTTCACGAACGTCAACAAGCTCGAGAAGGACCTCGCGTTCAACCTCGGCGGTCACGTCAACCACACCATCTGGTGGAACAACCTCTCCCCGGACGGCGGCGACAAGCCGACCGGCGAGCTCGAGTCGGCCGTCGACGAGTACTTCGGCAGCTTCGACAAGTTCCAGGCGCACTTCACCGCCGCGGCGCTCGGCGTGCAGGGTTCCGGATGGGCCGCGCTCACCTGGGACACCCTCGGTCAGCGCATCAACATCCAGCAGTTCTTCGACCAGCAGGGCAACTTCCCGGCCGGTACCGTCCCGCTGCTGCTGCTCGACGTCTGGGAGCACGCCTACTACCTCGACTACAAGAACGTCCGCGCCGACTACGTCAAGGCGTTCTGGAACATCGTCAACTGGGCCGACGTCCAGGCACGCTTCGAGGTCGCGCGCAAGCAGACCAACGGCCTGCTGGTACTGTCGTAGTTGACCGGTCCGTCCCGGTCCCACGGGCCGGGACGGACCACCTTCCTCCTCACTCGGGGAGGGCGCTCACTCCGAGCAGACCGTACAATCGCGCCGTCTGGCGCCTCAGTATCAGGAGTCATCTGTGTCCGTCAAGATCGGCATCAACGGCTTCGGCCGCATCGGCCGCAACTTCTTCCGCGCCGCCCTCGCCAAGGGCAGCGACCTCGAGATCGTCGCTGTCAACGACCTCACCGACAACAAGGCGCTCGCCCACCTCCTGAAGTACGACTCCATCACGGGTCGTCTGGACGCCACGGTCGAGCTCGACGGCGACAAGATCATCGTCAACGGCAAGCCCATCATCGTGCTCGCGGAGCGCGACCCCGCCGACCTCCCCTGGGGCGAGCTCGGCGTCGACATCGTCATCGAGTCGACCGGTCGCTTCACGAAGTCCGACGACGCCCGCAAGCACATCACCGCCGGCGCCAAGAAGGTCCTCGTGTCGGCTCCCGCCACGGGCAGCGACGTCGCCACGATCGTCCTCGGCGTCAACGAGGGCACCTACGACGCCGCGACGCACGACATCATCTCGAACGCGTCCTGCACGACGAACTGCCTCGCGCCGCTCGCCAAGGTCCTGCTCGACAACTTCGGCATCGAGCGTGGCCTCATGACCACGGTCCACGCCTACACCGCCGACCAGAACCTGCAGGACGGCCCGCACAGCGACCTCCGTCGCGCACGCGCCGCCGCCGTCAACATCATCCCGACCTCCACCGGTGCAGCCAAGGCACTCGGCCTGGTCATCCCGGAGCTCGTCGGCAAGCTCGACGGCTACGCCCTGCGCGTCCCGGTCCCGACCGGTTCGATCACCGACCTCACGGTCGAGCTGACCAACCCGGCAACGGTCGAGGAGATCAACGCCGCGTACAAGGCCGCCGCCGAGGGCCCCCTCAAGGGCATCCTGAAGTACACCGAGGACCCGATCGTCTCGAGCGACATCGTGACCGACCCGCACTCCTCGATCTTCGACGCCGGCCTCACCAAGGTCATCGGCTCGCAGGTCAAGGTCGCCTCGTGGTACGACAACGAGTGGGGCTACTCGAACCGCCTCGTCGACCTCACCGAGTACGTCGCGGACCGCCTCTAACCAACCGGCTGTCTGCCGCACTCCTCACCCGAGCAGCCAGACACCGCATGGTCCGAACGGGCGTCCTGAATCATCTTCAGGGCGCCCGTTCGGCTTCGTCGGTGGTCATGGCTCAGCGCAGAGAAAGACCCTCCTCATGACCCTCCGCACCCTCGACTCGCTGGGCGACCTCAGCGGTCGCAGAGCCGTCGTCCGCCTCGACCTCAACGTCCCGCTGAAGGACGGCGTCATCACCGACGACGGCCGCATCCGCGCGGCACTCCCCACCCTGAACGCGCTCATCAACCAGGGTGCGCGTGTCGTCATCGTCTCGCACCTCGGCCGGCCCGACGGTACACCTGACGCGAAGTACAGCCTTGCGCCCGTCGCGCAGCGGTTGTCCGAACTCCTCGGCAAGCCGGTGACCTTCGCCGCCGACACCGTCGGCAGTGCCGCGACCGACGCCGTCGCCGCACAGACCGACGGCGACGTCGTGCTGCTCGAGAACCTGCGCTTCAACTCCGCCGAGACCAGCAAGGACGCCGGCGAACGCGAGGCGTTCGCCGCCAAGCTCGCCGCGTTCGGCGACGTCGTCGTCTCCGACGGCTTCGGTGTCGTCCACCGGAAGCAGGCGAGCGTGTACGAGCTCGCCAAGCTGCTCCCGAGCGCTGCCGGACTGCTCATCGCCGCTGAGCTCGAGGTCCTCGACCGTCTCACCGAGACCCCGGAGCGCCCCTACACGGTCGTCCTCGGTGGTTCGAAGGTGTCCGACAAACTGGGCGTCATCGGCCATCTGCTGCCGCGCGTCGACTCGCTGCTCATCGGCGGTGGCATGCTGTTCACCTTCCTCGCCGCCCAGGGGCACGCCGTCGGTTCGAGCCTGCTCGAAGCGGACCAGATCGAGACCGTCCGCGGGTACCTCGCGAAGGCCGACGAGCTCGGCGTGACGATCGTCCTGCCGACCGACGTCGTCGTCGCCTCGGCGTTCGGCGCCGACGCCGAGCACGTCGTGCGCCCGGCCGACGCCATCGAGGACACCCCGTTCGGTGCCGCAGGACTCGGACTCGACATCGGACCGGACACGGCCGCAGCGTTCGCCGAGATCGTCGCCGCGTCCAAGACGGTGTTCTGGAACGGCCCGATGGGCGTGTTCGAACTCGCGCCCTTCGCCGCCGGCACGCGCGCGGTCGCTGAAGCACTCACCCGCACGGACGGCCTGAGCGTCGTCGGTGGCGGTGACTCGGCCGCAGCGGTTCGTGCGCTCGGCTTCGATGATGACCAGTTCGGTCACATCTCAACTGGTGGCGGCGCCAGCCTCGAGTTCCTCGAGGGCAAGCGTCTGCCTGGACTGGAGGTCCTCGGATGGCAGCAGTAACCCCCGGGCGCACGCGTGTGCCCCTGATCGCCGGCAACTGGAAGCTCAACCTGGACCACCTCCAGGCGATCGCGCTCGTCCAGAAGCTCGATTGGACACTCAAGGACGGCAAGCACGATTACGCCGACGCCGAGGTGGCCATCTTCCCGCCGTTCACGGACCTCCGCTCGGTCCAGACGATCGTCGCCGCCGACAAGCTCAAGCTGGCCTACGGCGCCCAGGACCTGTCGCAGCACGACGCCGGCGCCTACACCGGTGAGATCTCCGGAGCGTTCCTCGCGAAGCTCGACTGCCGCTACGTGCTCGTCGGACACTCCGAGCGCCGCACCCTGCACAACGAGACCGACGAGGTCGTCCAGGCGAAGACGGCCGCAGCCGTGCGACACGGCCTCGTCCCCGTCATCTGCATCGGTGAGACCGCCGAAGACCTCGAGGAACACGGCCCGTCGGCCGTCCCCGTGGCGCAGCTCAAGGCTGCCATCGACGGACTCGCACCGGACGCGGAAATCGTCGTCGCCTACGAGCCGGTGTGGGCCATCGGGTCCGGTCAGGCGGCGACGCCCGACCAGGCGCAGCAGGTCGCAGCCGCTCTCCGCAGCACGCTCGCCGAGGTCCTCGGCGATGAGGCGGCGCAGCGCACGCGGATCCTCTACGGCGGTTCGGTGAAGGCCTCGAACATCGCCGGCTTCATGCGCGAACCCGACGTCGACGGTGCCCTCGTCGGCGGTGCGAGCCTGCTCGCCGACGAGTTCGCCGGGATCGCCCGCTTCTCGCAGCACGTCGGACTCTGACCGACCTGCTGCACCAGCAGTACCGACACGGCTCGGCCCGCGGCACCAGCCGCGGGCCGAGCCGTGTCCGCTGAACCGTCGAGGTATACTGGACGGCGGTTCAGCCCCTCTGAACGCGAATGCGAAAGGTCTCACGTGGAGATTCTCCAGGTCATCCTGCAGGTGCTGCTCGGCATCACCAGCCTCCTGCTCACCTTCCTGATCCTGCTGCACAAGGGCCGCGGCGGCGGTCTGTCCGACATGTTCGGCGGCGGCTCCTCCAGCAACCTCGGTTCGTCAGGGGTCGCCGAGCGCAACCTCAACCGCTTCACCGTCATCCTCGGCCTGACCTGGGGCGCCTGCATCGTCGTGATCGGGCTCCTGACGAAGTTCGCCGCCGCCTAGACCGGCCGCGAAGCCCCGATCCCGGGGACGCAACTCGACGCACCACACCCGAACCACTCTCGACAGTACGAGAAAGAGGAAACACCATGGCATCAGGCGGAAGCGCTATCAGGGGATCACGCGTCGGCGCCGGTCCCATGGGCGAGCAGGACCACGGCTACCACGCGGACCGCATCGCCATCTCCTACTGGGACGCCCTCGGCAACGAGACGGTCCGCCACTTCGCGGCGAACGTCCCCGACGAGGAGATCCCCGAGACGATCGACTGCCCGACGTCCGGTCTGCCGGCCGGTCGCGACAAGGCGAACCCGCCGGAGGTCGCGAAGCTCGAGCCGTACAAGACCCACCTCGCCTACGTGAAGGAACGGCGCACGGAGGAAGAAGCCGAGCAGCTGCTCGAAGAAGCACTCCAGCAGCTCCGTGCACGCCGCGGTACGGCAGCGAAGTAGCCGGACAGCACCACATATGCGGAAAGGCCGTTCCCCTCGGGGAACGGCCTTTCTGCATGCTGGCACCGGCTCGGCGGCCGGCCTCCGCTAGTACTCCGGGAGGATCAACGAATCTGGGACCTCGGCGGCAGCATCCTGGTCGACGAAGAACACCGTCCGTTTGCGTCCCTTGGCCCCGGCGGCGGGGACCTCGTTGTAGCTGGCACCCGCGAGGGCGAGGCCGAGTGCCGACGCCTTGTCGGTGCCGGCGAGGACGAGCCAGACCCGCACGGAGGAGTTGATGGCCGGCCGGGTCAGGCTGAGTCGTTCCGACGGCGGCTTGGGGGAGTTCCGCACCGGCACGACGGAGGTGTCGGTGACCGAGACCTCGGCCCGCTCCGGGAAGAGCGACGCGACGTGACCGTCGGGGCCGACACCCAGGAACGTGATGTCGAACCGGGGGTGGTCCTCGCCGGGTCGCGCGAACCGACGGAGCTCGTCCGCGTACCGCACCGCGGCGGCGTCGAGATCGATGCCGTCCTCCGGCGCCGGGTATCCGTGCACGTGTTCGGCGACGAGGCCACGCTCCGGAAGCGCGAGCAGGGTCTCCAGCAATGCCTCGCGTGCCTGCAACTCGTTCCGATCGGCGTCGTCCCGAGCGACCCAGCGCTCGTCCCCCCACCAAAGGTGCACCCGGGACCAGTCCACCCGGTCGCGGTCCTTCGACGCGGCCACGGCGGCGAGCGTGCCCGTGCCGACCGACCCGCCGGTCAGGACGACGTGGACCGTCTCCTGCGACTCGAGCAGTTCACGGGTTCGGGACAGGAACCGCTTGGCGACCGAGGTCGTCAGCTGGTCGCGGTCCTGATAGACGAGGACGCGTCGCTCGGTCGGCATCAGCTGGTCCGAGCGCGGAGCGTGACCGGCTCGCCGAGGCCGGGGAGGCCCACGGTGATCACCTGTCCGTACAAGACGTCCGGGTCGAGCGTGCGGAGCTCCTCGGCGAGGCAGTCGCGCAGACTGCGACGGGGGAGCGAGAGGTCGTGCGTCGGCTGTCCGGGCTGGATCAGCGTGGCGATGTCGGGAACGGGTCGCTCGAGGACGACGTTGCCGGACGCCCGCGTGAGGCGGACACCGTGGATGCCGCTCGACCCGTGGGCCATGCTGAGCTCGTGGGTCACGTCGACCTGCAACTGCAGCTGGAGCCAGGCGGCGAGCAGCTCGGTCGACGGGGAGTCCGATGCTCCGGACACCTCGATCGCCGTGACGGGCTCGTACGGCGGCTGGTCGAGCACCGCAGCGAGCTGGGCACGCCAGAGTGTGAGCCTGGTCCACGCGAAGTCCGTGTCTCCGGGGGCGTAGTTCGCCGCGCGACCGCGGAGGGCGGCGTGGGTGTCCGCCGCCGCGGACGCGTCGGTGATGCGACGCTGGGCGATGCGGCCGATCGGTGACGTCGAGACGCGTTCGGGTGCCTCACCGGGCCACCAGGCGACGACGGGTGCGTCGGGCAGGAGCAGACCGGTCACGAGGCTCTCCTCGTTCTCGGCCACCGCACCGTAGGCGCGGAGGATGACCACCTCGCTCGCTCCGGCGTCGCCGCCGACGCGGATCTGGGCATCGAGCCGGTCGCCGATGGAGGACTGCTGGTCGTCGTGCTCCGTGGAGAGGACGATGACCCGCATGGGGTGCTCGCGGGAGGCCTCGTTGGCGGCCTCGATGGCCTCCTCCTCGGCTCCGAGCCGAGTCGAGATCACCAGGGTGAGCACGCGACCCAGGGCGACGGCGCCGCCGTCCTCGCGGATGGTCACGAGCGCCTTCGAGAGCTTGCTCGTGGTCGTGTCTGGCAGGTCTACGATCATGGTCGTCTCCAGGTGCGTCCGTCGCGGTTCATGAGGTCGTCGGCCGAGGAGGGGCCCCAGGTGCCGGGAGCGTACTGCTCGAGGGGCGTGTCCTGAGCGGCCCAGTACTCCTCGATCGGGTCGAGGATCTTCCAGGAGAGCTCGACCTCCTCGTGACGGGGGAAGAGGGGCGGGTCGCCCAGCAGGACGTCGAGGATGAGACGTTCGTACGCCTCGGGACTCGCCTCGGTGAAGGCGTGGCCGTAGCCGAAGTCCATGGTGACGTCGCGGACCTGGGTGCCGGCACCCGGGACCTTCGAACCGAAGCGGATGGTGACACCCTCGTCGGGCTGGACCCGGATGACCAAGGCGTTCTGGCCGAGCGCCGAGGTCTGGCTCTCCGCGAACAGGTACTGCGGAGCACGCTTGAAGACGACCGCGATCTCGGTGACGCGGCGTCCGAGGCGCTTCCCGGCACGCAGGTAGAACGGCACGCCGGCCCACCGACGCGTGTTGATGTCGAGCCGCATGGCCGCGTAGGTCTCGGTCGTCGACTCCGGGTTCATCCCGTCCTCGTCGAGGAAGCCCAGCACGTGCTCGCCACCCTGCCAACCACCGGCGTACTGCCCACGGGCCGTCGCGGCCCCGAGGTCGTCGGGGAGGCGGACGGCCGCGAGGACCTTCTCCTTCTCAGCGCGCAGGTCTGCCGCGTTGAAGGAGATCGGCTCCTCCATCGCCGTGAGGGCGAGGAGCTGCAGCAGGTGGTTCTGGATGACGTCGCGCGCCGCTCCGATGCCGTCGTAGTACCCGGCACGACCGCCGACGCCGATGTCCTCGGCCATGGTGATCTGCACGTGGTCGACGTAATTGGCGTTCCAGATGGGCTCGTACAGCTGGTTCGCGAACCGGAGCGCCAGGATGTTCTGGACGGTCTCCTTGCCGAGATAGTGGTCGATCCGGAAGATCGAGTCCGACGGGAAGACCGACTGCACGATGTCGTTCAGCTCGCGAGCCGTCTTGAGGTCGCTGCCGAACGGCTTCTCGATGACCACCCGGCGCCACTGACCGTCAGCGGGCTCCGCGAGTCCCGAGCGACGGAGCTGCTCGGTGACCTGCGGGAAGGCCTTCGGCGGGATCGAGAGGTAGAACGCGTGGTTGCCCATCGTCCCGCGATCCGCATCGAGCTCCTCGATGGTCTCTTTCAGCTTCTCGAACGCCGCGTCGTCACCGAATTCACCGGGGACGAACCGGATGCCCTGGGCGAGCTGGTTCCAGACGTCCTCGCGGAACTCGGTCCGGGCGTACTGCTTGACGGATTCGTGGACGACCTCCATGAAGTCCTGGTCCTCCCAGTCCCGTCGGGCGAACCCGACGAGTGAGAAGCCAGGGGGCAGGAGGCCCCGGTTCGCCAGGTCGTACACGGCCGGCATCAGCTTCTTGCGGGACAGGTCGCCTGTCACGCCGAAGATGATGAGGCCGCTCGGACCGGCGATCCGATTGAGGCGTCGGTCGGTGTCCACCCGCAGCGGGTTGGACTCCGGGGTGATTTCCACCGGGGACATGAAGCTCCTTGTGCAGTGACGCGCTAGTCGTTGACGGCGTCGAAGAGGGTGACGATGTTCTGGTCCGGCGACGTGAGGGTCAGCGTGAGGACCGGACGACCGTGCTCGGCGAGGACGCGGGCGTCGCCGCCCGCCTGGGCCTCGATGAGCTGGCCGAAGGTGAACGGGCGCTCGGGGATCTCCAGGTCGACGGGGGCCGTCTCGGTGATCTGCAGGAACACGCCGTTCGCGGGGCCGCCCTTGTGGTACTGACCCGTCGAGTGCAGGAAGCGGGGACCCCACCCGAAGGTCGTGGGTCGTGCCGCCTTCGCCGCGACGAGGTCGCGGATGCTCTCGAGCTGCGGGGAGGCGAGACGGTCGACGTAGCCCTGGATCGCGACGTAGCCATCGGAGGGCAGCTGCGCGAGCAGTGCCTCGACGGCGCCGGACAGGGTGGTCACGCCGTCGAGCAGACCGGCCGAGCCTCGGACCTCGACACCGTCGGCGACGAAGGCGGGTGCCTCGGGCTCCGGACGGTTGTCGAGCAGCCCACGGGTGGCGACCTTCGCGGACTCGACGTCCGGCTGGTCGAACGGGTCGATGCCGATGAGGCGCCCGGCGACGACGGTCGCGTACTCCCACACCAGCATCATCGCGCCGAGGCTGCCGCTGACGAGGATCTCGCCCTCGTGGCGGTCGTGGCGCAGCAGATGGAACTCGTGGGCGTCGTCGACGATGCGGACGATCTGGAGGTCGGCCGGCTTCGACTCGAGCTCGGGAGCGAGCGGGTTGAGCACGACGGGCAGCAGACCGCGACCGGACTTGCCGGTCGATTCGGCGATGAGCTGTTCGGCCCAGTCCGGGAATCCGACGATGTGCGTCCCGTCGGTGATGAGACCGACCTTGTCGCGCAGCGGAACGGTGCCGCCGATCGCCGCGCCCAGGATGAGACCCGGGTTCGAAGCGTCGTCGATCGCGAGTTCACCGAGTACCGCGTCGGCCTCGTCGAGCAGCGCGCCGATGTCGACACCGGCCAGACCGGACGGCACGAGACCGAAGGCGGTGAGCGCACTGTAGCGACCGCCGACGTTGGGGTCGGCGTTGAAGACCCGGTAGCCGGCCTCGTTCGCCGCCGCCTCGAGCGGGGAGCCCGGGTCGGTGACGATGACGATGCGGCCGGCGGGGTCGATCCCCGCAGCCGTGAACGCGGCCTCGTAGGCACGGCGCTGGCTGTCGGTCTCGACCGTGGAGCCGGACTTCGAGGAGACGACGAGCACCGAGGTCTCGAGGCGGTCCGCCAGGGCCGCGAGGACCTGACCGGGAGCGGTCGAGTCGAGGACGGTGAGGTTGCCGCCCAGCGTGTTCGTGATGACCTCGGGTGCGAGCGAGGAACCGCCCATGCCCGCGAGCACGATGTGGTCGATGCCCTCGTCGTTGAACTGCTCACGGAGCGCGAGGATCGGCTCGACCAGCGGGCGGGAGATGGAGACCGCCTGGACCCAGCCGAGGCGCTTGGACGCCTCGGCCTCGGCCGCAGGACCCCACAGCGTGGGGTCCTGGTCCGTGATGCGCGACGCGACGAGGTCGCTGACGAGCGTGGGGACCACCGATGCGACAGCGGCTTCCGCCGCGCCGCTCACGCGGATCTTGAAGCTCACTTGGAGGCCTCCAGAGCCGTCTTCACGGTCTCGAGCAGCTCGTCCCAGGACACGATGAACTTCTCGACGCCCTCACGCTCGAGCAGCGCCGTCACCTCGTCGTAGGACACGCCGAGAGCGGCGATGGCGTCGAGGACCTCGTTCGCAGCCGTGTAGGAGCCGGTGACGGTGTCGCCGGTGATGACGCCGTGGTCGAAGGTCGCCTCGAGGGTCTTCTCCGGCATGGTGTTGACCACGCCGTCGGCGACGAGCTCGGTCACGTAGAGCGTGTCGGGGAGGTCGGCGGACTTGACACCCGTCGACGCCCAGAGCGGACGCTGCTTGTTGGCGCCGGCCTCGAGGAGCGCGGTGGCACGCTCGCTCGCGAACTCCTGCTCGAAGACCTGGTAGGCGAGCTGGGCGTTCGCGACGCCGGCCTTGCTCTTCAGTGCGGTCGCCTCGGGGCTGCCGATCGCGTCGAGACGCTTGTCGATCTCGGTGTCGACCCGCGACACGAAGAACGAGGCGACCGAGTGGATCGTCGAGAGGTCGTGGCCCGCGGCCTTCGCCTGCTCGAGACCGGTGAGGAACGCGTTGATGACCTCGCGGTAGCGGGTGAGGCTGAAGATCAACGTGACGTTGACGCTGATGCCGGCGCCGATGACGGCGGTGATGGCCTCGAGGCCCTCGACCGTCGCGGGGATCTTGATCATCGCGTTGGGTTGGTTGACCTTGGCCCAGAGCTGCTTGGCCTGCTCGATCGTCGCGGCGGCGTCGTGCGCGAAGCCCGGCTCGACCTCGATCGACACGCGGCCGTCGTACCCGTTCGAGGAGTCGTAGACGCCACGGAAGATCTTCGATGCAGCAGCCACGTCGTCGGTGGTGATCTCGAAGACCGCCTCGGTGACGTCCTTGCCGTCGGCGGCGAGCTGGGCGACCTGCTCGGCGTAGACGTCGCCGTTGCTGAGCGCGGACGCGAAGATCGTCGGGTTCGTCGTGACACCGACGACGTTGCGGTCGGCGATGAGCTGCTCCAGCCCACCGGACTGGATGCGTCCGCGGGAGAGGTCGTCGAGCCAGATGCTGACGCCGGCGGCGGACAGCTGGGCGGTTGGGGTTTCAGTCATGTTCTTCTGTCTCCTTCGCCCGGGCTACTTGCCGAGCGTCTCGTGTGCTGCGGAGACGACTGCCTCCGTGGTGATGCCGAACTCGCGGAACAGCGTCTTGTAGTCGGCGGACGCACCGAAGTGCTCGATCGACACGGTCCGGCCGGCGTCGCCGACGATGCTCTTCCAGGTCAGCCCGAGACCCGCTTCGACGGAGACGCGTGCGGTGACGGCCTTCGGGAGGACGGACTCGCGGTACTCGGCGGACTGCTCCTCGAACCACTCCAGTGCGGGCACCGAGACGACGCGGGCGTTGACGCCCTCGCCGCGCAGGACCTCGCGGGCCTCGACGGCGAGCTGGAGCTCGGAGCCCGTCGCGATGAGGATGACGTCCGGCGTGCCGCCGGGCGCCTCGGCGAGGATGTACGCACCCTTGGCGACGTTCGACGCTGCAGCGAAGGTCTCGCCGGTGGCGTCGCCCGTGCCGCGCTCGAACACCGGGATGTTCTGACGGGTCAGGGCGATGCCGGTCGGGCCGCCGCGACGCTTGAGGATCTCCAGCCAGGCGTAGGCCACCTCGTTCGCGTCACCCGGTCGCACGACGGCGAGGTTCGGGATGGCACGGAGCGAGGCGAGCTGCTCGATCGGCTGGTGGGTGGGGCCGTCCTCACCGAGGGCGACGGAGTCGTGGGTCCATACGAAGATGGACGGCACGTTCATGAGTGCGGCGAGACGGACGGCCGGACGCATGTAGTCGCTGAAGATGAGGAAGGTGCCACCGAACGCGCGGGTCGGGCCGTGCAGGACGATGCCGTTGAGGATCGCGGCCATGGCGTGCTCGCGGATGCCGAAGTGCAGGACGCGACCGTAGGGGTTCCCGGTCCACTCGTGGGTGGAGTGCTCGCTCGGGATGAACGACGCACCGCCCTCGATCGTCGTGTTGTTCGACTCGGCGAGGTCGGCGGAGCCGCCCCACAGCTCGGGGATGACCGGGCCGAGGGCGTTGAGTACCTTGCCGGATGCGGCGCGGGTCGAGACGTCCTTGCCGGCCTCGAACACGGGCAGCGCCGACTCGACACCCTCGGGGAGTTCGCCGGCCTCGAGACGCTCGAGCAGCGCAGCGCGCTCCGGGTTGGCCGCGGCCCAGGCGTCGAACGTCTGCTGCCACTCGGCACGTGCCTCGGCACCGCGGTCGATCGCCTTGCGGGTGTGCTCGATGACCTCGTCGGCGACGAAGAAGTTCTGCTCGGGGTCGAAGCCGAGCACCTCCTTGACGGCCGCGAGCTCCTCGGCGCCCAGCGCCGAACCGTGGATCTTGCCGGAGTTCTGCTTCTTGGGAGCCGGCCATCCGATGATGGTCTTCAGGATGATGAGCGACGGCTTGTCGGTCTCGGCCTTCGCCGCCTCGATCGCGTCGTTCAGCGCGTGGACGTCCTCGACGTACTCGCCGGTCTTCTTCCAGTCGACGACCTGGACGTGCCAGTGGTAGGCCTCGTAGCGGGCCTTGACGTCCTCGGTGAAGGCGATGTTGGTGTCGTCCTCGATCGAGATCTGGTTGGAGTCGTAGATCGCGATGAGGTTGCCGAGCTGCTGGTGACCGGCGAGCGAGGAGGCCTCGCTCGTGACGCCTTCCTGCAGGTCGCCGTCGCCGGCGATGACGTAGACGAAGTGGTCGAACGGGCTCGTGCCGGCCTCGGCCTCGGGGTCGAACAGGCCACGCTCGAAGCGGGACGCGTACGCGAAGCCCACGGCGGAGGCGAGCCCCTGGCCGAGCGGACCGGTGGTGATCTCGACGCCGTCGGTGTGGCCGTACTCCGGGTGACCAGGCGTGAGCGAGCCCCAGGTGCGGAGCGCCTCGAGGTCGGAGAGTTCCAGACCGTAGCCGCCCAGGTAGAGCTGGACGTACTGGGTCAGCGAGCTGTGCCCCACCGACAGGACGAAGCGGTCGCGTCCGAGCCAGTCCTGGTCCTTCGGATCGCGTCGCATGACCTTCTGGAACAGCAGGTAGGCGGCGGGGGCGAGACTCATCGCCGTTCCCGGGTGGCCGTTGCCGACCTTCTCCACCGCGTCGGCGGCGAGGATGCGCGCCGTGTCGACTGCTTTGCTGTCAATGCTTTCCCACTGCAGATCTGCCACTGAATACTGACCCTTCTCATCGGAACAGGAGGCCGACGAGCGGTCGAGCCTTCTTCTGTGCGTTCGCGGCCCACGTCGTCTTCGGCGTCCGAGCACACGACACCGCTCTTCGAACTGGGTGAAGGGGGGCGCACGCGTGCACAGTGGCTGGCGAGCACTTCCCAGCATAGCGAACCCCTGCAGCCGGGGGTCGATGTTCGACGAGCGCGAACACGCGACGTCACGGATCGTTGCAGCGCTTGCACGTCGGGCGTCACCTGGTGAGGGACCGTGCGCCTGCGCACCGTGAGTAGGGAGCCGCCTGCGCGTGTCGTAGAATCGTCTGCGGACCGCGCACCGGGCGAGCAGTGCGTGGTGAACCGAACGTTAGAGGAGCAATGGACGTCGCTGTAGCAGAACGTGTGTCGAGCCCCAAGCTCGGTTTCCGACGCAAGGCGAAGGCGTACATCGCCCTGACCAAGCCGCGGGTCATGGAGCTGCTCCTCGTGACGACGATCCCCGTCATGATCCTCGCGAAGGGCGGTCTGCCCGACTGGTGGCTCGTCATCGCGACCGTCATCGGTGGGTCCTTGAGCGCCGGCTCCGCAGCGGCGTTCAACTGCTACATCGACCGCGACATCGACGCGGTCATGGACCGCACGAAGAAGCGCCCCCTGGTGACCGGCGAGCTCACGCCGCGCGAGGCGCTCGTGTTCGCGTGGACGCTCGGCGTCGTCTCGACGGTCTGGCTCCTCGCCACCACCAACTGGCTCGCGGCCGCACTGTCCGTCGGCGCGATCCTCTTCTACGTCTTCGTGTACACGCTGTGGCTGAAGCGACGCACCCAGCAGAACATCATCTGGGGTGGGATCGCGGGCTGCTTCCCCGTCGTCATCGGCTGGGCCGCCGTCACCGGTTCGCTCTCGTGGGCTCCGATCATCCTCTTCGCGGTCGTGTTCCTCTGGACGCCGCCGCACTACTGGCCGCTGTCCATGAAGTACCGCAGCGACTACCAGGCCGTCGGCGTGCCGATGCTCGCCGTCGTCCGCGGTCGCGCGCAGGTCGGCCTCCAGGTCATCCTGTACGCGTGGGCGACGGTCGTCTGCTCGCTCCTGCTCATCCCGGTGGCCGACATGGGGCTGCTGTACAGCACCGTCGCCCTCCTGTCCGGCGGCTGGTTCGTCTACGAGACCCACCGTCTCTACAACCTCGCGATCCGTCACGAGCACGTCTCGCCGATGCGCGTCTTCCACGGGTCGATCACCTACCTGACCCTCCTGTTCCTCGCCGTCGGCATCGACCCGCTGCTCCCGTTCTGACCCGGTGGCTGACGCAGCGGAACGCGGCCGGCTGATCGCTGCGACGGGGGAGAGCCCCGACATCGTCTTCGACCGGTTCGTCTCCTGGGCCGAGGCCGGCGGACTCAGCCTGTACCCGGCACAGGAGGAGGCGCTCATCGGCATCGTCGACGGCGCCAACGTCATCCTCTCCACCCCGACGGGCACCGGCAAGAGCCTCGTCGCCGCCGGCGCACACTTCGCGGCGCTGAGCTCCGGTCGCCGCAGCTACTACACGGCCCCGATCAAGGCGCTCGTCAGCGAGAAGTTCTTCGCACTCGTCGAGATGTTCGGCGCTGAGAACGTCGGGATGGTCACCGGGGACTCCTCGGTGAACGCCGACGCGCCGATCGTCTGCTGCACCGCGGAGATCGTCGCCAACCTGGCGCTCCGGCACGGCGAGGACGCCGGCATCGACCAGGTCGTGATGGACGAGTTCCACTTCTACGCCGACCCCGACCGCGGGTGGGCGTGGCAGGTGCCCCTCCTCACCCTCCCGGACACGCAGTTCGTCCTCATGTCCGCGACCCTCGGCGACGTCGGCGACCTCGCGCGCGACCTCGAGCGCCGGACCGGCCGTGAGACCGCCATCGTGACCGGCGTCGAACGACCTGTGCCGCTCCATTTCTCCTACGCGACCACGCCGATCCACGAGACCGTGGAGGACCTCCTCCACACGGGACAGGCTCCGATCTACATCGTCCACTTCGCGCAGGCGGCGGCGCTCGAGCGGGCACAGGCCTTGACCAGCCTCAAGGTCGTCACCCGCGAGCAACGCGACGAGATCGCCGACGCCATCGGCGACTTCCGGTTCAGCACCGCGTTCGGCACGACGCTGTCCCGGCTCGTCCGCAGCGGGATCGGCGTGCACCACGCCGGCATGCTGCCGAAGTACCGACGCCTCGTGGAGCAGCTGGCCCAACGTGGTCTCCTCCGCGTCATCTGCGGGACGGACACCCTCGGCGTCGGGATCAACGTCCCGATCCGCACGGTCCTGTTCACGGCGCTCACGAAGTACGACGGCACGAAGATGCGCCAGGTGAACGCCCGGGAGTTCCACCAGATCGCCGGTCGTGCGGGTCGGGCCGGCTACGACACCGCGGGCACCGTCGTCGTCCAGGCTCCCGAGCACGAGACCGAGAACCTCAAGCTCATCGAGAAGGCCGGCGACGACCCGAAGAAGCGCCGCAAGATCATCCGGAAGAAGGCGCCGGAGGGGTTCGTGTCCTGGGGGGAGCCGAGCTTCCAGCGCCTCGTCGCGGCCGAGCCTGAAACGCTGACCAGCCACATGCAGCTCACCCACGCGATGATGCTCAGCGTCATCGCACGCGGCGGCGACAGCTTCGGCACCATCCGCTCCCTCGTCTTCGACAACCACGAGCCTCGGGCGAGACGCTTCGCCCTGGCCAGGCGGGCGCTCGAGATCTACCGCACCCTCCGCACGGCAGGGGTGATCACCCAGACGATCGACCCCGAGACGGGTGAGGTCGTCATCGGTCTCACGGTCGAACTGCAGCCGAACTTCGCGCTCAACGCTCCGCTGTCACCGTTCGCCCTCGCCGCGTTCGAGCTGTTGGACCCCGCGGAGCCCGGCTTCGCCCTCGACGTCATCTCGGTGGTCGAATCGACGCTCGACGATCCGCGCCAGATCGTCATGGCCCAGCAGCACCTCGCCAGAGGCGAGGCGGTGCAGGCGATGAAGGCCGAGGGGATCGAGTACGACCAGCGCATGGAGCTCCTCGAGGCGGTCACCCATCCGAGACCGCTGGCCGAACTCCTCGAGGCGGCGTTCACGAGCTACACCGCCGCGCAGCCGTGGGCACTCGACCTCGAGCTCCGCCCGAAGGCGGTCGTGCGCGACTTCATCGAGCGTGCACTGAACTTCAGCGAGTTCGTCTCGTTCTACAGTCTCTCGAGGTCCGAGGGACTCGTTCTGCGGTACCTCTCCGACGCCTTCCGGGCGATCCGACAGAGCGTGCCGGACGAGTTCAAGGACGAGGAGCTCCAGGACCTCATCGAGTGGCTCGGCGAACTCGTCCGACAGGTCGACTCGAGTCTGCTCGACGAGTGGGAGGAACTGTCCCACCCGGACCCCGAACGCCATGCGGAGGCGAGTCGGTCACTCCCGCCCACGCCACGGAGCGTCCTCGCCAACCGCCGGGCGTTCACCGTCCTCGTCCGGAACGAACTCTTCCGCCGGGTCCAGCTCGCGTCGCTGGAGCACTACGACGCGCTCGGCGAGCTCGACGCGTCGGCCGGATTCGACGCCGACGCCTGGGCCGACGCCATGGATCCGTACTTCGAGGAGCACGGTGAACTCCCGACCGGTGCTGCAGCACGGAGCCCGGCGCTGCTGGTCGTCGACGACGAGGACGAGCGCCCCGTGGGCGACACGGGCGGTGTCTGGCGGGTGCGTCAGGTGTTCGCCGATCCGGCCGGCGACCACGACTGGGGGATCAGCGCCGTCATCGACCTCGACGCCTCCGACGAGACCGGGACCGCGGTCGTCCGGGTGACCGCGGTCGGGATGCTCTGAGTCATCAGCAGGCGCGCGGAGCCCTCAGCGGGAGAGCGTCTGAGCCATCAGCGGGAGACGCTGAGGGATGCCGACTCCTCGACGCGTGACGTGGTCCGGACCGGGATCCGCTGCTGCAGCACGACCCAGGTCATCGCGGCGACGAGCAACCCGGCGAGCACCATGTGCAGCCCCACGAGCACCTCGGGGAGTCCGAGGCGGGCCTGGGTGAGCCCCACGATGATCTGCACCACTTCGACCGCCAGCAGGGTCGAGACCGCGGTGCGCACCCCGCGCGACCCGCGGCGGGCGCCGAGCGCGATCACGCCGACGAGCAGCACGATGGTGCCGGCGAGCGTCGCGTAGGCGGGCCAGCTGTGGAGGTGCTGGAGGAACTCGGGGTCGAACCCGTTGCGCGGCGCCGGCACCTCCTTCGAGTTGTCGCCGGCGTGCGGGCCCGAGCCCGTCGTCAGGATGCCGAACACGACGGTGACGGCGACGAAGAGGCTCGTCAGGTGGACGACGCCGAGGTACCAGCCGGGCATGACCTTCACCGCGCCACGGGGACCGCGGTAGACCCGATGGACGAGCATCGTCGCGAGGGCGACCAGGACGATGGAGATGACGAAGTGCAGCCCGACCACGTACGGGTTCAGCCCGGTGAGGACCGTGATGCCGCCGAGGACCGCCTGCGCGGGGATCGACAGTCCCTGGAGCAGGGTCAGCCGGAAGAGGTCGGGGCGCTGCCGACGCATACGGATCACCGCGAGGAACGCGGCGATCACGATGGCCGCGAGGACGAAGGTGAGGAGGCGGTTGCCGAACTCGATGAACCCGTGGATGCCCATCTCCGGTGTGTTGACGAAGGAGTCGTCCGTGCAGCGCGGCCACGTCGGGCATCCGAGCCCGGAGGCCGTCAGGCGGACGGCGCCCCCGGTCCCGATGAGGACGAGCTGGAAGGCGAAGGAGAGCCAGGCGACGACACGCACGCGCTTGTCGATCGTCGTCGGCAACCACTGCCAGAACCGGGTGGCACGCACCCGGTCGGGAAGGGACGGTGCCGGCGTCGGTCGACCGGCGGTCTTGGAGTGGTGTGACACGGGTCGATCCTTCGGTTCGCGGTGGCCACGGCTGCGGTATCCACCGTCCTCACCCACAACCCACAGGAAGCTGTAGGATTATGAGGTTCACGGTGCGCGCGAGAAGCGCCATGGTTCATGAACATTGTAGGTTCGCGAAGAAGCCGCCCGCACATCCCCTCCCCAATCCGCTCCGATCAGGCGCGTGCCATGGGAGGGAATGACGACCTCCAGCCGGTGGTTGTCTCCAGGGAGGAAAGAGGGACACATGTCAGACATCCTGATCGATCGCCCGGAGCTCGCCGGACTCGGCCAATACGAGTTCGGATGGCACGACGGCGACGTCGCCGGCGCTTCAGCGCGCCGCGGCATCTCCACCGAGGTCGTGGCCGACATCTCCGCGCTGAAGAGCGAACCGGAGTGGATGCTGCAGCGCCGCCTCAAGGCCCTGCAGCTGTTCGAACGCAAGCCCATGCCGACGTGGGGCGCCGACCTCTCCGAGATCGACTTCGAGAACATCAAGTACTTCGTCCGGTCCACCGAGAAGCAGGCTCAGACCTGGGAGGACCTGCCGGACGACATCAAGAACACCTACGAGAAGCTCGGCATCCCCGAGGCGGAGCGCCAGCGCCTCGTCTCCGGCGTCGCCGCGCAGTACGAGTCCGAGGTGGTCTACCACCAGATCAACGAGGAGCTCGAGGCGCAGGGTGTCATCTTCATGGACACCGACACCGCGTTGCGCGAGCACCCCGAGTTCTTCGAGGAGTACTTCGGCACGGTCATCCCGTCCGGCGACAACAAGTTCGCCGCGCTGAACACCGCCGTATGGTCGGGTGGCTCCTTCGTCTACGTGCCGCCCGGCGTGCACGTCGAGATCCCGCTGCAGGCCTACTTCCGGATCAACACCGAGAACATGGGTCAGTTCGAGCGCACGCTGATCATCGCCGACGAGGGCAGCTACGTGCACTACATCGAGGGCTGCACCGCGCCGATCTACAAGTCGGACTCGCTGCACTCCGCGGTCGTCGAGATCATCGTCAAGAAGAACGCCCGCGTCCGCTACACGACGATCCAGAACTGGTCGAACAACGTCTACAACCTGGTCACGAAGCGCGCCACGGCCGCTGAAGGAGCGACCATGGAGTGGATCGACGGCAACATCGGATCCAAGGTCACGATGAAGTACCCGTCCATCTACCTCATGGGCGAGCACGCCAAGGGCGAGACCCTGTCCGTCGCCTTCGCCGGTCCCGGCCAGCACCAGGACGCCGGCGCGAAGATGATCCACATGGCTCCGTACACGCAGTCGTCAATCGTCTCCAAGTCGATCGCCCGAGGCGGCGGACGCGCGGGATACCGCGGCGAGGTCCGGGTGGACGCCAACGCCCATCACTCGGCCAACACCGTGCGCTGCGACGCGCTCCTGGTCGACACCATCTCCCGGAGCGACACGTACCCGGCGATCGACATCCGCGTGGACGACGTCCAGCTCGGACACGAGGCGACGGTGTCCAAGGTCAGCGAGGAGCAGCTCTTCTACCTCATGAGCCGCGGCATGCCGGAGGACGAGGCCATGGCGATGATCGTCCGCGGCTTCATCGAGCCGATCGCCCGCGAACTGCCCATGGAGTACGCACTCGAACTCAACAAGCTCATCGAGATGGGCATGGAAGGATCCGTCGGTTAATGACGACTGCAGCACCGACTCAGACCGAAGGACAGCACGGCATCACGGCACACAGCGACGGCGCAGGACGCGTCATCCCGGTGCAGACCCGTTCGGAGCGCTTCAGCTCCTATGATGTCGCCGACTTCTCAGCGGTGACGGGACGCGAGGCGGTCTGGAAGCTCAGCCCGGTCGCGCAGTTCACCGACCTCACCGCGGGGGAGCTCGACGGCTCGCCCACCCCGATCACGCACGACGACGTCGACGGATTCAGCGTCGAGTGGATCAGTCGCGACGACGCGCGCGTCGGCTCCGCCGGCGTGCCGGAGGAGCGCGCCTCCGCGAACGCCTGGTCGAGCTTCGACCAGGCACTGGCGATCTCGGTCACGGGTGAGGAGTCCAAGACCCTGCGCCTCGAGCGGAGCGGACTCGGCGACGGCGCCCGCGCTGCGCACACCGTCATCACCGCCGCGCCGTTCAGCCGCGGCCTCGTCATCATCGAGAACGCGGGCGCCGCCCGCCTCACCGAGAACGTCGAGATCGTCGTCGGCGAGCAGGCCGACGTGACCGTCGTGACCGTGCAGTGGTGGGACGACGACGCCGTGCACCTCGCCAGCCACTTCGCGTCCATCGGTCGCGACGCCCACCTCAAGCACGTCGTGGTGTCGCTCGGCGGCAAGGTCGTCCGGGTGAACCCGACCCTGCACCTCGCCGGTCAGGGCTCGGACCTCGACTCGCTCGGCGTGTACTTCTCCGACGCGGGTCAGCACCTCGAGCAGCAGGTCTACATGCACCACGACGCACCGAACACCCGCGGGCGCGTGACCTACAAGGGCGCACTGCAGGGCGAGGGTGCGCGGTCCGTGTGGATCGGCGACGTCCTCATCAGCAACCGTGCCGTCGGCACCGACAGCTACGAGCAGAACCGCAACCTGGTCCTCTCCGACGGCACCCGTGCCGACTCCGTGCCGAACCTCGAGATCGAGACCGGCGACATCGCCGGTGCCGGTCACGCGAGCGCGACCGGACGCTTCGACGACGAGCAGCTCTTCTACCTGCAGGCTCGAGGCATCCCTGAGGACGAGGCACGACGACTCGTCGTCCGCGGCTTCCTCGTGGAGATCATCCAGCAGATCGGTGACACCGAGCTGCAGGAGCGCCTCTCGGCGGCCATCGAGGCCGAACTGCTCGGCGCCGACGGACAGGGCACCGGCGGAGCGCAGCACTGATGGCGACGAAGGTGTGCTCGTTCGACGAGCTCGCCGTCAACCAGGCCAAGCGGGTCGTGGTGGACGGCGTGCCGATCGCCCTCGTGCGCGACGCGTCGGACGAACTGTTCGCGATCGGCGACGTCTGCACCCACGGCGACATCTCGCTGTCCGAAGGCTTCGTCGAGGACGGCAATCTCGAATGCTGGGCACACGGCTCACAGTTCTCGCTCACGACGGGCAAGCCGCTCACCCTTCCGGCCTACGAGCCGGTCCCCGTCTACACCGTCGAGCTCATCGACGGCGACATCTACATCGACCCGACCGCAACGAAAGAGATCTAGCACCATGTCAGTCCTCGAAATCCGCGACCTGCACGTCAGCGTCGAAACCGAGCAGGGCACCAAGCCGATCCTGCGTGGCGTCGACCTCACCATCCGGAAGGGCGAGACGCACGCGATCATGGGTCCGAACGGTTCGGGCAAGTCCACGCTCGCGTACACGATCGCCGGCCACCCGAAGTACACCGTCGACAGCGGATCCATCACGCTGGACGGCGAGGACGTCCTCGCGATGAGCGTCGACGAGCGCGCCCGTGCCGGACTCTTCCTCGCGATGCAGTACCCCGTCGAGATCCCCGGAGTCACGGTCACGAACTTCCTCCGCACGGCGAAGACCGCCGTCGACGGCGAGGCGCCCGCGATCCGCGGCTGGATCAAGGACGTCCGCGAGTCGATGAAGAACCTGCGCATGGAGCCTGCCTTCGCGGAACGCAACGTCAACGAGGGCTTCTCCGGTGGCGAGAAGAAGCGTCACGAGATCCTCCAGCTCGAGCTGCTGAAGCCGCAGTTCGCAGTCCTCGACGAGACCGACTCCGGCCTCGACGTCGACGCCCTCAAGATCGTGTCCGAGGGCGTCAACCGCGCCAAGGAGAACACGGGCCTCGGTGTCCTGCTCATCACGCACTACACGCGCATCCTCCGCTACATCAAGCCGGACTTCGTGCACGTCTTCGTCGCCGGCAAGATCGCTGAGCAGGGCGGTCCCGAGCTCGCCGACCGCCTCGAGAACGAAGGCTACGACCGTTTCCTCGTGGACGCCGTCGTCGCCCCGGAAGGTGCCTGAAGCCGCGCCAGCGGTCTAAGATAACGACATGGTAACAACGCTCAGTCCGCAACGATTCGACGAGGTCGAAGAGGCGCTCAAGGACGTCATGGACCCCGAGCTCGGGGTGAACGTGGTCGACCTCGGTCTCATCTACGACCTGGGTTGGGATGACGAGAACGACGCGCTCATCATCCACATGACCCTGACCTCCGCCGGATGTCCGCTCACGGACGTCCTCGAGGAGCAGACGGGTCAAGCGCTCGACGGCATCGTCGACGCCTTCCGCATCAACTGGGTGTGGATGCCGCCGTGGGGCCCGGAGCGCATCACGGACGACGGGCGCGACATGATGCGTGCCCTCGGCTTCTCGATCTGATCGATCCTCCACGACGACGGACGGCTGCAATGCAGCCGTCCGTCGTCCTGTTCCCGGCGGCGTCACCCGGCTGATCCCGGATAGGGTCGACGCATGACCGAGATCGTGTCCGCCGACCCCCTCGACGTCCTGCGCAGCCGGACGAGCGAGAAGTGGTCCGAGTACCCCGACGACGTCCTGCCCATGTTCGTGGCCGAGATGGACGTCCCGCTGTCACCCGTGGTCCGCGAGGTCCTACACGCGGCCATCGACCGCGGCGACGCCGGGTACGTCGCGAGCCGCACACGGCTCCCACAGACGTTCGCCGACTTCGCAGCGCGACGCTGGGGTTGGGATGTGGATCCCGGCTCCGTGTTCACCACCGCCGACGTCAGCATGGGCATCGTCGAGATCCTGCGTCGCGTCATCTCACCCGGCGAGGGCGTGGTGATCACCTCGCCGGTCTACCCGCCGTTCTTCGACCTCGTCACCGAGGCCGGGGGAGTCGTGGTGGACGTCCCCTTGCTCGGGTCCAGCCGCGCCGACGATCCCGCCGGAGACTGGCGGCTCGACCTGGACGGTGTCGAAGCCGCGTTCCGCGACGGAGCGAAGGCCTTCCTCCTCTGCAACCCGCACAACCCGATCGGTCGGCCGCACACGGTCGACGAACTCCGCTCGGTCGCAGCACTGGCAGCGCGCTACGGGGTCACGGTCGTGAGTGATGAGATCCACGCTCCGCTCACCCAACCGGGCGAGCGGTTCGTCCCCTACCTCAGCGTGTCCGACGAGGCCGCCGAACACGGGTACGCCGTCCTGTCGGCGAGCAAGGCCTGGAACCTCGCCGGCCTGAAGTGCGCGGTGATGGTCACCGCCGCACCCGGACCGCGGAGCGTGGTCGCGGGGATGCCGGTCGAGGTGTTCTGGCGGACGGGCCAGTTCGGAGTGCTGGCTTCGGTCGCCGCCTTCGAGTCGGGAGAGCCCTGGTTGGACGGGCTCCTCTCGTTGATCGACGGCAACCGGCGGCTGCTCGGTGAGCTGCTGGGTGCCGAGCTGCCCGAGGTCGGCTACCGACCGCCTGCCGCCGGGTACCTCGCCTGGCTGGACTGCACCGGGCTCGGTTGGACGGAGCCCCCGGCGCGGCGCATCCTGCGCGAGGCGCGCGTGGCCCTGCAGGAGGGAGCCCCGTTCGGGCCCGGAGGCGTCGGCCACGCACGGCTCAACCTGGCCTGCTCGCCCGAGCTCCTCACCGAGGCGGTCGGACGGATCTCCACCCTGCGTTGACGGACGTCCGGCCGCGCCGGGACCCTGCCGGAACGGCCGCGGTGCTGAGCATCGGATTCACGATTTATACTGGGAGGCTGACCCCCACCCTCCGCGTTGTCGAAACGCACCCGAAGAAATGGACTATGCCTGTGCTGAGTGTGCACGACCTCGAGATCCGCGTGGGGGCACGCGTGCTCATGGAGCACGTGAACTTCCGCGTGTCCGCCGGCGACAAGATCGGCCTCGTCGGCCGTAACGGTGCCGGGAAGACGACCCTGACCAAGACGCTGGCGGGGGAGACCCTCCCGACGAACGGCAAGATCGATCGCGGTGGCGAGATCGGGTACCTGCCGCAGGACCCACGCTCCGGCAACCCGGAGGACCTCGCCCGCACCCGCATCCTCGATGCGCGTGGTCTCGGCCAGCTCGCTCTCGGCATGCACGAGTCGAGCATGGCCATGGCGAGCGACGACCCGAAGGTGGCGGAAGCCGCCATGAAGAAGTACGGCAACCTCACCGACCGGTTCAACGCGCTCGGCGGGTACGCCGCAGAGGCCGAGGCGGCCTCGATCGCGTCGAACCTGAACCTGCCCGATCGCATCCTCGATCAGCAGCTGAAGACGCTGTCGGGCGGACAGCGCCGCCGCATCGAACTCGCGCGCATCCTCTTCTCCGACGCCGAGACGCTCATCCTCGACGAGCCGACCAACCACCTCGACGCCGACTCCGTCGTCTGGCTGCGTGAGTTCCTCAAGCAGTACAAGGGCGGGTTCATCGTGATCTCGCACGACATCGAGCTCGTCGGCGAGACCGTCAACCGGGTCTTCTACCTCGATGCGAACCGCACCGTCATCGACATCTACAACATGAACTGGAAGAACTACCAGCGTCAGCGCGAGGCCGACGAGGAGCGCCGGAAGAAGGAGCGCACCAACGTCGAGAAGAAGGCGACCGCGCTCCAGCTCCAGGCGGCCAAGTTCGGTGCGAAGGCCAGCAAGGCTGCTGCGGCCCACCAGATGGTGGCTCGCGCTGAACGGATGCTCTCCGGGCTCGAGGAGGTCCGCGCGCAAGACCGCGTGGCCAAGCTGCGGTTCCCGACCCCGGCGCCCTGTGGCCGGACGCCGCTCATGGCGAGCAACCTGTCGAAGAGCTACGGCTCGCTCGAGATCTTCACGGCCGTCGACCTCGCGATCGACCGTGGCTCGAAGGTCGTCATCCTCGGATTCAACGGTGCGGGCAAGACGACCCTGCTGCGGATCCTCGCCGGAGTGGACCAGCCCGACACCGGGCAGCTCGAGCCCGGGCACGGCCTGCGGATCGGCTACTACGCGCAGGAGCACGAGACGATCGACGTGAAGCGCAGCGTGCTCGAGAACATGGTCTCCTCGTCGCCGAACATCACCGAGATGGAAGCGCGCAAGGTCCTCGGCTCGTTCCTGTTCACCGGCGACGACTCCAACAAGCTCGCGGGCGTGCTGTCCGGCGGCGAGAAGACGAGACTCGCTCTCGCGATGATCGTCGTCTCGGGCGCGAACATGCTCCTCCTGGACGAACCGACCAACAACCTCGACCCGGCCAGCCGTCTGGAGATCCTCGACGCGCTCGCCCACTACGAGGGTGCCGTCGTGCTCGTGAGTCACGATGAGGGCGCCGTCGAGGCGCTCAACCCCGAGCGGGTGCTCATCCTGCCCGACGGCGTCGAGGACCACTGGAACAAGGACTACCAGGACCTCGTCAGCCTGGCCTAGCGCCAGCGGGCCAGCGCGCTCGGTCCGTGAGCATCACCGGCCGGGTACGCCCCGTCCGTCGACGGCTCGTCGCACTCGCGTCAGCGACTCGCTTCGAGGATCTCATCCTCGATGTCGGCGTCGGACCGTGCCTTCGCGGCGAGCCGTTCGGCGCGTGCAGCCGCACGCCGCTGCTCCTTCGGGTCGTCGGAATTCAGGATGCGGTACTCCTGACGGATGGCATAGGCGAGGAAGATGAAGCCCATCAGCGCGAAGACCACCCATTGCAGCGCGTACGAGAGGTGCATCCCCTCGTTCGGCTCGGGCTTGATCGGACCGAGCGGCGCCGCTTCGGCCGGCGCCGGGCTCTCCGAGAGGAGCATGCCGTACGCACCGGAGTAGAGCGTCTCGCCGCGGAGTTCGGCGATCTGCGGGAGGTTGATCGTGGCCACCTGCCCGTCGGCGGCCCCGCGGCCCGGGAGCGTCGGTTCGCCGGGTCGGATGCGGACGACGACCGAGACCTCTCCGCTCGGAGGCGCCGGGACCGACTCGGGTGCTTCGAGTGAATCGTTCGCGGCGACCCAGCCACGGTCGACGATGAACACGTCTCCGTCGGCGAGTCGGAGCGGCGTGAGGACGTTGAAGCCGGCCTGGTTGTTCCTGGGACGGTTCCGCACCAGCAGCTGCTCGTCAGGCAGGTAGGTGCCACTCATCGACACCGGGTGCCATTCGTCGGCCACGCTGAACGAGTCGAGCGACGGCAGCGCTTCGTCGAGCGGGATCGGGGTCGCGTCCCAGTTGGTCTCGATGCGCTGGACCTCCTCCTCCTTCTCGCTCGCCCGAGCGAGCTGCCAGTTGGAGAGCAGGACGCACACGATCGCGAACACGATCGCGACGCCGAGGTAGCCGAGCCAACGGCGGCTGAAGGCGAACCGCCAACCCGCGCTCATGAGCCGACCACCGATGTCAACGGACGCCGCTCGAGGGGGAAGGAGCGGGCTTCGAGGAAGGCCTCCAGGAAGTCGACGTGTTCGTCGCAGGCGGTCCAGACCTTCACGCGGTCCTCCGCGTGGATCTTCGGATTGCGCCACTCGATCCGACAGCTCGCCGCCGCGCGGCAGCCGGCCCGGGAGCAGATCACGCCGTCGGGCTCGGCACCGAACCCGATCATGCCTGGTCGGTGGGACGAGGCGGAACCGAGTCGTCGACGATGATCGGCCGCTGGGACACGACGACACCGGTGGGGCGCTCGATGGCCCCCTGCGACGGCAGCGATCCGGCGTTCGCGATGATGACGGCGACGTACGGCAGGAAGATGGCACCGGCCGCGACCGCGAACATCCAACCGCCCTGGACGAACGGGAGCGCAGCGAGGCAAAGCAACCGGACACCCATGGTGATCGAGTACTTGATGAACCGCTGCCGGCGCTCCTGTTCGGGAGCCGGTGGGAGGGAGGTGATGCTCTGCTGCTTCATGCCACGACCAGCCTACGCGCTCGGCGGGTGGGCGAAGCCCCCAAATCACCGGGAGAACCGGAGGACCCCCATATGCTGGTACGGGTCCGCGGCCGGAACGCCGTGCGCCCCGACGGCCGCCGCACGAGTCGGCCGGTATCGCCGCAGGAGAGGAATCGACCATGACCGCACCACGCACCGTACTCGTCACCGGAGGCAACCGGGGGATCGGCTTCGCCATCGCCGAGGAGTTCGTCGCGCAGGGTCACCGCGTCGCCGTCACCGCTCGATCCGGCGAGGGCCCAGCGGGCACGTTGACGGTCCGCGCGGACGTCACCGATGCAGCCTCCGTCGACGCGGCGTTCAGCGAGATCGAGTCGGAGCTCGGGCCGGTCGAGGTGCTCGTCGCGAATGCGGGCATCACGAAGGACACCCTGCTCATGCGGATGAGCGAGGACGACTTCGACCAGGTGGTCGACACGAACCTCGGCGGCTCCTTCCGCGTCGTCAAGCGCGCGTCCAAGGGCATGCTCAAGGCACGCTTCGGACGCATCGTGCTCATCTCCAGCGTCGTGGGCCTCTACGGGTCGGCCGGTCAGGTCAACTACGCGGCCTCGAAGAGCGGCCTCATCGGCATGGCGCGGTCCATCACCCGCGAGCTCGGTGCACGTGGGATCACGGCGAACGTGATCGCCCCGGGGTTCATCGAGACCGACATGACCGCCGAACTGCCCGCCGAGACCCAGGCCGAGTACAAGAAGAGCATCCCGGCAGCGCGTTTCGCGAGTGCGAACGAGGTCGCGAAGGTCGTCACGTGGATCGCCGGTGACGACGCGGGGTACATCTCCGGCGCCGTGATCCCGGTCGACGGCGGCCTCGGCATGGGTCACTGACCCGGGCAGCACCGCACCGAGCAGAACCCGACCTCGGGCGCTGACCCCCGACGCGCGGATCAGAGCCCGAGGAGCGGGAGGACGCCGGCGAGGTCGACCCGCCCGGCGACGACGTCGGCATGGCGGCGGACGATCGGCTTCGCGTTGAACGCGACCGAGAGCCCGGCGACGGCCATCATCTCGAGGTCGTTGGCTCCGTCGCCGATCGCGATCGTCCGTGCCAACGGCACGCCGTCCGCGTCGGCCCACTCCTGCAGTGCGGCCGCCTTCGCCGCCGCGTCGATGATGGGACCGCTGAGGCCTCCCGTCAACCGACCGTCGGCCGTCTCGAGGCGGTTCGCCCGCACATGGTCGAGGCCGAGTGCCTCGGCGAGCGGGTCGAGCAGTTCATGGAACCCGCCGGACACGACACCGATCCGTGACCCGTGCGCATGCAGCCGGCCGATCAGCGTCTCCAGGCCGGTCGTCGTCCGGATCCGTTCGGCGATCACCGGGATCCGGTCGACGGGCAGGCCCGCGAGCGTCGCGACCCGGGCCCGGAGGCTGTCGGCGAAGTCGAGGTCACCGCGCATGGCACGCTCGGTGATGGCGGCGACCTCGGGGAGGCTGCCGACCTCCTCGGCGAGGAGCTCGATCACCTCGTTCTCGATGAGCGTCGAGTCGGCGTCGAGGACCGCGAGGAACCGGACGCCTCGTCCGGCCTGTGGGGGGAGTGCTGCTTCTGGATCCGCCACTGCCGAACGCTCGGTACTCATGGAACGACGCGTACTCCCTTGCCAACCACGGTGAGACCGGATTCGGTGACGGTGAAGCCGCGAGCGCGGTCACGGTCGTGGTCGACACCGACGCTCGCGCCGGAGGTGACCACCACATCCTTGTCCAGGATAGCCCGCTTGACGACGGCGTCCGGTTCGATGTGGACCTTGTCGAACACGACCGAGTCGGAGACGTGGGCGCCGGATTCCACGAGCGCCCATGGCCCGAGGACACTGCGCTCGATGTGGGCACCGGACAGCAGCGAACCGAGGGAGACGATCGAGTCGATGGTCTGGCCGAGGTTGCCCTTCGCGTCCCGCACGAACTTCGCCGGCGGCGAGTTCAGCTGAGAACTGAAGATCGGCCAGTCCCGGTTGTACAGGTTGAAGATCGGGAGGGTCGAGATGAGGTCCTGGTGGGCTTCGTAGAACGACTCGATCGTCCCCACGTCGCGCCAGTAGTAGCGATCGCGATCCGTCGATCCGGGTACATCGTTCCGCTGGAGGTCGTAGACGCCCGCCTCGCCGCGATCGACGAAGTACGGGACGATGTCGCCACCCATGTCGTGGTTCGAGCTCGTCACCTCGCCGTCGTCGATGACCGCCTGCATGAGGGCGTCGGCGTCGAAGACGTAGTTGCCCATCGAGGCGAGCACTTCACCGGGGGAGTCGGGCAGGCCCGGCGCGTCGAGCGGCTTCTCGAGGAAGCGGGCGATGGTCGTCGGGTCGTCCGCGTCGACGTCGATGACGCCGAACTGGTCGGCGAGGGAGATGGGCTGACGGATCGCGGCGACCGTCGCCTTCTTGCCCGAGGCGATGTGCGCCTCGATCATCTGCGCGAAGTCCATGCGGTAGACGTGGTCGGCGCCGACGACCACGACGATGTCGGGCTTCTCGTCGCGGATCAGGTTGAGGCTCTGCAGGATCGCGTCGGCGGATCCGCTGAACCAGCGCTTCCCGAGACGCTGCTGCGCCGGCACGGACGCGACATAGGAGTCGAGCAGGCCGGACAACCGCCAGGTCTGCGAGACGTGGCGGTCGAGGCTGTGGGACTTGTACTGGGTGAGGACGACGATCTGGGTGAGTCCGGAGTTGATGAGGTTCGACAGCGCGAAATCGATCAGACGGTACTGCCCGCCGAACGGTACGGCCGGTTTCGCGCGGTCTGCGGTCAGCGGCATCAACCGCTTCCCTTCCCCACCAGCGAGGACGATTCCGAAGATCTTCTTTGAGGCGGCCATGGCTTCACAATAGATGCCGGACGAGACCTGTACTAGCGTCTAGACATGCGAGTTGATCTTGTGACAAAGGAGTACCCGCCGGAGATCTACGGCGGCGCAGGCGTCCACGTGTCGGAGCTGGTGAAATCCCTCCGTAGCGACATCGACGTGACCGTGCGCTGCTTCGGCGCTCCACGCGACGAGGCCGACACCGTCGCCTACGGTGTCCCGGCCGAGCTCCAGGGGGCGAACGGCGCCCTCACGACACTCGGGACGGACCTCCTGATCGCCCAGGACGTCGCCGGAGCCGACCTCGTGCACTCGCACACCTGGTACGCGAACGGTGCCGGTCACCTCGCGTCGCTGCTGCACGGCATCCCGCACGTCGTGACCGCGCACAGTCTGGAGCCGCTCCGGCCGTGGAAGGCCGAGCAGCTCGGCGGCGGGTACCGCGTGTCCAGTTGGATCGAGCAGTCCGCCTACGAAGGCGCCGCGGCCGTCGTGGCGGTCAGCGACGGCATGCGCCGCGACATCCTGCGGTCGTATCCGAGCCTCGACCCGGCCAAGGTGCAGGTCATCTACAACGGCATCGACCTGACCGACTGGCAGCCACGCGTGGACGACGAGCTGCTGCGGTCGCTCGGCATCGACCCGTCCCGTCCCTCCGTCGTCTTCGTCGGTCGGATCACCCGTCAGAAGGGGCTGCCGTACCTGCTCCGCGCGGCCCGCCTGCTGCCGCCCGACGTGCAGCTCATCCTGTGCGCCGGCGCTCCCGACACCCCCGAGATCCTCACCGAGGTCAAGGGGCTCGTCGAGGAGCTGCAGCGCGAGCGCACCGGGGTCGTGTGGATCGAACGGCTGCTCCCGCGTCACGAGCTGTGCACCGTCCTCACCGCCGCCACGACCTTCGTGTGCCCGTCGATCTACGAGCCGCTCGGCATCGTCAACCTCGAGGCGATGGCCTGCGGTGCCGCCGTGGTCGGGACGGGGACCGGCGGCATCCCTGAGGTCGTGCAGGACGGTGTGACCGGGAGGATCGTCCCCCTCGCGCAGGCGTCCGACGGCACCGGCACCCCGCTCGACCCGGAGCGTTTCGTCGCCGACCTCGCCGCCACCCTCACCGAGGTCGTCCAGGATCCCGCCCAGGCGAGGGCCTACGGGGCCGCTGGTCGCCGACGCGCGGAGTCCGACTTCAGCTGGTCGCGCATCGCCACCCAGACGGCGGAGCTGTACCGCAGCCTGGTCTGAACCACCTGCGGACGCCTCGGAGGACGGCGACGCGCGACGAGTCTTGGCGGATAGGCTAGGACCATGCCGAGCGTGTTGCAGTTCTCCGATGTGTCCGTCGTCCGCAATCTCAACCCCATCCTCGATGGCGTCGACTGGACGGTGACGGGCGACCAGCGATGGATCGTCCTCGGCCCGAACGGCGCAGGCAAGACGACGCTCCTGCAGCTCGCGGCGACGCTCATCCACCCCTCGAAGGGCACGGTCTCCGTGCTCGACGAGACGCTCGGCCGGGTCGACGTCTTCGAGCTGCGACCGCGCATCGGCTTCGCGTCCTCCGCCCTCGCGAAGCGGGTGCCGCCGGAGGAGACCGTCCTGGACGTCGTGCTCACGGCGGCCTACTCGGTCACCGGCCGCTGGGTCGAGCAGTACGAGGACATCGATGTGAAGCGGGCCTCGCGGGTCCTCGCCGAATGGAAGCTCGACCACCTCGCCGACCGCCGTTTCGGCACGCTCAGCGACGGCGAGCAGAAGCGCGTGCAGATCGCGCGGGCCATCATGACCGACCCCGAACTCCTCCTGCTCGACGAGCCGGCCGCGAGCCTCGACCTCGGCACGCGCGAGGAGCTCGTCGAGCTGCTCGGCGGCTACGCGAGCGCCGACGACTCACCGGCGATCATCATGGTGACCCACCACGTCGAGGAGATCCCCGTCGGCTTCACGCACGTCCTGCTCGTTCGCGACGGCGGCGTCGTCGCCGCCGGACCGATCGCCGAGACCCTCACGGCCGAGCACCTCAGTGAGACCTTCGACCTCCCGATCGAGCTGACCGAGGAGGACGGACGCTTCCACGCCCGCTCCGCCCGCGCCGGACGCTCGGCTGTCGCCCCCTCCTGACGGCCGTACCTCGGCGGGTCGACCTCGGCAGGCGAGCAGATGCGCGCCGAGTCTGGTAAAGTCGACCTTTGGCTCGCGGAGCCAAGAGCTTTCTGCCTCGTGCCTGGAGTTCCGAGCGCGGGTACTACCCACACCATCCACTCAACAAGGACTGCTGATGAAATCTGACATCCACCCCACGTACGAAGCCGTCGTCTTCCGCGACCTCGCCTCCGGCGCGACGTTCCTCACGCGCTCGACGGTCTCGTCGGGCAAGACGATCGACCTCGACGGCGTCACCTACCCGGTGATCGACGTGGAGATCTCGTCCGAGTCGCACCCGTTCTACACGGGCAAGCAGCGCATCATGGACTCCGCCGGTCGCGTCGAGAAGTTCAACCAGCGCTTCAAGGGCTTCGGCAAGTAGTCCTTCCGCTGTCATACACGAACGCCCCGATCCTCGGATCGGGGCGTTCGTCGTCGTGGGGAGTCCGTGCGACTCAGATACCGATGGGCAGCTGGTCCGCTGGGACGATGACCGGCGTCTCGGGTCGAGCGGCAGGGCGTCCGGTGCGAATGGGCCAAGCGCCTTCGGCGACGAATTCGGGGTCGCGCACGCGGCGCATGTAGGACTGGAAGCTCTCCGCCTGCTCGAGCGACCAGGTCCGCTGAGCCTCGTGCAGCTCGTCCACGCTCGTCGGCAATGCGTCGGCGTAGCGTCGGCCGATGGCCTGAGCGACGCGTCCGGCGGCGACGGCGTCCACGCCCGCGTCGTGCGCACCTTCCAGTGGAACGCCGTGCAGGGCGGCGACGACCTCGAGCGTCCGCTTGCCGCGGCGGAACGTGTCGAGCCGTCGGTCGAGGATCAGCGGGTCGACGACGGGGGACGGGGCGGTGATCGAGGTCACCCCGTGTCGCTCCGCCTCGAAGTGCAGGAGAGAGAAGTCGTAGGGCGCGTTGTAGGCGACCACCGGGGTCCGTGCGGCGAACAGTTCGGTGAGGACGGACACGATCTCTCCGACGACGGCCGGTGCCGGACGCCCCTCCGCCCGGGCACGCTCCGTCGTGACGCCGTGGATCTCGGCGGCGCGAGCAGGGATCTCGACCCCGGGGTCGGCCATCCACGACCACGAGCGTTCGACCGAACCGTCCGCGGTGATGACACCGACGAAGGCGGTCACGATGCGACTCGTCTCCACCTCGATGCCGGTCGTCTCGAGATCGAAGACCGCCAGGCGGTCCGTCCAGTGGGGGTTCGCGTCGACCGTGTTCACGCCTTCACCCTATGACGCACCTCCGACAGGGGCCTGTGCCACGCCGGGACGGCACGCTCCGCGTCGTCGGGTGAACGCGGAGCCGGACTGCCTAGACTGAGTGGATGCCCGTCGAATCACCGTACGCCGACCAGCTCGACCGCATCCCCGTCCGGGAGCGCTCGCTCATCGTGGACGGAGCCGAGACCCGGTTCTGGGACTACGGCGACCGAGAGGCATCGACGACGATCGTCATGGTGCACGGGTTCCGCGGCGACCACCACGGCCTCGAACCGGTCGTCGCGCAGCTCTCCGGATTCCGGATCATCGCTCCGGACCTCCCCGGCTTCGGCAGCTCCGCACCCTTCCCCGACGCCACCCACTCCGTCGAGGGGTACGCAGCCTGGCTGGGACGGTTCATCGAGGAGCTACACCTGACCGGCCGGGTCGTCCTGCTCGGGCACTCGTTCGGCTCGATCGTGTCGAGCGCCGCCGTCGCCGGGGGACTCCGACCGGACGACCTCGTCCTCGTGAACCCGATCGCCGCCCCGGCGCTCCAGGGCCCTCGAGGTGTCCTGACGAGGCTCGCGGTCTTCTACTACTGGTCGTCCGCGAAGCTCCCGAAACGCCTGGGCTTCGCCTTCCTCCGCAACAAGGGTGTCGTCCGCATCATGAGCGTCGCGATGGCGAAGACGAAGGACCCGACGCTCCGTCGGTGGATCCACGCCCAGCACGACCAGTACTTCAGCGCCTTCGCCGACCGGGAGGTCGTCCTCGAGTCGTTCACCGCCTCGGTCAGCCACGACGTCAGCGAGTACGCCGACCGCATCCCCAGCCGCACGCTGCTCATCGCCGCCGAGCGCGACGACATCACGCCCGTGGCCGCGCAGTACGCGCTCGCGAAGCGGTTCGCCGACGCGCAGCTGCACGTCATCCCGGGCGTCGGACACCTCATCCACTACGAGGAGCCGCACGACGCGGCGCAACGCCTCACCGCGTTCCTCGCGGACGACCACACCGACGCCTGAGGCGTCAGGCGTCGGTCGCCTCCTGCGAGACGACGCTCGTGAACGCGGACGGGACCAGGCGAGCGGCGATCCCGGTGAGCGTCTCACTGGCACCCGCGTCGAGCTTCACATCCGCACGGCCGTCCGCCTTCGTGACGCCACGGTTGATGACGACGATCGGCAACCGCTTCCGGCGGGCGAGTTCGAGGAGCCGGATCCCCGAGTTGACCACGAGCGACGACCCGGCGATCACGAGTGCGTCGGCGCCGCGCACGAGTGCCGCCGCCTCGGCGTACTTCTCCGTGGGGATGAACTCGCCGAAGAAGACCACGTCCGGCTTCAGCATGCCACCGCAGACCGTGCACACGGGGACGACGATCTCGTCCACGCGCCCGACCTCGGCATCGCCGTCCGGGTTGATCGTCACGTCCGTCTCGGTGTCGAGCCAGGGGTTCAGCGACGTCATGCGCTCCGCGATGCTCGACCTGGCGTAGCTCTGCCCGCAGGAGAGACAGCTGACGCGGTCCATCGACCCGTGCAGGTCGACGACGCGGCGCGAGCCGGCTCTGACGTGGAGGCCGTCGACGTTCTGCGTGATGACGCCGTCGGCGATGCCGGCCTCCTCGAGGAGCGCGATCGCCCGGTGGCCGGCGTTCGGTCGAGCGCCGTCGAACCGCTTCCACCCGAGGTGGCTGCCGGCCCAGTAGCGTTTGCGCGCGGCGTCGTCGTTGGACAGGAACTGGTCGACCGTCATGGGGGTCCGCACCGGAGCGCCCTGGCCCCGATAGTCGGGGATGCCGGAGTCCGTGCTGACGCCGGCCCCGGTGAGGAAGGCGACGCGTCGGTCCGCGAGCAGCTCGATCGCCCGTTCGAGCCCGGCCTCGGCCGTCTCGTCAGCGGGATCCCCTGCTGCGATCAGCGTGCTCATGCCTGCTCCGTCCATCCGTCCGCGATGATCGGAGTACTCCGGGCCATCGCTTCCCCTGAGTCTAAACGGCCTCGTTTTCGATCGTGTTCCCACTCTGGCAAGGTGGAGGTCGAACATCGCGTCGAGAGGACGTCTCCCATGCAGGTCATCCGGATCACCGATCTCGACGACGGACGACTCGACGACTACGCGCGGCTGACGGACGTCGCCCTCCGCCGGGTGTCCGAACCCGCGGGTGGCCTGTACATCGCCGAGTCCACGAAGGTCATGGAACGTGCGCTGCGCGCCGGGCACCGACCGCGATCGGTCCTGCTGCAGGAGAAGTGGCTCGACGACGTCTCGCCACTCCTCGAGGATCACGACGTCCCGGTCTTCGTCGGCGAGCCCGCACTCCTGGAGCAGCTGACGGGCTTCCACCTGCACCGGGGAGCGCTCGCGGCGATGCACCGCCCACCGCTCGCCGACCCCGCCGAACTCCTCGCCGACGCCCGCCGGGTGGTCATCCTCGAAGACATCGTCGACCACACCAACGTCGGCGCCATCTTCCGCTCCGTCGCCGGCCTCGGTGCCGACGCGGTCCTGATCACCCCGCGCTGCGCCGACCCGCTGTACCGTCGAAGCGTCCGCGTCAGCATGGGCACGGTCCTGCAGGTGCCGTGGACCCGCCTGCCGGAATGGGATGTCGCATCCGACGTCCTGCGGGATGCCGGCTTCGAGACGGCCGCCCTCGCTCTGGCCGACGACGCCGTGGACCTCGACACCTATGCTCGGACCGCCCCGGAACGGCTCGCCATCGTGCTCGGCGCTGAAGGTGACGGTCTGAGCGCCTCGGCCCTCGCCGCCGCCGACACGATCGTGACCATCCCGATGCTCCACGGCGTCGACTCGCTGAACGTCGCGTCGGCCAGTGCCGTCGCCCTCTGGGAGCTCCGGGTCCGCTGACCACGGTCCAACGCTGCTCGAAGACCACCGGCACGGCGGCAGGTCGCGACAGGGGACGCGCAGGAGCGCCGGGTAGCATGACCGGGTGCCACTCACGAGACGACAGATCTATCGCCGCCGCCGTCTCGCCGTCTTCGGCGTCCTCGCCCTCCTGATCGGGCTGTTCGGGTACAGCGCAGGCGCGCTGCTCCGACCGGTCCCGGCCGCGGCTGCGACGCTCGAAGCCGGCGACGCCCTCACGACCTCGCTCGTCCAGCAGACCACACCGGTCGCCTGGCCCGGATTCGGGCGGGGCGCCCTCGGTGCCGTCGGGTTCGACGGCGTCCTGAGTTCGAGTGGCGAACAGACGCCGTTCCCCATCGCGAGCATCACCAAGACGATCACCTCCCTCGTCGTGCTGGAGGCCAAGCCCCTCGCCGCGGGCGATCAGGGCCCGTCCATCACGCTGACCGACGCCGACGTCGGGTTCTACTACGACACCATCGCGGAGAACGGTTCAGCGGCACCCGTCGTCGCCGGGTCGGTGTTCACCCAGCGGCAGATGCTCGAAGCGCTCCTCCTCCCGTCGGCGAACAACTACAGCATCTCGCTCGCCGTCTGGGCCTTCGGTTCGGTCGACGCGTACCTCGACGCGGCGCGCGCCTGGCTCGACGCACACGGGCTGACCGGCACGACCGTCACGAACACGAGCGGCCTGGGCGAGACGAACGTCAGCACCCCGAGCGACCTGGTGACCATCGGCAAGCTCGTGCTCGCCGACCCGGTGCTCTCGTCGATCGTCAAGGAGCCCACGGCGGTACTGCCCGCCATCGGCGAGGTCGAGAACACGAACGCCCTCCTCGGCCAGTACGGGGTGACCGGCATGAAGACGGGGACCGACGACGCCTCGGGCGCCTGCCTGCTGTTCTCCGCCGACCTCCAGGTGGCGGGGCGGACGGTGACTGTCGTCGGCGTCATCCTCGGTGCCGACGACCACACCGTGCTCAACGAGGCCGTGGTCTCCCTGTTGCAGAGCGTGCCGGCCGGATTCCACCAGGTCCAGCTCGCCACCGCCGGGCAATCGGTCGGCTCCTACTCGACCGCGTGGGACGAGGCGGCGAAGGTCGTCGTGGCGTCCGACGCCTCCGTGCTGGTCTGGCAGGACACCCCGATCACTGTCGAGAGCCGCGCCAGAGCCATCGAGGCGGGTGCCGCCGGTTCGACGGTCGGGAAGCTCAGCTACACCGTGGGTGCCGGCGCGGAGGGCGGTGCGGCGACGATCGACGTCCCGCTGGCTCTCGACGCGGACATCGCCCCGGTCACGCCCTGGTGGCGCCTGACCAACCCGTGACCGCGCCAGACGCCGGAGCCCGGGTGATCGGCCGGACGATCAGACGTCGAGTTCCTGGTCCTGGGCTGTAACCGTCAGGAAGGGTCCGGCGATCGGTCGCTTGGCGGTGATGTGGTCGCCGGACGACTGGTGCCGCACCCGGCGGAGCACCCAGGGCACGAGGTACTCCCGCGCCCAGGCGAGGTCCTCGGTCCGGGCCTGACGCCAACGCCGCACGGGCAGCGGCTCCGGCTGCAGCGGCTTGAGGTCGTTCTCCACGTTCAGCGCGTGGAGGACGAGGCGGGCGACCTCGTGATGGCCGAGCGCGTTCAGATGCAGCCGGTCCGGGGCCCACATCCGCGGATCCTGGATCGCCTGGAGCGACCACTGATCGGCGATGATGCAGTCGTGTCGGGCGGCGATGGCCCGCAGGTTCTCGTTGTAGATCGCGACCTTACCGCGGATGCTCCGGAACACGGGGGAGAAGCCGACGTCCACGCCGGTGAACAGCACGACCGTCGCTCCGTCGCTCCGGAGCCGGATGATCGCCTGCTCGAGTCGTCTGGCGATGTCATCGGGGTCGGTGCCGGGCCGGATCACGTCGTTGCCGCCCGCGGAGATCGTGATGAGGTCCGGGTGCAGCTCCAGGGCCGGCTCCACCTGGTCGTCGAGGATCTGCTGTGCGAGCTTGCCGCGCACCGCGAGGTTGGCGTAGGCGAAGTCCGAATTCTGCGCGGCCAGCACCTCGGCGACCCGATCGGCCCACCCGCGGTGCCCGCCCGGCGCACCCGGCTCGGGATCGCCGATCCCCTCGGTGAACGAGTCGCCGATGGCGACGTACCGCGACCAGGGATGGTGCTGTTCGGTCATGGGTGGTTCCTCCTGCTGTGCATCCGGAACCTCCAGCGTACGCCCGCCCCTCGGCTGGCGGATCAGTCGCGAGTCGGACATCCGGACGGCTGTCGAGGCCGCACACGATGGTCGGCGGTGTCGGTTCGGCCGGGTACAGTGGTCTCCAGTGAACGCGGAAATCTCTTCGACCCAGCACCTGGGCGGGTCCGCAGCCGAACACCTCTCACCGGCCTTCCCGGAACGCGCAGCGTGGGGCACGGCGAGCAAGCTTCGAGCCTGGCAGGCCGAGGCGCTCGAGCAGTACTTCACCACCGAACCCCGTGACTTCCTCGCGGCGGCGACACCGGGCGCAGGCAAGACGACGTTCGCGCTGCGGCTCGCCTCCGAACTCCTCCATCGCGGCACGATCGACCGCATCACGGTCGTCGCCCCGACCGACCACCTGAAGCGTCAGTGGGCCGAGGCCGCGAGCCGGGTCGGCATCCGCCTCGACCCGAACTTCGCGAACCGCGACCAGGTCTTCGGCCGCCACTACCACGGCGTCGCCGTCACCTATGCCCAGGTCGCGGCGAACCCGCCCGTCCATCAGCGCACGACCGATTCGGGTCGCACCCTCGTCATCCTCGACGAGGTCCACCACGGCGGCGACGCCCTGAGCTGGGGCGACGGCATCCACGAGGCGTTCTCGCGGGCGACCCGCCGGCTGTCCCTGACCGGGACCCCGTTCCGGTCGGACACGGCACCGATCCCGTTCGTGGTCTACCAGCCTGATCACCAGGGCATCCGGACCTCCGTCACCGACTACAACTACGGATACGGTCGCGCGCTCCAGGACGGGGTCGTCCGTCCGGTGCTCTTCATGGTCTACGCCGGCCACATGCGCTGGCGGACCAAGGCCGGCGACGAGATGGAGGCCCGCCTCGGCGAGGGCAACACGAAGGACATCACCTCCGCTGCCTGGCGGACCGCACTCGACCCGCAGGGCGACTGGATCCCGGCGGTCCTGAAGTCCGCCGACCTCCGGCTGTCCGAGGTCCGTCAGGCGGTCCCGGACGCCGGCGGACTCGTGATCGCCACCGACCAGACGACCGCGCGCGCCTACGCGGCCATCCTGCACGAGCTGACGGGGGAGCAGCCCACCGTCGTCCTCTCCGACGAGAAGGAGGCCAGCGACCGGATCGCCGACTTCTCGGGGAACACCAAGCGCTGGATGGTCGCGGTCCGCATGGTGTCGGAAGGCGTGGACGTCCCACGACTCGCCGTCGGCGTCTACGCGACGTCGTCCGCCACGCCACTGTTCTTCGCGCAGGCGATCGGGCGATTCGTCCGGGCCAGACGACGCGGCGAGATCGCGAGCATCTTCCTCCCGAACGTGCCGAACCTGATGGCCCTCGCGGAGAAACTCGAGCTCGAACGCGATCACGCACTCGACCGCCCGAGCGACCCGGACGCGGAGGGCGACCTCTTCAATCCGGAGGACGCGATGATGGCGGCCGCGGAGCGCGAGGACAAGGCTTCCGATTCACTCCTCGAGGAGTTCACCTGGCAGGCCGTCTCCTCGGACGCGCACTTCGACCGGGTCGTGTTCGACGGCGACGAGTTCGGCGAGCTCGCCCAGCCCGGCACCGAGGAGGAGTTCGACTTCATCGGGTTCCCCGGGCTCCTCGAACCTGAACAGGTGCACGAGTTGCTCGTGCAACGCCAGAGCCGGCAGGCCAAGCGCGGGGCGTTCGTCGACAAGAACGCATCCTCGCCGAGTCCGCAGGCGGACATCCCCGCTCCGCTCTACCGCACGCTCAAGGAACAGCGCCAGGTGCTCAACACCCTGGTCGGTCTCTACGCGAAGCACACGAAGGAGCCGCACGGACTCGTGCACGCCGAACTGCGACGCGTCTGCGGCGGACCCGCGGTGGCACAGGCGAGCGTGACCCAGCTACAGGCCCGCATCGATCTGCTCCGTCGGCGCCTCGGCCACGGGCACTGAGGACGGCACCGCTCCTCACGCGCGTCCTCCTGCCCTTCGACAGGCTCAGGGACCGGCGTGTTCCGGGCGGGACTCTCCCGGTCACTGAGCTTGTCGAAGTGCCCACCAGGGACCACCAGCTCGGTCGACCCTTCGACAGGCTCAGGGTCCGGCGGAGGAGGGCCCGGTACCGGCGGAGCAGGGTCCAGAACCGGCGAAGGTGTGCGGGATCTCGCTCGAACCGACGATGATCTCGGGTGTCGGCGTGTCGTGGAGTGCGGCGGGAAAACAAGAACGGCCGGAGCTTTCGCTCCGGCCGTTCGCCGTCTCAACACGGTGTGCGCGAAGGGGGACTTGAACCCCCACGCCCGTAAGGGCACTAGCACCTCAAGCTAGCGCGTCTGCCATTTCCGCCACCCGCGCGTGTTGTGATCGTGTCCGGCTTTCGCTGGGCACGAGAAGAAACTCTAGCACGGATTTCGACAGCCGTTCACCACCTCGTTCCGCCGGAGGATCTGCTCGACGCCCTCCGGCCGTGCGTCGACCGCGCGATCGGGGGAGAGGTGCAGCGGTCAGGGCCGACGGGTACCGTGGAGCCATGACCTCCGGCTTAGACGCATCCGACCTCACGCTCGACGAGACCACGCGGATCGCGCGGGACCTCATCCGCATGGACACGACGAACTACGGCGAGGGCCGCTCCAACGGCGAGACGGAGGCCGCCGAATACGTCGAGGCGTACCTCCGCGACCTCGGTCTGGAGCCGGAGCTGATCGACGCTGCTCCGGGCCGGACCAGCGTGGTCGCACGGGTCGCCGGCGCGAACCCCGAGAAGCCGGCGCTCGTCGTGCACGGGCACCTCGACGTGGTGCCCGCCGATCCTGCGAACTGGTCGGTGGACCCCTTCGGCGGCGAGATCAAGGACGGCCTGCTGTGGGGACGCGGGGCCGTCGACATGAAGAACATGGACGCGATGATCCTCGCGTCACTCCGCGAGATCCTCGGCAGCGGCCGTCGGCCGGAACGCGACCTCGTGATCGCGATGTTCTCGGACGAGGAGAACGGCGGCGTGTTCGGCTCCCACCACCTCGTGACCGAACGACCGGAGCTCTTCGCCGGCGCGACCGAGGCGATCAGCGAGGTCGGCGGGTACTCGATCACCTTCGGCGGACGCCGCTCCTACCTCCTCCAGACCTCGGAGAAGGCCCTCGTCTGGATCAAACTGGTCGCGACCGGACGGGCGGCCCACGGATCCCGCTACGTGCAGGACAACGCCGTCACCCGCCTCGCGGAAGCGGTGGCGGCCATCGGACGCACCGAGTGGCCCGTCCGACTCACCGACACCACCGAGCAGCTGCTCCGTGAGATCGCCACCATCCTCGGCACCACGCCCGAACGGCTCGGCCCGGACGAGCTCGCCCTCGCGACGGGTACTGCCTCCGGCTTCATCCAGGCCTCGCTCCGCACGACGAGCAACCCGACCCTGCTGCAGGCCGGATACAAGCACAACGTGATCCCCGATCGCGCCGAGGCGCTCGTCGACATCCGCACCCTGCCCGGCGAGGAGGACGCCGTGCTCGCGCGCGTCGCGGAGATCGTCGGTGAGGACATCGAGATCGTCGTCATGCACCGCGACATCGGCCTCGAGACCCCGTTCTCGGGTCCGCTCGTCGACGCGGTCGTCGAGACCCTGGGGCGCCATGACCCCGGCGCCCCGGTGCTCCCGTACATGCTCTCCGGCGGTACCGACAACAAGGCGCTCTCGCTCCTCGGCATCACCGGGTACGGCTTCGCTCCGCTGCGCCTGCCGGAACACCTGGACTTCCCCGCGATGTTCCACGGAGTCGACGAGCGCGTGCCGCTCGACGCGCTAGGGTTTGGCAAGCAGGTCCTCACGGACCTCCTCCTCGACTACTGACTTCCCACGGTCCGTCTCCGCGCCCTCCGCGCCGCGAGACGCTCCAGGAGCCGCCCCGCCGACGACTGCCGGATCCGGCCGAACACCAGCCATCCGGCTGCAGAAAGGTGCCCTGTGGACCTCATCAACGCCATCATCCTCGGACTCGTCCAGGGACTCACCGAGTTCCTCCCGATCTCGTCGAGCGCACACCTGCGCATCCTCGGCGAGTTCCTCCCCGGAGCGAAGGACCCTGGCGCGGCGTTCACGGCGATCACCCAGATCGGTACCGAGGCCGCCGTCGTGGTGTTCTTCTGGCGCGACATCGTCCGCATCATCTCGTCCTGGTGCAAAGCCCTCGTCGGCAAGATCCCGAGGGATGACGCCGACGCCCGCATGGGGTGGCTGATCATCATCGGCAGCCTCCCCATCGTCGTGCTCGGCCTGTTGTTCCAGGACGAGATCGAGACGACCTTCCGGTCGCTGTGGATCGTCGCGATCATGCTCATCGTGTTCGGCATCCTGCTCGGTGTCGCCGACGCGGTCGGTGCGAAGAAGCGACGTCTGAAGAGCCTGACCTACCGCGACGGCGCGATCTTCGGAGGCGCCCAGGCCCTCGCTCTCATCCCCGGCGTCTCCCGCTCCGGCGGCACGATCACCGCCGGACTGTTCATGGGCTACGAGCGCCGTGCTGCGGCGCGGTACGCCTTCCTGCTCGCGATCCCCGCGGTGTTCGGCAGCGGCTTCTACCAGGTCTTCAAGAGCATCGGCGAGCCGAGCCCGTACGGACCGGTCGAGACGCTCGTCGCCACCGTCATCGCGTTCGTCGTCGGCCTCGCGGTCATCGCCTTCTTCATGAGTTACATCTCGAAGCGCAGCTTCCTGCCCTTCGTCGTCTACCGCATCGTGCTCGGCGTCGTCCTGCTGGTGCTGCTCGGCACGGGCGTGATCAACGCGTGAGGGCCTGGTCCGCCCCGGTCGTCCCGAAGCTGCCCGGCTCCGGCGCGGCCCCGTGTCTCTGGGACACCCCGAGCGCCGGGCTCATCGAAGCCTCCGCCGAACGCACGGCGCGGTTGTACGTCTGCGGCATCACGCCATACGACGCGACCCACCTCGGCCACGCGTCGAGCTACCTCGCCTACGACACCCTGCAGCGCGTCTGGCTGGACGCCGGCTACGAGGTGCACTACGCCCAGAACGTCACCGATGTGGACGACCCGCTGCTCGAGCGGGCCACCGCGACCGGCGTCGACTGGGTCGAACTCGCAGCGAGCCAGGTCGAACTCTTCCGGAGCGACATGGAACGCCTCAGCATCCTCCCACCCGAAGACTACGTCGCGGTCACCGAGGTCATCGGGCCGATCGCCGACGCCGTCGCGCTCCTGATCGAACGCGGCGTCGCCTACTCGGTCGACACCCCGGACAGTGCCGCCGGAGACGACGTCTACTTCGACGTGCGCGCCGCGGCCGACGACGTCTGGCACCTCGGCGCGGAGAGTGGGCTCGACGAGGCCACGATGGCCGCGTTCTTCGCCGAGCGCGGGGGAGACCCCGACCGCGCCGGGAAACGCGACGCCTTCGATCCACTGCTCTGGCGGGCGGCGCGCGACGGCGAGCCGAGCTGGGAGTCGCCCGTCGGCCGAGGGCGTCCCGGTTGGCACATCGAGTGCTCGGTCATCGCCCTCCAGCATCTCGGATCGGACTTCACGGTCCAGGGCGGCGGCTCCGACCTCGTCTTCCCACACCACGATCTGAGTGCCGGGCACGCCGCAGCACTGTCCGGCCGCACGCTCGCCAAGGTGTTCAGCCACGCCGGCATGGTCGCCTACGAGGGCACGAAGATGTCCAAGTCCCTCGGCAACCTCGTCCTCGTGTCACGCCTGGCCGCCGACGGAGCAGACCCCTCGGCCATCCGACTCGCGATCCTCGCGAACCACTACCGCAACGACTGGGAGTGGCACGACGAGCACCTCGTCCTGGCCGATCGCCGGCTCAGGACCTGGCGTTCGGCCTTCGCGACGGATGCCGCGAGTGGAGCGTCCGCCGTCGAGCTGCTGCAGGCGATGCGTGTCCGACTGGCGGACGACCTCGACACCCCGGGTGCCATCGCGCTCGTCGACGCCGCAGCGACGACCGGCGTCGACGACGCCGACCTCGCGCGGTCGGCTGTCGACGCGCTCCTCGGCGTGCGCTGAGCAGGACGGCGACTCACCGGAGTCACCCCACCGCGATGGGACCGGGCTACTCGCGGTCCTTCCGCCAGGGCTCGTCGCCCTTACCCTCGTCCCGACGGAGGTACCGCTCGAACTCCTTGGCGATGGCCTCGCCGCTCGCCTCGGGCGACTCGACGGTGTCGCGCGCCTGCTCCAGCTGCTGGATGTAGGCGGCCATGTCCTCGTCTTCGGCGGCGAGCGTGTCGATCCCGCTCTGCCACTCACCGGACTCCTCGACGAGGGCTCCGCGGGGGATGACGACGTCGATGAGTTCCTCGAGCTTGTCGATCAGCGCCAACACGGCTTTCGGGGAGGGCGCGCTGTGCACGTAGTGGGGGACCGAGGCCCAGACCGACAGACTCTGGACGCCCTGCCGCTCGGCGGCGTCGGCCAGCACGCTGAGGATGCCGACCGGTCCTTCGTAGGTGCTGCGTTCGAGCTGCAGCGCCTGCCGCAGCTCAGCGTTCTCGCTCGAGGCGAAGACCGAGATCGGTCGCGTGTGCGGGACGTCGGCGAGCATCGCACCGAGCATCACCATGCCGGTGATGCGCTGCTCGGTGATCACGGCGAGGATCTCGTCGACGAACGCCTTCCATCCGCGCGACGGCTCGGCACCGAGCAGCACGTAGACGTTGTCACCGCCGCCCTCGCTGACGCGGAGCGCGGCGTCCTCCGCCAAGGGGGTCGCGGGCTTCGCCGCCTCGGGGTCGGGCCCCGAGATCGTGGTACCGGGCCAGGTCAGGGACCGTTTGCCGTCCTCGTCGACGCCGACCGTCGGCCGGTTGAACTGGTAGTCGTAGTAGGGCTCCGGGTCGATCTCGAGCAGCGGGCGGAGGGCGAGCGAGTCGCGAAGCACGCGCACCGCGCCGCTCGCCGCCTCGCCGGCGTCGTTCCAACCCTCGAACGCCACGACGAGCAGGCGACCGCCCAGCGGCTCCTTGGTGTCTTCCGTCACGTCTCACTCCTCGGTGCACGGGGACCTTCCGCGACCATCCATCCAGGATAGGCGCTTCAGCACCCGGTAGCATGGCACCCCGTGACCACTCTCCTCCCTGCCGCAGTCCTCTGGGACATGGACGGCACCGTCGTCGACACCGAGCCCTACTGGATGGAGGCCGAGACCGAGCTGGTCGCGGCCCACTGCGGCACCTGGACCCATGAGGACGGCCTCCTGCTCGTCGGGAACGGCCTCTGGGACTCCGCCGCCGTCCTCCAGGGCCGCGGCGTCGCGCTGGACGCGGACACGATCGTCACCCATCTCACGGACCACGTCCGGCGCCTCATCCAGGAACGCGGCGTCCCGTTCCGTCCCGGTGCCCAGGAGCTGCTCCGCGAGCTCCGGGAGGCCGGCGTGCCGACCGCGCTCGTCACCATGTCGATCCGGTCCATGGCCGAGGACATCGCAGGCGGCATCCCGTTCGACGCGTTCGACCTCATCGTCGCCGGCGACGAGGTCGAGCAGCCCAAGCCCCATCCTGACCCCTACCTCAGAGCCGCAGCGGCACTCGGGGTCGACCCCCGCGAGTGCATCGCGATCGAGGACTCCGCCACCGGTCTCGCGTCCGCGCTCGCGGCGGGGACCATCGCCGTGTCCGTGCCGCACATCGTGCCGATCCCCGAGGGACCGCACCACACCACCTGGGACACCCTCGCCGGGCGCTCCGTCGCCGACCTCGCCGAGCTTCGCTCGGCCGCGAGCGGCACCACCCACCACCCCGAGACAGAGGCAGCACAGCGATGAGCGCGAACCACCAGCCGGCGAACAGCGGCCCCTTCCGCGAGGGCGACCGCGTGCAGCTGACCGGACCGAAGGGGCGGAAGAACACCATCACGCTGGAGGCCGGCAAGGTCTTCCACACGCACCGCGGGATGATCGAGCACACCTCGATCATCGGCCTGCCGGACGGCAGCGTCGTCGCCAACACCGAGGGCATCGAGCACCTCGCGCTCCGGCCGCTGCTGGTCGACTTCGTGATGTCGATGCCTCGCGGTGCCGCCATCATCTACCCGAAGGACGCGGCCGAGATCATCGGACAGGCGGACATCTTCCCCGGCGCGACGGTCGTCGAGGCCGGTGTCGGTTCCGGCGCGCTCTCCCTCTGGCTCCTCCGGGCCATCGGGCCGTCTGGCAGACTGGCCTCCTTCGAGCGTCGGGACGAGTTCGCCGACGTCGCGCGAGGCAACGTCGCGACCTTCTTCGGTTACGACCCGCAGAACTGGTCGGTCACGGTCGGCGACCTCCAGGAGACCCTGCCCGAGACGATGCCCGCCGAGTCCGTCGACCGCGTGGTGCTCGACATGCTCGCACCGTGGGAGTGCCTCGACGCCGCGTGGGAGGCGCTGAAGCCCGGCGGAGTGATCCTCTGCTACGTCGCCACGGTCACCCAGCTGTCGCGCGTCGCCGAGGCGATCCGAGGGACGGGCGGCTTCACGAACCCGCAGTCGAACGAGACGATGATGCGCGGGTGGCACGTCGAGGGGCTCGCCGTCCGACCGGACCACCGGATGATCGGGCACACGGGCTTCCTCATCACCGCACGGAAGCTCGCGCCCGGCACGGTCCTGCCCGAGCTCAAGCGACGCGCCTCGAAGAGCGACTTCAGCGCCGAGGACGTCGAGCTGTGGACGCCGGGCGCCCTCGGGGAACGTTCCGCGAGTGCGAAGATCCTGCGGAAGCGCGCCAGGAGCGCCGGGGCGAGCGCCGAGCTCTCCCGGGCACGGGGCCTCGACGGTGACAGCGCGGGGCCGGACGAGTCGATCGAACCGTCCGCCGCTGAGCCGGCTCTCGGCGACGATCGTTGACCCCGGTTCACGTCGACTAAACTGTGCGACGGCGACCTGCCGTCCCACCCGTACCACCGAAACGAGGATCCGTGCGCACTGCACCAGCTCTCATCGCCGCAGCAGGCCTCCTGCTCGTCTCCCTCACCGGGTGCACCGCGCCGGGCTCGGCGTCCTGCGACACCGCGGCGTCCGCCGGCGACGCGACGAAGCTCATCAGCGTGTCCGGTGACTTCGGATCCACCCCGAAGGTGGATGTCCCGACGCCGCTGTACACGAAGACGACGGAGCGCCAGGTCGTCATCCAGGGCGACGGCCAGCAGGTCTCGGCCGAAGGCACCGTCAACCTCAACCTGATGCTCCTCAACGGACGCACCGGAGACGTCCTGCAGCAGACGGACTTCAACGGGCCCGCGAGCACCCTCATCGCCCTGTCCGGGAGCCTCCCCGGCTTCGCGAAGGCGTTCGCCTGCACGACGGTCGGATCCCGTGTCGTCGCGGCGATCTCACCCGAGGACGCCTTCGGCCCGAGCGGTGGCAGCGAGGCGAACGGCATCAAGAAGGACGACGCGATCATCCTCGTCGCCGACATCCAGGGTGCGGCGCTGCCCAAGGCCGACGGCGCCGAGCGCCCGATCCCGTCGGGGTTCCCGTCCGTCGTGACCGCTCCGAGCGGCCAGCCCGGTATCACCATCCCGGCGGCCCCCGCCCCGACCGAGACGAAGCACACCCTGTCCCGCGTCGGCGACGGTGCCACGGTCAAGGCCGGCGACCAGGTCATCGTCAACTACACCGGTGTGCTGTGGGATCAGAAGAGCGTCTTCGACAGCAGCTGGGAGAAGGGTCAGCCCCTCGTCTTCCAGGCCGACGGCGGTCAGATGATCAAGGCCTTCAACGACGCGGTCGTCGGCCAGCAGGTCGGCTCGCAGATCATCCTCGTGGTGGCGCCGAAGGACGGCTACGGCGAGCAGGGGTCGGGCAGCGTCCCGGCCGGCGCGACGCTCGTGTTCGTCATCGACGTGCTCGGCACCCAGCGCGCGGCACAGTAACCGACACGCCTCGGAGACGGCCCGTCCAACGCCCGCGTCGCGGGTGGGGGACGGGCCGTCCGTCGGTAGACTGGACCGGTGTCCTCAGCCAGCGAGTCCCCGAAGCCGGTCCCGGTGGAGGAGCGACTCTTCAGCCTCGTGCTCGCGCTCCTCGCCACGCAGACCGGCCTGACGAAGAACGAGATCCTGTCGACCGTCCAGGGGTACCGCCAGCAGTATTCGAGTGGCGGCGGCAACGCCAGCCTCGAGCGACAGTTCGAGCGCGACAAGGACAACATCCGCGAACTCGGCGTCCCGCTCGAGACGATCGAACAGCCGGGTGAACCCGGCAACAACCAGTCGATGCGCTATCGGATCCCGAAGGGCGCCTACGAGCTTCCCACCGACGTCCGGTTCACCCCGGCGGAGCTGTCACTGCTGTCGCTCGCAGCCACGGTGTGGCGTGAGGGGTCGCTCTCCGGCCAGTCGCAGCGCGCGATGACGAAGTTGCGGTCGCTCGGCATCGAGCCCGACGAACCGATCATCGGATACGCGCCGAGACTCCGCACCCGGGAGTCCTCGTTCGAACCGCTCGACGCGGCGCTCGAACGTCGGTCCGTGGTCGCCTTCCCCTACCTGAAGCCCGGCGAGGCGCGGCCACGCGTCCGCACCGTCGCACCATTGGCGCTCGTCCAGCACGAGGGTCGTTGGCACCTCTACGCCACCGACCGGACGGTGGACGAGCCTCGGACGTTCCTCCTGTCGCGGATCGTCGGTCCGGTCAAGCCGACGGGGGAGTCGTTCCCAGCCGAGGACCGCGACCACGCCGCCGACGCGATCGACGGCCTGCGCCGCGTGTCCTCGTCGCAGCGCGCCCTCGTCCGTGTCCGGCCCGGGACCGACGCCGCGGCCCGCCTCGGCAACCGCTACGGCGTCAGCGACACGGAGCGCACTGAACTCACCATCCCGTACCTCGACCACCACATCCTCGCCGACGAGCTCGCCGGGTTCGGCCCGGAGGTCGTCGTCCTCGATCCTCCGGCACTCGTCGAGGCCGTGGCGTCCAGACTCGAGCTGGTCGTCGCCCGCCACCGCGCGACCGACGACGCACCCCACCCCGAGGAGGCCGCCCGTGGCTAAGCGACCGGCGGCGCCCCGCGCCCAGGACAAGCTGATCTTCCTCCTCTCGCTCGTGCCGTACCTCATCGACCGCGAGCGGGTAACGGTCGACGAGGCCGCGCGGCATTTCGGCCTGTCCCCGCGCCAGATCCGCGAAGCGGTCGAGCTCCTGACGGTGTCCGGCGTGCCGGGCGACACCCGGCAGTACCTCGCCGGCGACCTCTTCGACATCGACTGGGGCAGCTTCGAGGAGGACGACGAGATCGTCCTCACCCACCGGGTCGCGCTCGACGACAGTCCTCGCTTCTCAGCCCGCGAGGCCTCGGCCCTCATCGCCGGTCTGCAGTCGCTCCAGCGCCTCCCCGAGTTCGTCGACAGCGACGTCATCGGGGGCGTGATGGCGAAACTCGCCCGCGGGGCGTCGTCGGCTCCGGGCCAGCTCGCGGTCACCGAGTCCTACTCCGCGCACGCGGTGGGCATCATCCGGTCGGCTCTGGCCGCCGGCCACAGCGTCGCGTTCGACTACGTCGATGCGAGCGGGGCGACCGAGGCGAGACTGGTGGACCCACTGCGTCTCGAATCCCAGGACCAGGACTGGTACCTCTACGGGTGGTGCCACCTGCGCGAGGCGACGCGTCGCTTCCGGCTCGATCGGATGACCGAGCTGCGCGAGACCGATGCCGAGGTCGTGTTCCGCGAAGCGGACGTCGTCGTCCCGACCGCGTTGTTCGAGCCGAGCGACTCCGATCGCAACGTCACCGTGCTCGTCCGACGCTCGGTCCTCCCGCTCATCGACGACTACGTGGTCGCCGTCGACAGCGCGCCAGGTGGCCCCGCAGCCCGCGAAGACGCCGATGTCGAGGTCACCGCGACCCTGCGCCTCGCTCACCATCACGGCCTCAAACGACTGGTCGCCGCGCACCCCGGGCTCATCACGGTGCTCGGGCCGGCGGACGCGCGCGACGCGGTCGCCGATTGGGCGGCCGCCGGTCTCGCGCAGTACCGCACGACATCCGGTAGCTGACTCCCGAGACTCCCGGCGGTCGAACGGGAGATGCAGGGTAGAGTGAGTGGACCTCGACCTCGAAGATCAGGAACGAAGACTATGTTCGGCAACGCATTCACCGGGTGGCACCTCGTCATCATCCTCCTCATCGTCCTGCTGCTGTTCGGAGCACCGAAGCTCCCGGGTCTCGCCCGCAGCGTCGGTCAGTCGATGCGGATCTTCAAGAGCGAGGTCAAGAGCATGCGCGACGACGAGCCCGCCTCGCCCGACGCGACGGGCACGGTTCCGCCCGCGACTTCGGCACCCGCCGACCAGACCCCGGCCGCGACGGCCCCGCAGAAGCCGACCGACCCGCCGGTCAAGCCGTAACCCTGAGGACCACCCGAGCCCGATGACGCCAGCACCTGGCCCCCGACGAGTGCGCCTCGAACACGCCGCTCAGGAACGGACGATCTCGCCGTGGCCCTGACCGAGAAGCGTCCCAAGAAACAGAACCGCGAAGGGCGGATGTCGCTCGGCGAGCACCTCGTCGAGTTGCGGAAACGTCTGTTCTACTCCGCCATCGGCATCATCGTCGGCATGGTCGCGGGCTTCATCGCCTCCGAGTGGATCATCGAGGCGATGAGCGCCCCCATCCTCGTCATCGCCGACGATCGCGGGCAGGCGTTCCTGAACTTCACCAACGTCACGAGCGCGTTCGACCTGCGCATGAAGATCGCCCTCACCGCCGGCGTCGTCCTGTCCAGCCCGGTGTGGCTCTACCAGATCTGGGCGTTCCTCGTGCCCGGCCTGACCCGCAAGGAGCTGAAATACGCGATCGGCTTCTTCGCGACCGCGGTGCCGTTGTTCCTGGCGGGCTGCTACGCGGGCTGGTTCGTGTTGCCGCACATCGTCGAGCTCATGCTCGGCTTCACCCCGACGGCGGCGGCCAACTTCCTCGACGCCACCACCTACTACGACTTCGTCCTGAAGCTGGTGCTCGCGGTCGGTGTCGCCTTCGTGCTGCCGGTGTTCCTCGTCCTGTTGAACTTCGTCGGTGTGCTCTCCGCAGCGGCGATCATCAAGGCGTGGCGGGTCGCGATCCTCGTGATCGTGCTCTTCACGGCCATCGCCACGCCCGCCGCCGACATCGTGTCGATGTTCGTCCTCGCGATCCCGATGGTCCTGTTGTACTTCGCGGCGTACGGCGTCGCCGTCCTCCACGACCGCAGTGCGGCCAAGCGGCAGCGACGCATCGACGCCGAACTCGGTAGCGCGGGGCTCGCATGAGCGACACCGCTTCGCCTGCCGAGCGGTATCGGGCAGCGGCGGTCCGGAACGCGACACCGAGGCTCCAGGAGTTCCGCGCGAGGCAGCGTTTCGACCTTGACGCGTTCCAACTCGAGGCGTGCGAGCGGATCGAGAACGGCAGCAGCGTCCTCGTCGCCGCACCGACGGGGGCCGGTAAGACCATCGTCGCCGAGTTCGCGATCGCCCTCGCCATGCACGGCGACCGCGGCAAGGTCTTCTACACCACGCCGATGAAGGCGCTCAGCAACCAGAAGTTCCAGGAACTCACCGCCGAGTACGGGTCCGAGCACGTCGGCCTGCTCACGGGCGACACGAACGTGAACGGCAACGCCCGCATCGTCGTCATGACGACCGAGGTCCTCCGCAACATGCTGTACGCGGACTCCGACGCGCTGACCGATCTCGCCTTCGTCATCATGGACGAGGTGCACTACCTGGCGGACCGGTTCCGCGGAGCGGTGTGGGAGGAGGTCATCATCCACCTCCCGCAGGCCGTCCGGATGGTGTCGCTGAGCGCGACCGTGTCGAACGCCGAGGAGTTCGGCGACTGGCTGCAGGCCGTCCGCGGTGACACCGCCGTGATCGTGTCCGAGGATCGCCCGGTGCCGCTCACCCAGCACGTGCTGATGCGGAACAAGCTCATCGACCTGTTCGCCGCGCCGAGCCTCGCCGACACCCACCAGGTCAACCCGGAGCTCGTCCGTATGGCGCAGTTCGGTGGCCGTGCACCGAACAGTCGTCAGTACAAGGACATCAGCCGCTACAACCAGCGCCGAGCCCCGCATCGGGCCGAGAAGCTCGACCGCGGGCATTTCGTCCAGATGCTCGACGACCACCTCCTGCTCCCGGCGATCTTCTTCGTCTTCAGCCGCGTCGGGTGCGACCAGGCGGTGAAGCAGGTCCTCCGTTCCGGCATCAGGCTGACCGAGGCGCACGAACGCGACGAGATCCGTCAGATCGTCGACGAGCACTGTCGGACCCTGCTCGACGAGGACCTCGCCGTCCTCGGCTACTGGGAGTGGCTCGATGGTCTGGAGCGGGGCGTCGCCGCCCACCACGCCGGTCTCCTGCCGGCGTTCAAGGAGGTCGTCGAGGAGCTCTTCCGGCGGAAGCTCGTGAAGGTCGTCTTCGCGACCGAGACCCTCGCGCTCGGCATCAACATGCCGGCCAGGACGGTCGTCCTCGAGAAGCTCGAGAAGTTCAACGGTGAGGCACGCGTCCCGATCACCCCGGGGGAGTACACCCAGATCACCGGGCGCGCCGGACGCCGTGGCATCGACGTCGAGGGCCACGCCGTGATCCAGTGGACCGAGGGGCTGCACCCGCAGTCCGTCGCCTCGCTGGCCTCCCGACGCACCTACCCGCTCAACTCCAGCTTCCGCCCGACCTACAACATGGCGGTCAACCTGATCGACCAGTTCGGCCGTCAACGCACCCGGCAGATCCTCGAGTCGTCCTTCGCACAGTTCCAGGCGGACCGGGCCGTCGTCGGGATCGCCCGGAAGGTGCGCGAGCAGGAGTCCTCGCTCGCCGGCTACGAGAAGTCCATGTCGTGCCACCTCGGGATCTTCGTCGAGTACGCGGGAATCCGGCGCGAGCTCACGGACCTCGAACGCAAAGGCGAGCCGAACGGCTCGCGCGCGTCGAAGGACCGTCGCCAACGCAAGCTCGCCGAACTCCGCAAGCGCATGCGGGCTCACGCCTGCCACGTCTGCCCGCATCGCGAGGACCACGCTCGCTGGGCGGAACGATGGTTCAAGCTCAAGAAGCAGACCGACCAGCTGCGACAGCAGATCCAGACGCGGACGGGCGCGGTCGCGCGCGTGTTCGACCGGGTCGTCGACGTGCTGCTCGAGTACGAGTACCTGGCACGCGACGAGCACGGCGCGGTCGTCGTCGCGGCTCCCGGACGCACCTTGAAGCGCATCTACGGAGAACGGGACCTCCTCGTGGCGGAATGCCTGCGCACCGGTGCGTGGAACGACCTCGACGCCGCATCCCTCGCCGCGATGGCCGCCGCGATCGTGTACGAACCACGGCGCGAGGAGCAGAACACCCCGGAACGCTTCCTGCCCCGCGGCCCGTTCCGGTCCGCACTCGAACGGACGCAGGACCTCTGGAGTCGGCTCGACGACAGCGAACGGGAGCACCGCCTCCCGGGGAGCAACCCGATCTCGACCGGACTCTCGCTCGCCATGCACCAGTGGGCCAAGGGCGCGAACCTCGACACGGTGCTCATCGAGGCGGAACTCGCCGCCGGGGACTTCGTGCGGTGGTGCAAGCAGACCATCGACCTGCTCGATCAGCTCCGCGTCGTCGACGGACCGGTGGGCCGTCATTCGCGCGAGGCGCTCGACTCGATCCGACGCGGCATCGTCGCGTACAGCTCGCTGTGAGGTCCCCGCACCGTCGGAGCCGCCGGCTCCGACCGATCGACGCGCTGGTCGATCGTCGTCCACCGCTCCCGCTCTGGCTCGCGGCCGTCGTAGCCATCGCCGCCGGGCCGGTCCTCGACGCCGGATTCCCGGACCGCGGGGTCTGGCCCCTGACGTTCGTCGGCATCGCCCTCGTCCTCCTCACCCTCATGGGACGCAGCGTCGGCGGTGCGCTCCTAATCGGCTTCCTGGCGGGCGAGTCGTTCTACCTGATCCACATCGAGTGGGCGACCGCCTACCTGGGTCCCGTCCCCTGGGCGGCGCTGTCGACACTCGAGGCCATCTTCTTCGCGCTCGGAGCCGTGCTCATCACCCTGGCGTACCGCTGGGTACCGCGCGCCTTCCCAGGCGTCGGGGGACGGGTCTGGTTGACCGCCGCGGTGGTCGCCGCCCTGTGGACCGCGCGCGAGACGCTCGTGAGCACCTGGCCCTACGGCGGATTCCCGTGGGCGAGGATGGCGCTCAGCCAGTCCGAGAGCCCGTTCGCCCCGCTCGTCGCCTGGGTCGGGTTCTCGGGGCTGTCGTTCCTCATGGTGCTGCTCGTGGCACTCGCCCTGCAGCTCGCCGCGACCGCGGAGCTCCCGACGGTCAGCCGGGTCGGGACCGCGGTCCTGGCGGTCATCGCGGTACTCGTGGTGCCGGCATGGCCGACGGCGACGACCGGGAGCATGCGGGTGGCTGCCATCCAGGGCAACGGCCCCGCCGGCTACTTCGATGCCGCAGCACCCGGCACCGTCATGCAGACCCAGATCGACGAGACGCTGCCGGTGCTCGATGCGGACGTCGACGTCGTGGTCTGGCCCGAGGGCAGCGCAGACCTCGACCCGCAGCGGGTTCCCCAATCGGCTGCAGCCCTCGACGCGTTGAGCCGCCGCATGGACGCACCGTTCGTCGTCGGTGCGATCTCTCAGCGCGGCGATCGCTACTACAACTCGTCGCTCCTCTGGGACGCCTCGGACGGCGTCCGCGACGTCTACGACAAGAAGCACCCGGTCCCGTTCGGCGAATACGTCCCGGACCGGACGTTCTGGGAGCCGTTCGCACCCGACCTCATCGGCCTCATCCAGCGCGAGTACACCCCGGGTACGAAGGACAACGTCTTCGACATCGACGGGGTGCTCGCAGGGATCAGCATCTGCTTCGACATCGCCGACGACCGGCTCACCCGAGACGCGGTGGCGGGTGGCGCGCGCATCGTGTTCGCCCAGACCAACAACGCGGACTTCGGGCAGACGGACGAGAATCAACAGCAGCTGGCCATCGCTCGACTCCGGGCGATCGAGTCGGCACGATCGGTCGTGAACATCTCGACCGTGGGGACCAGTCAGATCATCGGCCCAGACGGATCGACGATCGACAGCATCCCGGCCTTCCGCCCCGGATCGATGGTCTCCGAGGTGCCGCTCGCGGACACGGTCACGCCGTCGATGGCCTTCGGTCACCAGCTCGAAATGTTCATCGGTGGCATGGGACTCGCCTCGCTGGTCCTCGCCGGGTTCGCGGCCAGGCCCAGGCGCATCTCGAACCGTCCCCGGACATGACGATCGGCTGATCCGATATCGGATCAGCCGATCGAGGGGAGGCCTGTCAGGGGCTCGGTGTCACGCGCTCTTCTGCTGGCCGCGCCGGGCCCGGAGATATGAGAGGCGCTCTTCGAGCAGCTCCTCGAGCTCATCGCGCGAGCGGCGCTCGAGCAGCATGTCCCAGTGGCTGCGGGGCGTCTTCACGTCACCGCGGTCGACGACGACGGGCTTCGAGTCGACGAGGAGGACGGCCTCCGCACCGCAGTGCCGGCACTCCCACAGTTCGGGGACTTCCGCGTCGGCGGCGAAGGTCATGGTGGTCTCGCGCTCGCAACTCTGACACCGGTAGATGTGGTTGCTCCGCGCCGAGAATATGACGCCCTCTTCCGTTTGTAGACTCTGGGCGCCCAGGCGCATTCCGCGCAAACTGCGATCTGCCATTGTGTGGTCTCCTCTCGCTCGGCATCCACAGTTATAAACCCACAAGCTGGGTAAACTGTTCCGTTCACCCATCTAGCTATCAGCTCATGCCCAGCTGGAGCCACGCCGGATGCGGAGAACTGAGCCGTCAGCGTGATCGGACCACGTCGAGCGCGAGATCACAGCGGTCGGTGACGAGGCCGTCGACGCCGAGATCCAGTAGGCGTCGCATGTCGGCGGGGTCGTTGACCGTCCACACGTGCACTTCGACGCCGAGGGCGTGCATCTGTGCAAGGAGGCGCTTCGTCACGACGGGCACGCCGCGGAACCGTTCGGGCACCTGGAGCGCCTGGACACCGGCGAGCGACCGACGGAGCGCTTCGGGGAGCCCGATGGCGGCTGCGGGGAGGACGCGGAGCAGGATCCGGGCCGACGCGGATGAGGCAACGGAGTCGGCACCGGCCTCCATCCCCACGGCCCGCACGATCGCGGAACGTCTGCCTTCGTCGAAGGAGGTCACGAGCACCCGATCGGCGGCGTCGGCGCCGATGATCGCGGCAGCTGCCGGAGCAGCCGCTGCAGCAGCCTTGATGTCGAGGTTGAAGCGCGCCCCGGGGAACTCGGCCAGCGCCTCCGACAACGTCGGGATGCGATCGCCGCCGAGGTCGATCCGCTGGAGATCCGCGAGTTCGAGGTCGGCGATCGGTCTCGGATCGCCCGTGATGCGGCGCAGGGACGGGTCGTGGAAGAGGACGGCGTGTCCGTCGCGCGTGCAGTGCGCATCGGTCTCGACGTACTCGGCGCCGGCGGCCAGGGCACGACGGAAGGACGACAGCGTGTTCTCGGGAACCCCCGGCCCGGCCAGCCCTCGATGGGCGAGGACCCGAGGGCGGGCGGGACGGAAGTAGGGGAGGACCGCTGTCGTCACCGCGTGCTCAGCCCTCGGGCTGGACGGGCGCCGTCGGCGCCGGTGGCGTCTGGGGCGACGCGGCCGGCGCCGTGGTGAAGGAGGGCGTCTGCGCGGCTGCGGCCGCCGCCCGTGCCGTGGCCGCAGGGTCGCGGGTGTTGCCCGGCCCGAAGGCGGAGCCGATGCCCTTGAGCGCCTCGGTCAGTTCGCTCGGGATGACCCAGAGCTTGTTCGCCTGGCCTTCCGCGAGCTTCGGGAGCATCTGCAGGTACTGGTAGCCCAGGAGCTTCTCGTCGGGGTCACCGTCGTGGATGGCCTTGAACACCGTCTGGATGGCGGACGCCTCACCCTGAGCACGGAGCACAGCCGCCTGGGCATCACCCTCGGCGCGGAGGATCTCGGCCTGCCGCGCACCCTCGGCGGTCAGGATCGCCGACTGCTTGGTGCCCTCGGCGGTGAGGATGAGCGCTCGACGGTCACGCTCGGCCCGCATCTGCTTCTCCATGGAGTCCTGGATGGAGAGCGGCGGGTCGATCGCCTTGAGCTCGACGCGTCCGACGCGGATACCCCACTTACCGGTCGCCTCGTCGAGCACGATGCGGAGCTTGCTGTTGATCTCGTCGCGGCTCGTCAGCGCCTCCTCGAGGTTCAGCCCACCGACGACGTTTCGAAGCGTCGTCGTGGTCAGCTGCTCGACGGCCCCCAGGTAGTTCGCGATCTCGTAGGTCGCGGCACGGGCGTCGGTCACCTGGAAGTAGACGACCGTGTCGATCGAGACGACGAGGTTGTCCTCGGTGATCACCGGCTGCGGCGGGAAGGAGACGACCTGCTCTCGGAGATCGATGAGCGGCCGGAGCCGGTCGATGAACGGGATGAGCAGGTTCAACCCGGGCATGAGGGTCTTGTGGTACTTGCCGAGCCGCTCGACCACGCCGGCGCTCGCCTGCGGGATGATGCGGATGGATCGGAACAGCACCACCAGCACGAAGACCACGACGATGGCCGCGATCACCCAGCCGATGATCGCTCCTGATGAGATGTCGTTCACGACTACTCCTTCTGCTCGCCCAGCGGTGCCGGGTGGGTCGGGACGGGGACGACGACGGCGGTGGCACCGTCGACGACGGACAGGACGATGCGCGTGCCGGGCTCGAGCGACGACGCGGGGGAGTCGTGCGGGGTCCTGGCGGTCCAGACCTCGCCGTTGCCGAGCTTGACCTGGCCAGCGTGCGGGGTCACCGTCGCGAGGACGATCCCCGGCATGCCGAGGAGTGCGTCGACGTTGCTCCTCGCCGGGTCCGCGCCGCGTTGCAGCGCTCGGAGCAGCGGCGGCCTGACGGCCAACAGGAGGAGGAGGGCGGCAGCGGCCGCGATGAGCAGCTGGAGCCACCATGGAGCGCCGAGGAGGCCGGAGAGCAGCCCGACGGTGCCACCGAGCGCGAGCATGAGGAAGGTGAACTCGAGTGACAGGATCTCGATGATGACGAACACGAGGATGAGGACCAACCAGGCGATCCAGGCGTACTCGGTGATGACGTCCATGGTGCGGATTCCTCCCGGATCGGCTCTCGCGTCTGCCGCCTCGCAGTCCGGGGGAGCGCGAGACGGTGCGCCGGTCGGGTTCAACGCTATCAGCTGGGCGGAGCGCCGAACCGGATCCGTCTCCCGGTTCTTGGTAAGGTCGTTGGCTGGAACCAGCCGCCGATGAGCGGCCCCAGATCTGAAGGAGCCCTCACGTGACGAACCCCCTGGCCGCCGGATCACTCTCCGGGAAGAACGTCCTCGTGACGGGCTCCTCCCGCGGCATCGGTGCCGACACCATCCGGTACTTCGCCGGTGCCGGCGCCAACGTCGTGATCAACTACCGGAACAAGGAGGCTCGCGCCGTCAAGCTCGCCGACGAGGTGCGAGCCCTCGGTGTGCAGGCCGTGGTGGTCGGAGCCGACCTCACCGACCCCGCGTCGGTCGCCGCGATGTTCGCGACGACGAAGGCCGAACTCGGCGACCTCGACGTCCTGGTGCTGAACGCCTCCGGTGGGATGGAGAGCGGCATGGCCGAGGACTACGCCATGCAGCTCAACCGCGACGCACAGGTGAGCGTCGTCGAACACGCCCTCCCGCTGCTCCGCCCCGGCTCGCGGATCGTGTTTGTCACGAGCCACCAGGCGCACTTCATCCGGACCACGCCGACGATGCCCGAGTACGTGCCGGTCGCGACCTCCAAGCGCGCGGGCGAGGACGCACTCCGGGCCAAGCAGGACCAGTTCGATGCCGCCGGTGTCGAGTTCGTGGTCGTCTCGGGCGACATGATCGAGGGGACCATCACCGCGACGCTCCTCGAACGTGCCAACCCCGGTGCGATCAGCTCCCGCAAGGAGTCGGCCGGTCGCCTCTACAACGTGGGCGAGTTCGCGGCCGAGGTCGCCTCGGCCGCCGTGGACCCGATCCCCGAGGACCACACCCGCTACGTGGGGGACACGAGCGACTTCATCGCCGAGTAGGCGACGATCCCGACGCGACGAACGCCCGGTCCTCGAGGGGCCGGGCGTTCGTCGTCCTGCCAAGCGGGGTCAGCCGGCGAGACCGGCCCGCTTCACCTGCTTACCGAACGTGATCGCCTGGATGATCTCGACGACGCCGGCCGCGATGAGGAAGAACGCGGTGACGAGCAGGAGGGTCACGGCGGCGAGCAGCGGGTTCGCGAGGACGAACACGCCGGCGACGACGCTGATGACGCCGTAGAGGATCGTGATCCACCGCGACACGTCCGGTGCCGAGTCGAACAGCGAAGCCACGCCCTCGACGATCCAGGAGACACCGATCACGAAGACGAGTGCGCCGATGCCGAGCAGCGGATCGATGAAGATGTAGACGCCGGCGGCCAACAGCAGCACACCGAACACGATCGTGAGGACCCGCCAGAGTCCGCCGTGCTCCCGGGCCACGACCCCACGCGCGATGCGGGCGATCCCGGCGATCAGGAAGTAGACGGCGAAGATCCACGCGACGGCGACCAGCGAGGCCTTCGGCGCGACCAGCAGGAAGACACCCAAGAGGATCGTGAGGATCCCTCCGACGGCGAAGGCCCATCGGACACCGGAGATCTGGCTCGCGGTCAGCTTGGCGGAGTTCAGCGTGTAGGTGGTGGTGGACGGTTCGGACATGGTCGGCTCCTGACGGTGTACAGTGCAGCGCTCCCGAGCAGACGGGGTGCGTTCCACCAGTGTGACGCATTCACACAGGTGTTTCACAGCATGACCTTCCATGTCGCGCGGATCCAGTGTCGATCAAGGCGAGACGCCGGCCGATGACGACGGATACGCTGATCGCCATGACCGAGACGCCGATGCACACCAGGGCCGCTGACAGCCACGACGTCATCCGGGTCAGGGGTGCCCGCGAGCACAATCTGCGCGACGTCGACGTCGACCTCCCCAAGCGCCGCCTCACCGTGTTCACGGGCGTGTCCGGCTCGGGGAAGAGCTCTCTCGTCTTCGGGACGATCGCCGCCGAGTCACAGCGGATGATCAACGAGACCTACAGTGCCTTCGTCCAGGGCTTCATGCCGTCGCAGGCACGGCCCGACGTCGACGTGCTCGAGGGACTCACCACGGCGATCATCGTGGACCAGGAGCGGATGGGCGCGAACTCGCGTTCGACGGTGGGCACGGCGACCGACGCGAACACCATGCTGCGCATCCTCTTCAGTCGGATCGGAGACCCGTCCATCGGCTCTCCACAGGCCTTCTCCTTCAACGTCGCCTCGATCAGCGGCGCCGGAGCGGTGACCATCGAACGTGGGGGACAGAGCACGAAGCAGCGGCGGAGCTTCTCGATCACCGGTGGCATGTGCCCGCGGTGCGAGGGGATGGGGACCGTGAACGACATCGACCGTTCCCAGCTCTACGACGCCACGAAGTCGCTCAACCAGGGCGCGCTCACGATCCCCGGCTACACACCCGACGGCTGGGGTGTGCGGATCTTCACCGGATCCGGATTCCTCGACGCGGACAAGCCCATCCAGGACTACACGGAGCGGGAACTCCATGACTTCCTCCACAAGGAGCCGGTGAAGGTCAAGGTCGGCGACATCAACATGACCTACGAGGGCCTGATCCCGAAGGTGCAGAAGTCGTTCCTCTCGAAGGACCGTGAGGCGATGCAGCCGCACATCCGCGCATTCGTCGACCGCGCCGTCACCTTCACCATGTGTCCGGCGTGTGAGGGGACCCGCCTGAGCGAGGGCGCACGGAGTTCGCGCATCGCCGGTCGGAACATCGCCGAACTGTGCACGATGCAGATCAGCGACCTCGCGGCGTGGACCCGGGCGCTCGACGAACCGTCGGTGCGCCCACTCCTGACGGTCCTCCAGGAGACGCTCGACTCCTTCGTCGCCATCGGGCTGGGGTACCTGTCACTCGACCGCACGACGGGCACCCTCTCCGGTGGGGAGGCGCAGCGCACGAAGATGATCCGCCACCTGGGGTCGTCGCTCACCGACGTGACCTACGTGTTCGACGAGCCGACCGTCGGACTGCACCCGCATGACATCCAGCGGATGAACGAACTGCTCCTGCGGCTCCGCGACAAGGGGAACACCGTCCTCGTCGTGGAACACAAGCCGGAGACGATCACGATCGCCGACCACGTCGTCGACCTCGGTCCCGGAGCCGGGACCGGCGGGGGACAGGTGACGTTCCAGGGGACGGTGGACGGCCTCCGAGCGAGCGACACGCTCACCGGACGCCACTTCGACGACCGCGCCACGCTCAAGACAGTGTTGCGTCGACCGACCGGTGTCATCGAGATCCGTGGCGCCGACCGGCACAACCTGCAGGGCGTCGACGTCGACGTGCCGCTCGGCGTCCTCGTGGTCGTCACGGGTGTCGCCGGCTCGGGCAAGAGTTCGCTCATCCACGGCTCGGTCGCCGGGCGTCCCGGTGTGGTGACGGTCGATCAGAGCCCGATCCGCGGCTCGCGTCGCAGTAACCCGGCGACGTACACGGGTCTGCTCGAGCCCATCCGCAAGGCGTTCGCGAAGGCCAACGGGGTCAAGCCGGCGCTGTTCAGCTCGAACTCGGCGGGAGCCTGCCCGAACTGCAACGGCGCAGGTGTCGTCTTCACCGATCTCGGCGTCATGGCGAGCGTCTCGACCGTCTGCGAGGTGTGCGAGGGCCGCCGGTTCGATGCTTCCGTTCTGGAATATCAGTTGGGGGAGCGGGACATCAGCGAGGTGCTCGCGATGTCGGTGACGGAGGCCGAGGCCTTCTTCGCCGACGGGCCGGCCCGGACGCCCGCCGCGCACCTCATCCTGGCGAGACTCGTGGACGTCGGGCTCGGTTACGTCAGCCTCGGACAGCCGTTGACGACCCTGTCAGGAGGCGAACGACAGCGACTCAAACTGGCGACGCAGATGGCCGACTCGGGCGAGGTCTACATCCTGGACGAGCCGACGACGGGCCTGCACCTCGCTGACGTGGAGAACCTGCTCGGACTCCTGGACCGACTGGTGGACTCCGGCAAGTCGGTCATCGTCATCGAGCATCATCAGGCGGTCATGGCGCATGCGGACTGGATCGTCGACCTCGGACCCGGCGCAGGTCACGACGGCGGACGTCTGGTGTTCACCGGGACGCCCGCAGCGCTCGTCGCCGATCGCTCGACGCTGACCGGAGAACATCTCGCTCGGTACATCGGCTCCTGACGCGCCCCGGTCATCGTCACGATCCTCAGGTCGGTGATGCATGCCGACGTGACCCGATCCGGCCCCGCTCGCGGCGGGCTAAAAGGAGCCGATAATGCACATTATGTCAACTTAGCTTCATCCGGCATGCCAAGCCGCCCGTTCCGGAGGTCCTGCCCCAGGGTCGTCACCGCGTGGATCCGATCGTGCAGGTGCGACTCGGCGAAGATGCTGTCGACGTGCATATCCACCGCGGGGGCGATGGTTGGAAGCGCCGGACATCACGCGATCCGACAGCCCGACGACGATGCACCCGTACACCTCGAGCTCACGCGGGCAGGGCGGGTCCGGCAGGTGGACTGTCCCGCCTGCTCCCCCATGATCGCCCGGCCGTCCACAGGACGGCGGAGTGCTCGATGAGAACCACCGGCGCTCCACACTCCGAGCTGCGCGCAACAATCGATCGGAACAGAAATCGCCTCTGATCTGGTCCGAATTCATAGAGTGCGTGCGCTAGAGTAGGCGCTCTAGGAATATGGGAGCAGACATGCCGAGGATCGTCGACCCACAGCGGTTCACCGCGCGCCAGACCGCGATCCTCGCTGCGGCCTACCGCTGTTTCGCGGCCGAGGGATATGAGACCACGTCGACGGCGGACATCTGCCGGGCGGCGGACATCTCCTCGGGGACCCTGTTCCACTACTTCCCCACCAAGCTCGACATCCTGGTCACCCTGTTGCGGGTGAGCGCCGCCTGGACCGAGGAGCAACTCCACCTCGCCGCACGGGCCGGGCCTGGGCGACCCGCCTTGGCCACCTACCTCGGCACACTCGACCGCCAGCGGGCTGCCGACCAGACGGCCGGTTTCGCTCGCGCGGTCCAGGGCATGGCGCACGTCCACGACGTGGCGGCCGTCCTCGACGTCGAGCGGGACATGGTCGACCGCTTCCTGCTCGACCACATCACCGAGGCGGTTCGCACCACCGCAGCCCGCTCCGACGCCACACCGGAGCAACTCGTCCGATGGGTGCGCTGGCTCATCGACGGCAGTGCTCTCCACGAGACGTCGGCGTCGCGCGAAACCGGTGTCAGTGTCGCCGTCCGGTCGTTGCTCCTCCTCGGATGACGGCTCAGGCCAGCGGGGTCGTCAGGCCGACGGAGCAGGTCGATCGGGGTCCTGGTCCCAGAGCGGCATCCCGAACTCGTTGACCGGGACGGCGGACTGCGCCGGGTCCGGAAGCCGCTCCCCCGTCGGGCAGGTCATGAAGTGATCGTGCCCGGAGGAACGGTCGAAGGTGTGCTCGGCGAGCGGATGGCCACAGACCGTGCACTGGCGGTCTTCGGTGTCCGACGTCTTCGTCTGCTCGTTCATGCGGGTCATGCTACGCCGACCGTCGGCGTCGACCACCCCGTTGCGCACGGGGCGCCGACCTGCTTCCGCCCCGAGCGCGACCCGTCAGACCTCTCCGAAGCCGGATTCGATGAGCGACGCCAGTGCCCCGATGGCATCCTCCGCATCCGGACCGTCCGCCTGCAGCTCCACGACCGCCCCTTTGACGAGGCCCAGTGACATGATCCCGAGCAGGCTCTTGGCGTCCTTCCCGTTCACGACCACCTTGGCCGCGAACGTGCTCGCCAGCTTCACGAACTCCGCAGCGGGTCGAGCGTGGAGCCCGTCCTTGTTCCGCAGGGTCACGGAGGCTGCGGCGTGGGGCGCCGTCGGGTCGTCGGACCCACCCGCCCGAGTCGCCTCGTCGGCGCCGTGCCGGGCAGGGTCACCGCCGGCTGCCGACCGCGCGGCGTCCACGACCTCGTCGAGCGTCGCGCCGGTCTGCGCGGCCACGGCTGCGGCGACCCCGCCTTCGACGAGCGGGGCGTCGACGATGCGTACCCGGCCTCGGACGTCGTCGTCGAGGAAGTCGAGTGCCGTCTCAGCGGTCAGGATCGCCGACCCCAGATCGCACAGCACCACCACCCCGGCCCCGGAGTCCACGGCTGCGATCCCGGCGGAGACCAGCTCGAAGCTCGTGCCGATCCCTCCGTCATCGGTACCACCGGCCGCGGCGAGGGCCGCGTCGGGCGCCATCTGCCGGGCCAGGGCGATGAGCCCCTCCGCGATCAGCGCGCTGTGCGAGACGAAGACGAGGCCGACGGCTCCCCCGCTCATGCAGCGCCCTCCTCAGCGGCCGCCGCCGCAGCTTGCAGGAGATAGGAGGTGGACTGCGCCCCAGGGTCGCGATGCCCGACGGCCCGTTCACCGAGGTAGCTGGCGCGACCCTTGCGGGCGACGAGCGGCTCGGTCGCCGCGGCGCCACCCCACGCGGCGTCTGCAGCGGCTGCCAGCACCCGTGCCGGCGACTCCCCCGCTGCCGCCGCAGCGGATGCAGCGTCGACGGCGGGCGTCCACGCGTCGACAATGGTCTTGTCGCCGACCTCGGCCTTGCCACGGAGCACGATCCCGTCGCGCGCCGCCGTCAGCAGGGCGACGACGCCATCGGCGTCGAGATCCTCCTGACCGGCCACGGCGATCGACGCCTTGAGCAGCGCGGTGCCGTACAACGGGCCGCTCGCTCCTCCGACGGTCGAGATGAGCGTCGTCGCGGCGAGCTTGAGGATGTCGGCGGGTGTCGCATCGTCAGGCTGCTCGTCGAGCTTCGGCAGGATCGCGGAGAACCCGCGGTCCAGGTTCTCGCCGTGGTCGCCGTCCCCGATGTCACGGTCGAGCCTGATCAGCTCCACGCGATGTTCCGCGACGACCGCCGCACTCCCCCGCATCCAGGCGATCGCCCAGGCTCCGTCCAACCCCATCCGTCTACCGTCCCCACCGGAGCGCCGCGGTCTGCACCGGGGCGTCCCACAATTCGATCAGTTCGTCGTCGAGTTTCAGGAGGGTGATCGACACACCCTGCATCTCGAGGCTGGTCGTGTAGTTCCCCACGAGCGACCGTGCCACCTCGATCCCGCGCTCCGCGAGCGCCTCGGCCACACGGCGGAAGACGATGAGCAACTCGACCTGCGGCGTCCCGCCCATCCCGTTCACCAGGACGAGGGCACGCTCGTCGGGTGCGTACGGAAGGTCCTCGAGGATGGCGGCGAGCAGCCGGTCGACGATCCGGTCGGCGGGCTCCAGGGGGATGCGTTCACGGCCGGGCTCACCGTGGATACCGATCCCGATCTCGATCTCGTCGTCGGCCAGGGTGAAACTCGGCTCGCCCGCGTGCGGGACGACGCACGGGGTGAGTGCCACGCCCATCGTGCGGGTGCGCTCGTTGACCTTCGTCGCGAGGTCGGCGACCTCGTCGAGGCCACCCCCGGCCTCGGCACGTGCGCCGGCGAGCTTCTCCACGAGGACGGTGCCGGCGACACCCCGACGCCCCGCCGTGTAGAGCGAATCCTTCACCGCGACGTCGTCGTCGACGATGACCGAGCGCACTTCGATGCCCTCGGCCAGCGCGAGATCGGCCGCGGTCTCGAAGTTGAGTACGTCGCCCGTGTAGTTCTTGACGATGTGCAGGACGCCGGCACCACCGTCGACGGCCTTCGTGGCGGCGAGGATGGGGTCCGGAGTCGGTGAGGTGAACACCGGGCCGGGTACGGCCGCGTCGAGCATGCCGAATCCGACGAACCCTCCGTGGAGCGGCTCGTGCCCGCTTCCGCCGCCGCTCACGATCCCCACCTTCCCTGCGACCGGCGCGTCCGCTCGGGCGATGAACACCGGGTCGAGCGACACGGTGACGAGGTCGGGGTGCGCGGCGCCGAATCCGGCCACCGCCTCGACGACGACGTCCTTGGGATCATTGATGAGCTTCTTCATTGAATCCTCCTGCAAGATCGGTTCGGGTCCGCCGACCGGGTACGCCGGCATCGGGTCTCAACCTACGCGCTGTGGCCCACCGCCGGTAGGGCCGGAGGACCCGGCCACCGCGCGGATCAGCGCGAGCCGAGCGCGCGGGTGGCGTCCACCCAGGCGTCGAGTGTCGCGGTCGCCGCACCCGAGTCGATGACGGCCGCGGCGGACACGAGCGCTGCGGCGAACCGCTCGAGGATCGGCCGCTGGGCCTGCGACGGATCCTCCGACAATTCGAACGCCACGATCCCGGCCGCCGCGTTCAGCAGGACGATGTCGCGGACTGGACCCTCCTCGCCGGCGAGCGTGGCGCGCACGACACCGGCATTGTGTTGGGCGTCACCGCCGATGAGATCGTCGATCGACGCACGTCGGATGCCGAGTTCCCGGGGATCCAGGTCGTGCTCGGTGACGGCTCCGCGGGTGATCTCCCAGAGGTGGCTGTGTCCAGTCGTCGTCAATTCGTCGAGTCCGTCGTCGCCCCGGAAGACGAGGGCGGTCGCCCCACGCGTCTGGAACACGCCCACGAACAGCGGGATGCGGTCGGCGTGCGCGACGCCGACCGCCGACGCCTCCGGGCGGGCCGGGTTGACGAGCGGACCGAGGAAGTTGAAGACCGTCGGCACGCCGAGCTCCGCGCGGACCGCTCCAGCGTGGCCGAAACCGGGGTGGAACGCCGCCGCGTACGCGAAGGTGATGCCCGTCGACGCCAACACCTCCCCCACCAGGTCCGTCGGCAGGGCGAGGTCGACGCCGAGCGCCGAGAGCACGTCACTCGATCCCGAGGCGGAGCTCGCCGCGCGATTGCCGTGCTTGATGACGGGGATGCCCGTCGCCGCCGCGACGATGGACGCGGTCGTCGAGATGTTGACGGTGCCGAAGCGGTCGCCGCCGGTGCCGACGATGTCGAGGGCCCGGGAGGGGGCGACGAGCGGCTTCGCGTGGTCGAGGATCGCATCGCGGAACCCGACGATCTCGTCGACCGTCTCCCCCTTGCGGCGCAACGCGATCAGGAAGCCGGCCAGCTGGGCGTCCGTCACCTGGCCGGTCATGATCCGTTCCATCGCCCACGTCGACTCCGACACACTGAGATCGGTTCCGGCGAGCAGGTCGCCGATGAGCGTCGGCCAGGTCGTGAGAGGCATGTCGACGATCTTACAAGCGCGACTCGCCGACGCCTCGAGCGGCCGGAGAAGGCGAAGATCACATGAATCCCGCAGCAGAACCGAAGATCCCGGTCAGGAAATAAGGCTAGCCTTACTGATCCGAGCGTGCTCGCCGCCGCCGAAATGCGAAAAACCGCTCCGGCTTTCGGCCATAATGGAGGGGTGACGAGCACCTCAATCAACCTTGCGCCGAGCGCGCCCCGGATCAACCGACCGAACACGGTCGCGGTTGGAACGATCGTCTGGCTGGGCAGCGAGGTCATGTTCTTCGCCGGCCTCTTCGCGATCTACTTCACGCTGCGATCGATGGCTCCCGAACTGTGGGCGGCCGAGGCCGGTCGCCTGAACGTCCCGTACTCGACGATCAACACGATCATCCTCGTGTCCTCGTCGTTCACGTGCCAGTTCGGCGTCTTCGCAGCGGAGCGCATGCAGCCCCGCATGACCGGCTGGAGCCCGCGCAAGTGGGGCATGGTCGAGTGGTTCTTCCTCACCTACGCCCTGGGTGCCGTGTTCGTCGCCGGGCAGATCCTCGAGTACGCGACGCTCGTCAGCGAGGGCATCTCCCTCAGCTCGAACGCGTACGGCTCGGCGTTCTACCTCACGACCGGCTTCCACGGCCTGCACGTGACCGGCGGCCTCATCGCCTTCCTCCTCGTGATCGGCCGTGCCTACGCCGTCAAACGATTCGGCCACAAGGAGGCGACGAGCGCCATCGTCGTCTCGTACTACTGGCACTTCGTCGACGTCGTGTGGATCGGCCTCTACTTCGTCATCTACATCCTGCGCTGACCCGGAATGACTGCCTCCATGAAGACTGACCCCACCCAGACGACGACCACCAAGGCGTCCAAGAAGGCCGCCCGTGCCACGCGCAAGAGCGGCCGCCGCAGCCCGTTCGCCTCGGCGGCACTGCTCGCGATCGGCCTCCTCGTGACCGGAGGCGCCTACGCAGCCGTCAGCGTCAGCACGGCCAGCGCCGAGCCCGTCGCCGCCGCCAAGTCGCAGGCCTCCGTCGACGAGGGCGAGAAGCTCTTCTCCGCGAACTGCGCCACCTGCCACGGCCTCGACATGCAGGGCACGACCGCCGGACCGAGCCTCCTCGGCGTCGGTGCCGCCGCCGTCGACTTCCAGGTCGGCACCGGCCGGATGCCGCTGCAGAACCAGGGCCCGCAGGCCCCGGAGAAGCCCGTGCAGTTCACCGAGGAGCAGATCTCCTCCCTCGCGGCCTACGTCGCCTCGGTCGCCCCCGGCCCGGAGATCCCCGAGGAGCAGTACCTCGACGGCGAGGGCGACGCCTCCAACGGCGCCCAGCTGTTCCGCATCAACTGCGCGATGTGCCACAACGTCGCAGCCGCCGGTGGCGCCCTGACCGAGGGCAAGTACGCTCCCTCGCTCGTCGGCGTCAGCGCCGCCCACATCTACGAGGCCATGATCACCGGCCCGCAGAACATGCCCGTCTTCAACGACATGAACCTCTCCCCCGAGGACAAGCGCGACATCATCACCGCGCTCAAGTTCATGGAGAAGAACCCGTCACCGGGCGGCAACGACCTCGGCTCGCTCGGCCCCGTCTCCGAGGGCCTGTTCCTCTGGATCTTCGGCCTCGGCTCGATCGTGGCCCTCACCGTCTGGATCACCGCGAAGTCGAACTGACCGACGCGGATCGACAACACGTAAGAAGGAGCACCATGGCTCACGACAACTCGAGCGGCTCGGGTCACCCAGCCGCCGACTCGTCTGCCGATCCGTCCGCCCACGGGCAGGAGCTGCAGGTCGCGACCGGTACCGGGGTCATCTCCCGCGATGCCGTCGTCGACCCCGGCCTGCCTCCGCACCGGAAGCGCGTCACGGACCTCGACCCCAAGAAGGACAAGCGGGCCGAGCGCGCCGTCTACACCCTCTTCTACCTGTCGATCGCCGGCAGCGTCTGGGCGGTCGCCGCCTACATGGCGTTCCCGATCGAGCCCGAGGACATCGCCTCGGTCCGTCTGAACAACCTGTTCATCGGTCTCGGCATGGCGTTGGCCCTGCTCGCGATCGGTATCGGTGCCGTGCACTGGGGCAAGGCCCTCATGCACGACGAGGAAGGCATCGACTACCGTCACAAGGTCGGCGGCAACCAGGTCAGCCGCGATCGCGCGGTGGAGATCATGCACCAGGCGAACGTCGAATCCGGCATCGGTCGACGCGCGCTCATCCGCAACAGCCTCATCGGTGCCCTCATCGTCTTCCCGCTCCCGGGCATCGCGCTGTTCCGCGGTCTCGCGCCCTACGACGAAGACCCCGTCGAGCTCATGCAGCACACGATGTGGAAGGAAGGCACGCGCCTCGCCCGTGACCCTTCCGGTACGCCCATCAAGGCGTCCGACGTGACGCTCGGCAGCGCGTTCCACGTGATCCCCGAGAACCTCCACGAGGCCGACCACGTCCTCAACGAGAAGGCGAAGGCGATCGTGCTGCTCATGCGGCTCAAGCCCGAAGACCTCGTCGAGGAGGAGTCCAAGAAGGACTGGTCCTACGACGGCATCGTCGCCTACTCCAAGGTGTGCACGCACGTCGGTTGCCCTGTCGCGCTCTACGAGCAGCAGACGCACCACCTCCTCTGCCCCTGCCACCAGTCGCAGTTCGACGTCACGAACCACTGCGCGGTCATCTTCGGACCGGCCGCCCGGCCGCTTCCGCAGCTGCCGATCACCGTCGACGACGAGGGCTACCTCGTCGCGCGGAGCGACTTCCACGAACCTGTCGGCCCGAGCTTCTGGGAGCGTCATTGAGCACCTCGACCGCAACACGCGCCCCTGAGCAGGCCAAGGCCGCTCCGGCGAAGAGCTCCGGTGGATTCACCGGCGCTGCAGCGAACTACCTCGAAGAGCGGACGTCCATCTCGGTCGCCGTCAAGGAGTTCGGCCGCAAGATCTTCCCCGACCACTGGTCGTTCCTCCTCGGCGAGGTCGCGCTCTACAGCTTCGTCATCATCCTGCTGTCGGGCTCCTTCCTCACCTTCTTCTTCCAGGCATCGATGGCGGAGGTCCACTACGACGGGTCCTTCGTCCCGCTGAAGAACATCGAGATGTCCGTCGCCATGGCGTCGACGCTCGACATCTCCTTCGACATCCGCGGCGGCCTCCTGATGCGTCAGGTGCACCACTGGGCTGCCCTGCTGTTCGTGGCGTCCATCGGCCTGCACATGCTGCGCATCTTCTTCACCGGTGCATTCCGCAAGCCGCGTGAGCTGAACTGGGTGATCGGTTTCGTCCTGTTCATCCTGGCCATGGCCGAGGGCTTCACCGGATACTCGCTGCCCGACGACCTGCTCTCCGGTAACGGTCTGCGGATCATCGACGGCATGGTCAAGGGTCTGCCCATCATCGGTACGTGGACGACCTTCCTGCTGTTCGGTGGAGAGTTCCCGGGCACCGACATCGTCGGCCGCCTCTACACGCTCCACATCCTGCTCCTGCCGGCGCTGGTGCTGCTCTTCATCGCCCTGCACCTGGTGTTCGTCGTCGTGCACAAGCACACGCAGTTCCCGGGCGCCGGTCGCACCGAGCAGAACGTGGTCGGATTCCCCGTCCTCCCCGTCTACGCGGCGAAGGCCGGTGGCTTCTTCTTCATCGTCTTCGGTGTCGTGATGCTCATCGCCTCGCTGTTCACGATCAACCCGATCTGGAACTACGGACCGTACGACCCCTCCCCGGTCTCGGCAGGTACGCAGCCTGACTGGTACATCGGGTTCGCCGACGGTGCGCTCCGGCTGGTTCCGCCACACCTCGAGTTCGTCCTCTGGGATCACACGTTCTCGTTCAACATCATCCTTCCCGTCCTCGTCCTGGGTCTGTTCATCGTCACGGTGTTCATCTACCCGTTCGTCGAGGCGTGGATCACGGGTGACAAGCGCGAGCACCACATCCTCGACCGTCCGCGCAACGCGCCGACCCGCACCGCGATCGGTGCTGCCGGTGTCACGTTCTACGCCGCCCTCTGGGCTGCTGCGAGCTCGGACATCATCGCCACCCACTTCAAGGTGACGATGGAGGGCGTGATCCACACGCTGCAGGCGATCCTCATCCTCGGACCGTTCATCGCCTACTTCATCGCGAAGCGCACCTGCCTGGCGCTGCAGAAGAAGGATCGCGAGATCCTCCTTCACGGCTACGAGACCGGGCGCATCGTCCGCCTCCCCGGTGGCGAGTTCATCGAGGTCCACGAGCCCGTCGACGAGTACGAGCGCTGGCGCCTCGCGAGCTACGACGACCACAAGCCGTTGATGATCCGTCCGAACGCCAAGGGCAAGATCACCGGTGTCCAGAAGGCTCGCGCCGCGATGTCCCGCTGGTTCTTCGAGGATCGGATCGCTCCCGTCACGAACACGGAGATCGAACGTTCCCACGGCGACCACCACTAGGCGGATCCCACTGGAAAGCCCCGCAGTCCTCACGGACTGCGGGGCTTTCGTCGTTCTCCGGCGGGGATCGTGGAACTGTGCTGCGACACGACGCGGCGACAATGGAGGTCCGTGCCGTCCCGCTCCCCCGCTCTCCGGGCGCGGAAGGCCGCTGCGGGCGGTATGAGCACGTCGACAAGCTTCGGAGACCTGTGATCGCTCACCGCGGTCCAGCGCCCTTCCTGCGCGACCGCAGACGATGTGAGCCTGTCGACCGGCTCCGGGTCCGACGTTCCCGTCCCAGGGTGATCGGGACCGTAGAGAGGAGACACCGGACGACGCCTGCCCTTCGACGGGCTCAGGACCGAGGGACGGCCTACGCCAGGTCTGTTCGCGCGCACGCTGAGTCCGCTGAGGGCGGCGTGTGCCTCTCGACAGCTTCAGGGACCGACGGGCGCTCGCCCGGTCTACAAGGCGTGAGGAGGTGTCACCTGAATACGGCTGCCACCGTGAAGTCTCGACGAAGCGAAGGGTGACGCTCATGACCTTCAGGGGCGGTCCCCGCACCTTGCCAGCTGCTTGTTCTCCACGTCTAGGCGCGCACAAGAACACGAAAGAGCCCCCGAGCGGTGGCTCGGGGGCTCTTCGATGACAGCTTGGGGGTCAGCCCAGCGGGAGGATCTTCTTGTAGAACTCCGCCGTCACGTTGTAGCCGAGACGACGGTAGAAGTCGCCGGCTCGAGAGGTGGACATCGTCAGCTGGCGCGCACCGCGCTCGACGGCATAGTGCTCGTTCGCCTCGACGAGGGCCGATCCGATGCCGGCGCCGCGGGCGGTCTCGTCGACGACGAGCTCCTGCAGGTGGGCGGTCAGGCCTGCCGCGTGCAGCAGCCGCGACACCGTCATCAGGGTGTATCCGACAACGCGGTTCGCCTCGTCGACCGCGACGTACAGCACGTTGGTCTCGTCTTCACGAGGGCGCATGACGTTGTTGTACGCGGCTATGAAGTCGTCCGCCGCAGGCGGGATGGACCCGGTGATCAGCTGGCCGGCCAGCGCGAAGACGGCTGAACGGTCGTCGGGCTGACCGCGACGGATGCTGAACGAGGCGACCATCAGCGTGCGAAGTATCCGCGGTAGTACTCGTAGTTCCAACCGACGACCGCGATGACGACCAGCGGGATGCCGATGATCGCGATCCAGAACCCGACCGCCAGACCGAGTACGAGCAGACCACACGCACCGGCGAGGATGATGGGCCACCAGCTCCACGGGCTGAAGTGCCCGATCTCCGGGTCGCCGTCGTCGATGTTCGCCGTCAGCGTGTCCTCGGGGAGCTCGGCGCCCTGGCTCTTGTGCACCCGGCTGAGATAGAAGCCGAGGAAGGCGCTCAGGATCGCGGCGAGAGCCAGGGTGACCGTGCCGACCCATTCGACCCGGCCGTGCAGCGGGTCGACGAGCGACCACACCGTGTAGACCCCACAGAGGAGGGCGCAGAACACCGTCAGGATCGTGAAGAGGATGATATTGGCGCGCATGGCGGCTACTTCACCTTTCCGGCGTCGATGTCGAGCGTGGGTGCGTCAGGTGCGTCCTTCGCGGGACCGACGCCGACCGGGATACCGACCTCGGGGTGGTGGAGGTCGAAGGCCGGGCGCTCCGAGCGGATGCGCGGGATGGAAACGAAGTTGTGACGCGGCGGGGGCGAGCTGGTCGCCCACTCGAGCGATCCACCGTACCCCCACGGGTCGTCCTCGGTGACTCGAGGAGCCTTCCGGATCGTGATGTACACGTTCAGGAAGAAGGGCAGCAGCGAGATGGCGAGGATGAACGAGCCCACGGTCGACAGCTGGTTCATCCAGGTGAAGCCGTCCTCAGGCGAGTACGTCGCGTAGCGGCGCGGGAACCCGATGACGCCCAGCCAGTGCTGGATGAGGAACGTCGTGTGGAAGCCGATGAAGAGCAGCCAGAAGTGCCAGTAGCCGAGCTTCTCGTTGAGCATCTTGCCCGTCCACTTCGGCCACCAGAAGTAGAAGCCGGCGAACATGGCGAACACGACCGTGCCGAACACGACGTAGTGGAAGTGCGCCACGACGAAGTAGGAGTCGGAGACGTGGAAGTCGAGCGGCGGCGAAGCGAGGATGACACCGGTGAGTCCACCGAAGACGAAGGTGATCAGGAAGCCGATCGACCAGAGCATCGGGGTCTCGAAGGTCACCGAACCGCGCCACATCGTGCCCAGCCAGTTGAAGATCTTCACGCCGGTCGGAACCGCGATGAGCATCGTCATGAGGGCGAAGAACGGCAGGAGCACCGATCCGGTGACGTACATGTGGTGTGCCCACACCGTCACGGAGAGGGCCGCGATCGCGATGGTCGCGTAGATCAGGGTCTTGTAGCCGAAGATCGGCTTGCGGCTGAACACCGGGAAGATCTCGGAGACGATGCCGAAGAACGGCAGCGCGATGATGTAGACCTCGGGGTGCCCGAAGAACCAGAACAGGTGCTGCCACAGGATGACGCCGCCGTTGGCCGCGTCGTAGATGTGGGCGTCGAACACGCGGTCCGCGGCAAGGCCGAAGAGGGCCGCTGCGAGCACCGGGAACGCCATCAGAACGAGGATGGACGTCACGAGGACGTTCCACGTGAAGATCGGCATGCGGAACATCGTCATGCCGGGGGCGCGCATCGTGATGATCGTGGTGATGAAGTTGACGCCACCGAGGATGGTGCCGAAGCCGCTGAGCGCCAGTCCGAGGACCCAGAGATTGCCTCCGAGCCCTGGCGAGAACGTCGTACTCGACAGTGGCGCATAGGCGAACCAGCCGAAGGCGGCTGCACCCTGCGGGGTGAGGAAGCCACCGACGGCAATGAGGCTACCGAAGGCGTAGAGCCAGAACGCGAAGGCGTTCAGTCGCGGGAAGGCGACGTCCGGTGCGCCGATCTGCAGCGGCATGAGCGCGTTCGCGAACCCTGCGAAGAGCGGCGTCGCGAACATGAGGAGCATGATCGTGCCGTGCATCGTGAAGAGCTGGTTGTACTGCTCCTTGGTCTCCACGATCGTGCCACCGGGCTCGAAGAGCTGGGCGCGGATGATGAGCGCCATCACGCCGCCGAGGCAGAAGAAGATGAACGAGGCGATCAGGTACATGTACCCGATGGTCTTGTGGTCGGTGGAGGTGATCCACTTGACCAGGATGTTGCCCTTGCGCTCGACCGAGGTGCGTCCGACGACGCTCGCCTGGCCTGCGGGAAGCGTGGTGGAGGTCATTCCCCGTCTCCGTGCTCTTCGAGACCTGCCGGCGCCTTGGTGCCGGGGAGGTTGCTGTTGCGGTCGTATGCCGTGCCGTAGTCGCCGATGTTGCCCGACTCGGCCAGGTCTTCGAGGTGCTTGTCGTACTCGGCCTGCGAGACGACCTTCACGTTGAAGAGCATGAGCGAGTGGTACTCGCCACAGAGCTCGGCGCACTTGCCGGCGTACGTGCCCTCGCGCTCAGGGGTGAAGGACATGTAGTTCGTCTTGCCCGGGATCATGTCCTTCTTGTAGAGGAAGTCGATGACCCAGAAGGAGTGGATGACGTCGCGCGACTGCAGCGCGATCTTCACCGTCTTGCCGACGGGCAGGTACAGCGTCGGGAGTGCGTCCTGGTCGATGACGCCACCGGGCTTCTCATCGGCCTGCACGCCTGCGGTCCAGACGTCCTGGCCGTCGACGGCCTCGTCGTACACGAAGTCCCACGCCCACTGCTTGGCGAAGACCTCGATGGCCACGTCGGGATCCTCGTACTGGGTCTCGATCGCGTTCTGGTCGCGCGCCGTGAAGGCGAAGAAGCCGAGCACCAGGATGAGCGGGACGATCGTGTAGAAGATCTCGATCGGCATGTTGTACCGCAGCTGGACCGGGAGACCGGTCTGCCCCTTGCGGCGTCGGTACACGATGACGGCCCAGATGATGAGCCCCCACGTGATGACGCCGACTGCGAGCAGCACCAGCCATGCCGTCACCCACAGGCCCGCGATGCGGTCCGTGTGGTTCGTGACGGGAGATTCGCCCTCGACGAATCCCGGCAGGTAACCATGCAGTTCCGCCTGCGTACAACCCGCCAGGACTATGGCGAGTGTGGCTGCGACCGGAATGGCAGCCCATCTGAGACGACGAGTCGAGCGCACCTCTGAAACCTTTCGAATACACACCTGTGGATCGCCCCCCAGTCTAGTGGGGATGGGCGGTGAACGCCGGACCATTCGCGTCCGCGGTGCGGGATCGTGACCGGAATGACGAAGGGGAAACCACCCGGGACCGGGCAATTTCCCCTTCAGGAAGAATCTGGCTCAGTGGAAGCTGTCGCCGCAAGCGCAGCTGCCCTCGGCGTTGGGGTTGTCGATGGTGAACCCCTGCTTCTGGATGGTGTCCTCGAAGTCGATCTTGGCGCCGTCGAGGTAGGGGACGCTCATCTTGTCGACGATGACCTCGACGCCGTCGAAGTCGACCGTGGCGTCGCCGTCGAGCATGCGCTCGTCGAAGTACAGCTGGTAGATGAGGCCCGAGCATCCACCCGGCTGCACGGCCACGCGGAGACGGAGGTCGTCGCGACCCTCCTGCTCGAGGAGGCTCTTGACCTTCTGCGCCGCCGTGTCGGACAGGCCGACGCCGTGAGCCGCGTCGATCTTGGTCTCGGTCAGGATGGTGTCGCTCATGATGCTCCTCGCGAGGTCTGGCGGCGCCGGGTCGACGCCTGTGTGAGATTCTACCGCCTGCCGCGACGGACGCACCCCTGGAAGTGCGGCGGCGCGTCCGTCGCGTCTACGCGTCCGAGGACGGACGGGGTGCGGCCGCCAGGCGAGCGAGGAGCACCGCCTCCGTGAGGATCGCCTTCTGGAAGACGCCGAGGTGCAGCGACTCGTTCGGACTGTGGGCGCGCGAGTGCGGGTCCTCGACACCGGTGACGAGGATCTGGGCGTCCGGGAAGACCCGGACCAGGTCGGCGATGAACGGGATCGATCCGCCGACACCCGTCTCCACGGGCTCGACCTCCCAGGCGTCGGCCATGGCGCGCTTCGCCTCGGCGACGGCCCAACCGCTCGTGTCCACGAGGAACGGGCTCCCCTGGTCGACCTCGTCGATCGTCAGCTGCGCGCCGAACGGGCTGTTGGCGAGGAGGTGGGCCTCGAGTGCACGGTAGGCCTCGGCCGGATCCTGCCCGGGGGCGATCCGCGCACTGATGCGAACCGACACCTCCGGGATGAGCGTGTTCGAGGCGTTGGCCACCGACGGTGCGTCGATGCCCGTGACGGTGATCGCGGGCTGCGACCAGATCCGGCTGAGGATCGAGCCGCGTCCGATCGGCGTGACCCCCTCGGACAGACCTGACTCGGCGCGGAGCTGTGCCTCGTCGAACTCCGGGGTGACGGCGTCGTGCGAGGTGAGTCCGGAGACCGCCACCGAACCGTCCGCGTCCCACAGTGTCGCGAGCAGGGTGACCGCGGCCAGCATCGCGTCCGGCACCGCTCCCCCGAGCATCCCGGAGTGGGAGGCGTGGTCGAGGGTCTTCACGCGCAGCCGGAACGTGACGTTGCCGCGCAGACCGATCGTCAGCGCCGGCGTCCGCTCGTCCCAGTTGTCGCTGTCGGCGACGACGATCACGTCCGCAGCGAGGGTGTCGCGGTGCTCCTCCAGGAAGGAACCGAAGGACCGCGAGCCGAACTCCTCCTCGCCCTCGATGAACAGCACGATACCGAGGTCGAGGTCGGAACCGAGGACCTCGGTGACGGCTCGGATCGCGGCGATGTGGGACATGACGCCGGCCTTGTCGTCAGCCGCGCCCCGTCCGTAGATGCGGCCGTCACGGACGGTCGGCTCGAACGGCGGCGAGTCCCACTTGTCGTCGCTTCCGGGGGGCTGGACGTCGTGGTGCGCGTAGAGCAGCACGGTCGGTCGGCCGTTCCGTGGTTCGCGGCGGGCCAGCACGGCGGGCTGCCCGAGCTCCGCTCCGCCGTCGATGGCGGACCGCCGCACCGAGACCTCGTCGAAGACACCGAGACCGCGTGCGAGCTCCGCGACCGCCTCGGCACTCCGCGCCACCTCGGCCGCGTCGAACGCCGACCACGACACCGAGGGGATACGGACGAGCGCCGACAGATCGGCGATCGACGACGGCAACGCACCGGCGACGGATTCGCGCAGTCGATCGAGGACTTCCTGGTCGTTGCGTGGGTCTTGGGTCGATTCCGTCGTGGTACCTGTCGTCATGCGAGTAATCTTAAGGGAATCCCCGAATCAAGGACGTTCCATCGTGGCCAAACAGCAGAGCACCCCGGCATCAGAGCCGATCGTCGAGACCGCAGCGCAGACGGCTGAGCGCCTCGCCCGCGGCGCCAAGGAGGCGAAGGGTCGACCGACCCCGTCCCGGGCGGAACGCGAGGCGCAGAACAAGCGTCCACTCGTCCCCTCCGACCGCAAGGAGGCCTCGAGGGCGGCGAAGGCGCAGCAGGCCGAGGCACGGAGGCGGGCGCAGGCCGGCATGGCCGCCGGCGACGACAAGTTCCTCCCGGCACGCGAGCGCGGCCCGCAGAAGAAGTTCGTCCGCGACTACGTCGACGCCCGGTTCAACATCGGTGAGTTCATGATCCCGGTGATGTTCCTCGTGATCATCCTCACCTTCATGCCGGTGCCCGAGATCCAGGTCTACGGCATGCTCACCCTCTGGGTGTTCTTCATCATCGCGATCGCCGACTGCTTCTTCCTCGGCTTCCGCGTCCGGAAGGCGCTGCGGGCGAAGTTCGGGCAGGACGAGCGGGGCGTGCGCTGGTACGCCGCCATGCGCGCGCTGCAGCTGCGCCCGCTCCGCCTGCCCAAGCCGCAGGTCAAGCGCGGCCAGTTCCCCAACAAGTAGTCCCACGAAACCGAACGCCCGCCGGTCCCAGACCGGCGGGCGTTCGTCGTCGACAGCGCGTGGTACCGCTCAGCGGCCGGTTCGAGCCAGTCGGTCGAGCCCGCGGTTGATGTGCCTCGCCCAGAGCGGCCCGCGGTAGAGGAACGCCGTGTACCCCTGCACCAGCGTGGCTCCCGCGGCCAGACGCTCCCGGACGTCTTCGGCGGTGTCGACGCCTCCGACCGAGATGACGCACAACTCCGGGGGCACGATGGCCCGGATGCGCCGCAGGACGACGAGCGAGCGGGCGGCCAGCGGTGCACCGGATAGTCCACCGGCCCCGGCCGCCTCGACGAGGGTGGGGTCGGTGGTCAGTCCGTCGCGCGAGATGGTCGTGTTCGTCGCGATGACGCCGTCCAGGCCGAGTTCCACGACCAGCTCCGCGATGCGGTCGACCTCCGCATCGCTGAGGTCGGGCGCGATCTTGACGAGCAACGGCGTCGAACCGGCGGCGGCGCGGACGGCCTCGAGCAGCGGCGCGAGCTGGTCGAGCTCCTGGAGGCCGCGGAGCCCAGGGGTGTTCGGCGAGCTGACGTTGACCACGAGGTAGTCGGCCACTGGCGCGAGGAGCGTCGCGCTCCGGACGTAGTCGGCCGTGGCGTCGGCGACGTCCACGACACGGCTCTTGCCGATGTTCACGCCGAGGACGGGTCGGCGGCTCACCCGCGCGGTCCGTTCGAGCCGACGCCTGGCCTGGTCGGCTCCCCCGTTGTTGAAGCCCATGCGGTTGACGACCGCCCGATCGGCGATGAGTCGGAACAGTCGGGGCTTGGGATTACCCGGCTGCGGGATCGCCGTGATCGTGCCCACCTCGACATGGCCGAACCCGAGCAGTCCGAGACCGAGGACGCCCTTGCCGTCCTTGTCGAAGCCGGCGGCGACACCGAACGGAGTCTCGAACCGCAGCCCCAGCGTCTCCACCGACTGGTCGAGTCGCGGCAGCGTCCAGCGCCTGATGGCGGGGCCGAGGCCGGTCGCGGGAAGCGCGCGGATGACGTCGAAAGCCAGGTGGTGTGCGCGTTCGGGATCGAGCTTGGACAGCACCTGGGCGAAGAGGAAGCGGTACACGGCTCAGAGCTCCTCGGACGGGACGGGGGCGGCGCCCGAAGCGTGCTCGACGCGCAGCAGCGCGATCGCGGACTCGAAGTCGTCGAGCGATTCGAAGGCCTGGTACACGCTAGCGAAGCGGAGGTACGCGACCTCGTCCAGCTCCCGCAGCGGTGCGAGGATCGCCAGTCCGATGTCGTTCGCGTCGATCTGCGACGCGCCGGTGGCGCGGATGGACTCCTCCACCCGCTGAGCCAGGACGGCGAGGTCCGAGTCCGTCACCGGGCGACCCTGGCAGGCCTTGCGGACACCGCTCACGACCTTCTCCCGGCTGAAGGGCTCAACCACGCCGGAACGCTTGATCACACCGAGACTCGAGGTCTCCATGGTGCTGAAGCGCCTCCCGCACTCGGGGCACTGCCGACGTCGGCGGATGGCGAGTCCGTCGTCGCTGGTGCGGGAGTCGATCACCCGGGAGTCCGGGTGGCGGCAGAACGGGCAGTACATCAGCGGGCTCCCTCGGGGGCGGTGGGGGCGGTGGTGTCGTCGGCCGCACGGATTTCGGCATCGACGAGCCCGAAGCGGGCCGTCACCGCCTCGCCGTGCGCCGGCAGGTCCTCCGAGCCCGAGAGGGCCACGATGTGGGCCGAGACCTGGCGGAGCGCCGGTTCGTCGTACCGGACGACCTGCTGCGGCCGGAGGAAGGTGAACGCTCCGAGGCCCGAGGAGAACCGCGCCTGGCCGCCCGTGGGGAGGACGTGGTTCGACCCGGCCAGGTAGTCTCCGAGGCTCACCGGGGTGTGATCACCGAGGAAGATCGCGCCGGCGTTCGTGATGGCGCCGAGAAGCGACTCCGGGTCGCGCGTCTGCACCTCGAGGTGCTCCGGCCCGTACGCGTTGCTGAACGCCACGGCCGCCTCCAAGTCGTCGACGAGCACGATCGCCGACTGCGGTCCGCCCAGGGCCTCGACGACGCGCGATCCGTGACGCGTGCCTGCGGCGTACCGCTGCAGCCACTCCTCCACCGCGGTCGCGAGCGGCGCGCTGTCGGTGACGAGCAGTGATGCCGCCGCCTCGTCGTGTTCCGCCTGGCTGACGAGGTCGGCCGCGACGAGCCGGGCATCGGCCCCGGCGTCCGCGATGACCAGGATCTCGGTCGTCCCGGCTTCGGCGTCGATCCCCACCTGCCCCTTCACGAGGCGCTTGGCGGCCGCCACGAAGATGTTGCCCGGGCCGGTCACGACATCGACCGGGTCGAGGGCGAGGTCGGGCACTCCGTAGGCGAACGCACCGATCGCTCCGGCGCCGCCCATGGCGTAGACCTCGGTCACCCCGAGCAGCCCGGCGGCGCCGAGGATCGTCGGGTGGACGCGCCCGCCGAACTCGCGCTGCGGGGGCGAAGCGAGCGCCACGGAGCCGACGCCGGCCTCCTGTGCCGGCACGACGTTCATGACGACGCTCGACGGGTAGACGGCCTTCCCACCCGGGACGTAGAGGCCGACACGGCCGACCGGGGCCCAGCGCTGCACGACAGTCGCGCCGTCGCCGAGCTCGGTCGTGCGCTCCGGCGGGACCTGCGCCCTGGTGGCCGTCCGGACCCGGTCGATGGCCTCGACGAGCGCGGCGCGCACGGCCGGCTCGAGTGCCGTGACGGCGGCGTCGATCTCGGCCTGTGGGACGCGGATCCGCTCGGGGCGTCCCCCGTCGAACCGGTCCGCCTGCGCCGAGAGGGCCTCGGACCCGTCCGCTCGGACGTCGTCGATCAGCGTCTGAGCGGCATGCGCTGCCGCGGTGATGTCGACGACGGGACGGGGCAGCATGTCCAGGAGCTCGGTGCGGCTCGGCCGCACTCCCCTGAGGTCAATGGTGGTGATCATGGCCGTCACAGCCTATCGTCCGCAGCGGACCGTCCCGGCTGCCGCCCGCGCCCGAGCGGGGTCAGCCGAGACAGTTCGGGCCGAGCAGGGACTTCAGCTCGCCGAAGAGTCCGGACGAGAGGCTGACGCGATGGGGCAGCTCGAACACCCGCGCGATCTCGCCTCGGATGAGCTTCAACCGGACCTCGGTCGACCCGGCGTGCCGCGTCAGGACGTCGCTGAGCGTGGTCACCGTCTCGGTCGTCGCCCGCGCGTCCGCCATCGACAGCTGGAGCATGCGGTCGGCACCGGCCTCTGGCAGTTCGGGCGAGAAGATGCTGTACGCGTGGAGGTTCATCCCGTCGTCTCGGACACTGACCCGCCCGCGGACCACCACGATCGAGTCGCCGACGAGTTCGGAGGCGAACTCCTGATACGCCTTGCCCATGAACATGGCGGTCATCTCGCCGCCGAAGTCCTCGACCTGGATCATGCCGTACTGGTTACCGGAGGCCTTGGCGATCCGATGCTGGACACTCGTGACGAGCCCCGAGATCACGACGGTCTCGCCGTCCATGCCCTCGGAGGTCATGAGGTCGGTGATGGTCGTCGTGGCGTGCTTCGCCAACTCGATCTCGAGTCCGGCCAGCGGGTGGTCCGAGACGTACAGCCCCAGCATCTCCCGCTCGAAGTTGAGTTTGTCGCGCTTGCTCCAGTCGGGACGCGCGGGGACGCTCGCGAGCGGCACCTCGCCGACCTCGGCGAACAGGCTGTCGAAGTCGAAGCCGATGCTCCCGGACGCCTCGGCACGCTTGTCCTTCACGACCGAGTCGACGGCGTCCTCGTGGATCTCGTAGAGCGCACGTCTGCTGTCGCCCATGGAGTCGAACGCGCCGGCTTTGATGAGCGACTCGATGGTCCGCTTGTTCGCCACCGGCAGCGGCACCTTGCGGAGGAAGTCGTGGAAGGAGGTGAACCGCCCCTCGCGCTCGCGTGCCTGCCGGATGAGCTCCACGACGTTCGAACCGACGTTGCGCACGGCACCCAGGCCGAACCGGATGTCCTCCCCGACTGCGGCGAAGAACCCGATGGACTCGTTGACGTCGGGCGGCAGGACCTGGATCCCCATGCGGCGGCACTCGTTGAGGTAGAGCGCCATCTTGTCCTTGGAGTCGCCGACACTCGTCAGCAGACCGGCCATGTACTCGGCCGGGTAGTGCGCCTTGAGGTACGCCGTCCAGTAGGAGATGACCCCGTAGGCGGCGGAGTGCGCTTTGTTGAAGGCGTAGTCCGAGAACGGGAGGAGGATCTCCCACAGCTTGTTGACGGCCTCCATCGAGAAGCCGTTCGCGACCATGCCGCCGGAGAAGCCCTCGAACTGCTTGTCCAGTTCGGACTTCTTCTTCTTGCCCATCGCACGACGGAGGATGTCGGCCTGTCCGAGGGAGAAGCCGGCGACCTTCTGCGCGATTGCCATCACCTGCTCCTGATAGATGATCAGGCCGTAGCTCGTCGACAGGATCTCGGAGAGCGGTTCCTCGAGCTGCGGATGGATCGGGGTGATCTCCTGCAGGCCGTTCTTCCGCAGCGCGTAGTTCGTGTGCGAGTTCGCGCCCATCGGCCCGGGCCGGTACAGGGCGATCAGCGCCGAGATGTCCTCGAAGTTGTCGGGCTTCATGAGGCGCAGCAGCGCGCGCATCGGTCCGCCGTCGAGTTGGAACACCCCGAGGGTGTCGCCTCGGGACAGGAGTTCGTAGGCGCCGCGGTCGTCGAGCTCGAGATCCTCGAGGACGAGGTCGAGATCGCGGTTGCTCTTGATGTTGTCGAGGGCGTCGTTGATGATCGTCAGGTTGCGCAACCCGAGGAAGTCCATCTTGATCAATCCGAGGGACTCGCACGCCGGGTAGTCGAACTGCGTGACGATCTGGCCGTCCTGCTCGCGCTTCATGATCGGGATGATGTCGATGAGCGGGTCACTCGACATGATCACGCCGGCCGCGTGGACGCCCCACTGGCGCTTCAGGTTCTCGATGCCGAGCGCGGTCTCGAAGACGGTCCGCGCCTCCGGGTCGGTGTCGAGGATCCCACGGAGGTCGACCGCCTCCTTGTACCGCGGGTGCTTGGTGTCGAGGATGCCCTCGAGCGGGATGTCCTTGCCCATGACCGCCGGCGGCATGGCCTTCGTCAGCTTGTCGCCCATGCCGAACGGGAAGCCGAGGACGCGCGACGAGTCCTTGAGCGCCTGCTTGGCCTTGATGGTGCCGTACGTGACGATCTGCGCGACGCGCTCGTCGCCGTACTTCTCGGTGACGTACTTGATGACCTCGCCGCGGCGGCGGTCGTCGAAGTCGACGTCGAAGTCGGGCATCGAGACGCGGTCGGGGTTGAGGAACCGCTCGAAGATGAGCCCGTGGCGGAGTGGGTCGAGATCGGTGATCTGCATCGCGTACGCCGCCATGGAACCCGCACCGGAACCACGACCGGGCCCGACGCGGATGCCGTTGCGCTTCGACCACTGGATGAAGTCGGCGACGACGAGGAAGTACCCGGGGAAGCCCATCTGCACGATGACGCGCGTCTCGTAGTTCGCACGCTCGCGGACGTCGGCGGGGATCCCGTTCGGGTACCGCAGGTTCAGCCCGGTCTCGACCTCCTTGATGAACCAGCTCTCCTCGTTCTCCCCCTCCGGCACGGGGAAGCGCGGCATGTAGTTGGCCGAGGTGTCGAAGGCGACGTCGCATCGCTCGGCGATCGCGAGGGTGTTGTCGCACGCCTCGGGGTACTCACGGAACAGCCGGCGCATCTCGTCCGCGGACTTCAGGTAGAACTCGTCGGCGTCGAACTTGAAGCGGTTCGGGTCGTTGAGCGTGGAACCGGACTGCACGCAGAGGAGGGCGGCGTGCGCTTTGGCGTCCGCAGCGTGCGTGTAGTGGAGGTCGTTCGTCGCGAGGAGCGGGAGACCGAGGTCTTTCGACAGCCTGATGAGGTCGGCCATGATCCGGCGCTCGATCCCGAGCCCGTGGTCCATGATCTCGCAGAAGTAGTTCTCCGCGCCGAAGATGTCGCGGAAGTCCGCAGCGGCCTTGACCGCCTCGTCGTACTGGCCGAGACGGAGTCTCGTCTGCACCTCGCCACTCGGGCAGCCGGTCGTCGCGATGAGGCCGGCGCTGTACTGACTCAGGATCTCCCGGTCCATGCGCGGCTTGAAGTAGTACCCCTCGATCGACGCCTTCGACGAGAGCCGGAAGAGGTTGTGCATCCCCTCGGTCGTCTCCGAGAGCAAGGTCATGTGTGTGTAGGCGCCGGCGCCGGAGACGTCGTCTCCCCCGCCGTCGCCCCACTTGATCCGCGTCCGGTCACCGCGCGCGGTCCCCGGGGTGATGTACGCCTCGGTCCCGATGATCGGCTTGATCCCGGCATCGGTCGCCGTGCGCCAGAAGTCGAATGCGCCGAACATGTTGCCGTGGTCGGTCACGGCGACGGCGGGCATACCCTGCTCGACCGCGGCCTGGATGAGCGGCTTCACGCGGGCTGCTCCGTCGAGCATCGAATACTCGCTGTGGACGTGCAGATGGACGAACGAATCGGTGGACGTGGGCACGGACGGCGCCTCCGGGGATCGTGCTGTGGGGTTCGGCGCGGACGCCGAGGTGGTCTGTGATCCAGCCTAACCGTCACCGCTGACGGTCGACTCCTGCGACGTCGTCACGCATGGCGACGGGAGGGCTGGGCGTCGGCTCAGTCGAGTTCGAGCACGGACAGGGCGTGCTGGAGGTCCGCCGGATAGGCAGCCTCGAACCGCACGAACTCCCCCGTGGCCGGGTGGGCGAACCCGAGCTTCGTGGCGTGGAGCCACTGGCGGGTGAGCCCCAGCCGAGCTGAGAGCGCAGCGTCGGCTCCGTACATCGTGTCGCCGACGCAGGGGTGCCGCTGGGCCGCCATGTGCACGCGGATCTGGTGGGTGCGGCCGGTCTCCAGGTGCACCTCGAGCAGCGAGGCGTACGGGAACGCCTCGAGCGTCTCGTAGTGGGTGATCGACGGCTTGCCGTCGGCTGTCACGGCGAACCGCCAGTCGTGACGCGGATGGCGGCCGATCGGTCCGTCGATGGTGCCCGCGAGTGGATCGGGGTGCCCCTGCACCACAGCGCGGTAGATCTTCTCGACCTCGCGGTCGTGGAAGGCCCGCTTGAGCCAGGTGTAGGCCCGCTCGGTCTTCGCGACGACCATGAGGCCGCTCGTCCCGGCGTCCAGCCGATGGACGATGCCTGCGCGCTCGGCGGCTCCCGAGGTCGAGATGCGGAAGCCCGCCGCCGCGAGGGCACCGAGCACCGTCGGTCCCTCCCAACCGACCGAAGGATGCGCCGCGACGCCCGCAGGCTTGTCGACGACGACGATCTCGTCGTCGTCGTGGACGATGCCGAGGTCGGGGACGGCGATCGGGACGATCACGGCCTCCCGTCGAGGCGTCCATTCGATCTCGAGCCAGGCGCCGCCGAGCAGGCGGTCGGACTTGTCGACCGACTTCCCGTTCATGGCGACTCCGCCGGCCACGGCCACCTCGGCCGCGTAGCTGCGCGAGAAGCCCAGGAGCTTGGCGAGTCCGGCGTCGACGCGCTCGCCGTCGAGTCCGTCGGGGACGTACAGGCTGCGGGACTCGTTCACGGGCGACCTGCGTCCGGGTTCGCGTCGCCGGGCTCCGCGGGATCGAGGGTGGCCGCGTCGGCTTCGGCCTCGCGGTCCTCCGCCTCCTGGGCGGCCCGTTCACTCGCTCGCGTCGTGCGCGTGCCGTCGAGGTTGACACCGAAGAGCGTCAGGAGGATGAACAGCGCCATGCTGACCACGATGCAGATGTCGGCCACGTTGTAGATCGCGGGGAGCATCCAGGGCGTCGAGATGAAGTCGACGACGTGGCCGAGGCCGAAGGACGGCTCTCGGAAGAGGCGGTCGGTCAGATTGCCGAGCACGCCGCCGAGGAGCAGACCGAAGACGATCGCCCACGCTCGCGAACGGATGCGGCGCGCGAACCAGACGATGACGACGACGACGACCGCGGCGAGGATCGAGAAGATCCAGGTGTAGCCGGCCCCCAGCGAGAAGGCGGCACCCGAATTCTTGACGAAGTACAGGACCAGCGCCTGCCCGAAGACGGGGACGGACTCACCGACCGTCAGGTTGGTGGTGACGAGGAACTTCGTGAACTGGTCGGCCGAATAGGCCACGACGGCAACCAGCGCCAGGACTGCAAGAGTCCTGGCGCTGGCCTTCGACGGTGATGCGGGAGACAACCGGGTGTCTGCGCTAGACCGCTGCGCTGTCGGCGGTGACGCCGGACTTCGCATCGGGAGCGGAGCTCGACGACGAGGCGTCGAGGTCCTTCAGCTGACCCTCGATGTAGCTGCGGAGCTGCGAGCGGTACTCACGCTCGAAGTTGCGCAGCTCGTCGATCTTGTGCTCCAGCACGGAGCGTTCCTGCTCGAGGATCTGCATCTGTGCGCGCTGCTTGGCCTCGGCCTCGGCGACGACACGTGCTGCGGTCGCGTGACCTTCGGCGATGAGTGCGTCGCGACGCTGAGCGCCCTCTGCGACGTGCTCGTCGTGCAGGCGGCGCGCCAGCTGCAGGAGGTTGTTGGAGCTCTCGGCCGTGTTGTCGGTCGACTCTGCGGCAGGAGCCGCTGCGGGTGCGACGACCGGAGCCGGTGCGGGAGCGGGCTCAGCCTTCGCGAGCGCGGCGGGAGCGGAGGAACCGCCCTTCTGCAGCTCGGCGACCTTGGCCTCGGCCGCGGTCAGCTTCTGCTGGACCTCGTCCTTCTCCTGGATGAGGCGACGCAGTTCGACGACGACCTCGTCGAGGAAGTCGTCCACCTCGTCCTGGTCGTAGCCTTCGCGGAACTTGGTCTGCTGAAACCGCTTCTGGACCACGTCTTCGGGAGTGAGCGCCATAGCGAACCACCTTCACTGTCGAATCGAAAATCTGTGTACAACGCCCCCACGCTAGCAAAGTCTGACCCAGTGGGTGAGACATGTTGTCAGCGTCGGAGCTTCCCGTCAGGTGACGGGCGTTCTATCGTAGCCGCACAATCGTCGTGAACCCTGCGCGTGCACCGACGTCGGCGGCTACAGGAGCTGGACGAGCGTCATCGCGATGATGCAACACAGCATCGTCAGCGTCCAACCGAAGTCGAGCGCGACGGGACCGACCGCGACGCGCGGCAGGACGCGGCGGAAGAACCGGATCGGCGGGTCGGTGACCGTGAAACTCAGCTCGGCGAGGACCAGGCCGACGCCCGACGGTCGCCACTGCGGGCGGAGCACCCGAGCCAGGTCGAGGATGAACCGCGCCCAGAGGACGAAGAAGTACAGGAGCAGCGCGAGATAGAGGATCGTGCCGATCACGGAGATGAGAGAAGCCACCCCTCGATTATGACTGAGCGAAGAAGGTCGCCTCGGTCGCTTCCGGTGCACCCTGCCCGTTGTCGCCGGAAACGGCGACGTGCTCGGGCGAGAGCAGGAACACCTTGCTCGTCACTCGCTCGATCTTCCCGTAGAGGCCCTGTGAGAGGCCACTGGCGAAGTCGATGAGGCGTCGGGCGTCGCCGTCGCTCATCTGGGAGAGGTTGATGATGACCGGCACACCGTCGCGGAAGCTCTCGGCGATGATCTGAGCGTCGCGGTACTGCTTGGGGTGCACCGTGAGGATCTCGTTGAGGTCGGAGCTCGGGGCGACCGGCTGACGGACCGGGACCGGCTTGCGCAGCGGGGTCACGGGAGCGGCCTTCTCGACGCGCTCGACCCGCTCTGCGCGCTCAGGACGTTCTGCCCGGCGAGGCTCGGCCTGCTGCGTGGGCTCGGCCTGAGCAGCGTGCTGCTGCTCGTACTCGAGATCATCGTCGGCGAGCCCGAGGTACACCATGGTCTTCTTCAGTGGGTTCGACATCGTTTCCTCCGTGATCTGCGGTCCTTGCACCTTCGAGATTAACGTCACACCGGACGATTCCCGGTGATTGCCGTGCCGATGCGTAGGTGTGTCGCGCCCGCTTCGATCGCCTCGACGTAGTCGTGGCTCATCCCGATCGACAGACCGTCGGCCTGCGGAGCGAGGGATCGCACCCGCGCGGACGCCGCGACGACGCGCGCGAACGCATCGGCCGGCGGCTCGTCGAGCGGCGCGACGGCCATGACGCCCCGCAGGACGACACCCTCGGCCTCGAGCGTCTCCGTGGCGAGCGCTTCCAGCGCCGCATCGCCGACCACGCCACCCCGACCCGGGTCGTCGGTCAGGTTCACCTGGAGGAAGACCTCGAGGAGGCGGTCCGGTGATGAGAGCGCCCGCAGGAGTTCGGGTCGGTCCACCGAGTGCACGGCGTCGACGTATCGGCGCACCTGCTTGGCCTTATTCGTCTGCAACTGGCCGACGAAGTGCCACCGCAACCCGAGTCCGGACGCAGCCTCGGCCTTGTCACGGGCCTCCGGGTGTCGGTTCTCCCCCACGTCGGTCACCCCGGCGGCCGCGAGCTGCTGCACGAGTGCGACCGGATGGAACTTCGTCACGACGATGAGCGTCGGCTCATCGGCTCGACCGGCTGCACGGGCGGCGTCTGCGACGCGGCCGCGGATCGCCGCGAGGCGATCGACCAGAGCCGGATCGGGCTCCGAAGAGCCCGATCCGGCCGGGGTGATCGAGTCGCCGCCCACTACTTCAGGAAGTCGGGGATGTCCAGCTCGCCCTCGTCGTCGAACGAGGGGTCGACGACGGCGGTCTCGACGACCGCTTCAGGCTGGCGGTGCGTCGCACCGGAGAAGGGCGAGGACGCGTTCTGCCTGGAGCCCCAGTCACCGCCGGAGGCGACCGGCGCCGCAGCAGGTGCCGAGCGGTGCTCGGACGACTCGGAGGCCGGATTGGCCGAGGTGCTGATCGGAGCACTGGGCGCCTCGTCAGAGGTGCTCATGACGCCGCCCGAGATGACCGCGTCGGCCGGCGAGGCCGCCGTCCTGGTGAGGGGCTCGCCACCGTCGAATCCGGCGGCGATGACGGTGACGCGCACCTCGTCGCCGAGGGTGTCGTCGACGACCGCACCGAAGATGATGTTCGCCTCGGGGTGCACGGCCTCCTGGACGAGCTTGGCTGCGTCGTTGATCTCGAAGATGCCGAGGTTCGAGCCACCCTGGATGGACAGCAGGACACCGTGGGCGCCCTCGATGCTCGCTTCGAGGAGCGGGGAGGCGACGGCGAGTTCAGCCGCCTTGATGGCACGGTCCGCGCCACGCGAGGAGCCGATACCCATGAGGGCGGAGCCGGCTCCCTGCATGACCGACTTGACGTCGGCGAAGTCGAGGTTGATGAGGCCGGGGGTGGTGATGAGGTCGGTGATGCCCTGGACACCGGCGAGGAGTACCTGGTCGGCGGTCGCGAACGCCTCGAGCATGCTGATGCCGCGGTCGCTGATCTCCAGCAGGCGGTCGTTCGGCACGACGATGAGCGTGTCGACCTCCTCCTTCAGGCGGGCGACGCCGAGCTCGGCCTGGGCCTGACGGCGACGACCCTCGAAGCCGAAGGGCTTCGTGACGACACCGATGGTCAGCGCACCGATCGACTTCGCGATCCGTGCCACGACGGGTGCGCCACCGGTTCCGGTGCCGCCACCCTCGCCGGCGGTGACGAACACCATGTCGGCGCCGGCGATCGCCTCTTCGATCTCCTCGGCGTGATCCTCCGCCGCACGGCGTCCGACCTCGGGGTCGGCACCGGCGCCGAGGCCGCGGGTGATCTCGCGGCCGACGTCGAGCTTGACGTCGGCATCGCTCATCAGCAGCGCTTGCGCGTCCGTGTTGATGGCGATGAATTCCACGCCTCGGAGGCCGAGCTCGATCATGCGGTTGACCGCGTTGACACCGCCGCCGCCGATACCGACGACCTTGATGACGGCGAGGTAGTTCTGGTTTGTAGTCACTTCAGGCCTCCGTGAGAACTCTCAACCTCTAGTTAAGGTTTAAAGTTATGCTGCGTATGCATTTTCTGTCCTGAGCACGACGTTAGGGCCCAGCCCCGACCGTGTCGGGACGCTTCCGGGCGTGTCGGCACATCGACGGGAATATCCCGGTGCGCTTCCTCAGCGGACGATGGCGGCGGACGGCGACGACACGTCGTACTGGTTCACCTGGGACGGGTCGGTGGCCGCCATCGTGGTCGCGAGGATCCGCGCTTTGAGGACCGAGTCCTCCGCACTCCCCCACACGACCTCGGCGGGCGAGTCCACGAGCGTGAGGGTGACGTCGTCCGCGGTCGACGCCGAAACGGACGCCACGCGGGCACGCAGATCCGTCGGCAACGCCCGGATCACCGCGGCCGCGGCGACGAAGCCTTTGGAGGTCGGGCCACCGGTGACCATGAGCGTCGGATACCCGGCGATCGGCTGGTCGCTGCGCTCGATCGTGACCCCGGCGGCGTCGACCAGGGTGTACACCGATCCGGACTGCAGCACGCCCACCGGCTCGCGTTCGACGATCCGCACGACGAGTGTGCTCGGAGGCTGGGATTCGAGGGAGTAACTCGCGATGAGCGGGTATCCGACGAGCACCGCCTTGACGGCTCCCGCGTCGACCAGTGCGAGTGGGCGACCCAGCTGGTCACTGAGCGCCTCGGTGATCTCGGCCTGGTTCACCCGGCTCGCGCCGACGACCTCGATGGACCGGACTGCCAGCAGCGGCGAATAGGCTCCGGCGACCGAGACGACGATCAGGACGCCGAGGATCGCGGCCGCGATCACCCAAGGACGGTGGCGGCCACGCTTGCGGGCCGTGAACCGACGGATCTCCTGGCGTTCGTGACGACGTCGCAGCTTGGCGGCCTCACGCGGGGTGAGGAAGGCATCGTCAGCAGGTTCGTCCGGGCGCTCCAGGGTCACCGTCGCGGAGGTGGAGGACGTCGCCGCCGGTTTCGCATCGACCTTCGACGACGGGGACGGCGTCGCTGAGGGTGAAGCCGACCTCGATGTCGACCTCGGGCCCGACGGCCGGGCGGATGCGCCGGCACCCGACCGCTTCGGCCGGAGCCGAGCGGCGTCGAGCTCGATGACGTCCGTCTCCTGATCGGCGACGGGCTCGGCGGTCACGCCGTCGCGGTCGACCGGGGCCGACACCGCCGGCCGTGTCTGACGCTCGGAGCGCGGACTGGCCGCGGGGTCGAAGCCGTCCGGGCGCTTCACCGGACGCCCATCAGACGGACTCGCGACCGGCGATGGCCTCGAGGAGCTGCGGAACGATCCGGTAGACGTCGCCGCATCCGAGCGTGATGACGAAGTCGCCTGGTCGCACGACCGTCGCCGTGTAGTCCGCGGCGCGCTGCCAGTCGTCGATGTACGCGACGCGGTCCGCGTCGGAGAACCGGGTCGACACGGTCGCACCGGTCACGCCGGGCTCGGGGTCCTCGCGCGCACCGTAGACCTCGAGCACGACCGTGTGGTCGGCGTACCGTTCGAGGGCGTCGGCGAACTCCTGGGCGAACAGTCGGGTCCGGCTGTACAGGTGCGGTTGGTGGACGGCGATGATGCGTCCGTCGCCGACCACGGTGCGCGCTGCGGCGAGGGCTGCGGCGACCTCGGTGGGGTGGTGCGCGTAGTCGTCGTAGACGCTCACACCGTCGACGACACCGTGCAGTTCGAATCGGCGCTGCGTCCCGCCGAAGGCGGTGATGCCTCGGAGCGCGTCCGCCGGGTCGAATCCGACACCGACGAGGACCGCGAAGGCGCCGGCCGCGTTGACGGCGTTGTGGCGCCCGGGCACGCGGAGGGTAGCCGCGTAGCTGGTGCCCTCGTAGCTGAGTTGGAAGGAGACCGGACCGGTGGAGCCGACGTCGTGCAGTCGGACGTCCGCGTCGGCGGCCTCTCCGAAGGTCAACACACGCTTGCCGTCCGCGGCCTCGCGGAGCGCCGGGGTGATCCGGACCGCACCGGCGTCGTCCGAGGAGATGACGACGAGTTCGCGTGCCTGCTGGGCGAAGGTCACGAACGCCTGCTCGAACGCTTCGAGCGAGCCGTAGTGGTCCAAGTGGTCCGGGTCGATGTTCGTGATGAGCGCGACCGCCGTGTCGTAGAGCAGGAACGAACCGTCCGACTCGTCCGCCTCGACGACGAACAGCTCTCCGGCGCCTCTGGCCGAGCTCAGCCCGAGGGACTCGATCACGCCACCGTTGACGAAGCTGGGGTCGGCACCGAGCTCCAGGAGCGCCGTGATGATCATGCCGGTCGACGTCGTCTTCCCGTGGGCCCCCGCGACGGAGATGAGTCGCTTCCCTGAGGTCAGCCACGCGAGCGCCTGCGACCGGTGCAGGATCGTGAGACCCCGTTCCTTCGCGAGCAGGTACTCGGGATTGTCAGCCCAGAGCGCTCCGGTCACGACGAGGGTGTCAGCGTCGCCGACGTTCCGTGCATCGTGCCCGATGGCGACCGGGATGCCGAGCTCGCGCAGTGCGTCGATGTTCTTCGACTCGCGCACGTCCGAGCCGGTCACACGCGATCCGGCGCTCACGAACAACCGTGCGATGCCGCTCATCCCGCTGCCGCCGATGCCGACGAAGTGCACGACGCCGAGGTCGGCGGGGATCTCGACGGTGGGGTCTGGCTTGATCACGGTGTCACGCTTTCTGGGAAGACTGGATCACCGGCCGCGCACGCGCTGCACCGATGGTTGGAGCGCCTCATCGATGAGGGCGATGACGCGAGCCGTGCCGTCGGAGACACCGACGCTCTTGGATTGGGCGGCCAGGTCGTCGACCCGGTGCCGATCGCTCAGCAACGGGACGAGGTGCTCATGCACCCAGGCCGGCACGAACTGCGCGTCATCTACCATAACCGCTCCCCCGGCCCGCACGACGTCGGCGGCGTTGAAGCGCTGCTCACCGTTGCCGACCGGATAGGGCACGTAGACGGCCGGCAGCCCGACCGCACACAGCTCGCTGACCGTGGCGCTGCCCGCACGCGACACCGCGAAGTCGGCTGCGGCGATGGCGAGCTCCATCCGGGAGCAGTACTCGAGCAGGTGGTAGTGGTCGACACCCGGATCCGAGATCTCGCTCTTCGCACCCGTGATGTGGAGCACCTGCCAGCCTGCCGCGACGACGTCTTCGGCGCTCTGGCTCATCGTCGCGTTGATCCGTCTCGCGCCGAGCGAACCGCCGGTGACGAGCAGCAGCGGTCGGTCCGACACGAGGCCGAACTCGGCGAGGGCCGCCGACCGGAGCGTCTCGCGGTCCAACCCCTCGATCTCGCGACGCAGCGGCATGCCGACGAAGCGTGCGTTGCGGATGGGCGTGTGGTGGAAGGCGACACCGACGTAGGGCGTGTACCTCGCACCGAGTCGGTTCGCGAGGCCTGGACGCGCGTTCGCCTCGTGGATGACCAGCGGGACGCCGGCGCGCCTGGCCGCCGTGTACGCCGGCGCGGCCGCGTAGCCGCCGAAACCGATCACGACGTCCACGCGGTGCTCTCGGATCATCGCGACGACGGCTGCGACCGCCCGGCGGAGGCGACCGGGGAAGCGGAGTGCGTCGATGTTCGGCCGGCGGGGGAAGGGCAGTTTGGGGATCGTGAGCAACTCGTAACCGCGTTCCGGGACGAGTCGAGCCTCGAGGCCCTCCGCCGTGCCGACGACGAGGATCGTCGCTTCAGGGTCTCTGGCGCGGAGTCCGTCGGCTACCGCCAACAGCGGATTGACATGGCCGGCGGTGCCGCCGCCGGCGAGGAGGTAGGTGGTCATCGGGTGACTCCGGAGGATTGGGGACGTCGAGCGGGTGACCGGCGGGACTGCTGGGGCGTGGGACGCCCCCGCTCCCGGGCGAACGACAGGACGATCCCGATCGCGACGAGCGTGGTGAGCAGCGCCGTGCCGCCCGAGGACAGGAGCGGTAACGGCACGCCGAGCACCGGGAGGACTCCGAGGACGACGCCGATGTTCACGAGTGCCTGGCCGATGATCCAGGCCATGATGGCGCCGGTGGTGATCCGGACGAAGGAGTCGTCGCTGGTACGGATCACCCGGATGAACATGACGGCGAGGAAGACGAACAGTCCGAGGACGAGGACGGCGCCGATGAGGCCCAGCTCCTCGCCGATCGCCGCGAAGATGAAGTCGTTCGAGATCGCCGGCAGCCACCCGTACTTCGCGCGCGAGTTGCCGAGACCGACGCCCCAGAGGCCGCCGTTCGCCAGGGCCCACGTGCCGTGGGTCGACTGCCAGTCGGCGTTCTCGTAGTCGCCCTTGCCGTCGCCGAAGAACGCCATGATGCGCTGCATGCGGTTGGCGCTCGTGACGGCCATGATGAGGAACAGCACGGCCCCGGCGACCACCGGGATCGCGATGTAGCGCAGTCGCACTCCCGCGAAGTACAGCGCCGAGAACACGATGAGTGCCATGATCACGACGGTACCGAGGTCGCCACCGAGCAGGACGAGGCCGATGGAGAGACCGGCGAAGGGGATGACCGGGATCAGGGCGTGCTTCCACTCGAGGAGACGCGGCTGCTTGATCGTCAGCACGAGCCCGAGCCACACGACCAGCGCGAGCTTGACCGCTTCCGAGGGCTGCGCGGTGAAGCCGCCGATCTCGATCCAGTTGCGGTTGCCGCCGATCTCGTAGCCGAGCGGTGTGAAGACGAGCAGTTGCAAGCCCATGGCGACGAGGAGGAACACCCACGCCCACTTCTTCCAGAACCGTGCCGGGAAGCGGCTCACGATCAGCATGAGCGGGACACCGATCATCGCGAACGTCGCCTGGCGCCAGAACAGCCCGAAATACCCGTCGCCGGCCTCGTAGGACTCGACGGAGGACGAGGACAGCACCATGACGAGCCCGAGCCCGACGAGGAAGAGGGTGACGCCCAGCAGGAGGAAGTAGTTCTTCGACTCCGGACGCAGCACCTTGCCCAGCGAGATCCGCGCACTCGACATGCCTCTCGGCGACGTCGGCGCGTCGGGTGTCCCACTGCCTGAGGCGGTCGCCGTCATCCGGGACGACGACGACCGCACGCGGCGCGGGTCAGCGCGAGGCGGATCGATCATCCGCCTCACCTCCCAGCTCTGCTTCGACGGCGGCCTGGAACAGGCGACCACGGTGCCCGTAGTCCGTGAACTGGTCCATCGAGGCGGCTGCAGGAGCGAGGAGCACGGTGTCCCCTGCCTGCGCGACCTCGGCGGCCCGGCGAACGGCCTCCGGCATGACGTGTTCAGTCTCCGCTGCGTCGACCTCGATGACGGTCAGCGTCGGCGCGTGTCGCGCGAATGCCGCGAGGACCTCCGAGCGGTCGGCGCCGATCACGACGGCCGCGCGCAGGTGGTCGGCGTGCCGCTCCACCAGACGATCGATCGAGACGCCCTTCAACAGGCCTCCGACGATCCACACCACCGAGCGGTAGGCGGCGAGCGAGGCGTCGGCGGCGTGCGGGTTGGTGGCCTTCGAGTCGTCGATCCAGTCCACCTCGAGCCTTCGCGCGATGAGCTGGATCCGGTGCGCGTCCAGGCCGAACGACAGCAGGGTGTCGCGCACCGCCTCGACCGTGATGCCGGCGGCCCGGGCGAGTGCCGCGGCCGCCAGGATGTTGGCGACGATGTGCGGAGCGGCGAGTCCGCGCTGGGCGAGCGCTTCGACCGTCGTGATCTCGAGGGCGCTCGTCCGACGGTCGTCGAGGAACGCGCGGTCGACCAGAATGCCGTCGACGACGCCGAAGTCGCTCGGTCCGGGGACGTCGAGGCCGAACCCGACGGCGCGCGCGCCGTCGACGACCTCGGCCTCCTCGACCATCGACATCGTCGCCGCGTCAGCGCGGTTGTAGACGCACGCGACCTTCGTGTTCTCGTACACCACGGCCTTCGCCGCCCGGTACGCCTCGGCGGAGCCGTGCCAGTCGAGGTGGTCGTCGGCGAGGTTCAGGCAGACGCTGGCGAGCGGTGAGACGATGCTCCGACCGCCCTGCAGGCCGAGGGTGTGCAACTGGTAACTCGAGAGCTCGACGACGAAGAAGTCGAAGCCCTGCGGATCACGGACGGCGTCCAGGACCGGGACACCGATGTTGCCGCAGGGCGCCGCGCGGAAACCCGCCTCGACGAGCATCGACGCCGTCAGCTGAACGGTGGTGGTCTTGCCGTTCGTGCCGGTGACGCAGATCCACTCGGCCGGCGTGCCGACCTTGTCTCGGACCCGCCAGGCGAGCTCGATGTCGCCCCAGACGGCGACCCCCGCCGCCTGCGCCCAGGTGACCACGGCGTGGTCGGGGTGGAATCCGGGTGAGACGACGACGAGCTCCGGAGCGAACTCCACGAGCTCGGACGGCACGGTCGACAGGTCCCGCTGGATGAGCCTCGCACCGATGACGCCGACGAGTTCGGCGCGTTCGTCCGCCGCCTCGCCTGCCAGGACCAGTACCTCCGAGCCGAGCTCGGCGAGGGTGTCAGCGACGGAGAACCCGGTCATCCCGAGTCCCAGGACGGCGACCCGCAGACCACGCCAGTCGGCGTGCCAGCTGCGGAGCCCGTCGAGGCGCTCAGCGCTCATCGGCTCAGCCACTCGAGGTAGAAGGAACCCACACCCGCGGCGACGAGCAGACCGCCGATGATCCAGAAGCGGACGACGACGGTGACCTCGGCCCAACCCTTGAGCTCGAAGTGGTGGTGGATGGGGCTCATGAGGAAGATGCGCTTGCCGTGGGTCGCCTTGAAGTAGACCCGCTGGACGATCACGGAACCGGCCTCGATGACGAAGAGACCACCGACGAGCACCAGGAGGAGCTCGGTCTTGCTGAGGATGGCCAGAGCAGCGAGCGCTCCACCGAGCGCCAACGACCCGCTGTCACCCATGAAGATCTGCGCCGGCGAGGTGTTCCACCAGAGGAACCCGATGAGCGCACCCACGATCGCCGCTGCGACCACGGCGAGGTCGAGTGGGTCCCTGACGTCGTAACACTTGTAGGCGACGTCGGAGGCGAGCGAGGAGCTGAAGCACGACTGGTTGAACTGCCAGAAGCCGATGATGATGTACGAGCCGATCGCGAGGATCGAGGCGCCGGTGGCGAGCCCGTCGAGCCCGTCGGTGACGTTCACGCCGTTCGACGTCGCGGCCACGATCACCGAGGTCCAGAGGATGTACAGCAGGATGCCGATCACCGGGATGCCGATCGCCATGAAGTTGATCGGGATGTCGCGGATGATCGAGATGTTCGTCGACGCCGGGGTGAACCCCTCGGTGTTCGGGAAGTTGATCGCGAGGACGGCGAAGACCGTCGCGACGATGAGTTGCCCGGCGACCTTCGCCCACCCGCCGAGGCCGAGGCTCTGCTTCTTCCGGACCTTCAGGAAGTCGTCGATGAATCCGACGATGCCGAGGCCGACCATCATGAGCAGGACCAGGAGCGCCGAGACGCCGACCTGCTCCTGGAAGATCAGATAGCTCGCGAAGAAACCGACGAGGGTGCCGACGATGATGATGACGCCGCCCATCGTCGCGGTCCCGCGCTTCGTGTGGTGGCTCTGCGGCCCGTCGTCACGGATGAACTGGCCCCAGGCCAGCTTGCGGAACGCTCTGATGAACAGCGGGGTCAGGAAGAGGGAGAACGCCAGCGAGATCGCTCCCGCAGCCAACAGGACTCTCATGCGTACAACTCCCCCAGTCGATCGCCCAACAACCGGAGTCCGGCCGCGTTGGACGATTTGACGAGCACGGTGTCGCCCGGGGCGATCTCCGCGCTCAAGTACGCGAACGCCTCGTCCGCGGTCGCGAAGTACACCGACTCCCCGTCCCAGGACCCTTCGTTGATCGCGGTGATGTGCATGCGGCGGGCCTCGGGGCCGACCACGACGAGGCGGCCGATACCGAGCCGGACGACCTGGAGCCCGATCCGGTCGTGTTCCTCGCCCGCCCAGTCGCCCAGTTCGCTCATGGCGCCGAGGACCGCGATGGTCCGGCCACGTTCAGCACCGATCTGGGCGAGGGTCCGGATGGCGGCCGACATCGAGTCGGGGCTGGCGTTGTAGGCGTCGTTGATGATGGACACGTCGTCGCGTCCGCCGAGGGGCTCCATCCGCCAGCGCTCCGCCCGGCTCACGCTCTCGAGGGCGTCGACGATGAGGTCGATCTCCACACCGAGTTCGTGGGCGGCTGCGGCCGCGGCGAGGGCGTTCATGACGTGGTGCTCACCGAGCACCTTGAACCGGACGGGCGCAGAGGAACCGTCGGGCAGGTGCAGCGTGAACGCGGTTCCGGACGCCGTCGCGATGATGTCGCTCGCGCGAACGGCGGCGCGGTCGTCGAGGCCGAACCACAGCACGCGTGCCTGGGTGGCATGCGCCATACCGGCCACCCGTGGATCGTCGAGGTTGAGGACGGCGACGTCCTCCGGGAGCAGCTCGGACACCATCTCGGTCTTCGCCGTGACGGTGGCCTCGATCCCGCCGAACTCCCCCGCGTGCGCGAGTCCGACCTTGAGGACCACGCCGATGTCGGGCTTCGCCATGCGGATGAGTCTGGCGATCTCGCCGATGCCGCTGGCACCCATCTCCGCGACGAGGAACCGCGTCTCGTTCGTCACGCGCAGCATGGTGATCGGCGCTCCGACCTCGTTGTTGAAGGAGGCCTTGGGGCTGACCGTCTCCCCGACGCGCTCGAGGACCGCGGCGAGGAGGTTCTTGGTCGTGGTCTTGCCGTTGGAGCCGGTGATACCGACGATCCGGAGTCGTCCGAGCGCGCGCACCCTCGTGATGACCTCGGTGGCGAGGGCACCGAGCGCGGTCACGGAGTTCTCGACGACGACCTGCGGCACGGCGACGGCCAGCTCCCGTTCGACGATGAGCAGGGCGGCGCCGTTGGCGACCGCCGCATCTGCGAACAGGTGTCCATCGGTCTCCTCGCCGGGCTTCGCGACGAAGATGTCGCCGGGCGTGATGAGTCGGGAGTCGGTGTCGGCGACGCCGGACACGACGAGGCCGGGGTCCGCCGGACCGGGGATCAGTCGGCCGTCGGTCGCCGCGGCGATCTCGGTGAGGGTCAGGTCGATCATCAGAGCCACCCTGCCTCACGCAGCGCGTCGCGCGAGTCGTCGCGCGCCGAGTACGGGAGCTTCACGCCGGCCACCTCGTGGTAGTCCTCGTGCCCGGGTCCGGCGTAGAGGATGGTGTCGCCCTGACCGGCCAGCGCCAGCGCCGTGCGGAACGCGGTCGCCGGGTCGGCGACCTCGTGCAGCTCGCCGTCCGGTGCGGCTTCGCGGGCGGCCTCGAGGAGCACGCGTCGGATCGACGCCGGGTCCTCGCTCCGGGGATGGAAGTCGGTGACCACCACGACGTCGGCGCCCCGGGCCGCGATCGCGCCCATGTCGCGACGCTTCGTCGTGTCGCGGTCTCCGTCGGCGCCGAACACCATGATGACGCGGCCCGGCGTGACGGCGCGGATGGCCGCGAGGGTGTTGAGGAACGCGTCGGGGCTGTGCCCGTAGTCGATGTACACGACCGGGCCGCGGTCGCCGCTGATCCGCTCGGCACGCCCGGGGATGTAGGCGTCGATCCCACCGTCCCGTTCGAGGGCCTGGGCGATCATGTCGAACTCCACACCGGACTCGACGAGCATCACGATCGCGAGCGCGGCGTTCGCCGCCATGAACCAGCCGAGCAGCGGCACGCTCGTCACGAGCACCTGGTCGCCGGGGCCGTCGAGGCGGAACGTCGTGGAACCGGCGGTCTCCTCGAGGATCGTCATGCGCCAGTCGGCGTCGACCTCCGGGCGGGTCGTCAGGGTCGTCACCGGGATCCGGCTCTGCTCGACGAGTCGGCCGCCCCACTCGGAATCGATCGTGACGACACCACGTCGTGCGCGATCGGGTTCGAACAGCTCCCGCTTGGCCGCGAAGTACTCGTCGAAGTCGCCGTAGTCGTCGAAGTGGTCGTGACTGAGATTGGTGAAGCCGACGACGTCGAAGACGATGCCGTCGACGCGGTGCCTGGTCAGCGCCTGGGCGGAGACCTCGATGGCGACCGCGCGCACTTCGGACTCGCGCATGCGTGCGAGTAGCGCGTGCAGCTCACTGGCCTCCGGCGTGGTGAGGGAGCTCGTCACCGCGAGGTCGCCGATGCGCCGCTCCGCAGTGGAGCTCAGCCCGGCGACGATCCCGAGTTGCGCGAGCATGCCGCTCAGGAGGTAGACCACGCTCGTCTTGCCGTTGGTGCCGGTCACGCCGAACAGCGTCGGCGGCTCCTCGGCGGTGCGGTAGACCCAGGCTGCGAGGTGCCCGAGCGCGGCACGCGGCTCGGGCACGACGATGATCGGCAAGCCGGCCGCTGCGGCCAGGTCTCGTCCGGTGTCGTCGGTGAGCACGGCGACCGCGCCGCGTTCCTTCGCCTGCTCGGCGTATGCGGCACCGTGGGCGCGGACACCCGGCATGCCGATGTAGAGGTCACCGGGCTCGACGGCACCGGAGCTCAGACTGACACCGCTGATCTCCACGCCGTCGGCTGATCCGTGCAGGTCGAGGTCGAATTCGGTCACCAGCTGCGAGAGCGCCCGCCGTTGCGGATGTTCCGGCCTGAGGCTGATCGGGCCCTGATTGTTCACGCTGAGCCCATCCTTCATGAGGTCGTTCAAAAACTGAGCGGCAGGTTCGGTGCCGGCTCCGTGGACGGCTGCACTCCCCTGCTCTTCAGCACCTGGGTGGTCACATCCCGGAAGATGGGAGCGACTGCAGCCGATGAATTCATCTTAACCGGGTCGGCCAGGTTCACCGAAACGACGAACTGCGGCGCCTCTGCTGGAGCGAAACCGGCCATCGAGACGAGGTAGCTCGAGCTGTAGCCACCGTCGCCGTCGGGCTGCTGTGCGGTACCGGTCTTCATGGCCACCCGGTAGCCGGGGACGTCGACGTTCTTGGCGACCCAGCTCTCCTGGTCGACCATCTCGAGCATGTCGCTGACCTGCTTCGCCGCGTCGGCGGAGACGACCTGGGTTCCGGTCGCGTCGGGGACCTCGGTCATGGTGCCGTCGGCGTTCCGGCACCCCTCGACCAACTGGACGGGCATGCGGACACCGCCGTTCGCGATCGTCTGGTACAGGCTGGCGCCCTGGATCGCGGTCGTCGAGAAGCCCTGGCCGAACATGGTCGCGTAATCGGTCTGGTTGTCCCAGTCCGCGGCGTCCGCCATGAGTCCACCGGACTCGCTCGGGAAGCCGACCTCGGTCTTCTGCAGCTGACCGAACTTCTGGAAGTACGCGTAGCGGGTGTCGGCGCTCATCTTCTCGCCGAACTGCGAGATCCCCGTGTTCGACGACTGCACCATGACGCCCGCGAGCGTGAGGTTCATGTCCTCGTGGAACTCGCTGTCGTTGATGTCGGCACCGTTCGAGGGCTTGTACCGGAACGGAGCGACCACCTGCGAGTTGGGGCTCGCGACACCCTGGTCGATGAGCGCCGCGGCGGTCAGCGACTTGTACGTCGATCCCGGTTCGAACGGCGCGGCGAAGGCCCGTGAGCCTCGGTCTTCGGACGGCGTCGCGCTGACGTTGCCGGGGTCGACGGCCGGGTACTCGGCGACGGCGAGGAGCTTGCCGGTCTTGACCTCCATCACCGTGACGACGCCCCAGCTCGCACCGACCGCTTCGGCCTGCGCGGCGAGCGACTGCTGCGAGAACCACTGGATGTCCTTGTCGAGCGTGAGCACGACGTCGCCGCCGTCCTTCGCCGGCTTCGTCACCGTGGTGCCGGGGAGCGGGAGACCGCCACTGCCCTTCTCGTACGTCGTGCGACCGTCCTTGCCGGCGAGGCAGGAGTTCTCCATGAGTTCGACGCCCGCCTGGGCCTCGCCCTCCTCGCCCACGAAGCCGACGATGTTGCCGGCGACAGCACCGTTCGGGTACACCCGGTACGGCTCCTCCTTGAAGGTCGTCCACGGGATCTCCAGCGCCTTGAGCGCTCGGAGCTGGTCGAGGGTGAGCTTCTTCGCGATGAGGGCGTAGAGCGAGTCCTTGTCCGCGGCGAGGGCGTCCGTGATGAGCGCGAGGACCTCCGGACCGGGCTTGCCGATGATCGCGCCGATCTCGTTCGTCGCCTGCTCGAGGGTGATCGTCTGCTCGGCGCCGTCGACGTCGCGTTCGAACGGACCGGCGTCCTTCGGAGATGCCGCCATGCTGTACCGCATGACCGCTTCGGCGAGCACCGAACCGTCGGAGGCGAGGATGTTGCCGCGGGTGGCGAGGATCGTGTCGCCCGTCTCGGTCTTCTCGAGGGATTCGGCGCTCAAGGCACTCGCGCGGACCACCTGGATGTCGACCAGACGGAGGACGAAGAGCGTCATCACGATGGAGACCGCGACGATGGTGAACGCGAGGCGTCGGCGCGTGGTCTTCGTGTGTCTCACCATGATGCCCGCACCGCGTCCTCTCCCGACGTCGCACCTCCGAGCAGGGCGTCGTCCTCCACCGTGAGCCGTCCGGTCATCGTGTGGTCGGCGACGGCAGCCCGTCCTGCAACGGTACGGGCGGGGTGACCGCTTCCTGGCTCGACGCGCCGTCTGCGGCGGCGGCGTTCTGCCCGCCGACGAGCGGGAGCGTCGCGGCCTGTGCGTTCGGCACGAGGGCGGCGTTGAAGATCGGACTCGTGCTCGCCGACGCCGGCGTGGGCGTCCCCAGCACGGCACCGTCGGAGAGTCGGAGGTAGGTCGGGAGCGAGTTGCCCACCATGCCGAGTGCCTGCGCGTTCACGGCGAGGTACTGGGGCGAGGCCAGGCGGTCGAGGTCCTCGGCCAGCGCGGCCGAGGTGCGGCCGAGTTCGACCTGCTTCCCCTCGAGCTGCTGGATCTGGTACGCGCCCTGGCTCAACCCGACGCTGAGGAGCAACTGACCGACGACGATGGCGACGACCGCACCGACGACGACGACCGCGTACATCGGCCGTGGTCGGAGCTTCGAGCGCGCCCCGGTCGTGACCGCACGGATGTGCTGCCGTTCGGGGGTCGTCCGGGTCGGCTGCGGCCGAGCGCGTCCGAGCCGTTCTGGTGCGAGATCGAGTGCTGCGGTCGCTCCGCTCATGCTGGCCTCCTCAGCCGTTCGGCCGCGCGGAGTCGCACGGGTTTCGCTCTGGGGTTCTCGTCGATCTCGGCCTCGGTGGCGAGTTCGGCGCCCTTGACAAGGAGCTTCAGCTCCGCACTGTGTTCCGGGAGTTCGACGGGCAGGCCCGCCGGAGTTGTCGACTTCGCCCGGGCCTGGAGCTCGCGCTTGACGATCCGGTCCTCGAGCGACTGGTAGGACAGGAACACGATCCGTCCTCCGACCCGAAGCAGGTCGAGCGCGCGGGGCACGGCGGACTCGAGGACCGACAGCTCCGCGTTGACCTCGATGCGCAGCGCCTGGAAGACCCGCTTGGCCGGATGGCCAGTGCGACGTGCGGCCGCCGGCGTGGCCCGATCGATGAGCTCGACGAGCTGACCGGAACTCGTCAGGGGTCGCTGCTGGCGTTCCTCGACGATGCGGCGTGCGTAGCGCTGCGCCAACTTCTCGTCTCCGTACTCCCAGAAGATCTTCCGAAGCGCCACCTCGTCGTAGGTGGCGAGGATCGTCTCCGCCGTCAGCTCGCTCGAGGCGTCCATCCGCATGTCGAGAGGAGCGTCCTGCGAGTACGAGAAGCCGCGTTCGGTCCGATCGAGTTGCAGCGAGGAGACACCGAGGTCGAACAGGATGCCGTCCACCTGTGGGAAGCCGAGCTCCTCGGCGGCCTCGTCGATGTCGTCGTAGACGGCTTTGACGAACCGGGCTCGCGACCCGAAGCGCTCGAGCCGCTCCTGAGCGATGTCGAGTGCATCGAGGTCGCGGTCGAGCCCGATGAGGGTCAACTGCGGGAACCGCTCGAGCATCGCTTCGGCGTGCCCCGCCATGCCGAGCGTGGCGTCGATGAGGACCGCGCCCTCGTCTGACACGGCGGGGGCGAGCAACTCGATGCATCGCTCGAGGAGGACCGGTGTGTGGATGTCGTCGATGGCCATATGCGTAATCCGGACGGTCCCTGACCCCTGATCCCCATCCGTTCCGACCTGGCACCGGGGAAGTGTGTCAGGGCGGGCTCCGACCTGGCACCGGGGAAGTGTGTCAGGGCGGGACGGCTGGGAGTCAGGGGGCAGGGCACTAGAAGAGTCCGGGGATCACCTCCTCGGCGGTCTCGGAGAAGACGCTCTCCTGTTCGGCGAGGTAGGACTCCCATGCCTCGGCGTCCCAGATCTCCGCGCGGCTGCCGGCGCCGATGACCACGAGGTCGCGGCTGAGCCCGGCGTACTGACGGAGGTTGGACGGAATGGTCACGCGGTGCTGCTTGTCGGGGGTCTCGGCGCTCGCTCCGGACAGGAACACGCGCAGGTAGTCGCGGGCCTGCTTGCTGGTGACCGGAGCCTGGCGGATCTTCTCGTGGAGCGCCTCGAACTCCCGCGTGCTGAAGACGTAGATGCAGTGCTCCTGGCCTCGGGTCATGACGACCCCGCCGGAGAGCTCATCGCGGAACTTCGCCGGCAGGATGATGCGGCCTTTTTCGTCGAGTTTGGGGGCGTGACTACCGAGGAACATACGCCCCCGCCCCCAATCGTTCTGGCCAACATCTTGGTTGGGCTCCACTTTACTCCACTTTGCCCCACCAATGCAGCATATTCCTCCACATTGGCTCGGCTACCCACGAAAAAACCCCGCAAAGTCAGGACTTTGCGGGGTGGAGGGAAATGGAGGGACTTCGCCCTATCCGGGACGGTCAGGGAGGGCCTGAAACGACGAAACGGGGCCGATCCGAAGATCGGCCCCGTTCGGAGTCGTGGTGCGGCGGCGCCGCGAGGGAGGGAAGTGGAGTCAGGCGGCCGGACGCGGAGCGACCGGGAGGCGCGGCACCTTTACTGCTCGTCGCCAGACTGACGCTTGTCCCAGCGGTCGTTGAAGCGGTCCATCAGACGGGACGACTTCTGACCGGCCGGAGCAGCCTGACGAGGCCGCGGCTGTTCGAGTGGAGCCCGGGTCGGTTTGGTCGCCACGAGCACGCCCGTGAGCATGATCGCGAACCCCAGCAGACCGACGATGGGCTGCTGGATCACGACTCCGAGCACGAGGCCGATCGCCCCGACCACCGCGATGAGGGAGCCGAGCGCGATTCCGCGGTAACTCGGTTTGCCCGCTCCAGCGCTGACCTTGGAGACGAAATCGGCATCGCTGCGGTAGAGGTGGCGTTCCATCTCATCGAGGAGCCGTTGCTCCTGCTCTGAAAGTGGCATCTGATTCCCCTCAAGGTCACACGACGCGACGTTGTTGATCGAGTCTAGCCACCGAAGCATGACTAGGCTAGGTGCGTGATCGAAAGCAATGAACTCGCCACCCTGGTGGGCCGCGGGCTCTCCGACTTTCTCTCCTCGCGAAGCTCCATTGTCGCGCAGATCGGCCCGGAGCTCTCCCCGTTCCTCGACTTCTCCCGGGAATTTCTCAGCGGTGGGAAGCGGTTCCGAGCACAGTTCTGCTTCCGGGGCTGGCAGGCCGTCTCCACCGGCAGGCACGCCAGCGGTCAGGGCGGCCTCGAGACCGTCATCGCGACCTGTGGAGCACTCGAACTGTTCCATGCCGCAGCGCTCGTCCACGACGACATCATCGACAACTCCGACACCCGCCGTGGCGCACCGTCGGCTCACGTCTCCTTCGCGGAGTTGCACCGCCGCAGCAGATGGGACGGCGACCCGACCACCTTCGGTACCGGAGCCGCCACGCTCCTCGGCGACCTGCTCCTCGGCTGGAGTGACGAACTCCTCGACGACGGACTCGACCAGCTGGACGACCGCACCGCCGCTCGCGCAGCGCGGGCCGAGTTCAACCGGATGCGGACCGAGGTCACGGCCGGCCAGTACCTCGACATCCTCGAGGAGCGCGCCTGGCGCGACGCCGCCGACGACGAACAGCGCCGCCGGGCCGAGCGCGTCCTCATCTTCAAATCGGCCAAGTACAGCATCGAGTCCCCGCTCGCGCTCGGGGCGCTCCTCGGCGGCGGGAACGAGCAGCAGCTCGCGTCGCTCCGCGGGTACGGCCTCCCCCTCGGCATCGCCTTCCAGCTGCGCGACGACCTCCTCGGCGTCTACGGCGATCCCGCTGTGACCGGCAAGCCGAGTGGCGACGACCTCCGCGAGGGTAAGCGGACCATCCTCATCGCGCTCACGAGGGAGGCCCTCCAGCCGGGCGCGCGCGCCATCCTCGACGAGCTGCTCGGGGATCCCGAACTCGACGACGACCAGATCGGCCTGCTCCAGGCGACCATCCGCGACAGCGGGGCCGTCGACCAGGTGGAGAAGCTCATCCAGGACCACGTCGCACGGGCACTCTCCGCACTGGGCGAGGCTCCGATCAACGACGACGCCCGGGCCCACCTGCGCGGCCTCGCGGTCGCGGTCGCACGCCGCGACACCTGAGCCGTCCGGCTCGGACGGCACGGGATCAGGCGAGCGCCTGAGCCACCCGGCGCACCTCGGACCGACGTCCCTCGCGGAGGGCCTGGATCGGCGAGGTCCCGATCGCGTCGTCGTCCTCAAGCATCCAGACCATCGCGGCCTCGTCGTCGAAGCCGTTGTCGGACAGCAGCGTGAGCGTGCCGCGCAGGTTGTGCACCGGCCCGCCGTCCGCGATGAAGAACGACGGCACCTGCAGCACGCCGTCACGCCGGACGGCGAGGAGGTCGCGCTCCTCGAGGTACTGGCGGATGCGTCGGATCGGCAGCCCGAGTTCGGTCGCCAGATCGGGAAGGGTGAACCACACGAGTTCGGAATTCTGCTCAGTCACGCACAGCAGTCTGCCACGACCGCGCTCCGCTCGGCGCCGTCGGATCGCGTTCGGGTAACGATCCAGGCGCCTCGCCGCCCTCCCGGGGTGTTGACAGCTCCTCGCGCCCGACGTTCCATACACTCGACTGGTGAGTAGCAACCAGCAGACCGATCCGATGATCGGCCGTCTCCTCGACGGGAGATATCAGGTGCGCTCACGCATCGCCCGGGGCGGCATGGCGACGGTGTACCTCGCCACCGATCTCCGGCTGGAACGGCGCGTCGCGATCAAGGTCATGCACGGCCATCTCTCGGACGACACGACGTTCAAGAACCGTTTCATCCAGGAGGCGCGCTCCGCCGCCCGGCTCGCGAACCCGCACGTCGTCAGCGTGTTCGACCAGGGCCAGGACTCCGACATGGCCTACCTCGTCATGGAGCACCTGCCGGGGATCACCCTCCGCGACCTCATCCGCGACAACGGCACGCTCACCCCTCGGCAGGCCGCCGACATCCTCGACGCCGTGCTGTCCGGTCTCGCCGCCGCGCACCGCGCCGGCATCGTCCACCGCGACGTCAAGCCGGAGAACGTCCTGCTCGCCGACGACGGGCGCATCAAGATCGGCGACTTCGGCCTCGCGAGAGCCGCGAGCGCGAACACGGCCACCGGCCAGGCTCTCCTCGGGACGATCGCCTACCTCTCCCCCGAACTCGTCACCCGTGGACAGGCCGACGCGCGGAGCGACATCTACGCGCTCGGGATCATGCTCTACGAGATGCTCACCGGCGAGCAGCCCTACAAGGGCGAGCAGCCGATGCAGATCGCCTACCAGCACGCCAACGAGTCGGTCCCGGCACCGAGCGCCAAGAACCCCGCCGTCCCGAAGGAACTCGACGACCTCGTCTTCTGGGCCACCGAGCGCGAACCCGACGATCGTCCGTCGAACGCCGGCGAGATGCTCGAGCGCCTGCGGTCGATCGAGTCCAGTCTCGGGTTCACCTCGGTCGCCACCGGGGCGCAGCCCACGATCGTCATGCCGGCCTCCTACTCGAGCGAGCACGCCGACGACGTCACCCAGGTCATCGGCCGCAACACCAAACCGCAGCAGGTCCCGGTGCGCGCCGACGCGACCGACGGTCCGGGCAAGCTCGCCACGAAGGCGCGCAAGCGCAGCCGCGTGGGCGTCGCGCTGTTCACGATCGTCCTCATGCTCGCCGCGCTCGCCGGCGGGACCGGATGGTACTTCGGCCAGGGCCCCGGCTCGCTCGTCGAGGTCCCGAACGTCGCCGACGGGAGTTTCGACCAGGCGTCCGCCAAACTCGTGGAGCTGGGCTTCGTGCCCGTCGAAGGCGCGACGTTCAGCCTCACCGTCCCGGCCGGCACGGTCGCCGGCAGCGATCCGCCGTCCGGCTCGAAGATCGACAAGGGCAGCTCCGTCACGGTCCTCGTCTCCCAAGGACCGCAGCCGGTGGACATCCCGGTCCTCGCCGGGCTCGCACAGTCCGACGCCGAACAGCAGTTGGACGCGCTCGGCGTCGCCGTCGGCACCGTGAACCGGCAGTTCGACCCGAGCATCGCGAAGGACATCGTGCTGGCGGCGACCGACGCGACCTCGGGAGCCGACTACAGCCAGGGTGGGCCGTCCTTCCAAGGCTCCACGGTGACGCTGCTCGTGTCGGCCGGACAGGTGCCCTCGGTCTCGGGGATGACGCCGGATCAGGCGCGCGACGCCCTCGAATCCGTCGGGCTCGGCGTGGGCACCTCCGACGAGGCGTTCGACGACACGATCCCCGCTGGGCAGGTCATCGGCATCCAGGCCAAGACCGATGCGGACGGGAACGAGACGGCGTTCATCCCGGGCGACGACGTGACCTTGATCGTGTCCAAGGGCGTCGAGTTGGTCGCCGTCCCCGACACCACCGGCCAGACGATCAATCAGGCCATCACGACACTCCAAGACGCCGGATTCACCGTCGGTGACATCGCCGTGGCAGAGGCCTTCCGCGACATCTTCAAGGTGAAGAAGACCGATCCCCCGGCGGGCAAGTCCGTCAAGAAGGGCTCGACCGTCAACATCACCGACTTCGGTCTGTAGCCACGGCGACACGTGCTCGACCCACACGGCTGTCACACGACGAAGCACCCATGCCGGATCCGGCACGGGCGCTTCGTCGTGTGAGACCTACTTCGCGGCGGCGAGTTCCTCCGCCACGAGGAAGGCGAGCTCCAGCGACTGCATGTGGTTGAGGCGAGGATCGCACAGCGACTCGTACCGCGTCGCCAGGGTGGCCTCGTCGATCTGCTCCGAGCCGCCCAGGCACTCGGTGACGTCGTCGCCGGTGAGCTCGACGTGGATGCCGCCGGGGTGCGTCCCTGCGGCGCGGTGGGCTTCGAAGAACCCCTTGACCTCGTCCACGACGTCGTCGAAGCGACGCGTCTTGTAGCCGGTGGGCGTCGTGAGCCCGTTGCCGTGCATCGGATCGGTCACCCAGAGCGGCGTCGCGTCGGCACCCTTGATCGCCTCGAGCAGCGGAGGCAGGGCGTCCCTGATCTTGCCCGCACCCATCCGCGTGATGAACGTCAGGCGCCCGGGCTCGCGCTCGGGGTCGAGCTTGTCGATGAGACGCAGCATGTCGTCGGCCGAGGTGGTGGGGCCGAGCTTCACGCCGATCGGGTTGCGGACGCGCGACAGGAAGTCGACGTGCGCGCCGTCGAGCTCGCGGGTCCGCTCCCCGATCCACACGAAGTGGGCGGAGGTGTTGTACGGCGTGCCGGTCCGCGAGTCGATCCGCGTCATCGGTCGCTCGTAGTCCATGAGCAGCGCCTCGTGGCTCGAGTAGAACTCGACACCCCGCAGCTGGTCGAAGTCGGCTCCGGCCGCCTCCATGAACTTGATCGCACGATCGATGTCGCGAGCCAGTCCCTCGTAGCGGTGGTTCACCGGGTTGGCGGCGAACCCCTTGTTCCAGCTGTGGACCTCGCGGAGGTCGGCGAACCCGCCCTGGGTGAACGCCCGGATGAGGTTCAGCGTCGATGCGGAGGTGTGGTACCCCTTGACGAGCCGAGCGGGGTCGGCCGTGCGCGACTCCGGGGTGAAGTCGTAGCCGTTGACGATGTCGCCGCGGTAGGCGGGCAGGGTGACGTCGCCCCGCGTCTCGGAGTCGTTGGAGCGCGGCTTGGCGAACTGCCCGGCCATCCGGCCCATCTTGACGACCGGCATCGACGCACCGTACGTGAGCACGACGGCCATCTGCAGGACCGTCTTCACGCGGTTGCGGATCTGCTCGGCCGTCGCGCCGGCGAAGGTCTCGGCGCAGTCGCCGCCCTGGAGCAGGAACGCGTTGCCGCTCGCCGCCCTGGCCAAGCGGTCGCGCAGGATGTCGACCTCGCCGGCGAACACCAGCGGAGGGAGGGTCGCGAGTTCGGCGGAGGCACGCGCGACGGCGGCCTGGTCCGGCCATGACGGCTGCTGCTTGATCGGCAGCTCACGCCAATAGTCCAGTCCGGCGATCACCGAGGGTTCGGCCATGACGACTGGTTCTGTAGCGTGGGACACGGATTTCCTGTTTCTCTTCGACCGGACGCGCTCCGGAGCCCGCCCGGAAGGGGGAACGGACCGCGATCGCGGCCCGGTTTTTCAGCTTAGCGTCACGCCGACGCGGCGCGCTCCTTGACGCTCGTGGCGTAGACGTCGCGATAGTCCTGGCCCGAGAGCTTGCGGAGCTCGACCATCAACTCGTCCGTGACGCTGCGGAGGATGAAGCGGTCCCCCTCCATGCCCTCGAACCGCGAGAAGTCGAGCGGCTTGCCGATGACGATCCCGATCCGACGGATCCGGGGCAGCTTCGTGCCGATGGGCATGACCTTCTCGGTGTCGATCATCGCGACGGGGACGATGGGGACCCCTGCCTCGAGCACCATCCGCGCGACGCCGGTGCGGCCGCGGTACATCGTCCCGTCGGGACTGCGGGTGCCCTCCGGATAGATACCCAGCAGGTGACCGCCACCGAGGACCGCGAGCCCGGTGTTGAGCGAGGCCTCGGAGGCCTTGCCGCCCGACCGGTCGATCGGGAGCTGCCCTGTGCCGAGCATGAAGGTCTTCGTGGCCCAGCCGCCGAAACCCTTGCCGCGGAAGTACTCGCTCTTGGCCAGGAAGGAGATCCGCCGGTCGACGCACAGCGGGAGGATCACCGAGTCGATGAAGGACAGGTGGTTGCTGGCGATGATCGCGCCGCCGTGCTCCGGGATGTTCTCGGCGCCGATCACCCACGGCCGGAAGATCGACTTGAGGATCGGGCCGGCGACCAGGTACTTCATGAACCAGTAGAACATCGTGCTCCTCCGTCTTGCCGTCGTCGTCAGCCGAGGACGAGGGCGCTCCTGGCGAGATCGCCGGCGCCGATGACCCCGGCGTCGTTCACGAGCTGCGCGATGCTGAAGGACGGCTCCGGGTGGAACCCGCGCGCCGGGAGGTGTGTCAGGAACGCCTCACGAACGGGGTCCAGGAGGAGGTCGCCGGCCTGGGCGACGCCGCCGCCGATCACGAAGATGTTGGGGTCGAGGATGGCCGACATGCTCGCGAGGGCCTGCCCCAGCAGATCGGCGAGCTCGTTGAGGCATCGGAGGGCGCCGGGATCACCGGACTCGAGCAGCGCGGAGACGTGGTGTCCGTTCAGCAGTCCGCCGGCCGCGGCCCGGGCCCGGGCGAGGGCGGCACCGTCGCCACCGGCGTCCGCGGCCTCGTTCGCGAGCCGGAGCAACGCGTTCCCCGAACAGTACTGCTCGACGCAGCCACGCGCGCCGCAGCCGCAGGGCAGCCCGTCCGGGATGAGGCGCATGTGTCCCAGTTCCGCACCGCTGCCGAAACCACCGGTCAGCAGCCGGTCGTCGAGGACGATCGCCCCGCCGACACCCGTGCCGATCGTCACCATGACCATGCTGCGTTCCTCGCGCCCCGCACCGAACCGGAACTCGGCCCAACCCGCGGCGTTCGCGTCGTTCTCGATCGTCACGACCTTGTCGGGCAGCCGCGCGGCCAGCCGGGCCTGCAGGGGCTCGTTCCGCCAGGCGATGTTCGGCGAGTAGTAGACGGTCGAGCGCGTGGCGTCGAAGAACCCCGGCGCTGCGACGCCCACGCTCGAGATGCTGCCGTCGTCCAAGGACCGGACCATGGCGACGACGTCGTCGATGATGGCGTCGGGATCGGAGGCCTGCGTCGGCGTGCGCCCGGCCGCGAGGATCCGGCCGTCGTCGTCGACGACCCCGCCCGCGATCTTCGTCCCGCCGATGTCGATGCCGATCGCGTTTGCCATAACGGTGCCGTCTCCCTGTCCTGATGTCGCCGATACCGGCAGCGGCGTGTGACCGACCGTCAGTCGAGTCGGTCGCCCGCGCGCCGCAGTCGAGTCTACTGAGCGTCTGCGCGCCACAGAAACCGCGCAAACACCCGTGCTCTAGGATGGAGCAACATCTTGCCGACCTGGTACCGAAGGAGTTGCCGTGGAACAGTTCGACGTCCCTGCAGTCGTCGCAGCAGACCCATCCGCCAATGCGACCGATCTGCTCGTGAAGCGCCTGGCTGCTGCGCCCGACGCCGCGCTGTTCGCACTTCCCCGCGGGTCGGAGTGGGTGGACGTGACCACCGCCGAATTCCACGCGCAGGTCGTCGCCCTGGCGAAGGGCCTCGTCGCCGCGGGGATCGAACCCGGCGACAAGATCGGGCTCATGTGCAAGACCCGGTACGAGTGGACCCTCATCGACTTCGCCGTCTGGTTCGCCGGAGCACTCCTCGTCCCGATCTACGAGACCAGCTCGCCGAGCCAGGTGCAGTGGATCCTCAGCGACTCGGGAGCGACCAGCGTGCTGGTCGAGACACCCGACCAGTTCGCCCGCTTCGACGAGGTGCACGGTGACCTCCCCGACGTCGCGCGGGTCTGGCAGATCGATCTCGGTGACCTCGACAAGATCGCGGCCGCCGGCGTCGACGTCCCCGACGAGGAGATCGAACGCCGTCGCAACCTCGCCGTGGGTTCCGACATGGCGACCCTCATCTACACCTCCGGCTCGACCGGTCGGCCGAAGGGGTGCGTCCTCACCCACTCGAACTTCGTCGAGCTGTCGCGGAACTCGGCAGTCGCACTCAAGGACGTCGTGTCCGCTCCCGGTGCCTCCACCCTCCTCTTCATCACGACGGCGCACATCTTCGCGCGCTTCATCGCCGTGCTGTGCGTGCACTCCGGCGTGAAGACGGGCCATCAGCCCGACACGAAGCAGCTGCTCCCCTCGCTCGGCACGTTCAAGCCGACGTTCCTCCTCGCGGTCCCCCGGGTCTTCGAGAAGGTCTACAACTCCTCCGAGCAGAAGGCGGAGGCCGGCGGCAAGGGCAAAATCTTCCGTGCAGCCGCCGAGACCGGGATCGCCTACTCGAAGGCCCTCGAGAGCGGTTCCGTACCGTTCGGCCTGAAGGTGAAGTTCCGGGTCCTCGACCGCCTCGTGCTGTCGAAGATCCGCACGGCCATGGGCGGCCGGGTGCGGTACGCGGTCTCCGGCAGCGCTCCACTCGGTCCGCGACTCGGTCACTTCTTCCATGCGCTTGGCATCGTGATCCTCGAGGGCTACGGCCTCACCGAGACCACCGCGCCCGCGACGGTCAACCTCGCCCAGAAGTCGAAGATCGGGACGGTCGGACCGGCACTCCCCGGCGTCTCCCTCCGCATCGCCGACGACGGCGAGGTCGAGGTGCGCGGGATCAACGTCTTCAAGGAGTACTGGCAGAACCCCGAGGCGACGGCGGAGGCCTTCGACGACGGCTGGTTCCGCACCGGCGACATCGGCTCCTTCGACGCCGACGGCTTCCTCACGATCACCGGGCGGAAGAAGGAGATCATCGTCACCGCCGGCGGGAAGAACGTCGCCCCGGCGGCGCTCGAGGACCCGATCCGCGCGACCCCGGTCGTCGGACAGGTCGTCGTCGTCGGCGATCAGAAGCCGTTCATCAGCGCCCTCATCACGCTCGACACCGAGATGCTGCCCTCATGGCTCGCCAACAACGGCCAGGACGCGTCAATGAGCGCCGCCGAGGCTGCTCGGAACCCCGCAGTGCTCGCCGCCGTCCAGCGCGCCATCGACGAGGCCAACACCAAGGTGTCCCGCGCGGAGTCGATCCGCAAGTTCGTCATCCTCGACGACGAGCTCACGGAGGCGAGCGGTCACCTCACGCCGAAGCTCAGCATCAAGCGGAACGTGATCCTCAAGGACTTCGCGGAGACCATCGAGGGCATGTACCTCGGAGCGGGTTCGCCCGAGACCCAGGGGATGTCCCTGAAGTAGCGCCTCGACGAGCTCGGCGGTCGGTCGACGACCGCCGGGCGTCGACCGGCGTCTAGAACCAGTCGCTCTCGCGGACCTGCTTCATCGCCTCGCGGCGGTGCTCCTTCGACAGCCGGTCGAGGTAGAGCATGCCGTCGAGGTGGTCGGTCTCGTGCTGCAACGCCTGGGCGAGGAGTCCTTCACCCTCGACGACGAGCTCCTGCCCGTCGAGGTCGATGCCGACGGCACGCGCGTAGGGATGGCGCGGCGTCGGGAACCAGAGCCCGGGTACCGACAGGCAGCCCTCGCCGATCTCCTCGAGTTCGCCGCGCACCTCGACGAGCTTCGGGTTGATGAGGTACCCGATGACGCCGTCGACGTTGTAGCTGAACACGCGGAGTCCGACGCCGATCTGCGTCGCGGCGACGCCGGCACGGCCGGGGAGCTCCACGCTGTCCACGAGATCGCGGACGAGGCTGCGGACGTCGTCGTCGATCGTGACGACCTCGGCCGTCGGAGCCTTCAGGACCGGGTCGCCGAAGTGTCTGATGGGTCGTGTCGTCACGGGTTGGATCCTTCCGGGCGGGACAGGTGTGGTGGACGCGGAGACCGGCCGCGCCGCCTCGAGAAGGGGCGCGGCCGGTCTCGGGAGGGTCAGGCGCTCGGCTTCACGACGACGAGCAGGTCGCCCGCCTCGACCTGCTGGGTCGCCGGGATGGCGAGGCGCTCGACGACGCCGGCGACGGCGGTCGTGATCGCCGCCTCCATCTTCATGGCCTCGATCGAGGCGACCGGCTGGCCGGCCTCGACGCGGTCGCCGACGGCGACCTTCACGGTCACGACACCGGAGAACGGCGCGGCCACCTGGCCGGGGACGGAGGTGTCGGCCTTCTCGGCCGCGCGGGAGTCGACCTCGATGCTGCGGTCGCGGACGAACACCGGCCGCAGCTGACCGTTGAGGGTCGCCATGACGGTGCGCATGCCCTTCTCGTCGGCCGCACCGATCGCTTCGAGCCCGACGAACAGCCGGACGCCCTTGTCGATCTCGACGACGTGCTCCATGCCCGGCTCGAGGCCGTACAGGTAGTCGGCGGTGTCGACGACGGAGAGGTCGCCGTACAGGTCGCGCTGCTGCTCGAACTGCTTGGTCGGCGCCGGGAACAACAGGCGGTTGAGGGTCGAGCGGCGCTCGGTGGACTCGCCGTCGAGCGAGGCCTGGTCCTCAGCGGAGATCGGCGTGATCCCGATGTCGACCGAACGACCGGCGAGGACCTTCGAGCGGAACGGCTCCGGCCATCCGCCCGGGAGCTCCCCGAGTTCGCCCGCCATGAACCCCACGACGGAGTCCGGGACGTCGTACTTGTCGGGGTTGGCCTCGAAGTCCGCCGGATCCGCCTTGACGGCGGCGAGGTGGAGGGCGAGGTCGCCGACGACCTTGCTCGACGGGGTCACCTTGGGCACCCGACCGAGGATCTTGTTGGAGGCCGCGTACATGTCCTCGATGAGCTCGAAGTGGTCTGCGAGTCCGAGCGCGATCGCCTGCTGGCGGAGGTTCGACAGCTGACCGCCCGGGATCTCGTGCGTGTACACGCGACCGGTCGGGCCCGCGAGTCCTGACTCGAACGGCCGGTACATCGCGCGGACGGCCTCCCAGTAGGGCTCGAGGTCGGCGATCCCCTGCAGGGAGATGCCGGTGTCGCGCTCGGTGTGGGCCAGCGCGGCGACCAGCGAGGAAGCGGACGGCTGACTCGTCGTGCCGGCCATCGGCGCGCTCGCGACGTCGACCGCGTCGGCGCCCGCGTTGCTCGCCGCGAGGAGGGTCGCCAGCTGTCCACCGGGGGTGTCGTGCGTGTGCACGTGGACCGGCAGGTCGAACCGCTCGCGGAACGCCGCGACGAGCTTGGCCGCCGCGGATGGACGGAGGAGCCCCGCCATGTCCTTGATGGCGAGCACGTGGGCACCGGACTCGACGATCTTCTCGGCGAGACGGAGGTAGTAGTCGAGGGTGTACAGGTCCTCGGCCGGGTTCAGCAGGTCGCCGGTGTAGCAGACCGCGACCTCTGCGACGGTCGTCCCCGTCTCCAGGACCGCATCGATGGCCGGGCGCATCTGCGACACGTCGTTGAGGGCGTCGAAGATCCGGAAGATGTCGATACCGGTGTCGGCGGCCTCCCGCACGAAGGCGTTCGTCACCTCCGTGGGATAGGGCGTGTAGCCGACGGTGTTCCGGCCGCGCAGCAGCATCTGGATAGCGATGTTCGGCATCGCCTGACGCAGCGAGGCCAGTCGCTCCCACGGCTCCTCACCGAGGAAGCGGAGGGCCACGTCGTACGTCGCGCCACCCCAGGCCTCGACGGAGAGCAGTTCGGGGGTGAGCCGCGACACGAACGGTGCGACCGCGAGCAGGTCCTTCGTCCGGACGCGCGTGGCCAGGAGCGACTGGTGGGCGTCGCGGAAGGTGGTCTCGGTCACGGCGAGGGCGGTCTGGGCGCGGAGGGCGTCAGCGAAGCCCTTCGGCCCGAGCTCGAGCAGCCGCTGACGCGAGCCGGCCGGGGCGTCGGTCGTGATGTCGATCGCGGGCAGCTTCTCGACCGGGTCCGGTCCGGACGGACGCGACCCGTTGGGCTGGTTGACCGTGACGTCGGCGAGCCAGTTGACGATCTTCGTCCCGCGGTCCTTCGAGACGTGCCCGCGGAGGAGCTGCGGACGCTCGTCGATGAAGGAGGTGCTGAGGTCGCCGGCCACGAACGAGGCGTCTTCGAGGACCGCCTGCAGGAACGGGATGTTCGTGGAGACGCCACGGATGCGGAACTCGGCGAGGGCGCGCTTGGCGCGGGTGACGGCCGCCTCGAAGGTGCGCCCGCGGCAGGTGAGCTTCGCGAGCATCGAGTCGAAGTGGGGGCTGATCTGGGCGCCGGAGGCGACCGTACCGCCGTCGAGTCGGATGCCGCCTCCGCCCGGAGAACGGTAGGTCGTGATCTTCCCGGTGTCGGGACGGAAGCCCGCCGTGGGGTCCTCGGTGGTGATGCGGCACTGGAGCGCGAAGCCGCGGAGGTGCAGGGACTCCTGCGTGAGGCCGAGGTCGCCGAGCGACTCGCCGGCGGCGATGCGCATCTGCGACTGGACGAGGTCGACGTCGGTGACCTCCTCGGTGACGGTGTGCTCGACCTGGATGCGCGGGTTCATCTCGATGAACACGTGCTGGCCGGCCCGCTCCCCCGCGGTGTCGAGGAGGAACTCGACCGTCCCGGCGTTGACGTAGCCGATCGACTTGGCGAACGCGATGGCGTCGCGGTACATCGCCTGACGGGTGTCCTCGTCGAGGTTCGGGGCCGGCGCGATCTCGACGACCTTCTGGTGTCGGCGCTGCACCGAGCAGTCGCGCTCGAAGAGGTGGATGGTCTCGCCGTCGGCGCTCGCCAGGATCTGGACCTCGATGTGCCGGGGGCGGACGACGGCCTGCTCGAGGAACATCGTCGGGTCGCCGAAGGCGCTGTCCGCCTCGCGCATGGCGGCTTCGAGGGCTCCGCGGAGGTCCTCGGCGTTGTCGACGCGGCGCATGCCACGTCCACCACCACCGGCGACCGCCTTCGCGAAGATCGGGAACCCGATGTCGGCGGCACCGGCGAGCAGCTCCTCGATGTCGCGGCTGGCCGGCGTCGACTTCAGGACCGGGACCCCGGCCGCGATGGCGTGCTCCTTGGCGGTCACCTTGTTACCGGCCATCTCCAGGACGGAGGACGGCGGACCGATGAAGGTGATGCCGGCTGCCCGGGCGGCCTCGGCCAGTTCGGGATTCTCTGAGAGGAAGCCGTACCCGGGGTAGATCGCGTCGGCGCCCGACTCCTTCGCGACGCGGATGATCTCCGAGACGTCGAGGTAGGCGCGCACCGGATGACCCTCCGTGCCGATCTGGTAAGCCTCATCGGCCTTCAGCCGATGCATCGAGTTGCGGTCCTCATAGGGGAACACCGCAACCGTCTTCGCCCCCAGCTCGTACGCGGCACGGAACGCCCGGATGGCGATCTCTCCGCGATTGGCGACAAGAATCTTCCTGAACATGGAACCCTTCCCACAACAGCCAACTCAGCAAACGTTGAGATTCCCTAGCCTAGTCACGGTAACGTTGAGCCTTGTGCATGTACTCAGCGTTAGCTCCCTGAAGGGGGGCGTCGGCAAGACCACCGTCACCCTTGGCCTGGCTTCCGCCGCGTTCTCGAAGGACATCCGCACGCTGGTCGTGGATCTCGACCCCCAATCCGACGTCTCGACCGGCATGGCCGTCGACGTCGCAGGGCACCTCACGGTGACGGATGTGCTGACCTCGCCGAAGAAGAAGATCGTCGAGCAGGCGATCGTGGCGAGCGGCTGGACGAAGATCCACCCGGGCAAGATGGACGTCATGATCGGCAGCCCGTCTGCGATCAACTTCGACGGCCCGCACCCCAGCATCCGCGACATCTGGCGCCTGGAAGAGGCGCTCGCGCACGTCGAGGAGGAGTACGACCTCGTCCTGATCGACAGCGCCCCCTCGCTCAACGCGCTCACCCGCACCGCCTGGGCGGCGAGCGACCGCGTCGCCGTCGTCACGGAGCCGGGCCTGTTCTCGGTCTCCGCAGCCGACCGCGCCCTCCGCGCCGTCGAGGAGATCCGTCGCGGGCTGAGCCCCCGGCTGCAGCCGCTCGGCATCATCGTCAACCGGGTGCGTCCGCAGTCGATGGAGCACCAGTTCCGCATCAAGGAACTGCGCGACATGTTCGGTCCCCTCATCCTCAACCCGCAGCTGCTGGAGCGCACGTCCCTCCAGCAGGCTCAGGGTGCCGCCAAGCCCGTCCACGTGTGGCCGGGTGACACGGCGCAGGAGATGGCGAAGAACTTCGACTCACTCCTCGACCGCGTGTTGCGCACGGGCCGCGTCGGCGAGTACGCCGACGGCGCTCCCCCGGAGCCGGCTGCCGTCACCAGCCCCGCCGCCGTCGAAGCGCCCTCCACCGACAGCTGAGGTCGCGGCGAGAACGTTCGGCCGCCTCCCGGCCCAGGCGCTCGCTCGGGTCGCCCTTCGACAGGCTCAGGGACCGGCAGGAGCACCCAGTACCCGGGATGCGTGCTCAGGGAACGTGTGGCGCGCGTCGGTGAGCCGTTCGACAGGCTCAGGACCTGCGCCTTCGGCTCGGGTCAGGCGCTACGAGCGGAGCGACGTGCTGCGAGCTCGTCCATGGGGTCGGCCGACTGTGCGTCGAACTCGATGAGCGTGGACTCCACCTCGCGCAGCACCTTGCCGACGGCGATGCCGAAGACGCCCTGTCCGCGGCTGACGAGGTCGATGACCTCGTCGTTCGAGGTGCAGAGGTACACACTCGCGCCGTCGCTCATGAGCGTGGTCTGGGCGAGGTCGACGATGCCCGCTTCGCGGAGCTGGTCGACCGCCGTGCGGATCTGCTGCAGGGAGATGCCCGTGTCGAGCAGTCGCTTGACGAGCTTGAGGACGAGGATGTCGCGGAAGCCGTAGAGGCGCTGCGTTCCGGATCCGGATGCGCCGCGGACGGTGGGCTCGACCAGACCCGTCCGGGCCCAGTAGTCGAGCTGGCGGTAGCTGATGCCGGCTGCACGGGCGGCGACCGCTCCGCGGTAGCCCTGGCCCTCTTCGAGTTCTGGAAGCCCGTCGGTGAACAGCAGCCCGAGGTCACCGTACCGTGACGCCCCGTCGCGACTGAGTTCACTCATGTCTGCTTCTCCTCGATGTTCGCTGCACGGTCGGTACGGTCTCGACGGGGGCGTCGAGACGGCTTGACCACTCCCACCACGCTACCGATCCGCCCCGGTCAACGCTGCGACATCCGTTCGAAACGGGCGGCGTGTCGTGACGAGTGATCGAACTGTGACCTGGCCGTGATGGATGAGGGCAGTCTACGCCCTGGGAGGTCGATCAGGAGGATTGGTGTCGCTCGAGTGCCGAGCGGACGAGGTTCGACCGCACACCCTCGAGCTGTGCGGCGATCTCCAGCGCCCGGTCGGCGGTGCGTGCCCGGCCGGCGGCGTCGTTCCGCTTGGCGACGGCGCTCAACGCGCTCTCGATGAGCCCGACCTCGCGCTCGATCGAGGCGCGGAACCCACGGAGGTGCCGTGGTTCGATGCCGGAGCGCTGCAACTCCACCAGGATCCTCAGGAGGGACGCGACGTCCTCGCCGTAGTTCTCGGCGGGCAGGATCAGCGACGCGCTCACGGCGTCGTTGAAGAGCATCGGGGTGGCGCCGGCTTCGCGGATCAATTCGTTCCGCGAGAACCGGCGAACGCCGGGATGGATCGACGGCGCGCCGACGGCTTGCCCGCTACCCGGGAACAGGGGCGACCGTCCCGCGTCGACCTCGACGAGGTAGGTGCGGATGACCTTGAGGGGGAAGTAGTGGTCGCGCTGCATCGACAGGATCAGCCGCAGACGTTCGAGATCCTCACTCGAGAACTTCCGGTAGCCCGACTTCGTCCGTGCCGGGGACACCAGCCCCTGCTCCTCGAGGAACCGGAGCTTCGAATTGCTCAGTTCGGGGAACTCCGGAGTGAGGCGTGCGAGCACCTGCCCGATGCTCAGCAGCGGAGCGCCGTCGCTTCGCGCGTTCGCGCTGGCTGCCGCCACTAGCTTCCCAGCTGGGAGGCGAGGTCGATCCGCGACGCGTAGAAGGTGAGGCGGAACTTGCCGATCTGCACCTCGGCGGCGTCACGCAGGATCGCCTTGTCGATGCGGACACCGTCGAAGTACGTGCCGTTCAGCGAGTTGAGGTCGCGGATCTCGAACGCGGTCCCGTGACGGTGGAACTCGGTGTGCCGACGCGACACCGTGACGTCGTCGAGGAAGATGTCGGCCTCGGGGTGACGTCCGACGGTCGTGACGTCGGCGTCGAGGAGGAACCGCGCACCGGCGTTCGGACCACGACGGACGATCAGCAGGGCGGAGCCGGACGGCAGGGCCGCGATCGCCTCGTGCTCCTCAGCGGTGACGTCGGAGTCGATCGCCGCGAGGGCCGCTCCGAGGTCTTCACCGAAGGTGAGTGTCGTGTCGACTTCCCGATCGCCCGAGCCGCTCGTCGGGGCACCGTCGTCGACGGCTCCCGGCGTGTACGCCCCGGTCGCGGGATACTTCTCATCGTGCTCAGCCACCGTCGACCTCCTCTCCGTCAAGCGTATCCGATGTGGCGTCGGTGTCGAGCCGCCCGGTCGAGGGTGACCCGCCGGATCCGGCCCGTTCCCGCTGCTTCGAACGGGCATCCCCCGCGATGCGCACGGTCTGCAGCAGATAGAGGATGCCGGCCCACCAGTAGAGCGTCGCTCCGGCGATCACCGACACCCAACCGAGCGGCGCCGCGATCATCGCGACGGCTGGGAACGCCTGGCCGAGCATGAGGACCGGGAGCCCGATGAAGAGCAGCGCCGTACCCCACTTCCCCACGCGGATGACCGGCAGCACGCCGGCACCGGACCGGTGGAGCGCGACGGCGAGCCCGACGAGCAGCAGGTCGCGGGCGAAGACGACGACGAGCAACCACCACGGGATCAGTCCGCGGGCCGCGAGACCGATCAACGCCGCGAGGATGTAGAGGCGATCGGCGGCCGGATCGAGTTGACGGCCGAGCTTCGTCATCTGGTCGAACCGTCTCGCGATCCACCCGTCGAGCAGGTCGGTGACGCCGGAGAACGCGAGCGTCGCGAGGGCCAACAGGTCCTGCCCCTGCACGAGGAGGATCAGGAAGACCGGGACGAGGAGGATCCGGAAGACGCTGAGCGCGTTCGGGAGGGTGACGACGCGGTCTTCACCGGTCCGTCGAGCCCCGCGCCCCGCCCCGTCAGTCACGGGTCGAGTCTACCGACGGGCTGCTCTACCATCGGAGGATGGACAGCCCGTCGAGCGTACGCGTCGACGCATGGATCTGGGCGGTCCGGCTCACGAAGACCCGCTCGGCCGGCGCGACCGCCTGCCGAGCCGGCCACGTCCGGGTCAACGGCGATCGGGCGAAGCCGGCACAGGCCGTCAGGATCGGCGACGAGGTCCGGCTCCGCGTGGCGGGCTTCGACCGGATCGTGGAGGTCCGGCGCCTCATCGCGAAACGGGTCGGCGCGGACGTCGCGGCGGAGTGTCTCATCGACCGCTCTCCCCCGCTGCCGACGCCGGCGGAACGACAGGTCGTGGCCGTCCGCGACCGGGGCGCCGGTCGACCGACGAAGCGTGAACGACGCGACATCGAGCGGTTGCGAGGGCGCTGACGCGCTGCTGACGATCCGACCGGCCTCATCGGCGACGCATCGCCCCCGTCCAGGGAACACTCAAGCGCCGCCAAGGTGACTCGGGCATGCTGGGCCGATGTTCCGCCGCCATCCCGTGCTCAGCACCCTCACCGTGGTGTACCTCGCGCTCGTGGCGACCATCACCCTCGGCCCTCGGCCCTTCGACGGCAGGACCGAATCCCTCGTGTACCGACTCGTCGACGTCCTCGCTCGGTGGGAGTCGACGGCTTGGATCACCTATGAACGCCTCGAGTTCGGGGCGAACATCGCCATGTTCGTCCCGATCGGCGTCTTCTTCCTGCTCCTGCTCGGACGGCGGCGCTGGTGGCTCGCCATCCTCGTCGCAGCGGCGCTGACGGTCGGCATCGAGGCCGCGCAGCTCGCGATCCCCGGACGCGTGAGCGATCCCCGCGACCTCCTCGCGAACACGTCCGGTGCCGTCGCCGGGGTCGTCCTCGGCCTGATGCTGACCGCCGGGCGCGCCCGCCGGCTCCAGGCCTCGTCACGCCGCCGCGCGGCCCTGCAGCACTGAAGCGCCCGGCACGGTCCTGATTCACAGGAGGCTGAGAGGCGTTCCAAGGCCGCTTCAGTAGAGTGCGAGCGGGCCGTCGGCCCGTCGGAGACAGAGCTGGAGTGCACGCCCATGACCGGACCAACGTCGTCGGACAACCTCGAGGAGCTGAAGCGCCTCAAGGACGAGTTCACGCGGTTCATGATGCTGTACAAATTCGGCATCGACGAGATCACCACGAAGCTGAACATCCTCAAGGAGGAGTTCACGCAGATCCACGACTACAACCCGATCGAGCACATCAGCTCGCGGTTGAAGTCGCCGGAGAGCATCATCGGCAAGATCGAACGCAAGCAGTACGGGCAGGACATCGACGACATCCGCGAACACATCACCGACATCGCGGGCATCCGCGTCACCTGCAGCTTCATCTCCGACACGTACAAGGTGTTCGAACTCCTGACGAGCCAGCAGGACATCACCGTGGTGAAGGTCAAGGACTACATCGCGAACCCGAAGCCGAACGGGTACCAGAGCCTCCACGTGATCGTCGAGGTTCCGGTGTTCATGTCCGACGGCGTCGTGCAGGTGCCCGTCGAGATCCAGTTCCGGACGATCGCCATGGACTTCTGGGCGAGCCTCGAGCACAAGATCTACTACAAGTACGACAAGGCCGTGCCGGACAGCCTGCTCGCCGAGCTCAAGCACGCCGCCGAGGCGGCCTCCAGGCTCGACGCGAAGATGGAGCACCTCCACGGAGAGGTCCTCGCGCTCGACCGCGCGACGACCTCGCGGACCACCGCCGACGGGCACCCGAAGCCTCCATCACTCGCCGACCGGGTCATGACCGATCTGATCGACGGGCTGGACCCGCGTTAGAGCGCCTTGCGCATCTGCACGGCCATCGTCTCGTAGCCGAGCGACTCGTACAGGCCGCGCGCGATCCGGTTGAACCCGAACACGTTCAGCCCCAGCGTCTTCGCGCCCTGCTCCTTGGCCGCCGTCTCGGCGAGCTGCATGGCCTGCCGACCGAGCCCACGGCCACGGAACGACTCGTCGATCTCCACGTCCCAGACCCACCACTCGTCCGGGTGGCTCGTGCTCCGCGGTCCGATCCAGAGCACGCCGACCGCGGCGTCGTCGAGGACCACCTCGAAGACGAGGTGTCCGACCTGGAGCCGGCCGGCCGGGAACGTCTCGGCGAGGGACTGCGCCGCCTTCGCCGTCGCCTCCGCCTCGGTCTCCCCCGCTTCGATGCGTTCGAGGCGGTACTGCGCGTTCGCGGCGAGCATCCACCCCCGCAGTCGATCGGCGGGCATGCGGACGAGCGTGGCGTTCATGAGGACATCCTCCCAGAACGGCGCGACCCCGTCGCTCGCCGTCCTACGAAGGGTCGTCGCCGGGCTCGGGAATAGTTCCCGCCCGAAACGAGCTGGACTCCGAAGGACACACGATTGGGACCCGCCCGCCGTCATCCGGAGAATCGAGACATGCCGATCCACACCGCCCCGCAGCCGAACGCGATCGCCGAGCACGACGCCTGGCGCGACGACCGCCGAGCCGCCGTGACCTCGCCGCTCGGCAACCTCGCCCTCGTCGAGACACGGTGGCTCCCGGAGGAGACGCCGGCCACCGTCGACGAGGCCGCAGCCGCCATCGCCGCCGAGCAGCCGAGCGGCGTCACGGTGACGACGCTCCGCCGCACCCACCTCGACACGGGCCAGGACGAGGTCGGTGTCCGCCGCTGGGACGCGAACGCACCCGCCATCCGCGCGTTCGAGGGCATCGAGGTCTTCCCGTACGACCCCGCCTGGGTCCAGACGGCGCGGTTCACGCCGGTCGACGGCTCGCGGACCGTGCCCTTCGAGCACATCCGCGACAACGGCGGATCACGGGAGCTCGTCGTCCCCGGCGACATCGTGTTCACGCGAGACGGGGTCGAGTACACGATGAGCGCCTTCGACGACGGCGGCACGCTGCTCCTCGTGTTCGGCGACGCGACGAACGGTCGCGACGACGAATCGGGCACCTACGGCGCCGGCCGGTTCCTGTTCGTGCAGCGGACCGACGACGGCGGCTTCGGCACGGCGGGCGAGGTCGTCCTCGACTTCAACCGCGCGTTCGTGCCGCCCTGCGGCTTCTCCGTGCAGTACAACTGTCCGATGCCGCCGCCGCAGAACCGGTTCGCCGGAGCGGTCCTCGCCGGGGAACGGATCGCCCGGTTCCGCGAGGGCTTCGACCTCTACGCCGTCTGACCCGTCCACACCGCCACAGCCCGCACCCAGCACCAGCACCCCCACACCACAGGAGTATCCGTGAAGAGAACCATCGGGCTCGTCGCCCTGTCCGTCGCCGCCGCCGTCGCCCTCGCCGGCTGCGCCGGTGGTGGTGGCAGCTCGGCGACGGGCGACGACGCGACCATCACCGTCGGCTCGCTCTACGAGCCGCAGAACCTCAGCAACACCGGCGGCGGCGGCCAGGGCGTCACGGAGGCCTTCACCGGCAACGTGTACGAGGGCCTCTACCGCCTCACGGACGACGGCGAGGTCGAGCCCGTGCTCGCCGCCGACAGCACCGTGAGCGACGACGGCCTGACGTACACCTTCACCCTCAAGGACGGTGTCACCTTCCACTCCGGCGACCCACTCACCTCGGCAGATGTGAAGTCGAGCATCGAGGCCGTGACCGCCGAGGACTCGCAGTCGGCGCGGAAGAGCAGCTTCGCGGTGATCTCGGACATCGCGACCCCCGACGACAAGACCGTCGTCATCACCCTCTCCGAGCGCTCCATCTCCTTCATCTACAACCTGAGCTACGTCTGGATCGTCAACGACGCGGCGAAGGACCTCAAGACCACCGAGGACGGCACAGGTCCGTACACGCTCGGCGACTGGAAGCGCGGCAGCACTCTGAGCCTCGAGCGCTGGGACGACTACTGGGGTGAGCCCGCCAAGAACGCGGAGGTGGTCTTCACCTACTTCACCGACGCGACCGCGCTCAGCAATGCGCTCGTCACGAAGCAGATCGACATCATCACGAGCGTGCAGAGCCCCGACCAGCTGAGCCAGTTCACCGACAACGCGGACTACGTCGTCTCCGACGGCGACTCCACGACGAAGGAGCTGCTCGCCTTCAACGACCGGGTCGCCCCGTTCGACCAGGCGCTCGTCCGGAAGGCCGTGTACTCCGCGATCGACACCAAGAAGCTGCTCTCGTCCATCTGGGGTGACTACGGCACACTCATCGGGTCGATGGTCCCGCCGACGGACCCCTGGTACGAAGACCTCACGCAGGTGAACCCCTACGACCCCGAGCTCGCCAAGCAGCAGCTCGCCGAAGCGGGCTTCGCCGACGGCTTCACGTTCACGCTCGACACCCCGAGCTACGACCCGCACCCGGCCGTCGCCGAGTTCCTCCAGAGTGAACTCGCGAAGGTCGGCATCACGGTCGAGATCAACACGATCAGTGCGGACGAGTGGTACTCGAAGGTGTTCAAGGAACGCGACTTCCAGGCGACGCTCCAGGAGCACGTGAACGACCGTGACGTCGTCTGGTACGGCAACCCGGACTTCTACTGGGGCTACGACAACCCCGAGGTGACCCAGTGGGTGTCGGAGGCAGAACAGGCGACGACCACCGAGGAGCAGACCGCGAAGCTGAAGCTCGTCAACGAGCAGATCGCCGAGGACGCGGCGAGCGTGTGGCTGTACCTCTACCCGCAGATCGTCGTCGCGGCGAGTGATGTCTCGGGATACGGCGTCAACGGCCTGAACTCGCAGTTCTTCGTGGCGGACATCGTCCGCAAGTAGTCGTCGCCCGGGCCGACCGGCACTGCCCGGTCGGCCCGGGCCTCGCTACGCTGAGGTCCACCATGCTCGCTTACCTGCTGCGCCGATCCGCGTTCCTCGTGGTGTCGTTCCTCGTCGCCATGACCGTGCTGTTCGTGCTGCTCCGCCTGCTGCCGGGCGACCCGTCGAACGCCCTCCTCTCGGTGAACGCCACGCAGGAGCAGATCGACGCTGCACGCGAGCAGGTGGGAGCCGACCGGCCGCTCGGCGAGCAGTTCGCGGCCTGGTTCGGCGGCGTCCTGACCCTCGACCTCGGTTCCTCGTTCGTGAGTTCGCTCCCGGTCGGGCCCGAGATCGCGTTGCGCCTCCAGGTCACCGTGCCGCTCACGCTCCTCGCGTTCCTCCTCGCCGTGGTGCTCGCCCTCGTGGCCGGTGTCGTGTCCGCCCTCCGGGCCGACCGCTGGTACGGCATCGCGTTGTCCGGCCTCTCGCAGCTCGGGATAGCCGTGCCGGTGTTCTGGGTCGGCATCCTGCTCGTCAGCGTGTTCGCGGTGACGCTCCGGCTGTTCCCGTCCGGCGGCTTCCCGCGCGACGACTGGGCCGACCCCGCCGCGGCGCTCACGAGCCTCGCCCTTCCGGTCATCACCATCGCCATCGTCATGAGTGCGTCGATCACCCGGTACGTCCGTTCCGCCACGCTCGACGTGGTCGGCAGCGACTACCTTCGGTCCTCGCGGGCGCAGGGAGCCGGCTTCGGCGAGGCCCTGCTCCGACACGGCGCCCGGAACGCCGCGGTGCCCGTCGTCGCGATCCTCGGCATCGAGCTCGCCACCACTTTCCTCGGCGCCGTCGTGGTCGAGAGCGTGTTCAGCCTGCCGGGCCTCGGGTCGATGCTCCTGACGGCGATCCAGCAGCACGACTACCCGAACATCCAGGGCATCCTCCTCGTCTCGACCCTCGTCGTCCTCCTGACGGGCTTCGTCGCCGACATCGCGCAGCGGCTCATCGATCCGCGTCTGCGCACCTCGATCTCGGGGAACGGGCTCCGATGAGCGCCGTCGACGCCCAGACCGCGCTCACCGACCGCCGCCCGGTGCGGCGACGCGCCAGGTCCGCGACGCTGACCGTCGGACTGGTCCTCGTCGGCGTCATCGCCGTCCTGGCGGCCGTCTCGCTCGTGTGGTTGCCCTTCGCCCCCACGGACACCGCCGGCGGTCGTCTCGAAGGTCCGACCGGCACCCACTGGCTCGGTACCGACAAGCTCGGTCGCGACCTCATGACCCAGCTCATGATCGGCGCGCGCATCGCGCTCGTGACCGGCGCCGGGGCCGTCGCGGTCGGGGCGGTCATCGGGATCGCCGTGGGACTCGCCGCGGCCTTCGCATCGGCCTGGCTGGACGACACGATCTCCGCCGCGCTCGACGTCGTGATCGCCTTCCCGGTGCTCCTGCTCGCCATGCTCATCGTGGCCGCGCAGGGCGCGTCACTCGGCACCGCGATCATCGCGATCGGACTCGCCATGTCGGCCATCGTGGCCCGCCTGACCCGGATCCTCACGAAGCGGGTCCTCAGCGAGCAGTACGTCGTCGCGGCCAGGACCGCCGGGACGAGCTGGGCCGGTGTCATCGGCCAGCACGTGCTCCCGAACATCTGGCCCACCCTGAGCGTCAACCTCGCACTGCAGTTCGGCATCGCCGTCCTCGCCGAAGCGAGCCTGTCGTACCTCGGCCTCGGTGCGCCACCGCCGAACGCCTCCTGGGGACGCCTGCTGCAGGAGGCCCAGGCCACCGTCACGACGGCACCGATCGGCGCGATCGCTCCGGGCGTCGCCGTGGTGATGCTCGTGGTGGGCGTGAACTTCATCGCGGACGGCCTGCGGGACCTCGGCGATCCGACGAGGAGGCGCGGCGCATGAGCGGTCTCCTCGACATCTCCGGCCTGACCATCACCCGAGGCATCCGGCGCGGAGCTCCCGACGGCACGGACCGGCCGCTCCTCGACGGGCTGGACCTGACCATCGCCGCCGGGGGTCGCCTCGGCCTCATCGGCGGTTCCGGGTCCGGGAAGTCCTTGACCTCCCTCGCAGTGATCGGGCTGCTCGGCGAGCAGCTGAGCGCGAGCGGCAGCGTCGAACTGGCCGGCACCCAGGTGATCGGCGCCCCGGACCGCGCGCTGCGGCCGCTCCGCGGCCGGGTGGCGGGACTCGTCTTCCAGGAGCCGCTGACCGCACTCGACCCGCTCATGCGGGTCGGCGCCCAACTCGCCGAGCCCCTGCGTCGCCATCTGGGGCTCCGGGGCGAACGGCTCGAGGAGGCCGTCGAAGCGGCCCTCGTCGAGGTGTCCCTCACCGACACCGCCCGCATCGCCGCCTCCTACCCCCATGAGCTGTCCGGCGGGCAGCGGCAGCGGGTCGCGATCGCCATCGCGCTCGCCGGTCGCCCGCAGCTCCTGATCGCGGACGAGCCGACGACGGCGCTCGACGTGACCGTCCAGGCGGAGGTGCTCGCGCTCATCGACCGGCTCGTCCGGGAACGCGGCATGGCGCTCCTGTTCATCAGTCACGACCTCGCCGTCGTGTCGGCCATGGTCGACGAGGTCGTCGTGCTGAGCGATGGTCGGGCCGTGGAACGCGGCGCGGTGGCGCAGGTGCTGACGGCGCCGCAGCACGAGGACACCCGTCGTCTGGTCGCCAGCGCCCGCGCGCTCGACGACGCGCTGGAGGACCCGCGATGACCGATGCACCGATCACGGCGACGCCGATCCTCGAGCTTGACGCGGTCGGCTTCCGGTACCGCGGTGGTCAGGAGGCCCTGGACGACGTCTCGCTGGCCGTCGGCGCAGGCGAGGCCGTCGGGATCGTCGGGCAGTCCGGCGCCGGCAAGAGCACCCTCCTCCGACTGCTGCTCGGCCTCGACCGGCCGACCTCGGGCTCGGTCCGGTTCGACGGTGGCGCGCTGGACCCCCGCGACCGGACGCGGGTCCGTCGATTCCGCACATCGGTGCAGGCCGTCTTCCAGGATCCGTACTCCTCGCTCGACCCGCGGCAACGTATCGGGCGCATCGTGGCCGAACCGTTGCGCTCCCTCCGGCTGGCGACCACCGAGCAGGCGGCCGTCCGCGCGTCCGCGGCGCTCGAGGCGGTGGGACTGCCCGCCGACGCGGCGTCGCGGTTCCCGCACGAGTTCTCGGGCGGCCAGCGGCAGCGGATCGCCATCGCCCGCGCGATCGTCCCGAACCCCCGGCTCCTCCTCGCCGACGAGCCCGTCAGCGCCCTCGACATGAGCACCCGGATCCAGATCATCGAGCTCCTCGCCGAGCTGCGGGCTTCGAACGGCCTGGCCCTCGTCATGGTCTCGCACGACCTCGGCACGGTGGCAGCGCTGTGTGAACGCACGGTGGTCCTCCGACACGGGCAGGTCGTCGAGGCCGGCGCCACCGCTCAGATCCTCCATGATCCCGCCGAGGCCTACACGAAGCAGCTCATCGCGGCGATCCCCCGCCTCCCGCGCTGAACCGACGACGAGGCCGGACGACATCGGCCCGGCCGAGCCGGGAATACCGCGCCGGCGGACGGTGTTCGACTCCGAGTGGCCTCGGCCGCATCGACTCTCCACAGGAACAGGACCCGTGACGCAGGATTCAGCGCAGCCCGACGACCACGACGAGGACCAGCCTGAGGCCGAGCGTCCCTGGCTCAGCGACGAGGAGCGGGAGGCACTCCGCAAGCCGCTTCCGGAGCGCGCGGTCGTCACGAGCCTCGCCTTCACCGGTCTCGTCGCGGCGTTCATGATGACACTCGTCACCCCGCTCGTGCCGTCGCTCCCCACGATCCTCGGCGTGCACGCCTCCGACAGCATGTGGGTCGTGACGGCGACGCTCCTGTCGGCCGCGGTCGCGACCCCGATCGCCGGTCGGCTCGGCGACCTCTATGGCAAACGACGGATGGTGCTCGTCCTGCTCGGGATCATGATGGCCGGTTCGGTGCTCGCCGCCTTCTCATCCACGATCGTCCCGCTCATCGTCGCCCGGGCCCTCCAGGGGATGGCGATGGGCGTGATCCCGCTCGGCATCAGCATCCTGCGCGACGTGCTCCACGCGAAGCGGCTCGGCCCCGCGGTCGCGCTCGTGAGTGCCACGCTCGGTATCGGTGGTGCCGTCGGTCTGCCGATCTCCGCGGTGATCTCGCAGTACCTCGACTGGCACGTGCTGTTCTGGGTCGCCGGCGCCCTCGGGCTCATCGGCTTCGTCCTCGTCGCACGCTTCGTCCCGGTGAGCACCCTTCGGAGTGAAGGTGGTTTCGACTGGATCGGCGCGATCGGTCTCGCCGCCGGCCTCGTCCCCATCCTCCTCGCCGTCTCGAAGGGCAACGAGTGGGGTTGGACGAGCGTCGGGACGCTCGGCTGCTTGATCGGCGGCGTCGTCGTGCTCCTGCTCTGGGGGTGGTTCGAGGTACGCTCCGCCAGCCCACTCGTCGACCTGCGCATCGCCGCCAGGCGGACGGTGCTCTTCACGAACCTCGCGTCCATCACGGTCGGCTTCGCCTTCTTCGGCAGCACGGTCGTCCTCCCAGGCATCCTCGAGGCGCCGGTCGGCACCGGGGTCGGTCTCGGGCAGAACATGCTCATCGCGAGCCTCTGCCTCATGCCGAGCGGTCTCATCATGTGGGCGATGTCGCCGGTCGCCGCGCGGTTGACCGCAGCCAAGGGCGCCCGATTGAGCCTGCTGATCGGCATCGCGATCATCGCGGTCGGGTACGCGATCGCGATCGGACTCATGACCGAGGTCTGGCACACCGTGCTCACGGCCACCGCGGTCGGCTTCGGAGTGGGGTTCGCCTACGCCGCCATGCCGACGCTCATCATGGGTGCCGTCCCGCCCAGCGAGACGGCGGCGTCCAACGGACTCAACTCCGTCATGCGGACGCTCGGTTCCACGATCGCGAGTGCGGTGATCGGCGCCATCCTGGCCTCCCAGGTCGTGACCGACGGAGCTGTCACGACACCCAGTGCGGACGCCTTCCGCCTGAGCTTCGCGATCTGCGCTGCAGCAGCAGTCGTCGGACTCGTCTGCACGATCCTGCTGCCGCGGCACCTGGCCAAGGACACCCGATCCAGTCTCCACGAGGGCTGACGGGCGATCAGCCCACGATCCCGAGCGCGAACGGGAGGACCGGGCCGGCCCCTGCGCGGCGGAGCGCGCGACCGGCGACGGTGAGCGTCCACCGACTGTCGGCGCGGTCGTCGACGAGCAGGACCGGCGCACCCTCGAGCGCTGCGAGCTGCGCCCGGAGTTCGGATCCGACGGTGAAGGCGTCCCAGACCCCGGCCAGCCGGTAGGCGCTGTTGCCGCCGGGACCACCGCGCGGGCCGTCGCCGACGAGGTCGAGCTCCCCGAGGTAGGGCAGTCGCCCGAGCGACGCGATGCCCCTCGCCACGGAGTCGACCAGCTGCGGACGCGACCGTGACGGCACACTGACCACGGCGGCCGGTCGTTGCGTCCACGGCCAATCCGCCAGGACGCGGACGCTCGCGTCGATGACCGCGCGGGAGGCGGGAGCATCGGGCGCGCCCGCGGCGAAGAGCTCGCGGAGGACACCGCCCCAGCCGAGGTCGGTGAGCCGAGCGAGGGCGCGCCCGGCCTCGAGGCGGTCCTCGAGCGCGATGCGTCCCTTCACCGCTGCGCCGTCCGCGGTGACGCCGAGGCGGTCGGCTCCCGTCGGCCATTGCGCCCGCGGTTCGAGCTCGACGCCCACCCGCCCGAGCGCCTCCGACGCCGAAGCGGCCGCCGCACTGTCGAGTTCGGTGGGGAACCACGGCCCGGCGCACCGGTCGCATCGGCCACAGGGCACCGCGCTCGCGTCGTCGAGCTCACGTTGCAGCACGAGCATCCGGCACTCGTCGCCCCGCTCGTAGGCCAGCATCGCCTGCTGCTCCGCCACCCTGGCCTCGGCGATCCGCCGGTACCGCTCCCGGTCGTAGACCCACGGCTGCCCGGTCGACACCCACCCCCCGGCCACCCGCTGGACCGCGCCGTCCACGTCGAGCACCTTGAGGAGGAGTTCGAGGGGTGTGCGACGCAGGTTCACGAGTGCCTCGAGCGCGGGCGTGGACCGCGGCTGGCTGTCGAGTGCGTCGAGGACCGCGGTGGCCCGCGCTTCGTCCGGCATCGACGCGGTCGCGAAGTACTGCCAGATCTCCTCGTCCTCCGCTCCGGGCAGGAGCAGGACGTCTGCGTGCTCGGTGGCACGGCCCGCACGACCGACCTGCTGGTAGTACGCGACCGGCGAGGACGGAGCGCCGAGGTGCACGACGAACCCGAGGTCCGGTTTGTCGAACCCCATGCCGAGCGCGCTCGTCGCGACCAGCGCCTTCAGGCGGTTCTCCTTGAGGAGCCGTTCGGACTCCTCGCGTTCGTCGGGATCGGTCCGGCCGGTGTACGCCCGGACCTCGTGACCGGCCTCGCGCAGCAGCCGCGCGGTGTCCTCCGCGGCGGACACCGTGAGCGTGTAGATGATGCCGGACCCGGTGAGCCCGCCGAGGTGGCTGAGCAGCCAGGTGAGGCGGTCCCGTGACTCCGGCAGCCGGAGCACGCCGAGCCGGAGGGACGCCCTCGCGAGCGAGCCACGGATGGTGAGCACCTCGGCTCCGCGGGAGGCTGCGGCACCGGGTGCGGTGAGCTGCTCGGCGATGTCGCGGACGACGCGTGCGTTGGCCGTCGCGGTGGTCGCCAAGACCGGGACCTCGGTAGGAAGACGCCCGATCAGTTCCGCGAGCCGCCGGTAGTCGGGTCGGAAATCGTGACCCCAGTCGGAGATGCAGTGCGCCTCGTCCACCACCAGCATGCCCGTGCGGGCCACGAGGGTCGGGAGCTGCTCATCGCGGAAGCGCGGATTGTTGAGCCGCTCGGGTGAAACGAGCAGGACGTCGACCTCGTCGGCCTCCAGCCGCGCCCGGACGTCGTCCCATTCGTGCGCGTTCGCCGAGTTGATCGCCACCGCGCGCACACCGGCGCGCTCGGCGGCCGCCACCTGGTCGCGCATGAGCGCGAGCAACGGCGAGACCAACAGGGTCGGCCCGGCGCCCCGTCGGCGCAGGAGGGCGGTCGCGATGAAGTAGACGGCGGACTTGCCCCAACCGGTGCGCTGGACGACGAGCGCACGACGATGTTCGTCGACGAGCGCGAGGATCGCCTCGAGCTGACCGTCGTGGAACGTGGCCCCCGGAACGCCCGTGAGTGCGGCGAGCGCCGATGTGGCCTCGGCGACCGATCCGGTGGGGGCTGGTTCGGGGTGGGCGGGGGTGGGCGTGCTGGGGTGGGACATGCGGCAAGTCTGTCAGGAGCTGCTGACGGTGGACTGCGTCGGTGTCTCGGAGGGGCGGTGTCCCGTCGGTCGGTCGGTTGTGGAGGAGCCGCTAGCGATCGTCCGCGGCGGCGACGAGTTCGGCGATGACGAGCTTGGTCTGCCCCATCATGCATCGCATGGCTCGTGCCGCGCGTTCACGGTCGGGGTCGTTCTGCAGTTCGGCGAGGATGCCGGGCACGATCTGCCAGGACAGTCCCCAGCGGTCCTTGAGCCAGCCGCATTGGCTCGGGGCGCCGCCGTCGGCGATGAGGGCGTCCCAGAGTCGGTCGATCTCGTCCTGGGTGTCGGCTCTGACGGAGAAGGAGAACGCCTCGGTGAAGGAGAAGATGGGCCCGGCGTTCATCGCGCTGACGGGGAGGCCTTCGAGCTCGAACTCGACGACCATCGCCTGACCGGCCGGCATGGGTCCGCCTTCCGGGTAGCGGCTCACCGAGGTGATCCGGGAGTCGGGGAACAGCGACACGTAGAAGGTCGCCGCCTCCTCGGCCTGTGAGTCGTACCAGAGGAACGGGGTGATGCGGTGCTCCATCATGTCGTGCTCCCTCTCGGCCCGGGCGTCGTCGCTCAGGCGCTCTTCTTGCGTTTCGTCGCGGTCGACGCTTTCGACGGCGCGGTCTTGGCGGTACCGGTCTTCGCGGTACCGGTCTTCGCGCCACTCGTCTTGGCGGTACCGGTCTTCGCGGTACCAGTCTTCGCAGTACCGGTCTTCGCCGAGCGGCTCGTCGCTGCGGGCTTGGCGGTGCCGGATCGCTTCGCCCCGCTCGCCGTCTTCGCGCCGGTCGTGCCGCGTTGCCGTTCGATACTGCGCTGCAGCACCTCCATGAGGTCGATCGGCTCGGCGCCCGTGTCGTCATCGGGCTCGGGCTGCTCGCCGAAGGTGGCGGCGGTGTCGAGGGCATCGCCCTGCTCGAGTTTCGCCTCGATGAGCTTCCGGAGCTGTGCCTGGTATTCGTCGACGAACGCGTCCGGGCGGAAGCGCGACGAGAACAACTCGACGAGCGCCTCCGACATCTCGAGTTCCTTGGCGGAGATGCGGACGCGTTCCTCGAGTGCCGGGAACCGCACCTCGCGGACCTCGTCCTCCCAGAGCAGCGTCTGCAGGAGGATGACGTCCTCGCGCACCCTGAGGGCGCCGAGACGCGTCTTCTGGCGGAGGGCGAATCGCACGATGGCCGTGCGGTCGGTCTCCTCGAGCGTCCGCCGGAGCAGGACGTAGGCCTTCGACGAGGAGGAGTCGGGTTCGAGGAAGTAACTGCGGTCGAACATGATCGGGTCGAGGTCGTCGCTCGGCACGAACTCGACGACCTCGATCTCGCGGCTGCGTTCCTCGGGGAGCGATGCCAGGTCGTCTGCGGTGAGGACCACCGTCTGCTCGCCGTCCTGGTAGGCCTTGTCGATGTGGTCGTAGCTGACGACCTTGCCGCAGACCTCGCACTTGCGCTGGTACCGGATGCGCCCGCCGTCGGCGTCGTGGACCTGGTGGAGTGACAGGTCGTGGTCCTCCGTGGCGCTGTACACCTTCACCGGGACGTTCACCAGGCCGAAGGTGACCGCACCCTTCCAGATCGCGCGCATGACCGCTCCCGTCCGCCGGCGGATCCGCCCGCGCTGTCGTGGTGACCAGTAGACACCCGGAGCGGCGTCAAGGGCTAGCCCTTGACGGCCGTGGGCGGCAGGCTGATCGCCATGGCGAGGACGAGCGGTGGCGGCGCGCAGTCGCAGTGGGTCGACGTCGACGGACGCCGGATCCAACTCACCCATCTCGACAAGGTGCTGTACCCCGAGACCGGCACGACGAAGGCCGAGGTCCTCGCCTACTACGCCGCGGTCGCCGAACACCTCCTCCCGCACCTCGCCGATCGGCCGGTGACCCGGAAACGCTGGGTGCACGGCGTCGGGACGGCTGCGGCGCCGGAGTCGGGGTTCTTCCAGAAGGATCTGGGCACCGCGGCTCCCGACTGGGTCCAGCGGCTCCCCATCGAGCACAGCGATCACACGAACGAGTACCCGATCGTCGACGATCTCGCGACGCTCACGTGGCTGGCGCAGTTGGGTGCGCTGGAGCTGCACGTGCCGCAGTGGCGGTTCGACCGATCCGGCGAGCGCCGTCCGCCCGACCGTCTCGTCCTCGACCTCGATCCGGGTGAGGGGGTGTCCCTCGCAGAGTGCGCTGGTGTCGCGGGCCTGGCGCGGGCGGTGTTGGTGGACATGGGGCTGGATCCGGTCCCGCTCACGAGTGGGAGCAAGGGGATCCACCTGTATGCGGCGTTGGACGGCCGGCAGAGTTCCGAGGAGGTGTCGCTCGTGGCGCATGAGCTCGCGCGGGCGCTGGCCGCGGACGAGCCGGGCCTCGTGGTGAGCGAGATGTCGAAGCAGCGACGCACGGGGAAGGTCTTCGTCGATTGGAGTCAGAACAACGGATCGAAGACGACGATCGCGCCGTTCTCGTTGCGTGGTCGGTCGCGGCCGACGGTGGCGGCTCCCCGCCGGTGGGAGGAGCTCGACGATCCGGGGCTGGTGCAGCTGGAGTTCCCTGCGGTGCTCGAGCGTCTGGCGGACGGTGAGGACCCGATGCGGGTGCTCGGCGACCCGCGTCCGTCGATCACGATCCGCCCGTCGGAGCACGAGGACCGGCTCGTGGAGTACCGGCGGAAGCGGGACGCGGAGCGGACGCCCGAGCCGGTCCCGGATGGACCGCCGTCGCCTGCCGCTGCTGGGACACCGCCCTCGTTCGTGATCCAGCGACACGAGGCGCGGAAACTGCACCATGACTTCCGGCTCGAGCACGACGGTGTGCTGGTGTCGTGGGCCCTGCCGAAGGGGGTCCCGACGGATCCGAGCAGCAACCACCTGGCGGTGCGCACGGAGGACCACCCCATCGAGTACGGCAGTTTCGAGGGGACGATCCCGGCTGGGGAGTACGGGGCCGGTGAGGTGACCATCTGGGACGCGGGCACCTACGAGCTGGAGAAATGGCGCGATGACGAGGTCATCGGGACCCTGCACGGCCGGGCGGGAGGCGCGCTCGGCGGGCCGATGCGGTTCGCGCTCATCCGGACCGCGGGCGGGACGGGACGGGAGGCGCCGTCGTGGCTCATCCACCGGATGCGCGCGCCGGGTGACCCGCCGGCTCCACCGGTCGTACGGCCTCGTGGGATCCCCACCCCCATGCTCGCGAGTGTCGCGGCACCCGGCGAGCTGGTCGACGACGGATCCTGGGCGTTCGAGATGAAGTGGGACGGCATCCGTGCGATCGCGAGCGTCGACGGCTCGACGGGGCGGGTGCGGTTGTCGAGCCGGAACGGCAAGGACCTGACGATGGCGTACCCGGAGGTGGTCGAGGAGCTCGCGACGTCGCTCGCCGGCCGTGCGGTCGTCCTCGACGGTGAGATCGTGGCGTCAGGGCCTGACGGCCGTCCCGACTTCTCGCTCCTGCAGCGTCGGATGCAGCTCACCGCGGAGCGGGACGTCGAACGGGAGCGCCGTCGGACACCGGTCCGTCTGCTGCTGTTCGACCTGCTCGCGCTGGACGACACGGATCGGACGGAACTGCCGTACCGGGAGCGTCGGGAGCTGCTCGAGCGGACGATCGCGTCCGGGACCGTCGTCCAGGTGCCGCCGACGATCGACGGCTCGCTCGACGATGCGCTCGAGGTGAGTCGGGGGTTGCGGTTGGAGGGGGTGATGGCGAAGGAGCTCGACGGCCGCTACCGACCGGGTCGGCGCAGCAGCACCTGGGTCAAGTTCAAGCACGAACGCATGGAGGAGGTGGTGGTCGCGGGCTGGCGTCCCGGTCGGGGCGGGCGCTCGGGTGGGATCGGGTCGCTCCTGCTCGGGGTGCCGGGCGCGGATGGGCTGCTGCACTACGCGGGGCGGGTCGGGAGCGGCTTCAGCGATCGGGAGTTGGCGGCGACCGCGCTGCGCTTCGAACGGTTGGGTCGGGCGTCGACGGCTCTCGTGGGTGTCCCGCCGGCCGACGCGGCCGACGCCAACTGGGTGGAACCGGTCCTCATCGGGGAGGTCCGCTTCAGCGAGTGGACACCGGATGGACGGTTCAGGCATCCGGTCTGGCGCGGATGGCGCCCTGATCGGACGGTGGACGACCTCGAAGCGCCGGACCGCGGACGCTGAGCCCGCGCACCGATCGCGGACGTCGGGTCAGGACAAGCGGCCGGATTCGGAGAGGAGGGCGAGAACGGCCGACACCCGTGGGTTGCTCGAGGTGTCATGCTCGATCCCGAGTGCGGCGTAGATCGCCGTGAGGTGGTTCTGAACGGACTTCTCCGCGATCCCGAGCCTGGTCGCGATCCCCGTGTTCGAGCGACCGGTCGCGAGCAGCTGCAGCACGGCGTACTGCCGGTCGGTGAGCGACTCGAGACTCGACCCCGCCCTGGGCCTGGTCCGGTCGATGAGTTCGGGATCGAGCATCGTCTCGCCGCGTGCGGAGACCCGGATGGCCTCGAGGAGGATCTCGCGCGTGAGTGACGAGGTCTTCGACAGGTAGCTCCACCCTTCGCGGACGTCGGCCGGCATCTCGAGCAGCATGTCCATGAGGTCGTAGGCGGACAGCAGGACGACACCGAGGCCGGGTTGCGCCCGGCGGAGGGAGACGCCGAGGCTCACCCCGTTGCCGTCGGGCAGCTCGATGTCCATGGTGAGCACGTCCACCGTCCCCGGGAGGAACAGCCTGCGGGCCTCGGCGACCGTACCCGCACGCCCGACGAACGTCACGCCTGGCGCCCCGTCGAGCAGCTCGGCGAGCATGCCGCCGAGCAGCGGCTGGTCCTCGATCACCCCGACACGCAGCGGCCTGGTGGTCGCGGCGTCCGTCGTCGCATCGTCGACCGTGGACAGCGCGGCGGGCGAGGGGTCGGAGTGCGACTGGTGGTGCATGTTCCGAGTATCCCGGATCGAGATGGGAACGACCGAGGGGGAAGCTCCCGAGCGACCGCACGTCGATGTCGGCGGTGGCGCGCACGGCAGGTCAGAATGGAGCCATGACCCAGGAGGCCCGGACCGCTCGCGCTGAGCGCTGGAGCGACAGCCGGGCGTTCATCACGGCCAGTGGTGCCATGGCAGCGGTCTTCGGACTCGCGGTGTCCTTCCAGAGCGTCTACATCTACACCTGGGTCGCCCCGGGTGGGACGCGTGGCATGCTCGCCGAACGGGTCACCGCCAACCTCGTCTCGTTGAGCGCGGCGATCCTCGTACTCGCACTCCTGCTGTGGTCGAGGTGGGGGCCGTCGCTCCACGAGTGGTGGCGCCCGAAGGTGCTCGGGGGTGTCCTCCTCGTGGCGGTGCTGACGGGGCTGCTGCGAAGCGGCCTCCAGCTCCTGCTGGGCGTGTACCGCGACCCGAGCTTGCAGACGGTCCTCGTCGAGGCCGGGACGACGACGCTCGCCCTGGCGGTCTGCGCGACGTTCGGGTTCAGCCTCAGTGCCGCCCGGCGACGCGCCCGCGAGCAGGAGCGCGCGCACGCCGATCAGCGACACCGGGCCGACCTCGCCCTCCAATCCCTGCAGGGTGAGGAGCTGCGGGTGAAGCGGGAGGTCGCGGAAGGGCTGCACGGCACGTTGCAGCAGCACCTCGTCCTGATCAGCGCCCAGCTCGCGTCCGTCACGACAGCACTCGAACAGGGCGGCCCGGACGTCGGGTCGGATGCGGCCAGGACCCTTCGGTCCCTCGGCGAGGAACTCCGGACCGTGCGCGAGCGCGACGTCCGCGAGCTCAGCCGGCTCCTGTCACCGCCGCTGCTCGAGGTCGGGATCGCACCGAGCATCCGCGCGATCCTGCAACGGCTCCCCCCGTCGATCACCACCAATCTCGACGTCTCGCCGGACTTCCGGCTCCTCGACGACCCGATCGACAACGTCTTCACGACGGCGGAGCGCGCGGTCGTCGTCCGCACGCTCGAGGAGGGCGTCACGAACGCGCTGACCCACGGGGCGGCCGATCGACTGGTCGTGGACCTCCGGGTCTCGTCGCCAGCCACCGAGCGGCGAGGGACGATTGCGGGCGCCGTCGAGCTGCGCGTCGTCGACAACGGCTCCGGTCTCCGCGAGGGCACCGAACCGTCCGGCGGCCTGCTGCAACTGGATCGACGGGCCGGCGCCTTCGGCGGGTCCCTCAGGGTCGGCCCGGCAGCCGACGACGAGACCGGCAGCACCGTCCTGACGCTGACGATGCCCTACCGCCCGCCGGCGATCCGCTGAACCGGATCAGGCGGTCGAGGCCTCGGTCAGCAGTTCGCGGACGCGCGGGACGACCACGGAGCCGTACAGCCCGATGCTGTCCATGAGGTGCTCGTGCGATAGCGAACCGTTGCTGATCTTCAGATCCACGCGGGACAGCCCCAAGCCGTCGACCGCGGTCGCGACCTTCCGTGCGACCGTCTCCGGCGAACCGACGAACAGGGCACCCTCCGGGCCGGCCTCCTGCTCGAAGTGCCCACGGGTCATCGGGCTCCAGCCCCGCTCGCGGCCGATCCGGTCCATCATCGCCCGGTAGTGCGGCCACAGCTGCTCCTGCGCGAGCTCATCGGTCTCGGCGATGTGCGCCGGAGAGTGCATGCCCACGGGCTGGGTCGGCAGCTGGAACTGCGCGAGTGCGCGGTGGTAGAGGTCGACGAAGGGGGCGAACCGCAGCGGCCCACCACCGATCACGGCCAGCATCATCGGCAGGCCGTATCGAGCGGTCCGCACGACCGACTCGGGGCTTCCACCCACACCGACCCACGTCTTCAGCTTCCCGTGTTCCACCCGCGGGTAGACCGACTGCTCCCGGAGCGGCGCGCGCGTCTTGCCCGACCAGGTGACCGGTCCCTGCTCGAGGAGGGCGACGAACAGCTCGAGCTTCTCCTCGAAGAGCTCCTCGTACTGCGACAGCTCGTACCCGAAGAGCGGGAACGACTCGGTGAAGGATCCGCGGCCCAGGATGGCTTCGGCCCGCCCTCCCGAGATGCCGTCGAGCGTCGCGAACCGCTGGTAGACGCGCACCGGGTCGTCGGAACTCAGCACCGTGACGGCGGATCCGAGACGGATGCGCTCGGTGCGGGCCGCGATCGCCGCCAGCACGACCTCGGGTGACGAGACCGCGAAGTCCTCACGGTGGTGCTCTCCCACCCCGATGAAGTCGAGGCCGACCGCCTCGGCGTGGACACCCTGCTCCACGACGTTGCGCAGGACCTGCGCCTGGGACAGTGGTGCGCCGTCGGCGTCGACCGTGACGTCACCGAAGGTGTCGATGCCGAACTCGAGGGGTGTGGTCATGGGGTTCTCCAACGTCGTGTGGCTCGCCGCGAGCTGTCACGGCGATTGTATGTGTTTGCATACATCTCGGTGAACCGCGTCGCTCCGACGCGTATTCCCGATCCACCCAGGGTGGCAGAACCGGGCGCCCGCTGGGAGCACCCTCTCAGCAGTGCCTGGCAAGCTGGAAGACCTGCACCCCGAGCCTTGGAGCCCCTGTGTCGCCGCGCCGCCTCTTCCGCCTGATCGCGATCGCCGAGGCGATCACCTGGACCCTGCTCATCATCGGGATGATCCTCAAGTACGTCACGAAGACGACCGACCTCGGCGTGAGCATCGGTGGCGCGCTGCACGGCTTCGTGTTCCTCGTCTACGGCGCGACGGTCCTGCTCATCGGGATCAACCAGCGCTGGCCCATCGGCACGATCCTCGTGGGCCTCGTGAGCGCCGTCGTCCCGTACGCGACCATCCCCTTCGACCTCTGGGCGGACCGCACCGGCCGACTCGACGGGACATGGCGCCGTGAGGCGGGTGCCGACCCGCGCGACCAGCGCGTGCTCGACCGCCTGACCCGCTGGCTCGTCCGACACCCGGTCCTGCTCGTGGTCGTCGGCGGCCTCGTGGTCGTCGCCGTCTTCACGGCCCTGCTCGTCGTCGGGCCGCCGGTCCCGAAGGGCTGATCGTCAGGGTCCCTGCGGACCGCCGGGGCCCACCCCGTCCGCTCAGCCGAGCAGCTCGACCAGATTCCGCGTGATCTCGGAGCGGGCCTCATCACTGGAGATCGTCGCCGAACCGTCACCGGGCTGCACCCCGTAGTCACCGAAGCTCGCGTGGTTCGCCCCGCCGATCTCGACCATCGTCGCGTCGGCGGGCAGCCGGACGCGCGCGTCGGCGACCTTCTCCGGGGTACTCAGTCCGTCATCGCTCCCCGCGAGGCTCAGCACCTCGAGAGCCGAGCCGGAGAGGTCGTTCGCGCAGTAACTCCCGAACAGGACGAGACCCGTCACCGCGGGATCCTCTGCGAGCTGGCAGGCGCGCACCCCGCCGAGCGAGTGGCCGCCGACGAACCAGGTGTCGACGTCCGGGGCGGCGGCGGTGAACGTCTCCAGCGGCCGCTGGTCGAAGAACGCCAGGTTGAGCGTCGGCTTCGTGATGACCACGGTCACGCCGGCCTCCTCGACGACGCCGGACAGCTTGTACAGGTAGGCGTAGGGGTCGACCTTCGCCCCGGGGATGAAGACGAGACCGGTACCGGAGGCCGGACGCTCGGCGTCCGCGGTCGGGGCGAGGACCACGGCGTCGCCGACGTCGGTGACGGAGACCGCAGGGTCCTCCCACACCGCGAGTGCGGCGGGACGGGTGCCCCGCATGACGATCTGGGTCCAGACGACGAACCCGAGGACGACGACGAGCACCGCGCAGAGGATTCCGATGAGGATCGACGTCAGCCGCCCCGCCCGCCGCGGTCGGCCAGGGTGCTCGGTCACTTCGCTCATGTCGTTCCTCCACGCTCGGCGCCCCGCGAGGATCACGGTGGACCGGCTCCCTCCAGTATCCCAAACCGGCCCGGCGCGCGTCAGTCGTGAGGCACGCCACTGCCCGCCGGGAGCCCGGGTCCCGGTCGCGCTGTCAGGCGATCCGCCTATGCTCGACGGGTGACCACCACTCGCACGAAGCACCCCAGCGGGCCGTCGATGACGATCGGCCTCATCACGCACCCGACGAAGAACATCGACGACTCCGTCCGCATCCTCCGCTCATGGCAGCTCGAACACGGCGCGCGCCTCGTCGGACTCCGCGCGGAGGCCAACCGGCTCGGCGACGACGTCGAACTGCTCGACGAGGACGCCTTCGCGTCGTCGGTCGACGTCGCCGTGGCGATGGGCGGCGACGGCACGATGCTCGGCGCGATGCGGCTGCTCGCCGGCCGATCCGCACCGGTGCTCGGCGTCAACTACGGCAACGTCGGCTTCCTCGTCGAGGTCGAGCCGGCCGCGCTCGCGGAGGCACTCCAACGGGTCAGCGACAACGAGTTCTCCCTCGAACCGCACCACGGCCTCGAGGTGACGATCACCACCGGCGAGCAGGTCGCCCATCTCCTCGCCTTCAACGACGTCTCCATCGCCCGGCGCCCGGGAACCGGCGTGGTCATGGCCGACCTCGCCGTGGACGGCACCGCCTACGGGTACTTCAAAGCCGATGCGATCGTGATCGCCACCCCGACCGGATCGACGGCCTACAACTACGCGGCCGGCGGGCCGGTGCTCTCCCCCGCCGTCGCCGCCACCGTCGTCACGCCGGTCGCGCCCATGTCGGGCATCGACCGCTCGTTCATCCTCGGGCCGGCGGAGCGCCTGCAGTTCTCGATCGGCACGGCGACGAAGCAGGCCGCCGTCGAGATCGACGGCCAGGTCCTGTCCGATGTCGCAAGTGGCGCGGTCGTGACCGTCCGGCTCGTGCGCGACGCAGCCAACGTCGTGCGACTCGACCCGAGCCGGCACTCGCGCAAGGGCCGGATGAAACTCAGCCTGCTCGACCTCCCGTTGCGTCGCGATCAGCTGCTCGACCTCGTTCCACCGGACATCCGGGCACGCGTCGAGCGTCCGTCGCGGGTCCGCCGGACGCGCAGCAAGCCGGCCGACCCCTCACATTGAGTCAGGCGCCCGCCCGCAGCGCGGCGCCGGGGCGGGCGTCACGAGGCCGGCAGGACGACCCCGATCGGTTCGCGCTTCTCCGCCTGGAAGCGGTCTTCGGTGCGTCCGTAGGCCCAGTACCCGGACAGTGAGAGCTGGGAGCGGTCGAGCCCGCGCTGGGTGAGGAACACCTCACGAAGTGCTTTCATCGACTCCCGCTCGCCGTGGGCGAAGACCTGCACGCGTCCGTCGGGCCACGGGTGTCCGGCGATGGCGGTCGCGAGGAGCGCGACCGTCGATTCATCGCGGGCCGCACGGCCGACCCAGATGAGATGCACCCCGGCCGGGTGGTCGAGCTCGACGAGGTCGTCCCGCCCACCGATCTCGAGGAACGCGAGCCCCTTCGCTTCCGCCGGGAGCGCCTCGAGGGCGGCGGCGATCGCGGGGATCGCCGACTCGTCGCCCGCGAAGAGGTGCCAGTCGGCGGTCGGGTCGGGCCGGTAGGCACCGCCGGGGCCGGCGAGCACGACGCGGTCTCCCGGCTGAGCGGCAGCGGCCCACGGGCCGGCGATGCCCTCGTCGCCGTGCACCACGAAGTCGATGTCGATGGTGCCCGCCGCCTGGTCCACGCGTCGCACCGTGTAGGTGCGGGTGACCGGGAGGTCGGCGGGTGCCAGCGTCTCACGGAGCGCCGCGAGGTCGTACGGTGGCTCGAGGCCGAGTTCGGGCTTGGCGAAGGAGATCTTCACGTAGCTGTCGGTGGCGTCCTTGGGCTGGAAGTCGGCGAAGCCTGGACCGCCGAGGGTGAGGCGCACGAGGTGCGGTGTGACCCAGGAACTGCGGACCACCTCGAGGATGATCTGTGGACGTGGGGCTCGAGGTCGCGGTGTCGTCGTCATGATTGTCTCCATTCTGCCGCCCATCGGACGGTCTCGGCATCCCCGATCCCGCTGTCATACTTGAGGGATGGCTACGACCGCAGGCTGGTACCCGCACCCCGACGACCCGACGAAGGAACTCCACTTCGACGGCGAGACCTGGGGCGACTCGAGGGTGCTGCGGTTCCAGCGGGACAAGCCGTCGCAGGCCGACGCCGCGGGCTGGTACCCGCACCCGACCGACGAGGAACGCCAGGTCCGCTTCGACGGACGAGCATGGACGGACACGCGGGTGTTGCAGCTCAGCGGCGGCGCGTCCGCTGACGGCGGGCAGGCTCCGGTCTACGTTTCGCCCGCCGAACTGCCGGCGCCGGAACGCGAGAGCCGTGCCTGGACGATCACCAAGGCCGCCCTGTCCTTCGGGCCGATCGTCGCCATCGCGGTCGTCGGCGTGCTGGCGATCGTCAGCGGCAACACCGGGAGCTGAGGCACCCTCCACGAGGACGAAGAGCGCCCCGCCGAACCGGCGGGGCGCTCTTCGTCTGCATGGGTCCTACTTGGCTGCGACGGCCTCGGGGGTCGCGATCGACGAGGCGAGCACCTCGTCGAGGCCCGCGGACGCCTCTTCGTCGGTCATCGACTGCGCGAGCGCGAGTTCGGAGACGAGCACCTGGCGCGCCTTCTGGAGCATGCGCTTCTCGCCGGCCGACACGCCGCTGTCCTGGTCGCGACGCCACAGGTCGCGGACGACCTCGCCGACGCGGTGGACGTTGCCACTGGCCATCTTCTCCTGGTTGGCCTTGTATCGACGCGACCAGTTGCCGGGCTCCTCGACGAACGGCTCGCGGAGCACGCCGTAGACGGCCTGGACGCCGTCGTGGTCGATGACGTCGCGCACACCGACGAGGTCGGCGTTCGCGATCGGCAGCTTGATGGTGAGCTCGGACGTGTGCACGCGAAGCGTCATGACGTCCTGCTCGACACCCTTGATCGTCACCTTCGACAACTCGGTGATGGTGACCGCTCCGTGGTGCGGGTAGACCAGGGTCTCTCCAACGATGAACTGCATGGTTCCTCTTCTCTTCTCAGGTCGTCACCGGTACTCGCGCACCGGCGTCGTCGTGCTCCGGCGGTTCAGCGGCCGGATGGTTCGGGGGTCGGTGGTGGCGGTGACGCGCCGACGGATCGTTCGTCGAGCAGCCAGGCGGGCAGCAGGGCGACCAGGGCTTCGACCAGTTCGTCGTCCGAGACGTCGATGCGTCCGCGGCGCCAGCCGTCGACGAGGGAGAGCGTGCCACCGGCGACATAGGCGGAGACCAGGCCCGCCGGGATGCCGACCGGGACCTCGGCGCGCTCGAGCAGCGAGCCGATGAGGTGGTCGGCGTGCTCGCCGACGAGGTCGTCGAACGCGCTGCGGGCGACGGGGAGCTCGAGCACGCTCGAGTAGAGCGGTGCGTCTTCGAGGAGCTGGGCGACGAGGCGTCGGTAGGCTTCGCGGGCGCGCTCGGCGCTACCCAGCGACTCGCCCGCGGGCCGCACCGAGACTCCGGACGCGGCAAGGCCGGCGAACTGCACCCGCAGGTAGGCCGCAGTGAGGTCGTCGAGGCTGGCGAAGTGGGCGTAGAACGAGCTGCGGCTGATCCCGGCGACGCGGACGATGTCGCCGACGGACACGCGTTCCGGCCGACCGGCGAGGATTGTGGCGACGGCGTCGAAGATCGTCTGCCTGGTGCGCTCGGCACGTGGGTCGCCCGTCGCTCGGAGGACGGGAGTGAAGCGCTCGACGCGCGACGGCGGAGCGGGACGTTCTGTGGTGGACTGCTCGACACCGAGGGCGGGAACTCCTGATGTGCGAGGCATTCCCACCAGTGTACCACGACTTCTCGGACAGCTGTCCGAGACAGCACCTGTCGGCTTCGAGTGGGTCCCTCCTCCAGGTCCATCCGGGCACACCTCTCTCCCCCGAGCCGAGGCAGCGCGACCCGAATGCCCTTCGACAGGCTCGGGACCGGCGCAGGTCAGAACGGTGCTGGGTCCGGTTCAGTTCGATGGAGTTTCCCGTCTGGTGTCGTCCAGTCGAGTACTCCGCCGGGTCCGTGGTCGAGGTTCCATCCGGGGAGGTGCTTCATCCGGTGGTGATGTCGGCACAGGCAGGCGAGATTCGCGACATCCGTGGTGCCGCCGTCCGCCCACGCGACCGAATGATCGAGATCGCACGCTCTGGCCCGTCTGCCGCAGCCTGGTGCGCGACAGGTGCCGTCCCTCAACCGCACCGCGCGTTGCAGGTCGGCCGGAACGCGATACTGGTTCCGGCCGACGGAGAGGACCGCACCGGTTTCCTGCTGGACGAGGATCCGGGTGAAGCTGGGCGCGTTCACCGCGATCCGTGCCGCGGTCTCGGGGTCGATCGGGCCGTAGCCGTCGAGGGTAGCCGGGGCATCGCTCACACCGGCCATGCTGAGCGCTGGGACGGTGATCTGCACGGTCGGCTTGATGTGTTCCTGGACCTCGATCGGGTGCGGGAGGACCGGGCTCGATAGGACGTCTTCAGGCGTCACACCGGTCAGGGCGAGCGCCGCCAGGGCGTCGGCCTGCAGTTGTGCGCACGTGCGAGTGTCGCCCACGGCGCGTGACTCCGCTGCCGCCGCTTCGATCCGCTCGGAGACGCCCTGCGCGATCGGTGCCGTCGTGAAGAGGTGCACCCACGCCATCCCGTCGGCGGCGGGCTCGAACTCCACCCGGCGGTCGGCCTCGGAGCGGACGGCTCGGGCGGTGATGGATTCGGGGTGGAGGCGTTCGCGGAGGACTCGGGCGCGCTTCCGGAGGTACGCATTGGTGGATTGTCCGGCGACCGGCAGGACCTCGGCGAGGAACACCGCCCGCCCCTCGACCGGCACATCACTGAGTTGATCGAGGATCGTCTGCGCGTGCCGCGCCGAGATGCGCCCGGCCTCGAGCGACGCCAGCACGGCCGGCGCGTCGTTCACGAGCCGTTCGGCGTCGTTCGTCGCACGCTGGATCGTCCGCTCCGGGATCCGGGTCGCCATCGCGAGGGCTGCACAGGTGGAGCGACGGGACAGGGCCTGGCGTTCGGCCGGCGGGAAGACCGCCGGAACCGTGGCGTCGGCAAACGCGTCAGCATAGGCGGCGGAACGGGCCAGGAGGCGCGCCTTTCGTGCGTCCAAGACGGCCTGCTGGTGGTGGAGGTCCGCCCATTCATCCGAGAACTCCGCGAGCCGCGCGGCGCAGTCGTCGCTCGCGCGTATCGCGCTGTGCTCGACGGCCGGGAGGGGGTGCTCGGAGTCGCTGTGGCGCTCAGGGGTCGGAGGAGGCTACCGGAGGATCTCCACGAGCAGCACCCATGCACCGACCACGGAGCCGATGAACACAAGGATGAAGCCGGCAGCCAGCCAGCCGAGACCGACCGACGAACCGAGGAGGAGCAACACACCGCCGATCACGAACGGGATCATCTGCAACACCGGCACCGCAGCCTTGAGGGCGCGCGGTCCGTGCTCGGCATCCTGGTGGCGGAGGATCCGGACCGCGGCGTCGATCGCGAACCACAGGGCGAGGGCGGTCAGGAGCAGGACCTCGACACCGTACAAGACGTCGGCCTGACCCGGGATGAGTCCTGCGGCAGCGACGACGACGATCAACACCAGGGAGCTGATCGTCGCCGCCGCCCGCGCCGGCATGGACGGGATCTCGATGATCTTGGCGATGTTCACGGACATCGCGACGATGATGAGTCCGGCGAGCGCCGCCGCAGCGCCCGCCGTCGCGACGAAGAAATCGTTCCACGCTTCAGTCATCGCTGCTCCTCGGGAAGCCGATGTCGTCCCGCGACACCACTGCAGTCACACGTCACCCCTCCGCAGGGGCGGCGATGTTCACCAGCCAGGTGATCCCGAAGCGGTCCTGCACCATGCCGAAGGAGTCGCCCCAGGGCGCCACGGTCAGCGGCTGCTGGACGGTGCCGCCATCAGAGAGCCGCTCGAAGTACTCGCGCAATTGGGTCTCGTCGGTGTCCGACCCACTCAGCGACATCGAGAAGTTGCTGCCCTCGCGGTAGTCCATGTGCTTCGGCGTGTCCGACCCCATGAAGACGACCCCGGCGTCGCCGGTCAGCTGGGAGTGCATCACCAGATCGACCTCGTCCGGCTCGACCGCGGCACCGAAGTCGCCGAACGTCGACACCGTCAGTTCGCCGCCGAAGACCCCCTGGTAGAACTCCATCGCCTCACGGGCTGTCCCGCGGAAGCCGAGATACGGGTTGAGCGTCGTCATGATCGTCCCTTTCGCCTGGACGGGCGCATCGTCGCGCTCGTCTCGCGATCATTCTCGCGCTCCGGTGTCGGATGTGCGAGCACGTTCTGGTGTCTCCGTCACGAGGGGCTGCGACGCCCACGGCTACTAGGCTCGTCTGGTGCCCTCGCAACCCCAGCCCCTCCGCATCGCGATGATCTCGCTCCACACCAGTCCCGGTGACGAGCCGGGTTCCGGTGACGCCGGCGGGATGAACGTCGTGGTCCGTCATCAGGCCGTCGCGATGGGTGCAGCGGGCCACGAGGTCGACGTCATCACCCGGCGGTCCTCTGCCGACCAGCCGTCCGCCGCATCCCTCGCCCCCGGCGTGACCCTGCGCTTCCTCGACGCCGGTCCCGCCGAACCGGTCGCGAAGGGTCGGCACGAAGAGTTCGTCGACGACTTCCGCTCGGAACTCGCCCGACTGCCGCGATACGACGTCCTGCACGCCCACCACTGGTTCTCCGGCATGGCCGCACTCCCCCTCGCGCGGGAACTGGGGATCCCGCATGTGCAGAGCTTCCACAGCATCGCCGCCGAGTCCACCACCCCGCTCTCGCACGGCGAGCGCGCCGAGTCCCCCGGGCGCCTGGCCGGAGAGGCACGGCTCGCCGCGGAGTCGGACGCGGTGGTCGCGATCAGCGCGGCCGAGGCCGACACCGCGATCACCCGGCTCGGAGCCCGCCCCGACCGGGTGTCGATCGTGCCGCCCGGTGTCGACGGGACGCTGTTCCACCCGCTCGACGGTCCTCGTTCCGGTCGCCCGACCGCGGTGGTCGCCGGTCGCCTCCACCCGCTGAAGGGTTTCGACCTCGCCATCGAGACCATCGCCGCGGTCGCGCCCGAGCTCCGCCCCGAACTCGTCATCGCCGGGGACGTCTCCGTCGACTACGACCGCTACGCCGAGGAACTCGCCGCCCTCGCCCGCGACCTCGGTGTCGCCGACGACGTCCGCTTCGTCGGGCCGCAGTCGCGCATCGGGCTCGCCACGCTGTTCCGCGAGAGCACGCTCGTGCTCGTCCCCTCGCACTCGGAGACGTACGGTCTCGTCGCGCTCGAAGCCGCGGCGAGCGGCGTGCCGACCGTCGTAGCCGCCTCAGGCGGATTGCGGGAGGCCGTCGTCGATGGAGAGACGGGCATCGTCGTCGACTCCCGCGACCCGCACATCTGGGGTGCTGCGGTCTCGTCCATCCTCGGCGACCCGAAGCGGCTCGCGCAGCTCGGTTCGGCAGCGCGACGGCGGGCGGAGCGGTTCGACTGGCAGCGCTCGGGAGACGCCCTCGTCGACGTCTACCGGACCCTGCTCGAGACCGCTCCCGCCGTCGCCACCGCCCCGGCGACCTCGACCTCGTGAACCACGGACTCCTCCCGCTCATCGACAGCGGGCGCACCGTCCTGTTCGCGCACGCGCATCCCGACGACGAGACCCTCGCTTCGGGCGCGCTCATCGCCGAACTCGTGGACCACGGTGCTCGCGTCGTCCTCGTGACGGCCACGCGAGGCGAGCGCGGCGAGGTCGTCGACGGCCCGCTCCGGTCCCTCGCCGGAACCGCTGCTCTCGCGTCCCACCGCGAGTCGGAGCTCGCCGCCGCCTGCCGCACGCTCGGCGTGGCCGAGCAGTTCTGGTTGGGGACGGGTCCGGCGGCCCGACCGGGGACGTCGACGCGATACGTGGACTCGGGCATGCGGTGGGTGCGCGAGGGACTCGCCGGCCCCGCCGACGACGTCTCCCCCGGCGCGTTCTCGCTCGCGCCGCTCGACGACGTCGCCGACGACCTCGTCGCACTCATCGGACACGTCTCGCCGGACCTGGTCGTCAGCTACGACCACGGGGGCGGGTACGGGCACCCGGATCACCTCCGGATGCATGAGGCCGCGATCGTCGCGGCGCGGAGGAGCGGGGTGCCGTTCGCGGAACTCGTGCACCACCGCACCGACCTCGAGCCGCTGGGCGATGACGCCGTGTGGTTCCCGCTCGAGCACCGTCTCCCGATCGTCGCCACGGCGCTGGCCGAACATGCCAGCCAATTGACGGTCGACGGCGAGCAGCTCGTCCACTCCGGCGGCCAGCGCGAGGACATCACCACCTCGGTGGGCCTGCGACTCCGGTCCCGCTAAGCGGTCGCCGGCTGGTTCCGGTGCTCCCGAGGCATGCGGGACGCGAGCACGGGGACGAGCAGCATGAGCACGACCGCGGAGCCGAACGCCGCGGGGAACGAGAAGGCGTCGAGCAGTGCGCCGGCGACCAGCGGGCCGACGATGGCGCCGAGGTCGGACGTCGCCTGGAAGACCGCGACGGCCCGGCCACCCCGGCCACCCGCGGCGTCTCCGACGGCCGCCGCCGGAGCGGTCCCGAGGAAGGCCGCCGCGACACCGTAGACGCACAGGGCGACGACCAGCAGCCAGAGCTCGCCGACGAACGGCATGGCGAGGAGCGCCGCCGCCGCGACCGGGAACGCGACGAGCATCGCGGGTCGTCGTCCGACGGTGTCGACGAAGCGGCCGGCGGGACCGAGCGCGAGCGTCTGCGCGACAGCGGCGATCGCGAAGGCGATCCCGGTCCAGGCTGCCTCCTCATGGAGCGCCTCCACGACGAGGACCGGAACGAGTGCGCCACGGACGCCCATCGACGCCCAGCCGTTCGCGAAGTTCGCGAGGAGCGCCGCCTGATACCGGCGATCGGCGAGGACCGTGCGGAACGGCTCGGCCTGCGTGGCGGTCTCGACCGGCGCGGTGATCCGGCTGCCGCGCAGCATCACGAGCCCGAGGACGCCGGCGACCGCGAGGGTCCCGGCGTAGAAGAAGAACGGTGCCGTGAGCGAGATGGTCGCGAGCAGGCCACCGACGGCCGGTCCGGCCATGCCGCCGACGAGGAACCCGCCCTGGTAGAACCCGACCGCCCGCCCGCGACGGTGCGGTGGGGTGGTGCGCAGCAGCAGCGTCATCGCGGCGACGGAGAACATCGCCGACCCGATCCCTCCGACCCCGCGGAGCAGGAGCAGCTGCGGATAGTCCGCCGCGAGCCCGACGAGCGCACTCGACACCGCGACGATCCCGATGCCGGACGCCAGCACCACCCGCTCTCCGATCCGATCGACGAGCGCACCCACGAACGGGTTCGCGATGAGCCGCATGAGGGCGAATACGGAGACGACCGCGCCGACCTCGAGGTAGCCGACGCCGAAGCTGCGCACGTACACGGGCAGGACCGGGATCACGACACCGAACCCGAGCATCACGAAGAACGCGACACCGCCGAGGACGAGGACCTCGCGGCCGAGGGGTTCACGAGGAACGGCTCCCGCTCCGCCTGGACGACGGAACGGGAGCCGGATCATGCTCTCAGGGTATCGGTGCGATCAGCCGATCGTCGCCGTGTCGATGACGAAGCGGTAGCGGACATCGCTGCGGACCACGCGGTCGTAGGCGCCCTCGACCTCGTCGGCACCGATGAGCTCGATCTGCGAACCGATGCCGTGCTCGGCGCAGAAGTCGAGCATCTCCTGCGTCTCGCGGATGCCGCCGATGTTCGAGCCGGCGAGCGAGCGGCGGCCACCGACGAGCGAGAACACCCGGAACTGCTGCGTGTTCTCGGGCAGTCCGACGAAGACCATCGAGCCGTTGAGCTTGAGGGTCGACAGGTAGGCGTCGATGTCGAGGTCGGCGGAGACCGTGTTGATGATGAGGTCGAAGCGTCCACGGAGCGACTTCAGGGTGCCCTCTTCGCCGGTCGCGTAGTAGTGGTCGGCCCCGAAGCGCTTGCCGTCCTCCTCCTTCGAAGTCGTCTGGCTGAGCACGGTCACCTCTGCGCCGAGGGCGTGGGCGATCTTGACGCCCATGTGACCGAGACCACCCATCCCGACGATGGCGACCTGCTTGCCGGGACCGGCGCCCCAGTGCTTCAGCGGCGAGTAGGTGGTGATCCCGGCGCACAGCAGGGGTGCCGCGACGTCGAGCTCGATGCCCTCGGGGATGCTCAGCACGTAGTTCTCGTCGGCGACGATCTGCTTGCTGTAGCCGCCGTAGGTGGGCTCGCCGTCGTACTCGCGGCCGTTGTAGGTGGCGACGTTGCCCTTCAGGCAGAACTGCTCCTCGCCGGCGAGGCAGTTCTCGCACTCGCGGCAGGAGTCGACGAAACAGCCGATGCCGACGCGGTCGCCGACCTGGTGCTTGGTGACCGCGTCGCCGACCTCGGTGACGATGCCGGCGATCTCGTGACCGGGGACCATCGGGAAGATGGCCTTGCCCCATTCCTCGCGGGCCTGGTGGATATCGCTGTGGCAGATGCCGGCGTAGTGGACGTCGATGACGACGTCGTTGGCGCGCGGCGCACGGCGTTCGATGGTGCCGACCTCGAACGGCGCGTCTGCGGTGGGCTTGATGATGGCGGCGACGGTGGTCATAGGACTCCTCGGGCTGGGGTGTTGGGGGGTGCCGTGGGGCGGGATGCACGCGCGGGACAGCACGTTCGACGCTAGCAGCCCACTCCACCGGACGGACCCCCAAGGGACGATCGCCCGAGCTGTGCTACGAGCGGCGCGGAGGTGTGAATCCCTGCAGAGTTGCTTGGCAGTTCCCGCAGAGGATCGGTCTCGGGGTGGCATCTCGCCGGGAACCCGAGCATGGTGGGGAACTCGTATTCGCGAACGGAACGGAGAACACACATGCTCACCCTGACCGAGAACGCCGGCCGAGTCGTCAAGACCCTCGCCGAGAACGCACCACTCACCCCGGGACTGGTCGTCCCGGACGACGCGTCGTCGCTCACGCACGGCGCCGGACTGCGCATCAGCAGCAGCTCCGACGACAACAACTTCGAAGTCACCATGACGGCGACGCCGCACGAGGCCGACCAGGTCATCGAGAGCGCCGGAGCCACCGTCTTCCTCGAGGAGTCCGCAGCCGTCGCCCTGAGCGACGCGGTCCTCGACGCGCAGATCGACGAGCAGGGCGGCGTCCGCTTCGCCCTCGGTAAGGCCGAATAGCGCCCTGAGTCCAGAGAACGCCCGGTGATCCACGATCACCGGGCGTTCGTGTGTCCGGGTGGGCTCAGTCCTCGGAGCGTCTGGCGCGACTCGGCTGCACCCGCGGCGGCTCGCCCGGCATCTTCGGGAAGTCGGGAGGGAACGGGAGCTCGCCCTGCCCCTGCTTGAGGTCCAGCTCCCACCACTGCAGGAGGACGTCGATGCGCCCAGCGGTGTCGTGCATGCCGGCCCACGGGTCGCCGGTCGTCCGGAGTCGCTCCGGGACGGTCCGCACTGTGAAGGCACCCGGGTCGATCTCGGGGAGTTCGTCCCAGGTCACCGGACACGAGACGGACGCCGAGGCCAGCGCACGCGGGCTGTAGGCGCCGGCCATCGTCCGATCGCGGTTCGCCTGGTTGTAGTCGACGAAGATGCGTTCACCGCGCTCCTCCTTCCACCACGAGGTCGTGACCCGGTCGGGGTCCCGTCGCTCCAGTTCCCGAGCCGCAGCGATCACGGCGTGCCGGACGTCGAGGAACTCGTGCTCCGGCTCGATGGGCGCGAACACGTGGACACCTCGGTTGCCGGAGGTCTTCACGAACCCCGTCAGACCGACCTCCGTCAACAGCTCCCGCAGCGAGCCCGCAACGCGCACGGCGTCGGCGAAGTCGGTTCCCGGCTGCGGGTCGAGGTCGATCCGCAGTTCGTCCGGATGGTCGGTGTCCGACGCCCGTGACGGCCACGGGTGGAACACGACCGTGTTCATCTGCGCGGCCCAGACGACGGAGGCCGCCTCGTCGAGGACGAGTTGCGGATGCCGCCGGCCACTCGGATACACGACGTCGACCGCCCGGACGTACTCCGGCGCCCCCTTCGGCGGGTTCTTCGAGAAGAACCACTCGCCGTCCACGCCGCCTGGGAACCGCTGCAGGGACACCGGACGGTCGCCGTTGGCGGCGAGGAAGGCCGGCGCGACCTCGATGAGGTATTCCGCGAGCTCCCGCTTCGTGACACCGGACGCCTCCCAGAGCACGCGGTCGGGACTGGAGAGCCGCACTTCGCGGTCGCCGTGCGGTCCGGGGACGGTGAGGACGATCGCGGTGCTGGCCATGTCGGACACGGTACGCCGACGGCACCCTGCTGTCAGGAGGCTTGTGCTCGACGAAGCGGCGCCGTCCCGCTCAGCCCAGGTGGACGGCCTGCTGGTCACCCGAGGGCAGGAGGTCCTCCTTGCGACCGCGAATGCAGACGACCGCGATGACGCTCGCGATCACGAGGCCGACCGCAGCCGCGATGAACGCCGCCGAGTAGCCCTGGGTGAACGCCACGAGCTGCGAGGCCTGATCCGTGACCGTCGCCTGGTCGGTGACACTCGCGTAGACCGTGGTGAAGACCGACAGGCCGATCGACCCACCGATCTGCATGGAGGCGTTCGCCGTGGCGGAGGCCGCACCGGCGTCGTGCGGGGCGACGCCCGTCAGCGCGAGGTTCTGCATCGGGACGAAGATCATCGCCATGCCGATCCCGAGCACGAGCAGCGCCGGCAGCACCTGGACGAAGTAGTCGCCGTCGGCCGTGATGCGGCTGAGGTATACGAGGGCGGCCGCCGCGACGAGCGGACCGATGATGAGCAGCGGGCGCGGGCCGATGGCCGGCAGGAGCTTCGTGGCGATCGGGGCGACGATCATGATCGCGACGGTCATCGGGAGGGTCGCGATGCCCGCCTCGAGCGGCGGGAAGCCGAGCACGATCTGCAGGTGGAACGTCAGGTAGAGCAGGGCACCGATCATGACGCTGCCGACGATCATCTGCATGAGGAAGGCACCGCCGCGGACCCGGTCCGCCACGATGCGCAGCGGGAGCAGGGGCTGCGCGACACGCATCTCGATGAAGACGAAGAGGGAGAGGAGTCCCGCACCGAGCGCGAGGAAGCCGATGGTGTCGGCGCTCCCCCAGCCGCCCTCGGCCAGCGTGAAGCCGTAGACGAGGGAACCGAGGCCCAGGATGACCGTGATCGCACCGAGCCAGTCGTAGCGGTTGTCGCCCTCGGCCTTGCTCTCGGTCACGAGGATGAGGCCGGCGATGAGTCCGACGATCACGAAGGGCACGTTGACGAGCAGGCACCAGCGCCAGTCGACGAACTCGGTGAGCACGCCGCCGAGGATCAGGCCAACGGCCGCCCCGGCACCGGCGACGGTACCGAAGACGGCGAAGGCCGTGTTGCGGTCGCGGCCGTGGGCGAAGGTGACGGTGAGGAGCGCGAGTGCGGCGGGCGCCATGAGTGCGGCGAACACGCCCTGCAGGCCGCGGGCGATGATGAGTTCGGTCCCGCTCTGGGCGAACCCGCCGAAGGCCGATGCGGCGCCGAAGCCGACCATGCCGACCAGGTAGGTGCGCTTCCGGCCCCAGTAGTCGGCGATGCGGCCACCGAGCAGCAACAGCGCGCCGAACGCGAGGGCGTAGGCCGTGACGACCCACTGACGCTGCGTGTCGGACAGCTCGAGCTCCTGCTGGGCTGCCGGAAGGGCGATGTTCACGATCGTGCCGTCGAGGACGACGATGAGCTGCGTCATCGCGAGGACGACGAGGACCCACCAGCGGCGGGCCGGGGAACCGGACGGTGCTGTGGTGGGATGCGATGCGGTGGCTGCGGATGCAGACAAGGAGGACCTCCGTGCGAGGGGTGTGGGTGCTGGGGGTTTCCAGCCCCAGATCGATGCTCGACACACGGCGCGGGTGCAGCACGGTGCGGACGATCAACCACCCCAACCACGAAGTCGGGCAGAGGACCAGGATAGCGGATGCCGCCGTCGCTGCGCCCGTGAGGCCACGCGGATCAGTCCGAGGTGAAGAGATCGAGCACGGCCTCCGGGTGTTCCACCGCCGCGAAGTGCCCGGTCGCCGGCAGGGTGCGGAGTCGCAGGTCCGGGACGAGGGCTGTGAGGACGGCTGCATCGTCGGGCCCGATGAAGACGTCGCGGTCGCCCGTCATGCAGCGGACGGGACACCGCACGCCGCGCCAGACGTGCAGGTCGTAGGCGGCGGCCGCTCGGGCCGCCAGGAGGAACGACGCCGGCCGGACGTCGGCTGCGAGCGCGTCGACGACCGAGCGGTCGAGGTCCCGGCGTCGTCCGAACAGGGGCGACATGAGCGGTGCGAGCAGACCGATCCGGTTCAGCGCGCGGACGAGCCCTGGCCCGCGTCCGCCGAGCGCCTGCAGCATCCGCATCGCGAGGAGCATGCCTGCGAACCACGGGAGCCGGGCGCCGCCACCGAGCGGCTGCCGGATCGCCTCGACGACCCCGATCCCCGTCGGTGAGACGAGGTCGACCCGGATCGTCGCCTCGGGTTCGCGGACGGCGAGGTCGAGCGCGACGAACCCGCCGAGCGAATGCCCGACGAGACGCCAGGACCGGTAGCCGAGCGAGCGGGCGACGGTCGCGACGGCGGTGGAGAGGTCTCCGACCGTCACCGGATCGGCGGCGGGAAGTGCCGATGCACCCCACCCCGGGAGATCCACGGCGATGACGTCGTCGACGACCGCGCCCCGCTCGTCGTCGGCGCGGAGGAGGGGTGACCAGGTGGTCCAGGAACCGGCGGCGCCGTGGAGGAGGATCGTGGCCGGCCCGCCCGCCTCACGACCCGCGTGGACGGTGACCGGTCCGAGGCCCGTGTCGACCGTGACGCGTCCCAGGCCGAGCGCGGTCGCATCGGCGGTGATCACGGAGGGGTCGTCCGGCGGGGCGGGACGTGAGGGGTTCACGGGCATGCGTGTCATTCGGAAACGAGGTGCCGCTCGGATCGGTGCTCGATCGACGACGCCGGTCCACCGGCACGGCGCGCAACCCCCCTGGTGGTCGGGAACCCGGCCGCTACCGTGGTCTGATGCCTGAGAACGCGCGCGCCGCCGCAGACCAAGCCGCTGGGACCGCCCAGAACAGCACAGCCCTCCGTAGCCTCGCCCGCACCGGCCACGCCGTCAACGGCCTGCTCCACGTCCTCATCGGTGGGATCGCGATCTCCATCGCCCTGTCCGGCGCGAGCGGTGGATCCGGCGGCGGCGGTGACGCGGACCAGTCGGGTGCGCTCAAGACGCTTGCAGGCACGCCCGGCGGGATCGTCATCATCTGGGTCGTCGCCGTCGGCCTGTTCGCCCTCGGTCTCTGGACGGCGATCTCCGCCTTCCTCGTGCGCGAATCCGACACCCGCAAGCGGTGGAGCAAGCGGATCTCGACCGCCGGACGTGCGATCGCCTATCTCGCCGTCGGATCGACCGCGCTGACCTTCGCCCTCGGCGGCAGCCAGGACTCCTCGCAGTCCAGCCAGGGCCTCACAGCGACGCTCCTGTCCTCCCCCGGCGGGGTGTTCGTCGTCATCGTCGTCGGCCTCGTGGTCATCGGCATCGGCGGCTACTTCGTCTTCAAGGGCGTCACGCGGAAGTTCCTCGAGGACGTGCACCCGCCCACCGGCACGACGAAGCGTGCCGTCGTCGTCCTCGGCGTCATCGGATGGGTCGCCAAGGGGATCGCACTGGTCACCGTCGGCATCCTGTTCCTCGTCGCGGCCGCCACCCAGGACCCCGAGAAGGCCTCCGGCATGGACGGTGCCATCTCGGCATTGGCCGCGCTCCCGTTCGGCGTCGTCATCCTGCTCGTGGTCGGCGTCGGGCTCATCGCCTACGGACTCTACTGCGGTGCCCGGGCGCGCTGGGGCAGCCTGTAGGACGGTGAGGCCGGCGCCCCGGGCGACGGCGCGGACCGGTCGGCTCCAGACCATGTCCTGCAAACGCTTGCGTTGCGACTACCGTTAGGAGTATGACGTCTTCTGATTCCACGACGCAGCCCGAGGCGGAACCCGCCGGCGCTACGCAGACCTTCTCCGACCTCGGCCTCGACGACGCGGTGCTCAAGGTACTCAAGGACGTCGGCTACGAGACCCCGTCCGCCATCCAGGCGGCCACCATCCCGCTGCTGCTCGAGGGACGCGACGTCGTCGGCCTCGCACAGACGGGCACCGGCAAGACCGCGGCGTTCGCCCTGCCGATCCTGTCCCGCCTCGACATCACGCAGAAGACGCCGCAGGCGCTCGTCCTCGCACCGACCCGTGAACTCGCCCTCCAGGTCTGCGAGGCGTTCGAGAAGTACGCCACCCACCTGCGCGGCGTCCACGTCCTGCCCGTCTACGGCGGCCAGGGCTACGGCGTCCAGCTGTCGGCCCTCCGTCGCGGCGTCCACATCGTCGTCGGCACGCCGGGTCGCATCATGGACCACCTGGAGAAGGGCACCCTCGACCTCACGGAGCTCAAGTACCTCGTGCTCGACGAGGCCGACGAGATGCTGAAGATGGGCTTCGCCGAGGATGTCGAGACGATCCTGGCCGACACCCCGAAGGACAAGCAGGTCGCGCTGTTCTCTGCGACGATGCCGTCGTCCATCCGTCGCATCTCCGCGAAGTACCTGAACAACCCGGAAGAGATCACGGTCAAGACGAAGACCACGACCTCGGCCAGCATCACGCAGCGCTACCTGACGGTCTCCTACCCGCAGAAGGTGGACGCGCTGACCCGCATCCTCGAGACCGAGAACTTCAGCGCGATGATCATCTTCACGCGCACGAAGAACGAGACCGAGACGCTCGCCGAGAAGCTCCGCGCACGCGGTTACTCGGCTGCCGCCATCAACGGCGACGTCGCCCAGGTGCAGCGCGAGCGGACCGTCAACCAGCTGAAGGCAGGCAAGCTCGACATCCTCGTCGCGACCGACGTCGCCGCGCGCGGTCTCGACGTCGAGCGCATCAGCCACGTCGTCAACTACGACATCCCCGTCGACACCGAGTCCTACGTGCACCGCATCGGTCGCACCGGCCGCGCCGGACGCACGGGCGACGCGATCAGCTTCGTCACACCGCGCGAGCGCCACCTGCTGAAAGCCATCGAGCGGGCCACCCGTCAGCCGCTCACGCAGATGCAGCTGCCGAGCGTCGACGACGTCAACGCGACCCGCCTCACCCGCTTCGACGACGCGATCACCGAAGCGCTCGGCCAGACCGAGCGCATCGAGCGTTTCCGCGAGATCATCGGCCACTACGTCTCGCACCACGACGTCCCCGAGGCCGATGTCGCCGCGGCCCTGGCCGTCGTGTCCCAGGGCGAGACGCCGCTGCTCCTCTCCGCGGAGGACGAGCGCCGCCGTCGTGAGGAGTTCGACAACACCAACCGTGGCAACGACCGCGCCGGTCGCGACCGTCGCGACTCCGGTGACCGCGGCTCGCGCTTCGACCGCGGTGACCGGAACGACCGCGGCGATCAGGGCGACCGCCCCGAGCGTCGCAGCCGCCCGTCCAGCGGACCGATGGCCCCGTACCGCATCGCCGTGGGTCGTCGCCAGAAGGTCGACCCGCGTCAGATCGTGGGCGCGCTCGCGAACGAGGGTGGCCTGAAGCGCGAGGACTTCGGCGCGATCCAGATCAAGCCGGACTTCTCGATCGTCGAACTGCCGGCGAGCCTCGGCAACGACGTGTTCGACCGTCTCGAGAACACCCGCATCAGCGGCAAGCTCATCGAGCTCCGTCCCGACCGCGGCGGCCCGGCCCGCCGACGCGACGACGAGGGCGGCACGGGCGGCGGCTCGTACGACCGCAAGCCGCGTTCCTAGCACGCCACACACACGACGAGAGCCGGACCGGACGGAATCCTGGGATTCCGTCCGGCCCTCGTCGTTCCGCACCCGGCGGGGTGCGTCCGTCAGTCGCGCGGGTCGAGCACGCTCGTGACCACGGCGTAGTCCGCGTCGAGCGCGATCTCGAGCTCGTCGCCGTTCTCGAGGAGGACGTCGACCTCGAACGCCTCGCCGGGGTCGTCGCTGCGGTCGACGTCGGTCACGGTACCGCCCTTCGCCTCCGCGAGCGCCGCCTTCGAGGCCGCGTCGAACTCGGTGTCGGTCAGCGGCACGTCGTCGGCGTCACGGGCGTCGCGGTCGTCGGTCGCCGCCGTGGTGTCACCGTCGTCGACGGCGGTGCCACCGTCGCGGTCGGTGTTCGACGCCGCCGTGACGCGGTCGTCGTCGGCGTCGCCGAACTCGTCCACGGCGTAGGCGGCACCGGCTCCACCGAGGGCGAGGGCCCCGACGACGATCGCGGTGATCCACACGGGCTTCCGGCGCCAGAAGGCCGGCTTCCCGGAGGTCGCCGGGGTCGCGGGGATGGCGGTGTGATCGGTCGTCTCGACACGGTCGATGGGCTCGATGCGCTCGGTGGCTGCGGTGTCCTGCGTACGATCGGTGGGCTGGGAGGCGGTGTTCTCGTTCATGTGCCCCAGACTGTCCGAGGAGCGCTGAAGCGGACCTGAAGCGAGCTGAAGCCGCGTTCAGGAAGCGGACGACGCCGGGAGCGTGACGATGAACGCCGCACCGCCGAGCGCGCTGTCGACGAGTTCGATCGACCCACCGTGCAGCCGCACGACGTCGGCCACGATCGCCAGGCCCAGGCCCGAACCGCCGGCGTCACGCGAACGGCTCTCGTCGAGGCGGACGAACCGTTCGAACACGTGTGCGCGGGACTCGACCGGCACGCCGGGGCCGTCGTCCTCCACGGAGATCCTGACGAACCGACCATCGGTGGTGGATCCCAGTCGGACCACGGAGCGCGCGTGCCGGACGGCGTTGTCGACGAGGTTCCGCACCACCCGGGCGAGCAGGACGTCGTCGCCGTCGACCCTCGCCGCCGCGACGGCCGCGGACTCGACACGCAGTCCGCCTGCAGACCGAAGGCGAGCGGCCTCCGCCAACAGGAGGTCGTCGACGTCGACCGTGCGCCGCCCGGTGCCCACCGCCCCTTCGTCGAGCTTCGCGAGGAGCAGGAGCGACTCGACGAGCCCCTGCATCCTGGCACCCTCCTCGAGGACCGTCGAGGACAGCTCGGCCGGATCGACCCGGTCCGGGTGGAGCGCCGCAACCTCGGCGTACTGCCTGATCACCGCAAGCGGTGAGCGGAGCTCGTGGGAGGCGTCCGACACGAACCGCCGCTGCGCCGTCTGGGCGTCCTCGAGCCGCTCGAGCATGCCGTTCATCGTCCCGGCGAGGCGACCGATCTCGTCGCCCGTGTCGGGGACCTCGATCCGTCGGTGCAGCTCGCCCGCCCCGAGCTCCGAGACCTCACGGCGGATGCGTTCCACCGGCGCCAGCGCACGCCCGACGAGCAGCCAGGTCAGGCCGCCGACGAGGGCGACGAGCACGGGCACCGCGATGAGGAGGAGCATCGACACGAGTCCGACGGCGTCGTCGGTCTCCTCGAGGGAACGGCCCGCGAGGACGACGAGGTCACGGCCGTCGACGTCGACGTCCTCACTGGCGAACACCACCGGCTCGTCGTCGACGACCGAGACGAACACGTCACCGTCCGGGATCGGCGTCGGGAGCTCGATCTCGTCGTCCGTCCGGTCCACGACACGTCCGTCCTCGACGAGCACCAGGAGTCGACCGTCGTCCTCGGGCAGCGTCGTCGCGTCGGCCGCGACGAGCTGTGCCGAGACGCTCTCCGCCTCGGCCGAGGCGCTCTGTTCGACGCCGGAACGCAGCGCCGCGGAGAACAGGCCGACGAACGCCACGGAGCCGACCCCGAGGAAGACTCCGACCGCGAGCACCGATCCGAGTGCCGCGCGGGCTCGGACGGAGCGCCACGGCCGCCGCCGGAGCGCGACCGCTCCGTGCTGCCCGCCGTCAGCCACGCCCGCCCGCCAACCGGTATCCGAACCCGCGCACGGTCTCGATCGAAGCACGCTCGAAGGGGCGGTCCACCTTGTTCCGGAGGTGACCGACGTAGACCTCGACGATGTTGGGGTCGCCCTCGAAATCGTCGTCCCAGACGTTCTGCAGGACCTCGCGTTTCGACACCACCTCGCCCCCGCGTCGCATGAGGAACTCGAGGACCGCGAACTCGCGCGAGGTCAGGTCGATCGGGACGTCGCCCCGGTGGACCTGCTTCGACGCCGGGTCGAGCCGCAGTTCGCCGACCTCGAGCACCGTCGGCCGCTCCCGCGATCCACGCCGGACGAGTGAGCGGATCCGCGCGACGAGCACCGCGAAAGAGAACGGTTTGCTGAGGAAGTCGTCGGCACCGGTGTCGAGGGCCTCGACCTGGTCCCAGTCGCCGTCCTTCGCCGTGAGCATGAGGATCGGGGTCCAGTCACCCGCGTCGCGGAGCTGCTGACAGACGCGGTAGCCGCTGAGGCCCGGCATCATGATGTCGAGGATGATGGCGTCGTAGCGATGCTCGCCGGCCATCCACAGGCCGTCGACACCGTTCGCAGCGACGTCGACCGCGAAGCCCTCCGCCTCGAGCCCTCTCCGAACACCGTCGGCGAGTCGCACCTCATCGTCCACGACGAGTATCCGCATCCGGTGCAACCTCCAGGCTCCGTGCCGGTCGACGGTCGAGCGGCGCGTCCCAGTCTGGCGCGGACGAGCTGAAGCAGTGCTGAAGCGGGACGGTCCGGCGCGGACCCCCGTACGCTGGAGCGGTGCCAGTCCCCGCCGCCGCCGACCCGTGGGAGCAGTCCCTCGACGCGACGGACACGGCTCCGGCGCGCCGCCGACTCCCCCTCTACGAGGCCGGCGCGATCCCCGTGCCCTTCGTCATCCGCGGCAACACCGAGCGGATCGCGCGGGACACGCACTGGGACGAGCACTCCCACCCCACGCACGAGCTCCTGTGGAACGATCGCGGCGCATCCACCGCGAGCGTCGACGAGCGTGTCTGGACCGTCACCCCGCACCACGGTCTCTGGATCCCTGCCGGTGTCCGCCACACCGGATGGACCCCGGCGGGCACCTGGCAGCGGGCCGCGATGTTCAGTGTCGATCGCGTCCCCACGATCTCCGAGCAGCCGACCGCGGTGGAGGTGACGCCTCTGCTGCGTCTCCTGCTCGATCGGCTCAGCGACGCCGAGCTCGAGGACCGCGCGCGTGCCACCACCGAGGCCGCCATCGTCGACGTGCTGGAGCCGGCCGAGCACGAGCTGCTCCTCCGAGTCCCCCGGTCGGCGCTCCTGGCACCCATCGCCGAGCGCATACGCATCGACCCGTCCGACACGACCTCGCTCGTCGACTGGGCCACCCGATTGGGCGTGAGCACCCGGACGGTGACGCGCGCCTTCGAATCAGAGACCGGGTTGGGGTTCACCCGCTGGGTCGCCGCCGCCCGTGCCCAGCACGCGATCACCCGGCTCACGGCGGGTGACAGCATCGACGAGGTCTCGACCGCCGTCGGGTACCGCTCGTCGACGGCGTTCGGGACCGCGTTCCGCCGCGTCACCGGCATGAGCCCCGGGCGATTCCGGAACCGCTAGGACGGATCGGTGGATCCGCGATCGGTTGTCCGATTCGCGAAGGAACACGTCGGATCCGCTCGATTGCGCCAGGATCGGTTGCCAGCTAACTTTGGTTAGGCAACCCTTCATCTCCTTCTCCTCGTGCATGATGCCGGCCGCTCACGGTCGCCATACCCGACCCCTCGACGACGTCCTCCGGCGCCGTCGTTCGTCGTGCCCGCACGCAGGTGTCAGCCAGCAGCACCCGAAAGGACCCCATGCAGCGCGCACCACGTCTCATCGCCCTCTCCGCGGCGGCGTTCCTCACCATCGGCCTCGCGGCCTGCTCGTCGTCGTCGGCCGACGAAGGCACCGGCAGCAGCGACGGCTTCACGCCGATCACGATCGAGCACGCCCTCGGCACCACGACGATCGACGCCAAGCCGGAGCGCGTCGCCACCGTGAACTGGGCGAACCACGAGGTGCCACTGGCCCTCGGCGTCGTGCCCGTCGGGATGGCCGCTGCGAACTTCGGTGACGACGACGGCGACGGGATGCTCCCCTGGGTCGAGGAGAAGCTCGAAGCGCTCGACGCCGAGACCCCGGTGCTCTTCGACGAGACCGACGGGATCGACTTCGAAGCCGTCGCCGACACGAACCCCGACGTCATCCTCGCCGCATACTCGGGGCTCACCCAGGAGGACTACGACACCCTCACCGAGATCGCCCCCGTCGTGGCCTACCCGGAGACCGCCTGGGGCACGTCCTGGCGCGACACCATCCTGTTCAACAGCGAGGCGATGGGCATGGCTGACGAGGGCGAAGCACTCGTGACGCAGCTCGAAGACGAGATCAGCGACGCGGCGGCGGCGTACCCGCAGCTCGAGGGCAAGACCGCGATGTTCCTCACCCACGTCGACACCAGTGACCTCAGCGAGGTCAGCTACTACACGACCCACGACACCCGCACCGCGTTCTTCGAGGACCTCGGCCTCGCGTTCCCCGAGAGCGTCGCGGCGGCCTCCGCCGAGACCGAGTCGTTCTCCCTCACGCAGAGCGCCGAACAGGCCGACGCGTTCAGCGACGTCGACATCATCGTGACGTACGGTGGCGACGAGCTCGTCGCGGCGCTCGAGGCCGACCCGCTGCTGTCGCAGATGCCCGCGGTCGCGAACCGCGCCATCGTCGCCCTCCCCGGCACCAGCCCCCTCGGAACCGCCGCCAACCCGACGCCGCTCTCGATCTCCTGGATCCTGGACGACTACCTGAAGCTGCTCGCGCAGGCGGCTGACCAGGCGGCGTGATCACCGGCACCGCCACCCCACCCGCCTCGGGTGTCGCCGTCGTGCGACGCCCGAGGCGGGTTCGTGGGCTCTGGCTCCTCGTCGCAGCCCTCGTCCTCCTCGCCGCGATGGTCGGTTCCGTGACGATCGGCTCGCGCGACGTCGACTGGTCGGCGGTCCTCGGTGCCTTCGCGGGTGGCGTGGACGGCTTCGACCAGGCGGCGGTGGCCAAGCGGATCCCACGCACGCTCCTGGCGGTCGTGGCCGGTGCGGCGCTCGGTGTCTCCGGCGCCGTCATGCAGGGCGTGACCCGCAACCCCCTCGCCGACCCGGGCATCCTCGGGATCAACCTCGGCGCCTCCCTCGCCGTCGTGACCGGTCTCGCCTACTTCGGGCTCGCAGCAGCGAACACCACCGTCTGGGTCGCGATCATCGGTGCCGGAGCCACGGCGGTCTTCGTGTACACGGTCGGCTCGTTCGGCCGCGGTGGCGCGACCCCGCTCAAGCTCGCCCTCGCCGGGGCCGCGACGTCGGCCGCCCTCGCCTCCGTCATCACCGCCGTCGTGCTGCCCCGCGGCGACATCGCGAGCAGTGTGCGGTCCTGGCAGATCGGGGGCGTCGGTGGCGCCACCGTCGTCCAGCTCGAGCAGGTCCTCCCGTTCCTCGTCGTCGGGTTCCTCGTCTGCCTGCTGTCGGCCCGCGGCCTCAACTCCCTCGCACTCGGCGACGACCTCGCCGCCGGCCTCGGCGAACGGGTCGCCATCGCACGCGGTGCGGCGGCCCTCGGTTCGGTGGTGCTCTGCGGGGCGGCGACCGCGGTCACCGGTCCCATCGGCTTCGTCGGGCTCGTCGTACCGCACGCCTGTCGGCTCATCGTCGGCGTCGACCACCGGTGGCTCCTCCCCTTCTCCGCCGTCGTCGGGGCGATCCTCCTCACCGTCGCCGACGTCCTCGGCCGCATCGTGGCCCGCCCCGCGGAGATCGACGTGGGCATCATCACCGCGCTGATCGGCGCACCGATCTTCATCGCGATCGTCCGACGCCAGAAGGTGAGCGCCCTGTGACCGGCGTCGACGAGCAGACGCCCTCGACCATCGACCGCGTCGTCGGCGGACGCCGGGTGCGCCGTCGTCGCCGGGTCGCCGTCATGACCGCCCTCGCCGCGCTCATCGTCGCGGTCTTCCTGATCTCGCTGATGGTGGGCAACACCTTCTATCCGCCGAGCGACGTCGTGCGCGTTATCCTCGGTCACGACGTGCCGGGCGCCTCCTTCGCCGTCGGACGGTTGCGGCTCCCCCGGGCGGTCCTCGCGGTCGTAGCCGGCGCCTCGTTCGGCCTGGCCGGCGTCACCTTCCAGACGATGCTCCGGAACCCCCTCGCGAGCCCGGACATCATCGGCATCAGCGCCGGGTCGAGCGCAGCCGCCGCCTTCGCGATCGTCACCCTCTCGCTCGGCGCGACCGAGGTGTCGGTCTTCGCCATCGTCGTCGGCCTTGCGGTGGCGGTCCTCGTCTACGTCCTGGCCTACCGCGGCGGCGTCGCCGGAACCCGACTCATCCTGATCGGCATCGGTGTCGCCGCCATGCTCGACAGCGTCACGACGTACATCCTGTCGCGGGCGGCCCAGTGGGACCTGCAGGAGGCCACCCGGTGGCTGACCGGCAGTCTCAACGGGACGAGCTGGTCGCAGCTCGGTCCGGTCGTCGTGGCACTGCTCGTGCTCGGCCCCGTCCTCCTCGCCCAGTCCAGGGACCTCGCCGCGACTCAGCTCGGCGACGACACCGCCGCCGCGCTCGGCGTCCGCGTCGACCGGACCCGGTTGATCATCATCGTCGCGGCCGTCGGGCTGATCGCGTTCGCGACCGCGGCGTCGGGTCCCATCGCGTTCGTCGCGTTCCTCTCCGGCCCCATCGCCTCGCGGATCGTCGGCCGCGGCGGGTCGATGCTCGTGCCCGCCGCGCTCGTGGGCGCCCTCCTCGTCCTCGTGGCCGATCTCACCGGGCAGTACCTCCTCGGCGCACGCTACCCCGTCGGCGTCGTGACCGGGGTGCTCGGGGCACCGTTCCTCATGTGGCTCATCATCCGCACCAACCGCGCCGGTGGCTCGCTGTGACCGGCACGCCGCCCGACCATCCCGGAGGCACCCTGTGACCACGGAACACCAGCTCCTCGTCGAGCGACTCGCACTCGGCTACGGCGACCGGACCGTCATCGACGGACTCGACCTCCTCGTTCCGCCCGGTCGGGTGACGGCGATCGTCGGCGCGAACGCCTGCGGCAAGTCGACGCTGCTGCGATCGATGTCCCGCCTGCTGACGCCTCGGAGCGGCCGCGTCGTCCTCGACGGCAAGGACGTGCACCGACTGCCGGCGAAGCAGCTGGCACGCACGCTCGGCCTGCTCCCGCAGTCGCCCATCGCGCCGGAGGGGATCACGGTCGCCGACCTCGTCGGCCGGGGCAGGCACCCGCACCAGGGCTTCCTCTCGCGCTGGAGCACCGAGGACGACGTCGCTGTCGCCGCAGCCCTCGACGCCACCGAGACGAGCGAGCTCGCGGACCGGCACGTCGACGAGCTGTCCGGCGGACAGCGTCAGCGCGTGTGGATCGCGATGGCGCTCGCGCAGCAGACCGACCTGCTCCTCCTCGACGAACCGACCACCTTCCTCGATGTGAGCCACCAGGTGGAGGTGCTCGACCTCCTCACCGACCTCAACCGTTCGCGCGGGACGACCATCGTCATGGTGCTCCACGACCTGAACCTCGCCGCACGATACGCCGACCACCTCATCGCCCTCACCGGCGGCCGCGTCCATGCGGCGGGGACACCCCACGAGGTGCTGACGGAGTCGACGGTGCGCGCGGTGTTCGGACTGCAGAACCAGGTCATCACCGATCCGACCTCGGGCAGGCCGCTCATGCTGCCGATCGGCCGTCACCACGTGACGGTGTGAACAGGGGCGTCACCGCCGACCGCGTCTAGGCTGGGCGCATGGGTGATGAGGACCGCCGGAAGCGAGCCGCCGAGCAGGAGGCCCGGGCACTGCGTGCGCTCGAGTCGATCAGGAACGGTGGCGATCTCGGCCAGGAGACGCTCGACCTCTCGAACGAGTACTCCGACGGGCTGGGCACCCGCGTCGCAGCGTGGTTCCGCGGCGCGAGACGTCAGAAGGACTGACCGCCGTCAGTCCGCCTGCTCCGGGCGCACCGGGTAGTGGCTCGTGATCGAGACGCGGTTGAAGGCGTTGATGACGATCGCCAGCCATCGGACGGCGGCGATCTGACCGTTCGTGAGCGTCGACAGGTCGTCGTCCGGCAGTCGCCGGCGATGTTGCACGTCCGCGATGAGGGTGACGTCCTCGGTGATCGCGAGGGCTGCCTGCTCCACCGGGCTGAAGTACTCGCTGTCGCGCCAGGCGGACAGGATGGCGAGGCGTTCCGTGGTCTCGCCGAGCGCGATCGCATCGGCGACGTGGATGCGCAGGCAGTACGCGCAACCGTTGATCTGCGAGGCCCGGATCCGGATCAGCTCGATGAGCCGCTTGTCGACGCCGGTGGCGAGGGCCGCTCGACCCGCGGCGCGTCCGGTCTCGACGAGCGCCTGATAGACCTCGGGTGATTCCTTGTCGAGCCAGACGTCGGCGCTCATGGGGTTCCTCTCGTCACTGGGCGGGCGCGGTCCCGCATGCATGCGTCTAACGCTAACGCGCGCGGCGGGAGGACGTCACCGTGGTCCGTCTCGGTCCTGCATCACCGCGGCGGGATGTCCTGGCGCGTGACCGCGACCGCTGGTGCGTCGACGTGGGGTCGCAGTTCCACCCGACGACTGCCGCAGGCGGTACACCGGAGGTAGCGCAGCGACCCCTCCGAGGTGATGTGCGCCGACTCCGTCGCCCAGGTGTGGCGGCAGGCGTCGAGGGCGTTCGGCGACGGTTCGGAGGACTGCGGGGGTGCGTCGAGGAGGGTCATGACTCCACCATGATGTAATGGCGTTATGCATCTCAACCCTTACGGCTCGTACGCCGTCCTCCTGGCCGCGTCGCTGGCGAACGACTGGCCCGACGACCGGCACGGCATCGTCGCCCGCACCCGCGAGCACGGGATGACCATGCCCTTCACCGAGGTCACCGACGACCACGCCGGTGTCCGCCGGGTCGTCGACGACTGGCTCACCGTCGTCGACGCGGCCGACGATCAGGCCAGGGCGACCGCACTCAACCGTCAGATGGCGTCGGCGGCCGCGTTCCCGCGACTGACTGACCACGACGGCGAGGGGTGGCACCTGCACTACCGCGACGAGCATCAGGCGCTCCCCGAAGTCCTTGCCGCGGTGATCAGCGTCGGGACCGCCCTCCACCTGACGACGAGGGGCATGCAGCGGCTCGGTCGGTGTGCCGCGGGGACCGAACCCGGCGACACGTGCCGGCGGGTCGTCGTCGACGTCACCCGCAACGGCCGTCAGCGCTACTGCTCGGTGCGGTGCGCCAACCGGTCGGGCGTCCGCAGACACCGCGCACGCGCGGGCGGCTCAGCCCGCTGACCGGGCGTCGGGCAACAGGAACCAGACGCTCGCTCCCCCGAGCCCCGACTCGTCGATCTCGATGCGGCCACCGTGCGCCTCGACGATGCGTCGGCAGGTCGAGAGGCCGATGCCGAGGCCGGCGACCTCGCTCCCCGCCGCGCGTTCCATGAGGTCGAAGACGCGCTCACGCTGCTCCGGAGCGACGCCGGGACCGTTGTCCTCGACCGCGACCAACACCCCGGCGGAGACCCGCTCGGCCTGGACGAGCACGTGCGGGACGACTCCGGCGGCCGCACTGAACTTCACGGCGTTCGCGATCAGGTTCTGCAGCAGGGCTCGCAGCAGCGTCTCGTCGCCGTGCACCTGGAGGCGCGTGTCGACCTCGACGGTCGCGCCGGTCGAGGTGATGGTCGCGTCGAGGTCCTCGACCACGGAGGACACGAGCGGCTCGAGGTCGATCGGGACGCGTCGCGGACGGGCGCCACCGATCCGTGCGAAGTCGAGCAGGTCGGTGATCATCGCCGCCATCCGGTCGGCGGCGGACTCGGCTCGCGCGAGCGCCTTCGCCGCGTGTGGCGCGTTCACCATCTCCGGACTGTCGGTCGCGAGCTCGAGGAACCCGGAGACCGCCATGAGCGGGTTGCGCAGGTCGTGGCTCACCTGCCCGGCGAACTGGGCGAGCTGTTCGTTGGACTGGCCGAGCTCGTGCGTCAGGCGAAGCAGCTCGAGGACGTCGACGACCTGCCTCGCGAGGAGGTCCAGGGCTTTGCCCTGTTCCGGGGACAGCTCTCGGACACGGTCGTCGAAGATGCACAGGGTGCCGATCGGGACGCCGTCGGGGGTGATGAGCGGGCTCGACGCGTAGAAGCGGACGTTGGCGAGCTCACCGGTGACGAAGGGGTTCGCCGCGAAGCGTGGGTCCTCCCGAGCGTCCGAGACGATCGTCCGCACCCGCTGTTGGAACACGACTGCGCACATCGAGTCCTCGCGCGAGCAGCTCGCCGGTTCCAACCCGACCGCGGCGATCTGGTGCTGGAACCGGTCGTCGATGATGTTGATCACGGCGGTCGGCACGTCGCACATGGCCGCGGCGAGGTGGACGAGACTCTCGAGGTCCGTCTCGGGCGGACGACCGACGACCTGGTACTCGGCGATCGCGGCACGCCTCGTGATGTCCTCTGCGGTGATCACGCGCGGCCTTTCGTCGTCGGAATCCGGAACGTGTCCATGCTACCCATCCAGGGCACGTGCGCTGCTCCAGTTGTCGGGTTCGTCCGGGACGTCCCTCGTTGCACTCGGACGGTCGACCGTCGCTCACGCGAGCTGGAGACGCCTCCAGGCGAGTTCGGCGAGCACCGCGGCCTGCAGGTCCAGAACGCCGTCGTCGAACACCGCGCGTTCGGAGTGCAGGGCGACGGAGCCCTCGTCGGGGGCGGCGCCGACGAAGACGAGCGTGCCGGGGACCTCGTCGAGGATGTAGGCGAAGTCCTCGGACGCCATCGACGGCACCTCCTGGCGGATGACCCGGTCTGGCCCTACGAGCGCGTCGAGCGTGCTGAGGACTAACCGCGTCTCCTTCGGATCGTTGACGGTGACGGGGTAGGACGCGATGAAGGTCGACTCGAGGGTGCAGCCGTGCGCCTCGGCGATCGCGGTCAGCAGCTCGGGCAGCTGCTCGCGCACCGTGGTGAGCGTCGCCTTCGACAGCGTGCGGATGTTCGCCTCCAGGCTGACGGCCGAGGCGAGGACGTTGCTGGCCTCGGAGTCGCTGCTCAACCGGGTGACGGAGATGACGGCCTGGTCGGTGGCCGGGAGCCGACGGGCCGCGAAGGTCTGCACCGCGAGGATGAGGTACGCGGCGACCGGAACCGGGTCGACGGCGAGGTGCGGGAACGCCGCGTGACCGCCCGTCCCGCGCACGGTGAGCTGCAACGCGTTGGCACTCGCCATCATGGCGCCCTCCCGCGTGACGAGCTGCCCGCGTGGGGTGCTGCAGTCCACGTGCAGCGCGTACGCCGCGACGGGTCGCCCTCCGGCGAGGTCGATCAGACCTTCGTCGAGCATGAGCCGCGCGCCGGCCTGGCCCTCCTCCCCCGGCTGGAACATGAACACGACCGTGCCGGCGAGGTCGGCGCGACGGGCGGCGAGCAGGCGGACGGCGCCGAGGAGGCCCGCCATGTGGAGATCGTGGCCACAGGCGTGCATGGCTCCGGACGTCGACGCGAACGGCAACCCGGTCGCCTCGGTGACCGGCAGACCGTCCATGTCGGCACGGAGCAGCACGGTGGGGCCCGGAGCACCACCCCGGAGGACGGCGACGACCGAGGAGAGGCCGGTGCCCGTCGTGACCTCCAGGCCGAGCCCGGCGAGTTCGCGCAGGATGATCCCCTGGGTCGCGGGCAGGTCGAGGCCGACCTCGACGGCCTGGTGCAGTTCGCGCCGGACCGCCACGAGCTCGTCGCGTATCGCCGTCGCGTCCTCCTGGAAGCCGGTCACGAGCGCATCGCCTCGACGTGCGGCGAGCGCCGGTACACCTGCTCGCCGCAGATCCACGTCTCGGCGACCCTGACGGTGGCGATCTCGTCCGCGGGGATGGAGAAGACGTCGCGGTCGAGGACGGCGAAGCTGCCGTCGTACCCCGTGGCGATCCGACCGACGCTGTCGAGCGGCGAGAGCAGGCCGGCTCGTCCCGTGTACAGCAGGAGCGCCTGGGCGACGCTGACGGCTTCCTCGGGGACGAAGTCGGCGCCGTTGTAGGCCTGTCGTCGGACGGCGGCCTCGACGGACAGCATGACGTCGTCGGCGCCGCTCCAGGCGGTGGCGGGGCGGTCGGAGGAGAGCGCGAGTGGCCCGATGGTGCGGAACAACCGGGCGATCGGGTAGGCGTCGGGGACCTGTTCGGCGCGGAGTGCGAGTTCGTAGCCGTCGTATTCGGCGAAGAAGAACACGGTGTGGGTCGCGATCCCGAAGGTCATGCGCGCCGCGCGGAGCCGTTCGGCGTACTCCTCGCTGATGATGGTCGCGTGCTCGATGCGGACGGACGGGATGCCGTCGAGCCAAGGCTCCTGGTCTGCGAAGAGGCTCGCGACGCGGTCGAGCGCTTGGTCACCCATGGCGTGCACCGCGAGCTGGACGCCGTTGCGGCGAGCCCAGGCGCCGGCTGCGAGCACGTCGTCGTCCTCGACGAGTCGGAGTCCGTGGTCGCAGGATTCGGGATACGGTTCGGCGACCCAGGCGGTGCGGTTCGAGTAGGCCCCGTCGAGGACGACCTTCACCCCGCCGATGCGGATCCGCCCCTCGCGATCGTCAGGGGTCAGCTCGTCGAGTGGCGCGGAGGGGTCCCAGCCCGGGTAGAGGGCGACGCGGGTGCGGAGCCCCTTGGCGGCAGCGGCGCGGAAGGCGTCGAGGGGGTCGTGCAGCCGGTTGGACAGCAGGTCGCACACGGCGACGATCCCTCGCGAGGCCAGTTCCTCGCCGATCGCGACGAGCGAGGCGACCTGCTCGTCGCGTTCCGGCACGGGGATGAACCTGGCGACCGCATCGACCGCTGCGATCTCGGTGAGGACGCCGTTCGGTTCGCCGTCCGGTCCGCGTTCGAAACGTGCTCCGGCCGGGTCGGGCGTGATGGCCGTGATGCCCGCGAGGCGGAGCGCCGCGGTGTTGCAGACGGCGGAATGGGCGTCGCAGCGCCAGACGAGGACGGGGCGTTCGGCGGACACCGTGTCGAGATCGGCCGCGGTCGGCATCCGCCCCTCGGGGAACTTCGTGTCGTCAAACCCTCGGCCGAGCACCCAGGCGCTCGGCGCGGTCAGGGTCGCCTGGTGCTCACGCAGCCGCTCCACGAGTCCGTCGATCGAGACCACCGACGGCGGGAAGCACTCGGCGGCCACAGCGGTGGCGGCCATGAGCGCCGGGTGGGTGTGGCTGTCGATGAGGCCGGGGAGCACGGTGCGTCCGCCGAGGTCGACCGCGGGTTCCCCCGCGATGGCGGACGCTTCGCCCACCCAGTCGAAGCGGCCGTCGACGATGCGGAATGCGGAGGCGACATCCGTCTCGTCGGTGCCGGTGAACACCCGGGCGTTCGTGAAGAGCTGCGAGGTGGTCGGCGTCGCGGTGGGTTGCGGTGTCACGGTGGGGGTCTCCGTCTCGGTCTCGGCTGCCATCAGATCGCGCGCCAGGTGAATCGACCGCCGAGCAGGGTCGCGGCGACCGGCATCGACCGCAGCCGCTCGGCGTCGGCGTCGAACGGGTCGAGGTCCGTGATGACGAGGTCGGCGGGCTGTCCGACCGCGATCGACGTCCGGACGCTCGCGGCCAGGGCCACGTCCAGCGGGAGCCGTTGCTCGGGGTGCCAGGCGTCGCGGCCGTCTCGACTCCGGCTCGTCGCGGAGGCGATCGCCTGCCACGGATCGAGGGGCGAGACCGGAGCATCCGAGCCGAGTCGGAGGCCGACGCCTGCGCCGTGCAGGGATCCGAACGCGAAGGCGCGACCCGTGCGGCCGCTCCAGTGGCGGTCGGCGACGTCGCGGTCGTCCATCGCGTGCTCGGGTTGCACGCTCGCGATGAGCCCGAGGCTCGCGAACCGGGCGAAGTCCTGCTCGCGCACGAGCTGGGCGTGCTCGATGACCCCGCGCATGGCGAGCGCTTCGAAGGTGTCGAGGACCTCGGTGTTGGCTCGGTCGCCGATCGCGTGGACGGCAGCCTCGATCCCGGCGCTCCTCGCTCGTTCCAGCAGTCGGCGAAGCTCGTCGACGGAGACGCTCTCGACCCCGCAGGCGTGTGGGCTCGAGGGGTCGACGCCCGGATACGGGTCCCAGCACCAGGCGGTCCTCGTGTTGAGGGAACCGTCGACGACGACCTTGAGTCGTCCCATGGTGAGGAGTCCGGCCGGTTCGATCGCGTCGCCGGTCCGGAGTCCCGCCGCGATGACGGACTCCAGCCGGTCGGGCCACGCGGCGGCTTCGATCCGCAGGCTCGTCGCGCCGTCCGCGATGCGCTCGGACCACTCGCCGAGGTTGTCGGTGTTCTCGAACTCGACGACCCCGACGACGCCGCGGCGGGCTGCCGCGTCGGCGGCGTCCCGGTAGGCGTGCGCGGCGAGCCCGGAGCGCTGGTCGATCCGTTGCAGCGCCTCGATCCACGGTGCTTCGGCGACGACACCGCTCGCGTCGAGGTCCAAGCCGAGGCGTCGCGCGGCGCGCGTGTTCATCCAGGCGCAGTGCAGGTCGCCGCTGACGAGGACGACGGGTACGTCCGATTCGGTGGCCTCCAGCGCGGCGAGGGTCGCCGGCTGCGTCCACAGGCCGTCGCGGAAGCCGTACCCCATGAGGAACCCGTCGGTGAGGGGTGCATCGGTGTCGACCGCGCGACGGACGGCCGCGAGGACGTCGGCCGCGCTCGCGGTGGCGGTCAGGTCGATCCGGCGCCGCTGGATCACCCACTGGGTCATGTGGACGTGGGCGTCCCAGAGCCCCGGTCCGACGGTGCGTCCGGCGACGTCCACGACCTCGCCGGACGCCTGGACCGTCCCGGCCGGTCCGATCTCGGCGATCCGACCGTCGCGGACGAGGATGTCGACGGGCTCGCCGCCGGAGGGCCGTGCATTCCGGAGCGTGAGCTCGGTCACGGTGTCCGTGTCCCGTCGTCGGTGGTCGGCGCCGTCGTCCCCGTGTCGAGCCCGTGGAGGGCGGCCATGCGGGCGGCCAGGGTCACGTTCTGGTACGGACCCGGCTCCCCGAGCGCCGTGACGACCCGTTCGACGACCGCGGCCGGTTTGTCCTGGCTCATCTTCTCCTTGGCCTCGAACCGGGTCACGCGCAGGCGGAACCCGACCGTCCCGTGGACGATGCGCGCCGCGTACTCGCTGTTCGCGATCGTCCCGTTCATCAGGTACGGCTCGGGCAGCACACGCTCGAAGTGGGCGACGAGGCGGTCGAGTACCCGCAGGTTCTCCTCGTCCGAGAGCAGTTCGGGCACCCCGTACAGGTGAGCGACCGCGAAGTTCCAGGTGGGGACGGCCGGCGAGGTGTCGTACCAGCTCGGGGACACGTACCCCTGGGGCCCGTAGACGATCACCATGACCTCATGCTGGCCGAGCTCGTGCAGTCGCTCATCCGGCCGCCCGACGTGGCTGAGGAGCACGATCCCGTCCTCGTCCTCCTCGAGCAGGACCGGATAGTGCGACGAGACGAGCCCACGACCGGGCACGTGACTGACGACCGTCGCCCAGGGGTGCTCGCGCACGAGTGCGCGGACGGCTTCGACGTCGCCCTGGACGTACTCGGGGGTGTGCCTCATCTGCCGCCTCCTGCGGTGCTCGGGGTGTCGACCGCGGACGCTGCGGCCGCCAGGGCCGTCGCCACGTTCGAGGGGGCTGCGACGCCCCGGACGCGCGCCAACCAGGCGGTCGTCGTGGCGAGGGCCCCGAGGTCGAGCCCGGTCTCGATCCCGAGCCCGTGGAGCATCCACACGAGGTCCTCGGTTGCGAGGTTACCGGTGGCGCCCTTCGCGTACGGGCAGCGACCCAGGCCACCCACGGAGGAGTCGAACTCGGCGACGCCCAGGGAGAGCGCCGCGTACACGTTGGCGAGTCCCTGCCCGTAGGTGTCGTGCAGATGCAGCGCGACCGCCTCGACCGGTATTCCGGCGGCGAGCACGTCCCGGACGACGCGGGTCGTGAGCCCGGGCGTCCCCACGCCGATTGTGTCGCTGACGGCGACCGTCGAACACCCGGCGCGGTAGATCCGCACGGCGGCCTCGACGACCGTCGCCGGATCGACAGCACCCTCCCAGGGGTCCCCGAACGCCATCGACACGTAGCCGCGCACCTGGACGCCCTCCGCGGTCGCGGCGGCGACGACCTCCTCGGCCCGTTCGACGGCCCCCTCGCGCGAGGTGTTGAGATTGGCCCTGGCGAACGACTCCGACGCGCTCACGACCACGGAGACCTCCCGGACACCCGCGTCGATCGCCCGCTGCAGGCCGCGCAGGTTCGGCACGAGGGCGACGGCGCGTGCACCCGTCGGCACCTCGAGTCCCGCGACGAGCCGTTCCGCATCCGCGAACTGCGGGATCCAGGTGGCCGGTACGAAACTCGTCACCTCGAGGTCCCGCGACCCCGCCTCGTACAGGCGCCGACAGAGCTCCGCCTTCACCGCCGTGGGCAGGATGTCCGTCTCGGCCTGCAGCCCGTCCCGCGGTGCCACCTCGTAGACGCGCACCCGTGTCGGGAGACCGTCCACCGGTTCCATCCGGGGCTGCGGAAGGCCGCTCATGCCGACGTCGCCCGGAGCTCGTCGAGCACCTCACGCGCGTACTCGACCCGGATCCGACGGTCGGCGACGATCCTCGCCGCGACCGCCCCGATCTCGTCCACGGTCGCGCCGGCGCTCGCCGCGATCGTCCGGGCGTGCAGGGTCATGTGTCCGCGCTGGATGCCTTCGGCGGCGAGCGCCCGACACGCGGCCAGGTTCTGGGCGAGGCCCACCGAGGCGATGACGGCTGCGAGTTCCCGGGCTGTCCCCACACCGAGGAGGGTGACGCCCGCCTGCGCCGTCGGATGTGCCTTCGTCGCTCCACCGACGAGTCCGACGGCCAGTGGGACCTCGATCGTGCCGACGAGGTTCCCGTCGACGTCCTGCTCGAACTGCGACAGCGCCGAGTAGCGACCGGACCGCGCCGCGTGGGAGTGGCAGCCGGCCTCGACGGCCCGGGTGTCGTTGCCCGTGGCGAGGACGACGGCCGTGATGCCGTTCATGATGCCCTTGTTGTGCGTGGCCGCCCGGTACGGATCGGCCTCGGCGAACGCGCTTGCGGCGACGATGTCGGCGACGACCTGCGCACCACCGAGGAGGTCGGCGTCGAAGACCGCTCTCGCCCGGGTGATGCGCTGATCGGCCTTGTTCGTGAGGATCCGCAGGAGGGTCCGCGATCCGGCGATCTCGGCGATGCGGGGCGCGATCGCCTCCGCCATCGTGTTCACGGCGTTCGCGCCCATGGCGTCGCGGACGTCGACGTGGAGGTGGACGATGACCTGCGTCCCGACGCGCGTCGGCAGGATCCGGACGTCGATGTCTCGGGCGCCACCGCCGAAGGAGACGAGGATCGGGTCGAGCTCGTTCGCGAGGGCGAGCAGTTCGTCCCGGGCCTCGAGGACACGGAGCCGCGCGGCGTGCGGGTCGACCGCGTCGAGGACCTGGATCTGCGCGATCATGACGTCGCCCGACGACGACGTCCGGAAACCGCCGTGCACGCGCGCGATGCGGGCGGCGTTGGAAGCCGCGGCGACGACGCTCGGCTCCTCCGTCGCCATGGGGACGAGTCGGTCCTCGCCGTCGATCGTGAAGTTCGTCGCGACGCCCACCGGGATGGCGATGACGCCGACGACGTTCTCCACCAGGTGGTCCGCCTGGGCGATCGACAGGCCGGCGTCGGGGCGCAGTGCGGCGAGCGCCTCCGCTTCGATCCCGGCCCCCTCGGCGACGAGCTCGAGCCGCTCGTCCGGCGTGTGGTCGCGCAGCCCCTGGATTCGGCTGTTTCTCGGCATGGGTCGCCCTTCGGTACAGGCAGACACCGGATCCTCGGTGCTGCGGTCAAGACGACCCTAGGAGCGGTGATCGTCGACGACGATGGGTGGATGACTCAGCGGATCAACGATCGTGTGGGTGGATCCCACACCCCGCTGGACCGGCCGTCGCTCTAGACTCCTGAGGGACCAGTCAGGAGACCCGATGCGAGAGCCTGCCGACATGCGAACGGCCACCGACCTCGTCGACGCCGACCCCGTCCACGACACCGAGCGGGAGCTGATCCGGCTGCGACGCCGCGAGCACGAGCTCTCCGCCCTGTTCTCCAGCGCCCGTGAACTGGCCGAGCTCCGCGACAGCGACGCCGTGCTCGCCAGGCTCGTCCAGCGCGCCCACCAGATGATGGGTGTCGATCTGGCCTACCTGTCCGAGTTCGACCCGGTCACGCACGAGTTGCGGGTCCGCGAGACGAGTGGCTCCGTCAGTCCGTCGTTCCAGACGCTCCGGGTGCCTCCCGGGCGAGGGCTCGCGAGCGTCGTCGTCGAATCGCGCACGGCCCAGTGGGTCGCGGACTACTCCGACTACTCGACCGACCGACACGAGCGCGGCATCGATGACGCGGTCGCAGCGGAGGGGCTCGTCTCCCTGCTCGGCGTGCCGATGCTCACGAGCGACGACGTCCTCGGCGTCCTGTTCGTCGGCAACCGCGACCGGAAGGACTTCTCCCCCGACGAGGTCGCGCTCCTGGCGGCGCTCGCGGACCACGCCTCGGTCATCCTCCAGACGACGCAGACCCTCCGCGACCTGCAGGACTCCGAGGACGCCAGCCGACGGAACCTCGCGGACCTCACCGCCCACCTCGTCGAACGCGACCGGGCGAACACCGTCCACCAGGAACTCGTCCAGGCGGTGCTCGCCGGGGGCGGATTCGCACCCGTCGCGGAGACGCTCGCCACCGCACTCGGCCGTGCGGTCGCCGTGACCGACGCGCAGGACCGGGTGATCGCGGCGGCCGGGCTCCCGCTCTCCCCCGGCATGCTCGACCTCGACGACGCCACCCGCGCAGCCATCACCGACAGCCGTCGCTCGGGCCACTGCGTCCTGGTCGCGAGCGGTGGTGTCGGAGCGGTCGCCGCCCTGTCCGCCGGCAGCCGGCACTTCGGCGTGCTCATCCTCGGTGACGGCGACTTCGAGCTCGGCGCCGTCGACCTCCGCACCGTCGAACGCGCGGCCCAGGTCGCGGCCCTCCTCGAGCTGCAGCAGGAGGCGGCCTCGGGCGCCGACCACCGCGTCCGCAGCGAACTCATCGCCGACCTCCTCGACGACGTGCCCGAACGCCGATCCGACGTCGAACGACGCGCCAGGCGCCTCGGCATCGACCTGCACGAACTCGACTCCCTGCTCCTCCTCGCCGTCCCTGGAGACCAGCAGACCACCGCCGCCCGGGCGCTCAGCCGCCGACTCGACGACCACGCGCTCGTCGGCGAGTACCGCGGGTACGTCGTCGCCGCACACGCCTCCGACCGTCGGCCGCTCGACGCCGACGCCGTCCGCCGACACGTCGCCGGCAGCATCCAGCAGCCCGTCGTCGCCGTCGTACCCCGCACCGCTCCCGACGCCCTCACCTCCGCGTTCACCAGCGCGATGCGCACCGCCAGACTCATCGCCGCGCTGGAACTCTCGGACCTCACCGCATCGACCGACGACTTCCTGCCCTACTCCGCGATCTTCGACACCGATGCGCGGGCGCTCGCCGACTTCCTGCGCGACACCATCGGACTCGTCCGGCGCTACGACGCCGAGCGGAACGCCGACCTGCTCGGGACGCTGCGCGCGTTCGTGCGGAACAACGCGAGCCCCACCCGCACGGCGCGCGCCCTGAACTTCCACACGAACACGATCCTCCAGCGACTCGACCGGCTCGACCAGGTGCTCGGAGCGTCCTGGCGCGAGGACGAGCGCATGTTCCGGCTCGGCATCGCCGTCCGCCTCGACGAGCTCCGTGAGCAGTTGCAGGCCGGGCGGTAGGCGAGGTCGCCGGATCAGTGGTCCGTGTCCGCGGAGAAGGCCTCCACGCCCGACTGCGGGAACGGGTTGCCCGTCGGTGGGCCGAAGACGAGGATCATCTCGGCCACGGCGTCGGACTCGTTGCGGACACCGTGGACGAGCCCGGCCGGCGCGTAGAACGCGTCGCCGGATCTCAGCAGCCTCCGGTGCTCACCCGAGGTCACGACGAGTTCGCCCGCGGTGACGACGTACAGTTCGTCGGAGCTGTTCGGCGAACAACTCGCGTCGTCACCCTCCAGGTGGAGGTGCTCTCCCTCAGCTGCTCCGGGTTCGAGGCGATACCGCATCACCGATGACGGCAGGGCCGTGGTCTGCTGGAAGTACCACTCCAGATCGATCCGGCCCGGGCCCTCGTACAGAGCCACCTCGTGAGCGTTGTCGCCGAGTCGTTGCACGCGCATCCGGTTCCTCCTGGTGGTCGACGATCGGTGGTGGGATCAGGTCCGGTAGAGGACGGGCATCGACTCGAGGAGTTCGCGCGTGTAGGCGTCCTGAGGCCGGGTCATGACCTGCTCCCCCGTCCCCTCCTCCACGACGCGACCGTTGCGCATCACCGCCACCCGATGCGCGACGTGATGGACGACCGCGAGGTTGTGGGTGATGAAGAGGTACGTCACACCCGTCTCCTCCTGGAGACGGACGAGCAGGTTGAGCACTTGCGCCTGCACGGAGACGTCGAGAGCCGAGGTCGGCTCGTCCAGGACGACGAACTCGGGCTTCGCCGCCATGGCCCTGGCGATCGCGATGCGCTGCCGTTGCCCACCGGAGAACTCGTGAGGGAAGCGCTCCGCGGCGTCCCCTGGCAACCCCACCTGGTGGAGTGACTCGACGACCCGGGCTCGACGAGCTGCCGCCCCCAGCCCTGCGGCGACGAGCGGTTCGGCGATCGAACGCGCCACCGTGAAACGCGGGTCGAGGGAGTCGTTGGGGTCCTGGAACACCATCTGCACCCGCCGCCGGTGCGTCCGCAGCGCCGACCCACGGAGCCGCGAGACGTCGCCACCGTCGAACTCGATGCGGCCCGAGCTCGGTCGCCGCATCAGGAGGATCGCCCGGGCGAGGGTGCTCTTCCCGGAGCCGGATTCTCCGACGAGTCCGAGCGTCTCGCCCCGACGCACTTCGAGCGACACGTCGTCGAGCGCGAGCGTCGCATGCTCGCCGTGGCCGAACCGTTGCGTGACGCCGTCGACGCGGAGCAGAGTGTCGCTCATCGGACCTCCTCCAGGACCGCCGGCGCCTCGGCGAAGTCGTTGTCGACGGGGATGACCGCCAACGGCGACCGCACCGGCACCGACGGTCGCGGAATGCTCTCGAGGAGCGCCCGGGTGTACGGATGCTGCGGGTCCGCGAGGACCCGCTCGGCGCGGCCGGTCTCGACGATGCGCCCGCGGTACATCACGGCGACCCGCTCGCAGAGCTGCCCGATGACGCCGAGGTCGTGGCTGATGAACAGGACGCCCATCCCCGTCTCGTCGCGCAGAGTCCGCAACAGCTCCAGGATCTGCGCCTGCACCGTCACGTCGAGCGCGGTCGTCGGCTCGTCCGCGACGAGCAGGGTCGGTCCGGCGGCCACCGCGATGGCGATCACGACTCGCTGGCGTTGACCGCCGGACAGCTGGTGGGGGTAGTAGCCGAGCCGTCGTTCCGCGTCGGGCATCCGCACGAGGTGCAGGATCTCCAACGCCCGCGCCCGAGCCTGCCGTTTGTCGGCGATCCCGTGGATGCGGAGGACCTCGGCGATCTGCGCCCCGATCCGCATGCACGGGTTGAGGGCGGACATCGGCTCCTGGAACACCATCGAGGCGCGCGCTCCGCGGAGCCCCGACCAGTCACGTTCCGTGGCACCCTGCATGTCGGTCCCCGCGACGTCGAGGCGGGACGCCGTGACCGTCGCCGAGTCCGGCAGCAGCCCCATCATCGCGAGCGCGATGCTCGACTTCCCGCTCCCGGACTCGCCGATCACCCCGACGATCTCCCCCGGACCGACGCGCAGGGACACGTCCTGCACCGATGGCGCAGCGCCACCGTAGGCGATGCTCAGCCCCTCCACGTGGAGGGCGTCGACGTCTCGATCCATGGTCAGACCAGCTTTCGCTCGAGTGGTGCGGGAGGGACGGTGGGGTGGACGACAGGACTACTGGCTCAGCCAGGCCTCGTCGAGCCGGTACCTGGAGTAGTACGCGTCGCTCTGGTAGTCGTGCAGCTTGGCGCTGTCCCAGACCTCGAAGTAGACCGGGACCGCGACCGGCACGATCTCGAGCACCTGCTCGGCCGCTTCCTCTGCCAGCTGGTCGACGAGCTCGGCGTACTCGGCCGGGTCCGAGGCGCTCTTCGCCTGCTGGAAGAGCTCTCGAGCCGCATCCGCCTCGGGGTTCCCCTCCCAGTGGTTGTAGACCCCGCCGTCGACGAGCACGGGGTCGTAGTAGAACAGCGATGCCGCGCGGGGGCTGCCCGGAATGGCGACGAGGTCGGTCCAGCTCTCGCCGGTGGTGAAGACCGGGGCGATCTCCGACAGCGGCTTCGCGTCGAGCTTCAGGGTGATGCCCGCTTCGGCGAGCTGCTGCTGCATCATCTCGTAGACGGGGTGGTGCGACTGCGCGACGTCGCCCATGTAGCTGAGCGTGATGGTCGGGTTCGGCTGGCCGGCGTCCGCGAGGAGTTCCTTCGCCCGGCTGACGTCGCGCTCGTAGTACGGCAGCCCCTTCGGGTCGAGCGCGCCGGGGTCACCGGCCGGTGGCACGAACGACAGCGCGGCGTAGCCGAGCATCGCCGTGTCGACGAGGGCCTGGCGGTCGAGGGACAGCGCGACGGCGCGACGGACGTCGATGTCGGCGAGCGGCCCGGTCTCCGGGTTGATGTAGATCGCGAGGTTCTGGCGGTAGGACGCCTCCCCGAGGGTGAATCCGGCCTGGACCGCCTGATCGGCGAGGCTCCCGTCCGTGAAGTACGCGGCCTGGATGCTGCCCTGCTGCAGCGCGGCGAGGCGTGCGGACTCGTCGGGGATGAAGTCGAAGACGATCTCGTCGAGGTACGGTTTCGTGTCCTGCCAGGCGTTCTCGTTCTTCGCCATCGTGACGCTGACACCGTCGCTCCAGTCGGTCACCTGGAACGCGCCGGTCCCGAAGGTGGTCCGCTGCCGCTCGTCCGGGGTCGCCGCGCCATAGCCCTCCTCGCTCACGATGAAGAACGTCTGGCGTGCGGAGACCGCGTCCACGAAGGTGCCGTCCGGTGCGCTGAACCGGAACGTAACCTCGGTCTCACCGGTCTTCTCGATGCTCGAGACGTTCGCCAGGTAGGTGCTCGCCGACGTGGTGGCCTCTTTCATGAGGGTGAAGGAGTAGACGACGTCGTCGGCGCTGAACGCGCTGCCGTCGGCGAAGGTGACATCGTCGCGCAGCTCGAAGACCCAGGTGAGTTCGTCCGGTTGCGACCACTCGGTGGCGAGCGCCGGGATGACCTCGCCGTCGTCGTCCTTCGCGAGCAGCGTGTCGTACGCGACGGCGTTGATGACCTCGGCGGCGATCGCGCTGGCGGCCATCGGGTCGAGTCCGCCGGCCGACGGCTCGGCCGGGACGCCCCAGTGCAGGGTGCCGCCGGCGACCGGGTCACCGCCCGCGTCGGCCGTGGATCCGCCGGGCGCACAGCCGCTGAGCGCGAGGGACGCCGCCACGATGGCGACCGTCCCCGCGAGGATGCGTGTCTTCATTGCTGCCTCTTCTCTGGAGCGTCGTCCGTGGACGCCGCGTCGATGGTGGTGCGGGATGACGTACCGTGGTGCGCCACTGCCGTTCCCCGACGCCCGCGTGGGCGGCCGAGCGAGAACGCGGGCTCCCGCCTCGGGGCGAAGTGGTCCTGGAGCCCGTCGGCGAGGAGGTTCCAGGCCGCCGAGAGCAGGATGATCACGAGGGAGGGCAGGACGATGAGGAGGGGCTGCACCTGCATGAAGCGCGTGAACTCGCTGATCATGCGGCCGGCCGAGGGTTCGGGCGCCTGGACACCCTGACCGAGGTAGCTGAGCGCGGCTTCGATGAGGACCACCTGCGAGGCGACGGACGCGAACTGCACGAAGAGCGGCGTCAGGACGTTGGGGAGCAGGTGCTCGACGATCACCCGATGTCCCCGCACGCCACTGAGCGTCGCTGCGAGGACGAAGTCCCGTTCGCGCAGCGCGATGACCGGGGCTCGCATGACCCTGGCGAATCCCGGCGCGAACACGAGGCCGAGGGCGATGATGAGCGGCCACGGCCCTGTGCCGATGACGACCCCGACGACGAGCGCGACGAGGATCGCCGGCAGGGCGAGCGCCGCGTCCACGATCCGCATGATGATCGCGTCGACCCAGCCGCCCAGGTACCCGGCTACGAGCCCCAGCGCGGTGCCGATGACCGCACCGAGCAGGGCGGCGGCGCCCGAGATGAGCAGACTCGTCCGTGCGGCGAGCGCCAGCCGGGTGAGGTTGTCGCGGCCGAGGTTGTCGGTGCCGAGCAGGTGGTCGAGGCTCGGCGCGGCGAGGGCCGGTCCGGAGGCGGCGAACGGGTCGTAGGGCGGCGCGAGGGTCATCCATCCAGCGAGCAGGAGGATGCCGACGAGGATGCCGGATCCACTCCAGAAGGCGGGGCCGAACCCGTTGCGACGGCGGCGGCCGTCGATCTTCGCGAGCGCGATGGCGCGGGTGACCGTCATGACGTGTGGACCCTCACTCGTGGGTCGATCAGCGGGTAGATCAGATCGACGATGAAGTTGATGAGCACGTAGACCGCACCGATGAGCAGCACGGTCGCCTGGATGATCGGGTAGTCGGACGAGCGGATGCCGGTGAGGAGGAGCGAGCCCATCCCGGGGAGCGCGAACACGGTCTCGATGACGACCGTCCCGCCGACGAGCGCGGCGAGTTCGATCCCGATCACGGTCGTGACCGGGATGAGGGCGTTGCGCAGCGCGTGCCGGCCGACCAGTCGGGACGGTGACGCCCCTTTGGCCCGCGCCGTGCGGACGAAGTCCTGTCCGAGCGTGTCGAGCAGGGTGCCGCGGGTGTACCTGGCGACGATCGCCGCGAGGACGAGACCGATGAGGAGCGCCGGCAGGACCAGCACGCCGACGAGTCGCAGCGGATCCCCGCTCGCCCCAGCCGTACCCACGAGCGGCAGGCGCAGGGTGAGTGAGTTCACGAGGATGAGGACGGTGCCGAGCACGAACGGCGGCGTCGCGAGGAGCACGAAGGACAGCCCTCGGACCGCGTTGTCGGGGGCCCGACGCCACCGGGTCGCTGCGAGGACACCGGCCGGGATGCCGAGGACGGTCCCGAACAGGGTCGCCATGACGGCGAGGGTGAGGCTGAGCGGGAGGCGCTGGGCGATGAGGTTGGACACCTCGTTCGGGACGGTGATGGCTCGTCCGAAGTCACCCTGCAGGACACCGAGCAGCCACGCGAGGTACTGCGTCAGCCAGGGTCGATCGAGGCCGAGCTCCGTGCGGAGGGCGTCGAGTGCGGCCGGGTCGGGGTTCGAGGGGTCCGCGAACGCCGACAGGGGGTCGCCCGGGATCACCCGGACCATCGAGAAGACGAGGACGGACAGGACGAACAGGACGAAGAGCGACGACAGGACCCGGGAGACGATGTATCGCGCCATGGGATCAGCTCACGGAGGTCGGCATCGGTGAGACGCGGTCGGCGCTGCGGGCGTGGGACGGGGCGAAGCTCGAGATGTCGTCGCTCGTCCGCCCGTCGAGTGCGAGCTCCGCGAGGATGCGTCCGAACGCGGGCGTGAACTTGAAGCCGTGACCGGCGGCGAGGGCGACGATGACGTCCGGGTGCTCCTCGAGCGGGCCGAGGACGAAGTTCCGGTCCGGGGTGAGCGCGTACTGGCACGTCACCGTGCGGAGCTCGCGGCCCGACGCCGGCACGAGGTCCGCCATGAAGTCGGCCAGCTGCCCGGTGAGCTCCGGCGACGGGACGAAGGTGCGCTCCGCCGGTGACATGCGGTTCTCCGAGACGTCGCGTGCGGCCTTCACGGTCGGTTCCCCGAAGGTCGGGAAGCCGTAGTAGCACTCCTCGTCCTCCCAGATCCACACCGGGAACCGCTCGCGATCGAGCTGCTCGGCATCGGACGGGCGGAAGTAGGTGACCTGCTCCTGCATCACGTCGAGCGGGATCGCCGCGTCGAGCGGCTCGAGCAGCTCGTTCGCCCAGGCGTCGGCGGCGAGGACGACCTTGCCGGCACGCACCGGCCCGCTGGAGGTCTGCACGACGACACCGGCTCCGTCAGGGGTGAGTGCGTCGACCCGGGTGCGGTCGCGGATGTCCGCCCCGAGCGCCCGAGCACGGAGCTGGAGCGTCGCGACGGTACGGGCCGCGTGGGCGATGCCGGTGTCGGCGGTGTAGACCGTCTCCACGTTCTCGGGGATCCGGAACTGCGGCCAGCGCGCCTGCACCTCGGCCGGCGTCAGCAGCTCGTGCGGCACCCCGCACTCATCCAGGGCCGCGGTGAAGTCGGTGGCCGAGTAGGGTCCGTCGACCGGCAGGAAGATGACGCCACCCGTGATGGTGAGCAACCGTTCGCCCGACTCCTGCTCGAGGTCAGCCCAGTCGCGGTACGCCGACTGCGCGAGTCGCACGTACTGCGGAGCCCCGTACGACGTCCGGACGATCCGCGAGGTGTCATGCGAGGCGCCGCGGACGTGCCCGAGTTCGAACTGCTCGAAGGCGACGACCTTCGCGCCCCGACGGGCGAGGTGGTAGGCGGCGGCACTGCCGAGAGCTCCCATGCCGACAACCGCGACGTCGAACGATTCCATCCGGTGGTGCTCCTTCGTGCTTGCCCGATCGATTCAGGCAAGTGTGCTGGAGCTCCGGAGACCGGCCTATGGACCGATGACCCAGGTTTTCGCGTCAGGAATGTGCCGTGGCGACGACCGCACGCCGGGTCAGCGCCCGCGTCGCCCTGAGAACAGTGCGTGGAGGAGCGGCACGGCGGAGACCACCATGAAGACGGTGCCGAGGACGGCGTCGTCGGCTCGGAGGACAGCGCCGGCGACGAGCAGCGCGGCGAACAGCACGGCCGAGACGACCCGGCCCGTCGTGCGGTCGAGCCGCGCGATCCGCTGTTCCAGTCTCGGGTTGGTGGTCGCGACCGCGCCGGCCTCCACCCGCGTGATGACCGCGTCGAGACGCTTCGGCAAGCGGACGGCGACCGTGGCGATGTCGAGCGCCTCGCGACCGAGGTCCTGGACGACGTTGCCGCGTTCGTCACGGAGCAGCTGCGCGGCGTAGGGCTCCACGGAGTCCCAGAGGTTGAACTCGGGATCGAGGGCGCTGCAGACACCGGAGGTGAGCGAGATCGCACGGATGATGAGCAGGAAGTTCTCGGGCAGCTGGAACGGCAGGGTGCGGATGACCTCGCTGAACTGGTTACCGAAGTCGCGGAACTCCTTCGGGTCGACGTCGCGCAGTTCTGCGAACCCCATGCCGCCGAAGCGTCCGAACAGCGCGGTCATGGCCCGCTCGAGCTCGGTCGTGTCGGCCGAGGGCAGGAGGACGCCGAGGTCGCGGATCGCGTCGACCAGCCCCTTGCCGTCGCGTGATGCGGCGGCGATGAGGAGCTTCCGGAGGCCGCGCCTCGTGGTCGGTGGAACCTCGCCCATCATCCCGAAGTCGATGAACGTCAGCTTCCAGGACCGTTCGCCCGGGGCGGCGTCGACGGGCGTCACGAAGATGTTGCCGGGATGCGGGTCGGCGTGGAAGAAGCCGTTGGTGAAGAGCTGGTCGAACATGACGGCTGCGAACACGGGTGCCACGTCGACCGGGTCGATGCCGGCGGCGCGCAGGGCGTCCGCGTCGGTGATCTTGATGGCGGTGACGTCTTCGAGCGTCAGGACGCGCTGGGTCGTGCGCTCCCACACCACCGCGGGCACGGAGACGCGGTCGTCCCCGGCGAAATCGACGGCGAACCGCTCGGAACTCGCGGCCTCATGGAGGTAGTCGATCTCTTCGAGGCTCGTCGCGGCGAACTCCTCGACGAGTGCGGGCATGTCGACGCGGTCGGAGACGAGCCGGACACGGCGCAGCCAGCCGCCCACCTTGCGGAGGGCGGCGAGGTCGACTGCGACGATCTCGTCGATGCCCGGCCGCTGGACCTTGAGCACGACGGCGTCGAGCCCGGTGTCGGCAGCGAGCGCCGGCGCGAGCATGGCGCGGTGCGCTTGTCCGAGCGAGGCTGCTGCCACGGGACGTTCGTCGATGCCGGCGAAGACCTGCGGGAGCGGCACGCGGAGTTCCGACTCGGCGAGCGCGCGGATGCGAGGGAAGGCGACGGGCGGGACTTCGTCCTGCAGGCCTTCGAGCTCCTTCGTGATCTCCGGCGGGAGCACGTCGAGGCGCGACGACATGAACTGGCCCACCTTGATCATGAGGCCGCCGAGGTCGACGGCGAGCACGTGGAAGCGTCGTGCGAACTTCTGCATGCGGCGCGTGCGGGTCCGCTCCGTCAGTTTGATGAGTCCGAACCGCGGCAGGACGATCTCGAACCACCAGGCGGCGGCCAGGTGCCAACTCGCGAAGCGGAGGATGCGACGGTACCGGGCACGCCCGTGAGCGGGCGGACCGGCTGGAACGCCGGCCCGCCCGCTCATGGGGAACTCGCCGAAACGGGACGCCGTGTCGCTGGGCGTCCCGCCGGTCGACGACACTCGGTCAGTCCTGGGCGAGGATCGCGTAGAGGCGCTTGCGAGCGTCGTCGAGGATGGCGACGGCCTGCTGGACCTGCTCGGGCGTTCCGGTGCGGCCGACCTGGGCTGCGGCCTGGGCCAGCTCGACACCGGCCTTCGGCAGGGCGGTGAAGCCGGGGTGCTCGGACGAGTCGGCGTTCTGCCACGGAGCGGACGCCCCGGACTCGGCGACCTCGTCGCGACCGGCTTCGGTCAGCGCGTAGGTCTTGCGACCGCCCGACTCCTCGGCCGTGATGATGCCCTCGTCGGAGAGGAGCTGCAGCGTCGGGTAGACCGAGCCTGCGCTGGGCTTCCAGGAGCCGCCGCTGCGCTCTTCGATCTCGCGGATGATCTGGTAGCCGTGCATCGGCTGCTCGGCCAGGAGGGCCAGCACGGCGGAGCGGACGTCGCCGCGGCCGACACGGGAGCCGGCGCTCTTCTCGAACTTCGAACGCAGCTGTTCCATCATCTGCCACATGCCGTCGGTCCCGAAGCCGGCTCCGCTGCCGAAGCCTCCGCCGTTACCGAACCCTGCGCCACCGAATCCTGCGCCACCGCTTGGGAATCCACCCATGATTGCTCTCCTCCGTCGTACGTGAACGATGCTCAACGATATATCGGTGAAGCTGTGAACGATATGTGTAATCGGAAGATCGTGATGGCGTAACGTCGCCCTCATGAGCCCCTGGACCGCAGCAGACATCCCCGACCAGCACGGCCGCGTCGCGATCGTGACCGGTGCGAACAGCGGGATCGGCGCGGTGACGGCCCGTGAGCTCGCCGCCAGCGGGGCCGCCGTCATCCTCGCCTGCCGCGACACGGAGAAGGGCGCGCGGGCAGCGGCGACGATGACCGGCGACGTCGAGGTGCGGCAGCTGGATCTCGCCGACCTGGCGTCCGTCCGTCGATTCGCCGACGGGGTCGAGCGGGTCGACGTACTGATCAACAACGCGGGCGTCATGGCGGTCCCCGAACGCCGCACGACCGACGGCTTCGAGATGCAGATCGGCACGAACTTCCTCGGGCCCTTCGCACTCACCGGCCTCCTGATCGACCGCATCACCACGCGGGTCGTGACGCTGTCGAGTGCCGCGCACCGGGCCGGCAAGATCGATCTGGCCGATCTCAACTGGCGCAACCGGACGTATCGACGCTGGTCGGCCTACGGCCAGTCGAAGCTCGCCGACCTGATGTTCTCGGCCGAGTTGCAGCGACGCCTCACGGCGGAGGGGTCCTCGGTGCTGTCCGTGGCCGCGCACCCCGGCTTCGCGTCGACCGAGCTCCAGTCGCACACCGAGTCCGCGCAGGGTCCGCTCCTCGCATGGGGAACCCGGCTCCTCGGTCAGAGCGCGGACATGGGTGCACTTCCGACGCTGTATGCGGCGACCTCGCCCGACGTCGAGCCCGGCGGCTACTACGGTCCGAGCGGCTTCGGGGAGATGCGTGGTGGTCCGAAGCCGATCGGCCGGACCTCGGCGGCCCGCGACGAGCACGTCGCCGCCGAGCTCTGGAAGACGGCCGAGGCGCTCACCGGAGTCACCTACCGGTGAGCGCTCCCGGCCGTCTCGGCGTCACGCGGGAAGGCTCTCCTCGATCGCGGCGATGACCTCGGGGGCGTCCGGCTCGGTCGTCGGACGGAAGCGGTGAACGGTCCCGTCGGGCGCGATGAGGAACTTCTCGAAGTTCCACTTGACGTTGCCCGCCTTGCCGTTCGCGTCGGCGGTCTTCACGAGCTCCTGGTAGAGCGGGTGCCGGTTGCGGCCGTTGACCTTCACCTTGTCCATCATCGGGAAGGTGACGCCCCAGGTGGCCGAGCAGTACTCGGCGATCTTCTCGTTGTCGCCGAGCTCCTGCAGGAACTGGTTGCTCGGGAACCCGATCACCGTGAAGCCGCGGTCGGCGTACTGCTTCTGGAGTGCCTCGAGCTTCTCGTACTGCGGTGCGAGGCCGCAGCGGCTCGCGACGTTGACCACGAGTTTGGCCTTCCCGTCCCACTCCGCGAGGGTCGTGTCCCGGCCGTCGAGGGTGGTGACGGGGATGGTGTCCAGATCGGTCATGGTGTGATGCCTCTCATCTGTCGAACGACGTCCTGCTCGAGCACCGGTGTGCGCAAGCGGATCCACTCCGAACGCTACTCGCCCGGGGCGCGACCGGCGCCCTTTCGGCAGGGCGTTCCCAGCCGACAGGCGTTGACACCGCCTGCCCGCCGGTGGATCGTGAGTGCAGCAGATCGGAGCAGGACATGGGACGCATCCACATCGACCTCTTCATGACCCTCGACGGCGTCGCGCAGGCACCCGGCGGGCCCGAGGAGGACCCCAGCGACGGGTTCGCGTTCGGTGGCTGGCAGGCGCCGCTCATCGACGAGGTCGACGGGGAGCAGATCGACGCCGGCATGGTGGGTATGGACGCCCTCCTGCTCGGGCGCCGGACCTACGACATCTTCGCCGGGTACTGGCCGCACCAGGAGGGTGGCCAGGACGACGCCATCGCGAGGCTCTTCAACCGACTGCCGAAGTACGTCGCATCACGCGAGCCGCAGGAGCTGGGGTGGGGGGACTCGACGCAGCTCGGACCGGACCTCCCCCAGGCCGTTCGAGCTCTTCGCGAGCGTCACTCGCAGATCCACGTCATCGGCAGCCTCGACCTCGTGCAGACCCTGCTGGCCGACGCACTCTTCGATCAGCTGAACCTCTGGGTGTACCCGATCACGCTCGGCACCGGGAAGCGCGTCTTCGCGACCGGCACGGTCCCGTCCACGCTGCGCCTGCTCGGCCCCGCGACCACCTCCCCCGCAGGGACCGTCCACCTTCGCTACGAACGGATCGACGGCACACCGGCCACCGGCGACATGGGCGACCCGCGATGAGCGCGTCGGACGAGGCGTCGGCGCAGCGGCCCGAAGCAGACACCCGCTTCGACACGGTCGTCGTCGGTGCCGGCGTCGCGGGGCTCGTCGCCGCACGGTTGCTCGCGGCCGCCGGACGCGCGGTGGTGGTCGTCGAGGCCCGCGACCGGGTCGGCGGGCGGGTGTCGACCGAACGTCGCGACGGCCGGGTGACCGATCTCGGCGCCTCATGGGTGCACGGTGTCGATGACAGCGCGGTCGCCGCGGCGGCAGAGGCGTTCGGGATGCGGACGATCGAGTTCACCGTCGGTGGTTACCAGCCGGACAGCCGACCGATCGCGTACTACGGTCCCGACGGCAGGCGCCTGTCCGACGCCGAGGCTCGCGGTTTCGCCGAGGACGTCCATGCCCTCGATTCGACGCTGCTCGGTGTCGTCGCCGAGTCGGCCCCGGACGCGTCGTACCGTGACGTGACCGAGGCTGCGCTCGCCCTGCAGGATTGGGACACCGAGCGGGTGCAGCGGGTCCGCGAGTACCTGGAGCATCGTTCGGAGGAGCAGTACGGCGCGTGGATCGAGGACCTCGCAGCCCACGGGCTCGACGACGACGCCATCGACGGCGATGAGGTCGTGTTCCCCGACGGGTACGACGTGCTCCCCCGGCGACTGGCCGAGGGGCTCGACGTGCGCCTGGAGCACGTGGTGGCGAGTGTGCGGTGGTCCACGGACGGCGTCGAGGTCTCCGCGCAGGGACCGACGGGCGAGGTGGTGCTGCGCGCGGGCTCGGTGGTGGTGACGGTGCCCGTCGGGGTCCTGCAGTCGGAGGAGTTCGCGATCGATCCCCCGCTGCCGGAGCCGGTCGCCGGCGCCCTCTCACGATTGCGGATGAACGCGTTCGAGAAGGTGTTCCTGCGTTTCGAGCGACGGTTCTGGGACGACGGCGTCTACGCGATTCGACAGCAGGGCCCGGAGGGTCGACGTTGGCACTCCTGGTACGACCTGACATCGGCGCACGGTGCGCCGACGCTGCTCACGTTCGCCGCCGGCCCGACGGCCGTGGAGATCCGGGACTGGGACGAGTCGCGCGTCGTCGAGTCGATCCTCGACCAACTGCGGCGTCTGTACGGCGACCGTGTCGAGGAGCCGACGGAGGTGCACGTCACACACTGGCAGGACGATCCGTTCTCCCACGGGTCCTACGCCTACATGACCGTCGGATCGACGACCGACGACCACGACGCGCTCGCGACCCCGGTCGGCGGCGTCCTGCACCTCGCGAGCGAGGCGACGTGGACCGACGACCCCGCGACGGTGACGGCGGCATTCCACTCCGGCCACCGGGCCGCCGAGCACGTCCTCGGTCGGTCGATTCCCATCGAGACCCTCTGGCGCGACGAGAGCGCAGTTCCGGTCGTCGACCCGGTCCGATGACGACCACGAGTGCGCTCTCGCGAGCGTCGAAGGAGAGGAAACGTATGCGATTCATGATGTTCGTCCTCACGGACCCCGTGCCCGACGAGCCAGCCGATGACGCGGACGTCGACCACTGGGTCCAGGACCTGGACACGACGGGGCGTCGTCTTCTCGGCGACGTGCTTGACCCGAGCGAGGCGTGCGGCGTCCGAGTCCGCGCGGGCGAACGACTCGTCACCAACGGCCCGATCCCGGGCGCGACCGACACGCTCTGGGGCTTCGACATCCTCGAATGCGCCGACCTCGATGAGGCGATCGACGTCGCCGCCCGCCACCCGATGGCCCGTAACGGCCGCCTCGAGCTGCGCCCGTTCCCGGGCGCGTTGAAGCCGACGGGCCGAGCGGACACCCGGGCACCGACCACGAGTCCCAGGAGCCCGCCGGCGTGAACGCATCGATCTCGGCCGGCGAGCGAGGCGGAATCGCCGAGGGGTCGGTCCTTCGATCAGGCGCGCAGCGGCTTCAGCGCACCCGCCCACGCCTCGAGCTGGTCGAACAGCACCCCGGCGGCTTCGGTGTGCTGGGGCCCGGGCGTGAAGGTGCTGAAGTCCTCGAAGTCGGTGAAGAGCGAGAAGCTCAGCTGCTGCCGTACATCCGCGATCTGCAGTTCCGCGCTGATGCCGCGAAGGTGTTCGATCGCGCGGGCACCGCCGAGGCTCCCCCACGCCACGAACGCGGCGGCCTTGTTGTTCCACTCGGCGTACAGGTAGTCGATGGCGTTCTTCAGGACAGCGGACGTGGAGTGGTTGTATTCGGGCGTGACGAACACGAACCCGTCGTAGGGCGCGATCGTCGCCGCCCAGGCCTTCGTGTGCTCGTTCTCGTATGCCCCGAACGACGGCGGCGTCGGCTCGTCGAGGAGAGGCAGCGGGTGGTCGAGCAGGTCGATGAGCTCGTAGCTCGCGCTCCGACCGGCGGCCTGCTCGACGACCCAGTCGGCGACTGCCTTGCCGTTTCGGCCGGGGCGGGTGCTGCCGAGGATGATGGCGATTCGGAGGTCTGACATGGGGTGCTCTCCTTCGATGTGCGTGCCCGTCCCGCGAAGCACGGGACGTGGTGGTGCTTGGCTCGCACTGTAGCCGGGAGGCTGGGCAGGCGCCTCCGTCCGGGGTGGGGCTTGCCGAAGGGCTCCGGGCGTGCTGGGAGCGGCGAACCCGGGCGTCAGGCTCAGAAGCCCGCCGGCTGGCCCGGCAGGGTCTGCGCACCGATGACGGCGAGGAGTCGGAGTTTCTCGGCGCTCTCACTCCCGGGCTCAGCGGTGTAGACGAGCAGCCGGTGGGACTGCTCGGGGTCCAACAGCGTCTGGCAGTGCAGTTCCAGCTCGCCGACCTCGGGGTGGAGGAACCGCTTGACCTCCGTTGGCCGGAGACCGACCTCCTGCGCGGCCCACAACTCGCGGAAGTCCTCGCTCCGTTCCAGCAGTGCGTTCGCGAGGCGTTCCGCACGCGATCCGGGACCGCGCATCGTGACGACCTCGCGGAGCCCGGCGGCGTACACGCGCGAGAGCAGCAGGCGATCGGCGGGCGCGTAGGCCGCGCTCGCGGTCGGGTCGGTGAACCACCGGTAGCCCAGGCTCCGGTCGTCCCCGGTGAACCGGGAGGCGTCGCCGTTGAGTGCGACGGCCATCGGGGTCTGGCGAAGCGTCTCGCCGAGTTCGTTGATGATCTCGGCGGGGGTGTCCTGCAGGCGGTCGAGGATCCGCAATAGACCGGGGCCGACGTGGTCGCCGTGCGCTCCACGCGCGGGAGGCGTGCGCCCGGCCAACCGGAAGACGTGGTCCCGTTCATCGAGGGAGAGACGCAGGCCCTGCGCGATCGCCGCGATCATCTGCTCGGACGGCTGAGGCCCGACGCCGCGCTCGAGCCGCGCGTAGTAGTCGGTCGACATGTTGCAGAGCGCCGCGACCTCCTCCCGGCGGAGGCCGTCCGTCCGTCGCCGCGGACCGCGCGGAAGCCCGACGTCCTCGGGCTGCAGCTGGTGCCGGCGGTGGCTGAGGAAGGCCGCCAGGCCGTGCCGATCGATCATGTCGCGTCTCCTCGTCGTGCAGCGCGGTCCGTGGACCTCCTTTCTATCGTGCGAGAGCGGTGCCAGCCACGGATCGCCGATCAGTGGATGAGCCGGTCCTGGACCGGCCGAAGCCGACCGTCGAGAGTGGTTCCCACACGCCGGACCACGGCGACACCCACGATGAAGGAACGACCATGCCACGAACACCCGCGTTCACCATCCCCGACCTGACCGGGTCGTTCGCCGTCGTCACCGGCGCGAGCGACGGCCTCGGACGGGTCATCGCGACCGAGCTCGCCCGGGCGGGTGCCGAGGTCGTCCTGCCTGTGCGCTCGACCACGAAGGGCGCGCACGTCGCCGACGGCATCCGTGCAGCGGTTCCCGGCGCGACGGTGTCGGTCCGCAGTCTGGACCTCGCCTCTCTGGGTTCCGTCACAGCGCTCGTCGAGCAGCTCACCGCCGAGGACCGCCCGATCGACCTGCTCATCAACAACGCCGGCGTGATGACGCCGCCCGAGCGGCAGGAGACGCGGGACGGCTTCGAGCTGCAGTTCGGCGTCAACCACCTCGGCCACTTCGCGCTGACCCTCGGTCTGCTGCCGCTGCTCAAGGCCGGTGGAGCGCGCGTCACGCACCAGACGAGCATCGCCGCCCGGAGCGGATCGATCAACTGGGACGACCTCGACTGGAAGAGCAGCTACGACGGGATGCGGGCCTATCAGCAGTCCAAGATCGCCGTGGCATTGTTCGCCCGCGAACTCGATGCGCGGAGCCGAGCCGGCGGCTGGGGTGTCTCCAGCAACCTGTCGCACCCCGGCGTCTCCCCCACGAACCTGTTGGCCGCCCAGCCGGGCATGGGCCGACAGCGCGACACCGGAGCCCGTCGTGTGGTCCGCCTGCTCTCACGCCTCGGCGTCGCAGGCACGGTGTCGAGTGCCGCTCAGCCCGCGCTCATGGCCGCGACGGCACCGACCGCGCGAGGCGACGAGTTCTACGGCCCGGTCCGCACGATGGGTGGCCGACCCGCGCTCCTCCCGGCACTCTGGCCGCCGATGCGGAACCTGGACGACGCCCGTCGCCTCTGGGACGAATCCGAGCGGCTCATCGGACGGTGACGCGGCGGCTGTGCGCTGGTCGGACGGCCGGCGCTCCGAGCACGCCCGCCGGAACCCGTGGCGGTCACCGCCACCCCGGACGTCCGGCGGCGTGCTTCGACGTGATTCGCATGGTCGCGCCCTACGGGAGCGGAGGCGCCCCATCCGCGCCGCGTGCGATGCGGAGCATCCGCGTCGCTGTCGCGTGGAGGAGTTCGCGGAGATCCTCGGGCTCGTCGACGATCACCGCATGATCCCCCAGCCCGGCGATCACCGCTGGAAGCCAGTCGAGGCGTTTGGCTCGGATCGAGACCCGATGCCAGGTGGGTGCGTCATCGATCGACTCCACGACGGCCACGCTCTCCGGGAAGAGGGCCCGGATCTGCGGGACGTTCGCCTGGATGCGCAACCGGACGTGCCATCGGTAGTCCGCCCCCGCGAAGCGATCGACGAGTGGAGGGCGCTCCGCTCGAGCACCCGGGCCCGAGAAGATGCCGGGCAGCGTCCGCGCCGATCGGATGCGGTCGACCCGGAAGGTGCGCTCCTCCGCTCGCTCGACGTCGAACGCGTCCAGGTACCAACGACCGTCGTGGACGAGCAGGTCGAACGGATGCACCGTGCGACGCGAGGGCGTGTCCTCCGCGTCGCGGTAGCGCAGTTCCACGGGGCGTCTCGCTCGGATCGCGTCCGACACGGTGAGCAGGACGCCCGCGTCGGGCACGTCGTGGCGCGACGGCCTCAGCGCTGCGGACTGCATGACCGCCTCGAGGCGATCCACGGACGCGGCCGGGAGGGATCGTCGGATCTTCGCGAGGGCGATCTGCGCTGCGACGTCCGGGGAGTCCGAGGACGATTGGGCTTCGCTCAAGCCGAGGAAGACGGCGACCGCTTCCTCGTCAGTGAGGATGATCGGCGGTACGCGTCGGCCGACGGCGAGGCGGTACCCGCCGTAGCGACCGCGCACCGACTCGATCGGGACATCCATGTCCACGAGACGCTGCACGGAACGGCGCACGGTCCGTTCGTCCACGCCCAACCGCTCGGCGAGCTCTGGCACGCTGCGGATCTCCGCGGACTGCAGCAGCTCGAGCAACTGCAGCGCTCGAGCAGTCGGCGAGCCGGTATGTCCCATCTCATGAGAATACCGGGCGAGAACGGTCCGGTATTGGCTCTATCGTCGTCACCGCCCCGCACCCGTGGGGGAAGACCACCAGCCAAGGAGACACGCATGCACCTCGCAGCCACCCGGATCATCACCGACGACGTCGACACCCTGGTCGCGTTCTACGAACGGGTCACCGGTGCGACCGCGGCACGATTGCACCCGTTGTTCGCCGAGGTGCGCACCGACACCGGCACGCTCGCCATCGCCAGTTCAGCGACCATCCCGCTGTTGGGCGAGGACGCCGCCGCACCGCGTGCCAACCGATCCGTCATCCTCGATCTGCTCGTCGAGGACGTCGATGCGGCCTATGCGACGCTCCAGGGCGTCGTGGCGACGTTCGTGAACGAGCCGACGGACATGCCGTGGGGCAACCGGTCGCTGCTGTTCCGCGACCCCGACGGCAACCTCGTCAACGTCTTCACCCCGATCACCGTTGACGCAGGGTGAACGCGTCGACTCGTGACGAACGTCCAGGCCTACGCCGGGATGACATGCTCGCCGGCTGTGGGAGGCGTCCGAGCAGCTCATCAGCTGACGCGCCAGAGCCGGCGAGCGGAACACGGTCTATCCTCGGTCCCGTGAAGATCGTCGTGTCGGGCACCCACGCCAGCGGGAAGAGCACGCTCATCGCGGACTTCGCGCTCCGCCACCCGGAGTTCACGGTCCTCGGGGAGCTGTTCGACCTCGTGGAGGACGCCGGAGACGTCCCAAGCAGCGCCATGTTCGCCGCCCAGCTACGCCTCTCGGCGGAACGACTGCTGGACGAGTCGGATGACGGAGACGTCATCGCGGAACGCGGGCCACTCGACTTCCTCGCATACCTCCTCGCGTCAGCGGAACTGGCCGGCACCGACCTCGACACCGGGTTCCTCGAGCGGGCGACTTCCCGCACCGCCGCGGCGCTCCAGACGGTGGATGTGCTGGTGGTCCTGCCGTTGACGCCGAACGACGGGATCCACGTCGGCGCGGACGAAGACCTGGAGCTGCGGACGGCCATGAACGCCGTCCTGCTCGATCTCGTCGACGAGCCCGATCTCATCGCCGACCACGTCACGGTCGCCGAGATCACCGGCGACTCGTCAGACCGATTGGCCGCCCTGGAGGCTCTGGTCGCGTCGCAGCAGCGCTGACCTGCCACCGGACACGCCCACGACTCGGTGCCGGGTGGTGGTCATCCGGGTCACCGCGGGCACGGGCACACGCCTACGCCGGGATGACGCTCGACATGAGTCGCGGCGCTGGCGGGAGCGCTTCGTGCCGGTCTGACGCACGCAGGCCGTCGATCACGAGTGCGGCGTAGCGTCGTGCAGCTCGGACGCGCTCCGTCTCCGTCGTCGTCGAGAGTCCGCGAGCCGCGAGCAGGACCACGAGGAAGTCGTCGAGGACGAAGTCCGGGCGCAGCGCGCCGGCGTCGATGGCACGACGAGCGACGGCGGTGATCGCCCGCACGGCCTGTTCGCGCTGGGTCCGGAAGTCGACGGCATCGGGGTAGGCGGCGAGGAACGCGTCCGTGAACCCCTGGTTGCGGGCGTTGAGGACCAGGACCTCCTCGATGATGCTGCGGAAGGCACGCCAGGGGTCGACGTCCGCGAGGGCGTCGACCACGATCGAGCGGCACGCGCCGAGCTCGTCCACGAAGGCGGCCCTGACGAGATCGGCTTTGGTCGGGAACCGTCGATAGAGGGTGGCCGGCCCGACACCGGCTCGGCGGGCGATCTCCCGCATCGTCACGTGGAGGCCGTCGGTCCCGAACAGGTCGCGGGCTGCGGCGAGGACGCGGTCACGGTTCTCCTGCGCGTCGGAACGCAGGTTCTGAGGCAGTGGCGCGGACATGTGTCTCACATTACTCAAGTGGACGGGTGCGTCCGTTACGTTACGGGAGGCGGGTCAGATCCCCCGCCGTGAAACGGAGTGCACCCATGCGCGCAGTGATCATCCGGACCTTCGGCGACCCGAGTGGAATGGAGGTGACGGACCTTCCCGTCCCCACGCCCGGGGTCGGTGAGGTCCTCGTTCGAACAGAGGCCGCCGGCGTCGGCGGGGTCGACGTCGTGATCCGCCGGGGCGGGATCGCCGAAGTAGCCCGGGACTCGGGGATGATCCCGGGAAGTGAAGCCGCCGGCGTCGTCACCGCGACCGGGCCCGACGTCGACCCCGCATGGGTCGGTCGACGGGTCTGGGCGTTCACGGGGGCCTCGGGCGCGTACGCCGAGTACGTGACCGCGCGCGCCGACGAGATCGTCGAGCTGCCGTCCGACCTAACGTCCGTCCAGGCGGTCACGCTGGGCAGTGCGTTCCCGGTCGCGCACTTCGCGCTCGATCGCGCTCGCCTGACCGAGGGCGAATCCGTCCTCGTGCGCGGCGCCGCCGGGAGTATCGGCCTGGCCGGCGTCGAGCTGGCCGCTCGTGCCGGCGCCGGGGTCATCGCCGTCACCACGTCGTCCCCGGAACGCGGGGAGCGACTGCGGGCGTTCGGTGCAACCCACGTGCTCGACCGCTCCGGCGCGGGCGATGCGGACGCCCCGGTGGAGTTCGACGTCATCCTCGACATCGTCGGCGGGCCCAACCTCCCCCGGTTCATCGAGCGGCTCTCGCCGAACGGCCGTTTGATCGCCGTGGGCGTGGTGGGTGGGTTCCCGCCCGCCGACTTCGGCACGGCTCTCCTGGCCGGCTTCCGCCGATCGATCACCTTCGGGACCCTGAGCCTCGACACCGTGCCGCGCGAGGAACTCGCCCGGGTGCGAGCCGAGGTGTTCGACGACGCCGTCCGAGGCACGCTCTCGCCGGTGGTCCACGACACCCTGCCGCTGAGCGACGCAGCCGAGGCGCACCGTCTCATGGACGTCGGGGACGTGTTCGGGCGCATCGTGCTCGTCCCCTGAGTCGGCTGACGAGGCAGGCACAGATCCGCCACCGCTACAGCCAGATCGTCGCCAGCCAGACCTCGACGGCGGCGAGCACGAGCAGGGCGACGTTCAGCCCGAGGACCCGGAACTCGCCGCGACGCACGTGCACGGTGATGCCACCGATCTGTACGAGGACGAGGCCTACCGCGGCCGCGACGGTCAGCCAGGTGAGGACGCCCACGAGCGGTGGCAGGATCAGGCCGGCCACGCCCAGTATCTCGAGGGCTCCGATCACGCGGACGGCCGAGAGCGGCATGGTGTCGACCCAGGCCATCATGGGGCGCAGCTGCTCCGCCGAGCGGACGAGCTTCATGCCGCCCGAGTACAGGTACATGACCGCGAGCAGTCCTGCGACGATCCAGTAAGCGACGACCATGTGCAACCTCCGAGTGCGTGTGTGCGTTGATGGTTACGATAGGTAACCGACGCAAGTGTGGACCGGTTCGGACCGGCGTACAAAAGGCACACGCGTGTGACCGAGCCGCGAGGGGTGCCGTGTTCCGCTACCAGAGGCTGTGTTCCGTCCGGGGCGACCAGGGCAAGGCCATCCGCTCACTCCTCGACCGCATCGCCGACAAGTGGGCGCTCCTCCTCATCGCGACGCTCCATGACGGCCCGTTCCGGTTCACCGAGCTCGAGCAGCGCATCCCGGGCATCTCCCGACGCATGCTCACCCTCACCCTCAGGAACCTCGAGCGCGACGGACTCGTCACCCGCACCACCTTCGCGGAAGTGCCACCGCGGGTCGAGTACGAGCTGACAGACCTCGCCGAATCGCTCATCCCGCACGCGATGGCGCTCGCCGAGTGGGCCGGTGAGCACGTCCCGACGATCGAGGCGAGCCGCAGGGCGTTCGACGAGCGGTCCTGAGCGCCGGGCGTGGTGCGGACCAACGGAAAAAGTCCCGGAAACCAGACGGTTTCCGGGACTTCCTGGTCGGGCTGACAGGATTTGAACCTGCGACCCCTTGACCCCCAGTCAAGTGCGCTACCAAGCTGCGCCACAGCCCGATGCCATCTCCGCGGGCGGAGAAGACAACTCGAACAGTCTAGCGGATTCCGAGAGCGCTCCGTGACACGACTCCGGGGACGGCAGATCGGCCCAGACAAGCCTCGGACAGGCCGCACTCGTCGGGTGGGAGGTCTCCCCTGCCCGCCCCCGGACGGGGCACGCTACCGTGACTCGTCCGCACCCGCGCGACAGGACGAACGGACCGATCCGGCCACCCGATGGAGGACCCCATGCGCTACAGCCACTACTGGAAAGAGGTCCGCGTCGCGGCACTCACCGCCCTGCCCGTCGCGATCGTCTCCGGCATCGTGCAGGTCAGCCGCAACACGCCGATCGACGACGCCGTCATCGGCGGTGCCATCACCTTCGTGGCACTGTCCCTGCTCATCCCCGTCGTGCGCCACTGGGTGCACCCCGAGTCCCGCGGCTGATCACTGCGGCACTCCGAAGCACCCGCGGCACGCCTTGCACGACGCGCCACGAGGACGGGCAGGGTGCCCGGCGGCAGCGCAGCGCTACTCGGCCTTGCGGTCCGCGACGAGCTGGTCGCGCACCTTGCGCCGCAGCACCTTGCCGATGAGCGACGTCGGCAACTCGTCGAGCTGCACGACCCGCTTGGGCACCTTGTACGCCGTGAGGCGGGTCCGGCAGTAGTCGCGCAGCGAACCCGCGTCGAACACCGTTTCGGCGCGCATGACCACCGCGGCCGTGACATCCTCGCCACCGGAGTCGCGCGGCAGGCCGACCACGGCGGCCGACTCGACGTCCGGGTGCGACAGGAGCGTCTCCTCCACCTCGGACGGGCTCACGTTGAACCCACCGGTGATGATGAGCTCCTTCACCCGGTCGATGACCGTCACGAAGCCGTCCGCCGACACCGTCACGATGTCGCCGGTCCGCAACCAGCCACCCTCGAGCAACGCCTCGCGCGACTCGTCCGGACGACCCCAGTACCCCTGGAAGACCTGCGGGCCACGGAGCAGCAGCTCGCCCGACTCCCCCGCCGCACGATCGACCGACGGGTTCTCGGGATCGACGACGCGGATCTCGGTGCTCGGGAACGGCACACCCACGGTGCCCGGCCGACGCGACGGACCGATCGGGTTGCCGAGCGCCACCGGCGACGACTCCGTCATCCCGTAGCCCTCGACGAGCAGACCGCCGGTCGCCTCCTCCCACCGCGTGACCGTCGACACCGGCAGGCTCATCGCACCGGAGATCGCGAAGCGGACACTCGTCAGGTCGACGCCCTTGCGGCTCGACGCACGCGACAACGCGTCGTAGATGGGCGGTACCGCCGGCAGGAACGTCGGCGGCGACTTCTTCGCCGCCGTGAGCACCAGCTCCAGGTCGAACTTCGGGAACAGCACGAGCCGCGCCCCGATGCTCATCGCGAACGTCAGGCACAGCGTCATGCCATAGGCGTGGAACAGCGGCAGCACCCCGTAGAAGACCTCGCCACCCTCGCTCAGCCCTGGCACCCAGGCGCGACCCTGCGCCGCGTTCGCCCGCAGATTGCGGTGTGTGAGGATGGCCCCCTTCGGCGCCCCGGTCGTCCCGCTCGTGTACTGCAGGAGCGCGGTGTCGTCGAGCGTCGGACGCACGACCCGCTTCGACAGCTTCCGTCCGCCGATCAGCCGCTCCCACGGAAGCACGTGCTTCGCCGACGGGGTCGCGGTCATCGCCGCACGCGACTCGCGGGCACGCTTCACCGGCAGCCGGAGCGCCAACCGCTTCGACAACGGCAGGGCCTGAGTGATGTCGACCGAGACGATCCGCCCGCGCATCACGTCGGCCGGGAGGTCGGCCACGAGGTCGTAGACCTTGTCCCACACGATCGCGACGTGCGCACCGTGGTCCTCGAACTGATGCCGCAGCTCCCGAGCCGTGTAGAGCGGGTTGTGCTCGATGACCGTCGCGCCGAGCCGGAGCGCCGCGTAGAACGCGACGACGTGCTGCGGACAGTTCGGCAGCACGAGCGCCACGCGGTCGCCCGGCTTCACACCGAGCTTGCGGAGCCCTTCGGCCACTCGCGCGACCTGTTCGCCGAGCTCGCTGTAGCTGGTCTCCGCGCCGAAGAACTCGAGGGCGATGCGATCACCGAAACGCTTGACCGAGGTGTCGAGCAGGTCGACGAGCGTCTCGGTGACCTCGTCGATGTCGGCTGGCACGCCACTGGCGTAGGACGACAACCACGGCCGTTCGGCCAGACGCTGACGCTGTGCCTCTCCGGCCTCGGTCGGCTCCGACGACTGCTCGCCCTCGCGCTGCTCGGCTGTGTTTCCTCGATGGTCCACGATGATCCTCCAGATGACACCGCGCGCACCGCACGCATGCCTCCACCCTAGGCGGGCGCGTATGCCCGACCGGGGATGCGACCGGACTGCTTGACAAGCTCCAAACCGACACCGGTGAATCGCCCGAGGAACGGTGGAACAACGCCAGGAGCCGGCCACCCGAAGGCGACCGGCTCCTGAGGATCGAACGACTCAGACGGCGTCGGGCGACGCCGGGGTATTCGGCTGACGCTTCGCGGCCGCAGCGGCGTTGTCGGACATCGCCTGCTGGAGGTTCTCCCCCAGCGCGCCACCGGCGACCCCACCCAAGAGGGCGGACAGGTCGAGCCCGGTGATGTCCTTGACGACCTTCGGCACCTCGCTGACGACCTGGCCGACCGTCTTCGTGACGGCTGACGCACCCTCGGTCGAGATGACCGTGAGGTTCGAGATGTTGCCGAGCGGCTCGGACACGGCTCGCGTGATCTCAGGCAGACGAGCGATGATCTCGGATGCGAGTCCGGCCTCACCGTACTTCTTCAACGCCTCCGCCTTCGCGTCGATCGCCTCAGCCTCGGCCAGACCCTCCGCGGCAACCGCCGACGCCTTCGCGTCACCCTGGGCGCGGATACCCTCGGCCAGCGCGATCTGCTTGTCGCGCTCAGCGGTACCGGCGAGGCGCACGGACTCCGCAGCGGCCTGGGCGTCCTGCACGGCCGCGACCTTGTTCGCCTCGGCGATGGTCTTGCGCTTGAACGCGTCGGCCTCCGTCGCGGCATTGGCTGCGTCTCGGGCCGCCTGCGCGCGCTGGACCGTCGCGTAGGCGTCGGCCTCGGCCGGCTTGCGCACCTCGATGTCGAGGCGTTCCTGCTCCACCTTCGCCTTCTCGGCGAGCGCCTCACGCTCCTGCTCCGCGACCAGACGGTCCTGCTGCGCCGTGGCCAGCTGACCGGAGGCCTCGGCCTCGGCGTTCGCGCGGTCGGTCTCCGCCTTGATCGTCGCCTGCTTGAGGCTCAGCGCCTTCTGACGCTCCGCGACCTGCTCCGCCGCTTCGATCCGCGCGAACTCGGACGCACGAGCGGTCTCGGCTTCCTTGATCTCGGCGTTCTGCCGAGCGAGCGCGTTCTCCGCTCGACCGAGGTCGGCGAGGTAGTTGGTGCCCGGCGTCGAGATGTCGGAGATGTTCAGCAGGTCGACCTGGAGGCCCTGCTCGGCGAGATCCGTCTTGGTCGCCTCGACCACCGCTTCGGACAGGGCGTTGCGGTTGGAGATGATCTCCTTGATCGGCATGTTGCCGATGATGGAACGCAGCGACCCCTCGAGGGACTGCTGGATGATCTGCGTCAGCGACCCCTGCTGGGAGAGGAAGCGCTGCGCGGCACGGCGCACACCCTCCGGCGTGCCGGAGACCTTGAAGTTCACGCTCGCCTGGATGGCGACCTTGATGAAGTTGGTGTCGACACCCTCCACGACGATGCCGATCTGACGCTGCTCGAGCGAGATCGGGAAGCCCTGCTGCAGGATCGGCCAGATGAACACCCGCCCACCGATGACGACGCGCTGACCGCCATCGGGCTCACCCGTCTTGGCGCCGGCCCCCCGACCGACGATGACGAGCGCCTGGTTCGGCGGCACGCGCTTGATGCGTCCGGCGACGAACGCGACGATCGCGAGCGCCACCACGACGAGTGCGATCACGGCGATCACCGTGATGTTGGTGGTGATGAAGTCCATAGGGCAGGTGCCTTCCCCTCGAGGGCGTGCTGGTGGATGGATGGAATCAGGGCTGCGTGTCGGCAGCGGCTCCGCTCGACACGGGTTCGACCTTCACGCGGGAACCCTGGAGCTCGACCACGCGGATCCGGCTGCCCGTTTCGATCCGCGTGTCGGAGAACGCGAGGCGCGTCTCGATCTCGTGCGGGCCGTCGAGGCTGACCTCGCCGAAGGACGCCGAGATGGTCGACCGGGCGACCCCGTAGAGACCGAGCGGTGAACTCGGCGTGCCGTCCTCCGAACGCTTGAAACTCCGGATCATCAGCTGGACGCCGACGAGCACGAGGACACCGATGACGGCCGAGATGACGTAGGCGGACCAGACGGGCAACCCGTTCGCCAGCACGATCGCGCCGACGGCGCCGAAGACGGTGAACGCGCTCCCCAACGCGGTGGCCGAGACCGCCCCGTCCAGGAAGTCGAAGATCTCACCGAAGACCAGGGAGATGAGGACGATCACGAGACCGACGGCGCCGACGATGATGAACAGGGTCATGCCACCAACCCTACTGAACGCCCAGGCGACGTGCAGGAAAGCGGTCTCCCGTTACGACGGCGACGGGTTGCGGGCCCCTGTGGAGCGACTGCAGCGGCCCTCAGCCCACTGCGTCGAGCAGCTCCGTCAGCCAGCCGGCACCGCGCGTCGTCGCGCCCAGACGCTCGACGCGTTCGCGCAACCCGCGGTCCGAGGTGACCACCACGACCGCCCCGTCGAGTTCACGGACGACGTCCACGATCGCGTCGTCGCCACTCCCCGCAGCGTCGACGATCGAGACGCCGGCCCGCAGTTCGTGCCCGGGCTCTCGTACGCTGTCATCGGTGTGGACGCCGCGGGCCTGTCCTTCCACGACGGCGACGTAGGCCGGCCACCAGCGGTCGAAGTCGAGGTCGAGCGCCTGGGCGTCGAGACCCTCGTGCGCGAGGCGGCCGAGGCGCGCGACGAACCGCTGTGCGGCACCCGCACGGTCCTTCCACCACCCGTCGGGTCGCGAGCCGACGACGTTCGCGACGTCGACGACGACCGTGACGCGGCGCTCGAGCTGCGACCGCAGGCCGGGCCACGAATCGGCGAAGCCAGGGTGCAGAGGCAATGTCTCGACCTCGGCGAGCGGCACCCAGGCGAGAGCGATACTCTCCGGGTCGGACACCACGGGTTCGAACGGCTCGACCGCCTCGACGATCACCGTCGTGTACGACCAGAACCCGAGATCGAGCACGGAGTCGAACCGCAGCTCGATCGACTCGGCGGGGACACCCGCCTCCTCGTGCGACTCGCGGACCGCACCGTCGACAGCGCTTTCGAACTGGTGACGCGCGCCTCCCGGGATGCCCCAGGTGCCGCCGAAGTGGCTCCAACCGGCCCGGTGCTGCAACAGCACGCCGCGCGCCCGATCGTGCACGAGGAGTCCTGCTGCACCGAACCTCCCCCAGAACTTGCGGCCGTCCCCGGATTCGACCCAGGCATCCCCGGCGTCCCGGAGGGGGCCGCCGGGAGGATGCGCATCAGTCATTGGACCAGCCTGGCACGAAACGCTGGGCGGCACCCCCTTGCCCACCGTCATCTCCACACCACGTGCAGAATATGTTATATATTGAACTCCAGTATTGCATCGGCAGCGCTCGCGCCCGCCGCACCGAACCCACGCGAAGGACCCTCATGGATGCACGTCAACGCCGGACGCGGGCACGGCTCGCGCGCACGATCCTGCAACTCGCCGCCGAACGCCCCACCTCCGAGATCTCCGTCTCGGAGATCGCCGCACGCGCCGGCATCAACCGATCGACCTTCTACCAGCACGCGGCGGCGCCGTGCGAACTGCTCGAATCGGTCCTCGCCGAGGAGCTCACGGAACTGAGCATGACCCACCTGGCGACCGTCTCCGCGGACGACGCCCCGGCGGCGATCACCAGCGCCACAGTCGCCGCGCTCCGCCACATCGACGAGCGCGCCGACATCTACCGCGTCGGTCTCGGCGACGACCTCATCGGTGCGAGTCTGCAGCCGATGCTCAACCGCGTCTTCACCTCGACGGTGCTCGAGATCTTCGAGCGCGGGGCGATCACCATCCCCCACGCCGAATGTCTGAGCGAGGAGCAGCGCGAGCTGTTCACGCGATCGGCAGCGCACTTCGTCGCCGCGGGCTCCGTCGCGGCGTTCCGCGTCTGGCTCGACACCCCTGCACCACGCGACATCGCGTCGTTCCTCGAGGTCATCGGCGAGCTGCTCCCGAGCTGGTGGCCGTTCCAGGCCCAACACGAGCCCGCCTTGGCGCCAGCGGACGAGCCCGCCCTCGCTCGCCCCTGATCACGCCTCGACCAGGACGACGAAGGCCCGGGACCACTTCATGGAGTGGTCCCGGGCCTTCGTCGCCACCGTCAGGCAGACGGACGCCGCGGTTCAGCGCTGGCGCTTCTCGCGGACGCGCATGTTGACGTTGATCGGCGTGCCCTCGAAGCCCCAGATCTCGCGCAGGCGACGGACCACGTAGCGACGGTAACCGGGATCGAGGAAGCCGGTCGTGAAGAGCACGAAGGTCGGCGGACGGCTCGCGGCCTGCGTGCCGAACAGGATGCGGGGCTGCTTGCCACCGCGCAACGGGTGCGGGTGCGCCGCCGTGAGCTCGGCGAGGAAGGCGTTGAACTTGCCGGTGGGGATACGCATGTCCCACGACTCGAGGGCGACCTCGAGGGCTGGGACGAGACGCTCCAAGTGGCGGCCCGTGCGCGCGGAGATGTTGACGCGCGGCGCCCAGGACACGTGCGAGAGGTCCTGTTCGATCTCGCGCTCCAGGTACTTCCGGCGTTCGTCGTCGAGCTGGTCCCACTTGTTGAAGGCGAGCACGAGGGCGCGACCGCTCTCGAGGACGAGGTCGATGATGCGCACGTCCTGCTCGCTGATCACCTCGGTGACGTCGATGAGGACGACGGCCACCTCGGCCTTCTCGAGCGCCGTGCTCGTGCGGAGCGACGCGTAGAAGTCGGCACCCTGCGACAGGTGCACGCGACGACGGATGCCTGCGGTGTCGACGAAGCGCCAGATCTTGCCGCCGAGCTCGATCTGCTCGTCGACCGGGTCGCGGGTGGTCCCGGCGAGGTCGTTGACGACGACGCGCTCCTCGCCTGCGGTCTTGTTGAGCAGGCTGGACTTGCCGACGTTCGGGCGTCCGAGGATCGCGACACGGCGGGGGCCGCCGAACTCGTCCTTCGCGACGGCCGAGACCTGCGGGAGGACCTTGAGGATCTTGTCGAGGAGGTCGGCGACACCACGACCGTGGATCGCGGAGACCGGGTGGGGCTCGCCGAGGCCGAGGTTCCAGAGCGCTGCGGCCTCCGGCTCCTGACGGGCGTCGTCGACCTTGTTGGCGACGAGGAAGACGGGGCGTCCGGTCTTGCGGAGGAGCTTGACGACCTGCTCGTCGGTCGCCGTGGCACCGACCATGGCGTCGACCACGAAGATCACGACGTCGGAGAGGTCGATGGCGATCTCGGCCTGGGCCGCGACAGATGCGTCGATGCCCTTGGCGTCGGGCTCCCACCCACCGGTGTCGACGACCGTGAAGCGACGGTCGTTCCACTCGGCCTTGTAGTTCACGCGGTCGCGGGTGACACCGGGGGTGTCCTCCACGACGGCCTCACGACGGCCGAGGATGCGGTTCACCAGCGCGGACTTGCCCACGTTCGGTCGTCCGACGATCGCCACGACGGGCAGCGCCGGCAGGAAGCGGATCTCGTCCGGGTCCTCCGTCGCGCCGTCGAGGATGTCGAGGTCGTCGCCCTCGAGGTCGTAGTCGGCCAGGCCGGAGCGGAGGGACGCGGCCCGCTGGGTCGCGAGCTCCTCGTCCATGTCCTGGAGGCGGTCCGCGAGGTCGTCGGGGCCTCCGTCGAACTGCTCGTCATCGTGAGCCATGGGAGTTCCTTGCTGTGAGGGATTCGGTGACGCGGACGACCGCGTCGACCGTCTCGTCGAAGTCGATGTGCGTGGAGTCGACCGTGGTCACTCCGTCCGCCGCGTTCATGAAGTCGACGACCCTGGAGTCCGCCCGATCACGCCGCTGCAGTTGTTCCGCGACGTCGCCGGCAGGGTGGCTCTCGAATTCCGCTGAACGCCTGGCCATTCTAGCCGCTTCGGATGCCGTGAGCAGGATCCGAGCCTGAGCATCCGGTGCGACCACCGTGGTGATGTCGCGTCCCTCGACGACGATGCCCGGGCGGTCGACGTCGGCGATGAGCGATCGGAAGGTCTCGTTGATCCATGCACGCACCTCCGGGACACGGGCGACGGCGGACACGACGGCCGTCACGCGAGGGCCGCGGATCTCGTCCGTGACGTCGCGATCACCGAGCGTGAACGCGGTCACGTCCGGGTCGAGTGAGACGGTGAAGGCGCCACCGAACGCGTCGAGCGAGCCGATCACCGCCGCCGAGTCCTCCGGGTCGACGTCTGCATCGAGCGTGTGGAGCGCGAGCGCGCGGTACCAGGCGCCCGTGTCGAGGTAGCGGTAGCCGAGCCGACGGGCGACGGCCTTGCTCACGCTGGACTTGCCGCTGCCGGCCGGTCCGTCGATCGCGACCACGACGGGTGCGTCCGGCGTCGTCGACGCGTCGGTGCTGGTGGGGTGCTGTTCGGTCATGTCTCTTCCTATACTTCCGCGATGCGCCAGCCGCGCGACTCGAGGTCGTCGACGGTGCGCTGCTTCACCTCGGGGAGGACCTGGACCTCCGCGAGACCGATGTTCGCGCCGGGCGAGTGCTCCAGACGCAGGTCCTCGATGTTGACGCCGATCTCGCCGAGCTCGGTGAACAGGGCGCCCAGCTGGCCGGGGCGGTCGTCGAGCAGGACGACGATGCTCGCGAACCGGCGGTTCTGGCCGTGCTTGCCGGGGAGCCGTGCGACGCCGGTGTTGCCGGCGGCGATCGTGTCCGCGATCGTGCGGCGAGCGCCCGGCACCTCCGGGTCCCGGAGTGCCGAGATGACGGACGCGAGGTCGGTGGACAGCTGCTCGAGCACCGGGAGGACCTCGGCGTGGTTGGCGCTGAGGATCTGGACCCAGAGCTCCGGCGCGCTCGAGGCGATGCGGACGGTGTCGCGCAGCCCCTGTCCGGCGAGCTGGATGGCGCCCTCCTCGGCGTCCTGCAGCTGGGCGGCCAGGAGGCTCGCGACGAGCTGCGGCGTGTGCGAGACGAGCGCGACGAAGCGGTCGTGTTCGTCCGGCGTCATCTCCATCGGGATGGTGCCGAGGTCGAGCGCGAGGCCCTCCACCTGCGACAGCGCCCAGGCGGGTGTCTCGGCGTCGCGGCAGATCACCCACGGGCGACCGAGGAAGAGGTCGGCTCGCGCCGAGATCGCTCCCCCGCGCTCACGGCCGGCGAGCGGGTGCGAACCGATGTACCGGGTGAGGTCGACACCGCGCTCGAGCAGTGCGCGGTACGGTTCGAGCTTGACGCTCGCGACGTCGGTCACGACGGCGCTTGGAAACGCGGCGAGTTCGGCCTCGATGACGCGAGCGGTGACGTCCGGCGGGACGCAGATGACGACGACGGACGGGTCGTCGGAGGGTTCCGCCGCACGACCCGCGCCGTAGTCGATGGCGAGGCGCAACTGGCTGGGCGACGCGTCGTCGAGGATGATGTCGACGCCCTTGGCGCGCAGTGCGAGTCCGATGCTCGCGCCGAGGAGGCCGGCTCCGACGATGCGGACCGAGCCCTGCACGCGCGCGGGAGCTGCGCTCAGGTCGCTCATGCCGTCGGCTCCGGCGCCTCCGCTGCCGTGCCGTCGGCCGCGCGGGCTTCAGGACCGTGTGCGCGGGCGATGGTCAGGATGGCGCCGAGTTCGTCCTTGCTGAGCTCGCGCAACTGGCCGGATCCGAGCGTCCCGAGGTGCAGCGGACCGAACTGACGGCGCACGAGGTCGACGACCGGGTGGCCGACGGCGTCGAGCATGCGACGGACGATGCGGTTCCGCCCGGAGTGCAGCGTGAGCTCCACGAGACTGGAGCCGTCCTCGGTGCCGAGCAGGCGGGCCTTGTCGGCGGAGATCGGTCCGTCCTCGAGTTCGATGCCCGCGGTCAGCTTCGCGAGGACCTGCGGGGTCACCTTGCCCGTGACCTTCGCGATGTACGTCTTCTGCACACCGAAGGAGGGGTGGGCGAGCACGTGCGCGAGGTCGCCGTCATTGGTGAGGATGAGCAGACCGCTCGTCTCGGCGTCGAGGCGGCCCACGTTGAACAGTCGTTCCTCGTACTGCTCGGTGAAGCGGCGCAGGTCGGGGCGACCGCGGTCGTCCTTCAGCGAGCTGTAGATGCCCACCGGCTTGTTGAGCATGAGGTAGCGCTTCGAGGCGTCGAGCTGGATGGCGCTGCCGTCGACGGACACGAGGTCGTGCTCCGGGTCGATCCGCGAGCCGAGCTCGGTGACGACGACGCCGTTCACCTCCACGCGGCCGTCCTCGATGAGCTGCTCCGACACGCGCCTCGAGGCGACGCCGGCGTTCGCCAGCACCTTCTGCAAGCGGATGCCCTCTGATTCAGTGCTGGTCACTGTCGAATCCTTCCCGGCCATCGTCGAGCAACGGCGAGATCCGCGGCAGCTCCTCGATGGCGTTGATACCAAGTTGGGTGAGCAGGAGATCGGTGGTGCCGTAGTTGATGGCACCCGTCTCACTGTCGGTGAACATCTCCGTGATGAGTCCACGCCCGAGGAGGGTGCGGACGACGGAGTCGACGTTGACGGCGCGGATCGAGGCGATCGCGCCGCGGCTGATCGGCTGCTTGTAGGCGATCACGGCCAGGGTCTCGAGCGCCGCCTGCGAGAGCTTCGTCGGGTTCTGCGTCACGACGTAGTCGGTGACGAGCGCGTCGTAGTCGGCTCGGACGTAGATCCGCCAGCCGCCGCCGACCTCGCGGAGTTCGAATCCGCGTCGGACGCCACCGCGTTCGCCGTCGTAGTCGGCGACGAGGTCGGCGATGGCCCGTCGGACGGCTCCGACCGGCACGTGCACGGCAGCGGCGAGGTTCACGAGGCTCTGCGGTTCGTCGGCGACCATGAGGATCGCCTCGAGCGCCCGTGGGACGTCCGGTGCGGGCACCGGCGCGGGCTCGGGCGGCAGGCTCTCGGCGGCGTCCGTCGGCCGCTCGATCGACTCGGGTGACGCGTCAGGCATCGTAATCGGCTCCCAGGTTGGCGAGGCTGTCGTCGTTCCAGGTCTCGGCGGTCCAGCGGAGGGTGAGCTCGCCGAGCGGTTCGATCTGCTCGAAGGACAGCGCGGCGTGCCGGTACAGTTCGAGCACGGCGATGAAGCGCGCGATGACCACGCCCTTCAGCTCCGCACCGGCCACGAGCTCGCGGAAGGTGTGGGACCCGCCGCGGCGCAGGATGGCGACGACGTGCGCCGCCTGCTCCCGGATGCTCACGAGCGGTGCGTGCAGGTGGTCGAGACCGACGGTCGGCACCTCGCGTGGCGTGAACGCGAGCGTCGCGAGTGCGCCGAAGTCCTGCGCGGTCAGCGTCCAGACGAGTTCCGGGGTCTGCTGGCGGTACTGCTCCTCCAGCCGGACCGCCCGGAAGTGGCGCGCCGCCTCCAGGTCGAGGCGCTCCGCGAACCACGCGGACGCCTGCTTGAACGCGCGGTACTGCAACAGGCGGGCGAACAGCAGGTCCCGCGCCTCCAGCAGGGCGACGTCCTCCGCGTCGACGAGTTCGCCCTGCGGCAGCAGCCCCGCGATCTTGAGGTCGAGCAGGGTGGCCGCCACGACGAGGAACTCGCTCGCCTGGTCGAGTTCGTCATCGGCCTCGAGCGTCCGCAGGTAGGCGATGAACTCATCGGTCACGCGGCTGAGCGAGACCTCCGTGATGTCGAGTTCGTGCTTGCCGATGAGGGTCAGCAGGAGGTCGAAGGGTCCTTCGAAGCCCTCGAACGACACCCGGAACGACGGTGCCGGTGCGGGGTCGACGGTCGTCGCCTCATCGGAGCGCGAGCCGGTGTCGCCGGCCGGAGGGAGGACGGCAACGGGCGTCCGCGCGGGATCAGGCGATCGCGCCACGGGAGATGAGCTCTCTCGCGAGCTGACGGTAGGCCTTCGCGGCGGCGTGCTCCGGTGCGAACTCGGTGATCGGGGTTCCGGCGACGCTCGCGTCGGGGAACTTCACGGTCCGTCCGATGACCGTCTCGAGGACCTTCTCGCCGAACGCGTCGACGACGCGCTCGAGGACCTCGCGCGAGTGCAGCGTCCGGGAGTCGTACATGGTGGCGAGGATCCCGTCGAGCTCGATCGCCGGGTTGAGGCGGTCGCGCACCTTGTCGATGGTCTCGATGAGCAGCGCGACACCGCGAAGCGCGAAGAATTCGCACTCGAGCGGGATGAGCACCCCGTGGCTGGCGGTGAGGGCGTTGACCGTGAGGAGGCCGAGCGAGGGCTGGCAGTCGATCAGGATGACGTCGTAGTCGTCGGACACCTTGCGGAGCACCCGGGCCAGGATCGTCTCTCGCGCGACCTCGTTGACGAGGTGGACCTCGGCGGCCGAGAGGTCGATGTTGGCCGGAAGCACGTCGAGACCCTCGATGGCGGTGTGCTGGATGACCTCGGCCGGGTCCTTCACGGTGCCGAGCAGCAGGTCGTACACGGTGTTGGAGTCGTGGGTGGAGATGCCGAGACCGGCGGACAGCGCACCCTGCGGATCGAAGTCGACGACGAGCACCCGGCGGCCGTATTCGGCCAGCGCGGCGGACAGACTGATGGTGGTCGTCGTCTTGCCGACCCCGCCCTTCTGGTTGCAGAGCGAGATGATGCGTGCCGGTCCGTGCTGCGCCAGCGTGGGCGGCACCGCGAACTCACGACGCGGGCGGCCGGTCGGGCCGTTCGGGTTCAGTTCGGCGGCGGTCTTGCGCGCAGAATCCTGCACTGCGCTCGTGTGCTTCGTACCGGCCACCGGTGTTGCCTCGCTCCCGCTTGCTGTCGTTCGAGTGACGAGTCTACCGGGCCACGGGTCAGGCCTGCGGTGCCGCTCCGCCCGCGGTCCATCTCGCCCGGGGATGGGACTGCGTGTACACATCACGGAGGTTGTCGACCGTCACCAGCGTGTACAGCTGCGTCGTCGCCACCGAGGAGTGACCGAGGAGTTCCTGCACGACCCGGACGTCGGCTCCGCCCTGCAGCAGGTGCGTCGCGAAGGAGTGTCGGAGGGTGTGCGGCGACACGTGCGACTCGAGTCCGGCGCGCTCGGCGGCACGCTGGAGGACGAGCCATGCGCTCTGCCGGGACAGTCGCGCACCGCGCTGCCCCAGGAACAGCGCCGGCGTGGAACGACCGAGGCCGGAGAAGACCGGCCGGACGCGCACGAGGTAGCGGTCGACGGCGTCGCGGGCGAAGCTGCCGAGCGGCACGATCCGCTGCTTGCCGCCCTTGCCGAGGAGTCGGACGATGTCGGTGTCGATGACGTCGTCGACGTTCAGGCCGACGGCTTCCGAGACCCGGGCTCCGGTCGCGTAGAGCAGTTCGAGGAGCGCCTTGTCGCGGACGGCCAACAGGTCGTCGCCGTCGGTCGTCTCGAGCAGCGCGCGGACCTGGTCGATCGTGATCGCCTTCGGGAGCCGCCCCGGGAGCTTCGGCGGCCGCACCTCACGTGCGACGTCGACCTCGACGAGCTGTTCGTCGAGCAGGAACCGGTGGAGACCTCGGATCGACGACAGCACCCTGGCGAGCGAGGACGCACGCACCGGCTGCCCCTCGGGTGTCCGGAGCGATGCCGTGTACTCCGACACGTGCGCAGCGGTGACGGCCGGAGCCTCGACGACGCCGTGCGCCCCGAGCCAGGCGAGGTAGCCCTCGAGATCACGCCGATAGGCGGCTTGCGTATTGGCCGACAGGCCGCGCTCGATCGCGATGTGCCGCAGGTAGTCGGCGACCGCGCGATCGAGCGCCACGCCTCAGGCTCCGCCCGGCCCGATCGTGGAGTCGCCGCTGTCGCGCAGCGTCGACCACCCGCGATCCCGAGCCGCGGCGGCTGTGAGGACGCCGAGCATCAGGATCGAGTTGTGGAGCCGGCCGTCGAGTACCGCGGCCACGGCGTCGTCGAGCGGCACCCACTCCACGAGGATGTCCGCCTCCTCCTCAGCACGGGCGAAGGCCTCGGCGGTCGCGGTGAGGTCACGCGCGAGATAGATGCGGATCGACTCGTTGCTGCCACCGGGCGTCGTGTAGAACTCCGTCAGCAGCTGAAGCGAACCGGCGACCAGATCGGCCTCCTCCTCCAGCTCGCGACCCGCGGCCACGGCCGGCTCCTCCCCCGCGATGTCGAGCAGGCCGGCAGGCAGCTCCCAGTCGCGCTCCCCGATCGGGTGGCGGTACTGCTGGATGAGCAGGACGCGCTCGTCGGCGTCGAGCGCCAACACCGCCACCGCCCCGGTGTGGTCGACGAACTCGCGCACGACCTCCCCGTCACCGTAGCGGAACGTCTCCCGACGGATGCCCCACACCTTGCCCGCGAACGCGCGCTCCGAGGACACCACCTCGACGGGGTGCGACTCGTCGCGCAACGACGCGGCGCCGCCGGTCGACTCAACCATTGGCGACGTCGAACAGCCGGCTCGCCTGCTGACGCTCGAGCGAAGCACCGACGAGGCCGGCGAACAGCGGGTGCGCGTGGTTCGGGCGCGACCGCAGCTCGGGGTGCGCCTGCGTGGCGACGTAGAACGGGTGCACCTCGCGCGGCAGCTCGACGTACTCGACGAGCGTGCCGTCGGGCGACAGGCCGGAGAACTGGAGGCCGGCGTCCGCGATCTGCTGGCGGTAGCCGTTGTTCACCTCGTAGCGGTGACGGTGACGCTCGGACACCTCGTCCGCACCGTACAGCTCGGCGACGATCGAGCCCTCGTCGAGCTTCGCCGCATACAGACCGAGGCGCATCGTGCCGCCGAGGTCGCCGCCGGCGATGATCTCGACCTGCTCGGCCATCGTCGCGATGACGGGGAACTGCGTGTCGGGGTCGAACTCGGACGAGCTGGCGCCCTCGAGCCCGACGACGTTCCGGGCGTACTCGATGACCATGCACTGCAGGCCGAGGCAGAGGCCGAGCACCGGGATGCCGTTCTCGCGGGCGAACTTCAGGGCGCCGAGCTTGCCCTCGATGCCGCGGATGCCGAAGCCACCGGGGACGCAGATGCCGTCGACGTCGGCGAGCGCCTTGATCGCTCCCTCGACGGTCTCGCAGTCGTCGGACGGGATCCAACGGATGCTGACCTTCGTGTCGTGGGCGAAGCCGCCGGCCTTGAGCGCCTCGGTCACCGACAGGTAGGCGTCGGGCAGGTCGATGTACTTGCCGACGAGGCCGATGGTGACGGCGTGCTTCGGGTGGTGGACGGCCTCGAGGAGGTCGGCCCAGCCGCTCCAGTCGACCTCGTTGGTGACGAGACCCAGGCGGTCGGCGATGTAGGCATCGAGGCCCTGGTCGTTCAGCATGGTGGGGATGTCGTAGATGCTCGGGACGTCGACCGCGTTCACGACCGCGTCCTCGTCGACGTCGCACATGAGCGCGATCTTGCGCTTGTTGCTCTCGGTCACCGGGCGGTCGCTGCGGAGCACGAGTGCGTCGGGCTGGATGCCGATGGACCGGAGGGCCGCGACGGAGTGCTGCGTCGGCTTCGTCTTCTGCTCACCGGAGGCGCCCATGTACGGCACGAGCGAGACGTGGACGAAGAACACGTTGTTCCGGCCGAGCTCGTGGCGGATCTGCCGTGCCGACTCGATGAACGGCTGCGACTCGATGTCGCCGACCGTGCCACCGATCTCGGTGATGATCACGTCGGGCTGGGGGGTCTCGGACGCTTGGAGGCGCATGCGGCGCTTGATCTCGTCCGTGATGTGCGGGATCACCTGCACGGTGTCGCCGAGGTACTCGCCGCGACGCTCCTTGGCGATCACGGTCGAGTAGATCTGACCCGTCGTCACGTTCGCGGCCTGGCTCAGCTCGATGTCGAGGAACCGCTCGTAGTGGCCGATGTCGAGGTCGGTCTCGGCGCCGTCGTCGGTCACGAAGACCTCGCCGTGCTGGAACGGGTTCATCGTGCCCGGGTCGACGTTGAGGTAGGGGTCGAGCTTCTGCATGACCACCCGGAGCCCGCGCGCCGTCAGCAGGTTGCCGAGGCTGGCTGCGGTGAGCCCCTTGCCCAACGAAGAAACGACACCACCAGTCACGAAGATGTGCTTGGTCGTGCCGTTGGAGCCCGAGACGATGCCGTCGATCGGAGAGTTCAGGTTGCCCGCTTCAGAAGTATTCACCACGGGCTTTTATCCTACCATCCAGTTCGGGTCCATGTGTCGCTTCCTTCGCGGTCGCGTCGTCAGGAAGCTGCGAGGGCGAGCAGTTCGCGGGCGTGGGCGAGGCCGCTGTCGGACTCCGCGAGCCCGGAGAGCAGCCGCGCCATCTCCGCCTCCCGCTCGGCGCCGACGAGCTGGCGCACGCTCGACGCCGTCACCGAACCGTCTCCGCCCTTGACCACGCTCAGGTGGTTGTTCGCGAAGGCCGCGACCTGCGCGAGGTGGGTGACGACGATCACCTGCGAGCGTTCGGCGAGGGCCGCGAGGCGACGCCCGATCTCGATCGCCGCGGCTCCGCCGACGCCGGCGTCGACCTCGTCGAACACGAAGGTCGGTACGGGGTCCGCGCCGGCGATGACGACCTCGAGGGCGAGCATCACCCGGGACAGCTCTCCGCCCGAGGCGCCCTTGCCGAGCGGTCGGGGCTCGGCACCGGCGTGCGGCCGGAGGAGGAAGGCGATCACGTCCTTGCCATGCAGCGTGAGGTCGTCGCGATCGGACACCTCGACGACGAGCTCCGCCTCGGCCATGGCGAGCGAGCGCAGTTCCGCGCTCGCGGCTGCGCCGAGTCGAGCAGCGGCTTCGACCCGGACGGCGCTCAACGTCGCGGCAGCGGCATCGACCTCCCCGGAGAGCCGTTCGACGTCGCCCTCGAGCTGGGTGATGCGGTCGGAGTCGCCGTCGAGCTCCATCAGGCGGGTGCTGCCCGTCTCGAGCAGGTGCAGGACGTCGTCAGGCGTCGGCCCGTACTTCCTGGCGAGTGTCGCGAGCGTGGCACGGCGCTCCTGGACGACCTCGAGTTCGCGAGCGCCGTCCTCGTCGAGTCCGGCGAGGTAGCTCGAGAGCTCGGCGGCGATCTCCGCGGCCAGGTAGCTCGCGTTGGCGACACTCGCGGCGATCGCGCCGAGGGCGGGATCGTGCACCGAGGCACGGTCGAGCTGCCGCCGCGCGCCTTCGAGGAGTCCGACGACGTCGCTCTCCTCGCCCGCCTCGGCCGAGACGAGTTCTCGGGCGCCGGCAGCCGAGAGACGGAGCTCTTCGAGGTTCGTCAGTCGATCGGCGCGCTCGGCGAGCTCGGCGTCCTCGCCGGGCTGCGGGTCGGCCTGCTCGATCTCGGCGAGCGCGACGCGCAGTTGCTCGGCCTCGAGGAGCCGCGTGTCGCGCTCGTTCGTCAGGGTCTCGAGCTCCGTCCGCAGCTCGAGGAGCTCCGTGTAGCGCCGCTGGTAGTCGCCGAGGGCCCGCTGGAGCGGTTCACCGGCGAAGCGGTCCAGGGCGTCCCGCTGGGCCGGCGCGGCCCGCAGCCGGATCTGGTCGGACTGCCCGTGCACGACGACGAGCTGCTCGCCGAGTTCGGAGAGGATACCGATGGGCGCCGTCCGGCCACCGACGATCGCGCGGCCGCGGCCCTCGGCGGTCACGATCCGACCGAGCAGCAGCTCTGCCGCATCACCCGCGGGGTCGAGGTCTCCCCCGGCCTCGCGGACGCGCTCGGCGACCACGCCGTCGCCCGGCACCAACCAGCGTCCCTGGACACTCGTCTGCTTCTGGCCCGCTCGCACGACGCCGCTGTCCGACCGCTGACCGAGGAGCAGCCCGAGGGCGGTGACCACCATCGTCTTGCCCGCGCCGGTCTCACCCGTCACGGCGGTGAAACCGGGTCCGAGTGGGAGCGTCCCGGACGCGATGACGCCGAGGTCGCGGATCTCGATCTCCTCGATCATGCAGTGCCCTCCTGATCGCTGTGGTGCCGGGTGGCCGTGGAGGCCGGGACGTGAATGGTGCCGGTCATCGGCTCCTCGCGTCCGACGGGGCCGCGCCATCCGGTGACCGGCAGCCGGAACTTGTTGACGAGACGATCGGTGAAGGTGCTCTCGTGGAGGCGCGCGAGACGGACCGGCACCGAGGAGCGTCTGACGACCACCCGTGCGCCCGGCTGGAGGTCCTTGGCCCGGCGTCCGTCGCACCAGAGCACGCCGAGGCCGTCGGTGCGTTCCAGGACCTCGACGGCGAGGGACGACTCCGGGCCGACCACGAGCGGCTTCGCGAACAGGGCGTGCGCGCTGAGCGGGACGAGGGTGATGGCCTCCACCGACGGCCACACGACCGGGCCGCCCGCCGAGAAGTTGTAGGCGGTTGAGCCGGTCGGCGTCGAGATGACCACCCCGTCGCACCCGAAGGAGGAGAGCGGACGCTGATCGACCTCGATCACGACCTCGAGCATGCGTTCCCGGCTCGCCTTCTCGACCGTGGCCTCGTTGAGCGCCCAGGTCTCGTAGACGACCTCCGCGCCGACCTTGACCCGGACGGAGAGCGTCATGCGCTCCTCCACGAAGTAGTCGCGACGCACGACCCGTTCGACCGTCTCGGCGAGGTCGTCGCGCTCGCTCTCGGCGAGGAAGCCGATGTGGCCGAGGTTCACCCCGAGCAGCGGCGCCGCCGATCCTCGGGTGACCTCGGCCGCTCGCAGGATCGTGCCGTCGCCGCCGAGGACGATCGCCAGTTCGATGTCGCCGAGGGAGACCTCCTCGTCGAGGATGGAGACGACGTCGAGCTCCGGGTCGACGGCGATGAGGTCGGCCCGCTCCAGCGCGCTGAGGACCGGGCGGACGCCCGCCTCCAGGAGCAGCCTGGACACGAGCACGGCGGCATCGCGGGAGTCGTCGCGACCGGTGTGCGCGACGACCAGGATGTTCCTCGCCGCGACCGCAGGATCGGTGGAATGTGCCATCGGGTTACGCTCCAGCCATCGAGGTGATCTGCTGCATCCATTCTGTCGGATTGGTTCCGTGCTCGGCCGATATCCACACCACGTACTCGCGGTTGCCGTGGGTGCCGACGATCGGCGACGGGATGAGCCCGGCCGTCCCCAGCCCGAGGTCCCAGGCCGCCCACAGGACGCCTGCGACGGCGTCGGCACGGAGCGCGGGATCGGTGACGACGCCCTCACGGACGCCACCACGACCGACCTCGAACTGCGGTTTGACGAGCAGGACGAGTTCCGCGGGTGACGCGACGACCGACACGAGTGCCGGGAGCACCTGGGTGAGGGAGATGAACGAGAGGTCGCCGACCACGAGCGACGGACGCTCGTCGAGGCCGGTGAGGTCACTGAGCTGCTCCGGCGTCAGGAAGCGGACGTTGCACCCCTCCACGACCCGCACCCGCTCGTCGTCTCGGAGCTGCGGCACGAGCTGGTCGTGCCCGACGTCGAGGGCGACCACCCGACGCGCTCCGCGCTCGAGCAGGACCTGGGTGAATCCGCCGGTGGAGGCGCCGGCGTCGAGGACGAGTGCGTCGTCGACGACGACCGGGAAGGTGTCCAGGGCGGCGAGCAACTTGTGGGCGGCTCGACTGACGTAGTGGTCGGCGCCGGCGACGGCGACCCGCGCATCCGGGTGGACCCGGTGGGAGGCCTTCACGATCGTGCGGTCGTCGACGCTCACGAGCCCGTCGGCGATGAGCTGGGCCGCATGGGTTCTGGAGCGGGCGAGTCCTCGCGCGGCGAGGGCGGCGTCGAGGCGGGCGGGCTGCGCGGCGCCGTTCGGCGAATCGGCTGCAGCCGGTGCTTCGGGTGTGTTCTCCATGCGTTACGCCGACGTCTTCGGCGAGTCGCTCCCCTCGAGCGTCGCCCGGAGTTCGTCGACGAGCTCGCCGTACGCGGCGGCCCGCTCCTCGAGCGGCTGCTCGTCGATGAGGCGGACGCGGGACACGAGGCCGTCGGTCGGGTGCTCCGGTTCGTTCGTCACAGGGCAACCCTACCGGCCGCCACCGTCGCCGCCCGCGGGAACCGCTGTGGGCGAACACCGGTGGCGACCCGCGCCTCCCGAGGGGTGGGCATCACTCCGCGTACAGGTGCTCCGGGACGTTGAGCCCGTAGATGGCACGGCCGGACGCCCAGATCGCGGCGCACGCGGCACGCAGCAGGTCGATCCGGGAGGGGCCGTCGGACTCCACCACGACGTCGTTCCCGCGGATCCGCACGGTGGCCGCACCGACCGTCGCCGCCTTGCCGTCGCGCGACATGGTGGTGGCCGGATACGGCTCGTGCAGCTGCCGCAGGTCCTCGAGGATGAAGGTCGGCCGGGAGTGCTGGTCGGCCGCGAGGACGTGCTTGGCTCGATCGATGCCGGTCAGGACGAGGGCCGACGCGATCCCGGCGCGGTTCGCGCCGAGGATGTCGGTGTCGAGTCGGTCGCCGATGAAGAGCGGCTTGGATGCGCCGAATCGCACCTTCGCCTCGTCGAAGATCGGCACTTCAGGCTTCCCGGCGACGGTCGCCAGACGGCCGACCGCCGTGTGGACGGCCGACACCAGCGTGCCGTTTCCCGGAGCGATCCCGCGAGCCTGCGGGATGGTCCAGTCCGTGTTCGTCGCGACCCACGGCAGCTCGGAACCGTCGGCGGTCGGCGTTTGCAGCGCGAACGCCGCTTCCGCCAGCTGCGACCAGCCGACTTCGGGAGCGAACCCCTGGATCACCGCAGCCGGCGAGTCCTCAGCCGAGCGGGTGACGACGAAGCCACCCTTCTCGACCTCGTCGACGAGCCCGGCGCCACCGACCACCAGGATCGTCGACCCGGCGGGCACGAGGCCGGCCAGCAGTCTGACCGCGGCCTGTGGGCTCGTGACGACCTCTGCCGGCGCGACGCTGAGGCCGAGGTCGGTCAGGTGCTGCGCGACGGATGCGTCCGTCCGGGAGGCGTTGTTCGTGATGTATCCGACGCGAACGTGTTCCGCCGCCAGGTTCAGCGACTCGACCGCGTGCGGGATCGGGTTCGGGCCGGCGTAGACCACGCCGTCCAGATCGGCGAGGACCACGTCGACGCCGTCGAGCGGGGTCACGGGCTTAGGCCTTCTCGTCAGCAGCGGGCTCACCGGACGGCTCCTCCCCGGGCTGATCGTCGGATTCAGGGGCATCAGCCGCGGGCGACTCGGGTTCGTCGTCGAACTCGAGGAACTCCTCCACGACCACCATCGTCTCGCCCTCGTCGTCTGCAGCGGACTGCTCGAGCGCTTCGGAAGCGATCATCGCACGGTCGTGCCAGACAGCCGCCTCCTCCTCGCGACCGAGGACCTCGAGGGTCTCGGCGTAGGCATTGAACAGCGCCGGGCTGTAGGAGAACGCACGCTTCGGGTCGAGCTGCGGGATCTGCAGCTCGAGCAGCGCGTCCTCGGTCTGCCCGAGGTCGAGCCGGGCACCCGACATCGCGATCGCGAGGGCGACGCGGACCGGCACATCGAGGGTCGAGCGATCGACGGACCGTCCGAGTTCCAAGGCACGCTCCGGTCGGCCGACGCCGCGTTCACTGTCCACCATGAGTGGCAACTGGTCGTCCTTGCCGGAGATACGGCGGTAGGTCCGCAGTTCGCGAAGCGCGAGGGCGTAGTCGCCGGTCTCGTACGCGGTGATGGCGAGGGTCTCGCGGACCATCGCGATCCGGCCGGCCCGACGGGCAGCGGACATCGCGTGGAGGTGGGCCAACGCAGGATCGCTGTCGATCAGTCGCGCCGCCATCGCTAGGTGCTGGGCGACGCCGTCGGCGTTCTCCTTGCTCAGGGTCTTCAGCTCGTTTCGCGCACCCTTGTCGAGGTCCTGCGGCGTGACGTCGTCAGGGATCTCCGGGTCGTCGTGACGCGGCCGGATCGACTTGAGCTCGAACGCGATGCGCTCTTCTTCCGTCAGCTCGCGCTCGCGTCGGAAGGCGTCTCGGTCGCCGCGGGCTGGAGCACCATCGCGCGTCCACAGCTCGCGTCCACCGCTGTCGCGCCCGCGCTCGGGACGGCCACCACGCTCAGAGGAGTGTCCACGGTCGGTCCGGTTTCCACGGTCCGGACGATCGCCGGACGACGGACGGTCGCCGCTCCGTGCAGGACGGTCGGACCGCTGCGGACGATCCCCCGACGCCGGGCGGTCCCGCTGCCAGGCAGGACGGTCCGACCGTTGCGGACGGTCGCCGGACGCTGGTCGATCCTTCTGCCAGGCCGGACGATCCGAACGCTGCGGACGGTCTCCTGATGACGGACGGTCACCGCTGCGCGCGGGACGATCCGAACGCTGCGGACGATCCCCCGCCGCCGGGCGATCTTTCTGCCAAGCCGGACGGTCCGAACGCTGCGTACGGTCCCCTGATGACGGGCGGTCACCACTCCGTGCTGGACGGTCGGATCGCTGGGGACGATCGGTGCCACGAGCGCGATCATCGCGCCGTGCAGCACCACCGTTCCCACGGTTGTCACCGGAGGATCTCGGAGGACGTCGCTCACCCTTGTCGGGCTGGTCTGCTGACTGGTCACTCACGATGATCTCCACGGTGCTCGGACGCCGTCACCCGGCGTCAACCTACTGTTGAATTCTTGTCCCACGGTACCCGTGAAACGACGACTTAACGCAAAATGGCCACCCAAGAACCTTGGGTGGCCATTTCAACGAAGAAGTCCGGCGGTGTCCTACTCTCCCACAGGGTCCCCCCTGCAGTACCATCGGCGCAAAGAGTCTTAGCTTCCGGGTTCGGAATGTGACCGGGCGTTTCCCTCTCGCTATGGCCGCCGAAACACTATTGATGTATCAAAGTGAACAAGCAAACCAACACGCTGTGCGAACACAGTGGTGTTGTTTGCGGGTTCTCGACCGTACATCGAGAACCACTCAGTGGACGCGTAGCATCTTCGTATTCAAACAAAGAAAGTGTTATCAAATTATCGGCTTATTAGTACCGGTCAGCTCCGAGAGTCTTTCGTCCTCTCTTCCACATCCGGCCTATCAACCCAGTAGTCTGGCTGGGAGCCTCTCGCCCGAAGGCATGGAAATCTCATCTTAAGGCCGGCTTCCCGCTTAGATGCTTTCAGCGGTTATCCATCCCGAACGTAGCTAATCAGCGGTGCTCCTGGCGGAACAACTGACACACCAGAGGTTCGTCCAACCCGGTCCTCTCGTACTAGGGTCAGATCCTTTCAAATTTCCTGCGCGCGCAGCGGATAGGGACCGAACTGTCTCACGACGTTCTAAACCCAGCTCGCGTACCGCTTTAATGGGCGAACAGCCCAACCCTTGGGACCTACTCCAGCCCCAGGATGCGACGAGCCGACATCGAGGTGCCAAACCATGCCGTCGATATGGACTCTTGGGCAAGATCAGCCTGTTATCCCCGAGGTACCTTTTATCCGTTGAGCGACAGCGCTTCCACAAGCCACTGCCGGATCACTAGTCCCGACTTTCGTCCCTGCTCGACTTGTCAGTCTCACAGTCAAGCTCCCTTGTGCACTTACACTCGACACCTGATTGCCAACCAGGTTGAGGGAACCTTTGGGCGCCTCCGTTACTTTTTGGGAGGCAACCGCCCCAGTTAAACTACCCACCAGGCACTGTCCCTGAACCGGATTACGGTTCGAAGTTAGATATCCAGAGTGACCAGAGTGGTATTTCAACAATGACTCCACCTGAACTAGCGTCCAAGCTTCAACGTCTCCCACCTATCCTACACAAGCCACACCGAACACCAATACCAAGCTGTAGTAAAGGTCACGGGGTCTTTCCGTCCTGCTGCGCGTAACGAGCATCTTTACTCGTAATGCAATTTCGCCGAGTTCGCGGTTGAGACAGCTGGGAAGTCGTTACGCCATTCGTGCAGGTCGGAACTTACCCGACAAGGAATTTCGCTACCTTAGGATGGTTATAGTTACCACCGCCGTTTACTGGGGCTTAAATTCTCAGCTTCGCCTTGCGGCTAACCGTTCCTCTTAACCTTCCAGCACCGGGCAGGCGTCAGTCCGTATACATCGTCTTGCGACTTGGCACGGACCTGTGTTTTTAGTAAACAGTCGCTTCCCACTGGTCTCTGCGGCCTTCAAACGCTTTCGGAGCAAGTCCTAATACGCCTCAGGCCCCCCTTCTCCCGAAGTTACGGGGGCATTTTGCCGAGTTCCTTAACCACGATTCTCTCGATCTCCTTAGTATTCTCTACCTGACCACCTGAGTCGGTTTGGGGTACGGGCCACTAGAACCTCGCGTCGATGCTTTTCTTGGCAGCATAGGATCACCTACTATCCCTTACGGGTCCGTATCGTGTCTCAGCCTTCACGAGAGACGGATTTGCCTATCTCTCAGCCTACGCACTTACACCGGGACAACCATCGCCCGGCATAGGCTACCTTCCTGCGTCACACCTGTTAATACGCTAAACGCACCAGCATGGGGTCGAGCGTTAGACCGGAGCCATCATCCCCGAAGGGAATCAGTCGTCCGGGTTAGGACTCTTAGCACCACTGGATTATCTTGGGCGGTTCTTCGCGGGTACGGGAATATCAACCCGTTGTCCATCGACTACGCCTGTCGGCCTCGCCTTAGGTCCCGACTTACCCAGGGAAGATTAGCTTGACCCTGGAACCCTTGGTCTTTCGGAGGACATGTTTCTCACATGTCTTTCGCTACTCATGCCTGCATTCTCACTCGTGTAGCGTCCACGGCTGGTTTACACCGCCGCTTCACTCGCCACACGACGCTCTCCTACCCATCAATACGGCTGGACCACGAAGGCCTACCAAAAATATCAATGCCACAACTTCGGTGGCGTGCTTGAGCCCCGTTACATTGTCGGCGCGGAATCACTTGACCAGTGAGCTATTACGCACTCTTTCAAGGGTGGCTGCTTCTAAGCCAACCTCCTGGTTGTCTGTGCAACTCCACATCCTTTCCCACTTAGCACGCGCTTTGGGACCTTAGTTGGTGGTCTGGGTTGTTTCCCTCTCGACGATGAAGCTTATCCCCCACCGTCTCACTGCTGCGCTCTCACTTACCGGCATTCGGAGTTTGGCTGACGTCAGTAAGCTTTTGGGCCCCATCGGCCATCCAGTAGCTCTACCTCCGGCAAGAAACACGCAACGCTGCACCTAAATGCATTTCGGAGAGAACCAGCTATCACGAAGTTTGATTGGCCTTTCACCCCTATCCACAGCTCATCCCCTCAGTTTTCAACCTAAGTGGGTTCGGTCCTCCACGACGTCTTACCGTCGCTTCAACCTGGCCATGGATAGATCACTTCGCTTCGGGTCTAGGACATGCGACTGAATCGCCCTATTCAGACTCGCTTTCGCTACGGCTACCCCACACGGGTTAACCTCGCCACATATCGCTAACTCGCAGGCTCATTCTTCAAAAGGCACGCTGTCACACCAACAAGGGTGCTCCAACGGTTTGTAAGCAAACGGTTTCAGGTACTATTTCACTCCCCTCCCGGGGTACTTTTCACCTTTCCCTCACGGTACTTGTCCGCTATCGGTCATCTGGGAGTATTTAGGCTTATCAGGTGGTCCTGACAGATTCACACGGGATTTCTCGGGCCCCGTGCTACTTGGGATACTCCTCGCACGATTGCAGCATTTCGACTACCGGGCTGGCACCGTCTCTGGCTGGGCTTTCAATCCCATTCGTCTATACCACGTTCTAATGCTCCCCGAATATCAGTTCGGAGTGAGAAGTCCCACAACCCCGGACATGCAACGCCTGATAGCTATCACACATGCCCGGTTTAGCCTCTTCCGATTTCGCTCGCCACTACTGACGGAATCACTGTTGTTTTCTCTTCCTGGGGGTACTGAGATGTTTCACTTCCCCCCGTTCCCTCTACCCGCCCTATATATTCAGGCGGGAGTCACCAGATCACCACAAGGGGCCTGGCGGGGTTTCCCCATTCGGAAATCCTCGGATCACAGCTCGTTTATCAGCTCCCCGAGGCTTATCGCAGATTACTACGTCCTTCTTCGGCTCCAGATGCCAAGGCATCCACCGTTTGCTCTTAGAAATTTGAAATCACATGAGTTTGAATCGATCGACACCAGTTACCTGATGCAGATTGACCAATGATCTACCACCCTCCGAAGAGGGTGTTTGATCTTTGTGATCCACAACCCCGAAAGGTCATGAATCTAAGATGCTCGCGTCCACTGTGTAGTTCTCAAAGTACGGGCGGTACCTCTCTCCTTGACCATTGATGTCAAGCAAAAGAGGCCCTGAGGTTCGTCCTTCCTCCACCGAAGCGGAGAAGATCCGGTCCCTCAGGACCCAACAGCGTGCATATGCAAACCCTCCAGCCGGCCACCGTTCCAATCTCCCGAAGAAGACGTACTTGCTGGCAGACTCTCACGTCTACATCAATGTCAATGTTCCACCCATGAGCGCCACCCGAGAACATTCGTCTCAGTGTGACTTGGCAACGTAAACCTCGCTGTATACAGACGAGCGTTGCACATGCTCCTTAGAAAGGAGGTGATCCAGCCGCACCTTCCGGTACGGCTACCTTGTTACGACTTAGTCCTAATTACCGATCCCACCTTAGACAGCTCCATCCTTGCGGTTAGGCCACTGGCTTCGGGTGTTACCGACTTTCATGACTTGACGGGCGGTGTGTACAAGGCCCGGGAACGTATTCACCGCAGCGTTGCTGATCTGCGATTACTAGCGACTCCGACTTCATGAGGTCGAGTTGCAGACCTCAATCCGAACTGGGACCAGCTTTTTGGGATTCGCTCCACCTTACGGTATTGCAGCCCTTTGTACTGGCCATTGTAGCATGCGTGAAGCCCAAGACATAAGGGGCATGATGATTTGACGTCGTCCCCACCTTCCTCCGAGTTGACCCCGGCAGTATCCCATGAGTTCCCACCATGACGTGCTGGCAACATAGAACGAGGGTTGCGCTCGTTGCGGGACTTAACCCAACATCTCACGACACGAGCTGACGACAACCATGCACCACCTGTTTACGAGTGTCCAAAGAGTTGACCATTTCTGGCCCGTTCTCGTATATGTCAAGCCTTGGTAAGGTTCTTCGCGTTGCATCGAATTAATCCGCATGCTCCGCCGCTTGTGCGGGCCCCCGTCAATTCCTTTGAGTTTTAGCCTTGCGGCCGTACTCCCCAGGCGGGGCGCTTAATGCGTTAGCTACGACACGGAAACCGTGGAATGGTCCCCACATCTAGCGCCCAACGTTTACGGGGTGGACTACCAGGGTATCTAAGCCTGTTTGCTCCCCACCCTTTCGCTCCTCAGCGTCAGTAGCGGCCCAGAGATCTGCCTTCGCCATCGGTGTTCCTCCTGATATCTGCGCATTCCACCGCTACACCAGGAATTCCAATCTCCCCTACCGCACTCTAGTCTGCCCGTACCCACTGCAGACCCGAGGTTGAGCCTCGGGATTTCACAGCAGACGCGACAAACCGCCTACGAGCTCTTTACGCCCAATAATTCCGGACAACGCTTGCACCCTACGTATTACCGCGGCTGCTGGCACGTAGTTAGCCGGTGCTTTTTCTGCAGGTACCGTCACTTTCGCTTCTTCCCTGCTAAAAGAGGTTTACAACCCGAAGGCCGTCGTCCCTCACGCGGCGTTGCTGCATCAGGCTTTCGCCCATTGTGCAATATTCCCCACTGCTGCCTCCCGTAGGAGTCTGGGCCGTGTCTCAGTCCCAGTGTGGCCGGTCACCCTCTCAGGCCGGCTACCCGTCGTCGCCTTGGTGAGCCGTTACCTCACCAACAAGCTGATAGGCCGCGAGTCCATCCTTGACCAAAATTCTTTCCAGCAACTCACCATGCGGTGGAAGCTCGTATCCGGTATTAGACGTCGTTTCCAACGCTTATCCCAGAGTCAAGGGCAGGTTACTCACGTGTTACTCACCCGTTCGCCACTAATCCACCCAGCAAGCTGGGCTTCATCGTTCGACTTGCATGTGTTAAGCACGCCGCCAGCGTTCGTCCTGAGCCAGGATCAAACTCTCCGTAAATGTTGAATTGCACGATCCGAAGACCGGCACATTTCGCGCACCATGCCACCGGAATAGGTGAACACGATGCAAGTTTGAAACTGACAGAACAAATCATTACTGACTTGCTTTGTTTTGTTTAAATGTTTTCCAAAGGAATCTCTTACAACATCAACCAACCGAAAAGGAAGGCATCAATTGCACGAGGTTTTTGGCATTTGACATTGTGCACGCTGTTGAGTTCTCAAGGATCGGATGCTCCTGCCTTTGGCCATCACGACCGCCCTGCAGGGCAACTTCTCTAACTTACCACTTCTTCGGTTCTTGTCAAGTCGAACCAGGAGCTGATCTGCGTGGACCGGAGTCCGCTTGATCCTCACCGCTTCGATGACCCGAGAGCTGGGAAGTTCCAACCTAGTCTTGAAGTGAGACGATCTCAAGTGTGAGTTTGACTCACGTGGAGATGCTCGGCTTTTGGCTGGGTATCAGTCCCACTTGAGGCCGGGAAGCTCTTCCGCTTCCCGCACCTTTGGGGTGACGAGTGATTACTTTACGCAGACCGCCAGGGGCTGGCAAATCCTCGCTGCATCCCGGGCGTGTCGCCCGGATCCACGCGCTTCAGTCCCGATCAGCGTCACCGATGCCGAGGACGGCCGCTGAGCCGGAACCGGCCGCGACGACCGTCGCGACGGCGAGCGGGCTTCCGCCCCAGGCGGTGAACGAGTACTCGTCTCCGGCGGAGTCGACCGACCAACTGCGCTCGCCCGTGGTCGCGTCGATGCCGACGAGCGTGTCGTCGAGCGTCAGCAGGAGGGTCCGGTCGCTGTATCCGACGAGGCTGCCTTCGGCGTCCCGCTCCTCGTACCGGATCTCACCGTCTCGAGCGCCGACCCCGGTGTATCCGCCGTCGCCGTCACCGAGCATGATCGTGTCGCCCACGGTGTAGGCGCCGTCCCAGGTGCTCGTCAGTCCGCTGCGCCACTCGACCTCGCCGGATCGCGGGTCGAGGCGGCGGACCCGCTCCCCCGACTGGTCGGCGACGACCAACAGTCCGCTCGCGTCGAGCACCACCGGCAGTGCCCCGGTCGCCTTCCAGCGCTCGGCGCCGGTGCGGTCGTCCACCCCGCGGATCGTGGTGTCGTTGCCGGAGTAGTCGATCGCGACGAGATCGCCGCCCACCTGCTGGTAGTACCAGGAGAGGTCGCCCTGCCAGTCGATGGTCGATCCGTCGTCGAGCGAGTAGACCGCACCGTCGTAGAAGAGCTTGTCGCCCGCGGTGGTCGCCCGCTCGCCTGCGTCACCCCTGACTTCCCAGACCGGGTCGGTCAGGTCCGTCGACCGATAGCGGCCGACCGTCCCGGTGCCGTCGGCCGTGGTCGACGAGATGAGCAGGTCGCCCTCGAGACCCGGGACGAACGCCGCCGGTGCAGCGAAGTCGGCGAAGCCGATCCCCTCGACACTCGCGTGCTCCTGCGAGGTGGACACCACGTGCCCGTCGCGACGGCTCACGGCGACCATGAGGTCTCCCTGACTCAGCACGATCGCGGCCGCATCCGGTGGGGAGACGACCACCGGTGCGTCGAACCGGTCGAACTCCGGCGAGAGCTCGGTGACGCGACGGTCCCAGAGCGTGTGGCCGTTCGCCGTGTTCACCAGGGAGACCACCGTCTCGCCCGGAGCGTCGTCGAGCGTCGTCTGATCCAGTGGCCGGTCGGTCGACCACACGAGCAGCGCGGTGTTGGGGCTCGCGGTGTACCCGTTGAGGTAGAGCTCGTCGCCCGCGGGCACCTCGTCGTCCAGCGGATGCGCGAGTTCCCACGTTCCGACGGTCGGCTTCGTCGGGAGGTCGCGGAGGAGCGCGAGCCCCTCGACGCGGTGGGGGACGGCCGCGACCACGATGAGCACGACCACGACGATCGCAGCGACCACGGCCAGTGCGAATCCGCCGAGGAGGAACCATCGGCGTCGCGAGGGGGTCCGCTTGACCGTGCTGGGCAACGAATCGGGGTGCCAGAGGGCACGGGGCGCGGCCGGTTCCCCAGGTGCCTCCCCTGCGGAGCTTGCCGAAGCCGGCTCGTCCGCAGCGGCTGTCGCCGGGTGCGGAGTCGACGCCTGCGCCGGCGCCGGGTTGGTGGACTCGGAACCTGGAACCGGTGTCGGCACGGCGATCGCCGGGATCGAGGTCGCAGTACCGGCGTCAGTGGGTTCAGTCGTGTCGACGTCCGGCGACGGCAGTCGATCGGCTTCCGCTGCTGGGGCGCCGGTCTCGACGCGGAGTGCATGCACCTCGAGGAGGACGCCGTCGTCGGCTGTGGCCGGCCGCTCGCCCGGAGCCTCCGACTCGGGCTCGTCCGTGGATTCGTCCGCCGGCTCCGGCTCGTCCGCCGCCTCGGCCTCGGCCGGCGTCTGCACCGTCGACAGCTCGCCCGTGCGCAGCGGCAGCATGGCCCCACAACTCGGGCACACACCGTCGCGACGGTCGACGATCTCGGTCCCGCACGCCTCGCAGAGCTGCACTCGGAGCATCCCCTTCAGGTTCGATGACGACGACGATGCCGTCGTCGGATCAGGCGGGCGCTCCGTCGAGGAACAGCCCGGCGAGGGTGCGCTTGCCGCGGCGCAGCACGGCCACCCCGCCCGTCAGGAACCGGTCGTCCAGAGTCGCGTCGACGTCGTCGATCTTGCGGTTGTTCACCGAGACGCCTCCCTGGGCGACCGCGCGTCGAGCCTCACCGAGGCTCGAACACAGCTCCGTGTCGACGAGTGCCTGGATGACGAGGGTCTCCGCCGTCACCCGCGCGTTCGGCAACTCCGTGACGGCCGACCGCAGCGTGTCCGCGTCGAGAGCGTCCAGATCGCCCTGACCGAAGAGCGCGGCCGACGCGGCGATGGCCGCATCCGTCGCGGCGACCCCGTGGACGAGCGCGGTGACGGCGTAGGCGAGGGTCTTCTGCGCCTCCCGCTTGAACGGTTCCGACTCGGTCGCGGCCGCCAGTCGCTCGATCTCCACCCGATCGAGGAACGTGAACACCTTCAGCCGGGCGATGACGTCCGCATCGTCGGTGTTGACCCAGAACTGGTAGAACGCGTACGGGCTCGTCATGCTCGGGTCGAGCCAGACCGCGTTGCCTTCGCTCTTCCCGAACTTCGTGCCGTCCGAGTTCGTGATCAGCGGGGTCCCGATCGCGTGGACGGTCGCCCGCTCGACCCGGTGGATGAGATCGGTGCCGCTCGTGAGGTTGCCCCACTGGTCGCTCCCGCCGGTCTGCAGGACGCAGCCGTATTCTCGGTACAGCTCGAGGTAGTCCATCCCCTGGAGGATCTGGTAACTGAACTCGGTGTAGCTGATCCCCGCCTCCGAGTTGAGGCGGGCACTGACCGCGTCCTTCTTCAGCATCGTGCCGACGCGGTAGTGCTTGCCGATCTCCCGCAGGAAGTCGATCGCCGAGAGCGGTGCGGTCCAATCGAGGTTGTTGACCATGCGCGCGGCGTTGTCGCCCTCGAAGCTGAGGAAGCGTTCGATCTGCGCCCGGAGCGACTGCACCCACTCGGCGACGGTGTCCGGCGTGTTCAGCGTACGCTCGGCGGTCGGTCGTGGGTCGCCGATGAGGCCGGTCGAACCGCCGACGAGCCCGAGCGGGCGGTGTCCGGCCAGCTGCAGCCGACGCATGACGAGCAGCTGGACCAGATTGCCCAGGTGGAGGCTCGCAGCCGTCGGGTCGAACCCGCAGTAGTAGGTGATCGGCGCTCCACCGAGCAGACGCTTCAGCTCCTGCTGATCCGTCGACACATGGACGAGCCCGCGCCAGACGAGTTCGTCCCAGACGTCCTCGAAGGTCGGATCGTTGCGCTGGTCAGGAAGAGCGAGGTTCGACACGCTTGCAAGGCTATCAGCGCAGGATCGGCGGCTGGATCGGGTGCATCGGCACCGGCGCGATCGCGGCGATCGTGATGTGCAGGAATTCCTTTCATTCGTCGGAGTTGTGGAAATACCTACACGTTGCGACTAGGGTGATCGAGCCGAGCCACCGCCGGGAGGAGAGCCGTGTACGTGCTGACCGTCGATCAGATCGCAAGCCGAACCGGCCCTGATCGCGCCGCCGATGTGATCGACTCGATCAACGACCGGTTCGCGGACCGCCTGCTCCTCCAGGCCGAACGCACGGCGGGGGACGAGTTCCAGCTCGCCACCGATGACGCCGGGATCGCGCTCGCCATCGCCTTCGACCTCCTCCGGGATCGTGGCTGGAGCGTGGGCATCGGACAAGGCGACGTCCGACGTCCGCTCCCCGAGTCGACCCGAGCCGCGACCGGTCAGGCCTTCTACGCTGCGAGGGAGGCTGTCACGCGGGCCAAACGGGCACCCTTCCGGTTCGCGCTCGAGGCGGCCGACCAGCAGGGCGGCGCCGATGTCGAAGCGCTCATCGTGCTCCTCCTCCACCTCCGCGACCGGAGGACCGACGGCGGATGGGAGGTCGCCGACCTGCTCGCGGCCGGCGCGACCCAGTCCGAGGCCGCGGCACGACTCGGCATCACCGAGAGTTCGGTCAGTCGCCGGGTCGCGGCCGCCGGAGTCCGAGCCGAAGCCGCGGCGACCACCGCGCTCATCCGCCTCCTGGCGAAGCTCGACCAGGACGCCTCCGTGCACCACCCCGACGACCGAAAGGACGAGCGATGAACCTCGTCACGCTCACGCCCATCACCTGGCCGACCGTCATCGGCCTCCTCGGAAGCGCGCTCGTCTTCCTCCTGCTGGCCCGGATGCTGAGCGCGCGTCTCGCAGATCGTCTCATGGTCGTGGCGGCGGCCCTCATGGTGGTCGGGGCCATCCTGATCGCGCTCGTCCCCTCGATCCCGCCGACCGGTCCTGCACTCGTGCTCCTCGGCGTCTTCGTCCTGGCCGTCGCGGTCGCCGGCGGTGGTCCGGTCGCCTCCTTCGTCCTCACCCTCGCGACGAAGGGCAGCGTCGCCCCCGGAATCCACGGGGGCATCCTCGTGGAGCGCCGGAACCCGAGCGCCTCGCAGGTCGTCGGACGTCCGATCGAAGTGCTGCGCGGCGGGACCGCCATCGGGATCCTCGAACGGCTCGCCCTCGTCGCCGCGTTGTTCTCCGGCTATCCGGAGGCGATCGCGGTCATCGTCGCGGTGAAGGGTGTCGGACGCCTCACCGAACTCGACTCGGCCGAGGCGCGCGAGCGGTTCATCATCGGCTCGCTCGCCAGCCTCCTCTGGGCTGCCGGGGTGGCGTCGATCCTGCTGCTCGCGCGAGGCTGAGTCGGCGGATCAGTCCACGGCCCTGGGCGAGCGGCGGTAGGGCGAGACGGTCGTCTCCCCCGGCAGCACGAACCGCCACGGGTAGGCGGCTCCCCCACCGACCCCGCTGACGCCCGTCCGCGGACCGGCCGCAGAGGCGAGCGGGCGCTCGGGCAAGCGCAGATCGAAGGGCGGCTCGGCGAGGTCGTCACCCGACTGGTCGAGCGCGATCCCGAGCGCCACGGTGAGCCGCGCCGGTCCTCTGGCCAGGTCGCGATCCGGCACCCGTTCACCGCGTCGCAGCCGCGCGAGCTCCAGGCCCGCGACGACCTCGCCGGCACGCAGGAGGACGGCCGACGCCGTGCCGACGGGTGAGCACACGACGTTGACGCACACGTGCATGCCGTAGCTGAAGTAGGCGTACAGATGCCCGGGCGGACCGAACATCGGACTCGTGCGCGGGGTCGGACCACGGTGCGCATGGGATCCGGGATCCTCGCCGACCCCGAGATAGGCCTCGACCTCGGTGAGACGGACCGACACGGTGCCCTCGGGCGTCGTGTGGGACAGCACCGCTCCGAGCAGCGCGGGCGCGACCTCGAGGGCCGATCCCGAGGTCAGCGCCCGCAGCGGACCGGCCGTCGTCATCGGACCCCGCCCCGTCTAGAGCGAGAGGGCCTGTGACAGCGCGCCAACCCGCCCGACGAGTGTCACGAGCTGGTCCTGGACCCGCTCCGGCGCAGTCCCACCGGCGCCGAGTCGGCTACCGATCGAGCCGTCGACGGTCAGGACGCTCCGCACGGCCGGCGTGAGATGTTCCGAGACACCCGCCAGTGCCGCGTCGTCGGGTTCGTCGAGTGCCAGCCCGCGCTCCTCGCAGTACCGCACGAGCTCGCCGCTGATCTCGTGCGCGTCGCGGAAGGCCACACCCTGCTTGACGAGCCACTCGGCGACGTCCGTCGCGAGGGAGAACCCCTCCGGTGCGAGCTCGCGCAGCCGTGCCGTGTCGAAGCGGAGCGTCGCCACCATCCCGGTGAACGCCGGGAGCAACACCTCGAGCTGGTTCACGGAGTCGAACACCGGCTCCTTGTCCTCCTGCAGGTCGCGGTTGTACGCGAGCGGCAGCGCCTTCAGCGTCGCCAGCAACCCGGTCAGGTTCCCGATGAGTCGCCCGGACTTGCCGCGGGCGAGTTCGGCGATGTCGGGGTTCTTCTTTTGCGGCATGATGCTCGAGCCGGTCGAGTAGGCGTCGTCGAGGGTCACGAACCCGAACTCGCGGGTGTTCCAGACGATGATCTCCTCGGCGAACCGGGACAGGTTGATCCCGATGAGCGAGGTGATGAACGCGAACTCGGCGACCACGTCGCGGCTGGCGGTGGCGTCGATCGAGTTCTCCGTCGGCCGGTCGAGCCCGAGCTCGTGAGCGACGAGCACCGGGTCGAGCCCGAGGGAGCTCCCGGCGAGCGCTCCGGAACCGTACGGCGATGCGCTCGCCCGGGCGAGCCAGTCGCGGAGCCGTTCCAGGTCGCGGGTGAGCGGCCAGGCGTGCGCGAGCAGCTGGTGGGCGAGCAGCACCGGCTGGGCGTGCTGCAGGTGCGTGCGGCCGGGCATCACCGCGTCCGGGTGTGCTTCGGCCTGGGAGACGATCGCGTCGATCAGGTGGATGACGTCGCGGGCGATCACCCGTCCGTGATCGATGAGGTAGAGGCGCACGAGCGTGGCGATCTGGTCGTTCCGGCTCCGACCGGCACGCAGCTTCCCACCGAGTCCCTTGCCGGCCCGTTCGACGAGCCCGCGTTCCAGCGCCGAGTGGACGTCCTCATCGCTGTCGGCCGCGACGAACGTCCCGTCGGCCACATCGGCGTCCAGGACGTCGAGGGCTGCGAGCATCCCACCGAGCTCGTCCTCGTCGAGGTACCCCGCCGACGCGAGCGCTTTGGCGTGGGCACGGGAGCCCGCGATGTCGTATGCGGCGAGGACCCAGTCGAACTGCGTGGACTTGCTCAGACGGGCGAGTTCCGGTGACGGGCCGCTCGCGAAGCGTCCACCCCAGAGGGCCCCGGATTCGCCTGCTCGATTCTGCTGATCTGCCACGATGGGCCTCCTGTACTGCTGGCGTCCGGAGCACTCCGGACTGGTCGGTCGGCCGCAGCCGGGGAAGGGTCAGGCCGCAGAGCCGGCGTGCTGCTGCTCGAGCAGCCACACGAGCAGGGCCTTCTGCGCGTGGAGGCGGTTCTCCGCCTCGTCCCAGATGATGCTCTGTGCCCCGTCGATGACCTCGGCCTCGACCTCGAAGCCGCGGTCGGCGGGCAGGCAGTGCATGAAGACGGCGTCGGACGCTGCGAGCCCCATGAGCCCGCGGTCGACCCGGTAGCCGCCGAAGATGGCCACGCGTTGCGCCTTCTCGTCTTCCTTGCCCATCGACACCCAGGTGTCGGTGATCATCACGTCGGCATCCGCCGCCGCCGTGTCGGGGTCGGTGGTCACGAGCACGGAGCCGCCCGTCGTCGCGGCGATGCGCTCCGCGTCGGCGACGACGTCCGCTGCCGGGGCGAACTCGGCCGGGGCGGCGATACGGACGTGCATCCCCGCCGTCGCGCCGGCCAACAGGTAGGAGTGGGCCATGTTGCTCGCTCCGTCGCCGAAGAACGACATCGTCAGACCGGCGAGCTCGCCCTTGTGTTCGCGGATCGTGAGGAGGTCGGCGAGGAGCTGGCACGGGTGGAAGTCGTCGGACAGCGCGTTGACGACGGGCACGGTCGTCCCGGCCGAGATCTCCTCGAGACCGGACTGGGCGTAGGTCCGCCAGACGATCGCCGCGACCTGACGTTCGAGGACGCGAGCGGTGTCGGCGGCCGTCTCCTTGCCGCCGAGCTGGCTGTTGGCCGTCGAGATGATGAGCGGTGATCCGCCGAGGTCGGCGATCCCCACCGCGAAGGAGACGCGGGTCCGCGTCGAGGACTTGTCGAAGATGACCGCGACGGTCTGCGGGCCTTCGAGCGGCTTGCGAGACCAGCGGTCGCGCTTCAGTTCGGTGGCGAGGTCGAGGATCTTGGCCTGCTCGGCCGGGCTGAGGTCGTCGTCGCGGAGGAAGTGACGGGTCATGGCTGGTGGTCCTGTTCGTGTGGGTCGATGGCCGGTCAGGCCTGGACGGCGTCGAGCGCCGCGCGGAAGAGGGAGGTGAACTCGTCGATCTCGGCGTCGCCGATGATGAGCGGCGGCGCGATCCGGATGCTCGTCGCGTTCGGGGCGTTGATGATGAGCCCACGGTCGAACGCAGCAGCAGACAGCTCGGCCGCCACCGGGGCGCTCAAGCCGATGCCGATGAGCAGCCCGTGTCCGCGGACCTCCTCGACGAGCGGGGAACCGATGGCGGTGATGACGGCCCGCAACTGCTCACCGCGCGCGGCGGCGTTCTGCACGAGACCGGCGCGCTCGATCTCCTCGAGCACCGCGTTCGCCGTCGCGGTGGCGAGCGGGTTGCCGCCGAAGGTGCTGCCGTGCTGGCCGGGTCCGAACAGCTCGGAGGCGGCGCCGAAGGTGACGAGGGCGCCGATCGGCATGCCACCGCCGATCCCCTTGGCGACGGTGATCGCGTCCGGGACGATGCCGTCCCGCTGGAACGCGAACCACTCCCCCGTCCGACCGGCCCCGGTCTGGATCTCGTCGATGATGAGCAGCACGCCGTGCGCCTCGGTGAGTGCCCTGGCACGGGCGAGGTAGCCCTCCGGCAGGTCGATGACGCCGGCTTCGCCCTTGATCGGTTCGAGGATCAGCGCGGCGACCCGGTCGTCGATCGCCGCTTCGAGTGCCTCGATCGTGGTCGGGATGTGCTCGACGCCGCCCGGGAGCGGGTGGAACCCCTCCTGCAGGGCGGGCTTCCCGGTCAGGGCCAGCGCGCCGAAGGTCCGCCCGTGGAAGGAGTTCTCCAGGGTGAGCACGCGGGTCCGCGATCCGTCGCCGTGGTTGAGTCGGGCGAGCTTGAACGCCGCCTCGTTCGCCTCGGCACCGGAGTTCGCGAAGTACACCCGGCCGCCCTCGTCCGCTCCGGCGAGACGCTTGAGTCGGGCCGCGAGCTCGAGCTGCGGCGGACTCGAGAAGTAGTTGGAGACGTGCGCGAGCGTGCCCGCCTGTCGCGTGATCGCACCGACGAACGCCGGATGCGCGTGTCCCAGTGCGTTCACCGCGATGCCCGCGAGGAAGTCGAGGTAGCGGTTGCCCTCGGCGTCCCAGACATGGCATCCCTCACCGCGCGTCAGCATGGCGATCGGCGTGTTGAACGTGCGCATCATGTCGCGGTCGACGCGGCTCTTCCAGTCGCTCATGAGTCCTCCGGGACGACCTCGGTGCCTGAGCCGTTCTGGGTGAACACCTCGAGCAGGATGGAGTGGGGTACGCGGCCGTCGATGATGGCAGCCTTGGCGACCCCGCCGTCGACGGCGTCGAGGCAGGCGGTCATCTTCGGGATCATGCCCGATTCGAGCGAGGGCAGCATGGCTCGGAGCTCACTCGTCGTGATCTGCGAGACGAGCGAGTCGCGGTCGGGCCAGTCGCTGTACAGCCCGGCGACATCGGTCAGGATGACGAGCTTGGCGGCACCGAGTGCGACGGCGAGCGCCGCGGCGGCCGCATCGGCGTTCACGTTGAGCGTCTGGCCGGGCTGGTCGAGGTCGGGGGCGATCGAGGAGACCACCGGGATGTTGCCGGCGTCGAGGTAGGCCTGCACCGAGGTCGGGTCGACGCTGACGACGTCGCCGACGAGCCCGATGTCCACGGTCTCGCCGTCCACGACGATCGAGCGACGACGTCCGCCGAACAGGCCCGCGTCCTCGCCGGACAGTCCTGCGGCGAGCGGGCCGTGTTCGTTGATCCGCCCCACGAGCTCGGGGTTGACCTGACCGGTGAGGACCATCCGGACGACCTCCATGGCCTCGGGCGTCGTGACCCGGTACCCGCCGCGGAACTCGCTGTGGATGTCGAGCCGCTCGAGCATCGCGGAGATCTGCGGGCCACCACCGTGCACGACGACGGGCTTCAGCCCCGCGTAGCGCAGGTAGACCATGTCCTCGGCGAACGCCTGCGCGAGTTCGTCGCTCACCATCGCGTTGCCACCGAATTTCACGACGATCGTCTGGTCGCGGAAGGTCTTCAACCAGGGAAGGGACTCGATGAGGGTGGCGGCCTTGATCGCCGCCTCCTCGGGAGAGTTGTCTCGGTACTGGGTCATCATCAGCTCGCGTAGGCGCTGTTCTCGTGCACGTAGTCGTGCGTGAGGTCGTTCGTCCAGATGGTGGCACCCGTGTCGCCGGCGTGGAGGTCGATGAGCACGTGCACGGCGCGCGGTGAGAGGTCGACGAGGTCGCGCGACTGATCCGGCTCGCCGGCCGTGCACACCTGGACGCCGTTCATGGCCACGTCGATCCCGTACGGGTCGAACTCTGCGCCCGTGGTCCCGACGGCCGCGAGCACCCGGCCCCAGTTCGGGTCGTTGCCGAAGATGGCCGCCTTGAAGAGGTTGCTGCGGGAGACCGCGCGGGCGACCTCGACCGCGTCGTCCTCGGACACCGCGCCGACGACCTCGATCGCGACGTCGTGGGCCGCGCCCTCGGCATCGGCCTGCAACTGCAGGGTGAGGTCGCGACAGACCTCCGTCAGCGCCTCGGTGAAGGCGGACAGCTCCGGGGTGACGCCGCTCGACCCGGAGGCGAGGAGCGACACCGTGTCGTTCGTGGACATGCAGCCGTCGGAGTCGAGGCGGTCGAAGGTGACGCGGGTCGCGCTGCGGAGCGCCTGATCGAGCTGAGCCGGCTCGAGCACGGCGTCGGTCGTGATGACGACGAGCATCGTCGCGAGCCCGGGGGCGAGCATGCCCGCGCCCTTCGCCATGCCACCGACGGTCCATCCGTCCGCGCTCCGCACGGCCTGTTTCGGCTTCGTGTCAGTCGTCATGATGGCGGTCGCCGCGGCGAGCCCGGCCGCTTCGCTCGCACCGTCCTGGCCGGCGACCGCGCGGGTGGCGTCCCACACGCCTGCGGTCAGCTTGTCGAGGTCGAGCTGTTCGCCGATGAGCCCCGTGGAGCAGACGAGGACGTCGCCGGCCGAGATCGCGAGACGCTCGGCGACGGCCTCCGCGGTCGCGTGCGTCGTCTGGAAACCGCGCGTCCCCGTGTAGCAGTTCGCGCCGCCGGAGTTCAGGACGATCGCCGAGACGATGCCGTCCTGCATGACCTGCTCGCTCCAGAGGACCGGGTTGGCCTTGCACCGGTTGCTCGTGAACACCGTCGCCGCGTGCTGCAGCGGACCGACGTTGTGGACCACCGCGAGGTCGAGGCCCCCGGAGGTCTTGAGGCCGCAGGCGACGCCCGCCGCGAGGAATCCTGCTGCTGCTGTCACACTCACGGTGCCACTCCATTCACACTCAAGCCGGTCGTCTCGGGGAGCCCGAGCGCGATGTTCGCCGATTGGATCGCCGCGCCGGCGGTCCCCTTCACGAGGTTGTCGACCGCGGTCACGACGACGACCCGTCCCACCGTCTCGTCGACGGCGAGTCCGATCAACGCGGTGTTGGCGCCGAGGACGTCGGCCGTCCGTGGGAACGAGCCCTCCGGCAGCACCTGGACGAACGGTTCGTCGGCGTAGGCCGTCTCCCAGGCTTCGCGGACGGCTGCCGCCGTGGTGCCCGGGACGATGCGTGCCGTCGAGGTGGCCAGGATGCCGCGCGACATCGGGACGATGACCGGGGTGAACGAGATGGAGGCGCGATCGGCACCGGCCGCCCGGAGGCTCTGCGTGATCTCGGGGATGTGCCGGTGGGTTCCGCCGACGGCGTAGGGGTTGGCCGTGCCGAGCACCTCGCTCGCGAGCAGGTTGACCTGCAGGCTCTTCCCCGCACCGGACGGCCCGACGGCGAGCACGGAGACGAGGTCGAGCGGCTCGATCACCCCCGCGGCGATGCCGGGCGCGAGGGATAAGGCGACCGTGCTGGCGTTGCATCCGGGAGCGGCGATCCGCTTGGCGCCGACGAGAGCATCGCGCCCCCGACCGGTGGACGTCTGGAGCTCCGGCACGCCGTAGGCCCAGGCGCCGAAGTAGTCGCCGCCGTAGAACGCGTCCCAGTCGGCTTCGTCGACGAGCCGGTGGTCGGCTCCGCAGTCGACGACGAGGGTCTCCGCTGGAAGCGGTGCCGTCACCTCACCCGACTTGCCGTGCGGCAGGGCGAGGAAGACGACGTCGTGTCCCGCCAGCACCTCCGGCGTCGTCGCCTCGAGGACGAGATGCCGGAGGGAGCGGAGGTGTGGCTGGTGGTCGACGAGCGGTTGACCGGCGTTCGCGTGCGCGGTCACCGTCCTGACGTCGAAGTCGGGGTGGTCGGCGAGCAGCCGAAGCAGCTCGCCTCCTGCGTAGCCGGATGCTCCGGCCACCGCTACAGAGAAGGACATGGCTCTACCTTATTGAGTGGACGCTCGAGGGGCGGAGGCGGCGACTCCTGGACGACGGCACGATCACCTGGACCGTGCGAGCACCGGGGTCGCCTATCGTCGCTCTGCGGTAGCGCGTGCGGACACGGGACGGCGGAGGGCGCGGAGCGTGATCGCCCGCGAAGAACCCTGTGCCTGGAAACGTGCCATGTCGAGAGCGTACTACGACGACGAGGATGCCGACGAATCCGCGCCCGGCGCAGCCCGCTCCGCGATGAGCGCCGCCTGCACCCGCGACCGCGCGTCGAGCTTCACGAGGATCCGGGACACGTGCGTCCGGGCCGTCGCCTCCGACAGCCCCAGCACGGTCGCGATCCCCGCATTGCTCAGGCCCTCGCGCAGTCGCTCGAGGACCTCACGCTCCCGCGGTGTCAGCGTGGCCAGACCGGGGTGCTCCGGAGCCGGTGCCGGCGCGACCGGAGTTCTGGCCGCGGCGAGACGTTCAAGGACTCGGCGGGTCACCTCCGGCGCGAGCACCGCCTCGCCCGCATGCACTCGTCGGATCGCATCGACGAGACCGGCAGCGGAGACCGTCTTCACCAGGAAGGCGTTCGCCCCCGCCGCCAGCGCCTCGTCGACGTACCGGTCGAGGGCGAAGGTGGTGAGCATGATGATGCTCGGCGGCGGGGTGACGGCGGCGAGGATGGCCGGTATCGCGTCGATCCCGGAGGCACGCGGCATCTGGACGTCGAGCAGCACGACGTCCGGTCGGTGTCGCACGGCTTGCGCGACGACGGCCTCCCCGTCCGCCGCCTCGGCGATGACCTGGATGTCGTCCGGCTCGTCGAGCAGCGCCCCCAGACCCGCTCTGACGGCCGCGTGGTCGTCCGCGATCAGGACCGAGATGGTCATGACGCCCCTCCTGCGGTGACGACCGCGGGGGTGACCGGCGACGCCAGGGTCGGCACGGTGAGCGCCGTCCGCCAGTCGGGACCGTCCGGCCCCGCGACGAGGTCGCCTCCGACCAGACGTGCCCGCTCGGCCAGGCCGACGAGGCCGACCCCACCGGACCCGGCGAGCACCGAAGACGTGGCCGCCGTCGGCATCAGGTTGCTGAGCGTGACGGACAGGGCGCCGGGTGGAAGCGAGACCTCGACCCGCACGGCTGCTCCCGGTGCGTGCTTCGCAGTGTTCGTCAGGCCTTCGACGAGCGTGCGGAGGCCGACGATCGACGTCTGCGCGGGGACTTCGGCGAGCGCCGCGTCCTCCGGTGCCTGGACCTCCACCTCCAGCCCGTTGGCACGCGCGACCTCGACTGCGCGGCGGACCGACTCGGCCGTGAGTCGGTCCGGAGCCTGGGTCAGGTCGTCGGCCGACTGGTCACCGCGGAGCACGTCGATCATCGTGCGCATGTCGGCGAGCGCGTCGAGACTGCTGGTCCGGACGAGTGCGAGGCTGCGCCGCAGCGCCACCGGGTCGGTGCCGTCGCGTCGTTCCAGGGCCGCCGCCGACTGCATCGCGATCGCCGAGAGGTGACCGGCGATGACGTCGTGCAGCTCCCGGCTGAGCTCGAGCCGTTCACGGGTCACGGCGTCCTGCCGGAGCGCAGCCGCTGCCTGGGCGATCGTGTCCGCGCGCTCGCGCTGGCGTTCGGCCTCGAGGCGGGGGTACCGGACCATCCTGCCGTACCAGATCGAACTCGCCAGGATGACCGGGACGATGATGAGCGAGCCGAGGACCACTCCGCGACCGAGCCGGGTGACGGCCTCGACGTCGTCGGTGAACCAGATCACCGCGAAGACACCGACCGACACGACGGCGAGCGCGGTGCAGGCGAACGCGGCGACGTCGATGACCCGGGACCGCGAGTAGAGCGCCGCCGCGTAGGCGAGGTCGGACACGACGATGAGCATCCCGAGGCCGCTGCCTCCGGTGGTGAGCGCCTCGGCGAGGGCGATCAGGATGCCGACGGCCAGCGTGGTCAACGGGCGTCGGCGGCGGAGCAGGTGCACCGCCAGGATGGCCGTGAGGAAGACGAGGGTCAGGAGGAGCGGCGGTTCCGACACGGTCGTCCCCCAGGGGACATGGATCCCGAGGAGGGCGAACAGGAGTCCCATGGCTGCGCACACCGAGGTGATGACCGGCTCCCGGTGTCGACCCACCCATGCGCGCGGTCCTTCGAGAGCAGCCATGCCTCCATCACATCAGCTCGAGCCGCGCGGCGCGAGCGTCGGAGGGACGAACCCGCGTACGCAGTTCCGCTGACCCCGTCGCCGGAGGATCAGCAGCACGGTCGATGTGGCACGGCATCATCCCGCGACACCATCGGAACATGGACAGCTTCACTGAACTCTTCGGCACGAGCCCGCTCATCTGGGCCATCCTCGGCGCGGAGGCCGCGTTCTGGATCCTCCTCTTCGGCGGGCTCGCGGCCCGCTACCTCCTCCGGCGGCGCCGGCTCAGCGCGATCATGTTGATCGGTGTACCGGTCGTGGACCTCGTCCTCCTCGTCCTGACCGCGATCGACCTCGCGGCCGGCGAGGAGCCGAACGTCACGCATCTCCTCGCGACCATCTACCTGGGCTTCACGGTGGCGTTCGGACACACGCTCATCACGAAGGCGGACGTCTGGTTCGCACACCGGTTCGCGGGCGGTCTAGCACCGCGGCCCAAGCCGAAGTCCGGTCCCGCGTACATCCGTGCCGCCTGGTCGGAGTGGCGTCGGGTGGTCCTCGCCGTCGTGATCGCGATCACCGGGCTCCTCGCGATGCAGGCCATGATCGGCTGGAGGGTCCCCGCGTCCTTCGCCCTCGCGAACGAGGACGTCATCTGGGGCATGATCATCAAGCTCGTCGCGATCACGGCCATCTGGTTCGTCGCAGGCCCGGTGTACGCCGCCGTCTTCCGGAGCTCCGCGCCCGCGCCTGACACCACGGAACGGGTTTCACATGCAGCCGAGTCATCTCAGGGGCGCCCCTAACGGCGTTCTATCTCATATCTGAGATAGAATGACGACATGGAAGACACGGCAACGTTTGAACGAACGGACCCTGCGGCACCGCTCCGGCAGGTCGGAGCACTCATCCGCGGCGCCCGACAGGGACGCAAGCTCACCCAGGCCCAGCTGGCGGAACGCGTCGGCACGAGCCAGAGCGCGATCAACCGGATCGAGCAGGGTAGTCAGAACATCAGCATCGACCTCCTGAGCCGGATCAGCACCGCGCTCGAGAGCGAGATCGTCAGTTTCGGCGAACAGAAGAAGAACTCGCACCTCCGTGTCCAGGGCGGCCGACAGCTGCACGGGACGATCGCGGTGCGTTCGAGCAAGAACGCCTCGGTCGCGCTCCTGTGCGCCGCACTCATGAACCGCGGCCGCACCACGCTGCACGGCATCGCCCGGATCGTCGAGGTCGACCGCATCATCGACGTCCTGCGCAGCCTGGGCGTCTCGGTGGTCTGGTCGCCCGACGGCCAGGACGTCGAGATCCACGTCCCGGACGACCTCTCGCTCGAGAGCATCGACGAGGACGCCGGTCGCCGGACCCGCAGTGTGCTGATGTTCCTCGGTCCGCTGCTCGGCCGCTACGACACCTTCGCCCTCCCCTACGCCGGTGGTTGCGACCTCGGGACCCGCACCGTCGAACCGCACCTCATCGCGCTCCGGCCGTTCGGCCTGTCCATCGAGGCGACCGCCGGCTGGTACCAGGCCACCGTCGCCCCCGACGTGCCCGAGGAGCTGAGCGTCGTGCTCACCGAGCGGGGCGACACCGTGACCGAGAACGCCATCATGGCCGCCGCGGTGCGCGACGGCGTGACGATCATCCGCAACGCCAGCCCGAACTACATGGTGCAGGACCTGTGCTTCTACCTGGAGCTCCTCGGCATCACCATCGAGGGCATCGGGAGCACGACGCTCCGGATCACCGGCCGCAGCGTCATCAACGAGGATGTGGACTACTGGCCGAGTGAGGACCCGGTGGAGGCGATGAGTCTGCTCACCGCGGGGATCGTCACCGACTCGGAGATCACCGTCACTCGCGTGCCGATCGAGTTCATGGAGATCGAGCTCGCGACGCTCGGCGAGATGGGACTGCGCTACACCCGCTCCCCCGAGTACGCGGCGGCGAACGGTCGGACCCGACTCGTCGACGTCACCGTGCACCCCTCGAAGCTGCACGCCCCGATCGACAAGATCCACCCCATGCCGTTCCCAGGGCTGAACATCGACAACCTCCCGTTCTTCGCGGTCATCGCGGCCTGCGCCGAGGGCGACACGCTCATCCACGACTGGGTGTACGAGGGCAGGGCGATCCACCTCACCGACCTGACGCGGCTCGGCGCCAACGTCCGTCTGCGCGACCCGCACCGCATCGACGTCTCCGGGCCGACGCACTGGTCCGGCGCCGAGGTGAGCTGCCCTCCCGCGCTGCGACCGGCCGTCGTCATCTTGCTCGCCATGCTCGCCGCGAAGGGTACGAGCGTGCTCCGCAACGTCGACATCATCGCTCGCGGGTACGAGCAGCTGCAGGAGCGGCTCATCACCCTGGGTGCGTCGATCGAGACCTTCCGCGACTGAGTCCGTCCCGCCAGACGGACGCGGCCCCGCAGATCGTCGATCCGCGGGGCCGCTGTCGTCCGGTACGACCGGCTCAGTCCCGGATGCTCGCGCCGAAACGCTCGGCCGCCACTGCCGCGCCGGCGAGCTTCGCGTCGCTCGCCTCCGCCGCGGTGAGCGTGCGGTCCGGAGCCCGGAACCGCAGGGCGAAGGTCAGGCTCTTGCCGCCCTCGGGGACACCCGAGCCGCGGTAGTCGTCGACAAGGCGGATGTGCTCGAGCAGCGGACCGGCGCCGACGCGGACGGCGTCGAGGACCTCACCCGCTGCCACCGTCGCGGGGACGAGCAGCGAGAGGTCCTGCGTCGCCGCAGGCAGGGTGCCGATGCCGACGGCCTCGGGCAGTGCGTCGCCGAGCGCGATGATGCGATCCAGGTCGAGTTCCGCGACCGCCACGACGCGCGGCAGGTTCGCCTCCTCGGCGACGGCCGGGTGCACCTCCCCCGCATACCCCACCAGGACGTCGCCGACGTGCAAGGCCGCGGTCCGTCCGGGGTGCAGTGCCTGGTGGCTGCCCTGCGAGACGGTGATGTCGACGCCGGTCGCCACCGCGACGGCCTGGACGGCCTCGAGCGCGTCGGCCATACCGGCCGCGACCGCGGGCTGGCCCGGCTGCTTCGGGACGGCGTTGCCGACCGCGAGGAAGCCGAGATGACGCGGTTGAGCCGGGACGCCCGCCTCGAGCTCCTCGAGCTGGGCCTCGCTCGGACGGACCGCCGCCTGCGGGAGTTCGGCCTGGCCGAACGCACCGTGACGGGACGGACGGAACACCGCGCCGACCTCGAAGATCGAGAGGTCGGTCAGACCACGCGAGACGTTCCGGTGGGCCACAGCGAGGAGACCGGGCAGGATCGACGCGCGGAGGAAGGGTGCCTTCGCGTCGAGCGGGTTCGCGAGCTTCACGGCCGGGAACTCACCTGGTTGCGGTGCCCCGAACCGCGCGTTCTCCTCGGCGGAGACGAACGGGTAGGCCAACACCTCGGTGGCGCCGCCGTAGGCGAGCGCATCGGAGACCCCGCGGCGCAGCCGCTGCGAACGCGAGAGCCCGCGTCCCGGAGGCGCGACGGGGAGCACCGACGGGATGCGGTCGTAGCCGAGGATCCGCGCCACCTCCTCGGCGAGGTCCTCCTTGCCGGTGATGTCGTGGCGCCAGCTCGGCGGCGTCACGAGCAGGCCGCCATCGGTCGCCTCGACGGCCGCGCCGATCTCGGCGAGCGCGGATCGTGTCTCGTCCGCTCCGAACGTGACGCCGATGAGGCCGTTGATGTAGTCGTCGGGGAGCAGGATCGGCTCGCGATCCGGCGCCGTGGTGACGGTGGAGCCGAGGTCGTCCGTCCGGCCACCGGCCAGGTCGACGAGCAACTGCGCGACGCGACCGGCGGCCGCGACGGCGATCTGTGGATCGACACCGCGCTCGAACCGCTTGGACGCCTCGCTCGGCAGCTTGTGGCGACGTGCGCTCCGCGCGATGGACACCTGGTCGAAGTTCGCGGCCTCGATGAGGACGTTGCGCGTGGCATCGGTGATCTCGGTGTCGAGGCCACCCATCACGCCGGCGAGCCCGATCGGGCCCGAGTCGTCGGTGATCAGCAGGTCCTCGTCGTGGAGCTTCCGCTCCTGGCCGTCGAGCGTGACGAAGGTCTCGCCGGACCGCGCGCGCCGCACGACGATGCCGCCCGTGAGCTTGTCGAGGTCGTACCCGTGGATCGGCTGCCCGAGCTCGAGCATGACGTAGTTCGTGATGTCCACGACGAGCGACAGCGAGCGGATACCCGCGAGCTTCAACCGGGCCACCATCCACGGCGGGGTGGGCTTCGTCGGGTCGACGTCACGCACGACGCGGGTGACGAAGACGCTCGACCCGGCGCGACCGCGGATCGGCGCTGCATCCTCGATCGTGACGGGGAAGCCGTCGAGTGGTCCGGTGAACGCCTCGGGGACGCTCCCGGCCGGGTCGCGGAAGACCGCACCGGTCGCGTGGGAGTACTCGCGTGCGACCCCTCGGATCGAGAACGCGTAGCCGCGATCGGGCGTCACGTTGAGCTCGACTGCAGCGTCGTCCAGACCGAGCAGGCTGATCGCGTCGGTGCCGACAGGCGCCTCGACCCCGATCGTCGAGAGGCGCAGGATCCCGTCGTGGTCCTCACCGAGACCGAGTTCGCGAGCCGAGGCGATCATGCCGTCGGACACGTGGCCGTAGGTCTTGCGAGCGGCGATCGGGAACGGACCGGGCAGCACGGCGCCGGGCAGCGTGACGACCACCTGGTCGCCGACGAAGAAGTTGCCGGCGCCGCAGACGATGCCGCGCACGGCCCCCTCGGCGTCACCCTCGGCGACGCGGACCTGGCACCAGCGGATGGTCTTGCCGTTGGACTGCGGCTCCTCGACGAACTCGAGGACCTCGCCGACCACGATGGGACCCGTCAGCTCGAAGCGGTGGACGTCCTCCTCCTCGAGTCCGACGCGCACGAGCGCAGCGTGGACGTCTTCAGGGGTGGTCCCCGGGGCGAGTTCGACGAACTCCCCGAGCCAGCTCAATGGAACACGCACGACTACACCACCATCCCGAACTGCTGGGAGAAGCGGACGTCGCCCTCCACCATCTCTCGCATGTCCTGCACGCCGTCGCGCAGCATCAGGCCGCGCTCGACACCCATTCCGAAGGCGAAGCCCGAGTAGACCTCGGGGTCGATACCGGCGGACCGGAGCACGTTCGGGTTGATCATGCCGCACCCACCCCACTCGATCCAACGCGGTCCGTCCTTGAAGGTCGGGTGCCAGAAGTCGAGCTCGGCGCTCGGCTCGGTGAAGGGGAAGTAGCTGGGACGCAGGCGGACCTTCGCGTCGTCGCCGAAGACGCTCTTCACGAAGTGGTCGAGCGTTCCGCGCAGGTGCGCCATCGTCAGGCCCTTGTCGACGGCGAGACCCTCGAACTGCATGAAGACGGGCGTGTGCGTCGCGTCGAGCTCGTCGGTGCGGTACACGCGCCCGGGGGCGAGCACGTACACGGGGAGCTCGCGCTCGAGCAGCGAGCGCACCTGGACCGGCGAGGTGTGCGTCCGCAGGACGAGGTGCGACTCCAACGGCTCCACGAAGAAGGTGTCCTGCATCGCACGGGCCGGGTGGTCGGCGTCGAAGTTCAGGGCGTCGAAGTTGAACCACTCGCTCTCGACCTCGGGGCCCTCGGCGATCTCCCACCCCATGCCGACGAAGATGTCGGACACGCGGTCCTGGAGCAGCGTGAGCGGGTGCCGGGCACCGGGCACGCGACGCTGCGGAACGGCGGTGACGTCGATCGCCTCGGCGGCGAGGCGTGCCTCCGTCTCGGCGGCGACGATCTCGCCCTCGCGCTCGCTCAACGCCTTCGAGACGCGCCCGCGAGCCTGACCGACCAGCTTGCCGAGCGCGGCCTTCTGGTCGTTCGGCACGCTGCGGAGCGATCCGTTGAAGGCGGCGAGCGGTGACGCTTCGCCGGCGTGGGCTGATCGGACCGCTTTCAGGGCGGCCGAGTCGGTGGCTGCGGCGATCGCTTCGAGAGCGGCGTCGACCGCGGCGTTCACCGCTGGTTCGGAGATTGGGGATGCGTCGGACACGAGAGCCAAGTCTACCCAGGCGGTCGGCCCGCATGGGCGACCGTCCTCGCCCCGACGGCGAGCCGGTCGACCGGTCACCGTCGGGACGACGTCAGATGCTCGCGCCGGACGACTGGTTCCCCGCCTGGATGCCGAGGATCTTCGTCGTCGTGTCCTCGGTCACGGCCTGCTCCTTCGGCGTCCGCGGCGACCGTCGGGTGCGCACCTCGACGATCTTCGCGACGCCCGAGAGGATCAGGCAGAGCACGATGTAGATCGAACCCATCACGATGATCGAGGGGATGATCGGGCTGCCGTAGAGCGCCTGCGATCCGAACTGCTTCGCGAGGTAGAGGAGCTCCTGATAGGTGATCAGGAAGCCGAGCGCCGTGTCCTTGAGCGCGACGACGAGCTGGGCGATGATCACCGGCAGCATCGCGCGGATCGCCTGCGGGAACAGGATGAGGCGCAGGACCGCGGACTTGCGCAGGCCGATGGCGTAGGCGGCCTCGCCCTGTCCCTTCGGCAGCGACTCGATGCCCGCTCGGAAGATCTCGGAGAACACCGCGCCGTTGTACAGCGTCAGCGCGATGGCGACGGCGACGAACGGCGTCACGAAGGTGAAGCCGAGGGGCGGCAGCCCGTAGTACATGAGCATCATCAGGATGAGGACCGGGACCGCCCGGAAGAACTCGATGAAGATCGTGAAGGGGACGTTGATGACCTTGTGGTCGGACAGCCGGCCGATCGCCAGCACCAGTCCGAGGACGACGCTGCAGACGGCGGCGACCGCGAATGCGGACAGGGTCGCGCCCGTCGCCTGGAGGATCTGCTCCCAGACGCGCGGGAAGGTGAAGAGCTTCCACTTCGAGGCGGTGAACTGTCCGGTTTCGATGAAGCGGAAGACGACGAAGGCGAGGATGCCGGCGACGACGAGCACCGTCGCCGCACCGATCCAGCGATAGCGGACGATGGCCTTCGGGCCGGGGGTGTCGAACAGGACGGAGCTCATCGCGCGATCCTCCACTTCTTCTCGAAGGCCCGTTGGGCGAGGGACAGGAGCGACACGAGGGCCACGAAGATGAGGGCAACCCACAGCAGCCCGATGAGGAGCGGCTCACCGCGCTCGGACAGGTTCGCGCGGATCGCGCCCGCTTCGGCGACGGAGAAGCCGGCGGCGACCGTCGTGTTCTTGAGCAGGGCGATCAGCACGCTGAACAGCGGTGGCAGGACGGCACGGAACGCCTGCGGCAGGATGACGAGCGTCATGGTCTGTCCGAACGGCAGCCCGATCGCGCGTGCGGCCTCGGCCTGCCCGATCGGCACCGTGTTGACGCCGGACCGCAGGACCTCCGCGACGTAGGTCGCGGTGTAGAGGCTCAGCCCGATGATCGCGAGCGTCGTATAGCTCACTTCGGGGAGCCCGAGCTTCGGGTAGCCGAACGCGAAGAAGAAGAGGATGAGGGTCAGCGGGGTGTTGCGCACCGTGTTGACGTACACGGTGCCGAAGAGGCGCATCGCCGGGACCGGCGAGACCCGCATGGCACCGACGATGGTGCCGAGCACGAGCGCGAAGAACCCCGACACCACGAAGAGCAGCAGGGTGTTGCGGAAGCCCGTGACGAAGAGGTCGAGGTTGTCGAGCAGGACGTTCATGTCGCGCACGCCTTTCGGGAGGGGGACGCCCGTGGCGGGCGCCTGGGCGGAGTCGACGGGACAGCTCCCCCGGACGGCCGCTGGTCGGCGGCCGCCCGGGGCGCTGCTTAGTAGTCGTCGACCGCCGGCTGGGTCACCTTGGTGCCGGAGGCGCCGAGGGTGGCGTCGTAGATCTTGGTCCAGGTGTCGCCGCCATCGGTGAACATCGTGTTGATGAAGTGGCGGAGGGCGTCGTCACCCTTCGGCAGACCGATGCCGTACAGCTCGGTGCTGAACGGCTCGCCCACGACCTTGAGCTCGTCGGGGAACTGCGCCGCATACCCGATCAGGATCGCCTGGTCGGTCGTGACCGCGTCGACCTTGCCGTCGTTCAGGGCCTCGACACACTGCGAGTAGGTGTCGAACTCCTCCGTCTTGGTGTCGGGGAAGTTGTCCTTGATGTTCTGGATGGGCGTGGAGCCCGTCGCCGAACACACGGTCTTGCCGGCGAGGTCGTCCTCGCCCTTGATGTCGTTGTTGTCCGCGGCGACGAGCAGGCCCTGGCCGGTCTCGAAGTACGGTCCGGCGAAGTCGATCTGCTCCTTGCGCTTGTCGGTGATCGAGTAGGTGCCGACGTAGTAGTCGATGTCACCGTTCACGATGGCAGACTCGCGGTTGGCGCTCGGGATCGCCTTGAACTCGATCTTGTCGGCGTCGAAGCCGAGCGACGCGGCGATCCAGGTGGCCATCTCGACGTCGAAGCCGGAACGCTCGCCGGTGGCGGCGTCGAGGTAACCGAGACCGGGCTGGTCCTCCTTGACGCCGATGCGGACCTTGTCGGCCTTCACCATCGCGTCGTACGTGGGGCTGCCCTCGAGCTGGACGTCGGTGGCGACCTCGAAGAGTGCGCCGCCGTCGGACGCGCCGTCGGTCGATCCGGTGCCGGCGTCGCCGCCGCTGCACCCGCTGAGCGCGAGCGCTGCTGCAGCGACTCCCGCGGTGATGAACATGAGCCTCTTGCGCATGTTGTCCTTCCTTCCTTGGTGCCCGGGACGGGCCGATCGGTTGGTCAGTTCCGGGTCGCCGCGCGGGTCGCGCGATCCGGAGTCGGATGGGTCAGTGGGTGAGGAGCTTCGACAGGAAGTCCTTCGCCCGCTCGGACTGCGGGTTCGTGAAGAACGACTCGGGGTCGGTGTCCTCGAGGATCTCGCCATCGGCCATGAAGACGACGCGATCGGCGGCCTTCCTGGCGAAGCCCATCTCGTGGGTGACGACGATCATGGTCATGCCCTCACCGGCGAGCTGCACCATGACGTCGAGGACCTCGTTGATCATCTCGGGGTCGAGGGCCGAGGTCGGTTCGTCGAACAGCATGACCTTCGGCTTCATCGCGAGGGCGCGGGCGATCGCCACACGCTGCTGCTGCCCGCCGGACAACTGTGCCGGCAGCTTGTCGGCCTGCACGCCGATGCCGACGCGCTCGAGCAGCACCTTCGCCGCATCGTCGGCGTCGCGCTTCTTCTGCTTGCGCACCTTGATCGGGCCGAGGGTGACGTTCTCGCGGATCGTCTTGTGCGCGAACAGGTTGAACGACTGGAACACCATGCCGACGTCGGCGCGCAGCTCGGCGAGCTGCTTGCCCTCCTCCGGCAGCTTCTTGCCGTCGATCCGGATCTCCCCCGAGCTGATCGTCTCGAGCCGGTTGATCGTCCGGCAGAGGGTCGACTTGCCGGACCCGGACGGTCCGATCACGACGACGACCTCGCCCTTGTTGACGGTGAGGTTGATGTCCTTCAGGGCGTGGAACTCGCCGTAGTGCTTCTCGACGTTCTCCATGACGACGAGGGGCTCGCCGCGCCCTGCCTGGATCGGGTTGCTCGTGGTCTCGTATACGCCGGCGGCACCATGCGAGGCTGCTGCATCGGGTTCCGCCGGGCCGGAGTTCGGGGACACTGTTGGCTCCATGTAACCCAAACTAGGTGACCGTGTGTTTCGTGCGCATGACGGAAGCGCTACGGTTACCGTTTCGTAACCTCGACGGTCGACGCCTCAGACGCTCAGGCGTGCTGCGCGAACGCGCTCTCGAAGACGCACACCGACGCCGCGGTGGCCAGGTTCATGCTCTCGGCACGGCCGTAGATCGGTACCGTAACCGCACGGTCGACGAGCTCGAGGTGCTCGTCGGTGAGTCCCCTGGCCTCGTTGCCGAACACCCATGCCGTCGGCTTCGCGAGCACGCCTTCCGACCGGACCACGAGGAGGTCCTCGCCCTTGATGTCGGCCGCGAGCGTCTGCAGTCCCGCCGCACGGGCCCGTTCCAGCACGGTGGGCAGCTCGACACCGACCGCGACGGGCAGGTGGAAGAGCGAGCCGGTCGTGGAGCGCACGACCTTCGGGTTGTAGAGGTCCACGGTCCGTCCGCTCAGGACGACGGCGTCCGCTCCGGCGGCGTCGGCGGCTCGGATGATCGTCCCGAGGTTGCCCGGGTCCCGGACCTCCTCCAGGATGACGACGAGCTGCGGCTCCCCGGCGAAGATGTCCTTGATGGAGGTCGGGAACTGCTGCGCGACCGCGATGAACCCCTGCGGCGTGACGGTGTCGGCCATCGACTCCAGCACCTGCTCGGTGACGAACTCGACCTCGAGTCCCGCATCGGTGGCCGCGGCCCCGATGTCGGTGTAGCGCTCGAGGGCCGTCGGCGTCGCGTACAGCTCGAGGATCAGGTCGGGCCGGAACTGCAGGGCCTCCGACACCGCCTGCGGTCCTTCGAGGAGGAACAGGCCGGTCTCCTGTCTCGCCGGACGCTTGGCGAGTTTGGCGACGGAACGGACGCGCGGTGACCGCGGATTGTCAAGCACGCACCCATCCTATGGGTCGCACTCCGGACAGACGAAACGGCCCGATCCCTGGTGGGATCGGGCCGTTCGAACACGTCGTCCGGTCGGACGCAGGGCTTCCGACTAGGCGGAGACCTTGGGTGCCGAGGTGTCGGCGGGCAGTGCGGCCTTGGCCGACGCGACGAGGGCCGCGAAGGTGGCGGGCTCGTGAACCGCGAGGTCCGCGAGGATACGGCGGTCGACCTCGATCCCGGCGAGGCCGAGACCCTGGATGAAGCGGTTGTACGTCATGCCGTTGGCACGCGAAGCCGCGTTGATGCGCTGGATCCAGAGGCGACGGAAGTCACCCTTGCGCGCACGACGGTCGCGGTACGAGTAGACGAGGGAGTGAGTGACCTGCTCCTTGGCCTTGCGGTACAGACGCGAACGCTGACCGCGGTAACCGGCGGCGCGCTCGAGGATGACGCGACGCTTCTTGTGAGCGTTGACCGCCCTTTTGACTCTTGCCATGTTCCTAGTTCCTTACGGGTAAACGGTCTAGCGACCGAGCAGCTTCTTCATGACCTTGGCGTCGGCGGGCGCCAGCACCTGGTCCTGGTTCAGGCGACGGGTGCGACGGCTGGACTTGCTCTCCAGGTTGTGTCGCATACCGGCCTGCTGCTTCATCAGCTTGCCGCTGCCGGTGACCTTGAATCGCTTCTTGGCCCCGGAGTGGGTCTTCTGCTTCGGCATGGGATTCCTCGTTTCTTATCGGTTCTCGTCGGTGGATGACTCCACCGGAGCAGCCTCGTCGGCTTCGTCGGCTTCAGCCGGACGTGCCTTGGATGCCGCACGTTGTGCGTTGGCTTCGGCTTTCGCCTCGGACTTGTTCTTGAGCGGACCGACGACCATCACCATGTTGCGACCGTCGACCATGGGGGTGGACTCGACGGTGCCCCACTCGGACACGTCCTCGGCGAACTTCTGGAGCAGGCGGACGCCCTGCTCTGGGCGGGACTGCTCGCGGCCGCGGAACTGGATCATGGCTTTCACCTTGTCACCGGCCTTGAGGAAGCCCTCGGCGCGCTTGCGCTTGGTCTCGTAGTCGTGCTGGTCGATCTTGAGGCGGAACCGGACCTCTTTGAGGATCGTGTTCGCCTGGTTGCGCCGGGCCTCTTTGGCCTTCTGCGCAGCCTCGTACTTGAACTTGCCGTAGTCCATGATCTTCGCGACGGGCGGCTTGGAGTTGGGTGCGACCTCGACGAGGTCGAGATCCGCTTCCTGCGCGAGGCGAAGGGCGACCTCGATTTTGACGACGCCGACCTGTTCTCCGCCGGGACCGACGAGTCGGACCTCCGGGACGCGGATACGGTCATTGGTACGGGGATCGCTGATGCGGAGCTCCTCTGACTGGGTGGGATGCCACGCGACCAGGTCCGATACCTGCGACGCGACGAAATCGGTTCACCACACACCCGTACCCTCCGCCGGTGTTCAGAACACCTGTCGGAAGGCACCACGCCCTGCTACCCGAAGCGGTGAAGCGACAGGCGGAGCGTGACAACCCGGTAACCTTGTGAAGCGGTCGAGCGCGGGTGGGAGAATCTCCTCTTTCGTACCGAGACATGTCTCGGAGCACCGCACGAGTCTAACAGAGGATCCACGTGAACAACACCACCAGCCCGTACGACCACGACGACGAGTCGGGAGGGGCCGATCAGGCCACCCGGGACATCGCCGACGTCCCCGCCGTCGAGGTCATCACCACGGCCGCCGTGCACCTCATGAGCGCTGCAGCGGTCAAGTGCGGCCTCGCGGACGCGCCCGACGCCCAGACGGACCTCGACGAGGCCCGCAAGCTCATCAACGCCCTCGCCGGGCTCATCACCGCGGGAGCCCCGGAGATCAGCGACATGCATGCCCGCTCGCTGCGCGACGGCCTGCGATCCCTCCAGCTCGCCTTCCGGGAGGCGTCCACCATCCAGGATCCCATCGGCAAGGGTCCCGGCGAGAAGTGGACCGGGCCGGTCACCTGATCGCAGCGCGGCGCTCCGCCTCGCCGATCAGTCGGCGGGGCGGAGCGACACCGCGAGCGAGTCGACGCGCGTCGCGATGACCTCGTCCGCGGCCCAGCGCTGAGCGAGCCGCGCCAGCACCGCGTCGAGCTCCTGCTGGGTCAGCCCCTGCAGCAGGCCGAGCTCGACCACGAGCTCGGACCCGGCGAGCTTCGCCTCCGGGTCTCCGGCTCGCAGGCGCACGCTCACGACGGCGAGCTCCTGCTCGATCGACCGCTCGAACGCGCCGCGCACCAGCGCGTCCGCGAAGCTCGGCGTCCACGGCTGCGACTGCGCGATCGCCCACAGCGCGGGTCGGCGTACGGCGAACTCGGTGCTCGACGTCGGATCGAGGACCACGACGTCCGTCTGCTCGCTCGCGGCCGCCAGGGCGACCCGGACGCCGTCGGCCGGGATCGGCCTCGCCGTCCGGTTCCACGCGGACATCGCCTGCACCGAGCTGAAGACCGGGAGCACGGTGCGGCCGTCCGGACCCGTCACGGTCACGATGGACAGCTCCTGGGACTTGTCGACCAGCTGACCCTGCTCGTTCTCGCCGGCCTCACCGAGGTGGGCCACGAGCGGGATGAGCAGGCGGGAGTCCCGGAACGCGTCGACGACCTCGGCCTCGCCGACCTCGCCGGCTCGGAAGCGTCGCAGGGACTCGATCAGCCGCTCGGGCGCACTGCCGTCGTCACCGGAACTCGCGTTCGGCTGGAAGCTCCGACCCGCCCAGGGCTGGCCGGCCGAGTCGGCACCACCTGCCGCCGGGTGGGCATGCCCGCCTGAAGGACCGTGACGGTCGGGCGCGGAGGATTCGTCAGCGGCCCGAGACATCCAGCGCCTCGGCCAGGGTGAATGCGCCGTTGTAGAGCGCCTTCCCGATGATGGCGCCCTCGAGCCCCAGGGGGACCAACTCGCGCAGTGCGACCAGGTCGTCGAGGCTCGAGATGCCGCCGGAGGCCACCACCGGCCGCTCCGTGCGCTCGAGCACCTGTCGGAGCAGGTCGATGTTCGGCCCCTGCATCGTGCCGTCCTTCGTGACGTCCGTCACGACGTAGCGTGCACAGCCCGCCTCCTCGAGGCGGTCGAGGACCGTCCACAGGTCGCCGGCGTCCTGCGTCCAGCCGCGAGCGGCGAGCGTCGTGCCACGGACGTCGAGGCCGACCGCGATCGCCTCGCCGTACTGGGCGATGACGCTCGCGGCCCACTCGGGGTTCTCGAGCGCCGCGGTCCCGAGGTTGACGCGCGCGACGCCCGTCTCGAGCGCCTGCTCGAGGGAGGCGTCGTCGCGGATGCCGCCCGACAGCTCGATGTTGACGCCGCGCGCCTTCGAGATGACCTTGCGGATGATCGACCGGTTGTCACCACGACCGAACGCGGCGTCGAGGTCGACGAGGTGGATCCACTCCGCCCCCTGACGGGCCCAGTCCAGGGCTGCGTCGACGGGCTCACCGTAGTTCGTCTCCGAACCGGCCTCGCCGCGCGTCAACCGGACGGCCTTGCCGTCCACGATGTCGATCGCGGGGAGCAGCGTCAGTCCGGCCGTCGTGTTGAACTCGTTCATGATCCACCGTCTCTTCGGGAGCTGCGAGCCCCTCGGTTCCCGGCGCACAGCATGCCTCGCGGCACAAGCACCTGATCCTAGTCGGCTACAGGGTGCCGAGCCAGTTGGACAGCAGGCGGATACCGGCGTCGCCCGACTTCTCCGGGTGGAACTGCGTCGCCGACAGCGGACCGTTCTCGACGGCTGCGAGGAACGGCACGCCGTGGGTCGCCCAGGTGAGGCGCGGCTCGGGGAACGGCGGCATGACCTCGAGGGTCCACTGCTGTGCGGCATAGGAGTGGACGAAGTAGAAGCGCTCGTCGGCGAGGCCGTCGAAGAGCACGGACCCCGCGTCCGGCGACACCGTGTTCCAGCCCATGTGCGGCAGGACGGGCGCTTCGAGTTCCGTGACCGCACCGGGCCACTCCCCCAGGCCGTCGGCCTCGGACCCGCGCTCCACGCCACGCTCGAACATGACCTGCATCCCCACGCAGATGCCGAGGACCGGACGCCCTCCCGCGAGACGGCGGTCGATGACCTCGTCGCCGTGGGAGGAACGGAGTGCGCCGATCACCGCGTCGAAGGCACCGACCCCTGGCACGACGAGACCGTCGGCGGCCTGGGCCGCCTGACGGTCGCCCGTCAGCACGACGTCTGCGCCGGCGAGCTCGAGGGCCTTGACGGCGGAGTGCACGTTGCCGGAGCCGTAGTCGAGGACGACCACCGACGGGCGTGCACTCACAACGCGCCCTTCGTCGACGGGATGCCCTGGACCAGCGGGTCGAATGCCTTCGCCTGCCGGAAGGCCCGCGCGAACGCCTTGAACTCCGCTTCGGCGATGTGGTGCGGATCGCGTCCGCCGAGGACGTTCACGTGCACGGTGAGGCCCGCGTTGAAGGTGATCGCCTCGAAGACGTGACGCACCATCGAACCCGTGAAGTGCCCACCGATCAGGTGGAACTCGAATCCGGCCGGTTCCCCGCCGTGCACGAGGTACGGACGACCGGAGATGTCGACGACGGCCTGCACGAGGGCCTCGTCGAGCGGGACCAGTGCGTCGCCGTACCGGGAGATGCCGGCCTTGTCGCCGAGCGCCTGACGGATCGCCTGGCCCAGGACGATCCCGACGTCCTCGACCGTGTGGTGGACGTCGATGTCGACATCGCCCGTCGCCCGGACGGTCAGGTCGGTCAGCGAGTGCTTCGCGAAGGCCGTGAGCAGGTGGTCGTAGAACGGGACGGAGGTCTCGATGCTGCTCGTGCCGGTGCCGTCGAGGTCCAGTTCCAGCTCGATGCTGGACTCGCTCGTCGCGCGCTGGATCCGGGCCGTGCGCTGCTGGGTGGTCATGGGATCCAGTGTATCGAGCGCACCGAAGCTGCACGCCGTGTGTCGACGGGTGTGGATCGTCGCGTCATCCGGCTGCACCAGGCTCTGCCGACGCCTATCGTTGAGAGGTCATGACTTCCACACCCAGCATCGCCCCGGCCGTCCCACTCGACGCGACGGAGATCGCCGCTCTCCGTGAACGGTTCCCGATCCTCGCCCGGGAGATGAACGGACACCCGCTCGTCTATCTGGACTCCGGCGCCACCTCGCAACGTCCGATCGAGGTTATCGACGCGGAGCGCGACTACGCGACGCACCGGAACGCCGCCGTCCACCGTGGAGCCCACCTCCTGGCCGCCGAGGCGACGGAGCTCTTCGAGGACGCTCGCGCGACCGTCGCCGCGTTCATCGGTGCCGACGAGCGGGAACTCGTCTGGACCTCCGGCGCGACCGCGGCCCTCAACCTCATCGCCGGGGCCATCGGGAACGCGAGCGCCGGTCTCGGCGGTGCTGCCGCCGAGCGGTTCCGACTCGGTCCAGGCGACGAGATCGTCGTCACGGAACTCGAACACCACGCGAACCTCATCCCCTGGCAGCAACTCGCAGCACGCACCGGTGCGACCCTCCGTCACCTCCCGGTCGACGACCACGGCGTGCTGCGCTTGGACGCCGTGGACGACATCATCGGCGAACGCACGCGCATCATCGCCTTCGCGCACGTGTCCAACGTCACCGGGGCGATCGCGCCGGTCTCCGAGCTCGTCGGCCTCGCCGAACGCGTCGGCGCGCTGACCGTGCTCGACGCCTGCCAGTCCGTGCCGCACCTGCCCGTCGACGTCGCGTCCCTCGGCGTCGACTTCCTCGTGTTCTCCGGCCACAAGATGCTCGGTCCCAACGGGATCGGTGCGCTCTGGGGTCGCCGTCAGCTGCTCGACGCCCTTCCGCCCTTCCTCACCGGCGGGTCGATGATCACGACCGTCACACTCGAAGGCGCGGAGTTCCTTCCCGCGCCGCAGCGGTTCGAGGCGGGGACCCAGCCGGTGTCGCAGGCGATCGCCCTCGCGAGCGCCGTCCGGTTCCTGCAAGCGGTCGGCATGGACCGTGTCCACGCCACCGAGGCGGCCTACGGACAGCGTCTCGCGGCCGGACTCGCCGCCACCCCCGGCGTCACGCTCATCGGCCCGCCGCCCGGGACACCTCGCGCCGGGCTCGCGAGCTTCGACCTCGCCGGTGTGCACGCTCACGACGTCGGTCAGTTCTTCGACGATCGCGGCATCGCGGTCCGCGTCGGTCACCACTGCGCACAACCACTCCACCGCCGATTGGGGCTCACCGCCTCCACCCGCGCCAGCAGCTACCTCTACACGACGGAGGCCGAGATCGACGCCTTCCTCGAGGCTGCCACGCTCGTCGGTCCGTTCTTCGGGGTGTCCCGGTGAGCGGCCTGGAGAGCCTCTACCAGGAGCTCATCCTCGACCACGCCCGCCAGCGCCACGGCTTCGGCTTGCGGGAGGCGCCCGCCGCCGAGTCGCATCAGCTCAACCCCACCTGCGGCGACGAGGTCACCCTGCAGCTCCATCCCGGGCCCGACGGTCGTCTCGCACCGATCGCCTGGGAGGGGCACGGCTGCTCGATCTCGCAGGCGTCGAGCTCCTGCCTGAGCGACCTCGCGGCAGGCCTCACCCCGGCCGAGCTCGAGGCTCTGATCGACGAGTTCCGCACGGTGATCCGCTCGCGGGGCACGCTCGAGTTCGACGAGGAACGGTTCGGAGACGCTGCGGCGTTCAGTGGCGTCTCGCGCTACATCGCGCGCGTCAAGTGCGCCATGCTCCCATGGGTCGCGGCCGAGGAGGCCATCTCCCGCCTGCCCTGAGCGGCGCGCCACCTCCGCCCGCCGATGGCCTGGTCAGGCGGGGCTGATCGCCGCCAGGGCTTCGAGGAACGCGGTCGTCTCCGCTTCGGTGCCCGCGGTGACCCGCAGGTGGTTCGGGATGCCGACGTCGCGGATGAGGATCCCCCGCGCGAAGAGCGCCTCGAACGCCGCGTGCGGATCGGCGACGCCGCCGAACAGGACGAAGTTGGATCCGCTCCGCCTTGGGTCGTAGCCGAGACGCGCGAGCTCGACGACGAGACGATCGCGCTGGGTCCGGATGTCGTCGACCATCGCCAGCATCTCGTCGGCGTGCCGAAGTGCGGCGGTCGCGGCCGCCTGCGTCAGGGCGCTCAGGTGATACGGGAGCCGGACGAGTCTCAGCGCGTCGACGACCGCGGGGTCGGCGGCGAGGTACCCGAGGCGGACCCCGGCGAAGGCGAAGGCCTTGCTCATCGTCCTGGAGACGATCAGGCGCGGACGCCCCTCCAGCAGGGTGAGCGCGCTCGCCTCGTCGTCGGGTGCGAACTCCGCATACGCTTCGTCGACGATCACCATGCCCCGCGACGCCTCGTACACCGCGGTGACGGTCTCGAGCGACAACGGTGTCCCGGTGGGGTTGTTCGGCGAGCAGAGGAACACGAGGTCGGGATCCGCCTCGGCCACCTGACGCGCGGCGGTCTCGGGCGAGAGCTCGAACTCGGCGTCGCGAGTCGCGGGGATCCACCTGGTGCCGACGCCGGCGGCCAGGAGCGGATACATCGAGTACGTCGGCGTGAACCCGAGGAGCGATCGCCCGGGACCACCGAAGGCCTGCAGGATGTGCTGCAGCACTTCGTTCGAGCCGTTCCCCGCCCAGATCTGCTCCGGGGTCACCCCGTGGCCCAGGTATCCCGCCAGCGCCTCCCGGAGTTCCGTGAACTCGCGATCGGGGTACCGGTTCACCGTGAGGACCGCCGACGCGAGCGAGGCGACGATGTCGTGCGCGACCGCTTCAGGGATGGGGTGCGTGTTCTCGTTGACGTTGAGCGCCACCGGCACCAGGGCCTGGGGAGCGCCGTACGGGCGCTGTCCTCGGAGGTCGTCGCGGATGGGGAGGTCGTCGAGAGCGGTCACCCCACAATGCTAGCCACTCCGACCGGCGCGCTCACTCCGCCTGGCGCTCCCGACGAAGGACCTCGTGGCGGGGGCTCGCCGGGTTCAACAGCGAGTGGCGTCGCCCGTAGGCGAAGTAGACGATGAGACCGATCACGAGCCACACCCCGAACCGTAGCCAGGTCTCCCAGTGCAGCTGCAGGATCAGGAAGCCGGACGCCAGGACGCCGAACGCCGGGACGAACGGCATCAACGGCAACCGGAAGGAGCGGGGCTCATCCGGCTTCGTGTACCGGAACACGATCACCGACACGCAGACCACGATGAAGGCGGCCAGGATGCCGATGTTCGTGAGGTCGGCGACCTGCTTGATCGGGAACACACCGGCGAAGACGGCTGCCGCGCCGCCGGCGATCCAGGTCACCCGCTGCGGCACGCCTCGCCGGTCCGTGCGCGAGAACCATCGCGGCAGGAGACCGTCGCGACTCATCGAGAACCACACGCGGGTGACGCCCAACAGGAACGTCAGCATCACGGTGAGGATCGACAGGACCGCGAAGACGGAGATGATCGTCGCGACCACGGGCAGACCGACGCTCTGGAACGCCGATGCGAACCCGGCCGTGGGGTCGATGTCGGTGTAGTTCTGCATGCCGGTCAGGACGAGCGTGGCCGCGACGTACAGGAGCATCGCGATGATGAGGGAGAGGATGATCGCCTTCGGCATGTGCTTCTTGCCGTCCTTCGCCTCCTCGGCGGCCGTGCTCATCGCGTCGTATCCGAAGACCGCGAAGAAGACCGTCGCGGCACCGGCGAACACCGGCCCGAAACCGCTCGGGAGGAACGGATCGTAGTTCTGTCCGTCGATGTAAAAGACACCGAGGCCGATGATGAACAGGATGAGCAGGACCTTGATCCCGACCGCGACGAGCTCGAATCGACCGAAGGCCTTCGTCCCTCGGCTCAGGATGAAGGTCACGAGGAGAGAGACGAAGATGGCGGGGAGGTTGACGAGGCCGCCCTTCCCCTCGTCGGCGGTCGAGGTCATCCAGTCCGGCATGTGGATCCCGATGCCGGACAGGAAGGCGTCGAAGTAGCCGGAGATCCCGATCGCGACCACCGCGACGATCGCGATGTACTCGAGCAACAGGTCCCAGCCGATGAACCAGCCGATGATCTCGCCGAGCGCCACATACCCGTAGGTGTAGGCGGACCCGGCTCTCGGGATCATGCCGGCGAACTCCGCGTACGACAACGCCGCGGCCGCGGAGGCGAGCCCCGCGATCAGGAACGAGAAGAGGACCGCCGGCCCGACAGCGGGCGAGGTATCGCTCCCGTGAGCGACGAGTCCGGCGAGTGAGAAGATCCCCACCCCGATGATGCCACCGACCCCGATGGCCGTGAGTTGCCAGAGCCCGAGACTTTTGAACAGCTTCGAACCGGAGGTCTCATCCTCGATCTCCGCGATCGGCTTCTTCCGGAGCAGCGAGCGGCTCCGATCGTCTGTACTCATGCTTGCCTCCGACGATGCTGCGGGCGTCGTTGCACCGCGCCATCGACGATAGCTGAGAACCAGCGCGGAGGGACCCGCCGATTGTCGGCCTACTCGGCCGCGTACCGCTGCGGGATCGCCAGGCGCTGCCCCGGCTCGACACCGGCGGTGCTGAGCTGGTTGAGGTTCATGATCTCGGCGATGACGTCGCGCGGGTCGGCGTCGGGTGCGATGGACTCGGCCAGCTGCCAGAGCGACTCGCCCGGGTCGACCGTGATGTACGTGAACGTGGCTCCAGCCGCCGCCGTGTTGGCCGCGGCACCGCCTGCGGAGAGTCCGACGACCGCGACGCCGATGACCAGCGGGATGGCGGCGAGCGTGGTGAAGACGACACGACCGCGCTTCGTCAGGCGGAGTCGGCGTGTAGACGGTGCGTCTGACGTCGGTACCTGCGCCGTCCGTGCGGGAAGCGCCCGGTGGGACCCGATCAGTGCTGCGCTCATGTCAACCCTCCAAGAGTGTGCTCATCGTGTGATGAGGACTCGTATCCGACACTCGGCCAGGAGTGCCGGATACGAACCTGTGTTCCGAATATATCTTCGATTGTTCGAATACTCAACCCTGTCTTCGTACCTGAGACGCGCGGGATCGGCGACACGCTCGAACAGATGTTTGTCTGGACGAGCCGGTGCGGATACAGTTTCGAGTGTTGGAAGCAGTACACCACCACCCACCGACATCGGTCACCGACAGCCGATCAGGGCAGGAGCGAAGATGGCAGCGAACACGGCGGGCGACGGAGCCCGGGAGCGCCAGATCGGCGGCACCCGGCGACGGAAGAGCCTGAGCGACAAGCAGCTGGCAATCCTCGACGTCATCCAACGCTCGGTCTCGCAGCGCGGCTATCCGCCGAGCATGCGGGAGATCGGCGACGCCGTCGGGCTCGCCTCCCTGTCGAGTGTCACGCACCAACTCGGACAGCTCGAACTCAGCGGATACCTCCGACGCGATCCCAACCGTCCCCGCGCCATCGAGGTGCTCATCGACCTGCCGAGCGCCGTCGAGGGCAGCGATCCCGACTCCGCTCCCCCGGTCGGTGACGCCGCCATGGTCCCGCTCGTCGGTCGCATCGCCGCCGGCATCCCGATCACGGCCGAGCAGCAGGTCGAGGAGATCTTCCCCCTGCCCCGCCAGCTGGTCGGCAAGGGCAGTCTGTTCATGCTGAAGGTCGTCGGCGACTCGATGGTCGACGCCGCGATCTGTGACGGCGACTGGGTCGTCATCCGCGAGCAGAAGACCGCTGAGAACGGCGAGATCGTCGCGGCCATGCTCGACGAGGAGGCGACCGTGAAGGTGTTCCGCCAGCGCGACGGCCACACCTGGCTGCTCCCTCGGAACTCGGCCTTCGAGCCGATCCTCGGCGACCACGCCGAGGTCCTCGGCAAGGTCGTCGCCGTGCTCCGCACGGTCTGACCGACCGGACCACTCCGCCACATCCATGTGGGCCGCGACGATCCGTGGATCGTCCCGGCCCACATCCGTGCCGGACCGACGACGTCAGCCGGTCGCACCGACTCGTGCGCGGACGACACGCGTGGCCTCGACGATGTTGGCGAGGGAGGCGACCGTCTCCTCGTAGCCTCGCGTCTTGAGCCCGCAGTCCGGGTTCACCCAGACCTGGCGCTGTGGGATCCCCTCCAGCGCGATCTCGAGCAACGCGGTCACTTCCGCGACGCTCGGCACCCGAGGCGAGTGGATGTCGTAGACGCCCGGGCCGATGCCGTGGTCGAAACCACTCGCCCGGATGTCGGACACGACCTCCATCCGAGACCGTGCCGCCTCGATGCTCGTCACGTCGGCGTCCAGTCGTCGGATCGCGTCGATCACCACCCCGAACTCCGAGTAGCAGAGGTGGGTGTGGATCTGGGTCTCGACGCGCACGCCCGCGGTCGCCAGCCGGAAGGAGCCCACCGACCAGTCGAGGTACCGCCCCTGGTCGGCCCGCCGGAGCGGGAGCAGCTCGCGGAGTGCGGGTTCGTCGACCTGGATGATGCGGATGCCGGCCCGCTCCAGGTCGGCGATCTCGTCACGCAGGGCGAGGGCGACCTGGTTCGCCGTCTCGGCGAGCGGTTCGTCGTCGCGCACGAACGACCACGCGAGGATCGTCACCGGGCCCGTGAGCATGCCCTTCACCGGCTTGGTGGTCAATGACTGCGTGTAGGCCGACCACTCGACCGTGATCGGCGCCAGCCGCGAGACGTCACCCCACAGGATCGACGGACGGGTGCATCGCGAACCGTAGGACTGCACCCACCCGTGCTCCGTCACGGCGAACCCGTCGAGGTGCTCGGCGAAGTACTGGACCATGTCGTTGCGCTCGGGCTCACCGTGGACGACGACGTCGATGCCGAGGTCCTCCTGCAGCGCCACGACGCGCCCGATCTCCGCGCGCATCGTCGCGACGTAGGCCTCCTCGTCGAGCGTCCCGGCGACCCGCTGCGCGCGGGCGCGACGGATGTCGCCGGTCTGCGGGAAGGAGCCGATCGTCGTCGTCGGGAGGAACGGCAGGCCGAGCGCCTGCTCCTGCGCCGTGGCGCGCTCCTGGTAATCGTCTCGGGTGAAGTCCGCTGGTGCGAGCGCTGCCGTCCGTGCGCGGATGGTGGCATCGATGACCCCGGGCGCGGCCAGCCGATCGTCGAGCGCGGCCGACGCTGCGGTGAGCTCGGCCGCGATCGCCGCGCGCCCTTGGGTGAGACCGCGTGCGAGGACCGCGATCTGATCCACCTTCTGGTCGGCGAAGGCGAGCCAGCTCCGGAGACGGGGGTCGAGCTTCGTCTCCACCGACACGTCGTGCGGGACGTGGAGGAGGGACGTCGAGGTGGACACCGCGAGCTGCGGGAAGCGCTCCGCCGCGCTCGCGAGCAGGTCGGCCGCGGCCGCCAGGTCGCCGCGCCACACGTTGTGGCCGTCGATCACCCCCGCGACGACGGTCTTCGTGGCGAGTCCGAGAGACGAGTCCGGCAGGCCTCCTCGGACGAGGTCGACACCGACAGCCTCGACCCCCGACTCGGCGAGCACCGGGAGGGCGTCGCCCAAGGCACCGTAGGGAGCCGCGACGAAGATCGCCGGGCGGTCCGACACGGCGGACAGGACGGCCGTCGATCGTTCGAGCGCCGCGAGGACCGTCGACCTCGGCACGTCGAACGTCTCCGACACCAGTGCGGGTTCGTCGAGCTGCACCCAGGGCGCGCCGGCAGCGGCGAGGCGCTGGAGGAGTTCCGCGTACACGGGCAGCAACGCCTCCAGTCGATCGATCGGGGCGAATCCCGCTGAGGCCCCCTCGGCCGCCTTGGACAGCAGCAGGAACGTCACGGGGCCCACGATGACCGGCCGCGTCACGTACCCCTCGGCGAGGCCCTCGCGGAACTGCTCGACCACCCGGTCGTCGGAGAGCGCGAACGGCGTCGACTCGCCGATCTCCGGGACGAGGTAGTGGTAGTTCGAGTCGAACCACTTCGTCATCTCGAGCGGGGCCAGGTCGCCGGCGCCACGGGCGATCGTGAACGCCCCGGCGAGGTCGACCCGACCGTCGGCCCCGAGGAGCGACGAGAAGCGCTCCGGGACGGCACCGACGGTGAGCGCGGCGTCCAGGACCTGGTCGTAGAACGAGAAGCTCTCGGGGATCGCGGCGTTCGTCGGGTCGAGGCCGAGCCCCGCGAGGCGGGCACGCGTGGCGGCGCGCAGCTCGGATGCCGTCCGCTCGAGCGCCTCGGCGTCGATCCGGCCGGCCCAGAAGGACTCGACGGCGCGCTTCAACTCCCGGTTCGGCCCGATGCGCGGGTAGCCGAGGATGGTGCCGACGGGGAATGCGGAGGCGGGGTTCATCGTGCGTCCTTGCTGGTGAGTGGATCGGGGATGGGATGACGGACCGGTCGGCCGCCTTGCACGGGGATGCCGGCACGGTGCAACACGTCGAGCACCGTCCGATGCTGGTTGAAGGCGTAGAGGTGGACGCCCGGCGCGCCGCCCGCGACGACGTCGCGGATGAGCCTCGCGGAGTAGTCGGTGCCGATGTCGATCCGTCCCGCTTCGTCCGGCTCGACCTCGAGCGCGATGGCCAGGTCGCTCGGCAGCGCCTCGCCGCTGAGTTCGAGCACTCGACGCAACCGCGCCGGACTCGTGATGGGCATCACGCCCGGCAGGATGGGCATGGTGACGCCGTGACGTCTCGCGCGTTCGACGAAGGCGAGGTAGTCGTCGGCGTGGAAGAAGAGCTGGGTGATGGCGAGCGTCGCCCCAGCCGCCTGCTTGGCCAACAGGGTGTCGAGGTCCTGCGTCGTCGACCGCGAGCGCGGGTGTCCGTTGGGGAACGCGGCGACCGCGATCCGCGGCCGATGGCGTCGCCCGAGCTGCACCGCGCCCGGGAGGCCGACCAGCGACCCCTCGGCGTAGGGCTCGTGCTCGGCACTGACCCGGCCGATGAGCTGCACGAGTTCCGCGGCACTCGCCAGATCACCGAGGAAGGCGTCGCCCTCGACGGCTCCGGCGGGCGGGTCGCCACGGAGCGCGAGGAAACTGTGCACCCCGGCATCGAGGAAGTCCTTGATGAGTCGGCTGGCCTGCGCGTGCGTCGAACCGACGCAGGTGAGATGGGCCATCGGGTCCACCGAGGTCGACGTCCGGATGCTCCGCAGCACGTCCAGGCTCGCCGTTCGCGAGGAACCGCCGGCGCCGAAGGTGACCGAGATGAACTCCGGGCCGGCGGCGGCCAGGTGCTCGACCGTCCGTGCGAGCGCGATGCCGCCGTCGAGTGTCTTGGGCGGGTACAGCTCGAAGGAGAAGGGGGTACGCCCGGGACAGGCGGGCTCCGTCATGGTCATGGGGTCTCGTCTCGGTGGCAGCGGATCGAGAGCCGGCGACCACGCAGCACGCAGCGGTTCCGCTGGTGTGTCGTGGGCGGGTGCCGGGCTCGGCTGTCGCTCCGATTCCGCCGGTGAGGGCGGTTACGATGCGCACGACGATAGCAACGCCCGACGATCCGCGCGACGGACATCCGTCCGACAGCGTCATCCTGCGACATATTCCCCCGGCGGCGCTCCGGTCCTACGCTGATGCCATGACCGTGGGCACCAGGCACCGGGGCGACGAGCGTCCAGCGCTCGGCTCGCGCGTCATCGCGTCCTGCGTGGCGGTGGTGCTCGCCGTGTCCGGGTGCACGGCTGTCGGCTCGCCCGTACCGCCGACGACGCGCGCAGCCTCAGCGGAGGAGCTCGTGATCGAGTTCCGCCAGAACCGCGATCAGTACGCGAGCGACGCCGCGATCGTCCGGGTCGGCAACGGCGGCGACCACGACATCACGATCGTCGGACTCGAGCTGGCGGGTTCGGCGTTCACCGCGCCGACCGTCCGGGACCGATCCTCGACGATCCGCGCTGGACAGACCACGGATCTCGCCGTCGAGCTGCCACCGATCGACTGCGACGCACACGACGAGGACGTGCAGGTCGATCTCCAGCTCCGACTCGAGGACGGCGCGGTCCTCACCGCATCCGGCCTGTCCGATCCGACGAACGCGCTGCAGCGGATCCGTGCCTCGACGTGCACGGTGGGGGCGGTGCAGCGCATCGCCGAGGTGGCCGCCGCTCCCGGGATCCGCCTCGAAGGTGCCGGAGCCACGACGGTCGCCGTCCTGACGGTCACGGCGGTACCGACCGGCGCTCCGGGTCGGCTGGAGTTCGTCGCGCTGCGGTCGACGGTGCTGCTGCGACCGGCGCCGACGGACGACGGCGGTGACCCGCCTCAGGACTGGCCGCTCAGCCTGAGCGTCGACGCCGCAAGCGGTCCGCAGTCCATCGAGCTGCGGGTCGTGCCGACCCGGTGCGACCCGCACGCCCTGGCGGAGGACAAGGTGGGGACCCTCTTCCCACTCGTCGTGCGGATCGACGACGGCCCGGAGGCCGTCATGACCCTCCCGCTCGACGCCGACACGGCGGAGGCGCTCAAGGATGCCGTCCGCGCGCGCTGCGTGTGAGGAGTCGGGTCAGCCGGCCACGGCTGGTGCCGGGACGACCTCGGCGAACGGCGCGAGGGCGGCGGCGAGCTCGGCACCGACCAGGGCGTGCACGATCGTGCCACGCTCGTCGTAGTCCGTCGACAGCACCTTGCCGCGTTCGTGCAGCAGCGTGACCAGGTCTCCGCGGTCGAAGGGCACGATGACGTGGACCTCGTTGCTCGGCGACGGGATCAGCGTCTCGATGCGCTCCATGAGCTCGTCGATCCCGAGACCGGTGCGGGCCGACACGAAGACGGCGTCCGGCACGAGACCGCGGAGCACGAGCAGCTGGCCGTCGTCCACGAGGTCGGCCTTGTTGAACACGACCAGCTCGGGGATGTGCCGAGCTCCGACCTCACCGATGACGTCGCGCACGGTGGCGATCTGGCCGGCAGGGTCGGGGTGCGCGGCGTCGACGACGTGCACGATGACGTCGCTGTCGGCGACCTCCTCGAGCGTCGAGCGGAAGGCTTCGACCAGCTGGTGCGGCAGGTTGCGCACGAAGCCGACCGTGTCGGCCAGGGTGTACTCGCGTCCGTCGGAGGTCACGTTGCGTCGGACCGTCGCGTCGAGCGTCGCGAAGAGCGAGTTCTCGACCAGGACGCCGGCCTTCGTGATGCGGTTCAGCAGGCTGGACTTGCCGGCGTTCGTGTAACCGGCGATCGCGACCGACGGCACCGTGTTGCGGCGGCGGTTCGCCCGCTTGGCCTCGCGCGCCGGCTTCATCGCCGTGATCGACTTGCGCAGTTTCGCCATCCGGGTGTGGATGCGGCGCCGGTCCAGTTCGATCTTCGTCTCACCGGGGCCCCTCGACCCCATACCGGCACCGGCACCACCGACCTGACCACCGGCCTGACGGCTCATCGACTCACCCCAGCCACGGAGGCGGGGCAGGAGGTACTCGAGTTGGGCGAGCTCGACCTGCGCCTTGCCCTCTCGGCTCTTCGCGTGCTGACTGAAGATGTCGAGGATGACCGCCGTGCGGTCGATGACCTTCACGCCGACCGCGTCCTCGAGTGCGCGACGCTGGCTGGGTGCGAGTTCCGTGTCGGCGATGACCGTGTCGGCGCCGAGCGCCTGGACGATGGACTTCAGTTCCTGGGCCTTGCCGCGACCGAGATACGTGCTCGGGTCCGGGTGCGGTTTGCGCTGCAGGAGCCCGTCGAGGACGACGGCGCCAGCGGTCTCCGCGAGCGCTGCGAGTTCGCGAAGGGAGTTCTCCGCGTCGTGCAGCGCACCCTGCGGGTAGACGCCGATGATGACGACGTTCTCCAGCCGGAGTTGCCGGTACTCGACCTCGGTGACGTCCTCGAGCTCGGTCGAGAGCCCGGCGACGCGACGGAGGGCCTGCCGGTCCTCACGGTCGTACTGTTCGCCGTCGTCGGAACTGCCTCCTGAGGCATCGCCCGTCTGCAGGGCCGCTGCACCGCTGCCGAACAGGGTGTACCCGCTCGATCGGGACGCGGCGCTCGTGAGCACGCGTGCGACGACGTCGTCGGGATCGGTGACCGAGGCGTCGTCCACCACCGCCTCGACATCGACATCGGTGTCGTCTGCGTGGTCCTGGGGTGCGTCCATCGGTGGTCTAGGCATCGCGTTAACCCTACTTCCTCCTGGTCCGGTACCGTTCCTGTATGTCGAACGAGCACTACTTCACCGCCGAACCCGCGAGCGAGTTGCAGCTCAAACCGATCACCGCACGCCTCGGCGGCGTCGACCGTTCGCTCGTCTCAGCGGGCGGCGTCTTCAGTCCGGGTCACCTCGATCAGGGCACCCAGGTTCTGCTCGCGAACACCCCTCCTCCCCCGCCGACGGGCGACCTCCTCGACATCGGCTGCGGCTGGGGCCCGATCGCCCTGTCGCTCGGGCTCGCGTCGCCGGACGCGACCGTCTGGGCGGTCGACGTCAACGAACGCGCGCTCGACCTGACCCGGATCAACGCGGAGCGCCTCGGACTCGTCAACATCCGTGCCGTCCTCCCAGACGACGTCCCCGACACGGTCCGCTTCGCGACCATCTGGTCGAACCCGCCGATCCGCGTCGGCAAGGACGAGCTGCACCGCATGCTGATGCACTGGTTGCCGCGGCTCGAGGACGAGGGTGACGCCTGGCTCGTCGTACAGAAGAACCTCGGCTCGGACTCGCTGCAGAAGTGGTTGCAGGAGCAGCTGCCGACGTCGTTCCACGTCGGACGTGCGGCCATGGCGAAGGGCTTCCGCGTCCTGCACGCCCGGCGCCGGGAGCTCCGTCCGGCCTGAGCGGCTCAGGCCAGGGTGATCGTCCCGGAGTAGACGAGCGTCGCCGGACCGGCCAGCACCACGTGCTCGCCGTCTGCGCCGGGAACCATGCGCACCCCGAGCACCCCGCCCGGCACCTCGACGCGCCAGTCGTTCGGAGCCGCCGCGCCCGCCCAGTGGCGGAACGCTAGCGCTGCGGCAGCCGTCCCGGTGCCACAGCTCAGGGTCTCACCGCTCCCGCGCTCGTGGACGCGCATGCGGATCCGGGCCACGCCGTCGGCGATGAGCGGCTCACCCGGGACGACCAACTCGACGTTGGCACCGTGCGGCGGTGCGGGGTCGAGCTGTGGGACGTACTCCAGTTCCGCTCCGTCGAGTTCGGCGGCGTCGGCGACCGCGACGACGATGTGCGGGTTGCCGACGTCGATCCCGATACCCGGACGTGCCACGGGCAGCCCCTTCACCCGGACGAGCGTCTCGCGCTCGTCGAGGCTCCAGCGGCCGAGGTCGACGACGTAGCCGAGCGGGTCGTAGCCGATCATCCGGACGCCGGCGCGGGTGCCGATGGCGAGCTGCTCGCCGGGGGCCAGCTCCACGAGCCCGCTCTCGAGCAGGTAGTGGAGGAACACCCGGATGCCGTTGCCGCACATCTCCGCGACCGAACCGTCGGCGTTGTGGTAGTCCATGAACCACTCCGCGGCAGGGTCTTCAGCGAGCACGGCAGCCCCGGCTTCGAGGTGCGCGGACCGGACGGCGCGGATGACGCCGTCGGCCCCGATCCCGAAATGCCGGTCGCAGAGCGCCGCGATCTGGCTCGGATCGAGGGCCTCCTTGCCGTCAGGATCGGAGAAGAGCACGAAGTCGTTGCCCGTGCCGTGGCCCTTCGTGAAGGAGAGTGTCGACGCCATCCGACCAGTCTACGGGCGCACCCGGCGGGCCAGCTCACTCGCCTCGGCGCTGCCGCCCTCCACCCAGGTGATCGCCGGATAGCGCTTGAACCAGCTGACCTGGCGGCGCGCGTACCGCCTCGTCAGACGCTGGGTCTCGGCGATCGCCTCCGCTTCGGTGAGCTCCGACCGCAGTTGCGCCACCGCTTGGGCGTACCCGATCGCACGGCCGGCGGTGACGCCCTGCTCGAGGCCGTGCTCGAGCAGCTCGGCAGTCTCCGCGACGAGTCCTGCGTCCCACATCATCTCGACGCGCCGGTCGAGGCGCTCGACGAGGACCTCTCGCGGCGTCGAGACCCCGACGACCTCGACCGGCCGCCAGGGGACGGGGCGTTCCGGAAGCGCCGCACCGTGGCCGCGCTCGGCCAACTCGTGGACTTCGAGTGCGCGCACGACCCGGCGGGCGTTCGCCGCGTCGATGCGGTCGGCGGTCGCGGGATCGGCCAGGCGGAGCCGCTCGATGAGCGCCGGGAGCCCTTCCTCCTCGAGTTCCCGTTCCAGGCGCTCGCGCAGGGCGCGGTCTCTCGGCGGGAAGCGGAAGTCATGGATGACGCTCGAGACGTACAGCCCGGAACCGCCGACGAGGATCGGCGTCACCCCACGCGCGGTGAGCTCGTCGATCACCGCACGAGCCGTCGGCTGGTACCAGGCGACGGACGCCTCCTCCGTGACGTCCAGGACGTCGAAGAGGTGGTGCGGGATCCCGCGCCGCTCCTCCATGGGCAGCTTCGCGGTCCCGATGTCCATGCCGCGATAGAACTGCATGGCGTCGGCGTTGACGATCTCGGCTGGACGGCCCGCCTCGCGGAGAGCGGTCGCCAGCTCGAGCGACAGTGCGGACTTCCCCGTCCCGGTCGCTCCGACGACCGCGAGGAAGCCGGTCACCGGCGTTCGCCGTCGCTCGGGTCGTAGATGGGAGAGGTGGTCACGCCGACGGTCGGTGCCCCGATGCGCAGGCCAGGCAAGCCGAGCGAGACGCGGCCTGGCTCCGCCGCGGCGGCCGTCGTCGGCACACCGCAGGAATCGGCCTGAGCTCGATCCCAGGCGTCTCCGGCACGCGTCCGACGGACCCGCAGGGGTTCACCGCCGGGTGTGTCGGCGATGAGGTGGAACGACGCGGCCTCGGTGATCGTCACGGTCACGACGTCACCCGGTCGCGGCACCTCGGAGCCCGCCGGCACCTCGAAGTGGACAAGACGCGAGTCCTCGGCCCGCCCGCTCAGTCGATGCGTGGCGTCGTTCTTGCGCCCCTCCCCGACCGCGACGAGCAACTCGACCTGCCGGCCCACCTGACGCTGGTTCTCCTCGAGACTGATGCGGTCCTGCAACGCGATGAGGCGCTCGTACCGCTCCTGCACGACGGCCTTCGGGATCTGATCGGGCATCGTGGCCGCCGGCGTACCCGCTCGGATCGAGTACTGGAAGGTGAAGGCGCTGGCGAACCGTGCGGCCTCGACCACGCGGAGGGTCTCCTGGAAGTCCTCCTCCGTCTCGCCGGGGAACCCGACGATGATGTCGGTCGAGATGGCCGCGTGCGGAATCCGCGCACGGACCCGGTCGAGGATCCCGAGGAAGCGCTCGGACCGGTAGGAGCGACGCATCGCCTTGAGGATGCGGTCGGAACCCGATTGCAGCGGCATGTGCAGTTGCGGCATCACATTCGGCGTCTCGGCCATCGCGTCGATGACGTCGTCGGTGAAGGCAGCAGGGTGCGGGCTGGTGAACCGGACGCGCTCCAAGCCCTCGATCGTGCCCGCCGCCCGCAGAAGCTTGCCGAACGCCTGACGATCCCCGAACTCGACGCCGTAGGAGTTCACGTTCTGCCCGAGCAGCGTCACCTCGATGGCGCCGTCCTCGACGAGCGCGCGCAGCTCACCGAGGATCTCGCCCGGGCGACGGTCCTTCTCCTTGCCACGGAGCGACGGCACGATGCAGAAGGTGCACGTGTTGTTGCACCCGACGGAGATCGAGACCCAACCGCTGTAGCTGGAATCGCGTTTGGTCGGGAGGGTGGAGGGGAAGGTGTCGAGCGCCTCCAGGATCTCCAACTGGGCCTCGTCGTTGTGCCGGGCCCGCTCCAGCAACGACGGCAGTGAGCCCATGTTGTGCGTCCCGAAGACGACGTCCACCCACGGGGCCTTCTGGAGGATGACCTCCTTGTCCTTCTGCGCCAGACAACCGCCGACGGCGATCTGCATCCCGCTGCGCTGCTTCTTGATCGATGCCAGGTGGCCGAGGTTGCCGTACAGCTTGTTGTCGGCGTTCTCGCGGACCGCGCAGGTGTTGATGACCACGATGTCGGCCTGCTCGCCGTCCGCCTTGACGTAACCGGCGGCCTCGAGCGACCCGCTGAGCCGCTCTGAGTCGTGCACGTTCATCTGGCACCCGTAGGTGCGGACCTCATAACTCCGCTGCCGACCTGACTCGTCGATCGCGGCGGGTGAGGCGCTGATGACCGTGGGCGTCTCGACGATGCTGCTCATACCGGCAGTCTACGCGCGGCCCGAGACGCCTCCGGTCAGCGGAAACTCACGCCGGAACGCTTCGACCCCGACAGGGCACGCGAGCACGCCTCACGGATGATCGCCGAGCCGTATCCGCGTCTCGCGAGATAGGCCGACAGACGTCGCTCGGCCGTCGCCTGATCGAGGGAGCGCAGTTGACCGGCACGCTTCTCGGCGACCACCAGCGCTCGTCGGAGCTCGTCGTCGTCGTCGATGGCCTCGAGGGCCTCGGAGACGATCGAGGCGTCGATGCGTCGCGAGGAGAGTTCGCGGCCGATCACCGCACGGGACTGCCCCTTGCGGGTGTGCAGGCTCTCGACGAGTTGGCGTGCGAGTTCGGCATCGTCGAGATAGCCGCGTCGGCGGAGCTCGGCGAGGACGTGCTCGACCTCGCCGGGTGCGGCGTCGTGGCCGCGGAGGAGCTCCGCGATCTCCCACTCGGAACACCCGCGGCGGGCGAGTCGTCGCACCGCGAGCAGGTCGAGTTCGGCCAGCCGAACCTCCGGATCGACCGGAGCCTCGACCTCATCGGCTTCGGCGCGGTCGTCGGCGTCTTCCGGCGCCTCGACGACCGAGGTCCAGGCGAGCGTCCGCCGGGCGGGCGCGGGTGGTGTCGTCGGGCTGGTCGCCGCCGGGGCATCGCTCGACATGTCGCCCGGCGGGGTGGTCTCCCTCTCGACGCGCTCGGTGGACGTCCGTCGCAACGGAGCGACGGGACGCGCGACGGGCGCGGCCACGAGCGGAGCCTCGTCGGTCTGCCCGACGAACCAGCCGTCGGGTTCTGCCGTCGCATCGGGCGCCTGACGCCGACCGCCGAACAGCGAGGTCACGGGGGCCAAGCGCTCCGACGATTCGTCGGCCGGACCGGCGGGAGGGAAGGAGACGACCATGGTGACCTCGCTGTTCGGGGCGCGCGCTACGCGCTGCGCTTCGCGGCGGACTTCGATGCGCCGGCGGCTGCGAGCTGCGGGGCTCCACCGGTCGCCGCCTCGAGCGCGGCGGCCTCGGCAGCAGCGACCTCGGCTGCGGCGGCATCCGCAGCCTTCTTGGTGGCGGCACCCTCGGCGCCGACACCGAGCTTGCCGAGGATCCGGCGCTCGATCTCAGCGGCGATGTCCGGGTTCTTCAGCAGGAAGTTCCGGGCGTTCTCCTTGCCCTGACCGAGCTGATCGCCCTCATAGGTGTACCAGGCGCCGGCCTTCTTGACGATGGCGTGCTCGACACCGAAGTCGATCAACGAGCCCTCGCGCGAGATGCCCACGCCGTACAGGATGTCGAACTCGGCCTGCCGGAAGGGCGGAGCCATCTTGTTCTTGACGACCTTCACGCGCGTACGGTTACCCACGGCCTCCGTGCCGTCCTTCAGCGTCTCGATGCGACGGATGTCGAGGCGGACCGAGGCGTAGAACTTCAAGGCCTTACCACCGGCGGTCGTCTCGGGGCTGCCGAACATCACACCGATCTTCTCGCGCAGCTGGTTGATGAAGATCATCGTCGTGTTCGTCTGGTTCAGGCCACCGGTCAGCTTGCGCAGTGCCTGCGACATGAGGCGGGCCTGCAGACCGACGTGCGAGTCACCCATGTCGCCCTCGATCTCGGCGCGGGGTACGAGCGCGGCGACGGAGTCGATCACGATGAGGTCGATGGAACCCGAGCGCACGAGCATGTCGGCGATCTCGAGCGCCTGCTCACCCGTGTCGGGCTGGGAGACGAGCAGCGAGTCGATGTCGACGCCGAGCTTCTTGGCGTACTCGGGGTCGAGCGCGTGCTCGGCGTCGATGAAGGCGGCGATGCCGCCGGCACGCTGGGCGTTCGCGATGGCGTGCAGCGTGAGCGTCGTCTTACCCGAGGACTCAGGCCCGTAGATCTCGACGATGCGGCCTCGCGGGAGCCCTCCGATGCCGAGCGCGACGTCGAGGGCGATCGAGCCGGTGGAGACGACCTCGACCGGTGCACGCTCGTCGCTGCCGAGGCGCATCACCGAGCCCTTGCCGAACTGACGGTCGATCTGGGCGAGTGCGGTTTCGAGGGACTTCTCGCGTTCAGCTGGACTTGGCATGGTGTGCTTCTCTCTGCTCGGTGTCGGGTGCCTATAGGCTGTCGCCGCGTGTTCCGGGACCCGCTTCTGCTGAAGATCGGGGCCCGAGGGCGACAAGGCGTCGGTCGTTCCTGGTGTCTCCGACGGTACGCGCCACCACCGACATGCGCCGGTGGACGACCCGATCCGTGCAGAACGCACTCACGAATGATCCTGTGGAGGACACTAGCACCACTAGAACGGATGTTCGATACCGATCGGGCGGCGTGTCGAAGACCACTTCGCCCGTGAGGCGGGACGCGTCACGCGCCCGGCTGCAGCCGTCCGACACCGTGGCGTCGCTCGTCCGGCACGTCGGTCGCGGTACACAGCGCGATCCAGACGTCGCGGGGCGGGACACCCGCGCGCAACGCCTCCTCGGCGGTCTTCGAGCCGAACTCGGTGAGTCCGAGGTCACCGGTGAGCACCGCTCCGTACGCCACACCGAACTCGTCGGCCACGGCCGTCCTGAACTCACTCAGCTTCATTCCTGCTCCTGTCCCTTCCTCCGTCGTCCGTCCGGACGCGGAAACGCCCCGGGAGAGGGATCCCGGGGCGTTCTGCTGCCGTGCTCGCTCGATCAGCGGGAGACGAGTTCGTCCAGCTCGTTGACCAGTTCGTCCGGAACGGTGTCCGGGATGTTCGGGGAGAGACCCTCGATGACCGCGAGGCGGTCGCCGACCTCTCGCATGATGACGGAGATGGGGGTGTCGAGGGCGTCGGCCACCGAGGCGAGGATCTCGCTCGATGCCTCCTTCTGGCCTCGTTCGACCTCGCTCAGGTATCCGAGTGCGACGCTCGCCTTACTCGCCACCTGGCGCAGCGTGCGACCCTTCTGCAACCGGAAGTCCCTCAGCACGTCGCCGATCTCTTGACGGACTAGAACCACGTGACCCTCCCTCTGTGCTCTACGACCTCGTGTCGTACAGCGCTCTGCTTCTGCAACGCGGATTCACGTCGTCCCAGCTGATCGCCGTCTCGTTCGTGGATGGCCAACATTACAACCACCGTATGCCGAACAGTAACCAGGATCACTGGGCTTTTCTTGTGAATACGTCATCTGTAACGCGATGGAAACGGACGGTATTCCGCCGATCGGAGTCGGCGTTCACTGGAGTGCGCCGAGTTCGCGAACGAGCGCCTCCAACGCGAGCTCGACGGTCCGGTGTCGGATCTCCTGACGGCCTCCGTCGAGGGTGAGCGGCACCACCCGTCCGCCCGCTCGCGTCACGATGCCCACGAAGACCGTCCCGACGGCCTGGCCGTCCTGCGGGTCCGGTCCGGCGACGCCGGTCGTCGCGATACCGACGTCGGCTGGAAGCCCGTCGATCGCCAGGGCACGGCGCGCGCCGTCGGCCATCTGCAGGGCCACCTCCGGGTGCACGGCACCGTGGAGCGCGAGGAGGCCGGCGTCGACTCCGAGCAACGAGTGCTTCAGGCGGGTGTCGTAAGCGACCACACCGCCTCGGACCGTCGCGGACGCGCCGGGGACGCTGATGAGCGCCGCGGCCAGCAGCCCGCCGGTCAGGGACTCCGCGACACCGATCGTCAACCGGGCGTCGATGAGGGCGTGGACCGCCGAGGCGGCACCGGCGTCGGCCGACTCGACGGCATCGGACGTCATCGCTCGACCTGCCGGTCGGCGCGCGACCCGCGAACGGCGGTGACGACGTAGTCGATGCCGCTCGCGATGGTCAGGAGCACGGCGATGGTCATGAACACCGCGTTCACCCAGAGCACCCAGTCACCGAGGAGCACCCAGAACGGCGCGAGGGCGAGCGAGATCGCGACGGCCTGCGCCAGGGTCTTGAGCTTCCCCATCCACGCGGCGGCGACGACATGGTCGGAGATCACGATGAAGCGATGGACGGTGATGCCGATCTCGCGCACGAGCACGACGATCGTGACCCACCACGGCAGTTCGCCGAGGATCGACAACGCGACGAGCGCTCCACCCGTCAGCACCTTGTCGGCGATCGGATCGAGGATCTTGCCGAGGTCCGTCACGAGGTTGCGACTGCGGGCGATGTGTCCGTCGATGCCGTCGCTCGCGATCGCGACGACGAAGAGCAGTGCCGCCCACCACCGCAGTGCGCCGTCGGAACCGTCGTCCGCCAGCAGCATCCACATGAACACGGGCGCGAGCACGATCCTCGCCACGGTGATCGCGTTCGGGAGGTTCCAGTTCGAGATGCGCGGCTCAGCAGCCGACGCGTTCGATGCCGTCATGTCTACTCCCGACCGGTGAGACTCCAGGCGTCTTCGTCAGAACCGCCCTCGACCTCAGGATAGTCCTGGAACTGGGCCTCGACCGGGTCCGCGCCGTAGGGGTCGGGCTCGACGCCGCCGACAGCGCCGACGACCGGAGCGGCCGCAGCTGCTGTCGATGCCGCCGCCGCGGGGGCCGGAGCGGCCGAGCCGTCGTCCTCGCCGCGCAGGCGGGCCAGGACCCCCGGCAGCTGCTCGGCGGTGACGAGGACGTCTCGGGCCTTCGAACCCTCGGAGGGGCCGACGATCTCGCGGGACTCCATGAGGTCCATGAGCCGGCCGGCCTTCGCGAAACCGACCCGGAGCTTCCGCTGCAGCATCGAGGTCGATCCGAACTGCGTCGACACCACGAGCTCCGCTGCTGCGAGCAGCAGTTCGAGGTCGTCGCCGATGTCCGCGTCGATCTCCTTGCGCTCCGCGACGGCCTGGACGTCCTTCCGGTACTCCGGCCGCGCCTGGTTGGTGACATGCTCGACGACCCGCTGGATCTCGTTCTCGCCGACCCAGGCACCCTGCACGCGGATGGACTTGTTCGCGCCCATCGGCAGGAACAGGGCGTCACCCTGGCCGATGAGCTTGTCGGCGCCCGGCTGGTCGAGGATGACCCGCGAGTCGGTGACGCTCGTGACGGCGAAGGCGAGGCGGGAGGGGACGTTCGCCTTGATGAGGCCGGTGACGACGTCGACCGACGGACGCTGCGTCGCGAGGACGAGGTGGATACCGGACGCACGGGCCAGCTGCGTGATGCGGACGATAGAGTCCTCGACGTCGCGGGGCGCGACCATCATCAGGTCGGCGAGCTCGTCGACGACGACCAGCAGGTACGGGTAGGGCTTCAGCACGCGTTCGCTTCCCGCGGGGAGGACGATCTCGCCTGCCACGACGGCCTTGTTGAAGTCGTCGATGTGCCGGTAGCCGAAGCTCGCGAGGTCGTCGTACCGCATGTCCATCTCCTTCACGACCCACTGCAGCGCTTCCGCCGCCTTCTTCGGGTTCGTGATGATGGGCGTGATGAGGTGAGGGACGCCCGCGTACGGCGCGAGCTCGACGCGCTTGGGGTCGATGAGGACCATGCGCACCTCACTCGGCTTGGCGCGCATGAGCAACGAGGTGATCATCGAGTTGACGAAGACCGACTTGCCGGAGCCGGTCGACCCGGCGACCAGGAGGTGCGGCATCTTCGCGAGGTTCGCGACGACGTAGCCGCCGCCGACGTCCTTGCCGACGCCGATCGTCATCGGGTGGTTGCTGTTCGTGGCCGCCGTCGACCGCAGGATGTCGCCGAGGGTGACGATCTCGCGGTCGGTGTTCGGGATCTCGATACCGATGGCGCTCTTCCCCGGGATGGGCGAGAGGATGCGGACCTCGTTGGACGCCACGGCGTAGGAGAGGTTCTTGCTGAGCGCCGTCACGCGCTCGACCTTGACGCCCGGGCCGAGCTCGATCTCGTACTGCGTCACGGTCGGGCCGCGGGAGAATCCGGTGACCTTCGCGTCGACGCCGAACTGGTCGAGGACGCTCGTGATCGCGGCGACCGCTTCGTCGTTGGCCGCGCTGTGGGTCTTCGCGGGCTCCCCCGCAGCCAGCGTCCCTGCGGACGGGAGACGGTAGGGCGTGTCGTCCTGGCCCTGCTGCGCCATCGGGCGCGCCGAGAAGTCGATCTGGTCGGGTGCACCGAGGAGCGCGGGGTCGAGGTCTTCGATGACCTCCGTCGCGCCGGGGATGCTGTCGTCGTGCAGACCCGTCTGCGGCTTGATCTCGCCCGTGTTGAACCGCTTGACGGCGCTCTCCGCCGCTTCGAGGTCGCCGAGGAGCTCGGAGCCGAAGGCGTCGTGCGCCGGCGCGGCTTTCGGCGACGCGGTAGGCGCGGCCACCGGTTCGAGCGGCGAGTCGAATCCGCCGGACGGCTTCTCGAGACCGAGGAGCTCGGTCATGTTGTCGCCCATGAGCGGGTCCTCGAACGTCGGGTCGTCCTCGCGGCGGCTCGTGTTGCGACGCCACCACGGCAGGGCCGCCGGCTCGTCGGGTTCCTCGTCGAGGTCGTCGAGTCGCTTCGTCCGCGCACGCTTCAGCTCTGCGGGCTCTCCCTCAGGTGCCTCCGGCTGCTCGCCGAACATCCAGGTGGAGAACTGCCGCACGCGGGCACCGACGCGGTTCGGGGGCGTCTTCGTCACGATGAAGAGACTGAGGAGGACCAGGAGCGAGATGAGGACGGTCGCGCCGATCGGGGTGATGATCGCGGCGAGCGGAGCGCCGAGGATCCACCCGAGGAGACCGCCGGCCTGCGCCAACGCGGGCAGGCCTTGACTCGGGTTCGGCTGGCCACCGTGGATGTGGCAGAGCGCCGAGATGCTGATCAGGAGCAGACCGAGGCCGATGCTGATGCGGCCGTTGTCGTCGACCGAGGCCGGGTGCCGGAACAGCCAGACCGCGAAGACGATCATGATGACCGGGAGCACGAAGGCGAGTCGGCCGAAGAGGCCTCCGAACGACCAGGCGTCGAAGGTCTGGGCGACCGGGTCGGCCGCGCCGAACCACTCGACGACGGCACCGACGACGGCGAGCAGGAAGAGCAGGAAGGGGAAGCCGTCGCGACGGTCCTCCTTGGCGATGCGCTCGGGACCGAGGGCGCGGACCGCTCCACCGACGCCGTGCGCGAGACCGAGCCACATCGAGGTCAGCACACTGCGCTGCTCCTCGGCGGCCGGATAGGCGACGGTCTTCTGCTGCTTCGTCGTCGACGCGCCCGCCTTGGGGCCGGCTTTGGTGTTCGTCTTCGTGCTCGTGGTGCGCGACGAAGCGCCGCTCGGCGAGGAAGCGCTGCGCGAACGGCTGGTCGAGTTGGAACGTGCGGCCATGCGTTCACGGTACTCGTCGCCACCGACGCAGCCCGGCAAGCTGGCGGGGTGTCCACGATCCGCGATCCGCCGGGCGGTCAGCGCAGATTCAGGACCATCGTGTCGCGGCTCCCCCGCCGGTCCACGGTCGCGAACCCCTCGGTGCGGTACAGCGAGACGGCGTGGTTCGCCCGCTCCACGCTCAGGCTGATGCGCTGGTACCCGGCCGCTCTGGCGAGCTGCACGGTCGCGCGGAGCAACTGCCGTCCGACGCCCTGTGCGCGGTGGATCGGACTGACCCCCAGGATGAGTTCGGGGACGCCGCCCGCCACGTACCCGAACCCGGGTGCGTCGGACGGGAAGAGTCGATACCAGCACGCCCCGACCGGCGCACCGTCCTGCCCGACGGCGACGACCCCGGCGTCGCCGGGGCGACGCCACCCGTGCACGTACCGGGTGTGCTGCGCATCGGCGAGGACGGCGGACCGGGGACGGGGCGCGACGGCGTTCCAGTTGGCCGCCTCGACCATCATGTCGGTGAGGACGCGCACATCAGCCACCGCGGCTTCGCGGATCGAGTAGACCGCCATGGACGGATGGTACGCCAACGGTGTTTCGAGCAGATGACGCGTGAGGGGTCGCCGGCGCTCAGTACCGGATGGCGTCGATCACCTTCACGCGGACGGCGACGAGCGCCGGGAGGAGCCCGGCGATCGCGCCGACGGCCGTCGCGCTGACCAGCCCGAGGACCGCCGCCTCGATGGGGAACGGCGGGAAGTCCGTCACGAGCCCTTGACCGATGAACTGCTCGACGATCGGACTCTTCACGACGGCGACGGCGAGCATGACACCGATCACCCCGGCGACGAAGGTGGCGACGACACTCTCCATCATCACGGCGAAGAACACGCGCGGCGCGGTCGCCCCGAAACTGCGTCGGATCCCGATCTCGCGGATGCGCTGGCGGACGGTGACGAGCGAGAGGTTGATGAGCCCGAGGGCTCCGAGCAGGAGGATGAGTCCGGCGACGGCACCGACCACGAGCTTCAACGACAGGAGCGGGTCCTCTCCTGTCTGGCCGAAGTCGTTGCGGAACACCTCGACGCCGTACGCGTCGCCGAGTTCGGCACGCAGGTCGGACTGGATCCGCTGGATGAAGGCCTCGGCGTCTGCGTTCGGGACCCAGAACTCGAACTGCGGCAGCTGACCGGGCTGGCCCATGCCCTCCTCGGCGCCGGCCGCCGGACCGATGAGCGCCGTCCCTGCGGGCAGGATCGACAGCTGCGGTTCGGTGTCCCACTCGTTGCTGGCGTACACCCCGACGACCACGGCCGTGACCGGATGTTCACCGTGGACGGTGACCGTCGGGTGCGTCTCGATGGGCGGCGACCCGAGGCGCTGCCAGAACGCCGGGTTCACGACGATCGCGGGTGCGAGGCGGTCGCCGTCGTCCTCCTGGAACCAGGTGCCCTCGTCGAGTCTGATGCGGTGCATCTCGCCGTAGGGGACGTCGACGACGGTCGCGGGTACCGGCACGGTCCCGTCGGCGAACTGCACGTTCAACTGGGTGCTACCGGATTGCGAGACGTACCCGATGCCGTACCGCTCGGCGAGGTCGTGCACCGCCGTGATGTACAGCTCAGGGTCGGGCTGCTCCGCTCCCGTGCCGTAGACCGACGCCATGAGCGTGGCGGGTCGGCCGCCGTAGCGTTCCTGCGACTCGGTCTGGGCCTGCGCCGCGAGCGACGACATGCCGACCATGCTCGTGAGGGCGCACACCGCGACACCGACGCCGATGAGCGAGAGGATGACCCGGCCACGATGGATCCGCAGCTCCTGGGCGGCCTCGACGACCGCTCCGACGATCGAGGTCAGGATCCTAGACATCCGTGGCCTCCAGTTCGTGATCGGGGGTGAGCACGCCGTGATCGAGACGGTGGTGGGTCGTCGCGAGTCGGGCGATGGCCCGGTCGTGGGTGATCGTCACGAGGGCGGCCCCCGTGGAGGACGCCACCTCATCGAGCAGGGACATGACGGAGGTGCCGGTCTCGACGTCGAGTGCGCCGGTCGGCTCGTCCGCGAGGATGAGCCGTGGCCCACGGACCAGTGACCGTGCGATGGCGACGCGCTGCTGTTCGCCGCCGGACAGTTTCGTGGGCATCGCGTCGAGGCGGTCGCCGAGTCCGACGCGTTCGAGCATCGCGGCGGCGATCTCCCGACGGCGCCAGAACGAGCGTCCGCCGGCATACAGGAGCGGCGTCGTCACGTTCTCGAGCGCGGTCCGGCCGGGCAGGAGGTTGAACTGTTGGAAGACGAATCCGATCTGGGCGCCGCGCAGTCGGTCGCGCGCACCGGAGCCGAGGCGTTCCGCCGGTCGACCGTCGAAGACGAGCGACCCGGAGGTCGGCTTGTCGAGCAGGCCGAGGAGGTTCAGGAGCGTCGACTTGCCCGAACCCGATCGGCCGACGATGGAGACGCGATCACCCTCGTGCACCTCGAGGTCGACGCCGTCGAGGATCGTCAGCGGCGGCGCGTCGGGGATCTGGACGACCCTGGTGACGCCGCGGAGCTCGAGGAGCGTCACCCGACCGACCCGTCGCAAGCCATGCTGCCGTCCGGAAGCGGCGTGCACCCCTCGGGCGCGGGCGCGACGGCTCCGGGGACGAACTGGAGCACCGAGTCGCCTTCGGCGACGCCGTCGACGATCTGCACCTGCTGCCCGTCGTTCAGTCCCAGCGTGACCGGCCGTTCCTCCTGGGCGCCGTCGGCGCCGACGACCCAGACGGTCCCGGTTCCTGCCGAACCCTTGACGGCGGTCGTCGGGAGCACGAGGACGTTCTCGGCGACACCGCCCGCGAGTTCGATCGTCGCGGCGAGTCCGGCGAACACCCGGACATCACCGGGCACGGCGCAGGTGACGGAGGTTCCGCTGCCACCGGGTGTCTGCCCGGATCCACCGCCCGTCGTCGGCTCCTCCTCGTCGCCGCCGCTCGACGGCGTCGTGACGCGAACGGCCGGACAGACGAACGGGGCCGGGCCGCCGTTGATGGTGACCGTCGCCTCGCCGGGGATGGTGAGCAGACGGTACTGCTTGTCGGCGCTCAACGCCCCGGTGATGGAGAACGTGGCCGGCGACACCTGCGCCACCGCGTCGCCGATCTGGACCGACTGCCCGTGGATGAGCTTGACGTTGCCGAGGGTGCCCGCGACCGGCGCGGTCACCTGCACGTACCGCTCCTTGCCCTCCTCGTCGATCGTCTTGACGTCGAGGATGGGATCACCCTCCGCGAGGACGGCCCCCTTGGCGGCGAACACCTCGTCGACGGTGCCGGCGACGGTCGACTTCGCCGTGCTGGCCGGGTCGGCGACGACCTGGCCCTCCACCGAGACGGTGTTGACCACGGTGCCGAGCGCCGCCTGGACCTGTGGTTCCACGAGGCTCCCGGTCGGCTGCGTCGGCCCTTCCTCCTGCGGTGCGTCCGGGAAGAACGCGACCTTCACGAGCGCCACCGCGATCGCGGTGAAGACGAGCAGTTTCAGAATGGGGAACACCCAGGTGCGGACAACGCCCACGCCGACCTCCGGAATCCACCGCAGTCGGAGTGACGAGCGGCCATAGGAGCTTCCAAGGTAGCAACGCGGAAGGCGGCCGGACATCACCCTCGCGGATGATGTCCGACCGCCTCCTGGCGGGTGGGACCGAGCTGACCCGTCCGGTGATCAGGCCTCGATGACGAGCGGGACGATCATCGGGCGGCGACGGAAGGACGTGTTGACCCAGCGGCCCACGGTCCGACGGATCACCTGCGACAGCGCGTGCGTGTCGCGGACGCCGTTCTCCGCCGCCTCGGCGAGTGCCTTGGCGACCTTCGGCTTGATGTCGGCGAAGACCTTGTCGTCCTCGGCGAAGCCCTTCGCGTGCACCTCGGGGCCGGAGATGATGTGCCCGGTCTTCGAGTCGACGACGACGATGACCGAGATGAAGCCCTCCTCCGCCAGGATGCGACGGTCCTTGAGGTCGGCGTCGGTGATCTCGCCGACGGTCGAGCCGTCGACGTAGACGAGCCCGACGTCGAGCTGCCCGACGACCTTCGCGACGCCGTCCTTCAAGTCGATGACGATGCCGTCCTCGCCGATGAAGGTGTTCTGCGCCGGGACTCCGCTGTCGATCGCGAGCTTCTGGTTCGCGACGAGGTGACGGTACTCGCCGTGGACCGGGAGCACGTTCTTCGGCTGAAGGATGTTGTAGCAGTACAGCAGCTCACCGGCGGCCGCGTGACCGGAGACGTGGACCTTCGCGTTGCCCTTGTGGACGACGGTGGCGCCGAGCTTCGTCAGGCCGTCGATGACCCGGTAGACCGCGTTCTCGTTGCCCGGGATGAGGCTCGAGGCGAGGATGACGGTGTCGCCCGGGCCCGGTTCGATCGCGTGGTCGAGGTTCGCCATCCGGCTGAGGACGGCCATCGGCTCGCCCTGTGACCCGGTCGACATGTAGACGATCTTGTCCTCGGGGAGGTCCTTCGCCTTCTTGTAGTCGATGAGCAGGCCCTCGGGGACGTTCAGATACCCGAGGTCGGCTGCGATACCCATGTTGCGCACCATGGACCGACCGAGGAACGCGACCCGCCGGCCATGGGCGTGAGCCGCGTCGAGGACCTGCTGGACGCGGTGCACGTGACTCGAGAAGCTCGCGACGATGACGCGGCGCTCGGACTTCGCGATGACCTGGTCGAGGACCGGCCCGATGGACCGCTCGAGCGGCGTGAATCCCGGAACGTCGGCGTTCGTCGAGTCGACGAGGAAGAGGTCGACGCCTTCTTCACCGAGGCGGGCGAAGGCGCGGAGGTCCGTCAGGCGGCCGTCGAGCGGCAACTGGTCCATCTTGAAGTCACCGGTCACGAGGACCGTGCCGGCGTCGGTGTCGATGAACACCGCGAGCGCGTCCGGGATCGAGTGGTTGACCGCGACGAACTCGAGGTCGAACGGCCCCAGCGCCTCGATCTGCCCCTCCTTCACCGGCAGGGTGTAGGGGACGATGCGGTGTTCCTTGAGCTTCGCCTCGATGAGCGCGAGCGTCAGGCCGGAACCGATCAGCGGGATGTCCTTGCGCAGCTTCAGGAGGTAGGGCACGGCGCCGATGTGGTCCTCGTGACCGTGCGTGAGCACGACCCCGACGATGTCGTCGAGCCGGTCCTTGATGGAGGTGAAATCGGGAAGGATCAGGTCGACGCCCGGCTGGTGTTCTTCGGGGAAGAGCACGCCGCAGTCGACGATCAGGATCTTGCCGTCGATCTCGAAGCAGGTCATGTTCCTGCCGATCTCGCCGAGTCCTCCGATGGGGATGACGCGGAGCGTCCCCGGTTCGAGGACTGGCGGATCGATGATGGTATTGGGCATGTAGCCCCCCTCTGGTTTGTCTAGCGAGTCGTACCGGCGACCTTGGGCAGCGCGCCACCGGCGGCGGCGTTGCGGTCTGGCCGGAAGTTGCGGAAGTCGACGCCTGGGATGTCCTTCACCAGGTCGATCTCATCCTCGATCTGCGCGGCCTCCCACTCCTCCGGACCGACCAGCGGAAGACGCACCCGCGGGCTCTGGATCCGGCCGAGGCCGTGCAAGATGTATTTGGCGGCGACGGTGCCGGGGACGTGGGTCATGACCGCGCGCACGAGCGGCTCGAGCTGCCGGTGCGCGGCGGTCGCCGCGACGAGGTCGCCGGAGTTCACCGCGTCGACCATGTGTCGGTAGGGCGTGGGCGCGATGTTGGCCGTGACGCCGATGAGGCCGGTGCCGCCGATGGCGAGCGTCGGCAGCGCGTTGGCGTCGTCGCCCGCGAAGTACATGAGGTCCGTCTGGTTCATGACCCGGCTCACCTCACTGAGGTCGCCCTTGGCATCCTTCACCGCGAGGATGTTCGGGTGCTTGGCCGCACGCAGGATCGTCTCGTAGGTGATGGGGATGCCGGTCCGCCCCGGGATGTCGTAAAGGATGACGGGCAGATCCGTGGAGTCGGCGATCATGCGGAAGTGGGTGAGCACGCCGGCCTGGGTGGGCTTGTTGTAGTACGGGGTGACGATCATGTTGCCGTCGGCGCCCGCCTGCTCGCTCTTCTTCGCGAGCTCGATCGCGTGGGCCGTCTCGTTGGAGCCACCACCGGTGATGATCTTCGCGCGCCCGCCCGCGACGGCCTTGCCGACCTCGACGAGCTTCACCTTCTCCGGGTCCGTCAGCGTCGACGTCTCACCCGTGGTGCCGGTGACGACGATGCCGTCGGCCCCCGCGGTCACGACGTCGTCGATGTGTCGCTCGACGGCCTTCCAGTCGACCTCGCCGTCGGCGGTGAACGGCGTCACCAGGGCGACGAGGACTTGACCGAAGGGGTTCTCTGCACGCGACACGCTCTCAGGCTATCGGGTTTCCCTCGTGCGGGTCACCATCCGCACAGGCGTCACCTCGCGTCACAGAGGCTCAGGGACCGGTACCCGGACCTTATGCTGACGGACACCATGCACCCGACGGCCGCCCTCTCGCTGATCCTCGTCCTCGTCCTGTCCACGACGGCGGTGGGTCTGATCGTGCGTGCACGGAGCGGGCGTGCGACGCACCGCACCGACGGCGACCGCCTCTCGCCGGCGGCACTCGGGACGACCACTCCGCTCGGCCGATCGGCCACCCTGGTGCAGTTCAGCACCGAGTTCTGTGCCCTGTGCCCCGGCACCAGACGACTGCTGCACGAGCTGGCCGACGGGGAGGCGGGCGTGGGCGTCCTCGACGTCGACCTGACCCACCGTCCCGACCTCGCGGACCGCTTCGCCGTCCTGCAGACGCCCACCGTCCTCCTCCTCGACCGCGCCGGGATCGTGCGCGGTCGGTTCTCCGGGGCCGCACGCCGTGCGGTGCTCGCCGGCGAGCTGCGATCCGTCCTCGGGAGACCGGCATGACCTCGAACCCTGCAGCAGCACAGCCGACCGGCATCGACCCGCGCAGCCCGCGGTTCGGCGCGACCGTGACCGCCGTGCTCCTCCTCGTCGCCGTCTTCCTCGCGCTGACGGCGCCGCTCGCCGACACGCCGCCCGCGCGGGCCGGCCAACCGGCCTTCGTCCTCGTCGCCGTCATCGCAGCCCTGTTCGCGTGGGGCGCGTTCGCCGGGATCCGACGCCACCCGTACGGCGTCGTCTTCCGACACCTCATCCGCCCGAGGCTCGGCCCGCCCACCGAACTCGAGGCACCTGAACCACCGACCTTCGCCCAGGGCGTCGGCCTGGTGGTGGTCGCGATCGGACTCGTGCTGCACCTCATCGGGGTGCCGGGATCCCTCGCCGTCTCCGCCGGTGCCGCGTTCGTCGCCGCATTCCTCAACGCGGCGTTCGGGTTCTGCCTCGGCTGCCGCCTGTACGTGCTCCTCCTCCGCGCCCGTGTCATCGGGCGACAGGCGTGACGGCGGCCCGAAGCACCTGACGACACCGTTTGTCGACGGGGTGACCGTCCAGGTCGATCCGGTTAGGCTGACCCCACGAACACCAGCGCCGATGCGCTCCTGCACGGCCCGACGATGGAGGTTGCACCATGGCGGTAACAAGCGAAGCCACGACGGTCTGGAACGGCACGCTCTTCGAGGGATCGGGGCACACGAGCCTCGACACCTCCGAGGCGGCCGAGTTCGCGGTCGACTGGAAGGCACGCTCCGAGGGATCCAACACGACGACGACCCCGGAGGAACTGCTCGGGGCTGCGCACGCCTCCTGCTACTCGATGGCGTTCGCCAACGAACTCACGAGCGCCGGATTCCCGCCGGAGCGCATCCAGGCGACCGCAGCGGTCTCCTTCACCCCCGGCACCGGCATCACCGGCAGCCACCTGCTCGTCAGCGCGGTCGTGCCCGGCATCTCCGAGGCCGACTTCGAGCGCATCGCCACGGCGGCGAAGGACGGCTGCCCGGTCTCGCAGGCGCTCGCCGGCATCCCGATCACCCTCGAAGCCAGCCTCGCGTAACCACCGTCCAGCAGCACGACCAGGAAGGCGACGCGCATGCGCATCGTGATCGGCGGGGCCTCCGGGCTCATCGGAACGGCGCTCGGGCGCTCCCTCGAGACCGACGGTCATGAGGTCGTCCGGCTCGTACGACGTCCGGCGCGCGGTGCCGGCGAAGCGGAGTGGGATCCGCTGGCAGGAACGCTGGACCCGCGAGTCCTGAGCGGCGCCGACGCGGTCGTCAACCTCTCCGGCGCCTCCCTCGGCAAGCTGCCGTGGACGGCGGCCTACCGATCCACGATCCTCTGGTCACGACTCAGCGCCACCCGGACCCTCGTCGACGCCATGAACCGGGCGGAGCAGCCACCGGCCGCCTTCCTCAGTGGTTCGGCGGTCGGGTACTACGGCGACCGTCCCGGAGAGACCCTCACGGAGGACTCCTCCAGAGGGGCCGGATTCCTCGCCGACGTCGTCGTCGCCTGGGAGGACTCGGCGCTCGCGGCGCTCGACGCCGTCCGCACCGTGCTGCTCCGCAACGGCATCGTCGTCGACCTGGCAGGCGTGCTCAAGCCGCTGGCACCGCTCACCAGGTTCGGGGTCGCCGGTCCGCTCGGTTCGGGCCGCCAGTTCTGGCCGTGGATCGGGCTGCAGGACGAGGTCCGGGCGATCACCCACCTGCTGACCTCGACGCTCTCCGGACCGGTGAACCTGTGCGGTCCGCAGGCCGCCCGCGCCGACGACCTCATGTTCGAGCTCGCCAGACGGATGAACCGGCCCTATCTGCTGCGCGTCCCGACGTTCGCCCTGAAGGCTCTCCTCGGCGACGCCGCCGACGGACTGCTGCTGAGCGATCAGCGCGTCGAACCTCGTCGGCTCTTGGACGACGGCTTCACGTTCAGCACGCCGACCGTCGAGCAGGCGTTGGCCGAAGCACTCGCCCGCGACTGAACGACGGGACGCCGCCGCTCCGGTCAGCTCCGCGAGAGCCGGATCGCCTGTCGGATGGCCTGCCGTGCGCGGCGGCGGTCTCCGGCACCGTCGTAGACGAGTCCGAGGCGGTACCAGGATCGCCAGTCGTCGGGAGCGGCCTCGGCCGCGTCGCGGTACTTCGGGAACAACTCGTCTGCGGCATCACGCATCGGCCGGCCGCTCTCGCGGGTCTCGACCTGCTCGGGCGGAAGGCCGCCCTCGGCCTCGAGGCGGACTCCGAGTCGCTCGGCGCCCAGCCCGAAGGCGATCTCGCGCCAGAGCGCCCAGACGCCGAGGATAGGCAGGACGATGAGCGCCGCACCCATGGCGACGCCGACAGGCTCGCCCGTGCCGAGGAGGACGACGGCACGGTACCCGACGAGGACGATGTAGAGGACGAGCAGGGCCGCGATGACCGCGACCATGACGCGGGTCTTCACAGGGCGCTGGCCGCCGCGGCCTGGCCGGAGACGTGCTCGGGCGCCCCCTGGGCGGGCCGCCGACCCGCCGGCCCTGGGCGATCGAGTCCGAGGTCGAGCAGACTGTCGAGACCGACGGTGACCCCCTGGGCGTCGCGGGCGGCGACGAGGGCGAGCCGGATGCCCCGCTCGTAGGATGCGGGCGAGATCGTGTCGTGCGTGATCGTGACGAGTTCGTCGACGCCACCGAACACGACCTCCTGGCGGGCGACGACGCCCTGGAGCCGCAAGCTGTGGATCGGGATGCTCGAGACCTGCTGTCCCCTCGCCCGCTGGTCGGTGTGCGGAGCGGCGACGGGCCCACGGTCGCCACGCGCGGCCATCATCAACTCGGCGGTGCGCACGGCGGTCCCGGAGGGCGAGTCCACCTTCGTGTCGCGGTGGGACTCGATGATCTCGATCGAATCGAAGAAGCGCGCAGCGACGGTCGCGAGACTCGTCGACAGGACGGACCCCAGCGAGAAGTTGGGGATGATGACGACGCCCTGCTCGGGCAGCTCGGCGAGCCGGCGGTCGAGTCGCTGGATACGCTCGGCCGACCAGCCGCTCGTCCCGACGAGCACGTTGATCCCCTGAGCGACGGCGTGGTCGACGATCCGCTGGCTGACACCCGGGACCGTGACGTCGACGACGAGGTCCGCCTCGTCCATCTCGCTCAGCTCGCTCGAGGAACCGAGCGATGCGACCAGCTCGAAGTCGTCGAGTGAACCGATGATGCTGGTGAACAGTCGGCCCATCTTGCCGCTCGCGCCGGCCAGCGCCACTCGTGTCGTCATGCCCTCAGCTTACGTGCTGCCCGTCCGGGAGGAGGCGGGCCGCCGACTAGACGATGTGCGGCTCGGGAAGTCCCGTGCGGAGTTCCATGGGGAGGTGCGCGAGGTCGTTGTGGGTGATGAGGCTCCACGGACGCCCGGCGCGCTGGTGCAGCACCGTCAGTCCGCCGTTGGCCTGGTTGATGCTCACCCAGCGCCATGCGGGCGCCTGGAGCGCCTCGCGGACGAGCCACCCGATGACGAAGTTGTGCGTGATGAGCAGCTCGTGATGGTCACCGCGCTTCGGCGAGAGGAACTCGGCCGCGGCGTCGGCCATCTGCGCTTCGCCCGCCTCGATCTCCGCCTCGGTGATCGAACCGAAGAAGGGGTCGAACGCCGACGGCGTCTCCGGTGTGCGACCGCTCGGGACACAGTCGAAGAGCAGCGACGACGGCTCCGGTGTGACGGCCGGCATCCGCTCGGCGATGATCTGGGCGGTCTCCGCGGCACGCTGCAACGGCGAGTGCCACGCCGCGGTCATCGGGACACCGCCGAGGCGCTCCGCGAGCAGCTGCGCCTGGCGCCGACCGCGTGCCGACAGCGGTCCGTCGGGCAAGCCGTGCTCAGCGTGTTGCTGCTCGCCGTGTCTGACGAGATACAGGTAATGGGACATTCAACGCACCCCCGCGATGATCGGAGCGAAGGTGTCCTCGTCGACGGCTCCGACCGCCGACACCGTGATGGGCTGCGCGGCGAGGTGCTGCGCGAGCTGCTGGACGTCGTCCTGACCGACCGACTGCAGGCGACGGATGCTCTCGTCGAGGTCGATGAACTCACCGAGGGTCAGCTCCGCTCGACCGAGGCGGCTCATACGCGAGTCCGAATCCTCCAGCGCCAGCGCCGAGGCGCCGCTCAGCTGCCCGAGCGCGCGCGACAACTCCTCGTCCGTCACGCCGTGCTCGGCGAGCCGGTGGAGCTCGGCGAGCATGAGTTCGGCGACGGTCGCCGCCTTCGCCGTGGAGCAGGCTGCAGCGAGGCCGAAGACGCCGGCGTCCGAGTAGCTGCCGGCGAACGAGTACACCGAGTAGGCGAGCCCGCGTCGTTCGCGGATCTCCTGGAACAGGCGGCTGGACATGCCGCCGCCGAGGATGGAGTTGAGCATGCTCATGGCGAATCGTCGCTCATCGCCTGCGATGAGGCCCGCTCCGCCGATCTGCAGGTGGACCTGCTCGGTGGGACGGTGCACGACCGAGAGGGGCGAGCCTCCGACGATGGCAGCAGGAGCGAGCGTCCGACGCGCGACCGGTGCGGCCACCGCGTCCGCCGGCCAGCCCGCTTGCACGAGCGCCTCGGACACCTGGGCGACGAGCGCGTCGTGGTCGACCGCGCCGGCCGCCGTCACGATGACGTCGTTCGCGCGGTAGTTGGCCCGGTAGTGCGCCACGACGGCGTCCCGGCCGACCTCGATGATCGACTGCGGGTGACCGCCGATCGGACGCCCGAGCGGGTGCTCGCCGAGCACGCGCTCGAAGAACCGTTCGTTGGCGACGTCCCCCGGATCGTCGTCCATCATCGCGAGCTCTTCGAGGATGACGCCGCGTTCGTTCTCGAACTCCTCCGGGTCGAGCAGCGAGGAGGTGAGCATGTCGGTGATGACGTCCACCGCCATCGGCAGGTCGCGATCGCGCACCTTGGCGTAGTAGCAGGTGTGCTCTTTGGCCGTGAGCGCGTTGTGCTCGCCGCCGACGGCGTCGAAGGCGACCGCGATGTCGAGGGCGGAACGCGACGGCGTGCCCTTGAACAGGAGGTGCTCCAGGAAGTGCGTGGAGCCGAAGGTCGCCGGTCGATCAGCGGTCGCCGGTTGTTCGTCGCGGGAACCGACGGCCACCCAGTAGCCGATCGTGGCGCTGCGGCTGCCCGGCATGTGTTCACTCAGGATGCGCAGCCCGTTGGGCAGGACCGTCCGGCGGACGAGCGCGTCCCCGGATGCGGTGAACGCGAGCTCGGGACGAGTGAGCGGAAGGTCGACGGCGGCGTTCATCACCCCAACCATACGTCAGGTTCCCGGGCGTCGCGCGCGAGCGTCGGTGCACGGGCGCCCGCCGGTCGACTCAGCGCAAGCGACCCGAGACGCGGTCGAGCTCGAGGATCTGCCCACGACTCAGCCGCACGTCGGCCGCCGCGATGAGCGAGTCGACGTGAGCCGGCTGGGACGCGCTCGCGATGGGCGCGACGACGCCGGGACGTGACATGGCCCAGGCGAGCGCGGCCGAGGCGACCGTGCAACGGTTCTCCTCCGCGATCTCGTCGAGGACGTGCAGGACCCGCAGACCACGGCGGTGGAGATGGGTCGCGGCGCGACTGCCGCGGGTGCTCGGGTCGAGGTCGGAGCGGGTTCGGTAGCGGCCCGTCAGGAACCCGTTCGCGAGGGCGAAGTAGGGCAGGACACCGAGGTGCTGGGCCGTCGCGACGAGCGCGAGGGTGCTCTCGTACGGCTCCCGGTGCATGAGGCTGTAGTGCGTCTCGAGCGCGACGAACTGGGTGAAGCCGCTCGCCGAGAGGATCCGCGCCTCCATCAGCCGCTCGGGGGTCGTGTTCGAGGTGCCGAGGTAGCGGACCTTGCCGGTCTCGATCAACCAGTCGACCGTCCCGAGGCTGTCCGCCAACGGGATGCTCGGGTCGTCGTCGTGGAAGGACAGCAGGTCGATGTGGTCGGTCTGCAACCGTTCGAGCGCCGCCTCGACCGCACGGATGATGCTCACCGAGCCGAGACCCGGGTAGTCGGGGTGCCGGCCGATCTTCGTCGCGACGACCATGTCGTCCCGGTTGCGGCGCTTCCGCATCCAGTTGCCGATGAGGATCTCGCTGCGTCCGCCAGCGTAGCTGTCGGCGGTGTCGACCATATTGCCGCCGGAGTCGTGGAATCGATCGAGGATGTCCGACGTCGTGTCGGGGTCGACGGTCCAACCGAACACGCTGCCGCCGAGCACGACCGGGAAGACCGACAACTCGGAGTCGCCGATCGTGCGCCTCGGTGCCTCCGACGGCTCGGGGTCCTGGACGGGCGTCGGGAAGGATGGGTGCGGGACGAGCTGCTCGGGACGCCGACTCGCGTCGTCGTCGACGCCGTCCGCTGCTCCACCGACGAGAGAACTGCCACGGGTGCTCGACGAGCGCCAGAGGTGTGGCATCCCCTGCCCCTCTCTCGGTCCGCCGACCGGTGACGCGCTGCACCGTCGGGATCCGTGCGTGGAGCGACGGGCCGGTGCTTGCTCACCAGGCTAGAGGAGACCGGCGACTTCGGCTGGACGACATCACGACCGGGTGGCAACTGATTCGTAACGATTGCTGGAGTCGGTCGATCACCTCGGATCGACGGTCACCTCGGCACGGGCGAGCACGAGTCGCGCGTGCCGCAGGAGCGGCTCGTCGACCATGCGTCCCTCGTGCCGGAACACGCCGGCCGCTCCCGCTGCGGCGTCGAGCAGGGCCTGCGCCGCTGCCACCGACCGGGGGTCCGGGCGGTAGGCGGCGCGAACGGTCGGGACCTGTCCCGGGTGGATGCAGGCGGAGGCGATGCAGCCGACGGCGGCCGCGTCCGCCGCCTCGTCCGCGAGCCCGTCGAGATCGTCGATGTCGAGGTGGACCGCGTCGATCGCGGCCACCCCGGCGGCTCCCGCGGCGAGCAGCACCGAGGAGCGAGCCTGTCGGACGACGTCGCGGTATCGCCCGTCGGCCAGTCTGCTACTCGTGCCGCCCAGGGAGGCGATGAGGTCTTCAGAGCCCCACATGAGCGCGAGGACCGCAGGATGGGCGGCCAACGCGGGTGCCTGCACGACACCGGCAGCGGTCTCGCACAGCGCGATGATCCGGACGTCCGGGATCGCGTCCACGAGCCGGTCGAGCGCCGCGGTCGTCTCCGTCTTCGCCAGCATCACCGTGCGATAGGCGGTGTCCGCGAGTGCCGCGACATCGTCGTCGAAGTCGACGGTGCCAGCCGGGTCGACCCGGACGACCGTGCGTGAGGGATCGAGCGGATGGTCGACGATCGCCCGGCGGGCGGCCGGCTTGTCGGCCGGGGCCACGGCGTCCTCGAGGTCGAGGATGACGGCGTCCGCGCGCGCGGCCGCTTTCGCGAAGCGGTCGGGGCGGTCCGCCGGGACGAAGAGGATCGCCGGCCCCAGGTCGAACGCCGCGGCGCCGGTCACGATGCACCCGAGCACTGGACGAGCGTGCTCCTGGTCGCGGTCGCGACGACGACGCCGTCCTGGTTCCGACCCGTGTGGAGCAGGGTGACGACACCCTCGCCCGGCCTCGACGACGACAGCCGTTTGGCCGTCACGAGCGTCTCGGCGTACAGCGTGTCGCCGTGGTGCATCGGATTCGGGAAGGCGACGTCGGCGAAGCCCAGGTTCGCGACGATCGTCTGCTCGGTGAGCTGCGCGACCGACAGCCCCACGAGCGTCGAGAGGGTCAGCATCGAGTTCACGAGCCGTTCCCCGAAGGGCCCGGTCGCAGACCACGCGGCATCCACGTGCAGTGATTGCCCGTTCATCGTGAGGGTCGAGAACAGGACGTTGTCGGCTTCTGTGAGGGTGCGCCCGGGGCGATGGCGGTAGGTCGCACCCACCACGAACTCCTCGAAGTACAGACCTCGCTGCTCGATCACGGGGCCGGACGACGTCTCGGACGAGTCGGTCATCATGACCTCACGACGCGAAGCCGAGTTCGCGGGCGATGATCATGAGCTGCACCTCGGTGGTGCCCTCACCGATCTCGAGGATCTTCGAGTCCCGGTAGTGCCGCGCCACCGGGTTCTCGTTGAGGAACCCGTAGCCGCCGAAGATCTGGGTCGCGTCGCGGGCGTTGTCCATCGCGGCCTCCCCGGCGACCATCTTCGCGATGGAGGCCTCCATCTTGTAGGGCGCTCCCCGGAGCATGCGCGACGCGGCGTCGTAGTACGCCTGCCTGGCGGTGTGGACCCGCGCCTGCATCTTCGCGATCCGGAAGGCGATCCACTGGTTGTCGCCGATCGCCCGACCGAACACGACCCGCTCCTTGGCGTAGCGGATCGCCTCCTCGAGGCAGCCCTGGGCTGCTCCGACGGCGAGCGCGGCCACGGCGATCCGTCCACCGTCGAGCGCGGTGAGGAAGTTGGCGTATCCGCGCCCGCGTTCGCCGAGCAGGTTGCCCTCCGGTACACGGACGTCCTCGAACCGCAGCGGGTGGGTGTCGGAGGTGTGCCAGCCGACCTTGTCGTAGGGCGGTAGCGCGGTGAAGCCCGGCGTCGGGACCGGCACGAGGATCGACGACAGCTCCTTCGTCACCCGGCCGTCGGATCGGACCCGCTCCCCCGTGACGGCCGTGACCGTCACGAGACGGGTGATCTCGCTCCCGGAGTTGGTGATGAACTGCTTCGTGCCGTTGATCACCCACTCACCGTCGACGAGCTCGGCGGTGGTCTCCGTCGCGCCTGCATCACTGCCGGCACGCGCCTCGGTGAGACCGAAGGCGGCGAGCGCCTGCCCGCTCGCGAGCTGCGGGATCCATTCCTCGCGCTGGGCGTCGGTGCCGTACAGGTAGATCGGCATGGCTCCGAGGCCGACGCCGGCCTCGAGGGTGACGCCGATGCTCTGGTCGACGCGTCCGAGCTGCTCGACGGCGAGGCAGAGCGCGAAGTAGTCCATCCCCCCGCCGCCGAGTTCCTTCGGGAACGGCAGCCCGAAGAGTCCCAGCTCCCCCATCTGCGCGATGATGTCGTACGGCAGACGCCGTTCCGTGTCGTACTGGTAGGCGGCGGGCGCGACGACCTCGTCGGCGAACGCCTTGACCGTGTCGACGATCCGCTGGTGCTCGGGGCTGAGCTCGGTGTTCATGCTGATGCTCCGTTCGTGGGTGCTGCATCGGTTGGGGCTGCGTTCAGGTGGGCTGCGACGTGGTCTGCGGCGATCGTCGCGACCGACTGACGGGTTGCGACCGTGCCACCCGTGGAGACGTGGAGGGTGACCGTGCCGTCGGTCGTGGCGGTGAGGAGGTGCTCCATCTTCATCGCTTCGACGGTGACGAGCGGCTGACCGGCGGTGACGGCGTCGCCGCTCGTGACGTGCACCGCAGTGACGGTGCCGGGCATCGGCGTCCGCACCTCCGGATCGACCGCACCGGCCGCAGTCGGATCCCCGCCGGCTGGGAGCGCCTCACGCGGGACCACCTCGACCACACTGATGGCACCGTCGAGTGCGATCCATCGTTCGTCCCCCACACGGACGGTCTCCAGGAGGGTGCTGACACCGCCGTGCTCGAACCGCAGGGTGCCGTCCGACCGGCTGAGGACCGCGGCCCGCGTCGGTGCCGCGTCATCGACGGAGACGCTCGCGTCGTCGCTCGAGCCGCGCACCTCGATGCGGACGATGCGTCCGTCCTCCAGTCGCAGGTGCTGTCGCGTCGGTGCTGCCGCGCCGAGGCGCCACCCACCCGGATCCGACCACGGCGTCCCGAGTCCGGCGGTCCGCGCTTCGGCCTTGCATCGCCGGTCCTCCGTTTCGGCGAGCGCCGCGGCGGTCAAAATCCGCTCGGACATCGAGTCGGACGGACGGTCGTCGAGCAGTTCGGCGATGAGACCGGTGTGCAGCCGTCCCGCGACGACGTCCTCGTCGGCGAGGAGCCGCCGGAGGAAGCCGAGGTTCGTGCGGACACCGAAGACCACCGTCGCCGCGAGCGCGGCGTCGAGTCGCCGGAGCGCGGTCCCGCGATCCTCGGCCCAGCACACGATCTTCGCGAGCATCGGGTCGTACCACGGGCCGACGAACTGCCCGGCGACGATGCCGCCGTCGACGCGGACCCCCGGCCCCTGCGGCAGACACACCCGTTCGAGCACCCCGGTCTGAGGCAGGAAGCCGCTCGACGGGTCCTCCGCGTACAGCCGCGCCTCCACCGCGTGACCACGCAGGACGACCTCCTCCTGCGTCATCGTCAGCGGTTCACCGGCGGCGACGCGCACCTGCCACTCCACGAGGTCGAGCCCCGTGACGAGCTCGGTGACCGGATGCTCCACCTGCAATCGCGTGTTCATCTCGAGGAAGGCGAACTCGTCGGGTCGGTCGTCGGCGACGAGGAACTCGACGGTCCCCACCCCTCGGTAGCCGACGCTCCGGGCGACCGTGCAGGCCGCCTCGCCGAGTCGCGCCCGCTGCCGGTCGTCGATGAGCGGCGACGGGGACTCCTCAATCACCTTCTGGTGCCGACGCTGGAGCGAGCACTCGCGCTCCCCGAGGTGCACGACCGCACCGTGGGCGTCCGCGAGCACCTGCACCTCGATGTGCCGGGGTCTCGTGACGAACCGCTCGAGGAGGAGCGTGGCGTCGCCGAAGGCCGCCTCGGCCACCCGGTGCGCGGAGGCGATGGCCGATGGGAGCTCCTCGGCGCGTTCCACCACCTGCATCCCCTTGCCGCCGCCTCCGCCCGCCGGCTTGACGATGAGCGGGAAGCCCATGGCGACGCCGGCACGGACGAGCGCGTCGTCGTCGAGCGAGGCGTCGGCGACGCCCTCGATGATCGGGACGCCTCGAGCCGCGACGTGCTCCTTCGCCCGGATCTTGTCGCCCATGAGGACCAGGGCGCGCTCGTCCGGTCCGATGAAGACGATCCCGGCAGCGGCGAGCGCCCCCGCGAGCGCGGGTTGTTCGGACAGGAAGCCGTAGCCCGGGTGCACCGCCTCGGCCCCGGTCGTGACGGCGGCCCGGACGACGGCGTCGACATCGAGATAGCTGTCCGAGGCCGGCGCGGGTCCCAGGCGGACGGCGCGGTCCGCGAGCCGGACATGCGGGGCGTCGCGGTCGGCGTCGCTGAAGACCGCGATGCTCTCGATGTCCATCGCTGTGAGCGTGCGGATGATGCGACAGGCGATCTCGCCGCGGTTCGCGACGAGGACGGAGCGGAAGGGACGCGCGGATGCCTGGCCCGGCCGGTTCGGTGTCTGGATCGTCATGCCGTCACATCCTGAAGAGGCCGAAGCCGGGTTCCGGCAGTGGCGCGCGGGAGCACACCTCGAGCGCGAGTCCGAGGACCGTGCGGGTCCGGGCGGGATCGATGATGCCGTCGTCCCAGAGCCGCGCGGTCGAGTAGTACGGATTGCCCTGCTCCTCGAAGTCGGCGAGGATCGGCGCCCGGAAGTCATCCTCAGCCTGGGCGGTCCACGCCTCACCTCGGGCCTCGAGCTGGTCGCGCTTGACGGTCGCGAGGACACTCGCCGCCTGCTGTCCCCCCATGACGGAGATGCGCGCGCCCGGCCACATCCAGAGGAAGCGGGGGTCGTAGGCCCGGCCGCACATGGAGTAGTTGCCGGCGCCGAACGAACCGCCGATCACGACCGTCAGCTTCGGCACCCGGGTGGTCGCGACCGCGGTGACCATCTTCGCGCCGTGCTTGGCGATGCCTCCGGCCTCGGCGTCACTGCCGACCATGAAGCCCGAGATGTTCTGGAGGAACAGCAACGGGATGCCGCGCTGGTCGGCGAGCTCGATGAAGTGGGCGCCCTTCAGGGCCGACTCGCTGAAGAGGACGCCGTTGTTCGCGATGATGCCGACGGGGTGCCCGTGCAGCCTCGCGAACCCGGTCACGAGGGTGTCGCCGTACTCCCGCTTGAACTCCGAGAAGTCGCTGCCGTCGACGAGCCGCGCGATCACCTCACGGACGTCGTAGGCCGTCTGCAGCTCCGCCGGGACGACGCCGTACAGCTCCGCCTCCGGGACGACCGGCGGCACGCTCGGATGCACCTCCCACGCGCGCGAGTGGGGCGCCGGCAGCGTCGCGACCGCATCCCGGAGGATGTCGAGCGCGTGCGCGTCGTCGTCGGCGAGATGGTCGGTGACCCCCGACACCCGGGCGTGGAGGTCGCCGCCGCCGAGCTGCTCCGGCGTCACGACCTCGCCGATCGCGGCCTTCACGAGGGGTGGACCGCCCAGGAAGATCGTGCCCTGACCGCGCACGATGACGTTCTCGTCGCTCATGGCGGGGACGTACGCGCCGCCGGCGGTGCAGGACCCGAGCACGGCGGCGAGTTGCGGGATGCCGGCCGCCGACATCCTGGCCTGGTTGAAGAAGATCCGGCCGAAGTGGTCCCGATCGGGGAAGACCTCGTCCTGCGTCGGGAGGTTCGCTCCCCCGGAGTCGACGAGGTACAGGCAGGGCAGCCGGTTCGCGGCCGCGATCTCCTGGGCCCGGAGGTGCTTCTTCACCGTCATCGGGAAGTACGAGCCACCCTTCGCGGTCGCGTCGTTCGACACGACGAGCACGTGTCGTCCGTGGACGAGGCCGATCCCGGCGATGACCCCGGCGCCGGGGGTCGCGTCGTCGTACATGCCGTGCGCGGCCAGGGGCGCGATCTCCAGGAAGGGGCTCCCCTCATCGAGCACGCGGTCGACCCGATCGCGTGGCAGCAGCTTCCCCCGGGCGACGTGCCGCACCCGCGACGCTTCCGGTCCGCCCTTGGCCGCGGTCGCCATCGTCTGCTCGAGCACCGTCACGAGCGCCCGCTGCGCAGCCTCCTGCTCGCGGAATCGGGCTGAGGTGGGATCGGCACCGCTCGTGAGGGTGGGCACTCGGGCTCCTGTCGTCGTCGACCGTGAGTGCATTCAGTTACTCATCACTCACTGAAAGAGAGGTTACAGTTCATTAACTGAAAAAGTCCACCCCGAGGAGATCCGATGACCGGTCGTGACACACCGTCCCCGAACCCACCGCACCTCGGGCGCTCGGAGGCGAAAGCGGCACGTCGCTCGGCCCTCCTGCGGTCAGCGGCCGGACTGTTCGCCGAGCGCGGCTTCGCCGGGGTGTCGATGGAGGACCTCGGAACGGCCGTCGGCATGAGCGGGCCCGCCGTCTACCGCCACTTCCCGAGCAAGCAGGCCGTCCTCGCAGCACTCCTCGTCGGCGTCAGTCAGGATCTGCTGGACGGCGGGACCCGCGAGGTCGAGCAGGCTCCGGACAGCGATCGGGCGCTGCGTTCGCTGGTCACCTTCCACGTGGCCTTCGCCCTCGACGACCCCGACGTGATCCGCATCCAGGACCACGACCTCGACAGCCTGGCACCGGACGACCGCCGCACGGTCCGCACCCTGCAGCGGCGGTACGTCGAGCGGTGGGTGGACGTCCTCACGACGCTGCATCCCACGATCCCCACGGCGGAACTGCGGGTCCGCGCGCTCGCGGGTTTCGGACTGATCAACTCCACGTCCCACAGCACCTCCCGCGGCAGGAACGAGGCCGGGACAACCGGCCGCGAGGCGGTGCGCTCGACGCTCGAGCGGATGGCACTGGCCGCCCTGCTCGCCGAGTGAGGATGCGGGACGGGTTTAGTCGACGAGCACGGACAGGACGTTCCCCGCTGGATCGGTGAACCAGGCGATGTCCGGGCCGTTCCCGCGCATGATCCCCTTCGCGTCCGTCGGCAGGACGTCGTCGGGGTAGAGCTTCGTCACCACACCGCGCGCCTGCAGCTCGTCGACCGCCGTGTCGATGTCGTCGACCACGAGGTTCAGCACGGTGAACGAGGCCGGCGTGTGGTCCGGCTTGCCGTAGACGAGCACCGACCCGCCGGCGGGCAGCGCCACGTCCAGGAATCCCATGGCGTTGTCGGTGACCGTGAGACCGAGGACGTCCCGGTAGAACGTCCTCGCCGCGTCGATGTCGTCGACCGAGAACCCGCTGAAGACATCCGTGTACGTGACCATGAGCCGCTCCCTCGCTGATTCCCGATGCGTACACGATGCACGATGCCACGTCGCGGTCGTCGCGTCCAGGCCCGAACGGCCGCCGGGGCGGGTGAGCGCGAGGGCCTGGACTCGACGATCACACCATCGTCAGGACCATCGCCGGATCCGACAGCATCGTCCCGAGGTCGACGAGGAACCGGGACCCCTGCTCTCCGTCGATGAGTCGATGGTCGAACGACAGCGACAGCGTCACGACGTGTCGCAGCGCGACCTGCCCCTCGAATTCCCACGGCCGGCGACGGACGGCACCGAGCGCGATGATCGCCGCCTCACCGGGATTGAGGATGGGCGTCCCCGCGTCGACGCCGAAGACGCCGACGTTGGAGATCGTGATCGTCCCCCCTCGCAGTTCCGCCGGAGCGGTGCGTCCCTCGCGGGCCGTGCGGACGAGGTCCGCCACGGCGTCCGCGAGTTCGAACAGGCTGAGCTCCTCCGCCCGTGCGATGTTCGGGACGAGGAGTCCCCGCGGCGTCGCTGCGGCGATCCCGAGTCCGACGTGCCCGTACTCGACGATCTCCCCGGCAGCCTCGTCCCAGCTCGCGTTGACCGCGGGGGTGCGTCTCACGGCGATGCACACCGCCTTGGCGAGGACGGTCAGGATGTTGACCCGGTGGTCCCCGGTCCGAGGCGAGCGGGCGAGCGCGTCCAGCAGCGACATCGTCGGCGTCACGTCGACCGTCAGGAACTCCGTCACGTGGGGAGCCGTGAACGCACTGCTCACCATCGCCTCGGCGGTGCGGCGCCTGACCCCCGTGATCGGCCGACGCACCGACCCGTCGGCCGCCGTGGCCGCCGTGGCCGGCGTCGCTGGGGTCCCGGCCGGCGCCGCTCCCGCTCCGCGAGCACGCTCCGGCAGCTGCCCACTCGGGCCGGTCGCAGCGCGCTCGACCTCCTCACGCGCGATCCGACCACCGACGCCGGTGCCGACGAGCGTTCCGAGGTCGACGCCGAGATCACGGGCGAGTCGCCGGACCGGTGGTGTCGCGCGAGGCCGGGAACGCTCCGGCACCGGGGCGGTGTGCGCCGGTACGGTGTGCGCCGGGGCAGGTGTGTCATCGTCGCCGGACCGCGCACGGCGCCGTGGCCGTTCACCGCTCGCCGTGCGAGGGCCGTAGCCGACGAGGACCGGCTCGCGGTCCGCCGCCCCACTCGGGCGGTCGACCTCCGCCCTGTCAGCCTCAAGGACCGACGGGGACGGAGCGGTCTCCCCATCGGGCGCGAAATCGACGAGCGCCTCGCCGACGAGGACCGTCGTCCCCGGTTCGACGTGGAGCCTCGTGACCACGCCGGCGGTCGGCGCGGGCAGTTCGACGAGCGCCTTCGCGGTCTCGACCTCGGCGATCACCTGGTTGAGCTCGACGTGGTCGCCGACGGCGACGCGCCAGGACACGAGTTCGCTCTCGGTCAGACCTTCACCGAGATCGGGCAGGGAGAACCGCTTCATCGCCGTCCCTCCCCACCGGTCACAGGCCGGGCCTCGGCCCTGCCCGCGGCCGAGGCGGAGGACCGACGCCCCAGTGCGCGATCGACCCCGTCCAGGATCCGGTCGAGGTCCGGCAGGAAATGGTCCTCGAGCGCCGACGCGGGATAGGGCGTGTCGAACCCCGTCACCCGCACCGGGGCCTCTTCGAGGAGGTCGAAGCAGCGTTCGGTGATCGAGGCCGCCAACTCGGCGCCGATCCCTCCGGAACGCTGCGCCTCGTGCGTGATGACGAGTCGCCCGGTCTTCTCGACCGAGGCGGCGATCGCGTCGACGTCGAGAGGTGCGAGGGATCGGAGGTCGATCACCTCCAGGTCGACACCCTCGTCGGCCGCGGCCTCCGCAGCCTCGAGCGCCGTCTGGACGAGCGGACCGTAGGCGACCAACGTCGCGTCCGTGCCGGCGCGAACCGTCCGCGCACGGGTGAACGCGAGCGGATCGGCTGGGAGGTCGTCGAGCACCTCGCCCTTCGTCCAGTACCGCCGCTTCGGTTCGAAGAACAGCACCGGGTCGTCGCACGCGATCGCCTGACGGATCATCGTGTGCGCGTCCTGGGGGTCGGAGCACGTCACCACGCGCAGTCCCGCCGTGTGCGCGAAGTACGCCTCCGGGGACTCGGAGTGGTGCTCGACGGCGCCGATGCCCCCGCCGTACGGCACGCGGATGGTGACCGGCATGCGGACGGCCCCCTTCGTCCGGTAATGCAGCTTCGCCAACTGCGCGACGATCTGGTCGAAGCCCGGATAGATGAACCCGTCGAACTGGATCTCGCACACCGGGCGGAAGCCTCGGAACGCCAGACCGATCGCCGCTCCGATGATCGCGGACTCCGCCAGCGGCATGTCGACGACGCGATCGGCACCGAACTCCGCCTGGAGGCCGTCGGTCACCCGGAACACCCCACCGAGTCGGCCGATGTCCTCGCCGAGCAGCAGGACCCGGTCGTCGTCGGCGAGGGCGTGGTGCAGTCCGGCGTTGATCGCCTTGCTGAGGGTGAGCATGGTCATCGGGCACCACCGTCGAACATCGCGAGGTACGAGCGGTACTCCTCGCGTTGCCGTTCGAGCCCGGGATGGGCGGTGGCGTAGACCTCGTCGAAGAGTGAGAGCGGGTCAGGGGCAGGCAAGGCGAGGCACCCCGCACGGACCCGGGCGGCCGCGGCGTCGGCGACGGACGCGACGTGGGCTCGGGCGGTCTCGTCGAGGGCCCCCTCGGACTCCAGCAGACGCTCGAGCCGGGCGATCGGATCCTTCGCACGCCACGACACGACCTCGCTCTCGTCCCGGTACCGCGTCGGATCGTCCGAGGTGGTGTGCGGCCCCATGCGGTAGGTGACGGCCTCGATGAAGGTCGGCCCACCACCGGACCGTGCGCGGTCGACGGCGATCCGCATCGCCGCCGTCACGGCGAGCACGTCGTTGCCGTCGACCCGCATGCTCGGCACCCCGAAGCCCGGTGCCCGGTCCGCGATCGGGCGCTGAGCCTGCAGCCCGACGGGCTCGGAGATCGCGTACTGGTTGTTCTGGCAGAAGAAGACCACGGGTGCCTGGAAACTCGCGGCCAGCACCAGCGCCTCGTTCACGTCGCCCTGACTCGTCGCCCCATCGCCGAAGTAGGCCACGGCCACCGCGTCGGACCCGTCGCGCTGACAGCCCATCGCGTAGCCCGTCGCATGGAGCGTCTGGGCACCGATGATGACCGCCGGCGTCGCCATGCCGACCGCGAACGGGTCCCAGCCCGACAGCGCGGTCCCCCGCCACATCGCCATCAGTTGGTCGAGTTCGACGCCACGGCAGTACGCCACGGCCTGTTCGCGGTAGCTCGTGAAGACGAAGTCCCCGCGCCGCAGGACCCGCGCCGACCCCACCTGGGCGGCCTCCTGCCCGAGCGACGGCGGCCACAGACCGATCTCGCCCTGCCGTTGCAAGGCGGTCGCCTCCGTGTCGATGCGTCGCGTGACGACCATATCCTCGTAGAGCGCGAGCAGCTCGGCGTGACCGAGGTCGGCGACGAAGAGGTCGTAGAGGGCGTCCTCCTGGCGGACGCCGTCCGGATCGAGGAGCTGGACGCACCCGTGGTCGACCGGGACCGGTTCGCGTGCATCACCGCCCCGCTCGTCGGAATCCTGCGGGAATTGGGTGTGAGTCTCCATCGACACGATGCACGCCGCCTTGAGTTCGGTGACCTCACGGCGGTGCCTCGTGAGCGATGCCGTGCCCTCGCGTCGTCGCGAGGTGGTCCGAGGCTACGCCGGATCACCCTGGCGCTCAACCGTCGACACTCCGCGCAACGGCGAACGCCCGCCCCGCAGAGGCGGGACGGGCGTTCGGATGCAGCCTGCGGCTTAGCCTTCGGCCGGGGCCTGCTCTGGAGTCCCCTCCCGAGCAAACGACCGTTCGACCGAGATCTAGCCTTCGGCCGGGGCCTGCTCTGGAGTCCCCTCCCGAGCAAACGACCGTTCGACCGAGATCTAGCCCTCGGCCGGGGCCTCAGGGCCCTCGCTGGCAGCGTCGCTGCCGTGCGTGTCGGCCTCATCGGCGACGACCGGAGCGAGCGAGAGCTTGCCGCGGTCGTCGATCTTCGTGATCTCGACGAGGATCTTCTGGCCGACGCCGAGCACGTCTTCGACGTTCTCCACACGCTTGCCACCGGCGAGCTTGCGGACCTCGGAGATGTGCAGCAGGCCGTCCTTGCCCGGGAGCAGCGAGACGAACGCACCGAACGCGGCGATCTTGACGACGGTTCCGAGGAACTGCTCGCCGACCTCCGGGTTGGTGGGGTTCGCGATCGCGTTGACCTGGGCACGAGCGGCCTCGGCCGACGGGCCGTCGACGGCGCCGATGTAGACGGTGCCGTCCTCCTCGATGGAGATGTCGGCGCCGGTCTCGTCCTGGATCGAGTTGATCGTCTTGCCCTTCGGGCCGATCAGCTCGCCGATCTTGTCGACGGGGATCTGGACGCTGATGACGCGAGGCGCGGTCGGCGCCATCTCGTCGGGAGCGTCGATCGCCGCGTTCAGCACGGAGAGGATCGTCGTGCGGGCGTCCTTGGCCTGCTGGAGCGCACCGGTCAGGACCGAAGTCGGGATGCCGTCGAGCTTCGTGTCGAGCTGGATTGCCGTGACGAACTCGGAGGTACCGGCGACCTTGAAGTCCATGTCACCCAGGGCGTCTTCGGCGCCGAGGATATCGGTGAGCGCCGCGTAGCGGGTCTCACCGTCGACGACGTCGGAGATGAGGCCCATGGCGATACCGGCGACGGGTGCGCGGAGCGGCACACCGGCGTTCAGCAGCGACAGGGTCGAGGCGCAGACGGAACCCATCGAGGTCGAACCGTTGGACCCGAGGGCCTCGGAGACCTGACGGATCGCGTAGGGGAACTCCTCACGGCTCGGCAGCACCGGCACGAGAGCGCGCTCGGCGAGGAAGCCGTGCCCGATCTCGCGACGCTTCGGCGAACCGACCCGGCCGGTCTCACCGGTCGAGTAGGGCGGGAAGTTGTAGTGGTGCAGGTAGCGCTTCTTCGTGACGGGCGACAGCGAGTCGATCTGCTGCTCCATCTTGAGCATGTTCAGCGTGGTGACACCCAGGATCTGGGTCTCACCGCGCTGGAAGATCGCGGAACCGTGGACGCGCGGGATGACCTGCACCTCCGCGTCGAGCGGACGGATGTCGGTCAGGCCACGGCCGTCGATGCGGATGCCCTCGCGGAGGACACGGCCGCGCATGACGACCTTCGAGACGGACTTGTACGCCGCCGAGAACTGCGTGAGCACCTCGGCGTCGAGCGAACCGGCCTCGACGCGCTCGGTGATCTCCGCCTTGACGCGGTCCTTGAGGGCGTCGTCGGCGTTCTGGCGCTCGATCTTGTCGGCGATCTGGTAGACGTTCACCAGTTCGTCGTGCGCGAGACCGGCGACGGTGTCGTAGGTCTCCTGCGTGTACGGGAGGAACACGGGGTAGGCCGCGATCTCCTTGGCCGCTTGAGCGGCGAGTTCGCTCTGCGCCTTGACGAGCTGCTTGAGGAACGGCTTGGAGGCCTCGAGACCGGCCGCGACGACCGCCTCGTCGGGCTTCGTGGCGCCGCCCTTGATGAGGTTCCAGCTGTTCTCGGTGGCCTCGGCCTCGACCATCATGATCGCGACGTCTTCGTTGCCGTTGGCGTCGGTCACGATGCGACCGGCGACGATGATGTCGAAGACGGCCTCCTCGAGCTGGTCGACCTTCGGGAAGGCGACCCACTGGTCGGCCTCGCCGGCCTGCCCGGGGATCAGCGCGAGACGGACGGCGCCGATCGGACCGGAGAACGGCAGACCCGAGATCTGGGTGGACATCGACGCCGCGTTGATCGCGAGGGCGTCGTAGAACTCACCCGGAGCGATCGAGAGGACGGTGATGACGATCTGGACCTCGTTGCGGAGGCCGGTGACGAACGACGGGCGCAGCGGCCGGTCGATGAGGCGGCAGACGAGGATCGCCTCGGTCGAGGGGCGGCCCTCACGACGGAAGAACGAACCGGGGATCTTGCCGGCGGCGTAGGAGCGCTCCTCGACGTCCACCGTGAGGGGGAAGAAGTCGAAGTTGTCCTTGGGGTGCTTTCCGGCCGAGGTGGCCGAGAGGAGCATGGTCTCCTCGTCGAGGTACGCGGCGATCGCGCCCTGGGCCTGCTGCGCGAGGCGGCCGGCTTCGAACCGGACCGTGCGCTTGCCGAACTTGCCGTTGTCGAGAACGGCCTCGGCGAACTTGATTTCTGGACCTTCCACAGGTCTCTCCTTCGTACGTGTGCGCTCCCGTCGAGTGACGGGCCGCGCGTCCCGAATGGACGCGCCGTCGAGCGCGGTCGTGCATGATGCAGCGCGCAACACAGCCGCAGTACTTGCTCAAGCCGCCCGGTCTTCCGGGACTTGGCTGGCCACCAGTAGAACACCACCCGCGGATCGCGAGGGATACACCACCGAGGACCAGCTTCCTGTCGGCTGGCTGTGCGCGGAGCGGACCATCACGGTCCGCCGTCGGCCAGCCTAGCAGAGGGGGGTTCGGCGATCCCCGGAACGACACGGATCCTCAGGTGATGGGCGGGGTGCCGGGAGCGGCCGGAGACGCCGCGCGGCGGCGATCGCGTCCCCAGGACACGAGCAGGAGGAGCATCGCGACGGCCGCTCCGAGGAGGGTGTCGAGCACCCGCTCCCCCACGATCGCGAGCACCGGCTGCTTCGACGAGGACGTGCTGATGATGAGCACGAGCGGCGTGATGAAGACGAGCGCCAACGCGTAGTGCCGGATGACGACGAGCTCGATCGTGAACTGCAGGGCGGCCAGCACGAGGGCGAGGACGTAGCCGTGCGGCTGGAGCGAGGCCACGGTGAGGAAGATCCCGGCGCCGACGACCGTCCCGAGCACGCGGTGCACGCCGCGTGTCGCGCTCAGGGTGCGCGAGTGCCCGACGCTGAGGATCGCGACGGCGGACCCGGCGATCCAGTACCCGTGACCGAGGCCGAGGACCGCTCCGAGGACAGCGCTGATCGCGAGCGCGACGGTGAGGCGTGTCGCGATCCGGCGGTCGGTCGCGCTCAGCCGGTACTCGGGGAACAGCACGCGCATCGGCGTCGGCTTCCCCGCGCCGCGGCGGACCGCCGGCACGAGCAACGGCGCGACGACCACCAGGAAGGCGAAGGCCGAACCGGCCGCCACGAGCAGGATGACCAGCCCGCCGTCGAGCCCGGCGCCGCCGATCGGGACGGGCGCGGTCAGGTGGCCGGCGATGCCGAACACGAGGATGAAGAACAGCGCGCCCGGAGGGCCGAGGACGATGCCCTGCACCAGCCAGATCACCACCGACCCGACGACGATGAGACCGACCGCGGTCAGCGGCCGAGAACCCGACATCGCGACACCCAGCGCCGCGGCCGTGACGAGTCCTGCTCCGATGAGCGGCAGCACCCGCAGACGGTCCCGGCGGCTGAGCGGCGCGCAGTAGAGCGCGGTGAACGCCCCGAGGCCGGTGAGCAGGCCGAGCGGCGTGAGTCCGAAGAACGTCGCGACCGCGACCGGCACGGCCATCGCTATCGCGGCGGTGAGGGCGGCCGGCCAGCGCTTGGGCGATGGCGCGAAGCTGATCAGCGAGGTCTTCAGACCGCGTTCAGCCATCCGATCCTCCGCTCTCGTGCAACCATCCAACGCTACGCCATCCTGAGCCGGGTGCCCGGGCCCCGTCGTCGCGCGGGCCGCCCCGGGCTACGCTGGTGCGGACCCCAGGAGGTGACGTTGACGCATCCCGCGCCGGCAGCCGCTCGCCCGAAGCAGCGCGTCCCGTTCTGGGACAACGCCCGTTTCGCGTGCATCACGCTCGTGGTCATGGGCCACGCGATCCAGCGTCTGACCTCCGAGTCCGACCCCGCGCTCGTCGTGTACCTGTTCCTCTACGCCTTCCACATGCCGGCGTTCGCGATCATCAGCGGGTACTTCTCGAAGTCGGCCCCTCCCGGACGACGACAGATGCGTCGGGTGATCACGGACATCCTCGTGCCCTACCTGATCATGGAGGGGATCTGGTCCCTCGTGCAGTTCCTCGTCGAGGGCAAACGCGCGTTCAACCCGACCCAACCGTCGTGGACCCTCTGGTTCCTCCTCGCGCTCGGCATCTTCCGCCTCGTCCTGCCCTATCTCGCCCTCCTGCGCTGGCCATTGCTCTGGAGCGTGGTGATCTCGATCGGCGTCGGCTACCTCGACAACGTCGACAGCACGTTCTCGCTCTCGCGCGCGCTCGGGATCCTGCCGTTCTTCGTGCTCGGGTGGCAGATCAACCGGTGGCGGCTCGTGGACCGCTGGCGTCTCGTCCGTACGAGGGCCTGGTGGATCCGGATCGCCGCCGCCGTCGTCTTCATCGCGTGGGCGGTCGTCCTCGTCCTCGGGATCGACCTGTGGCGCCGCATCGACCTGCGCTACTGGTTCTTCTACGACCGGGGGTACACCGCGCTCGGGAACGAGGACGGGACGGGCGGCCTGGTGCGACTCGCGGCCATCCTGCTGGCCGTCGTCCTCACCGCGGCGTTCTTCGTGCTCGTCCCCCGCGGCCAGTCGTGGATCACCCGGTACGGACAGTCGACGATGTACGTCTACCTGCTGCACTCCTTCGTGCTCTACCCCCTGCGAGAGTCGGGCGTCCTGACCGACACGGGCAACCCGGAGCTCGTGCTCGTCGGCCTGCTGGTGCTGTCGGTCCTGATCGTCATCGTGCTCTCCAGCGGACCCGTGCGCCGCATCACGAGACCGCTCATCGAACCCCGCGCGGCGTTCATCTTCAGTCGCAAGCGGGCCTTCGACCCGGAGCCCCCGCGAAGCGACCCGACCGGATCGCGCCGCGACGTCACGAGGTGACGAGGACGACCTTCCCGCGGACGTGACCGTCGATGAGGTGGCGGTAGGCGTCGACGACCCGCTCGATGGGCCACACGCTGTCGATCGGGAGGACGATCTCACCCCGCGCGATCGACTCGCCGAGCGCTGCCAGCTCGTCGAGCGTCGCGTCCTGTCCGCCGACGCCGCGGAACCCGTGCTCGGTGGCGAAGGGTCGGTCCGCGATCGTGTTGACCCGCTCCGGCGCGACGCCGAGATCGCGCGCCAGCTCGAGGGTCGGCCGGCCGTGCGTGTCGATGACGGCGGTGATCCCGCCGGGGGCCGCCTCGAGGACACGCTCGCGCAGGCCGTCGCCGTACTGGACGGGGATGACGCCGAGACCGCGGAGGAACTCCTGATTGGCCGCACCGGCGGTGCCGAGCACGACCGCGCCGGTCCGCCTGGCGAGCTGCGCCGCGAGCACGCCGACCCCGCCGGCCGCAGCACTCACGAGCACCGTGTCCGACTGCTGGACGCCGACGGCGGCGACCGATGCGATCGCCGCGCGTCCCGCGATGTCGAGGGCACCGGCCTGCTCGATGGTGAGCCCGTTCGGCACGTGGTGGAGGATGCCGGCCGGAGCGATGAGGAAGTCCGCCTGCGCGTGGAACCGGTGTCCGCCGTACACGTGGTCGCCCGTCGCGAATCCCTGGACGCCGCTCCCCACACCGTCCACCACCCCGGCGAAGTCGTTGCCGTTCCCGCTCGGGACGTCCCGCCCGAAGGAGGCGAGCGCTTCGGGTGATGACGCGAGCTTGTGGTCGACGGGGTTGAGCCCTGCGACGAGGACACGGACTCGGACCTCGTCGTGGCCGGGCACCGGGATGTCGCCCTCGACGAGGTGGAACACCTCGGGGCCACCGAACCGGTCGAACCGCACGAACCTCGCCATGATGCCTCCTCCGCCGGCTTCCGCCGACCTCCATGCTCACACGCTTCCCGGGCGAGGACCACCCTGGCCGCAGCGGACGTCACGCGCCGTTCACCCGGCCGAGCGAGAATCACGGGCATGGCATGGGTCGATGAGCTGCAGACGGCGATCACGGCGTGGTTGCTCGAGATCGCCGCGTCGGGCTGGGTGTTCCCTGCGCTGTACCTGCTGACGGTCGCCGACGCCTTCCTGGTCGTCCTACCGAGCGAGACCGCGGTGACGGCGCTCGGAGCGATCTCGGCGTCGAGCGGCTCGCCGGACCTCGCCCTCCTCATCGGCGTGGCCTGGGCGGGCGCCGTGACCGGCGACGTGTCCTGCTACCTCCTCGGTCGGCGGATCGGGACCACACGGTTCGCCTGGATGCGGCGCCCGCGGGTCGCGGCCGCGATCGGACGTGCGGGCGTCGCGCTCGAGCGCCGCGCCGCTGCAGCCATCCTCACCGCGCGCTACATCCCGTTCGCGCGCATCGCGGTCAACCTCGTCGCCGGTGCGAGTGGCCTCCGCCCACGTCGGTACCTCCCGATCACCGTCCTCGCAGGGCTCGCCTGGGCACTGTGGAACGTGGGCGTCGGAGCCGTCGTCGGCCGGTTGCTCCCGGATCAGCCGGTACTCGCGACCGCCGTGTCGATCGTCGTCGCGGTCGGCCTGGGCGTGGCCGTCGACCGGATCAGCGCCGCCCTGTCCGCACGACGGCGACGGACACGGGCCTCACTCGACGAGCTCGCCCCGCGCCTTCTTGCCGACGATGGAGTGCCGGCGGCTGTAGGCGAAGTAGATGATGAAGCCGAGCGCCAGCCAGACGAGGAACCGCACCCAGGTGAGCGTCGTCAGGTTGAGCATGAGCCAGACGCAGAGCACCGCTGAGAGGATCGGGAGGAACGGCGACCACGGGACGCGGAACGCGCGCGGCAGCTTCGGGTACTTCTTCCGCAGCACGATCACGGCGATGCTGACGAGCACGAACGCGGAGAGCGTGCCGATGTTGATCATCTCCTCGAGGATGCCCACGTCGGTCAGGCCGGCGATCAGCGCGACGAGCGCGCCGACGATGAGCTGCACCCGCACAGGTGTCTTGCGCTTCTCGGAGGTGACACTGAGTGAGCGCGGGAGCAGGCCGTCGCGGCTCATGGCGAAGACCACGCGGGCGAGGCCGAGCAGGAGCACCATGATGACGGTCGTCAGGCCGGCGAGGATGCCGATCGAGATCACCTGCGCGGCCCAGTCCGCACCCACCGCGATGAACGCCGTCGCGAGTGAAGGGTCCTCAGCCTCGGCGAGCGTCGTGTACGGCACCATGCCGGTGAGGACGAGGCTCACGCCGACGTAGAGGACGGTCACGATGGCGAGGCCACCGAAGATGCCGCGCGGCAGGTTACGCTGCGGGTTCTTGACCTCCTCCGCGCTCGTGGCGACGACGTCGAACCCGATGAAGGCGAAGAAGACGAGTGAGGCACCGGCGAGCAGACCGAAGACGCCGTACTGCGCGGGCGCGGCCCCCGTCATGAAGGAGAACAGCGACTGCGACCAGGCATCGGACGCCCCGCCCTTCGTCGGGACCTCGTCGGGGATGAACGGCGTGTAGTTCGCCGCCTTGACGAAGAAGGCGCCGACGACGATGACGAAGATGACGATCGCGACCTTGATGATCGTGAAGACGCTCGCGACACGCGAGGACAGCTTCGTACCGAGGACGAGCAGGGTGGTGAAGATCGCGACGATGACGAACGCGCCCCAGCTGACCTTGAGCCCGAGGACGTCGAGCTCGCTCGGCACGTCCCAGCCCCAGAGCAGGAAGACGTTGCTGAGGTAGATGCCCCAGTACTTGGCGATGACGGCGGCCGCCGTGAGCATCTCCAGGATGAGGTCCCATCCGATGATCCACGCGAGGAGCTCACCGAGGGTGGCGTAGGTGAAGGTGTAGGCGGAGCCGGCGACGGGCACGGTGGAGGCGAACTCCGCGTAGCACATGATGGCGAGGGCACAGGTGACGGCCGCGAGGATGAACGCGAGCGACACGGACGGGCCCGCATAGTTGCCCGCGGCCTTGGCTCCGACGGAGAAGATGCCCGCGCCGACCGCGACCGCGACACCCATGATCATGAGGTCCCAGGTGCCGAGCGTGCGCTTCAGGCTGCGCCCTTCGACGCTGGAATCCGCGAGGGAGTCCTCGATGCTCTTCGTCCGCCAGATGCTCATGGTGCTCCTTGCCGTGGTGCGGTACCTCGTGGCCTCGCGCGAAGCCGACTCTCGACCTTGCCAGATGCGTGGCCCATGGTCGAGTCACGGACGAGTTTTTCTGCAGCTGTGGGGTTCCCGGTGGAACACGAACGGGCCGTCATCCGAGTGGATGACGGCCCGTCACGAAGAAGCTCGCGGTGTCAGCGCCCTTCGACAGGCTCAGGGACCGTGGGTCCGGTGAGTCGCCGGAGGGTTCAGAGCTGCTTGCCTAGCGGCGGAGTCCGAGGCGCTCGATCAGCGAGCGGTAGCGCTCGATGTCGACGGCCTGGAGGTAGCCGAGGAGGCGGCGACGCTGTCCGACCAGGAGCAGCAGGCCACGACGCGAGTGGTGGTCGTGCTTGTGCTCCTTGAGGTGCTCGGTGAGGTCCTTGATGCGGCGGGTCATGACCGCCACCTGGACCTCGGGGGATCCGGTGTCACCTGGGTGGGTTGCGTACTCTTCGATGATCGCCTTCTTACGGTCTCCTTCAAGCGCCATAGTGGTGATCCCCTCTCTGTTCGTTGCGCGGTGCCCGTCGCCTGATGCGTGGGCTCTCTTGATCCGCGGCCGTTCGACGGCAACCTTGTGATTCTAGCAGGTTCAGAGCGAAGGAGGTTCGCGGTGCGTCGAGCGCCGCTTCGCGTTCGCCCGCTCCTCCGCCTCGGTGGCTGCGACCCGGCGCCGACGACGCAGTACGAGGATGAGGGCGAGCGCGATGAGGTCCAGAACCAGGAAGGCGAGGAGTAGCCAGACCCAGAGCGGAGGTCCGGCACCGGCGCTCGGCGCAGGCTCGGCCGCGGCCTCCGCTGCCTCGGCCGTCGTCGTGGAATCGTAGACGAGCCGGACCGGGTCGCCGAGTGTGGCCCCGCCGTCGGCGTTCGTCGACACGAGGGCGAGGGTGATGTCGTACTCCCCCGCGTCCGCTCCGCGAAGCCACTGGGTCATGTTGATCCTGGTGGACCATCCGCCGTCGCTGCCGATCTCGATCGGCTGCCCGTCGAAGCGGAACTCGGTCGCCCCCGTCCCGCCGGTGGACTGCAGGTCGCACGAGGCGTCGTCTGCCGTCGAGCTGCTGAAGCAGGCCTTCGCCGAGTCGTAGAGGTCGATCGAGCGCCAGTAGGACAGCACGACGTCGGCACCCGCGTCGGCGGTGCCGGTGACGTCGAATCCGCTCACCTGCTCGCCGTCCAGGGTGTAGTCGACACGGTAGACGGTGTCGCCGTCGGTCGGGCTCTCGATCGTGCCGGCGCCGGCGGCCGACGCGGGAGCGGACGCGGCGAGCGGCAGGACGACGGATCCGGCGCCGAGCGACACCGCCACCACGGCGAGCGCCGCGGCACGAGCGGCACGCTGCAGCAGCGGACCGAGTCGACGCACTCCGGGGATCACCTGGCCACCACTCCCTCCGGCGACGCCGGACGGCGACGCACGCCTCCAGTATCCCAAAGTCCGGGGTGCCGAGCCTGGGAACGACGGAGGCGGGGACCGCACCCGGCGGTCCCCGCCCGCATCGGGGCGGTCGGGCGGAGTCGTCCGATCAGGCCCCGCGACCACCGAGCAGCTCGGAGAACGGGCGGTCGAGCGCGAACGGGTCGTTCAGGCGCCCGGAACGGTCCGAGGCCGCCACGAGTGCGCTCAACTCACCGGCCGCACGGTCGATCCGCGCCGGCAGGGCGCCGAGCTGCGCGTCGCCCGTCCCCCAGTCCTCGGAGGCCGCGAACACGGCGGTCGGCACGGTCACCGCCCGCAGGTAGGCGAACAGGGGACGCACGGCGTATTCGAGGGCGAGCGAGTGTCTGGCCGACCCACCCGTCGCACCGAGGACGATGGGCACCCCGGTCAGAGCGGTCGGCTCCACCACGTCGAAGAACGACTTGAACAAGCCGGAGTAGCTGGAGGAGAAGATCGGCGTCACGGCGATGACGCCGTCTGCGCCGGTCATGGCTTCGATCGCCTCGGACAACCGTGGACTGGGGAACCCGGTCAGCAGGTTGTTCGTGATGTCCTGAGCCAGGTCGCGCAGCTCGATCGACGTCGTCTCGACGTCATAGCCGTCCTGCTCGAGGTGCGCCACGGTGGCGTCGCGGAGGCGGTCGGCGAGGAGGCGCGTCGACGACGGCTGGCTGAGACCTGCCGACACGACGGCGAGCGTACGCTTCGCGGTCATCGGGTCGCCCCGACCGCCGCCGCGCCGAACGCCGAACCGGATGCGACCCGGCTCGTCTCGACCGCACCGGAGCGCGAAGCGAGTTCCGCCTCAGCGGCTGCGACCATCGACGCGTGCGTCGGCGCCTCCGGGACGTCGGCCGGACGGTCCTTCGCGAACTCCTTGCGCAGCACCGGCACGACCTCGCCGCCGAGGATCTCGAGCTGGTCGAGCACCGTCGCGAGCGGGAGCCCGGCGTGATCCATGAGGAACAGCTGACGCTGGTAGTCGCCGAAGTGTTCGCGCATCCCGGCGTACCGGTCGATGACCTGCTGCGGGCTGCCGACGGTGAGCGGCGTCTGCTCGGTGAAGTCCTCGAGCGTCGGCCCGTGACCGTAGACCGGGGCGTTGTCGAAGTACGGCCGGAACTGGGCGACGGCATCCTGCGAGTTCTTCGCCATGAACGCCTGACCGCCGAGTCCGACGATCGCCTGCGCGGCCGTGCCGTGTCCGTAGTGCTCGAACCGCTGACGGTACAGCTGGATGAGGCGCATGTAGTGCTCCTTCGGCCAGAAGATGTTGTTCGCGAAGAAGCCGTCGCCGTAGTAGGCCGCCTGCTCGGCGATCTCGGGGCTCCGGATGGAGCCGTGCCACACGAAGGGCGGCACGCCGTCGAGCGGTCGCGGTGTGGACTGGAAGCCCTGCAGCGGGGTGCGGAACTGGCCCTGCCAGTCGACGTAGTCCTCTCGCCACAGGCGGTGGAGCAACGCGTAGTTCTCGATGGCGAGGTTGATGCCCTCGCGGATGTCCTTGCCGAACCAGGGGTAGACGGGCCCCGTGTTGCCACGGCCCATGATGAGGTCGACCCGGCCGCCGGCCAGGTGCTGCAGCATGGCGTAGTCCTCGGCGATCTTCACCGGGTCGTTCGTGGTGATGAGCGTCGTGCTCGTCGAGAGGATGAGGTCCGTGGTCTTCGCAGCGATGTAGCCGAGCATGGTCGTGGGACTCGACGGGACGAAGGGCGGGTTGTGGTGCTCGCCGGTCGCGAAGACGTCGAGACCGACCTCCTCCGCCTTCACGGCGATCGCGACCATCGCCTCGATGCGCTCGTGCTCGGTGGGCGTGATCCCGGTGGTCGGGTCGGTGGTGACATCCCCCACCGTGAAGATTCCGAATTGCATCATGCGCTCCCACTCGTTCTTTCATGCATTTGCATGGATATCAAGGACAACGGCGTTCACACCCGCGCTATTCCCGGCCCGTTCGGCATCCTGTCCACAGCGCGCCGCGCGAGCCGGACGCCGTGTCGGCGGGCTATGGCAGGATCACCGCATGAACGGCTCACCGAACCCTTCGCCCAGCACGCCGACACCCGCCTCTCGGCACGTGTGCGGCATCGTCCCACCCTGGTTGCTCGAGCGCATCGCCGGACTCGACGCTCCGCAGCTCGCTCGCGCCGCCAGTGCCGCGCGGTACTCGCTGCTCGCCACGCGACCATACCGCTTCCCCGAGCCCGGGTCGGAGCGGGCCGCCGATCCCGTGCGCGGCGCCACGGCCGGCAAGCGTCCGGTCGGCACCCCGGAGCGCAGCATCCACGACGCCGAGGGGACCGAGACCCTCCCGGGCACGCTCGTCCGCTCGGAGGGCGAGCCCGCCACCGCCGACACTGCGGTCTCCGCCGCCTACGACGGCCTCGGCGACACCCACGCCCTCTTCGCCGAAGCCTTCGCGCGCGACTCCATCGACGGCCGCGGGCTGCCCCTGCTCGCCACGGTGCACTACGGCGACGACTACGACAACGCGTTCTGGAACGGCGAGCAGATGGTCTTCGGCGACGGCGACGGGGAGGTCTTCCGCAGCTTCACGAGCTCCCTCAGCGTCATCGGCCACGAGCTGGCCCACGGCGTGACGCAGTACACGGCGAACCTCGTCTACGAGGGGCAGCCCGGAGCGCTCAACGAACACGTGTCCGATGTCTTCGGCGCCCTCGTCGAACAACACGCGCGCGGCGAGGACGCGGTATCGGCGTCCTGGCTCATCGGCGAAGGCCTCTTCACGGACGAGGTCGAGGGCGACGCTCTGCGTTCCATGCTCGCCCCGGGCACGGCCTACGACGACGACGTCCTCGGCAAAGACCCGCAGCCGGCGCACTTCGACGACTACATCGAGACGACCGACGACAACGGAGGCGTCCACCTCAACTCCGGCATCCCCAACCGGGCGTTCGCGACGCTCGCCGTCGCCCTCGGTGGCAATGCCTGGGAGCGCGCGGGGCTCATCTGGTACGACACCCTCGTCGGCGGTCTGTCGGAGCGCGCCGACTTCGCGACCTTCGCCGCGGCGACGATCGAGGCGGCCTCCGCCAGGTTCGGTGTGGATTCGGAGGAGCACATCGCGGTCGGGCAGGCGTGGGCGCTCGTCGGTATCGAGCCGTCCGCCTGAGCGTCGTGGCAGCGCCCGGGCTCGCGGAGTAGCATCGCGGCATGAAGGTCACGGTGACGAGGAGCGGCGGTGTAGCCGGTCTCACCCGACGCTGGGAGGTCGTCGTCGACGAGCAGCCCGACGTCGACCGGTGGATCGTCCTGCTCGACCGCCTCCCGTGGGACGACACCCCACAAGGACCACCGGTCCCGGATCGGTACGTCTACCGCATCCGATGCGCCCCCAAGGAGGCCACCCTCGGCGAGCAGCAGCTCACCGGTCCCTGGCAGGAACTCGTCGAACGGGTGCGCGCCGTCCAGCCGCCACGCGACTGACGATTCCTCGCCGGTCGCATGACCCCGACGGCGTCAGCGCTGCGGGAAGCGCTCCGCCAGCAGTTCGATCGTCCGCTCACGTGCGGGCGCCGAGTTCGACGGCGTGCCCTCCCGTGCCGACCCGACGGGCGACACCATGACCTCGTCGACACCGAAGCGGTCGGCGAGACCCTGCAGCTCTGCCGCAGCCTGGTCGGCGTCGCCGATGATCCAGGCAGCGCGCATCTGCTCGACGAAGCCGAGCTCGAGATCGCTCTGCTCGGTGGCGGCAGCCTCTTCGACGGTCGCGATGGGTCCGAGCGGCTTGCCGGAGCGCAGTCGCGCCATCTGCTGCAGGTTCGGGAGCGCCAACGCTTCCGCCTCGGCGGCCGTGTCGGCGACCACGGCGTTCGCGGTCAGGAAGGTGCGCGGCGCGTCGAGATGGGCGGACGGCTGGAAACTGGACCGGTAGAGCTCGAGGGCCCGAGCCGTCCCCTGGCCGGAGAAGTGGTGCGCGAAGACGTAGGGCAACCCGAGTGCCGCGGCGAGCGCCGCCGAGTAGTCGCTCGATCCGAGCAACCACACGTCCGGCACGCTGCCGGCCTTCGGCGTCCCCCGCAGGGCGTACTCCTCGCCGGAGGTCATCCGCACGCTCGCGCCGTCGACGCCGAGGAGGGCGACGATGTCCTGCACGTTGTTCGGGAACCGGTCGACGTCGCTCGTGTTGCCGGACTGGCGGAGCACGGCGGAGATGACCGGGTCGCTGCCCGGTGCCCGGCCGAGGCCGAGATCGATGCGGCCGGGCGCGGAGGCCTCGAGGAGCGCGAACTGCTCGGCGACGACGAGCGGAGCGTGGTTCGGGAGCATCACGCCGCCGGAGCCGACCCGGATCCGCTGCGTGGCGGCGGCCAGGATGCCGATGACGACCGCGGGGTTCGTCGATGCGACGGACGGCATGTTGTGGTGTTCGGCCACCCAATACCGGTGGTACCCCAGCTCGTCGGCGCGCTTCGCCAGGGCGATCGTCGCTGCGAGGGCAGCCGCGGTGTCCTGGTCGGTGCGGACGGGGATGAGATCCAGTATCGAGAGTCGCATGGTCACCTTTCGTCGCGCTGCCGAACGGCGACAGACGCATCAGGGTGCAGCGCTCGGACGGCCCGACATATTCCGCCTCGGCCACCGCAGTGGATTCCCAGGGCGATCCAAGCCGGATGCCACACCTGACGCGTACGCTGGATGCCCGCGACCCTGAAGGAGCACAGCATGGGATTCCTCGATCGACTGCTCGGACGCCCTGAGTCCGATGGACCTGTCCAGGCGACGGGTGGTGGGAGCCCCGCCCCGACCAGTGCGCGGACGGAGGACGAGATCGCCGTCGAACGGTACCGCTACCTCCTGCGGACCGCGCCGCCGGAGACCATCGAACAGGTCCACGAAGAGGCCTTCACGAAGCTCACCCCCGAGCAGCGGGGCATCCTGTACCGACAGCTGTCGGAGGGCGCTCCGACCGGTGAGGCACCGGCCGACGACTCCCCCAAGGCCCTCGCGCGTTCGGCCACCAGGGCCGAAGTGCGGCAGCCCGGAACCCTCGAGCGGAACCTCGGTCCGCAGGGCGGCGGGATGGGCTTCGGAGGGATGCTGGCCAGCTCGATGCTCGGCACCATCGCCGGGGTCGTGGTCGGTTCGGCCATCGCGCAGGCGTTCATTCCGGACACCGTCGGAACCGATGCAGCAGCCGATGCCGGTGCCGATCAGGGTGGTGCCGAAGCCGGGGCAGGAGACGGCGGGACGACCGACGCCTCCGCAGCCGACACGTCCGCCGACGGCGGTGGCTGGGGTGACGGTGGATTCGGCGACTTCGGAGGCGGCGGCGACTTCGGAGGCGGCGGCGACTTCGGGTTCTGAGCCCCGCCGACGCCCGGTCGCGGCACCATGCGTCCGTCAGCGCCGCTGACCACCCGCGGTTCGCGCCGGAGCGGCCGTCCGGAGCTCCATGGCCCGCTGAGCGAGCAACTCGATGACCGCTTCGATCCGTGCATCCCGGTGCGCGTCGTCGGATCGCTCCACCCACGTCGCGAGTTCCCGCTGTGCGCTGTTCGGCAGGCCGCGGAAGAACGACAATCGACCGGCGTCGTCGATCGCCTCCTCGAGGTCAGGCCGCAGCCGCACCACCGTGCCGGTCGCCGAGAGCGGCGCGGCTCCCACATCAGCGTGTCTGCCCATGCGGCAACGGTAGTGGGTCAGGCGGCAACCGTCGAGCGGCTCGGTCCTGACCGACCTCGGCCGGGTCGTCGGGCCGTCGGGACCTCAGGCGAGTTCCCACGAGGCGACGCCACCGCCGACGACGACGAACACCGGGTGCGGCTGCGGTCGCCAGACCTTCGCCCATCGGGACGCGACGTCCGGGCTGCGTCCGAGCAGGTGCCGCCGCAGGTTGCCCCATTCGTAGTCGAGCTGACCGTCGGTCACGACGAGGGGGTCCCGGAGGACGCCGGAGGCGACGACCCGCGCGCGGTCGAAGACGATGTCGCGCTCCTGCGCCTCGTCGGCGACCCCGTTGAGATAGGCCGCGATCGCCTCCAACGGTTCGTCGGCCTCGAGGAAGCGCTGGAGCTGCGGGTGTGCACGGAGACTTGATCCTGGCTCCTGCAGGACCCGTTGGGCAATCAGCCCTTCACGCCAGGACGACGTCAGCGCCTGGGCGTCGAAGTACCGGGGATGGATCGACCAGAGACGCATGTCTCCATCCTGCCCGAGGGCGCTGACAACCGACTCCGGGCAGCCCCTGCCCCTCGCCGCAGCGCATGACCCTCGCCGTGGAGCCCTGCCGCGACGCGCGTAGGCTGAGGTGCATGTCTGAGCGCGCCACATCCCGTCGCCCGATGCCCCGGTGAGCGCTGCACCCGGATCCGGCCGGCGTGGGCTCCTCGTCGATCTGAGTCCGCTCCGGGAGAGTCCCGCCTTCGCCCGCCTGTGGATCGGCGGGGCGATCACCGGGATCGGCGGCCAGATGACCATCGTCGCCGTCGGCCTCCAGGTCTACGACCTCACCGCGTCGACCTTCGCCGTCTCGCTCGTGGGCGTCATCGCCCTCATCCCGATGATCTGCTTCGGGCTCTACGGCGGCATGCTCGCAGACGCGTTCGACCGACGCACGGTCGCCCTGACGGCCGCCGTGGTCACGTGGGTGTCCACGGCGATCATCGCGGTGCTCGCCTGGAGCGGCTCCGAGGTGGTCTGGCCGCTGTACCTCCTCACGACGATCAACGCCGTGTCGACGACCATCGTCGGGACGACGCGGCAGGCGATCCTCCCCCGGCTGCTGCCGGCCCGCCTCCTACCGTCCGCCGCGGCGTTGTCCGGCATCGCCGCGGGGGTCATGGTGACGGTCGGACCAGCACTCGCAGGCGTCCTCGTGGCCGGCGTCGGATTCCGCTGGACCTACACGATCGACGTCGTGCTGTTCGTCGCCGCCTTCCTCGGAATCGCGTCGCTGCCGAAGATCCTGCCCGAAGGGGGCGTCAGTCGACTTCCGGGCCTCGCGAGCCTGGTCGACGGCTGGACCTTCCTCCGGACGGCCCCCAACGTCCGGATGACGTTCATCGTCGACATCGTCGCGATGACGTTCGGCAACCCGCGGGTGCTCTACCCTGCCGTCGGCACCCTGCTGCTCGGCGGCGGGGCGATCACCGTCGGGATCCTGACCGCGGCCGGCGCGGTCGGCACCCTGCTGTCGAGCCTCGTCTCCGGACGGCTCGGCCGGATCGACCGTCAGGGCCGCGCCATCGAGCGGGCCATCATCGTCTACGGGCTCGCCATCGCCTGCTTCGGCGCGGTCCTCGCGTGGGTCACGTGCTCCGGAACGGCGACGCACGATGCCGCCGACGCGAACCTGCCCGCCATCGTGATCGCGGCGATCGCACTCGCCGTCGCCGGAGCAGCCGACAACATCAGCTCGATCTTCCGGATGACGATCCTCCAGGCGGCCGTGCCCGATGCCGTCCGAGGCCGGTTGCAGGGCGTCTTCACCGTCGTCGTGACCGGCGGACCCCGCGTCGGCGACCTCTACATCGGTCTCGCGGCTTCGGCCTTCGCGCTCTGGGTACCGGCGCTCGCCGGCGGACTCCTGGTCGTCGTGCTCGTCTGGACCCTCGTCCGCGCCCAAGGGGCCTTCCGCCGCTACGACGCGCGGACGCCGACCCCGTAGTGCCTAGGCGGGGGCCGTGGCGATCGAGAAGACGTCGCGACCGCTGAGCGAGGCTCGGCCGGGCAGTCCCTCGAGCTCGAGCACCAGTCCGAGCCCTGCCACCTCGTACCCGGCGCGCTCGATGAGGCTGACCGCCGCGCCGCAGCTGCCGCCCGTCGCGAGCACGTCGTCGAGGATGAGCACGCGCGTCCCGGCCGGCAGCTGCTCGGTGCGCAGCTCCAGGGCGGCGGCGCCGTACTCCAGGCCGTAGTCCTCGCGGAGCACCTCACCCGGCAGCTTGCCCGCCTTACGGATGGGGACGAGTCGCGTGTGGGTCGCGTACGCGACCGCCGCGGCCAGCAGGAACCCACGGGCTTCGACACCGGCGACGGCGTCGAAGCGCCCCTCGAAGCGCGACGCCAGCTCGTCGATGATCGCGCGGAAGGCGTCGGCGTCGGCGAAGACCGGGGTCAGGTCGCGGAACAGGATGCCGGGCGTCGGGAAGTCCGGAATGGTCGCCGTCAGGCGGTCGACGTACTGGGTTGCGGTGGTCATGTGGTCCTCGTTCGGTCTGGGAGACATGCGACACCCCTCGCCTCCGCGACGCGTCGGTCGAGAGAGACGAGGGGTGACCTGCGGATGGTTACTTGACGCCCAGGAGGTCGATCACGAAGACGAGCGTCTGGCCCGAGAGCTGGTGGCCACTGCCGGCAGGGCCGTAGGCGAGCTCCGGTGGGACCGTGAGCTTGCGACGGCCGCCGACCTTCATGCCGGGGATGCCGTGCTGCCAGCCCTGGATGAGGTTGCGCAACGGGAAGTTGATGGACTGCCCGCGGCTCCAGGAGGAGTCGAACTCCTCGCCGGAGTCGTAGCCGACGCCGAGGTAGTGGACGTCGACGGTCGAAGAGGCCTGCGCCTCGTCGCCCTCGCCGAGGAAGATGTCCTCGATGACGAGTTCGGTGGGGGCCGGGCCCGTGGGGGCGTCGACCTCGGGCTTGGTGCGTGCTGAATCGGTCATGACTCCATCCAAGCAGTTCCGCCCGATCGGTTCACGCGGATTTCGCTGAGCGCGTGACGCCCCGGGCCGACCCCGGGTGGTGTGGTCGTCGCGTCACACCCGGTACTTGGGGGTTGCGGGCCGTGGCACCCGGGTGCATGCTGGAGGGACAGACCAACTCATCGCCCGGGCGACTCGCAGGCAGTGCCGCAGCACCGGGCGATGAGTCTGTCCGGGGCGGTCGCCCGAGGATCCGCCTCGCATCCCGTTCCGTCGTGTCCGGGCACCCGCAGCTCGGACCGGTATGTCCACAACGCCCGCGCCCGACGCGCCTGCGATACCGTAGACGGGTGAAGTTCGCCCATTTCGTCGCCACAGACCACCAGCCGAGTACCCCCGCAGAGCCGCGGGTCCGACTCGCCGTCATCAGCGAAACCGGGGCGGTGTTCCTCGACGAGATCCTCGAGGACGCCCCGCGCGACCTCCAGGAGCTCATCGAGCGCGGCCCGGCCGAGTTGGACCGTGTGCGGAGCTTCGTCGAGACGTCGCTCGCCCACGGTGTCAGCGGAGAACCCCTCGACGGGCTCGTCCACGCGTCCGCGGTCCTCCGTCCGCCGACGATCCTCGCGGTCGGGCTCAACTACTCGGCGCACTCGCAGGAGCTCAACCTCAAGACCGACAACGCCCCCACCATCTTCGGCCTGTGGGCGAACTCGCTCACCGGTCACGAGGGCACCACGAGCTGGCCCGCGGCGATCAGCGAGCAGGTGGACTACGAGGCGGAGCTCGGTGTCGTCATCGGCCGGGCCGCTCGCGACGTCGATGCGGCCGATGCGCTCGGCTACGTGTTCGGGTACACCGTCGTCAACGACATCACGGCCCGCAACATCCAGTACTCCGAGGCGCAGTGGTCGCGCTGCAAGTCCTTCGACGGGTTCACCCCGACCGGCCCGGTGGTCGTGACCGCGGACGAGATCCCCGACCCGCAGGACCTCCACATCTCGACCGTCCTCGACGGCGTGACGCTCCAGGACTCCTCGACCAGCCACATGGTCCGCAGCGTCGCGACGCTCATCGAACACTTGTCGGGCTCCGCGACCCTCCTGCCCGGAACACTCATCTCGACGGGCAGCCCGGGCGGCGCGGGATACTCGCGCGACCCGCAGGTCTTCCTGACCGACGGCGCGACGGTGACCGTGTCCGTCGAAGGCGTCGGTTCGCTCACGACGCACTGCGCGGTCACCGCCGGGTAGTCAAGTCCCTCACAGCACACGACGAAGCCGTCCGGACCCTGGTCCGGACGGCTTCGTTGTCTTCCACTGCGTCGGTCAGCGACTCGGGTCGGAGTCCGCGCCCGGGATCGGCAGGTCGATGATCGGGATGGCCGAGGTGACGGCCTCGATCCCCGAGAGCCGCGCGGGCGAGAGCTGCTTCGTCACCTCGTCGCGCGTCATGAGGTTGGCCTCGACCACGAGGTCCGCGACATTGCGGCCCGTGAGCAGCGCGGTCTTCGCGAGCGCCGCAGCCGACTGGTACCCGATGAACGGGGTCAGGGCGGTGATGACACCGACGGACGCGCCGACCATCACCTCGAGTCGTTCCTCGTTCGCCGTGATGCCGTCGATGCAGTTCACCCGCAGCGTTTTGCACGCCTGCGCCATCCAGACGATGCTCTGCAGCAGCGAGTGGGCGATGACCGGCTCGAAGGCGTTGAGCTGCAACTGCCCGGCCTCGGCCGCCATCGTGACCGTCATGTCTGCGCCGACGACGCTGAACGCCACCTGGTTCACGACCTCCGGGATGACCGGGTTGACCTTGCCCGGCATGATGCTCGATCCGGCCTGCCGTGGCGGCAGGTTGATCTCGCCGAGCCCGGCCTGCGGACCGCTCGACAGCAGACGGAGGTCGTTGCAGATCTTGGAGAGCTTGATGGCGCTCCGCTTCAGGGTGCCGCTGAACGACATGAACCCGCCGGCGTCGCTCGTCGATTCGATGAGGTCGGGAGCCGTCGTGAGCGTGAGGCCCGTGATCTGGTTGAGGTGACGGACGACGGCTTCCGCGTAGCGCGGGTCGGCGGTGATCCCCGTCCCGATCGCGGTGGCGCCGAGGTTGACCTCGGCGAGCAGCCAGAGGGTCTCGTGCAGACGGTCGTAGTCCTCGGTGAGCGTCGTCGCGAAGCCGTGGAACTCCTGTCCGAGGGTCATCGGGACGGCGTCCTGGAGCTGCGTGCGTCCGACCTTGAGGACGTGGGAGAACTCGGCGGACTTGGCGCTGCACGAGTCGCGCAGCAGACCGAGCTCCGTCAGGAGGAACTGCAGCGAGAACGCGAGCGCGATCTTGATCGAGGTCGGGTAGACGTCGTTGGTGGACTGCGACCGGTTGGTGTCGTCGAGCGGGTGCAGGTACTGGTATTCGCCCTTGGCGTGGCCGGCGAGCTCGAGCGCGATGTTCGTGATCACCTCGTTCGCGTTCATGTTCGTCGACGTGCCCGCACCGCCCTGGATCACGCCGACGAGGAACTCCTCGTGGAAGTCACCGTCGATGATGATCTGGCACGCGCGGTCGATGAGGTTCGCCTTCGCCGGGTCGAGGACCCCGATCTCGGCGTTCGCGCGGGCGGCGGCCTGCTTGACGCTCGCGATGGCGACGACGAGGTCGGGGTAGACGGAGATCGGACGCTTCGTGATGGGGAAGTTCTCGAGCGCGCGTGCCGTGTGGATGCCCCAGTACGCGTCGGCCGGGATCTCCATCGAACCGAGGGAATCCGACTCCGTCCGGGTCTCGTCGCTGTTCGTCCTGTCCGCCATGTCGTCGTCTGCTCCAAGGGTGGTGGGGATGCTGCTGCTGGTGGTGCTGATCGTCACTCGTGGCTCCGTTGCCTGGTGGGTGGATGTCCATTCCAGCGTAGCCGGGTGCGATCCCCGATGCCGCTGCGGTGTCTCGGACACGAGACGGTTCCGTGCCTGCGGTTCAGCTCCCGTGGGTCACCGCTTGCGCGAGAACGCCTCGAGCCGCTCGGCCGGGCTCAGGGCGGCCATGCGGTCGACGAACGCCGCGCTGAAGGTGTCGGCGGTGGTGTAGTCACCGAGCGGCACCGTGGAGTGGGTGATGCGGTCGTCGTAGACGTGGACGAGGTTGAACGACTGACCGCCGAACATCCCGTTCACCTCCGACGACGGGCGTGAGAGGTTCATCGAATAGCAGCTCGCGCTCGCGACCTGGACGGGGATGCCCGCGAAGGTGCTCGAGGTGGAGTAGTGCAAGTGGCCGCCCAGGATGGCGCGCACGTCGCTCCCCCGCAGCACGGCCTCGAGCCGGTGCTGATCGCGGAGTTCGAGGATGTCGAAGAACGGGATGCTCGAGGGCACCGGCGGGTGGTGCATTGCCAGGATGCTGCCGAGGGGCGCCGGGGTGGCCAGGACCGTCTGCAGCCACTCCAGCTGGCTGTCCTCCAGCTCGCCGTGATGCCAGCCCGGGACGGTCGAGTCGAGACCGATGACGCGCAGTCCGCCGAAGTCCCAGACGGCGTCGAGCGGCTGCTCCCCCGCCGGGAGGTCGAGCAGCTCCGTCCGCATGACCGAGCGCTCGTCGTGATTGCCCATGAGCCAGACGATCGTGGTACCGAGGCGCTCGGCGACGGGCTCGACGCGCTCGCGCAGGCGACGGTACGCGTCGGCCTCGCCGAGGTCGGCCAGGTCGCCCGTGAACACCATCGCGTCGGGCCGGAGCTGCATGCGCTCGATCTGGCGGAGGGCCTGCTCCAGGTTGGCCTGCACGTCGACCGCGTCGTAGAGGCGTCGGCCGTCGGCCAGGAGGTGCGGATCGCTGAGGTGGACGATGACCCGGCCGGGTGCCGGGTACTGACCGAATCGGACGTCGGAAGTCATGGCACGAGTCTAGGACGCACCCCCGACGGAGCCGTCGGCCGTCCGCGGACGGCCGACGGTCCGGTCAGGACGCGACGCCGAGGAGCTGCTCGATGGGTCCGCGGGCGAAGAAGACGAGGAACCCGGCTGCGACGACCCATAGCAGCGGGCTGATCTCGCGCGCCTTCCCGGACAGGGAGCGGAGCACGACCCAGGCGATGAAGCCGGCGCCGATGCCGTTGGCGATCGAGTACGTCAGCGGCATGACGACGACCGTCAGGAACACCGGGAGCGCGACCGAGAACTCGGTCCAGACGATGTCCTTGATCTGCGACATCATGAGCGTCCCGACGATGACGAGCGCGGCGGCGGCGACCTCGGAGGGCACGATCTGCGTGAGCGGCGTGAAGAACATGGCGAGCAGGAACAGCGCGCCGGTCACGAGGTTCGCGAGGCCGGTCCGTGCCCCTTCGCCGATGCCCGCGCCGGATTCGATGAAGACGGTCGAGGAGGAGGACGAGGTCGCGCCACCGGCGACCGCGCCGACACCCTCGACGATGAGCGCCGAGCGGAGTCGCGGGAAGTCGCCCTTGGCGTCCGCCACACCGGCCTCCTTCGAGAGCCCGGTCATCGTGCCCATGGCGTCGAAGAAGTTCGTGAACACGAGGGTGAACACGAGCATGAGCGCGGCGAGGACGCCGATGCGCTCGAAGCCGCCGAAGCTCACCTGGCCGAGCAGGCTGAGGTCGGGGACCCCGACGACCTGGGTGGGCAGGGTCGGGACGCTCAGGTTCCAGCCACCGGCGTTCTCCCCGCCGTTCGAGGCACCGACCTTGAAGATCGCCTCGGCGATGATGGCGATGATCGTGGAGGCGACGATGCCGATGAGCAGGGCACCCTTGATCTTGCGCGCGACGAGCACGCCCGTGAGCAGCAGGGAGATCACGAAGACGGCGGTCGGCACCGTGGCGACCGAGCCCTCGATCCCGAGGCCGACCGGCGGCGAACCGGCGCCCGTCGACCGGACGAAACCGGCGTCGACGAACCCGATGAACGCGATGAAGAGACCGATGCCCACGGTGATCGCGATCTTCAGCTGGATGGGCACCGCGTTGAAGATCATGGCGCGAAGGCCGGTCGCCGCGAGGAGGACGATGATCAGACCGTTGATGACGACGAGCCCCATCGCCTCGGCCCAGGTGACCTGACCGACGACGCTCACGGCGAGGAAGGAGTTGATGCCGAGACCCGCCGCGAAGGCGAACGGCAGGCGTGCGACGAGTCCGAAGAGGATCGTCATGACACCGGCGGTCAGCGCGGTCACGGCCGCGACCTGGGCGAAGCCGAGTTCGCCACCGGTGACGTCGGCCGAGCCGCTCAGGATGATCGGGTTGAGGATGACGATGTAGGCCATCGCGACGAAGGTCACGAGGCCGCCGCGCACCTCGCCTCCGACGGTCGAGCCGCGCTTGCTGATCTCGAAGAAACCGTCGAGACGCTCTCGGAACGAGCGCGGAGCGGTGGGCGTCGTGGTCACTGGACCTCCTGGGTCTGCATCGAAGCAACCAGCGTACCGGCACGGCGGACCGCCCCGCGACGACCGGGATGCGAGGGTGCCGCTACGATCGGCTGGACCCCTTAACCAGCACCCTCCTCACGGAATCGAGCTCACATGGCGCTGCCCTGGACTCTGCACGGCGACGGCAAGCACGTCCCGACCCACGCGATCGTCGGCCCCGGTGAACGCCTCACCTGGCCGCGGACCATCGGCCTCGGCATGCAGCACGTCGTCGCGATGTTCGGTGCCACGTTCCTCGTCCCGGTGCTGACCGGGTTCCCGCCCACCACGACGCTGTTCTTCTCGGGCGTCGGCACTCTCCTGTTCCTCGTCATCACCAAGAACCGCGTGCCGAGCTACCTGGGCTCGTCGTTCGCCTTCATCGCCCCCATCTCCGCCGCGGTCGCGAGCCAGGGCATGGGCAGCGCCCTCTTCGGCATCCTCGCGGTGGGCCTCCTCCTGGCGCTCGTCGGCGTCGTCGTGCAGGTCACGGGAACCGGGTGGATCGATGCACTCATGCCGCCGGTCGTCGCCGGTGCCATCGTCGCACTCATCGGGTTCAACCTCGCCCCCGCCGCGAAGAACAACTTCGTGGCGGCTCCGATCACCGCCCTCGTGACGCTCGCGGCCGTCATCCTCTCGACCGTGGTGTTCCGAGGGATCCTCGGTCGACTGTCGATCGTCATCGGCGTCGTGGTCGGGTACATCGTCGCGGCGATCCGCCAGGAGATCGACTTCTCGAAGATCGCGGACGCCGCATGGGTCGGCCTCCCCGAGTTCCACCTCGCGGACAACCCGATCTCGAACCCGGCGGTCTGGGCGGTCCTCCCGGCGTTCCTCCCCGTCGTGCTCGTCCTCATCGCCGAGAACGTCGGCCACATCCGGGGCGTCGCACAGATGACCGACGCCTCCGTGAACAAGCAGACCGGTCGCGCACTCCTGTCCGACGGCCTGGCGACGATGCTGGCCGGCTTCGGCGGCGGTTCGGGCACGACGACCTACGGCGAGAACATCGGCGTCATGGCGGCGACACGGGTCTACTCCACGGCGGCCTACTGGGTCGCCGGTCTGTTCGCGGTCCTCCTCGGCCTCTCCCCCAAGGTCGGTGCGGTCATCAACACCATCCCGGCGGGCGTCCTCGGCGGCGTCACGACGGCTCTGTACGGACTCATCGGCATCATCGGCGTGAAGATCTGGCTCGACAACAAGGTCGACTTCTCGAAGCCCGTCAACCAGTTCACCGCGGCGACGGCCCTCATCATCGGCATCGCCGACTTCACCTGGGTGGCGGGTGGTGACGTCAGCTTCAACGGGATCGCGCTCGGCACGATCGCCGCGATCGTCATCTACCACGTGATGTCGACCATCGGTCGCTGGCGGAAGACCGCCTGACCCGTCCGGTGCGGGGCGTCAGCGCGGTGCGCTGGCGCCAGCGCGGGTCGCACGCGTGAGCGCGGGTCTCTGGAGCCCCGCGCTCACGTGTGTGACCAGCGGTCACGCCGGGTAGATGCGTTTCACGCCAGCGCACCGCGCCGGCGCACCCACACGCATCGGGCCCGGACCGGTGGCCCGCGCTCGTGTCAGCGCGGTGCGCTGGCGAACCCCGGGGGTCAGCCCTGGTGGAAGAAGGGCACGATCAGGTAGATGCCGAAGAGGACCGCCCCCGCACATAGGGCGAAGCAGACGTAGGCACCGGCGCGGGCCAGGTTCTGCTGGGCTGGGGTCAACGGGTTCTTCCGAGCGGCCTTCGCAGCGCGCTTCGCCGCCTTCGCGGCCTCCTCCGGCGTGATGACCGTGATCGCGTCGGTGAACTCGGCCGGCGCCACCACGGGCACGCGCCCGGCGGTGGTCAGGAGCCGGAGCCCGAGGGAGTACAGGCTGACGATCGCGGTCGCGCCGACGAGCGACGTCGCGAAGACGATCAGGAATGCTGCCCAGTCGATCACTTCTTCACCTTCTTGGGCTTGGGGTTGCGCTTGATCTTGACCGCGCGACCGGAATCGGCGACCTCACTGACGACGTTGCTGTGGTCGACCTGGTTCCGGCGCGAGATGAGGAAGATGGTGAGGATGACGCCGACCCCCACCACGGCGTCGATGATGATGCCGACGAGACCGAGGTGGGCGACGGCGGCGGCGAGTGCCCCGACGATGCCGGCCGCGGGAAGGGTCATCAACCAACCGAGGGCGATCCGCCCGGCGGTCCCCCAGCGGACCTTCGATCCGCGTCGCCCGAGGCCGGAGCCGATGACGGACCCGGAGGCGACCTGCGTGGTGGAGAGGGCGAAGCCGAGGTGGCTCGAGGCGAGGATCGTGGCGGCGGTGCTCGTCTCGGCCGCGAAGCCCTGTGCCGGCTTGACGTCGGTGAGCCCGGTGCCGATGGTCTTGATGATCCGCCAGCCGCCCATGTAGGTGCCGAGCGCGATGGCGAGGGCGCAGACGACGATGACCCAGAGTTCGGGGCCGGTGCCGACCGCCTGCACGCCGACCGCGATGAAGGTGAGGGTGATGACGCCCATGGTCTTCTGTGCGTCGTTCGTGCCGTGCGCGAGGGCGACGAGGGACGAGGAGAAGATCTGCGCGTATCGGAACCCGTCGCGACCGTCGGGCTTGCCGTCGTAGCGCCGCGTGATCCGGTAGGCGAGCTTCGTCGCCGAATAGGCGACCACGCCGGCCGTGACGGGGGCGATCAACGCCGGGAGGATGACCTTGGAGAGGACCACACCGAAGTCGATCGAGCCGAAGCCGGCGCCGACGATCGCCGCGCCGATGAGTCCACCGAACAGGGCGTGACTGGAGGACGACGGCAGACCGAGGAGCCAGGTCAGCATGTTCCAGACGATCGCGCCGATGAGTCCGGCGAAGATCAGCTCCGGTCCGATCCGGATGCCGCCCTCGCCCTCCCGGATGAGCCCGCCCGAGATGGTCTTCGCGACCTCTGTGGACAAGAACGCACCGACGAGGTTGAGGATCGCGGCGAGCAGGACGGCGGTCTTCGGCTTGAGGGCGCCCGTGGCGATCGGGGTCGCCATGGCGTTCGCCGTGTCGTGGAACCCGTTCGTGAAGTCGAAGAACAGTGCCAGTGCGATGACCAGCACGACAGTCAGGGTAACGAGTTCCACTGGTGTCTTTCTCGAGGCGGAGCGAATACGGACACAGTGCTCCCCGACGAGATGTTTGGGGGGAATTCACGTGCTGGATACGGGCGGTTCACCCGCCGTACACGATCCTTACACCCTGCCCGGTCGAGGTCAACTCGACGCCGATCAGCGCCCGCCGCCGCCTCCGCCGCCTCCGCCGCCGCCCGCGAAGCCGCCGCCCGTCGAGCCGCCGGACGAGCTCGCTCCCCCACTGGTGGACCAGGACGCCGACGTACTCGAGGCCGATCCGGAGAAGCCGGAGAACGCGTTCGCGAACATCGCCGCCTGAAACGGGGTGTTCGAGGCGTACCAGGACGGCGCGCTCCCGGCCTGCTCGTAGCGGATGCCCAGCTCCTTCGCCCACTCGCGCTCCACGCCCCAGAGCACGGCGAAGGGCAGGAGCCGTTCGGTGACCCGGACGAGCTGGCCGGGGTCGCCGAGGTCCATCCGTTCGGCACCGTCGGGGCTCTGCAACATGCGGAAGCGGTCCTGCTCCGCCAGCGCGAGGTAGTCGCGGAGGCCGAGCAACTCGTCCCGCGCATCGGCACCGGTGGCGGTGAGCGGTTTCGGCGCGATGGCCAACACGATCCCGGCGAGCAGCGCGATCCCGGTCACGAAGAGCGCGGCGACCGACCAGCCGTTGTCCGCTCGCTGGGAGTAGGCGACCCCGAAGAAGACGATCCCGGCGACGCCCAGAAGGGCGAGCGCCCCCACGATGATCCACGCCCGCCCGGAGGAGACCGAGCGTCGGAGGCCGAGGTCGAGGGCGTTCCGCTTGGCGGCCGCGAGTTCCGCGGTGACCGCCTTGCCGAGCGCCGGGTCGACCTGCTTCATCTCCCGCGGTCGGTTCCGGTCGGGGAAGAGCGCGGCGAGCACGCGCCGCTCCTGCTCATCCGTGTCGCTGTCGTCGAGGTACTGCAGGGAGTAGTCCTTCTTGCCCGGTCCGTCCACGATCCGGAGCTTGCCGCGGACGGCGAGGCTGACGATCTCGGCTGCCATCGACGAGGAGGCGCGTCCGGCGAGGTCGCCCGCCAGCAGGAGGTTCATCTGCTTCGGGACGGAGTACTGCGGCACGATGACGCCACGACCGGGGTGGTCACGCCAGAAGCGCAGTCGGATCCACAGGAGTGCTCCGAGCCCCGCGGCCGACAGCGCGCCGAGGACGATCGGGACGATGGAGAAGACCGGTGCCTCGCCGGGGCGGGGCGGTTGGACGAAGGTGCCCGGTTCGAACCCGATCGCGACCGTCAGCGTCTGGCGGGCCTGCAGCGGGACGGAGGCGGTCGTGAAGACGTCGCCATCGGCGTCCTCCGCCTGGGAGAGGTCGCACGGCGAGCTGTCGTCCGGATCCCCGCGGTAGCAGGCGCCGTCACCGGTGAGCGCGTCAGCGATGTCGGGGGCGACCCGCACCGTCATGCTGGCGTCGGCGAACGGCTGGTCCCAACCGGTCCCTGGCGCGTCCCAGTAGAACTCGTCGGAGCGTGTGTCGCGATAGGCGCCGACGACGCCGCGCTGCGTGTAGGTGATCACGTAGCTCTGCGTGCCGCGCACGTAGTCGTCCGTTCCGAGCGACAGCTCGAGGAAGTCGCCGTCGCGGTCGGTCTCCCACTCCACGGGCGCACCGTCGGCGTCGGTCACCGAGACGATCTCCGTGTGCAGCGGTGCCCGGTCGAACTCGTCGGGGATCGCTCGGATGATGCCCTTGTTCTGGTCGGACTGGGGGAACTCCGCGACGAAGGTCTCGACCGCGCGCAGCTCGGCCTGACCGTCGCCGCCACGGCTCAGGGTGTAGTCACCGTCGAAGGACGAGAAGGTGAAGTCGGACACGTCGGTCCGAGCGTCGGCCGCGGCGGGCGGCGTGCTCGCGAGGGTCGCGACGAGCGGTGCACCCACCGCCAGGGCGAGGGCGACGAGGAGCACCCGCGACGCGTGGGCACGGACCGGGGACAGGCGACGACGTCTGGGCTTCACCCGGCCAAGTCTAGGAGGGGTGCCGGCGGGCGCGCGGACGCGCCCGCCGGGACTCACATCTCCTCGTGGGTGTTGGGGTCTCCGTCGAAGAGCCTGCCGCCGGTCCGCCCGAGTGCGGTGATCGCCTGCACCTCGGTGTCGCTGAGTGCGAAGTCGAAGACGTCGATGTTCGTGCGCTGGCGTTCCGGGGACGCGGACTTCGGGATGGGGAGCACGCCGCGCTGGTGGTGCCAGCGGAGGACGACCTGCGCCGGCGAGACGTCGTGCGCCGCGGCGGCCGCTGCGACCGGCTCCTCGGCGAACGGTGCCTGCGCCTTGCCGAGCGGGCTCCAGGCCTCGGTCAGGACACCGTGTTCGCGGTGGAACGCGAGGAGTTCCTCCTGGGGGAAGTACGGGTGCAACTCGACCTGGTTGACGGCCGGCAGCACACCCGTCTCGTCGGCGAGGCGGGTCAGGAACTCCTCGGTGAAGTTCGAGACGCCGATGCTGCGGACGAGGCCCTCGCGCTGCAGCTGGATCATGGCCTTCCACGACTCGACGAAGCGGCCGACGGAGGGGTTCGGCCAGTGGATGAGGTACAGGTCGATGTGGTCGAGGCCGAGCGAGGCCAGGGATCCGCGGCACGAGGTGATGGTCTCCTCGAAACCGTGGTCGCGGCCGGGCAGCTTCGTCGCGACGACGAGTTCGTCGCGGGACACGTCGGTCTCGCGGACCGCTGCGCCGACGGCGTCCTCGTTGCGGTAGTTGACGGCGGTGTCGATCAGTCGATAGCCCGCATCGATGGCGGACAGCGTGGCGTCGGTGCCCTCGCGGCCCCGCAGGGGGTACGTGCCGAAACCGATCGCGGGGACGCTCGAACCGTCGTTGAGCGCGAATGTTGGGATGGTCGTCATCACCCCACGCTAGACCCGGCGGCCCTCGGATGGCTCCGAGCGGGCTGGGAGGGCGCGCCTCGACTAGCGTTGGACCATGGCGAAGCTCTCTGCCCCCCGTGCCCAGACCCGACCGACCGAACGCACCCACCACGGCGACACCGTGGTCGACCCGTACGAGTGGCTCCGCGAGAAGGAGTCGCCTGAGGTGATCGCGCACCTGGAGGCGGAGAACGCCTACACCGAACAGGAGACGGCGCATCTGGCCGGACTGCGCGAGCGCATCTTCCAGGAGATCAAGCGTCGCACGCTCGAGACCGACCTCTCGGTCCCGACCCGTTCCGGTGCGTGGTGGTACTACGGCCGCAGTGTCGAAGGCCGTCAGTACGGCATCCAGTGCCGCATCCCGGTCGCCGACCCGGAGGACTGGACGCCGCCGACCCTGCCCGAGGGCGGCGCGGCCCCCGGCGAGGAGATCATCCTCGACGCCAACGTCGAGGCGGAGGGCCACGAGTTCTTCTCCCTCGGCAGCTTCGACGTGTCGGACGACGGCACGCGACTGCTCTACGGCGTCGACGTCGAAGGCGACGAGCGGTACACCGTCCGTGTCCGGGACCTCGCGAGCGGCGTCGACCTCGACGACGAGCTCCTCGGGACCGCGGGCGGGGCGGAGTTCTCCCCCGACGGCACCGCCATCGTCTACACGACGGTCGACGAGAGCTGGCGCCCCGACACCGTGCACCTGCACCGGGTGGGGACGTCCCAGGACGGCGACACGGTCCTCTTCCACGAGCCCGACGAGCGGTTCTGGGTCGGCGCCGGATTCACCCGCAGCCGCGCGCTGCTCCTGATCGAGGCGGGCTCCTCGGTCACGAGCGAGACCCGACTCGTCCCCGCCGACGCACTGTCCGAGGAGGCGCGGGTCGTCTGGCCGCGGACCGACGGCGTCGAGTACAGCGTCGAACACCGGGTGGCCGACGGCGCAGACCGGTTGCTCATCCTGCACAACCGGGACGCGCCGGACTTCGAGCTCGTGGAGGTGCCGCTGTCGGATCCGCTCGGCACGGCGCGGGTCGTCGTCGCGCACAGCAGCGAGCGCCGGCTCGAGGACGTCGAGGCGTTCGAGGCCGTGACCACCGTCTCCTACCGGCGCGACGGCCTGACCCGCATCGGCCTGCTCGACCCGACGAGTGGCGACATCGACGAGATCGCCTTCGACGAACCGCTGTCCACCGTCGGCTGGCACGGCAACGGTGAATGGGCTCAACCGATGCTCCGGTTCGGATACGGGTCCCTCGTGACGCCGTCCACCGTGCTCGAACTCGACCTCCGGTCCGGCGAACGCTTCGTGCGCAAGCAGCAGCCGGTCCTCGGCGATTACGACCCGGCGGATTACGAGCAGTTCCGGGAGTGGGCGACGGCCGTGGACGGGACCCGGGTACCGATCTCCATCGTGCGCCGGGTCGGTGTCGAGGGGCCCGGGCCGCTCCACCTCTACGGGTACGGCTCGTATGAGGCCAGCATGGACCCGTCCTTCTCGATCGCGAGACTGTCGATGCTCGACCGCGGCGTGACCTTCGCGATCGCCCATGTGCGCGGCGGCGGTGAACTCGGGCGCCACTGGTACGAGGACGGCAAGAAGCTCCACAAGCAGAACAGCTTCAGCGACTTCGTCGACGTGGCCGACCATCTCATCCGCGAGGGCTGGACGACGCCTGCCCGCCTCGTCGCCGAGGGCGGCAGCGCCGGCGGCCTCCTCATGGGCGCCGTGGCGAACCGTGCTCCCGACCGCTTCGCGGGCATCCTCGCCGGCGTCCCGTTCGTCGACGCGCTGACGAGCATCCTCGACCCGTCGCTCCCCCTGACGGTCATCGAATGGGACGAGTGGGGCGATCCGCTCCACGACCCCGAGGTCTACGCGTACATGAAGGCCTACAGTCCCTACGAGAACGTCGACCCGGAGAAGCGCTACCCGCGCATCCTCGCGACGACGAGTCTCAACGACACCCGCGTCCTGTACGTGGAACCCGCGAAGTGGGTGGCCCGCCTGCGGGACGCCGGAGCGCCGGCACTGATGAAGATCGAGATGAGCGCCGGGCACGGTGGGGTGAGCGGTCGGTACAACGCGTGGCGCGAGCGCGCCGAGGAGCTCGCCTGGCTGCTCGACGTGCTCGGACTCACGGACACCGATCCGGCCTGATCCGAAGCGACGACGCCCCTGCTCCGTCCGGGGCAGGGGCGTCGTCGGTGCGGCGGGTGTCTAGCCGAAGAGGATCGCCGCTTCGTCGTAGCGCTCCTGCGGCACGGTCTTCAGCTTGCCGAGCGCCTCTTCGAAGCGGCAGTTGACGAGTTCGGTGCCTCGGAGGGCGATCATCGTGCCCCAATCGCCGGCCATGACGGAGTCGATGGCGGCCATGCCGAGACGGGTGGCGAGCACGCGGTCGTAGGCGCTCGGGACGCCACCGCGCTGCAGGTGGCCGAGCACGGTCGCGCGCGACTCGATGCCCGTCCGGCGCTCGATCTCGGGTGCCAGCACGTCGGCGATGCCACCGAGACGGGGACGGTTGAACGCGTCGAGTCCTTTCTCGGAGTGCGCGGTCTCCATGGTGTCGAGCGTGAACCCCTCGGACACGACGATGATCGGGGCTCGACCGCGCTGGTAGACGCTGTCCGCCCACTCGCAGATCTGCTCGATCGACTGCGGCTGTTCCGGGATGAGGATGGCGTGGGCACCCGCCGCCATGCCGGCGTGCAGGGCGATCCAGCCGACGTGCCGGCCCATGACCTCGATGACCATGCACCGCTTGTGCGATTCACCGGTCGTCCGGAGGCGGTCGATGGCCTCGGTCGCGATCTCGACGGCGGTGTCGAAGCCGAAGGAGTAGTCGGTGGCGTCGAGGTCGTTGTCGATCGTCTTGGGGACGCCGACGATCTTGAGGCCGGCGTCGGTCAGACGCTTCGCCGCGGCGAGCGTGCCCTCGCCGCCGATGGCGATGAGCGCGTCGATGCCGAGCCGGTCCATGGTGTGCTGGACGTTCTCCGGGCCGCCGTGGGGTCCTTCGAACGGGTTGGTCCGGCTCGTGCCGAGGATGGTGCCACCCTGCTTGGCGAGACCGCGCACACTGTGGCGGTCGAGCGGCATCGTCAGGCCCTCGACGACTCCTCGCCACCCGTCGCGGATGCCGATGAACTCCTGGTTGTGGATCTTCGTCCCCTTGAGGACCGCTCCTCGGATGACCGCGTTCAGGCCGGGGCAGTCGCCGCCGCTCGTGAGCACACCAATTCTCATATCAACAGTCCTCATGGGGATCGGGGCACCTCAGGTGCCGGGAGTCATCCCCGACAATACCGTCTCGCCGACGGTGCTTCATCCGGCGCCGGTGGTCCTCCGGCCCAGAGGGTCGGTGCCTCGTCCACCGGGGTTAGGCTGCTGGGATGAGTGCCGACGACTACCTGCCCGCCGATGGCGGCATCACGATGTTCTCCACGACCTGGTGCGGGTACTGCGCCCGACTGAAGCACCAGCTGTCCGCAGCCGGCATCCCGTTCACCGAGGTCGACATCGAGCAGGTCCCGGGGACCGCCGACCTCGTCGCCTCGCTGAACGGCGGCAACCAGACGGTCCCGACGGTGATCTTCCCCGACCGCTCGACCGCGACGAACCCGTCGCTCGCGCAGGTGAAGGCGGCTCTCGGCGTCTGACCCGCCGACGACGTCCAGCCGGGCGACCCGTGGTCATCCGGCCGGACGTATCGGTCGTCAGGCCCCGAGCGCCTCGCGGAGCAGGTGGACGAGGGCGTTCAGCTGCACCGAGTCGACCGATGCGACGTCCTGGTCGCTGCCGTCGAGCGCGCGAGCGGCCAGGCCCTGCTTGCTGTCGATGAGTTCCGCGACCTTCGCGTCGATCGTGTGCGCGGCGATGATCCGCCAGGCGGTGACCGGCTCCTCCTGACCGATGCGGTGCACGCGGTCGATCGCCTGGGTCTGCTCGGCGGCCGTCCAGGACAACTCGGCGAGCACGACGTTCGACGCGGCCTGCAGGTTGACGCCGACGCCGGCGGCGGTGAGCGAACAGACCGCGACTGCGACCTCCGGATCGGTGTTGAAGGCGTCGATCGCGGCCTGACGCGCCTGCGCGGTCTGGTCGCCGCGGAGCGACACCGTCTTCAAGCCGCGACCCGCGAACAACTGCTCGGCCGCGTTCATGACGTCGATGTGCTTCGCGAAGAACACGACCTTGCCCACGGACCTCGCGAGCTGCGCCGTGTAGTCGGCGGCGAGGACGGCCTTGGCCTGGCCGATCTTGCGGATCATGGTGAACACGTTCTCCGTGCCACCGGCGGCCTTGGACTCGTCGAGCTCGGCCTGGGCGACCATGCGCATGAGGTCGGTGTTCGGCTCGTGCAGCGCGTCGACGCGCTCACCACGCGACTCCAGCACCCGCACGTAGCGGGACTTGAGCCGTTGCCCGAGCTCGGCCTCGGCGTCGCGGATGGACCGGATCGCCTCGTCGTCGAGCTCGACCGGGAGGTCGGCGACGCGCTTGGCGGGCAGGTCCTTGGCGACGTCGAGCTTCTTGCGGCGCACGATGCCCATGTCGATGACGGCGGACCGCGCGGCGGCGTAGAAGGCGTGCTCGGCGGGGGTCAGACCGGTGTCCTCGAGCCGCTCCATGAGTTCGGCGGTCGGCTTGCCGTCCTTGATCCAGCCGAGGAACTGCCAGATGGCGTTGAAGTCCTCGACGTCGTTGATCAGCGGCGTGCCGGTGAGCGCGAGCAGCAGCGGGTCCTGGCCGGGCGTCGCCTTCCGGATCCGGTTCGCGAGTGACAGCACGTGCTGCGAGCGCTGGGAGTGGAGGTTCTTGATGAAGTGCGCCTCGTCGACCACCATGCCGCGGAAGCCGAGCGTCCCGAGCCAGGCGAGGTGGCGGTCGAGGACCTCGTAGTTCACGATGATGACGTCGGCGAAGGCGTCGAGCGCCTGGCCGTCGCCGTGGATGACCGTGGCGCGTCGGTGCGGCGTCCAGCGCTCGACCTCGCGCGCCCAGTTCATCTTGACGACGTTCGGAACGATCACGAGGAGCGGGTACGCCTCGGCGACCGAGGCGGCGAGGACCGACTGTGCGGTCTTGCCGAGGCCAGGCTCGTCGGCGAGCAGGAACGAACGGTGTCCTTCACGGACACTCTCGACGAAGCGCGCCTGGTGCTTCATGATCTCGAGGCCGCGCGGCGAGAGCCGGTCGAGCTTCGGGGCCTCTGGCAGGTCCATCGAGGCCGCTCCCCCGCCGGAACCGAGCTCGAACGCCTTGTACAGGGGGCCCATGAGCTCCCAGCTGTCGAGTCGTCGACGGACGGTCGGCTGCGGTGCCGCCTGGCTGAAGTCCGGGGCGAGGAACGGATTGGCCAACTGACGTGCCTTGACCGACTGCGGGATGACCTGCTTCTCGGCGAGCTCGGCCGGGACGACGGACTCCACGACGGGCTTCTCGACGGTGATGATGAGTTCGTCGGCGCTGAGTTCGGCGCCCGACTCGAGGAGCCAGTCGCGCCGGAGCCGCTGCGCGACCGGGCTCGTCGCTGCGTCGGCCTCGAGGAGCTGGATGAGCGAGGTGTCGCGCGCCGCCGTCTTGGCGAGGATGGTCGCCACACCGTCGAGGCGCTTCAGGAGCTCGGCCCGCGTGGCGTCACTGTACGTCGTGTCGGCCTTGACCCTGGCACGTTCCTCGCGGACGAGGAAGGCGATGACCTGGTACTTGGTCCGGTTGGTCGGCCCGACCTTGCCCTTCTGCGCCTTCGCCTCGACCTCGCGCACCTTGCGGGCGAGGATGGGGATGATCGGCGCGTCGTCGTCGTGACGCGACGAGGACCCTCTGGGGTTCGAGCGGCCAGATGAACGGGTGCTGGAACGCCCCTGGGAACGGCGTTGCTGGCCGGTGTGCGGCATGCTCCTCCTGAGCAGTCGAAGAGCCTCATCGGCCGAGGGGCCGGAAGAGACGGGCGCCGGGCCCGACTGGTCGTCGTGGAGCAACAGAGCGTTGCACGAGACCGACACGGGCGCCCGACGGGCGTGTGCCCAGTCTACGCCATCGGCCGCATCGGTCGCGAGCGCTCAGTCCGGCGCGCTGTCGACGAGCCCGAACCGCTCCAGTTCGGCGTCGTCGAGCATGCGCGAGCGGATGAGGAACCGCTGCCCCGTCGGGGCCTCGACGCTGAACCCGCTGCCGCGCCCCTGCACCACGTCGATCGTCAGGTGCGTGTACTTCCAGTACTCGAACTGGGAACGCGACATGTAGACCTCGACGGGCGCGTCGAGCCCGGGCACGTCGAGCGCGTCGAGCAGGACGTCGACCGCGCCCGTGCGGAACATCCCGACGGGGTAGCACATGGGCGAACTCCCGTCGCAGCAGCCGCCGGACTGATGGAACATGAGCGGTCCGTGCAGCGCGGTCATCTCCCGCACCAGTGCGGCCGCAGCGTCGGTGACGTCGACCCGTCCGGTCATGGTGTCCTCCTTCGTCGTGTCGTGTGCCCGGCCCTGCCCCTCCGCCGGTCCCCGAGCCTGTCGATGGGCGCCCTTCGACAAGCTCAGGGACCGGATGGGGCTCAGGGACCGGGGACGGCGATCAGAAGAAGCCCATCGGGCCCTCCGCGTAGCTCACGAGCAGGTTCTTCGTCTGCTGGTAGTGGTCGAGCATCATCTTGTGGTTCTCCCGGCCGATGCCCGACTGCTTGTACCCGCCGAACGCCGCGTGCGCCGGGTACTGGTGGTAGGTGTTCGACCAGACGCGTCCCGCCTCGATCGCCCGCCCGGCCCGGTACAGCGTCGTCGCCTCACGGCTCCACACCCCGGCGCCGAGGCCGTAGAGGGTGTCGTTCGCGATGGAGATCGCCTCGTCGTAGTCCGCGAAGCTCGTGAGCGCGAGCACGGGCCCGAAGATCTCCTCCTGGAAGATCCGCATGTCGTTCGTCCCCTCGAAGACGGTCGGCTGGACGTAGAACCCGCCGCTCAACTCACCGCCGAGGTCGGCTCGCTCGCCGCCGATGAGCAGCTTCGCGCCGCCCTGTTTGCCGATGTCCATGTAGGAGAGGATCTTCTCGAGCTGGTCGTTCGACGCCTGGGCACCGATCATCGTGTCCGTGTCGAGCGGGTTGCCCTGCTTGATCCTGCCGATGCGGGTCAGCGCGTCGCCCACGAAGCCGTCGTAGATGGACCGTTGGACGAGAGCCCGACTCGGGCAGGTGCAGACCTCGCCCTGGTTCAGGGCGAACATGCTGAATCCCTCCTGCGCCTTCTCGTAGTACTGGTCGTGCTCGCGCGCCACGTCCTCGAAGAACACGTTCGGGCTCTTGCCGCCGAGCTCCAGCGTCACCGGGATGAGGTTCTCGCTCGCGTACTGCATGATCAGGCGCCCGGTCGTCGTCTCGCCGGTGAACGCGATCTTCCGGATCCGCGGGTGGGAGGCCAGCGGGGCGCCGGCCTCGATGCCGAAGCCGTTGACGACGTTGAGCACGCCGGCCGGCAGCAGATCCTTCACGAGGTCGACGATGAGGTGGATCGACGCCGGGGTCTGCTCGGCCGGCTTCAGCACGACGCAGTTGCCTGCGGCGAGCGCCGGTGCGAGCTTCCACACGGCCATGAGGATCGGGAAGTTCCAGGGGATGATCTGTCCGACGACTCCGAGCGGTTCGTGGAAGTGGTAGGCGACCGTGTCGTGGTCGAGTTCCGAGATGCCGCCCTCCTGGGCGCGGATCGCCCCCGCGAAGTAGCGGAAGTGGTCGATGGCCAAGGGGATGTCGGCGGCCAGGGTCTCGCGGACCGGCTTGCCGTTCTCCCAGCTCTCGGCGACGGCGATCTCCTCGAGGTGTTCCTCCATGCGGTCGGCGATGCGGCCCAGGATCACCGCGCGCTCGGCGACGCTCGTCTTCGACCAGGCGGGGAACGCCTTCCATCCCGCCTCGACCGCTCGGTCCACGTCGGCCGCGGTGCCTCGGGCGATCTCGGTGAACACGGCTCCGGTGACCGGGGTCTGGTTCTCGAAGTACTGGCCGTTCGCGGGCGGGACGTACTCGCCCCCGATGAAGTGGTCGTAGCGGGGGGCGTAGCTGAACACGGCACCTTCGGTACCCGGGTTGGCGTAGACGGTCATGTCACTCCTTGTCGACGACGTTGTCGGTGTCGCACCGCTCAGGTGCGTGCCGTCGACGCTAGTCGGCAGGAGGTTGCAGGAGGTTGCGCCGCGGACCGCGGACCGGATCGGCCGTCAGGACGCCGAGAGCTCGGCGTCGATCGCCTCGATGCGGGCGACGAGGCCCGCGCGCTTCGGTGACCGCGGCGGCAGCAGTCGGAGGCAGGCGTGCAGGGCCTCGACGTCGTCGGGCGCGGCCGCGGTCCGGATGTAGTCGTGCAGCAGGTCCGCCGAGGCGTCGGTCAGCATCGCCTCGCGAAGGCGCGTCGCGACCCGCTCGCGGAGGTCGACGACACCGGGGGCGGTGGAGTCCGGCAGGAGCGGACCCGGGTACGCGGCGAGTGCTGCGCGGTGGGCGCCGCGGTCGAGGAGGGACAACACCTGGTGGGCGTCGAGCTGGAGCGGGGTGGTGAGCCGGTACGGCCGCGAGACCGGCACGAGTGTCGGCGCGGTCCCGCCGAGCACCTTCCGCAGCCGGACGAGCTCCGCCCGGAGGGTGACCGCCGCCTCGTCCCCGTCGTAGAGCAGCCCGGCGAGCGCGTCGGCGCTGAGGCCCTGGTGGTGCCAGGCCAGCAGCGTCAGGATCTCGGCGTGCCGTCGGCTGAGCTCGGTCGGGCGGCTCGCCCCGTGTCCGATCAGCAGGCCGGTGTCACGACCGAGCACCTGCAGGCCGGGCCGCACCGCGGTCGTCCGGCGGGGCGCGTCCGTGTGTGCTCGACCGGCGAACCGACGGTCGGCGACCGCGCGCAGCCGCTGCACCATGATCTCGGACTCGACGGCGGCCGCGGTCGCCTCCATCAGTGGCAGCGCATGCGAGGCGACCGCCTGCGGGCCACCGGTGATGTCGATCACGCCGATGATCTGCCGGGTCTCGGGATCGTGCACCGGGACCGCCGTGCAGCTCCACGGGTGCACGAGGCGGTTGAAGTGCTCGGCCGCGTGGATCTGGATGCCGTGGTCGAGTTCGAGCGCGGTGCCCGGGGCGCTCGTCCCCACCTCCCGCTCCGACCACCCGGCACCCTCGACGAAGAGCATGCCCTCCGCCCGTCGCCGCAGATGACGGTCGCCGTCCACCCAGAGCAGTCTGCCCATGGCGTCGCCCACCGCGACGAGCATGCCGGAGTCGTCGTCCGCGTCGTTGACCAGCAGCTTGGTGATGACCGGGAGGACGCCGGCGAGCGGGTGCCCGAGCCGGTGGTCGCGCAACTCGTCCTCGTCGAAGGCGAGCTCCGGCATGAGGTTGTCCGGGTCGAGGTGACGGCCCATCGACCGTTCCCACGACTCGCGGACGAGCCGTCGGACGAGTCCGCGTTGCGCTTCGGCACGCGCCGGGGCCGCCAGCCACGGACTGGACACCTCACCACCACCCATCCACGTCGACCGGTTCTGCGGACAGTGTATCCGCCACAGCCCGTCGGTCGACGGGTAACCTCAGGCGGCCGGACGGAACCGGCGGAGGCGCAGGCTGTTGAGCACGACGAACACGCTGGAGAACGCCATCGCCGCACCCGCGATCATCGGGTTGAGGAGCCCGAGCGCGGCGAGCGGGATCGCCGCCACGTTGTACGCGAACGCCCAGAACAGGTTGCCACGGATGATCCCGAGCGTCCGTCGGGAGAGCCGCACGGCGTCGATCGCTGTAGCGAGGGAACCGGAGACGATGCTGAGGTCGGCTGCACCCTTGGCCGCATCCGTGCCCGTCCCCATGGCGATCCCGAGATCGGCCGTGGCGATCGCCGCGGCGTCGTTCACCCCGTCGCCGACCATGGCGACGCGGTGACCGGCCGACTGAAGCCGTTCGACGGCGGCGACCTTGTCGGCGGGGCTCGCGTCGGCGATCACCTCGGTGATCCCGACCTCGGCCGCGACCCGCGCTGCAACGGCCGCGTTGTCGCCGGTGAGGAGCACGGGTGTCATACCCAGGGACACGGCGCGTCCGATGGCGGCGCGGGCCTCCGGCTTCACCGTGTCGGCGACCTCGACGACGCCGCGGACCTCGCCGTCCCAGGCGACGACCACCACGGTACTCGCACGCTCCGCGGCTGCAGCCAGGGCGCTCGCCGCGTCCGGTCCGATGCGGAAGCCCTGGTCCTCCGCGAAGGCGGGACGTCCGGCCAGCACGGTTCCGCCGTCGATCGTGCCGGTGACGCCGAGACCCTCGAGGCTCGCGAAGTCCGAGACCACCGGACGCGGTGCGTCGCGGCGGGTCGCTTCCGCGACGATCGCCTCGGCGATGGGGTGCTCGGAGGCCGCCTCGAGCGCCGCGCCGAGGGCGAGCACCTCGTCCGTCGCACCGGTCGCCCAGACCTCCGTGACGCTCATCCGCCCGGACGTGACGGTCCCCGTCTTGTCGAGCAGGATGCGGTCGATCCCGCTCGCCTGCTCGAGCGCCTCCGGTCCGGCGATGAGGATGCCGAGCTGCGCACCGCGTCCCGTCCCGACGAGGAGGGCCACCGGGGTCGCGAGCCCCAGTGCGCACGGGCAGGCGATGATGAGGACGGCGACCGCGGCGGTGAACGCCGCTTCCATGGTCGAGCCGGTGAGCGCCCACACGATGGCGGTGCCGAGGGCGATCACCAGCACGACCGGGACGAACACGCTCGAGACGCGGTCGGCGAGCCGTTGGACCCGGCTCTTCCCGAGCTGTGCCGCCTCGACCGCCTGAGCCATACGCGCCAGCTGCGTCTCGGCGCCGACGGCCGTCGCCCGCACCACGAGACTGCCGCCGCGCGCGATCGTGCCACCGATGACCCGCGAGCCGGCTACGAGCTCGACCGGGACGGACTCCCCCGTCACAAGACTCTCGTCGACACTCGCCGCCCCCTCGACGACGACCCCGTCGGTGGCGACGGACTCACCGGGACGCACGAGGAAGTGGTCTCCGACGAGCAGCTGCTCGATCGGGATCCGTTCCTCGGTGCGGGTGGGCGCCATGAGGTCGGTGGGGTCCGGCGCACGATGCCGGAGCACGGAGACCTCCGAGGCGCCCAGCGTCATGAGGTCGCGGAGTGCCTCGCCGGCGGCACGCTTCGACCGCTGCTCGATGAGGCGACCGGCGAGCAGGAAGACGGTCACGCCGGCGGCCACCTCGAGATACAGCGCGCTTGAGGGGTCGGCGTCGGGTGCGAAGAAGGTGAACTCGTGCCGCATGCCCGTCATCCCGGCCATGCCGAAGAAGAGCGCCCAGACGGACCACAGGTACGCTGCCCCCGTCCCGAGCGTGATGAGGGTGTCCATCGTCACCGAGCCGTGCCGCAGCGTCGCGAACGTCGCCCGGTGGAACGGGTACCCGCCCCAGAAGACGACCGGCGTCGCGAGGGTCAGCGAGAGCCACTGCCAGTGGTCGAACTGCCAGGCGGGGATCATCGCGAGCAGCACGACGGGCAGCGCCAGCACCGCGCTGACGACGAGGCGGGTGCGGAGCGTCGTCACGGTCGCCGAGGGGTCGGGCGTCGTTCCCGACGACGGAGTCTGCTCCCGGTTCACTGCGGCGCGTTCGTCAGCGGGCGGACGCACCGTCGCCGTGTAGCCGGCCTTCGAGACGGCCGCGATCAGCTCGTCCGCGGTGACGGTGGAGGGTGCGGTCACCGTCGCCCGTTCGGTCGCGAGGTTGACCTGCGCCTCGACACCGTCGAGCGCGGTCAGCCGCTTCTCGACGCGTGCCACGCAACTCGCGCAGGTCATGCCCTCGATGTCGAGGTCGAGCTGGATGAGTGGCGCGCTCATCAGCGACGACCCACGAGCGTGTAGCCGGCTTCCTGGACGCCGGCACCGATGGCGGCCTCGTCCGTCGAGGAGGTACCCGAGACCGTGACCGTCCCCGCGTCGAGATCCACGGCGACCCCGTCCACGCCGGAGAGCGCGGAGAGCTCGGTCGTGACAGCGGACACGCAGTGCGCGCAGGTCATGCCGTCGACGCGGTAGGTGGTGGTTGCGGTGGTCTCGGACATGCGTCCTCCTCAGTGGATCGGAGCCTTCACTATACCCCCAGGGGGTACCCCCTGCAACCGTCCGCGGGACGCGATCGCCTGATCAGCCGAGCAGGCCGAGCGCCCGCACCGCCGCCCGCTCCTCCTCGAGTTCCACCACGGAAGCGTCGATGCGCCGCTGCCAGACGGGCGCGATGTCGAGCCCCTCGACCACCTCCCAGCGTCCGTCGACCGAGCGGGCCGGGAACGAACTCACGAGCCCCTCCGGTACGCCGTACCAGCCCTCCGAGGGGAGCGCCACGGAGGTCCAGCGCTCCGGCCGGCCCGGGGTCGCCGTGCCGTTCACCCAGTCGTGCACGTGGTCGATGGCGGCGGCAGCGGCCGAGGCGGCGGACGACGACCCCCGCACCGCGATGATCTCCGCCCCGCGCTTCGCCACCCGTGGGATGAACTCGTCGGCGATCCATTCCTCGTCGACGAGTTCGAGGGCAGGACGACCACCGACCGTCGCGTGGGAGAGGTCCGGCACCTGCGTCGCCGAGTGGTTGCCCCAGATCACGACGCCGTCGATCTCGGACACGGGTGCGCCGGTCTTGGCGGCCAACTGCGCGACGGCACGGTTGTGGTCGAGTCGGGTCAGGGCGGTGAACCGTCCGGCCGGCACCCCGGCGGCGGCCGACTGGGCGATGAGTGCGTTCGTGTTGGCCGGGTTGCCGACCACCAGGACGCGCACGTCGTCGGACGCACCGGCTCCGATCGCCGCGCCCTGTGGTGCGAAGATCCCGCCGTTGGCCGCGAGCAGGTCGCCTCGTTCCATCCCAGGACCCCTGGGGCGGGCTCCCACGAGGAGAGCGACATTCACCCCCTCGAATGCGCGCGACGCCTCCGTAGTCGTCTCGACACCGGCCAGCAGCGGGAAGGCACCGTCCTGCAGCTCGAGTGCAGTCCCTTCGGCCGCTCCGAGCCCCTGCGGAATCTCCAACAGGCGCAGGAGCACAGGGCGGTCCGGCCCCAGCAGCTGACCGGACGCGATGCGGAAGAGCAGGGAGTAGCCGATCTGGCCTCCGGCTCCAGTGACGGTGACGACGGTGGGTTCGCTCATACACCCACGCTACTCCGCGGCCTCCGGGGTGGGTCGCGAGGCCTGCATGTCCGCCTCGGCGGAGTCGACCGCCTCGTGCTCCTCCGGGGACACCGGCCCCACCCGGCTCTTGCGTTGGGCCGAGGACTCGGACGGCAGCGCGACGGCCGCCTCCGTGATGCGGTTCGCCATCCCGTTGAAGATGATCCCGTGGAACGGCAGGATCGCGAACCAGTAGAGGCGTCCGCCGAGCCCCTTCGGGAAGAAGACGGCGCGCTGCCGGTAGACCGAGCCGTCGCCGACCGGGGTCGCGCTCATCTCCAGCCACGCGAGACCGGGCACGCGCATCTCGGCGCGCAGGCGAAGCATCCGACCACGTTCGAGGTACTCCACCCGCCAGAAGTCGAGGGCGTCCCCCACGCTGAGATGCTGCGGATCGTCGCGACCACGTCGGAGGCCGACACCACCGACGAGCTTGTCCATCCAGCCACGGATCGCCCACGCCAGCGGGAAGGAGTACCACCCGTTCTCGCCGCCGATGGACTCGATCACCGAGAAGAGCCGGTCGGCGCTCGCGGAGGTCTTCCGTTCCTTGAGATCGATGTAGACGGTGTGTCCGGCCCAGTCGGGGTCGCTCGGCAGCGGGTCGCTCGGCGCGCCGTCCACGGTCGCGTTCCGCCAGGAGGTCTCGACCTCACCGTCCCGCATGCGCTGCAGTGCGAGGCGCACCGCGCGTCGGTACCCCGTCAGACCGCCCTCCGGCGGCGGGATGACCGCGTCGATGTCGTGATCGCCCATGACGCAGTCGACGAGCAGCGACTCGATGATCGGCGACGCGAGCCGGCGCGGGATCGGCGTCACGAGGTTCACCCACTGCGAGGCCAACCACGGGGTGAGGACCGGGAGCGGCGCGATCGGGCGCTGCGAGAGGCCGGCCTCGACCGCGTAGCCGTTCATCATCTGTCCGTATCGGAGGACGTCGGGGCCACCGATGTCGAAGGCGCGGTTCACGTCGCGGTCGACCTCGGCGCCCGCGAGCAGGTAGTGCAGGACGTCACGGACCGCGATCGGCTGGATGAAGTTCCGGACCCAGCGCGGCGCCGGCATGTACGGCAGGATGTCCGTGAGATGGCGGATCATCTCGAACGAGGTCGATCCGGAGCCGATGACCACACCGGCCTGCAGGACGATCGTCGGGACGCCCGAGGCGAGCAGGATCCGCCCGACCTCGGTGCGGGACCGCAGGTGCTTCGACAGCTCGACGCCCTCGGGGTGCAGGCCACCGAGGTAGACGATGCGCGAGACCCCGGCCGCCGCAGCGCCGGCGGCGACGTGCTCGGCGGCGGCGAGCTCCGTCTGCTCGAAGTCGCCCTTGCCGCCCATGGAGTGCACGAGGTAGTAGACGACGTCGACGTCCTCGCAGGCCGACGCGACCCGCGCGGCGTCCCCGAGATCACCCTCGACGACCTCCACCTGCTCGCGCCAGGGCACGTCGGTGAGCTTCTGCGGCGAGCGCACGAGCACCCGCACCGTGTACCCGGCCTCCAGCAACCGCGGCACGAGCCGCCCGCCGATGTAGCCGGTGGCACCCGTGACGAGTACGCGCTTCGGAGTCGATGATTCGGTCATGGATGCAACGTTACGACCCGTCGACGACAGCGGCGCCCGGCTGTACAGCCGGGCGCCGCTGTGCAAGCACCACGCGGGTGCCACGAGTCGCTAGAGGAGCGCCTTCGTGTGCCAGACGGTCTTCACCTCGGTGAACGCGGTGATGCGGTCGAGGCTCGCCGGAACCGGACCGCTGGCACCGCTCGGACGGACCACGCGCTTGAGCGTCTCGGCCGCGAGGACCTCGAGCTCGACCCAGTCGAGTGCTGCGGCGCCGGCGAGGTCGATCGCGTTGACGTCGGCGTGCGATGCGAGCCACGGGGCCATCTCGGCCGGCGATCCGGTCAGCACGTTCACGACGCCGCCGGGGACGTCACTCGTGGCGAGCACCTCGGCGAGGCTGATCGACGAGAGCGGCAGGCGCTCGCTCGCGATCACGACGACCGTGTTCCCCGCGACCAGCGCTGGAGCGACGACGCTCACGAATCCGAGGAGCGACGAGTCCTGCGGCGCGATGAGCGCGACGACGCCCGTCGGCTCCGGAACCGAGAGGTTGAAGTACGGACCCGAGACGGGGTTCGCTCCCCCGACCACCTGGACGTACTTGTCCGCCCAGCCCGCGTACCAGACCCAGAGGTCGATGGCCTCGTCGACCTGTGCCGCGGCCTTCGCCTGCGAGACGCCTTCGGCCTGGACGATCTCTTCGATGAACTGCGCCCGCCGACCCTCGAGCAGCTCGGCGATGCGGTAGAGCACCTGGCCGCGGTTGTAGGCGGTGGCACCCGACCAACCGGCGAGTGCCGATCGTGCGGCGACGACCGCGTCGCGGGCGTCCTTCCGCGAGGCGAGCGATGCGTTCGCGAGGAACTCCCCCTTGGCGTTCGTCACCTCGTACGTCCTTCCGGATTCGCTGCGTGGGAACTTGCCGCCGATGGCGAGCTTGTAGGTCTTCGGGATGGTGAGCCGGCTCATCGCTGCTCCTCCTTCGTGGTGCTCGTGGACGGCGCGACGGTGGCGGCGGCCGATGATCCGGCCGGCGCGAGGTAGGCACCGAGCCCGTGGCGACCACCCTCGCGGCCGTACCCCGACTCCTGGTACCCGCCGAACGGGCTGGCCGGATCGAACCGGTTGAAGGTGTTCGCCCAGATGACGCCGGCGCGGAGCTTGTCCGCGACCGCGAGGATCCGGCTGCCCTTGTCGCTCCAGATACCCGCGGAGAGTCCGTACGGGGTGTTGTTCGCCTTCGCGATGGCCTCCGCGGGTGTCCGGAAGGACATGACCGAGAGGACCGGACCGAAGATCTCCTCGCGGGCGATCCGGTGACTGGTGGACACGTTCGTGAAGATCGTCGGCGCGAACCAGAACCCGTTCTCGGGCAGCTCGCAGTCCGGGCTCCACCGTTCGGCGCCTTCGAGCTCGCCGATGTCCGAGAGTTCGCGGATGCGGGCGAGCTGCTCGGCCGAGTTGATCGCGCCGACGTCCGTGTTCTTGTCGAGCGGGTCGCCGACGCGCAGCGTCTGCAGACGGCTCTTCAAGCGGTCGACGACTTCGTCGTGGATGCTCTCCTGGACGAGGAGCCGGGATCCGGCGCAGCAGACGTGACCCTGGTTGAAGAAGATGCCGTTGACGATGCCTTCGATGGCCTGGTCGATCGGGGCGTCGTCGAACACGATGTTCGCGGCCTTGCCACCGAGCTCGAGCGTCAGGCGCTTGTCGCTGCCGGCGATGGTCTTCGCGATCTCACGCCCGACGGCGGTCGACCCGGTGAAGGCGACCTTGTCGACGTCGGGGTGACGCACGATCGCCGCCCCGGTCGCTCCGGCACCCGTGACGATGTTCACGACACCGGCCGGCAGCTCGGCCTGCTGGAGGATCTCGGCGAAGATGAGCGCCGTGAGCGGCGTGGTCTCGGCCGGCTTGATGACGACCGTGTTGCCAGCGGCGAGCGCCGGTGCGACCTTCCACGCGAGCATGAGGAGCGGGAAGTTCCACGGGATGACCTGTCCGGCCACGCCGAGGGCGCGCGGGTTCGCACCGAGGCCCGCGTAGTCGAGCTTGTCGGCCCAACCCGCGTAGTAGAAGAACCAGGCGGCGACGAGTGGGACGTCGACGTCGCGGGACTCCTTGATCGGCTTGCCGTTGTCGAGGCTCTCCGCCACGGCGAGCTCGCGGGCGCGCTCCTGCACGAGGCGCGCGATGCGGAAGAGGTACTTGCCGCGGTCGGCGCCCGACAGCTTCGACCACACCCGGTCGTAGGCACGCCGCGCGGCGGTGACGGCGCGATCGACGTCGGCGTCACTCGCCGCGGAGATCGTCGCGATCGACTGCTCGGTGCTCGGCGAGATCGTCTGGAAGGAGCCACCCGTGCCCTCGGTGAACTCGCCGTCGATGAAGAGGCCGTATTCGGAACGGAGGTGGAGGACGGAGGTCGACTCCGGGGCTGGTGCGTATTCGAGGAAGCTCATGATGTCCTAGTCGATGGTGACGTAGTCGGGGCCGGAGTAGTGGCCGGTGGTGAGTTTCTGACGCTGCAGGAGCACGTCGTTGAGGAGGCTCGAGGCACCGAAGCGGAACAGGTGCGGCTGGAGCCACTCCTCGCCGACCGTCTCGGCGACGGTCACGAGGTACTTGATCGCGTCCTTCGAGGAACGGATGCCGCCGGCGGGCTTCACACCGATCTGCTCTCCGGTGAGGCGGTGCCAGTCCCGGACGACCTCGAGCATGAGGAGGGTGACCGGGAGGGTCGCGGCGGGCGCGACCTTGCCGGTGGACGTCTTGATGAAGTCGCCGCCCGCGAGGATGGCGAGCCACGAGGCGCGCTTCACGTTGTCGTAGGTGTTCAGCTCGCCGGTCTCGAGGATGACCTTGAGGTGGGCCGAGGAGCCGTCGCTGCGTCGGCAGGCCTCCTTGACCGCGACGATCTCGTCGAAGACCTGGCCGTACCGGCCGGAGAGGAACGCACCCCGGTCGATGACCATGTCGATCTCGTCCGCTCCGGCGTCGACGGCGTCGGCCGTGTCCGCCAGCTTGACCGCGAGGGAGGCGCGTCCGCTCGGGAAGGCCGTCGCGACCGCCGCGACGTTGATCCCGCCGGCGTCGTGTCCCGCACCCGGCTGCGTGTGCGCCGCGCCGAGCGCCTCGACGGCGTACGGCACCATGTCGCCGTAGACACAGACCGCGGCGACGCGCGGGGTGGACGGATCCCCGGCGTCCGGGGTGATCGCCTTGGCCACGAGGGAGCGCACCTTGCCGGGGGTGTCGGCGCCCTCGAGGGTGGTGAGGTCGATGAGTTCGATGATGCGGTCGAGGGCCCAGGCCTTCGACGTCGTCTTGATCGAGCGCGTTCCGAGATCCGCTGCGCGCTGTTCGAGCCCGACGGCGTCGACGCCCGCGAGGCCGTCGAGGTAGCGTCTGAGGCTGGCATCGGTGACGGGGCCGTCGACGAGTTCGAGCGCCGTCGGCTTCGCCACGAGGTCGCCTGGTGGTGTGGTCATGGTGCGTTCCTTCCGAGCAGTTCCTGCTCCGGGGTGTGCTGCTTCGCGGATGATGGTTCGTGGTCGGCGAGGAGTGCCGTCGCGGTCGCCTCGTCGGTGACGAGCACGGTGCAGAGGCCGCTGCTGACGACGGCTCTCGCGACGGCGTGCTTCTGCGCTCCGGCGATGACCGCGATGCTGCGACCGGCACGCCGGAGCGCTTCGAGTCCGAGCCCGACCGTGCGCTCGTCGAGTGTGGGGTCGACGATCATGCCCTCGGCGTCGATGTAGCGCCCGACGACGTCGCCGACGGCACCGCGTGCGACCAGGACGTCGACGTCCGCGGCCGTGAGGTACCCGCTGTGGACGAGGGCGGAGTCGGGCCCGGCCACGCCGGCACCGTACAGGTAGGTGTCGGCCGCTGCGGCCGTGCGGAGCACCTCCGCGACCGTGCGGTCCGACTCGATGCTCAGCTTCGTCTCCAGGCGCTCGAAGATCGCCGGGCTCGGGAGCAGGGTGACGTCACCACGGCCCTTCTCGGCGATCCGTGCAGCCGTGGCGGCCGCAGTGCCGACACGCTGGTTGAGACTCACGCCGCCGTTGATCTGCACGACGGAGAGCCCCGTCGCCCAGCCGTCGGACAGGTGGTCGGCGATGTCACGCAGCGTCCTCCCCCAGCTCACACCGAGCGTCCGCGGCACCGGTCGCATGGCGCCGAGGTAGTCGGCCGCCGCGCGCGCGACGCGTTCGTGGAGGTCGGCACTGTCGCTCGGGCTCGGCACGACGACCGCGTCCGCGAGTCCGAAGTGCTCGCGGAGCGCCCGTTCGAGCGGGAGGCGGCGTGCGCGCGGGTGCACGATCTCGATGCGGATGTAGCCGAGTTCACGGGCCTGGGCGAGGAGCCGACCGACCTTCCACCGCGTGATGCCGAGCAGCGCGCCGATCTCGTCCTGGGTCTTCGTCTCGTCGTAGTACAGCTCCGCGGCGCGCACCGCGAGCAGCTCGTCGCTTTCGATCACCTCGGGCCTCCTCCGGATCGTCTCCAGCCTAGGACGCCACCACCACCCAGACAACGCCTGTTGGTACCCGTGCTCAGATGAGCAGCGGCCGGTGCGCGGATGCGCATCGCCGCCGGGGATCCGTCGGGAGGACCGGACCAGACCGGTCAGCGACCGCGTGCTGCGAGGTCCGCCTCGATCGTCGTCGGTCGGCCGGTGATGCGGCCGGCGATGGCGCACAGCGCGCCCGTGGCCAGCAGGAGCAGCAACGGGACGGTCCACGATCCGGTCACGGCGTGCACCAGGCTCACGACCAGGGGGCCGAGTGCACCGAGGGTGTAGCCGACACTCTGCACGAAACCGCTCAGGGCGACCGCGCCCTCGTGGGTCGCCGTCCGCAGGTTGATGAGGACGAGGGCGAGCGGGAACAGCAGCGGGCCGAGGCCGGCCAGCAGCACCCACAGCCACGTGAGCGTCGCCGGCCACAGGAGCAGTCCGAGATAGCCGAGCACGAAACACCCGCTCGCGACGTAGACGAGGACGGCGACGTTCCGCAGCCTCGCGACGAGCATCGGGACGATCAGGCTCGCCGGGACGCCCATCGCGGAGAAGAGCGAGAGCAGCAGGCCGCCCTGGGCCGGGGTGACGCCGGCGACGTCACCGACGATCGTGGGAAGCCAGGTGAACATCGCGTAGGCGTTCAGTGAGGAGGTGGCGAACACCGCCGCGATGGCCCATGCGATCGGTGAGCGGTGGACGAGGACGCGCCCGGCGCGGGGCACCTCCTCGATCTCGGGGTCGGTCGCTGCGGCGGCCCGGGCGTCCCGACGCTCCCGCACGATGAGCGTGATCCAGGGCAGGACCGCGAGCATGGCGACGATGGACCACACGCCGAGTGACACGTGCCACCCGGCGGCGTCAGCGACCGGCACGGCGATCAGTGGCGGGATGAACGTGCTGACCGACAGGACCGTCGCGTAGAGCGAGGTGACGAGGCCGATGCGGTCAGGGAAGTACTTCTTGACGAGCGGTGGGAGCACGACGTTGCCGATGCCGATGCCGGCGAAGCAGAGCGCACTGCCGATCGCGAGAACGGCGAAGTCGGGGGCGAGCGAACGCAGCAGGTGTCCGGCCACGATCGCCCCGAGCGCGATGAGCAGCACCGGCTCGAGGTGCAGCCGACGCACGAGCCGCGGGGTGAAGACGCCGAAGAGCGCGAAGCAGAGGGGCGGCAGCATCCCGAGGAGCCCCAAGCCGACCGCCCCCACGCCGATGTCCCCGTCGATCTCGGCGAAGATCGGTGAGAGCGAGGTGACGGCCGTGCGGAGGTTCGCCGCGACGAGCACGATCCCGACGAGCGCGAGGGCCCTCCCCCGCCACAGGGGACGCGGACCCACTAGGACAGCATCCGGCGCGCGCGCTCGACGTCGTCGGTCATCTGCACGATGAGCGGCTCGATCCCGGTGAACGCGACCATGCCGCGGATGCGCTCGACGAACTGCACCTCGACCTCGTCGTCGTAGAGGTCGAGATCGGTCTCGTCGAGGACGTAGGCCTCGACCTGCTTCTGCGGGACACCGTCGAAGGTCGGGTTGTTCCCGACCGAGATCGCCGCCGGATACCGACGTCCTCGCCAGAACAGCCACCCTGCATACACGCCGTCCGCGGGGATGAGACCCTGCGAATCGGGAGACAGGTTGGCGGTCGGAAAGCCGAGTTCCCGGCCACGCTTGGCACCGTGGACGACGACGCCCCGCACGCCGGGCGGACGACCGAGGAGTCGCGACGCCTCGCGGACGTCACCCTCCTCGAGGAGTTCGCGGATCCAGGTGGACGACACCCGACGCCCGCCGCCGGGACGGACGTCGTCGACGACGCACACGGAGAAGCCGTAGACCTCACCGAACGACTCGAGCGTGGCGACCGTTCCGAGGCCGCGATGGCCGAAGCGGAAGTCCTCGCCGACGAGCACCGTCTTGGCGTGCAACGCTCCGACGAGGATCGAGGTGACGAACTCCTCGGGTGTGAGCTGGGCCAGTGTCTGGTCGAAGCGCAGCAGCAGGGCCGCGTCGACCCCGGCGTCCGCCAGGAGACCGAGCTTCTGCTCGTTGCTCACGAGCGACGCCGGGCAGCGGTCTGGGTTGATGAGGCTCAGCGGGTTGCGGTCGAAGGTGACGGCGACGGAGCTGAGACCGGCTGCCGCGGCCTCCTCGAGGAGCGCGGCGACGACCGCGCGGTGACCCGTGTGGACGCCGTCGAACTTGCCGATGGTGACGGCCGACGGTCCGAAGGCGTCAGGGACCTGGTCGAGCTCGGTGAACGTGATCATTTGCCGGTACGCCGATGTCCGGCCAACCACCACAGTCCGAGGACCGGGAGGACGAGCGGGATGTAGACATAACCGCGGCCGAAGCCGGACCAGACCGTGTCGTGGGGGAAGAGTTCGGGGTCGAGCAGGCTCAGCAAGCCGACGATCAGGACCCCGGCGAGTTCGAAGGAGATCGTGGCCCATGCGATCCGCCGCCAGACGGCGCCTGGAGCGACGAGCGAGACGGTCGCCAGGATGTACACCACCGCGGCGACGGCCGAGAGCAGATAGGCCAGGGGCGCCTCGTCGAACTTGGTCGTGATCTGCACCACGGACCGGCCGGTGGCGGCGAGCGCCAGGATGCCGTAGACGGCGACGAGGACGACCCCGACACCACGGACGCGTGGACGGGCTGGAGCGGTGGTGGGGAGAGGCATGACCCGACGATTCTATGCGACGCGGGCCCTCGCCCCGGCACTTCACGACCGTCACGCGAGCTGCGGTGCCGTCGTCCTCCACCGCCGTCGGTGCGCCGACGGTCAGCCGAGCTGGACGGTCCAGATCTGCTCCATGCGGTAGAGCATCACCGCGATCGCGAGACAGACGACGCCGAGGACGACCGTCGACCATCGGGTGCGTTCGACGAGCGCCCAGAATCCACCGGCGATCGGCAGGATCATCGCGGAGACGAGGTAGGTGTAGAACTCGGGCACACTCCCCGTGGCCGTGTTCCCGAACGCGGGCGCGGCGATCGCCACCACCAGCTGCGCGATGAGGAGGACCTCGACGAGTGCCGTCGCCCCCATCGTCAGGTCGTTCGGCGCGCGCCCGGCGAACCCGAGCACGATGCAGAGGAGCCCGGCCACGACCGCGACCGCGATCTGGGCGAGGGTGAACCACTCGATCATGCCGGTTCCTCCGCCGGGAAGTTCACGACCGACTTGAGCGAGCCGCCACGGCGCTCGACGAGCCCCACCAGTCGGCCGTCCGGCGCGACGGCGGCGATCGGACCGGTGTGGCCGGCCGGCAGGTCGCGGTCGAGCCGCTTCCCGTGGCCGAGGTCGACCGCCTCCTGCTCCGTGAGCTCGAGGGCACCGAACAGGCGCTTCGCGACGTCGGCCGGGTGCAACAGCGCCGTCTCAACGTCGAGGTCGTCGATCGTCGATGCGTCCCTGACGTCGAAGGGTCCGATCCGGGTCCGGCGAAGCGCGGTGAGATGGCCGCCGACGCCGAGGGCCGCCCCCAGGTCGCGGGCGAGGGCGCGGATGTAGGTGCCGGAGGAGCAGACGACCCGGACGTCGACGTCGATCGCCGCGCCATCCCGACGGATGGCCAGCACGTCGAACGCGCTGACCGTGACCGCACGGGACTTCAGCTCCACCTCGATCCCCTCGCGGGCCAGGGCGTAGGCGCGCTTCCCGCCCACCTTGATGGCGCTCACCGTGCTCGGCACCTGCTCGATGTCGCCCGTCAGCGGACGGATCGCGGCGATGATCGCGTCGTCGTCCACGGCAGCCACTGCGGCCTGGTCGGCGCGCTCGGTGACCTCACCTTCGGCGTCGTCGGTGGAGGTCGCCTCGCCGAGGCGGATGGTCGCCGTGTACTCCTTGTCGAGACCGACGATGAAGGTCAGCAGACGGGTCGACGAGCGCGTACCCAGCACGAGCAGCCCGGTGGCCATGGGGTCGAGCGTTCCCGCATGCCCCACCTTGCGCGTGCCGGCGAGCCGCCGCACCCGGGCGACCGCATCGTGGGAGGTGTGTCCCTGCGGCTTGTCGATGAGGAGGACACCGGGACGGGCGGACGCCGACCCGGGTGCTGCTGTGCTGTTCTCGACCACCTTGCAACGGTACCAGCGGCGGTCGGCACCGCCTGGCGGCCGGATCACCCCTGGGCGGCGGCGCTCAGCAGAAGTCGGCGAAGATCCGCCGTGGGTGCCGCTCGTCCGTGTTGTCCACGAGGGCGGTCGCCCGCGCGGTCGGGTCGTCGTCCTTGCGGTAGAGCGCCTGCCCGCCCACGTAGCGTGCGTTGGACGGCGCCGTCGGGTCGGCGTCGACGCCGAGGCGCTCGTGCAGCCGGTCGTAGGCCGTCGCCATCGGGACGTCGAGCCAGACCGACGCATGCCAGAGGCCGCGGAGCTCGGGACGGTTCAGGAAGACGCCGTCGACGATGAGGACGGCGTCCTGCGGGCCGGTCGTCCAACGCAAGGGAGCGCCGACGTCGCGCTGCTCGTCGAACCCGACGAGTTGGAAGCCGGCGCTGCCCGCCAGGCGGAAGGGCTCGACGAGCACCCGGCGGAACAGCGGATAGTCGAACGAGTCGAGCCAGTAGCCCTCGGCCGAGTCCCGCCCCCGCGCGTACCGTTCCTCGCGAGGACGGTGGAAGTCGTCGATCGAGGCACGGAACACCGCGCGTCCGGCCTCGTCGAACACCTCGGCCAGTCCGTCGGCGAACGCCGCCGTGCCGGAGCCGCTGACGCCGTCCACCGCGATGAGGGTGCGGCCTCGTGGGTAGTCCCGCTGGAACTGGTCTCGCAGCTGCCGGAGCAACGCGATCCGTGGTGTCGTGACGAGCTTCATGGCGCCGAGCCTACCCGCGCGGATCGTAGGCTGGTGCGGTGCCGCCCGAACCCTCCGACCTCGCCCCGCTCGTGACGGCCTGGTTCCGCACCGAGGCGCGCGACCTCCCCTGGCGACGCCCGGGGTTCCCCGCCTGGGGCACGCTCGTGTCGGAGTTCATGCTCCAGCAGACGCAGGTCAGCCGCGTGATCCCGCGGCTCGAGGAGTGGCTCGGGCGCTGGCCGACGCCAGCCGACCTGGCGGCCGAACCACCGGCAGAAGCCGTCCGCGCCTGGGGCCGGCTCGGCTATCCGCGCCGAGCGCTCTGGCTCCATGCGGCGGCCACCCAGATCGCTGAACGGCACGACGGCATCGTCCCGTCGGACGTGGATCAGCTCCTGGCGCTCACCGGCATCGGCGACTACACCGCCCGCGCCGTCGCCGTCTTCGCCTACGGGGACCGGCACCCGGTGGTGGACACGAACACCCGACGGGTCATCGCCCGAGCCGTCCGCGGCCACGGCGAGCCCGGGCCGCCGAACGCCAAGGCGGACCTCCCAGCGATGGAGGCGCTCCTACCGGAGTCCCGCTCGGAGGCAGCCGTCTTCAACGCCGGGATGATGGAGATCGGCGCGGTGGTCTGCACCGCTCGGGCACCTCGGTGCGAGGAGTGTCCGCTCCGCGAGGTGTGCGCCTGGCGCGCAGCGGGATACCCGGCCTACGACGGACCGGTCAAGACGAAGCAGAAGCAGTTCGCGGGCAGCGACCGACAGGTCCGGGGCATCATCATGGCGGAGCTCCGCTCGACCCACCGCTCCCTGACGGACGAGGAACTCCGGACGCTCTGGCCCGACGGCGAGCAGTTCGACCGCGCACTCGCCGGACTGGTCGCCGACCGCCTCGCGGTGCGCATCGACGGCGGATACGCGCTCCCCCACGACTGACCGGCCTCTCAGCCCCACCCGGTCCTCGATGCACACCCGGTCCCCGAGCCCCGCCCGCGGTCCCTGGGCCCCACTCGCGGTCCCTGGGCCCCACTCGCGGTCCCTGAGCTTGTCGAAGGGCGCAAGTCGACAGGCTCAGCGACCGGGCGAAGCAACCCGGCCCCTGAGCCTGTCGAAGGGTGGTGCGAGGTGTCTAGTCCTCGGCGTCGACCTCGCGCGGCTTCACGTAGGGATCCTCGTCGCCGGCGTAAGCGGCACCGGCGGCAAGCCCGGCCACCTCGGTGTCGCGGTTCTTCGCCTCGCGCAGCAGGTCTTCGATGTGCTGCGCGTTCTCCGGGATCGCGTCCAGGAAGAAGTCGAGGCTCGGCGTCAGCCGGGTGTTGATGTTGCGGCCGATCTCGGCACGCAACAGGCCCTTGGCGGACTCGAGCGCGGCCGAGGTGTCGGCGCGTTCCTCGTCGGAGCCGTACACCGTGTAGAACACGTTCGCGTGCTGGAGGTCCCCGGTCACCTGTACGTCGGTGATGGTCACGAAGCCGAGCCGCGGGTCGCGGATACCCTTGTCGAGCCGTTTGGCGATGACTTCCTTGATGCGGTCCGCCAACTTGCGGGCCCTGGGGTTCTCTGCCATCTCGTCCTCCTCTGATGACCGCCGGGCGGAGGGCCGCCCGACGGATGCTGCACACACAATACAAGCAGGAATCCCCGCCGCCCTCCCGGAGGAGGACGACGGGGACCGACCGGGCGGACTAGCCGCGCGGCTTCTCCTTCATTTCGATCGTCTCGATCTCGTCGCCGATCTGGATGTCGTTGAACTTGCCGAGACCGATACCGGCCTCGAAGTCCGTACGCACCTCGGTGACGTCGTCCTTGAACCGACGCAGCGATTCGATCGCCAGGCTGTCGCCGACCACGACGCCGTCGCGGATGACCCGCGCCTTGGCGTTCCTCGTGATCGTGCCCGAGCGGACGATGACACCCGCGATGTTGCCGAACTTGGAGGAACGGAACACCTCGCGGATCTCGGCGACACCGGACTGGACCTCTTCGTACTCGGGCTTGAGCATGCCGGTGAGGCTCTGCTCGACGTCCTCGAGTGCGTTGTAGATGACCGAGTAGAAGCGGACGTCCACACCCTCACGGGCCGCGCGCTCGCGGGCCTTCGGGTCGGGGCGCACGTTGAACCCGATGATGATCGCGTTGTCGATCGTGGCGAGGTTGACGTCGGACTCGGTGACCGCACCGACACCGCGGTGGATGATCCGCAGCTGGACGCTGTCGTCGACGTCGATCTTGAGCAGCGACTCCTCGAGTGCCTCGACGGCACCGGAGACGTCACCCTTGATGATGAGGTTGAGCGCCTCGACCTTGCCCTCTTCGAGTGCACGGGTGAAGTCCTCGAGCGAGATGCGCTTGCGGGCCTTGGCCAGAGCGGCGTTGCGCTCCGCGGCTTCACGCTTCTCGGCGATCTGACGCGCGGTGCGGTCCTCCTCGGTGACGAGGAAGGTGTCGCCTGCCCGAGGAACGCTCGAGAGGCCCTGCACCTGGACGGGACGCGAGGGACCCGCCTCGGCGACGGTGTCGCCGTTCTCGTCGACCATCGCACGGACGCGGCCGTATGCCGTACCGGCGACGATCGCGTCACCGACGCGGAGGGTACCCGACTGGATGAGGACGGTCGCGACGGAACCGCGGCCCTTGTCGAGCTTGGCCTCGATGGCCACGCCGCGTGCGTCCTTGTTCGGGTTGGCGCGCAGGTCGAGACCGGCGTCCGCAGTGAGCAGCACGGCGTCGAGGAGGTCCTTGATGCCGGTGCCGGCACGAGCCGAGACGTCGACGAACATGACGTCTCCGCCGTACTCCTCGGCGACGAGACCGTACTCGGTCAGCTGCTGGCGCACCTTGGCCGGGTTGGCATCGGGCTTGTCCACCTTGTTGACCGCGACGACGATCGGCACGTTGGCCGCCTGCGCGTGGTTCAAGGCCTCGACCGTCTGCGGCATGATGCCGTCGTCCGCCGCGACCACGAGGATCGCGATGTCGGTGACCTGCGCACCACGAGCACGCATGGCGGTGAACGCCTCGTGACCCGGGGTGTCGATGAAGGTGATCGGACGCTCGATGCCCTCGTGTTCCGCGACGACCTGGTACGCACCGATGTGCTGCGTGATGCCACCGGCCTCGCCGGCGACGACGTTCGCGTTGCGGATGGCGTCGAGGAGGCGCGTCTTACCGTGGTCGACGTGACCCATGACGGTGACCACGGGAGGACGGATGGCGAGGTCCTCGTCGGACTCGTCCTCCAGCTCCTGGTCGAGGTCGATGTCGAAGCCCTCGAGGAGCTCCCGGTCCTCGTCCTCGGGCGAGACCATCTGGATCTTGTAGCCGAGCTCGGAACCGAGCACGTCGAAGGTCGCCTCGTCGAGCGACTCCGTCGCCGTCGCCATCTCACCGAGGTGGAACAGCACGGTGACGAGGTTGCCGGGGCTGGCGTCGATCTTGTCGGCGAAGTCCGAGATGGACGCGCCACGACGCAGACGGATGATGGTGTTGCCATCGCCGCGCGGGACGCTCACGCCGCCGAGCGACGGGGCTTCCCGCAGCTCGAATTCGGCCCTCTTCGTCCGCTTCGACTTGCGTGCCTTGCTCTTGCCGCCACCGCGACCGAAGGCACCTGCGGTACCACCGCCGGGTCCGCGACCACGACCGCCGCCGCCACCGGGGCGACCGGCGAATCCACCGGCGGGTGCACCACCGGGGGCACCGCCGGGACGGAAGCCGCCACCGGCACCACCGGGACGGAAGCCGCCGCCGCCGGCGGGACGACCTGCGCCACCCGGACGACCGGGGCCACCGGGACGCTGACCCTGGCCGACGCCCGGACGGGGCGAGCCGGGGCGCGGAGCCTGCGGACGCGGGATGTTGCTGGGGTTCGGACGCTGACCCATGCCCTGAGCCGCTGCGAACGGGTTGTTCCCCGGACGCGGCGTGCCGGTGGGGCGCTGGCCCATGCCCTGCGAGGACGCGAACGGGTTGTTCCCCGGACGCGGCGCACCGGGACGGGGCCGCCCGGCTTCGCGGCGTCGCCGGAGGGCGAGTCGCCGGCGGCCGGAGCCGCGGGTGCGGACGGTGCCGCCGGAGCAGCGGCCGCTGGTGCCTCCGCCGCGGGGGCGGGAGCGGGAGCGGGAGCGGGAGCGGCCGGAGCCTTCGGGCCCGGGGACGCCTGCTTCGGCGCAGGCGCAGCGGGCGCCTCAGCCTTAGGGGCGGGTGCCGCGGGGGCCGGAGCCTTCGGCGCTGCGGGGCCCGGGGTCGGAGCGCCGGGCGTGGCCGGACGCTTCGCCGGGGCGGCGGGGGCGGCTGACGCCTTCGCGCCCTCGGCCTCGAGGGCGGCGCGCAGCTTGCGGGCCACCGGTGGTTCGATACTGGAAGACGGTCCCTTGACGAACTCGCCCAATTCCTTGAGCTTCGCCATGGCGATCTTGCTGTCTACTCCGAGTTCGGATGCGATCTCGTGTACACGTGGTTTTGCAGCCACAATTCTCCTGTCTGAGCTTGCACCCAGGCAGGGGCAAGCGTTAGTGGTGGACGGTGCTCATTTCGAGCCGCTCATGAGTTGTCCATTAGCCGTTCAGCCTGTTCTCTCGGAATGCCGCACCCGGGTGGGGCGGCAGCAGGATGGAGGCCCGGGATCCGGGCCTGATACCTGCGGTGGGAAGCACGGTGTGCGCCGGAGCGCTCTCGCGTGCACTCACCATCGTACACCCCGACCCTGGGTGCGGGCTCACCACCGGGTCGTGAGCGGGTCGTTCCAGCCCGACGACGTCATTCAGCCGTGGGCGTGGCCGGTTCCGTCGACACGAAGGCCTGGACCGCCGACGCGTCGGGTCCCGCATGCAATCTGAGCGCCCTCGTGAACGCCCGACGCTGCACCGCCTGGTCGACGCACGCCGACGTCGGGTGCACCCAGGATCCGCGACCCGGCAGGCGCGCCGCGGCGTCGGGGACGAGCGCCCCTTCGACCGCGACGACGCGCAGCAGTGCCGAGCGCGGCTCGCGACGGCGACAGCCGACGCAGGTCCGCACCGGTTCCATCCGGCTCAGTCCGATTCGAGGATCGAGTCCGGCTGGATGTCGATCTTTGCGCCGGTGAGCTTGGCGGCGAGACGGGCGTTCTGCCCCTCCTTGCCGATCGCGAGCGACAGCTGGTAGTCCGGCACGAGCGCCCGGACGGCCTTGAGCGACTGGTCGATGACGTACGAGCTCGTGACCTTGGCCGGGGAGAGCGCGTTCGCGACGAACGTCGGCAGATCGGGCGAGTAGTCGACGATGTCGATCTTCTCGGCGCCCAGCTCGTCGGTGACCGCGCGGACGCGACGCCCGAGCTCACCGATGCAGGCGCCCTTGGCGTTGATGCTCGGGTCGTTCGCCTTCACCGCGATCTTGGTCCGGTGTCCGGCCTCGCGAGCGAGTGAGACGATCTCGACGATGCCGGATGCGATCTCCGGGACCTCCAACGCGAACAGCTTCCGTACGAGTCCGGGGTGGGTGCGCGAGACGGTGATCTGCGGACCCTTGAGGCCCTTCGTCACGCTCGTCACGTACACGCGGATGCGCGCACCGTGCGGGTACTCCTCACCGGCCACCTGCTCCTCGGGCGGAAGGATCGCCTCGATGGTGCCGAGGTCGACGTGGATCATGCGCGGGTTCGGGCCCTGCTGGATGACGCCCGCGATGATGTCGCCCTCGCGGCCCTTGAACTCACCGAGGACGGCGTCGTCCTGGATGTCGCGGAGCCGCTGGAAGATGACCTGCTTCGCAGCGAAGGCGGCGATGCGACCGAAGTCGTCCGGCGTGCTCTCGGCCTCCCCGATCAGGACACCCTCGTCGTCGAACTCGGGCACGAACACCCCGACGTGGCCGGTCTTGCGGTCGAGGTGGACGCGGGCCGCCGGGACGTCGCCGCGTGCGTTGGTGTCGGTACCCTCGGTGCTCTTCAGGTACGCACTCAGGATGGCCTGCTCGATGATCACGACGAGCTCCTCGAGCGGGATCTCCTTCTCGCGTTCGATCGACTTCAACAAACCGAGATCGATGTCCATCGATGGCCTCCTCTATTCAACTGGTGGTGCCGCGGCAAGACGTGCAGCGGCACGACGGGCATGCTGCTGCCGTGCTGCCGAACCCGTCTGTCTACGGTACCGGATGCCGAGGGGTACGTCATCCACCCAGCTGGGAAGCCGCCGCGCGTCCTCGAGGGGTGCCGCCCCGGCTCGACCGCGTCTCGGAGCGGGTGACATGATTGGCCAATGGTCTTGGGCGAGCTGCGGAACGTCATGCGGAGCACGAGGGTGAGGATCCTCGTCGCGATCCTGCTCGCGACGACGCTCGCGATGACGCTCGTGGGCGTCTCCACCTACACGCTCGGCCGGCAGCAGACCCTCGCGACCATCGACGCCCGCCTGGAGCACAGCGCCGAGCTCATCGCCTTCATGGTGGTCGGTTCCGGCGACTCCGCCGACGCCCCGGCGACGAGCGACGCGGCCGTCGACGCCGTGATGCGACGCTGGATCTTCGCCGAGGACGAGACCGCCGTCGGCGTGCGCGCCGACGGCTCGACGGTCGCGCCCAGCGCCCCGTCCGCCTTCCGGCTGGACGACGACCCGCAGCTGCTCGACACCATCACGGCCCGCGCGTCCCGCGGCGTCGTCACGGGTGAGGCCACCGGTGACCGCACCGTGCGGTACGCGATCATCCCGGTGCAGGTCGTCGGCGACCCGAGTGCGGCCCACGTCGTCATCGCCACGGACGTGCACGCGGCACTCGCGGAGTCCCGAGGCATCCTCGCCGTCGAGATCGTTGTCGCCGTGGTGTGCCTGCTCCTGCTCGGCCTCGTCGGCTGGCAGCTCGCGGGCGGACTGCTCCACCCCATCCGGCTGCTGCGGGACGCGGCGGCCCGCATCACCGAGTCGGACCTCGACGAGCGGATCCCGGTCGTCGGTCGCGACGACGTCTCGGAACTCACCACGACCGTGAACGGCATGCTGGACCGGCTCGACGAGGCCTTCACCAGTCAACGCCAGCTGCTCGACGACGTCGGCCACGAGCTGAAGACGCCGTTGACCATCGTGCGCGGACACCTCGAGCTCCTCGATCCGTCCGACCCTGCGGAGGTGGCCGCCACCCGAGACCTCGCCCTCGACGAACTCGACCGGATGAGCTCCCTCGTCGCCGACATCACGGAGCTCTCGACGGCCGGACTCGCGTCGACCCTCGACCGGGAGCCGGTCGACATCGAGGCGTTCACCGCCTCGGTCCACGAGAAGGCCACGGCGATCTCGCCCGAACACGAGTGGACCCTGGGCGAGCAGGCCGCACTCACCGCCGACGTCGACGCCGGGCGCCTGGCCCAGGCCTGGCTGCAGCTCGCGGACAACGCCGCGAAGTACTCCCCGGCCGCGTCGACGATCGTGATCTCGAGCCGGTTCGACGAGTCGGACGACCCGGCGCTCGTGCTCTCCGTCGCCGACGACGGGCCCGGGGTGCCGGAGGCACTCCGCGAACGCATCTTCGACCGGTTCACCCGGGTGAGCGGTGGACGGGGTGTCGCCGGTTCCGGCCTCGGCCTGTCGATCGTGCAGGCGATCGCCGCGGCACACGGCGGATGGGCCGAGGTCGAGGACACGCAGCAGGCCGGCTCCCTCTTCAGCATCCGACTGCCGCTCGCGGTGGCGGACGACGACGAGGGGTCCGACCCTGACCTCGACCTCGACCCGGACGAGACTGCGGCGATCCCCCGCAGCGCGATGGCCCAGGCGATCGCGCTGCGAGAGGCGCAGGCGGCTCAGGATGCCGCTGAGGCGCAGACGACCGCGGCGATGCAGGCCGGACCGACACCCGGTGATGCACGCCCCGCGAACGACGAACCACCACGCTCGCGAGCACCGTCCCCTGAGGACGACTTCCCGGACCTCGTCGACACCTCGGCTCGCCGGAGTGCGCCGGAGGACCACGCATGAGCCGGATCCTGGTCGCCGAGGACGAGACGCGGATCTCGGCATTCGTGAGCAAGGGCCTGCGCGCCGCCGGACACACGGCGGACGTGACGGTCGACGGCTCGCAGGTCGTCGAGCTGGCGGAGAGCGGCGACTTCGACCTCCTCGTCCTCGACATCGGCCTGCCCGGCGTCGATGGCTTCGAGGTGCTCAGACGGCTGCGCGACGACGGCAGCGAGCTCCCCGTCATCATCCTGACCGCCCGTGATTCCGCGCGAGACCTCGTGGCGGGCCTCGACGGCGGAGCGAACGACTACATGTCGAAGCCCTTCCGGTTCGAGGAGCTCCTGGCCAGGATCCGCCGACGCCTGGCCGAACGGGCTCCGGCGTCGACCACCGCCGTCCAGGAACGGTTGTCGGTCGGTCATCTGGAGCTCGAGCTGCGCGAACGACGCGTCCTCGTCGACGGGGTGCCGGTCGAGCTGTCCACCCGCGAGTTCGCCCTCGCCGAGGAGTTCTTCCGCCACCCGGACCAGATCCTCAGCCGTGAGGAACTCCTCAGCCGGGTCTGGGGCTACGACTTCGATCCCGGTTCGAACGTCGTCGACGTCTACGTGCGGTATCTCCGGAACAAGATCGGCAAGGACGCCATCGCGACGGTCCGCGGAGCCGGCTACCGCCTCAGCACGAGAGCGCAGTAACCGTCGTCATTCCCCGCGGCTGACGACCGTTACTGCGCTCTCGCGCGCAGCTGTGGACAACGTCGGACCCGGGGTCCGCCAGATTGCAAGAGTGAGGGGATGCGACCCCCTCGACCGTTGCCCGCGCATCTCGTCGGCCGTGCGTTCACGACCGACGACGTCGGACTGCACGGCCAGTCGATCGGACGTCTGCGGGGCCGGGATCTCTCGGCCCCGCATCGCGGCGTGCGGACGGTCGACGTCGATCTCGACACCGTGCGCGGAAGGTGCCGTGCGTGCGAACCGCTCCTCGGACGCTCGCGGGTCTTCAGCCACGTCACCGCGGCCCTGCTCCTCGACCTGCCCCTCCCACCCCGGGTCGCCTCCGCGCCGGAGCTCCATGTCGGTGCACGCGACGGGACGACGCCTCCCCGAGCGCGTGGCATCGTCGGCCATCGCCTGGCTCCCGAGACCGTCGTCGCCTTCGCCCATGGGCACCCGGTGACCACCGCACTCGACACCTGGCGTTCGCTCGCGGATGTCCTGCCACAGGAGGAATTCGTCGCCGTCGGGGACCGCATCGTGTCCGGCGTGCGGACGGGGACGGATCGGACCGATGTGCTCGCGTCCGTCGCCGATCTCCGGCAGGCGGCCCTCGAGCACCGAGGACGACGCGGGGCAGCTGCGCTCAGATGGGCCGCAGCACGCGTCAGGACCGGCGTCGACTCCCGTCCCGAGTCGCTCCTCCGCCTCGCGGTCGTCGATGCGGGGCTTCCCGAGCCGCTCGTCGGACACCCCGTCGTCGTCGATCACGGGGGCTTGACGCTTCACCCGGACCTCGCGGACACCCGCGCGCGACTGTTGTACGAATACGAGGGCGACTTCCACCGGACCGAGCGCCACCGGTTCCGGGACGACATCCATCGGCGGGAACTGCTTGAAGACGCAGGGTGGCGGGTGATCCGCGTCACCGCCGACGACCTCTTCGCCCGCCGACAGCAGTTCCTCAGGCGGATCCGGCACCTCCACGCAGCGAGAGCGCAGTAACGGTCGTCATCCGGACGGGAAGACGACCGTTACTGCGCTCTCGCGGCTCAGAGGGCGAGGTCGGCGATCGCGACCCGGTCCTTCGTGCCGGCGGCCCGGTCCCAGAGCTCGACGAAGCCCTCGGTGGCCTCGCGACCGACGACCACCACGACGGGCACGCCGATCAGCTCGGCGTCGCCGAACTTGACGCCCGGGGACACCTTGCCGGTGCGGTCGTCGTAGAGGACGTCCTTCCCGCTCGCCTCGAGGGAGGCGACGAGTTCCTCGGCCACCTCGAAGATCGCCGCGTCGCGTCCTGCTGCGACGACGTGCACGTCGAACGGGGCGACGGCCTTCGGCCAGATGAGACCGCGCTCGTCGTTGTTGCCCTCGGCGATGATCGCGAGGATGCGCGTGATCCCGATGCCGTAGGAGCCCATGGTCACCGTGACGAGCTTGCCGTTCTCGTCGAGCACCTTCAGTCCGAGCGCCTCGGCGTACTTGCGCCCGAGCTGGAAGACGTGCCCGATCTCCATGCCCCGAGCGAGCTCGACCGGTCCGGAGCCGTCGGGCGCGGGGTCACCGGCGCGGACCTCCGCCGCCTCGACGAAGCCGTCGGCGGTGAAGTCCCGCCCGGCGACAAGGCCGAAGACGTGCTGCTGATCGACGTTCGCACCGGTGATCCACTCGGTGCCGTCGACGACCCGGGGGTCGAGGAAGTACCGGATCTCCGTCGCCGACTCCTCGCCGAGGACGGGCCCCTGCGGGGACCACGGTCCGATGTAGCCCTTGACGAGCCCGGCGTTCGCGGCGAAGTCCGCTTCGGTCGCGGCCTCCACCTCCGCGGGGCTGAAGGCCACCTCGACTCGCTTGAGGTCGACGTCGCGGTCGCCCGGCAGGCCGATGACGACCATCTCGCGCGTGCCGTCGAGGTGCCGCAGTGCCAGCACGACGTTCTTGAGGGTGTCGGCGGCAGTCCAGGCCCGTCCGTCGTCGCGCGGGTGCCGCTCGTTGGCGAGGTCGACGAGCGTCGAGATCGTCGGGGTGTTCGGCGAGTCGAAGACCGTCGCGGGTGCCAGACCCTCGACGGGGCGGGCCTCCGGGACCTCGGTGGTGTAGGCCTCGACGTTGGCTGCGTACCCGCCGGCCGAACGCACGAAGGTGTCCTCACCGACCGCGGTGGGGTGCAGGAACTCCTCGCTGCGCGAACCGCCCATCGCGCCGGCGTCGGCCTGCACGATCTCGTACTCGAGGCCGAGCCGCGTGAAGATGCGCTCGTAGGCGTCGCGCTGCGCCTGGTAGCTCGCGTCGAGCCCGGCGTCGGACACGTCGAACGAGTAGGCGTCCTTCATCGTGAACTCACGACCGCGCAGGAGGCCTGCCCGGGGACGGGCCTCGTCGCGGTACTTGTCCTGGATCTGGTAGATCGACAGGGGCAGGTCCTTGTAGGAGGAGTACAGGTCTTTCACGAGCAGGGTGAAGACCTCCTCGTGTGTCGGCGCCAGCAGGTAGTCGGCACCCTTGCGGTCGTGCAGGCGGAAGAGGGCGTCGCCGTACTCCTCCCACCGGCCGGTGACCTCGTAGGGCTCGCGCGGCAGGAGCGCGGGGAAGTGCACCTCGAACGCGCCGGCGTTCGCCATCTCCTCGCGGACGATGGCCTCGATCTTGTTCTTTACCCGCAACCCGAGCGGCAACCAGGCGAAGACGCCCGGCGCCTGGCGTCGGATGTACCCCGCCCGCACCAGCAGGCGGTGACTCGTCACCTCCGCGTCGGAGGGGTCTTCACGGAGCGTACGGAGGAAGTAATTCGAAAGGCGCGTAACCACCTGTCCATGCTAGTCCGTCACACGCAGGCAGCCCGGAACCGCTACCAGGGGCGATCGGCGAAGTTCCCGTTGTCGTTGTTCCGACCGCGGTTCTTGGCGTCCTCGGTCGACTTGTCCTGCTGGGCGTCCTGGCCGGCGTCCTTCAACTTGTCGACCTTCCCGTCGACCTCGCTGTCCCCGGTGCCGCTCGAGCCGCTCGCGTCGCCGTCGCCCTGTCCCCCGTTCGAAGGATCCTGCTGGCCCTGCCCGCCGGACCGGTCGCGCTGGTCGGTCGCATCCTGACGTTTGCGGTCGATGCGATCGCCGGTGTCCTGCAGGTTCTCTCCGGGCGTACCCTTCGGATCGATCACGTCGGGCTGCTGCCCGGTGCCGCCCTGATCGCCCTGGCCGCCTTGGTTCCCTTGGTCGCCCTGATCCCCTTGGTCGCCCTGGTCCCCTTGGTCACCCTGGCCGCCTTGGTCGCCCTGATCCCCCTGGCCGCCTTGGTCACCCTGCTCCCCTTGCTCACCCTGGTCGCCCTGGTCGTCTTGACCGCCCTGACCACCTTGATCGCCCTCATCCCCCTGGCCACCCTGGTCCTGCTGGTCCTGCTGGTCCTCGTTCTGCTCCTGGGACTCCCCCTCGAAGCAGCCCTCGCCCTCGTCGACGATGCGCTTCGCGGTGTCGTAGAGGTTGATGGCGCCCTGGAAGAACTGGCCCTTCACGTACTCGTCGGCCTGGGTCTCGTACGCGCGCGCCAGGTTGACCCGGACGATGCAGGCGGTCTCCTCCGTCGGCGCGAGCTCGAGCGCCTTCCCGAGGTCGTCGGTCCCCTGCACCCAGTCCTGTCCGGCCGCGGCTGCGGTGCCCCGGTCGAACCAGGCGATCCACGGCTCGACGACGTTCGCCGTGAAGAGGTGCCCCGCGCTCAACTGCGCCCCGGAGTAGTCCTCGGCGCGGTACCCGGCGATCGCCGACTGCGCGACGACCGGCAGACTCACGAACTTGACCCCGACGACGAGGGCGACGAGGACCAGCGGAAGGGACCACCAGAACAGCCGACGGCGCAACCGGCTGACCTCGGCAGGGGCCAGCGGCGGACGCCGCGGTTCCTCGAACCGTGGCCGTGGCTCCGGGCTGCGCGGCGCGTCGTCGGGCCGGTCGGTCCGGGTCCGGTCGTCGAAGAGGGTCATGCCTGCCCACCCTTCGTCCGTCGGAGCTCGCCCAGCGCGCCGACCAGGCCGGGGAGCTCGGTGAGGAGCAGCACACCGAACCCGAGCGCGAACACCCAGTACAGCTCATCGGTACGCCGGATGTCCACCTCGTCCTCGACGGTGACGCCGCCGACGGCGAGGCCGTCGAGCGCGTCGTCGAGCGACGCACCCGGGGTCCTGATCTCCGCTTCGACGCCGAGCTGCGACGCGATCGTCTCGAGCGCGCCCGGATCCAGCCGGGACACGGCGGGCTCACCGGTCGAGTAGTCCTGGATGTAGCGGACGCTGCCGTCCTGGTATCCCGAGAACTCGCGCATGGTCCCGCCGGCCTCGGTCCCGTAGCCGAGCACGCCACCGCCGCCGATGAGCGGTGCGATGCTCTCGAACGACCCGGGCGCCGCGCCACTCGTCTGCTCGCCGTCACCGAGGTAGAACATGATCCGGTTCCGACCCGGTTCCTGCTCCTCGGCCTGGGTCAGCAGCGTGGTCATGAACTCCACCGGCGCGTCGATGCTGCTGCCGCGGGAGTAGGTGGTGATCTCCTGCGTCATCGCCTCCGCGGCCGACCGGAGCGCCGTCGCGTCCGTCGTGAGGGGCATGCGCTGGACGGCCACGGCGTCGAACGTCACGAGCGCGTAGCGCGCACCGGCCAGCCGGTCGGCGATGCCGGTGATGTCGGCCTTCGCCCCGTCGAGTCGGGTCGGCGGTTTCGGGGCCCCGTTCTCGTCCGTCCCCGACGCGGTCCCGTCCGACCAGTCCTCGGCGGCCATCGAGCTCGTCGTGTCCACGACGAAGTAGACGTCGAGGTCGCCCATCGCGGACGGCGGGCGATGGTTGCCGGGGATGGTCGGTCGGAGGGCGATGACCACGAGCACGACGACCATGGCCAGTCGGGCGATCCAGTGCCAGGCTCCTGGCCGCCGCACCCCGGCGAGGAACTGCCAGACGGCGAAGGCCGCGAGGACGGTGCCGAGCACGGCGATGGCCCAGATCGGCAGAACGGGGTTGATGGTCATCGGCGCAACCTCCAGGCGAGCAGCATGAGCGCCGCGAGACCGCCGAACGCCGCCAGCACGAACACGAACGGCTCGTCGACCTGCACGAGCTGTTTGGCGCCCTTCAGCGTCTTCGTCTGCTCCGCCGTGATCTGCTGGACGATGCCGCCGACCGCGCCGGGGTCGGCGAGCGCGTAGTAGTCCCCGCCGGTGGACGTCACGACCTCGTCCATCTCCGCGGCGAGGTCGTCGAGGTAGTCCTTGCTGGATACGTCGCCGGGGTTGATCCCGTACACCGTCACGTCCTGCGCCTTCGCATAGGCGCCCGCCTCCTTGAGCGTGAGGATCGGCTCGCCGGCGACGTAGTTGTCGGTCGCGAGCACGATCGAGCGCGACCGTTCCTCGCCGACCTGGTCGAACCGCATGACGCAGGACCCGAGACCGTCGCCGATGAGGGACGACCCGTTCCCGAGATCGGTGCCGTTCCAGTACTCGTAGTCGCTCTCCGGCGAGGTGAGGTCCTCGACGAGGTGGTCGAGCTGCGCGGCCACGTAGTCGTAGTCGCTCGTCAGCGGGAAGTACGTGGTCGCGGACGCGTTGAACAGCACCAGGGCGATCCGCTCACCGTCGAACCGCTGTACGAGCTTCTCGAACACCCCGACCAGCGCGGCGTCGTACTCCGTCATCGACCCGGACACGTCGAGGCAGAGCACGATGTCGCGGTTGCGCAGTTCGGGCTGGAACACCGTCGTGCTCACCACGCGGGACCCGAGGGCCGTGCCGGCGAGCAGCAGCACCCCGAGAGCGGCGAGCGTCGCGATGATGAGGCGCCGGTACCGCGACAGTGCGCGGCGGTATCCGGGGAGCGCGGTGAGCCGTTCGGAGTGCGCGACCCACAGCGGCTCGGCGTTCGCCTTCCGGCGCCGCCCGGTGCGGGCCACGAGGACGACGACGGCGACCACCGCGGCCACGGCGAGGAGCCAGACGAGCGGCATCCACCAGTAGATCAGCTCCACGTCGTCACCACCTGGCGAGCGAGCGTGGCGGCCTCGGCGACACTGCCCGTCTCGGCCTCGCGGAACTCGACCGGGTAGTAGGCCGAAACGGCACGACTGAGTGGCGCGAGTCCGGCGCGATCGAGGTCTGCGAGCGTCATGACCTGGGCACGGACGCCGCTGGACTCGTGCGCGTACATCCGGAGGATCGCGCCGAGCCGTTGGTGGGCGCGCCGCGTGCTCAGGGCGCCGTCCCCGTGCTCGCGCTCGATCTCGCCGATGAGCGCGAGGTAGCGATCGCGCAGGACGGTCGGCGACGGCTGCGGAGCAGGACGCGGAGCGCTCCCGCGCGCGCGACGGCGCACGTGGGCGAGCATCCAGACGTACCACCCGATCACGAGCGCGATGAGCACGAGTCCGAGCACCGGCCAGAGCAGCGTGTACTGGACCGGAGCGTAGTAGCCGTTATCGCCGGGCATGTCGGTGGGCCTCGAGGAGGTGGAAGAGGACGGGGACGACGTCGTCGGCCCCGGTCACGCGCTGACCGCTGATGCCAAGTTCCTCGAGCTGGTCGAGGTGTCGGGCGGTCGCGCTGGTGACGGCCTCGATGAACTCGCGACGGAGCGCGACGTCCGACCGGATGAAGGCCGGCAGGGACCGCTCGTCGGCGACGTCGACCATCGCCCGACCGGTGTACTCCGCGCGCATGAGGTCGGCGTCCCCGACCGAGATCCAGAGCACCTCGTGCTGGACGTGCAGTCGACGGAGGATCTCCGACCGCTTCGGCGTGATCTCCTCGTCGTCCGAGACGATCACGAGCAGACAGCGCTGCTTGACGGACCGTGCCGCATAGCCGAGCAGCTCGTCGAGATCGCTCTGGGGTGCCGCGAGCGATGCACGCCGGTCGATGTGCTGCAGCAGGCGCTCGAGTGCCGATTCGGTGCCGGCGGGTCGGACGAGTTCCGGTGCGGCGGCGTCACCGGCGACGAGACCGACGAGGTCGCCGTGCCGGATCGCGAGGTACCCCAGGATGCCGACCGCGAGGATGGCGACCTCGCGTTTGGTGCTCCCGCCCTCGGCGAGCGCCGCGAGATCACGACCCGTGTCGACGACGAACAGCACCTGGTGTTTCCGCGTGGCGATGTAGCGCTTCACGAGTGGAGCGCCGTGTCGGGCCGTCGCCTTCCAGTCGATGTCCTTGATCTCGTCGCCCGGCGTGTACTCGCGGAGGTCGTCGAAGTCGAGGCTCCTGCCCTGGAACACCGAGCGGTACTCGCCGTCGAGCATCCCCCGCACGCGGCGGTGGGCGTGGATGAAGAGTTTGGACTTCACCCGGTGGAGCAGCGGGGCTGACACGGGCCTACGGTGCCTGGACCGCTCCGAAGACGGCGTCGATGATCGTCTCGGGCGAGACGTCGTCGGCCGCGGCTTCGAAGTTCAGGATGATGCGGTGCCGCAGCACCTGGTGGCGGTAGCCCTTGACGTCCTCGGGGATGACGTGGTCCCGACCGGCGAGGATCGCGAGCGCCCGCGCGACGGTGCTGAACGCGATGCTGGCACGCGGGCTCGCCCCGTACTCGATGTAGCTCGCGAGCTTCGATGGCAGGTAGTCGCTCGCATGGCGGGTCACGTAGACCGTCTGGACGATGTAGTTGAGGATCGACGCGTCGAGGTAGACCCGCTTGGCGAGGGACTGCAGGAACAGGACGTCCTCGAGGCTCACCCCCGGGCGATCCTGGTCGGTCTCGTAGAGCCCGGAGTTCACCCGACGGACGATCTCGGCCTCCTCGCCGATCGTCGGGTAGTCGAGCACCTCCTTGAGGAGGAAGCGGTCGAGCTGCGCCTCGGGAAGGTGGTACGTGCCCTCCTGCTCGATGGGGTTCTGCGTGGCGAGGACGAAGAACGGCTTCGGCAACGGATAGTGCGTGCCGCCGATGGAGGTCTGGCGTTCCTGCATCGCCTCGAGCATCGCACTCTGGGTCTTCGCGCTCGACCGGTTGACCTCGTCGAGGAGCACGAAGTTCGCGTGCACGGGACCGAGCTGGGTCTGGAACGCACCGGTGCGGGCGTCGTAGATCTGCGTGCCGATGATGTCGCTCGGCAACAGGTCGGGGGTGCACTGGATGCGTTTGAACGACGCGTTCACCGCTTGGGCGATCGATTCCGCCGCGGTCGTCTTCGCGAGTCCTGGGACACTCTCGAGCAGGACGTGTCCGCCCGAGACGAGTGCCGCGAGCAGGGTGGTGCGCAGGCCCTGCTGACCGACCACCTTCGCGTCGTAGGCACCGACGATCTCAGAGAGGATGCTGCGGGCCCGCTGCAGCTCGGCTGGCGCGATGGGGGTGCTCGGCGTCACGGTCACTGGTCTCCCTGGCGAGGCTGGCGGTCCGGACGGATGACCGTCGAACGCGGATCCGCCTGGTGGAACCCGGCGGTCCGAACAGTCTACGTGTGAAGATCCGGAGCCCGGGCGCCTCGGCCACCGGATGGCCACCCGGGCGTCGGGAGCCGTTCGCCCACCGTCCCCCTCGCGTCCACCGCCGCTTCCTACCGTGGATCGATGACATCTGCAGCGCACGGGAGGCACCCGGAGACCGACGGCGCAACGGCGATCGTTCCGGTCAGGGGCGGCTCGAAGGGGATCCACCGCAAGAACCTCAGGACGGTCCGCGGGAGCACCCTCATCGCACGGGCGGTCGACGGACTGCTGCGGTCCGGTGGCGTCTCGCGCGTGGTCGTCACGACCGACCACCCGGACCTCGCCGCCGCCGCCGTCGCCGCAGGCGCCGAGGTCATCGACCGGCCGGCCGAACTCGCCGAGGACAGCACCTCCTCCGAGGCCGCGCTCCTCCACGCGCTCGGCGTCCTCGCGGAGCGCGGCGAGCTGACCCCCGTGACGGTGTTCGCGCAGGCGACGTCGCCCTTCCTCGACGTGGAGGCACTCGACGACGCCGTCGCCCTGGTCTCCTCCGGGCGGGCGGACTCCGTCTTCGCCGCGGTGCTCGACCACGGATTCCTCTGGACGGAGAAGGCGAAGGGTGCCCGAGGGATCGGTCACGACCACCGCGAGCGTCCCCGACGGCAGGACCGCGCCCCGCAGTACCGCGAGACCGGCTCGTTCTACGTCTTCGACACGGACGGCTTCCTCGAGGCCGGACACCGCTTCTTTGGCCGGATCGCGCCGGCCGTCACCAGGTCCTTCGCCGCGCTCGACATCGACGAACCGGAGGATCTGCTCGTCGCCGAGGCGATCGCCGGACTCGCCGAACGCCAGCTGGGCATCCCGTCGGGCTCGGAGCGTTCCGAGCACCACCTCGACGTCGCCGCCGTCGTCACCGACTTCGACGGGGTCCACACCGACGACCGCGCCAGTATCGACGCCGACGGGGTCGAACGGGTGAGCGTCCATCGCGGTGACGGCCTCGGCGTCCGTCTGCTGCGCGAGGCCGGACTGCCGTTCCTGATCCTGTCGACCGAGCGGGTCCCGATCGTCGCCGCACGCGCGGCCAAACTCGGCGTCGACGTCGTGTACGGCTCCGCCGACAAGGCGACCGCGCTCCGCGACTGGGCCGCGGCGAAGGCCGTCCCACTCGACCGCATCGCCTACCTCGGCAACGACGTCAACGACATCCCGGCACTCGAGATCGTCGGCTGGCCGGTCGTCGTCGCCGATGCGCACCCGGAGGCGCGTGCCGTCTCCCGGCTCGTCCTGGAACGCCGAGGCGGCGACGGCGCCGTCCGCGAACTCGCCGACCTCGTCCTCGCCGCACGCGCACGCGCGGCCCTCGACCCCCTGAAGCTGTCCACGCTGCAATCGAACGGAGCACGACCATGAGCATCCACCAGGACGCGAACGACACCACCGACCTCGACGGCCGGACGCAGCCGTCTCCCGTGCGCATCGACGGCATCCCCGTCGGCGGCGGCGCTCCCGCGTACGTCATCGGGGAGATCGGTCTCAACCACAACGGCGACGTGGAGCTCGCGAAGCGACTCATCGACGTGGCCGCCGACGCCGGCGCACAGGCCGTCAAGTTCCAGAAGCGCACGCCGGAGATCTCGACGCCGACGCACATGCGCGACGTCCCGCGGCAGACGCCGTGGGGTGAGATGAGCTACCTCGACTACCGCTACCGGGTCGAGTTCGACCGTGAGCAGTACATCGAGATCGGCGACCACGCCACCCTGCGCGGCCTCAGCTGGTTCGCCTCCCCGTGGGACGAACCGTCCGTCGACTTCCTCGAGGACCTGGGCGTCAGCGCCCACAAGGTCGCGTCCGCCTCGGTGACCGACTCGGGCCTCCTCACCCGTCTCGCCGCGACGGGGAAGCCGATCATCCTCTCGACCGGCATGTCGACGCTCGAGCAGATCGACCGCGCCGTCGAGATCCTCCGGGGCTCTCCGCTGGTCATCCTCCACGCGACCTCCACCTACCCCTTGCCCGCCGAAGAGGCGAACCTCCGGATGATCGACAGCCTCGCCGCCCGGTACCCCGGTGTGCCCATCGGGTACTCCGGCCACGAGACCGGTCTCCAGATCTCCCTCGCCGCGGTCGCCCTCGGAGCCACGATGGTGGAACGCCACATCACGCTCGACCGTGCCATGTGGGGCTCGGACCACGCCGCGTCGCTCGAACCGCACGGTTTCTCGAACCTCGTCCGCGACATCCGGGTCATCGAGACCGCCATGGGTGACGGCGTCAAGCGCATCTTCCCCGGCGAACTCGCCCCACTCGCGAAGCTGCGCAGGGTCGATGCCTGATCATGGGCCCCGACGTCGGGTGATCGGGGTGGTGGACTCCGACTCCTTCGTGAAGTGGGGCGCCGCCACCCTCTCCCGCGCGACCGGCTGGGACGTCGACCTCGTCCTCATCGAGAGCGACGTGTCCGCCACGGACCGGCAGGTGGACATCGCCCTGCTCCACACGGCGTTCGAGGGTCGGACCGTCCGTCGCCTGTCGCTCCGACGACTCGTCGACCTCATCCGGACCGAGCAGCCGGACGGCGTGTTCGTCTCCACGCGGGGGCCGGTCGCCGAGGTCGTCATCTCGGAACTCCTCGCGCTTGGCCGCGCCACCCGCCCGGTCCTCCTCACCGGTCTCCCCGGCATCTCCATCCCGGCGAAGTGGAAGGGGATCTTCCTCCGTGCGCAGGCAGACGTCTTCGTCCTGCACAGCCACCGCGAGGTCGCCGCCTACCGTGAACTCGCGCTGACGCACGGGGTCGAGCCGGCGTTCGCGCTCGCGACCCTGCCGTTCCTGACGGACCCGGCGACCGAGCCACCGGCCGAGCCCGCCCCGCGTACCCGGGTCGTCTTCGCCGCCCAGGCCACCGTCCCGGCCGACCGCGGCGACCGGCTCCGGATCCTCTCCTGGCTGCGGACCCTCGCGATCCGGCACCGCGACCTCGACGTCGTGATCAAGGTGCGCGGCCTCGCCGGCGACCCGCAGACCCATCACGAGCACTACCCCTTCGACACCCTCCTGACCGGTCCCACACCCGACAACCTCCGGGTCGCCACCGGGTCGATGGCGGTCCACCTCGGCCACGCGGCCGGGCTCGTCACCGTGAGTTCCACGGCTGCGATCGAGGCCATCGCCGCCGGGGTGCCGGTCATCCTGCTCGACGACTTCGGTGTTGACCCGGCGCTCATCAACACCGTCTTCGAGGGCAGCGGGCTGCTCGCCCCAAAGGATGACCTCATGGCCGCCCGCTTCCGGTTCCCGAACCCGGATTGGCTGCAGCAGAACTACTTCCACCCCGCCCCGGAGGACGACTGGATCCAGCGGTCGGAGGAGGCGTTCGCCGCGCGCGACCTCGGGACCCTGCCGGTCCGTCCTCGTGCACGACAGAGTCGCGGCGGCATGCTCCGCACCGGTTGGGAGCGTCGTCGGGCGTTCGGGCGGGCCGACACGAGCGCGCTGGGCACGGTCGCCTTCGTCATCGGGCGGCCACTGCAGATCGCTCGCCGTCTGGTCCGTCGCGCTCGGGGCGTCCAGCCTGCCGAGCGGCAACCGATCGCCTCCCGTCGGCTCGCACCGATCGAGACGGAGACGCCGGTGCGCGCTCCGCACGGGGCGCGTCACCACACAGCCCGCTGACGGGATCACCGCTCGATCGGAGACCGGTCGGGCGGTGATCCGGCTCAGTTGGAGCCGACCGTCACCACCGGTGCGCCCGTGGATGTGTCGTCCGCGGGCATCTCGGCGGCCAGACGGTTGGCCTCCTGGATGAGCGTCGCGACGATCTCCGACTCCGGAACCGTCTTGATGACCTCGCCCTTGACGAAGATCTGGCCCTTGCCGTTGCCGCTCGCGACGCCGAGGTCGGCCTCGCGAGCCTCTCCGGGGCCGTTCACGACGCAGCCCATGACGGCGACCCGCAGGGGGACGCTCATCCCCTCGAGGCCGTCGGTCACGTCGTTCGCGAGCTTGTAGACGTCGACCTGGGCGCGCCCGCAGCTCGGGCAGGAGACGATCTCGAGCTTGCGCTCGCGGAGGTTCAGCGACTGCAGGATCTGCAGCCCGACCTTGATCTCCTCCGCCGGCGGCGCGGAGAGCGAGACACGGATGGTGTCGCCGATGCCCTCGGAGAGCAGGATGCCGAACGCGGTCGCGCTCTTGATGGTTCCCTGGAAGGAAGGACCTGCCTCCGTCACGCCGAGGTGCAGGGGCCAGTCACCGCGCTCGGCGAGCAGCCGGTAGGCCTTCACCATGACGACCGGGTCGTTGTGCTTGACGGAGATCTTGAAGTCGTGGAAGTCGTGCTCCTCGAAGAGGCTCGCCTCCCAGACGGCGCTCTCGACGAGCGCTTCGGGGGTCGCCTTGCCGTACTTCTGCAGCAACCGCGGGTCGAGGGACCCGGCGTTGACGCCGATGCGGAGGGAGACGCCGGCGGCCTTCGCGCGCCGGGCGATCTCGCCGACCTGGTCGTCGAACTTCCGGATGTTGCCGGGATTGACCCGGACGGCCGCGCACCCCGCGTCGATCGCGGCGTAGACGTAGGCGGGCTGGAAGTGGATGTCGGCGATCACCGGGATCTGACTCTTCTTCGCGATGATCGGCAGCACCTCGGCGTCGTCGCGGGTCGGGACGGCCACGCGGACGATGTCGCAGCCCGAGGCCGTGAGCTCGGCGATCTGCTGGAGGGTCGCGTTGATGTTGGTCGTCTGGGTCGTCGTCATCGACTGGACGCTCACCGGGGCGTCGCCGCCGACGAGCACCTTGCCGACCTTGATCTGTCGCGACTTGCGCCGCGGGCTGAGCGTCTCGGGAACCGACGGAAGACCCAGATTGATAGCTACCACGAGCCTCAGCTTACGCGCGCGACGCCCCGCAGGCTCCCCGTGAGCTGAATGCCTGCTGGGACGTCGCGATCCACGGTCAACGGGCGGGTGGTGCCTCGCGATTCGCACGCAGGACGCCGAGCCGTTCCCGGTACTCGACCTCGTCGATGTCGCCCTGGGCGAAGCGCTCGGCGAGCGTCTGCTCGGCGCTCCGGGACCCGTCCTGATGCCAGGCCCACGGCGGGCCCTGGTTGCCGTCCGGGGACGCCCCGGACCAGGCTCGGCGACGCCACCGCCGACCGACTAGCGCGACGACGAGGACGATCACGGCGATCCAGAACGCGGGGATGAGCAGCAGCCAGAGGAGGTGGAAGCCCGGCCCGGGACCGCCGGGATGCATGGCGGTCGCGGCGAGCACGATCAGGGAGGTGGACATGGAGGACTCCGTTCGTCGGGCGGACGACGACCGTCGTCCGCATCACGACCCCGAGCCTCCTCCGGATGGCGGCCGAGGGCATCCGACGATGGGACGGATCACCGGACTCCCCCGGGAGTACGACCACCCGGCGCTCAAACGCCGGGACTGACGAGCCCCGTCTCGTAGGCGATGACGACGAGTCGGACCCGGTCGCGCGCCGCGAGCTTCGACATGATGCGCGACACGTGGGTCTTCGCGGTGAGCGGGCTGAGGAACAGCGCCGCTCCGATCTCCTCGTTGGTGAGTCCGCGTCCGACGAGACCCAGCACCTCGCGTTCGCGCTCGGTGAGCCCGGCGATCGCGGCGTCGTCGAGCGGCGCGGCGATCGCTCCGGCGACCTGGGTGAGCAGCCGCCTCGTGACCCCGGGCGACAGCAGGGCGTCACCCGACGCGACCACGCGGACGGCTCGGATGAGCTCGGCAGGCTCGGTGTCCTTGACGAGGAAGCCGCTCGCGCCCGCCCGGATCGCCTGCGCGACGTACTCGTCGAGTTCGAAGGTGGTGACGACGATGATGCGGGTGGCCTCGAGCGTCGGATCCGCGACGATGGCTTCGGTGGCGGCCAGGCCGTCGCCTCCGGGCATCCTGATGTCCATGAGGACCACGTCCGGCCGTTCCCGACGGACGACGGCGAGCGCCTCGTCGCCACCGGCCGCCTCACCCACGACCGCGATGTCGGGCTCCGCGTCGAGGAGGGCGCGGAACCCGCCACGGATGAGTGCCTGGTCGTCGGCGACGACCACGCGAATCATGCGACGCCTCGGACCGGCACCCGGGCCGTGACACGGAAGCCACCGAGCGGACTCCGCCCGGTCTCGAGGGTGCCGCCGAGGAGTTCGGCGCGCTCGGTCATGCCGAGGAGGCCGTTGCCGTGCTCCGCGGGTCCGGGTGGGGCACCGACTCCGTCGTCCTCCACGAGCAGGCGGTAGGTGCCGTCGACCTCGATGAGCTCGACGGAGACCCGTCCGGCCTGCGCGTGCCGGAGGACGTTCGTGACGCTCTCCTGCGCGATCCGGTACAGCGCCTGCTGCACGGCCGCGCCGGGCGTGGAGACGAGGCGCTGCTCGAGGACCGCGTCGACGCCCTGGTCTCGGAGGGACTGGACGAGGACGGGCAGTGCCTCGAGATCCGGCCCCGGGCGCCTCGGCGCGCCGGTCGTGGGATCCTGGGCCGCATCGGCACCACGGAGGACGTCGAGGAGGCCGCGGACCTCGTCGAGCGACGCCTTGCTCGACCCCTTGATGTTCGTCAGCGCCTCCCTGGCACGTTCGGGCTGGGTGTCCATGAGGTGCAGCCCCATACCGGCCTGGACGGTGATCTGCGCGAGCGAGTGGGCGACCACGTCGTGCAGCTCACGGGCGATGCGCACGCGCTCCTCCTGAGCGGCGGACGCCCGACGTTCGCCTTGACGCCGGCGATCCGCGTCGAGCTGTTCGCGCCGGGTGCGGAGTCCCTCGGCGAGGAGGACGGCGACGATGACGAGGGCGGTCGTGGCCCCGACGCGGAAGCCCGACACCTTCCAGCCGACGGCGAGCGCGATGACCAGGGCGAGCGCCCACCCGAGTCCCAGCGACGGATAGGTCCAGCCGCGAGCCCCACGGACGATGCCGGACCCCGCGGCGAACGCGAGCGCGACGGCGGGAGGGCCCCAGGTGGGACCCGTCAGCATCGAGGCGCTCGACAACACGGCGACCGCCGCGACCGTCGGCCCGGGCGACCGCCTGGCAGCGAGCAGGCAGAGCACGCCGGCGAGTGCCAGGAGGACGGCCGAGGTACGTGACCACCCCGAGGCACCGGCACCCGGGCCGAAGGAACCGTGGAGGGCGAGCACCGCTGTCGCGGGCACCTGGACGAGGAAGGACACCACCACCGGTGCCCAGAGGCGCCAGACGGGGCGCCCGGGTCGGCGATCGCCCGGCGTCATCCAGGGTGCCGAACCCGTCTCGACCGATGCCATCCCTGCATGCTACTCGCGGGTCGGAGCCGCCGCGTCGCCCGCACGGAGCCTCGCGCCGTACTCCCCGAGGAGTACGACCGTACCGGGATGGGAGGCTCCCGCGGGCCCCGTCGGCGTCGGCCTAGCCGAAGAGGTTGACCGGCTTGACGATGTCGGCGTACACGAGGAGCGCGCTCATGCCGCCGAGGACGATCACCACGCCGAAGGTGAGCGGGATGAGTTTCGCCGCGTCCACCGGCCCAGGATCGCGACGTCGGAAGACCTTTGCGAAGCGGCGACGGATCGCCTCCCAGAGCGCTGCCGCGACGTGCCCGCCGTCGAGGGGCAGCAAGGGGATGAGGTTGAAGACGAAGAGCGCGACGTTGAGCGACCCGAGGATGCCGAACACGGTCGCCGCCTTCGACGCGGCGGGGATCTCGTCGAGGCTGACCACCTCGCCGACGACCCGTCCGACGCCCACGACGCTCATCGGCCCGTTGGGATCGCGCTCGCCGGACCCGAACGCGGCCTGCCCGACGTCGATGAGTCGCTGGGGCAGGTTCAGGATGATGTTGGCGGTCCGGGCGATCGTGTCGCCGACGGTCGGCAGGATCGTGGTGACGGGCTGCGCCACCATCTGCTGCTGCGGGGTGATGCCGACGAAACCGACCTCGTGGGTCTTCGCCGAGCCGTCGGCGTTCGTCTCGATCTTGCCGGTCTCGGCGTCGACGACGTCCCGCTCGAGCAGCAACGGCGTCAGGGTGAGGTCGAGTCGCTGCTCACCGCGGGCGACCTCGAGGGCCAACGGCTTGCCCGGCGAATCCTGCACGGCCGCGGAGATCTCGGCGAAGGTGGAGATCGGGGTGCCGTCGATCGAGAGGATCGTGTCGCCGGGCTTCAGCCCTGCGGCGGCCGCCGGACCCTGCGGATCCCCCGCTGCACAGCTCTGGCGGTCGCTCGTGGACGGCAACACGCACTCGTACACCGAGGTCAGCGTGCTGCTCTGCTGGGGGACACCGAACCCCGACACGGCGATACCGATGAACAGGACGGCGAGGACGAGGTTCATGAACGGGCCGCCGAGCATGACGACGATCCGCTTCCAGACGGGCAGCCGGTAGAAGGTGCGCTCCTCGTCGCCGGCGCCGATCGTGTCGGCACTCGCCTCACGCGCGTCCTGGACCAGCGTGTCGAAGAAGCCGGTGCTGGCGTTCCGGGCGGTACCGCCGGGCTGCTTGGGCGGGAACATGCCGATCATCGAGATGTAGCCGCCGAGCGGGATCATCTTGACGCCGTACTCGGTCTCCCCCTTGCGACGCGACCAGATGGTGCGACCGAAGCCGATCATGTACTGGGTGACCCGCACGCCGAACAGTTTGGCGGGCACGAGGTGACCGACCTCGTGCAGCCCGATGGACACGATGAGGCCCACGAGCACGATCACGATGCCGAGGAGGTAGAGGAGGACGGATTCCACGGCGTAACCCTACTCGCGCGGTCGGGTCACCGGCTGCACGCCGGCTGTACGGCCGCTCGGAAGCTTCCGACGATGAACGGGCAGGTCAGCCGATGCGCTGCTGCGCGCGAGCCCTCGCCCAGCGCTCCGCCTCCGCGAGCGCCTCCCGGGTGAGTTCGCCCTCGGGTGCCTCGTGGTCGTCCACGACCGCGCGGACGGTGTCGAGGATGCCGAGGTAGCCCAGCCGACCCGCGTGGAAGGCCGCAACGGCCTCCTCGTTCGCGGCGTTGAACACGGCCGGATAGGTGCGGCCCTGTCCGCCCACGAGTTTGGCCAGTCGCACGGCGGGGAAGGCCTCGTGATCGAGGGGCTCGAACGTCCACTGCTGGGGCGAGGTCCAATCGAGCGGGACGCCGACGCCTCCGACCCGGTTGGGCCAGTCGAGCCCGAGGGAGATGGGGAGCCGCATGTCTGGCGGCGAGGCCTGGGCGATGGTGGAACCGTCGATGAACTCGACCATCGAGTGGACGATCGACTGCGGGTGGACCGTCACCTCGATGCGGTCGTACGGGACGTCGAACAGCAGGTGCGCCTCGATCACCTCAAGCCCCTTGTTGACGAGGGTCGCCGAGTTCGTCGTGACGACGAGACCCATGTCCCAGGTGGGGTGGGCGAGCGCCTCAGCCGGCGTGACGCCGACGAGCGATGCGCGGTCCCGTCCGCGGAACGGTCCTCCCGAGGCGGTCAGGACGAGCCGCCGCACCTCGGTCGCAGTGCCGGAACGGAGGGCCTGGGCGATCGCGGAATGCTCGGAGTCGACGGGCACGATCTGGCCGGGTGCCGCGATCCGCCGCACGAGGTCGCCACCGACGATGAGCGACTCCTTGTTCGCGAGCGCGAGCGTCCGGCCCGTCTCGAGCGCCGCGAGGGTCGGGCCGAGCCCGATGGAGCCCGTGATGCCGTTCAGCACCACATCGGCGTCGACACTGCGGATGAGCCGCTCGGCGTCGGCCGCGCCCAGGGCCGTGTCGTCGACGTGGAAGGCGGCGGCCTGCTCTGCGAGGAGCTCTGCGTTCGAGCCGGCCGTCAGGCCGACGACCTCGAAGCGGTCGCGGTCACCCCGGATGACGTCGAGTGCCTGCGTGCCGATCGAGCCGGTTGATCCGAGGATGATGACGCGTCTCACGGCGGTCAGTCTACGTCGGCGACCGAGTCGGCCGCTCAGCCCGCGGCGGGAGCCGTGGTGCTGCTCGCATCGAGGATGTCGATGACGAACACGATGGTGTCGTCGGCCTCGATACCCGCCTGGCTGTTGCCGCCACTCGGTCCGTACCCGAGGTCGGGCGGGATGACGGCGATGACCTGCGAACCGATGTGCTGGCCGGCGATGGCGCTCGAGAAGCCCTTCACCACGGCGGACAGCTGGAAGTTGGTCGGCCCGTTGCCCCAGCTCTCGTCGAAGACCTCGCCGGTGCGCCAGTTCACACCCTGGTAGTTGATGATGACCTCGGCGTCGGGCTGCACCACTGCGCCGTCGCCCTGCTTGAGCACCGCGACCTGGAGATCGGCCGGAGCGGGCTCCTCGGGGATGGTGACCGTGGGTCGTCCGGCGGTGTCGAGCTCGACCGCCGGCATCCCGGCGACGGGCTCCTGCGGGACGCCGTCCGCCTTGGCGTCGCTGTGCACCGTGCTGAGGACGTCGGCCACGACGACGAGCGGCTGGTCGGCTTGGACCGTGCCGTCGCTCGACCCCGCGGAACCGAACCCGTCGCCCGCCGTGACGAAGGCCGCGACGCGGGATCCGACCGTCGTGCACTCGACGGCTCGCACGAGGCCCTTCAGGTACTTCTGATCATTGACGACGATCGCCGTGGCAGGGCTGGCGCCGTAGGCGGTCTGCGCGACGATCGAACCGGTCACGGCGTTGTAGATGGACATCTCGACGAACGTCGTGTCGCCGGGATCGACCCGCTCGCCGTCGCCCTTCGACACGATCGTGCGTTCTGTGGTGTCTGCGGAGAGCGTGCCCTTGGCGAAGGTGACCTCCGGGATCGAGCCGAAGTCACCGCTCACGCTGATCGCCTTGGACGCCTTGCCGGCACTCGTGTCGGCGCACTCCCCCGGGCTGGCCAGCGCTTGCGACTGCGACGTCGCCGAACTGCACGCGGTCAGCGACACGAGGGACGCGATGACGGCCAGAAGGCAGAGGCTCTTGCGCACAGGGGAACTTTCGGTCGTTGCTGAGGGGTCGGTCCAGTCTCACCCACCAGGCTCCATGCTGGCTGACAGCGCGCCGAACATCCTCGGTGCACCGGCGCGCGTCAGTATGCCGGGTCGCGCATGCGTCGGCGGGTACAGTCGTGCGCATGGCCGATGAGGAGCAGACGCAGCGACGCGCCCAGGAACCTTCCGACCAGGCCACCGTCGAGCCGACGACGGCCGACACGGTGGCCACGCCCTCGAAACCCGGTGTCGTCTACTACTTCGGACGAGCCGTCCTGAACACGACGGCGAAGCTGCTCTACCGCCCCAAGATCATCGGCCGGAAGAACGTCCCGAAGCGTGGGCCGGTCATCCTGGCGAGCAACCACCTCTCGTTCATCGACAGCATCGCGATCCCCATCAGCGCCCCACGCCGGGTGCAGTTCCTGGCGAAGTCCGACTACTTCACCGGACGCGGCCTGAAGGGCTGGGTCTCGCGCACGTTCTTCACCTCGATCGGCGCGGTCGGGGTCGAACGTGGTGTCGGGCAGGCAGCGCAGGAAGCCCTCGACCAGGGACGCCGGATCCTCGAGAGCGGGGAGGCCTTCGCCATCTACCCCGAGGGCACCCGGTCGCTCGACGGACGGTTGTACCGCGGCAGGACCGGTGTCGCCTGGCTGGCACTCACCACGGGTGCGAGGGTCGTCCCGGTCGGCCTCATCGGCACCGACGACCTCATGCCGGTGGGCACGACGATCCCGAAGTTCAAACCGGTCACGGTGATCTTCGGTGAACCCATCGACGTGAGCCACCATGGACCGGCGACCTCAGGACGCGCCAGACGCAAGGCGACGGACGAGATCATGGCGGCGATCCACGCCCTCACCGGCCAGGAGCTCGCGAACGCCTACAACGAGTCGCCGCCCGCCGACACCGTCGAGCGCATCAAGCGCGCCTTCCGCCCCGAGCGGCTCTGAGCCGCGGCGTCGGTCCACTCCTCAGGTGGTCGTCGCGACCACGATCGTCGGCTCATGACGGACCGGGAAGTTCACCGAATTGGCGATGAAGCACAGCTCGTTCGCGCGGGCGTGCCCGGCTCGCGCCGCCTCGACCATCGATGCATCGGCGACCGTGACCTGCGGACGCAGGACCACCTCCGTGAACGCACCGCTCCCCGCGCCGTCCTCGACCATGGTCCCGACGGCGTCGTCCGTGTAGGCCGTCACCACGACACCGAGGGTCACGGCGACATGCAGGTAGGACAGCAGATGGCACTGCGCGAGGGCCGCCAGGAGCAGCTCCTCAGGGTTCCACCGACCCGGGTCGCCGCGGAACGGTTTGTCGGCCGAGCCCTGGAGGTCGTGCTTCCCGGCGGCCGTCACCGTGAGCTCCCGGGAGTAGTCCCGGTACCCGCTCGTGCCCGTCCCGAGGTCTCCGTCCCAGCGGACGCCGATGGTGTAGTCGTGGTGGCCCGTGATCATGCCACCAGTATCCCACTGGCCTCTCCACCGCGGCCCGCGTTCGCGGCCCCGCTGTCGGGAGGTCGCGCTACGCTGGAGGACTATGACTGACACGCTCGACACCACGGACCAGACGACCGCCTCCGCCCCCAGCGTGACGCAGGAGCGTCGCATCGTGACGGCCGTCCCGGGCCCGCGCTCACAGGCGCTGCACGCCCGCCGGACCGCAGTCGTGTCCGATGGCGTGTCGAGTGTCCTCCCGGTGTACATCGAGCGCGCGCACGGCGCCATCGTCGTCGACGTCGACGGCAACCAGTTCATCGACCTCGGTGCCGGCATCGGCGTCACCACCATCGGCCACACGGAGTCCTCCGTGGTCGACGCCGTCCAGGACCAGGCGGCCGACGTCCTGCACACCCTGTTCACGATCACCCCCTACGAGGAGTACGTGCGCGTCGCGGAGCTCCTCGCCGAGCACACTCCGGGCGACTTCGCGAAGAAGTCGGTGCTCGTGAACTCGGGCGCCGAGGCGGTCGAGAACGGCGTGAAGATCGCCCGCAAGTACACCGGTCGGCGGGCTGTCGCGGTGCTCGACCACGGCTACCACGGTCGCACCAACCTGACCATGGCGATGAACTACAAGGCCGCCCCGTACGCGACCGGCTACGGCCCGTTCGCCGGCGACGTCTACCACGCCCCCAACTCCTACCCCTACCACGACGGCCTGTCCGGAGCGGCGGCTGCTGCCCGCACCATCGCCTACCTCGAGAAGCGCATCGGCGCCACCGACCTCGCGTGCCTCGTGGTCGAGCCGATCCAGGGCGAGGGCGGCTTCGTCGTCCCCGCGGAGGGCTACCTCCCCGCGCTCCAGGAGTGGTGCACGGCCAACGGCGTCGTGTTCATCGCCGACGAGATCCAGAGCGGCATGGCGCGCACCGGCGAGTACTTCGCGAGCTCGCACTTCGGCCTCGTCCCCGACCTCGTGCTGAGCGCGAAGGGCATCGCCGGCGGTCTGCCGCTCGCTGCGGTCACGGGGCGTGCCGAGATCATGGACGCGAGCCAGCCCGGCGGCCTCGGCGGCACCTTCGGTGGCAACCCCGTCGCGTGTGCCGCGTCGGTCGCGGTCTTCGAGTCGATCGAGTCCCGTGGCCTGCTGGCCGAAGCGGATCGCATCGGCGCCACCCTGACGGCGGCGCTGCTCGAACTCCAGGGCAAGTACGACATCATCGGCGACGTCCGCGGCATCGGTGCGATGATCGCGATGGAACTCGTCCAGCCGGGTACCGCCTCGACGACGAAGGAGCCCAACCCGGCCGCCGTCAGCGCCATCGCCGCAGCCGCCGCGCAGCAGGGCGTGCTCGTCCTCACCGCCGGCACCTACGGCAACGTCCTCCGCTTCCTCCCGAGCCTCGCGGTCTCCGACGAGCTCATCGCCGACGCGATGACGGTCATCGATCAGGCGCTCGCAGCACTGTGAGCACGGCGGTCCCCCAGACCTTCGGTGTCTCGGACGCGGTGGAGTTGGCCGTCGTCGAGCGCAGCGGCTTCATCGAGTCACGACACGCCGGGTCGGCGATCGTCCTCGGGCCGGAGGGCGAAGTGCTCGCAAGTCTCGGAGCACCGGACGCACCCGTCTTCCCCCGTTCGTGCCTCAAGCCCTTCCAGGCCATCACGATCATGAACGCCGGGGTGTCCCTCGAGGGCGCTCAGGCAGTGCTCGCCACCGCGAGCCATGCGGGGACCCGGAAGCACGTCCAGGTCGTCCGCAGCATGCTCGGCCGGGCCCGGATCGAAGACTCGGCGTTGCAGTGCCCGGCCGATTGGCCCGGTGATCGCGTATCCCGCGACGAGCTGGTCCGGGACGGCCTCGGCACGAGCCCCCTGTACATGAACTGCTCCGGGAAGCACGCGGCCATGCTGCTCGCCTGCGCGCAGAACGGGTGGGACCAGGCGACGTACCTCGAGCCCGACCACCCGTTGCAGCTCGCCGTCCGCGACACCGTCGAGCGCTTCACCGGCGAGAAGCCCGCCGCCAGCGGGGTCGACGGCTGCGGGGCGCCGGTCTACGCGATCTCTCTGACCGGACTCGCACGCGGCATCGGACGCGTCGTCAACTCCTCCCCCACCTCGCCGTTCGCCCTGTACCGGAATGCCGGCCTGCTCACAGCGGCGGTGCTCGCCAACGGCTGGGCACTCGACGGACCAGGGCGGGCGAACACGCTCGTCATCGAGCGCCTCGGCCTGTTCGCGAAGCTCGGGGCGGAAGGCGTGATGGTCATGTCGGCACCCGGCGGCGCGACCGTCGCGCTGAAGGTCCTCGACGGCTCGCTCCGGGCCTCGACGATCGTCGCCCTCCGGCTGCTCGTCTCGGTCGGAGCGCTCGATGCGGCCGCCGTCGACGCCCTCGAACCGGAACTCGACCTGGCCATCCACGGTGGAGCCGCCGTCGTCGGGCGGATCGCCGTCACCGCGGTCTGACCACCCGGCCGACAGCCTCGGTGCCTTCGGGTCAGGAACCGAGCAGGTCCACACGCATCGCCTCCTGTCCGGCTCGCCACCACCAGGCACGGCCGCTCGCGTAGCCGAGGAGCGGTGGGAGTTCACGGCTCCTGGTCACCTGTCGGAAGTCGGCGGAGGAGCAGCCGTGGACCACCAGGTCGGCACCGGCGGTGCTCGGCGGAAGGTCTCGCCCGACGACCAACCGGCCCGACAGCCACGTCTCGGGGTCGACGAGGACGACGATCGCGGCGTCGTCCTCCAGGACGTCGCTCTCGATGCCCGCGACGCCCGCGAGCGGTGCGGACGGGAACAGGTGCGCCGCCGGTTCGATGAGCCGCACGCGTTGCTCCGTACCGGTCGAGCGCTGCAGCATCGCCCGGACCGCTCCGGTCGCGCGCGTGACGATGACGGTCGCGCGTGCCGGGCTCGGCCGCCAGCGGTGGACCCCGGGCGCCGAGGACGGAGACGCCGGAGACGGTGGAGCGAGCGCGATCTGCACTTCCGCGTCCTGCCAGTGCGCGCGGCCGGCGGGTCGGCGTGGATCGAAGCAGGAGGCGGGTGCGCCGGCGACGAGATGATCCTGCCGATCGGCGAGGCGGAGGACGAGCGTGCTGCTCAGCTGAGCCGAGAACCGGTGGACCACACCGCCGAGCCGGGAGGCGGCGAGGACGACGCTGATACCGCGGCGGCCGCCGTCTCGAAGCAGGCCCAGCAGTGCGTCGCGGAGGGCGGCGCCGTGCTCGTCCCCGGCGGTGGCGAGGAGCGACTCCACGTCGTCGACGAGGAGGAGGGTGCGCTCGGTCGGACGGAGCGGATCCGACAGCGCCATGACGGTGTCCCAGGCCTGCTCGGCATCCTGGCCGACGCGCTCCACGCGGAAGCGATCGCGCGCGCCGACCTCGAGCGTGTCCAGCAGGGTCGTTCGACCGGAACGTCCGGTGCCGAGCACCAGCAGCGAGCCGTCGTGCTCCGGACACCACACCGCGGGGCGTTGCGCCTGCTCCTCGGGGAGGTCCGCGAGGCCGAACACGATGCCCTCCCCGGGAGGACAGTCGACACCGGTGCTCTCCGAGCCTCCGGCACGTCCCGCCTCGATCGCCGAGACGGCACCCAAGGCCAGGCGTGCCGGCAGGGGGTCGAGCCATGGTCGCCGAGGTGCAGGCGCGTCGCGCCACCGCTCACGCACCGCGAGGACGTCGTCGGACGACGTGACCGCGGATTGGAACACGAGTCGTCGGTCGCCGTTCCAGACGATGCAGCGGCCCGGTGTTCCGGCCGGGATCGCAGCTGCATCGGGCACACCGAGGATCGCGGCGCTGTCGGGGCGCGAGGTGACCCGGAGCGAGAGACGGAGCGTGCAGTTCGCGAGGATGGCGTCGGCGGCGACCGCCGCCGGACGCTGACTGCAGAGGATCAGGTGCAGGCCGAGCGATCTCCCGCGGGCCGCGAGGTCTGCGAACACCTGATGGAGGTGCGGGCTGGCGTCGAGCAGCGCCTGGAACTCGTCGACGACGACGACGAGCCGTGCCGGGCGATGCTCCGGCAGAAGCACGGGGTCGAGCAGGTGCCGAGCCCCGTGTCCGGCGAGCACACGCTCGCGGTGGCGGAGCTCGGCGCGCAGACTCGACACGACCCGGTCCGCCGCTCCCGGTTCGAGGTCGGTCACCATCCCGACCACGTGCGGCAGGGCTTCCACCGCTTGGAAGGAGGCGCCGCCCTTGCAGTCGACGAGGAGCAGAGAGAGCTCCTGCGGCGAGCACTGCGCGGCGAGAGCCGTGATCCAGGTGATGAGCAGCTCGCTCTTCCCGCTCCCGGTCGTGCCGCCGACCAGCGCATGGGGCCCGTCCGCCCCGAGGTCCAGCAGCTGCACGCCCTCGACGCCGGTGCCGACGGCGACCCGGAGCGCATCCGGCCGCCAGTCGGATCCCGCCGGCGGGCGACGGCCCCGCACCGGATGCACCTGCGCGAAGGCGACGTCGGTCGGCAGACTCGAGAGGGCCGGGGACTCCCCCGTCGTGAGTGCGGCTGCGGTGAGCGCCCCGACGACGTGCTCCGCCTCGGCTTCCGCGAGCAGGGTCGGCGACACCGACACGGACGAGGAGGCGCCGGTCCCGTCGGCGAGGACGGTCTGCCCGTCGGTGCCGAGCACGAGCAGGTGTCGGCAGCGGGTGGGGATGAGCTCGACGGTGTCGGACAGGGCGACGAGCACACCGCCGGTCGGTGGGCGTCCTCCCGAGCGCCCCGCGACGGCCCCGACCGCTTCCCAACGCTCGACGACCGAGACGAGGGTTGTCGGGTCCGCCGCACCCCCGTCGCGCACCGGCTCCACCGGGTCCGAGACCGCGCGGTGCGGGAGGCCCTCCAGGAACGCCCAGGTGCGGTCGTCGGGAGCCGCGGGGTCCCCGGAGAACTGCGCTGCCTGCGGCGGGAACTGTCGGGCGAGCTGCAGGAGGATGCTGCGGGCCACCGCGCGCGCGAACACCTTGCCACCGACGATGCCGATCCCCTCGACCGCGTCGACCACGACCGGCGCCTCGGACAGCCGTGCCGCCCACGCCCACCGGTCGTCGTCGGCCCCGGCATCCACCCGGACGGCACTCTTCGTCTCCCCTCGCCCGATGCAGACGAGCGTGCGGCGGGCCTCCGGTACCCGCCACCTGGCGCGATCAGGTCCGTCGAGGACGTCGAGGAGCCGACCGGCAGGGTGGAGTGCTCGCAGTTCCTCGCGTTCCTCGGCATGCGCTCGCGCGACGTCCTGTTCCAGCTCCTGCGTCGCAGCGTCGTACGCCGCACGCGCCCGTCGTCCGCGCCGCCGTCTGGTCCAGCGTGCGTCGATGTAACCGGCGACGGCGATGAGGGGTCCGAGCGCGGCGAAGACGAGGGTCACGGGTGAGCCGGTGATCGCGAACAGGGCGACCGACCCGACGACCGGGGCGAGACTTGCGAGGATCGGGAGCGACCCGTTGGGCGGCTCTGCCGGTGGGCTGGGGGCACGGAGGCGGGCCGACGTCGTCGCGGGCCGGTGCGAGTTGGTCGCGGAGGGCGTCACGTCCGAAGAGCTCATGGCTCCAGTGGAGCACCCAGCGGCCGTGACCGGCTGACGGGACGGTCCGACCGGGCGCGAAGCCCGCGCGAGCAGCGGCTGTGGAGCGGGCTCAGGAGGCGGGCTGCTCGACGCTCTCGTCCACGGCCTCGTCGACCGCCGCGATATCGAGCACGATGACCGAGACGTTGTCGCGTCCGCCGTTGTCGAGGGCGGCACGTAGGAGGAGTTCGGCCGCGTCGACCGGCGTGGCCCCCTCCGTCAGGAAGTACCAGATCCCGTGGTCGGTGAGTTCCTTCGTAAGCCCGTCCGAGCAGACGAGCCATCGGGCACCGGTCTCGATCGGGAAGAGCTCGACGTCAGGTACGGGGTCGTCCGACGGACCGACGGCCCGGGTGATCATGTTGCTGTTCGGGTGGAACTCCGCCTCCTCCGGGCTGATCGCCCCTGCGCGGATCAGCTCCTGGACGATCGAGTGGTCCTCGGTGACCTGGACCAGCTCGCCCTCCTGCAGGCGGTACACCCGGGAGTCGCCGATGTTGAAGACCGCGACGCGACCCTCGCCCTCGTCCGCCGTCAACACGACACCGGTGACGGTCGTACCCATGCCGAGTTCGCCCTCCTCCGCGGTGTCGATCATGTCCGCGACGGCCATGCGCAGCGCGTCGACGAGGCCGTCGACGGTGAGGATCTCGGCTCCCTCGGTGGCCTTGGTCAGGCGGTGCGCGACCGCCGCACTCGCGACCTCGCCGGCGGAGTGCCCGCCCATGCCGTCGGCCACGGCGAACACGGGAGGGAGCGCCACGAAGGCGTCCTCGTTCAATTCGCGCCGCTTGCCGACATCGGTCATGCCGGCCCACGCGAGTGAGACTCGACGCCCGCCGGGCAGCGTGACGGTCCGTTGCCCGTGCTCGGTCACGTCTGCTCCTCTAATACGGCTGGCGGTGGCTGATGCACCCTCGACGATAGTACGGTACCGGCCGACCGCAGGACCGCCCCACCCGGCTCGGCGGATTCCGTCCGGGGATCGGCGACGACGGATCCGCACGCCGAGATCGGTCGGGCCTGCGGATCCGCTTGCCGCGACCCGTCTGCGCTGTCATGATCGACGCATGACACGAGCGAGCTCCGATGCACCGGCGAAGGCGGCGCCGCCCGACGACACGTCGAAGGCGATCATCGAGCAGCTCCAGACCGACGGACGTCGCTCCTACGCCGAGATCGGGAAGGCTGTCGGGCTCAGTGAGGCCGCCGTACGGCAACGGGTGCAGAAACTCACGGAGTCCGGCGTCATCCAGATCGTCGCGGTGACCGACCCGATGCAGCTGGGCTTCACCCGGCAGGCGATGATCGGTGTCCGTGTGACCGGTGACACGCGAGTGGTCGCGGACCGCCTGTCCGCGTTGTCCGCCGTCGACTACGTCGTCCTGACCGCCGGCTCCTTCGATCTGCTGGTCGAAGTGGTCTGCGAGGACGACGAGGAACTGATCGCGCTGCTGAACGACGAGATCCGCACCGTCGACGGCGTCTCCGGAACCGAGACCTTCGTCTATCTGCGCCTGCACAAGCAGCTCTACGACTGGGGCACCCGCTAGGGGGATTCTCCCGCGCCAGCGCAAGCCGTCCCTCGTATCACGCTCCGCCACCCCCCGACAGAGGTACGCTCGACCCATGCCCGCGAAGCCGACCGGAGAACGGACTCCCCCGTCCGGCCCGTCGACGTCGGGTGACACCGCCTCGGCACCGGGTCGCTCGGACACCGGCCCCACGAGAACGGGCCCGCACGCGGTCGAGGTCCCCCGACGCGTCGGCCGGATGACCGGCTACAGTGCCTTCCCACAGCTGCTCTTCGGCCTCGCGGTCGTCGCGATCCTGTTCGCCACGCTCCTGTTCCAAGGCGTCGACGACAACTCGGTCCTGTTCTACGTCGGCGTGATCCTGGCGTTCATCGCCACGGCACTCGCACCGATCGTGCCCTGGCACCAGGCACCGCGCCTGCTCATCGTGCTTCCCATCCTCGACATCATCGCCATCGCACTCATCCGGCAGGGCGAGCCACTGATCGGTGCGGGCCTCCTCTGGGTCTTCCCGACCATCTGGATGGCGACGGCCTTCGGCCTCGCCGGCGCCGTCACCGCCATCGTGCTCGTGTGCACGTCGAGCTGGTCCACCCTGGCGATGACACCGGGGCAGATCACGATCGCCAACCTGCCGGCGCTCGTCATCCTGCCGACGGTCCTCGCGTTCGTCGCCGTCTCCACCGCGATGACGGCGAAGCGGACGGAGGCGCAGCGCGTGCTGCTGAACAAGCAGGCCGGCCAGCTCGAGACCGCCCTGGGTCGCGCGCAAGACCAGGAGAGCCGCCTCGCGGAGATCCTGAACGCCGTGAACTTCGGCGTCGTCCGCTTCGACCGCATCGGAGCCAGAGCGATGGTGAACCGGTTCCAGACGCGGCTGCAGGACGAGGTCGGCGAGCTGTCCGACGTCAACCCTGCACTCCCCGTGTGGGCCGAGGACGGACTGGCCCTCCTCCAGCCGCAGGACAAGCCGTACATCCGCGCACGTCGTGGTGAGGAGTTCGAGAACCTCACGGTGTGGCTCGGCGCCCCGGCACCGAGCGGATCGCCCTCGCCCTCACCTCCCGCCGCCTCTACGACCACGAAGGCGGATACGACGGCACGGTGCTCGTCTCGCGCAACGTCACGAGCGAGATCAACGCGATCCGCGCCAGGGACGACCTGGTCGCCTCCGTCTCGCACGAACTCCGGACGCCGCTGACGTCCATCCTCGGCTACCTCGACCTCGCCCTCGACGACCCCGGCCTCCCCCCGCGGGTCGCGAAGCAGCTCACGATCGCCCAGACGAACGGCGATCGACTCCTCGAACTCATCGCGGACATCCTCGCCGCCTCGCGCGACGTGAACCGGACCATGGTGCTCGAACGCTCCGAGTGCGAGCTCCGGGAGATCGTCGACCGGTCGGTCGAGTCGTTGGCGCACCTGGCCGCCGAACGGAGCATCAGCATCGTGCGCCACGACGAGGAGACCGTGCCGCTCTTCGCCGACCCGTTCCGCCTCCGGCAGGTCGTCGACAATCTGCTCTCGAACGGCATCAAGTACAACCGCGACGGCGGGGAGCTGAGCGTCGGCGTCACCGCGGAGGGCGACACCGCCTGGGTCATCGTGCGCGACACCGGCATCGGCATCTCCGATGAGGATCAGCCGAAGCTCTTCGAGCGGTTCTTCCGCTCCGACCTCGTCCGCAACTCCACGGTGCACGGCAGCGGTCTCGGCCTCGCGATCAGTCGGGACATCGTCCGCTTGCACGGCGGCGACCTCACCGTCCACAGCGTGCTCGGTGAGGGCACGACCGCGGTGGTCCGTATTCCGAGAGGCGGCACCGAATGACCTTCGACAGCGAGACCGTCGCGGTGATCAACGCGCTCGTGATCTTCGTCTGCGGCGCCACGTTCATCGTCAACACCTTCATGCGGAAGGACGACGCGAGCGGGCGGGTGTGGTCCGTGTCCTACATGGCCGGGATGTTCACCAGCTTCTCCTACGTCGTCAGCGCGCTCAGCCAGGAGGCCTGGTGGGCGACCGCCGCCGGGAACGGTGGCTACGTGCTGAGCATCGCCGCCCTGTGGTCCGGCGCACGGCTCTTCAACGGCAAATCGAGTCTGCTCTGGGTCTCGCTCGTCGGAACGGCGGTCACGATCGTCGCCGCGCTCGCTGCCGGGCCCTCGGGAGGCCCCTGGGCGGGCGCGCCTGCGACGTTCCTGTGCATCGCCCTGTTCGCGGGCCTCGGCACCGCGGAGACGCTCGTCGGCGCGATGCGGGACAACCCGACCACCCGTGGCTTCACCATCGTGCTCGGCATCGCGTCCCTGTTCTTCGCAGCCCGGCTGATCACACTCCTCGTGGAGGGGCCGGACGGTGCGTTGTTCACGACGCTCTTCGGGACCGTGGCCGCCTCGCTGCTGCTGATCGCGCTCCTGATCGTCGCGACCGTGGTGCTCTCAGTACTGCGTGCGGAGCGGGCCGCGCCGGCGAGCCGACGGCACGGGAGCATCGTCGCGTACACGGGTGACGACGTCCTCCTCCAGGAGTCCTTCGTCCGCATCGTAGAGGACTGGCTGGAGCGGGCCAACTTCCACGACGAGCAGCTCGCGATCCTCCACGTCCGACTCGACGACCTCGATGAGATGACGACGGCGTTCGGAGCGGCGTTCAGCAGCGAGGTCGCCGAGGGGTTCATCTCCTCGGTCCGTCGATACGGTCCGACGCTCTCCGACATCGGCGAGGACGGCGCCGGGTGTCTCCTGATCGCGACCCCCGCGGTGGATGCCGACGTCGCGCTCCAGGCGGCCAAGAGCATCCAGGACGGTCTGCTCGACCACCCCGTCGAGACCACACCGCGCCTGCGCCCGACGGCGAGCATCGGGATCGCGTTGACCGACTACCTCGGATACGACGTCGCCGTCCTCACGCGCGCCGCCGGCGACGCCAGCCTGCGTGCCGCGGCAGCCGGCGGGAACCGCACGGTCCTCGCCTCATCGTCGCCGACGGGCCGCTGACGGCTCCGCGGGACTGCGGTCAGGCGCGCGGGGCGATCGCGATCGTGAGGGTGTCCACCGCAGTCTGCTTCGCATACTCGGCGGACGTCGGCGTCGCCTGCACCAGCAGCTCGTAGGTGATCGTCAAGGTGACGCCGGTCGCCGCGCTGTCCACCTCGGGCAGGACGAACGTCTGGCTGTAGCTGTACGGCGCCTTGATGAGATATCCCGGCGCCACCGTCGACTGGTCGGTGAACGGCGCAGGCGACTCCAGCTGCCCCTTCGGCCCGTGGACCGTCGTGGTCAGCGTCACACGCGACAGGTAGAGCGCCTGGAGGTCGTCGGGGTTGAGCACGCCGCTGAGCGAGAAGCTCACGGGCTTGTTGACGTCGGCGGTCCACGCGTCCATCGACAGGGTGGACCAGTAGTCGACCGTGAGGGTCGCTGCTCCGGCGGTCAGCGTGTGCTTGGCGCTGCCGCTCGCGAGCTCGTTCGTGATGGCGCTGACCGTGGGCCTCGGCGTCTTCGAGGCGCTCGGCGAGGTCGTGGGCTGCGCACCCGGTTCCTCCCAGGGCGGCGTACCGCACGCGCTCAGACCGAGGACGAGCACGGCGGCGGTCGCAGCCTGGAGCACGTGCTGCACGCGCCGGTTCCGGGCCGGGCTGGGGTGGATCGACATGAGACTCCTGACGGGTTTCGGAGGGATGATCGAGTGGTCCTCGCGGGTCCGCATGACCCACGAACTGGGGCCAGGGCGAATCTTGAGGAAATCCTGAGGCGACGCTATCGCATTCACGCGCGAAAGCCGCGCCGAAAGCGGCAGAGTTGCAACTGCAGCGCGACCCGCTGCACTCGACCCTCTCGGAACAGGACCCCTGATGTCAGAACTCGAAGCGCGACCGGACAACGCTCGGCCCAACGCCCAGCAGCCTGACCCTCGGTACATTCAGACGCAGCCGCTTCTCGCACCCGAACTTGAAGCGTACGCCAACGAGTTCATCGACTCGGTCAACTCGCTCCCCGAGTACCGCGCGACCATTGGGTGCATCATCCCCGCCTACAACGAGGAGGAGTCGCTGCCGGCCGTGCTCGCCTCCCTCCTCGAGCAGACGCGGATGCCCGACGTGATCCACGTGGTCATCAACAACACCACGGACCGGTCGGTGGACGTCGCCGCGCCCTACGCCGGCCCGCACTCCCGCGTCGACGAGGACGGCTACGAGCAGTTCACCGAGGTGTTCATCCACGACATCGGGAAGAACCCCGACAAGAAGGTGGGCGCGCTCAACTACGGCTTCACGCTCGTCGAGGGCTACGACTACCTGCTCGGCGTCGACGGTGACACGGTCGCCGACCCGACCGCGATCGAGTCGCTCGAAGCCGAGATCGTCTCGGACAGTCGCATCGGCGGCATCTCCGCAATTTTCTCGATCGATGACGAGCCGTTCAAGAAGCAGATCGTCCCGGCGTTCCTCATCGCCGGCCAGCGCACACAGTTCGCCGCGTTCAACATGCAGAACATGCTCCGGGGCCGCAACATGGCCGTGCTCGGCGGACAGTACTCGATCTTCTCCGTCCAGGCGCTGCGCGACGCCATGGAGCAGAACCACCAGTCCACCCCGTGGGTCAAGGACTCCGAGGTGGAGGACTCGCTCCTGTCGCTGCAGATCAAGAGCGCGGGCTACCTCACGAAGATCAGCGCCCGCGCCCGTGCCGACGTCGGTGGCATGACCACCGTACGCTCGCTCGACGCCCAGCAGGTCAAGTGGAACTACGGCGCGATCGAGCTCATGTGGCCCGGCCAGCGCGGCGACACCAAGGGACAGCCGCTCCACCCGAACCTCCGACTGCGGTGGCTCGAAAACGCGGAGATGCTCCTCAACATGGTCACGCGCATCCTCTTCGTCGTGCTGCTCGCCGGCTCGCTGTCGATCCACGCCTTCGTGTTCAGCCCAGTGTGGCTCATCCCACCGCTGATCGCGATCCTCCTCAACCTGCGTATCGCGCTGTCGATGAAGAAGCGGAACGTGCGCGACATCCTCTTCGCGGTCCTCGTCTTCCCGGCCGAGTTCTACATGTGGATCCGCATGGGGCACTTCATCCGAGCCTGGTCGAAGTTCGCCTCGAACAAGAAGGTCGACAACTGGGCCGAGCAGGCGAAGGCCGAGCGAGGCTCGGGCAACGCGCACCTCGCGCCGCTCCTGTTCGTCCTCGCCGCCATCATCGCCATCGTCGCCGCCTGGACCCAGCTCTCCCCCGTCGTCCAGTCCACGATCCTCTGGGCGGGCTGGCCGGTCCTCGGCGTCATCACCGTGCTCCAGACGCTCAGCATGTTCGGCAAGCTCATCCGTCGTCAGCGCGGCTACCGGGTGTGACCTCCCCCGACCCGGGCACGGTCGACGCCGACGAACTGCGCAGGTTGCTCCGAGAACTCTCGGGCGACCTGCGCAGTCGTCGTCGCTTCGTCCAGACCTACGTCGAGATGTGGCCCGTCCGTCTGGCGCGTCTGCGAGCGGCTCTCGACGCCGACGACGCCGACGAGGCCAAGGTCGTGCTCCTGAGCATCCGCTCCTCCAGCGTCATGCTCGGCGTGATCGGGGTGTCCGGACTCGCGAGTGCCGGGCTCCGGGCGATCGAGCTGGGGCAGTTCGAACGCGCGCGCGAGATCCACGGCGCGCTCGACGAGGTCGGCCGTCGGAGCTGCGACCGGCTGCTCGAACTCGACGCGGCGGACGCGGCGGAATCCTGAGCTCCGGCCACCCGGCGTCGTTCGTCGCCGGTGAGCCTGCGTCGCGGTCGGGACCGCGGCGTTCTCAGTCGTCGGAGGTCATGCGGTAGCCGACGCCGCGCACCGTCTCGATGAACCGCGGCGCCACCGTGCTGTCCGCGAGCTTCCGTCGCAGGTTGGCGAGATGCACCTCGATCGCACGCTTGTCGGCTTCGCTGACGTAGTAGGCCGTGATGTAACTCTCGCCACGGAGCATGAGCGCGAGATCAGCCTTGCTGCGCACCCGACGACGGGACTCCATGAGTGCCTGCAACAGGTCGAACTCGCTCCGGGTGAGGTCCACTTCGGTGCCGTCGACCTCGACGATGCGGGTCGCCGAGCTGAGCTTCAGACCGCGGTGGACGAGCCACCCCTCGCCGTCGTCAGGCGCCGCGGCGACCGGTTGCATGATGATCGGGACGACCGACTGACCGACGGGCGCGACATGACGCGCGACGGTCTCGTGCACGATCGTGGGGTCGGGCGACGACATCTGCTGCTGCAGCGGCGGCGTGGCGACCTGGGCCGGCGCGGCCGGAGCGGCTGCAGCCGGCGCCACCGCGGTCGGAGCCGGTTGTGCCGGTGCCACAGCGGCGACGGCCGGAGCATCCCCGTTCGCGCGAGGCCGACGGAGCATCGCCTCGATGCGGGCACGGAGCTCGCGCGGACGGAACGGCTTGGTCATGTAGTCGTCGGCGCCGGAGTCGAGGCCCTGCAGGGTGTCGATCTCGTCGCCGCGCGCGGTGAGCATGACGATGTAGGTGGAACTGATGGCGCGGATGCGCTTGGCAGCCTCGAACCCGTCGATACCCGGCATGCTGACGTCGAGGGTCGTGACGAGGGGGTTGTGCGTCCGGACCGCCTCCACTCCGTCGAGACCGTTCGCTGCGGACACCGTCTCGAAGCCGGCCTGCTCCAGGACGGTCTCGAGCAGTTGGCGGATGTCCGCGTCGTCTTCGATGACGACCGCGGTACGACGTTCGCTCAGCTCTTCGGTCACGATGCCCCTACCCGTTCCACCCGTCAGCGACGTGCCGGATGTGGCCGGTCCCGACTCACCACGCGCTGAATCCCTTGGCCAGTTGCACGGCCTGCTCCGGCCACCATACCCCAGCAAGGGGGCCACCGTTGCACGCTCCGTCGCTCTCTCCGGGGGCTTTCACCCAGAGGTTCGCGTCGAGGTGTTCGGCCTGCGCGGTGAGGGGCTGTTGTCCCACCGTCCGGCCGGACGGATTGCACCACTCGCCGTTCGAGCCGCTGCCGTTCCGAGAGGTGTCGATCACGTAATGGGCGCCGTCGAGGAGGCCGCTCAGCTCCTCCGCATAGGCGATCTCGTCCTCGGTCGTGTTGTAGTTGGAGACGTTGGTGGCGAAGCCGGTGGCGTCGGCGACACCGGCTTCCCGGAGGAGCTCGGCCATCTCGGCGGGCGGACGCCAGTCGGAGTGCCCACCGTCGAGGTACACGGGGACGGATGCGTCCGCGAACTGCTCGGTCGCGGCTTCCAGTTGCCGCATCCGCGCGGTGCGGTCACCGCAGTCCGGCGCGAGCGCGACGGCATCCGGTTCGAGGATGACGGCGACGCGGTGATCCGCGACGGCGGCGACGATCTCGGCGACCCAGTCCTGGTACTCGTCACTCGACAGCCCACCTGCGGACTGGTTGCCGCAATCCCGCTCCGGGATGCCGTAGACCGTGAAGACCGGCATGGAACCGGAGCGCTCGGCGGACCGGACGATCTCGGAGACGGTGTCCCGGACGGTTCCCATCGGGTAGCGCTCCGGCACGAGCCAGATCGCGGTCGGCTCCGCCGCGAGCCGCTCCGCCGCTGCGAGCTGTTGGGCGACATCGGTCGGGTCGCCGTTCGAACCACCGCTCGTCCCGGCCGTGGCGGACGTCGTCGGTTCCTCGGTCGCGGCCGCCGGATCGGCCGCGGCGGCGCGAGCGGCCAGCGAGGACGGATCGACGTACAACTGCGCGCCGTCGAACGGGCCGGCGGCGGCGTTCGGAACACGGCTCACGAGCGACACCGCGAGGGCACCGCCGGCGAGGAGGACGGCGACGACGCCGAGGGCGACTGCCGTCCGGGCACGTCGTCGGTCGCGGGGTGTTCTCGGCACGGATCCTCCTGCATGGTCATCCGCAATTGTGCCCGACATTCCTGCGGTGCGGTGTCGATTCCCGCGAATCCGTGCCCCGAGTGGGGGACGGATTCGCTCAGTGGCCGCATGGACGGCCCCACGACGCGCCGAGCTCCGCGAGCGACCCTCACACTGGGACTGCACACCAGGGCTCCCACCGCAACGTTGTCCGGATCGCCGCTGCTCCCTACCCTTGATGATCGGGGCGACGCAGGGTCGCCCGCCCGGCCCGAGGAGCGCACACGTGAGCACGAAGACCATCCCCACCTCCGACGCGGCGGCCGGTGACGCCCCCGCGAAGGTCATTCCCTGGGTGCTCGGGCCCTCCCTCGTGATCATCCTCGGTGTCGCGCTGTTCTCGATCCTGCTTCCGAAGCAGGCGGAGTCCGTCTTCAACGCGATCCAGTCCGGCATCATCGGTGGCCTCGGGTGGTACTACGTCCTCCTCGTCGCGGCCTTCGTCATCGTGGCGATCGTCTTCGCCGTGTCGAAGTTCGGCGACATCAAGCTCGGCAAGGACGACGACGAACCGGAGTTCTCGCTCCTGTCCTGGTTCTCCATGCTCTTCGCCGCCGGCATGGGCATCGGCCTCGTCTTCTACGGTGTCGGTGAACCGTTGACGCATTTCCTCGAGCCGCGTCCCGGCGTCACGGGATCCGAGCAGTCCCTCGCCCAGCAGGCGATGAGTCAGACGTACCTGCACTGGGGCCTGCACGCTTGGTCGATCTATGCGGTCGTCGGCGTGGCACTGGCCTACGCCGTGCACCGGAAGGGACGACCGATGTCGATCCGCTGGGCGATCGAACCGCTCCTCGGCAAGCGCGTGCAGGGCGGCTGGGGCAACGCGATCGACACGATCGCCGTCATCGGCACCGTCTTCGGCGTCGCGACCTCACTCGGGCTCGGTGTGCTGCAGATCTCCGCCGGACTCGGCTACACGGGCATCGCCGAGCCGAACATCCTCACCCAGGTCATCCTCATCCTCGTGATCACCGGGGTCACGATCTTCTCCCTCGTGTCCGGTGTGCACAAGGGCATGAAGTGGCTCTCGAACACCAACCTCATCCTCGCCGGGCTCCTCCTGTTCTTCGTCCTGTTCGCCGGCCCGACGCTGTTCCTCCTGCGCGAATGGGTGCAGTCGATGGGCGCCTACCTCCAGAACGTGGTCGGACTCACCTTCAACGTCTCCGCGTACCAGGGCGCTGCTGGCGAGGCCTGGCAGTCCTCGTGGACGACCTTCTACTGGGGATGGTGGATGTCGTGGGCGCCCTTCGTCGGCGTCTTCATCGCCCGCATCTCGAAGGGGCGCACCGTGCGGCAGTTCGTGCTCGGCGTCCTGCTCGTCCCGACCCTCGTCACCTTCCTCTGGTTCGCCGTGCTCGGTGGCACCGCCATCATGCAGTCGCTCGAGGGTCGTGACTTCAGCGGCGCCGACGGCCCGGTGGATCTCAACACCGCCCTGTTCAACATGCTCGCAGGCCTCCCCGGCGGATCGATCGCGACCGTCGGCGCCCTGCTGCTGATCCTCCTGTTCTTCGTGACCTCGGCCGACTCGGGATCGCTCGTGATGGGCATGCTCACCACCGGCGGCACGGAGCCGCGGAACCGGGTCCGGATCGCCTGGGCGCTCGTGACCAGCCTCCTGGCCATCTCGCTGCTCATCGCGGGCGGGCTCGCGTCGATGCAGACGGCGGCCATCATCACGGCGCTGCCGTTCAGCGTCGTGATCATCCTCATGTGCGTCTCCTCGTTCAAGGCCTTCGGCATCGAGGTGCGACGGGAGCAGCGGGCGAAACGTCGCCTGTTCGCCGCAGAGCTCACCGAGAGCGTGTCAGCGGACGTGAGCGAACAGCTGTCCGATCAGGTCTCCGAACAGGTCACGGAGCACTTCGGGACGATGACCGCCCAACTCGACCTCCGGCAGCTCGCCTCCCCGGACGCCCCGGGAACATCGGCCGCGTCCCCGGACCCACAGCAGCATGACCCGAAGCAGCGCCGCTCGAAGGACTGACCAGGCGGCTCAACCGACGGGGAAGCGGTCCGAGATCCAGGCCGCTTCCTCGGCGGTCGGCGACCACGCCGAACCGGCCGCGGCGTTCGCGCGGATCTGCCCCGGAGTGGTCGCGCCGGCGATGACACTCGAGAGCCCGTCCTGGGCGAGCAACCAGCCGAACGTCGCCTCCAGCATGGAAATGCCGCGTTCGTCGCAGAAGGCCTGGTAGGCCTCGATCGCGTCCCAGGGCGCCGTGTCGAGCAGGTGCTTGCGCTGGCGCATGATGCGGCTGTCCGCCGGCCCGCCGTCGCGGGAGAACTTCCCCGTGAACAGGCCGTTGTAGAGCGGGAAGTACGGAAGGAAGCCGACGCCGGCGGCGCGCATGGCCGGGAACAGCTCGCGCTCGGCGCCCCGGACGAGCAGGCTGTACTCGTTCTGGGCCGAGATGAAGGCCGGGTGGCCGGCGGTGCGCGCCGCCCAGTCCGCCTCGGTCAGCTGCCAACCGGCGAAGTTCGAGTGGCCGGCGTAGCGGATCTTCCCCTCGTGGACGAGTTCGTCCAGGGCGGCGATCGTCTCCTCGATGGGCGTGAACGGGTCTGGGGTGTGCAGCTGGTAGAGGTCGATCCAGTCGGTGCCCAGGCGGCGGAGCGAACCCTCGACGGCGAGCCGCACGTAGCGACGGGAGCCCTTGGCACCCCAGTTCGGGATCGGGCTCTCGTAGTCCACATGGCCGAACTTGGTCGCGAGGACGATCTCATCCCGCCGTCCGGCGATCGCCTGCCCGAGGAGCCGTTCGCTCAGCCCGTACTCCCGGCCGTAGATGTCGGCGGTGTCGAAGAGGGTGATTCCGGCGTCGATCGCGGCGTCGACGACGGCTCGCGTGCCGTCCAGGCTCTCGGTGACCGTGCCCTCGCGGCCGAAATTGTTGCAGCCGATGCCGACCGCTGAGACGAGGAGGCCGCTGCGACCGAGTGGGCGATAGCTGAGATCAGACATGCGTCCAGGCTAGCCCGAGCGTCCTCCACAGGCACCCGTCGGCCCCCGACGCCGCGGCCAGGCCCACGTGACGCATCGCGCCGATCACGGGCTTCCTACGCTCGGTGCATGACCACACACCTCACCATCACCGATCCCGTACTCCCCTGCTCCGTCATCGCCGACCCGACCGCCGAGGGCTTCGTCAGGATGCCGACACCGCTGGGGCGGATCGAGCTCCGCTCCGTCGACGACGCGGTCTCAGCCGTGCGCTTCGAGCACCACGGGCGACTCCCACTCGACGGGGTGGACGAACGCCCCACCGCGGTCCTCCTCGACGCCGCGGAGCAGATCGACGAGTACCTCCGCGGACGACGCACCGTGTTCGACCTCCCACTCGTCACGACCGGCACGCCGTTCCAGCAGGCGGTCTGGTCGGCGCTCGGCGAAGTGCCGTTCGGCGACACCATCGGGTACGGCGCCCTTGCGGCCGCGGCCGGTGCCCCGCAGGGCGGCCGGGCGGCCGGCCAGGCGGTTCGGGCGAACACCATCGCGCTCCTCATCCCCTGTCATCGCGTCCTCGGAACCGGGCGGATCGTGACGGGCTATTCTGGCGGAGACGGGCCAGCCACAAAACGCTGGCTCCTCGACCACGAAGGGATCCCGTACCGCCGATGAGTCCAGCCTCCCCGACCATCGTCGGCACCGACGGCCTGACCCGCTGCGCTTGGGCCGGGACGGACACGGAGTACCAGCGCTATCACGACGAGGAGTGGGGCGTGCCGCTCCACGGACAGCGGCAGGTCTTCGAGAAGATCAGTCTCGAAGGGTTCCAGGCGGGGCTCTCCTGGATCACGATCCTTCGGAAGCGACCGGCTTTCCGGGAACGGTTCCACGGCTTCGACCTCGACGCCGTCGCAGCCATGACGGAGGCTGATGTCGAGAGCCTGCTCGATGACGCCCGGATCATCCGGCACCGCGGGAAGATCAACGCGGTCATCGGCAATGCCCGCACCGCCCTCGAGCTGGGCGACGACCTGGACGAGCTCCTCTGGAGCTTCACTCCCCCGTCACGGCCGGCCCGGTTCGCCCAGTGGACCGAGGTGCCTGCGGTGACCCCTGAGTCCACCGCGCTCAGCGCCCACCTGCGGAAGCGCGGCTACCGGTTCGTCGGCCCGACGACGATGTACGCCCTCATGCAGTCCGGAGGCCTCGTCGACGATCACCTGGTCGGCTGCTGGCGCTCGGAGAGCGCTCCCTGATCCGAAGGGGTCAGACGACGAGGGCGAGCTCGGTCGCCCGACCGTCGTCGGCACGGGCGTGGACGTCGAGCACCCACCCGGTCGATCGCGCCCAGTCGAGCAACGAGTCGACATCAGGGTGGTCGACGCCGGCCTCCAACAGCGCGCGGGTGAAACGGCCCTTGCCCTGTTTGTTGAAGTGGTTGAGCGCGCGACGGCGGCCATCGTCGCCGACCGTGAGCACGCGCAGGTAGACGGCACCGACGCGGTCCGGCAACGGCCCGAGCGCCGCGTAGCCTTCCGAGCGCAGGTCCAACAGGACACCCGGGACGGCGTTCAACTCGCGGGCGACGGGCCCCGCCCAGTGCCGCTTGAGCACGAAGCCCGGGAGCCTGGAGTCGTGGGAGAGCCGATAGGCCGGAATGGGATCGAGCGCGCCGACCGGGCCGAGCAACGCCGAGTGCACGACCAGGTGCTGAGCGGCGAAGCGTCGGGCGTCTGCTGGGAGTGTGGCGGCTTCGAGCGCGTCGTACAGCACCCCCGTGTACCGGTCGATCGCCGGCATCGTCGCTGACGTCGCCGCCACGCGGTTGCGCTGGACCTCGCCGAGCTGCTTGGGGCCGAGCTTCAGAGCCTTCACCGTCGCAGCCTCATCGCCAGCGAGCGACACCAGGGCGTCGAGGCAATCGTTCCGGGACGAGGAGAGCCCTGGAAACCGCAGCAGGGCGGTGTCCAGGGCTCGTCCGTCGCCGCCGTCCCGCTTCGTCTCCGAAGGGGGAAGGAGGATCAGCACCGAATCAGGAGCTGGTCACGAGCGTGGCGTTGCCGGCCACGACGGTGACGGTGTTGTTCTCGACCGACAGGAAGCCGTCTTCAGCGTTCGCGACGATCTTCGAGCCGTCTTCGAGCGTGACACGGACCTCACCGGCGGCGAGGATGGCCAGCATCGGCTCGTGGCCGGGCAGGATTCCGATCTCGCCGTCGACGGTCTTCGCGATCAGCTGGCGTGCCGGGCCCGACCACACTTCGTGGTCGGCCGCGACGACGCTCACGGTCAGAGGAGCGGAGGCCATGACTAGCCGTTCTCCTTCTGGATCTGAGCCCACTTCTCTTCGACGTCGGAGATGGCACCGACGTTGAAGAAGGCCTGCTCGGCCACGTGGTCGAACTCACCCTTAGCGATGGCGTCGAACGACTCGATCGTCTCCTTGAGCGGAACGGTCGAACCCTCGACACCGGTGAACTTCTTCGCCATGTAGGTGTTCTGCGAGAGGAACTGCTGGATCCGGCGCGCACGCGACACCGTGATCTTGTCTTCCTCGGAGAGCTCGTCGACACCGAGGATGGCGATGATCTCCTGCAGTTCCTTATTCTTCTGGAGGATCTGCTTGACCGTGGTGGCGACGCGGTAGTGGTCGGCACCCAGGTAGCGGGGGTCGAGGATACGGCTCGTCGAGGTCAGCGGGTCGACGGCCGGGTACAGACCCTTCGACGCGATCTCACGGGAGAGCTCGGTCGTCGCATCGAGGTGCGCGAAGGTGGTCGCCGGTGCCGGGTCGGTGTAGTCGTCCGCGGGGACGTAGATCGCCTGCAGCGAGGTGATGGAGTGACCACGCGTCGAGGTGATGCGCTCCTGGAGGAGACCCATCTCGTCGGCGAGGTTCGGCTGGTAGCCCACGGCGGACGGCATGCGACCGAGCAGGGTCGACACCTCGGAACCGGCCTGGGTGAAGCGGAAGATGTTGTCGATGAAGAGCAGCACGTCCTGCTTCTGGACGTCGCGGAAGTACTCCGCCATCGTCAGCGCGGAGAGGGCGACGCGGAGACGCGTTCCCGGCGGCTCGTCCATCTGGCCGAACACGAGGGCCGTCTTCTCGAAGACACCCGCCTCTTCCATCTCGTGGATGAGGTCGTTGCCCTCACGGGTGCGCTCGCCGACACCGGCGAACACCGACACACCACCGTGGTCCTGCGCGACGCGCTGGATCATCTCCTGGATGAGGACGGTCTTGCCGACACCGGCACCACCGAAGAGGCCGATCTTGCCGCCGAGGACGTACGGCGTCAGGAGGTCGATGACCTTGATGCCGGTCTCGAAGAGCTGCGTCTTCGATTCGAGCTGGTCGAACGACGGCGGCTGGCGGTGGATCGGCCAGCGCTCGGTGATCTCGATCTGCTCGCCGGGCTCGGCGTTGAGCACCTCGCCGATGACGTTGAAGACCTTGCCCTTGGTGACGTCGCCGACGGGCACCGAGATGGGTGAACCCGTGTCGGTGACCTCCTGGCCGCGGACGAGGCCGTCCGTCGGGTTCAGGGCGATGGCGCGCACGAGGTCGTCGCCGAGGTGCTGTGCGACCTCGAGCGTGAGGACCATCGTCTGCTCGCCGATCACGACGCTGGTCTTCAGGGCGTTGTAGATGCCCGGGATCGCGTCGTGCGGGAACTCGATGTCGACGACCGGGCCGGTGACGCGGGAGATGCGGCCGACGGCGCCGGCCTTCACCTCTGCAGCGCCCTGCTCGGCAGTTGCGGTGGGAGTCATGTTCTTCTCTTCTCTGTCTCTACAGATACGTGTGCGTGTTGCGATGACTAGGACGAGAGCGCGTCTGCGCCGCCAACGATTTCGGAAATCTGCTGGGTGATCTCGGCCTGCCTCGCGTTGTTGCGGAGGCGGGTGTAGTCGGTGATGAGCTTGTCGGCGTTGTCGCTGGCCGACTTCATCGCCTTCTGCGTCGCGGCGTGCTTCGCGGCGGAGGACTGCAACAGCGCGTTGAAGATCCGGCTCTCGATGTAGTTCGGGAGCAGCGCATCGAGCACGCTCTCGGCATCCGGCTCGAACTCGTACAGCGGCAGCACAGCGGTGTCGGTGGGCTCCTCGACGCCTTCGACGACCTCGAGCGGCAGGAGACGGACGACCTCGGGGGTCTGCGTCATCATGCTCACGAGGCGGTTGTAGACGATGTGGATCTCGTCGACGCCACCCTCGGAGGCGTCCGTGAGGAACGCCTTGAGGATGGACTCGCTGATCTCCTGCGCCGTGGCGAAGTCGGGGTTCTCCGTGTTGCCGACCCACTCCCCTGCAGCCTGCATCCGACGGAACGTGAAGTAGGCGACGGCCTTCCGGCCCACGAGGTAGTGCGTGACGTCCTTGCCCTGGCTGCGCAGGAGCTCGGTCAGCTCGGCGGCCTCACGGAGGACCTGCGAGTTGAAGGCGCCGGCGAGGCCTCGGTCGGATGCGAACACGACGACCGCAGCCCGCTCAACCTTCTCCGGCTCGGTCGTGAGCACGTGGTCGACGTTGGAGTACGTCGCGACGGCGGACACGGCACGAGTGATCGCACGAGAATAGGGTCCGGATGCCGCCACCCGCGCCTGCGCCTTCTGGATGCGCGACGCGGCGATGAGCTCCATCGCCTTCGTGATCTTCTTGGTCGTCTGCGCAGACTTGATCTTCTGCGTGTAGACCCGGAGTTGAGCGCCCATGGACTAGCGGCGACCCTTCACGATCTTCTCCTGGTTGACGTCTTCAACCGGGAGCTCCTCGACCTGCTCCGAACCGAGGGCAGCGCCCTCGCCCGTCTGGAACTCGAGCTTGAACTGGTCGACAGCGGCATCGAGCTTCGAGACGGTGTCGTCGTCGAGCACGTTCGTGTCGCGCAGCGTGGTGAGGACCTCGGTGTTCCGCCCCAGGTAGTCGAGCAGTTCGCGCTCGAAGCGGAGGACGTCCTCGACCGGGACGTCGTCCAGCTTGCCCTTGGTTCCGGCCCAGATCGAGACGACCTGCTCCTCGACGGGGTACGGCGAGTACTGCGGCTGCTTGAGCAGCTCGGTGAGGCGAGCGCCACGGGCGAGCTGACGGCGGCTGGCCGCGTCGAGGTCGGATGCGAACATCGCGAAGGCCTCGAGCGAGCGGTACTGCGCCAGCTCGAGCTTCAGCGTTCCGGAGACCTTCTTGATGCTCTTCACCTGAGCATCGCCACCGACGCGCGAGACGGAGATACCGACGTCGACCGCGGGGCGCTGGTTCGAGTTGAAGAGGTCGGACTGGAGGAAGATCTGGCCGTCGGTGATCGAGATCACGTTGGTCGGGATGTACGCCGAGACGTCGTTGGCCTTGGTCTCGATGATGGGCAGACCCGTCATCGAACCGGCGCCGAGCTCGTCGGACAGCTTCGCGCAGCGCTCCAGCAGACGGGAGTGGAGGTAGAAGACGTCACCCGGGTACGCCTCGCGTCCCGGCGGACGACGGAGGAGGAGGGAGACGGCACGGTAGGCCTCGGCCTGCTTCGACAGGTCGTCGAAGATGATCAGGACGTGCTTGCCCTCGTACATCCAGTGCTGACCGATGGCCGAACCGGTGTACGGAGCGAGGTACTTGAAGCCGGCCGGGTCGGACGCAGGCGAGGCGACGATCGTCGTGTACTCGAGCGCGCCGGCCTCTTCCAGCGCACCCTTGACGGAGGCGATGGTCGAGCCCTTCTGGCCGATGGCTACGTAGATGCAGCGGACCTGCTTGTTGACGTCGCCCGACTCCCAGTTCGCCTTCTGGTTGATGATGGTGTCGATCGCGATCGCGGTCTTGCCGGTCTGGCGGTCGCCGATGATCAGCTGGCGCTGGCCACGGCCGACGGGGATCATGGCGTCGATCGCCTTGATGCCGGTCTGGAGCGGCTCGTGCACCGACTTGCGCTGCATGACGCCGGGAGCCTGGAGCTCCAGTGCGCGGCGGCCGGTGCTGGCGATCTCGCCGAGGCCGTCGATCGGGTTGCCGAGCGTGTCGACGACACGTCCGAGGTAGCCGTCGCCGACGGGGACCGACAGGACTTCGCCCGTGCGGGTGACGTCCATGCCTTCGACGATCTCGTCGAACTCACCGAGGACGACGACGCCGATCTCGTGCTCGTCGAGGTTGAGCGCGAGGCCGAGGGTGCCGTTCGCGAAGCGGAGGAGCTCGTTCGCCATGGCGCCCGGGAGGCCCTCGACGTGGGCGATGCCGTCAGCGGCATCGATCACGCGTCCGACCTCGGTGGCCGCGGCGGTGCCGGGCTCGTAGGCCTTGACGAAGTCCTTGAGAGCATCCCGGATCTCGTCTGGGCTGATCGTGAGTTCTGCCATCATGTTCCTTTTGGTTGTGGAACCCGGGGGTTCCGAGAGGTGCGATCCGTCAGGATCAACGTCTTGAGTTGTGGAGACCGTCGGGCCGGTCTCCGCGCTGCACGGGCCGTTATCCGGCCAGTTGCAGACGGAGGTCGTTCAGTCGGGCAGCGAGGCTGCCGTCGATGACGTCGTCCCCGAGCTGCACGCGCAGTCCACCGACGACGGCGGGGTCGATCACCTGGTTGATCTTCACCTGACGGCCGTAGGCCGTGGCGAGGTGGCGCTCGAGGCGCTGGAGCTGCGACGCCTCGATCGGTGCGGCTGCCGTGACCGTGGCGACCGCGAGGCCCTGCTGGTCGGCGACGATGCCTGATGCGTACCGGAGCAGTTCTCCGATCCGACGGTCTCGCGGCTGCTGCACGAGCTGACCGACGATGCTGACGGTCTGCGGGCTCGCCTTGCCCGCGAGGAGGGACGCCGCGAGGGCACCCTTCGCAGCGGACGAGCCGAGCTTGCTGCTGAGGGCCAGTTCGAGCTCGTGGTTGCTCGACACGAGCTTCCCGAACTCGAACAACTCGGCCTCGATGTCGCCCTGCGCACCGGCGGAGATCGAGGCGGCCCGGAGGCCGAGCTCCTCGATGCCCGCGAGCAGGTCGGCCTCGCTGGACCAGCGGCCGGAGACGACGGTCTGCAGCAGGCCGAGCGCCTGAGCGCTCAGCTGGGTGCCGAAGATCCGCTCGACGACGGTGCGCTTGGCACCGGCGTCGGCTGCGGGGTCGCTGAGCGCCGCGCTCAGGTGGCTCGAGCCGCCGATGGCCCGGCCCGCTGCGAACAGTCCGTCCGCGGTGGCCAGATCGGCCCCGGCGCCGAGGGCGGCGAGGGCCTCCTTCGACGAGGCGAGTGCTTCTCTGGTCGCGCTTCCCATTACTTGGCTGCCTTCTCCGACGCTTCGAGGTCCGCGAGGAACCGGTCGACGACCGCCGTGGCCTTCGCGTCGTCGTTCAGCGTCTCGCCGATGACGCCACTGGCGAGGTCGAGCGCGAGCGTGCCCACCTCGGCACGCAGCGACACGACGGCCGCCTGACGCTCGGCTTCGATCTGTGCCTGAGCGCTCGCGGTGACGCGAGCGGCTTCGACCGTGGCCTGCTCCTTGAGCTCGGCGAGGATCGTCTGACCCTCGACACGAGCCTGCTCGCGGATGCGGCCGGCTTCCTGACGGGCCTCGGCGAGCTGAGCGTTGTACTGCTCGAGCGCCGCTTCGGCCTGCTTCTGCGCTTCATCGGCCTTGGCGATGTTGCCCTCGATGGCCGCTGCGCGGTCGTCGAGGAGCTTCTGCACCTTCGGCAGGACCAGCTTCCAGAAGAAGCCGAGGATGATGATGAAGACGACGGCAGACCAGACGATGTCGTAGACCGCTGGGATGAGAGGGTTCGTCGGTGCGCCCTCTTCAGCAGCGATGATCACTGCATCAAACATCTTGCCTCCTTCGGAGATGTGAAAGGGGGCTTAGACGAAGATGAAGTAGGTCGCGATGCCGATGAAGGCGAGCGCCTCGGTGAAGGCGATACCGATCCACATGAGGACCTGGAGACGACCACCCAGCTCGGGCTGACGCGCGGTGCCTTCGATCGTCTTGCCGACGACGATACCCACGCCGATGGCGGGGCCGATGGCTGCGAGACCGTAACCGACCGTCGCGATGTTTCCTTCAAGGGCGGCGAGAACGGTAGTTGCGTCCACGTTTGTTTCCTTCCGTTGGGTGAGACCTGGCGGGTGCCGGGCTCGATTAGTGCTCTTCTGCGACCGCGAGCTGGATGTAGACCGCGGTGAGGAGGGTGAAGACGTAGGCCTGGAGGACTGCGACCAGGAGTTCGAAGAGGGTGAAGACGAGGCCGAAGGCCAGCGTCCCGACACCCATCAGGGCGAACCATCCGCCGAGGTTCACGATGAAGAACTGCGTCGCCGCGAAGAACAGGACGAGGAGCAGGTGCCCGACGATCATGTTCATGAGGAGTCGGAGCGTCAGCGTGAGCGGGCGGATGACGAAGGTCGAGATGAGCTCGATCGGCGTGACGATGATGTACACCGGCCACGGCACCCCGGAGGGGAAGAGGGAGTTCTTGAAGAACTTGCCCGGGCTCTTCTTGATACCGGCGTAGATGAAGGTGACGTAGGACACCAGCGCGAGCACCAGCGGGACACCGATGACCGAGGTACCGGCCAGGTTCAGCCCGGGGATGATGCCCGTCAGGTTCATCGCGAGGACCATGAAGAAGATGGTCGTCAGGATCGGCAGGAACCGGAGGCCGTCCTTCTTGCCGAGCAGGTCTTCCGCGATGTTGACGCGGACGAAGCCGAGCCCCATCTCGGCGAGGCTCTGCGCACGGCCGGGGACGAGGCGCATCTTGCGCGTCGACAGCCAGAAGAACAGGAGGAGGGCGATCACCGCGATGAACCGGATCAGGATGACCCGGTTGATCGCGAAGGGCGTGCCCTCGAAGAGGATGATGTCGGGGAAGAACTCGTCGATCGACGGACCGTGGAACTCGCCATCTTCGGCGGCCATCGGTGCGATCAGGTGCACGGCGTTAGCGAACAGCACGTATCTCCAGTTTCGGGGGCGTGGAGCAGAGCTCTCGCGGCGACGAACAGGGGGGATGTCTCCTCGCCGCACGCCGAAGCGGTGCTAGTGGGAGGATTCGTTGACGAGTCTAGCAAGGAAACCGGGCCCCGACGAACCCAGGGGTGGTATTCCACGGCGATATTCCGAGCCGCGACCTCGACTGCGACCCGGATACCGGTTCCGGCATGCTCCCGCGCGACCTGGATGTGTCCGCAGCGTCAGCCCTGGTCGGAGTCCTGCGGCGACGCCTTCGGGAGGATGTCGTCCGAGACGTAGGGCACCCGCACCTTCGCCGCCACGACGGCGTCGATCACGAGCGATCCGACGACACCGACGATGACGCTCCCGAACAGGATCGGTGCGTTGACCCACGGCTGGTCCTTCAGGATGAAGCCGAGCACGAGGAAGATGACGAACTTCACGAGCCAGCTGCCCATCACCACCCCGAACAGGATGCCGACGAAGAACTCCTGGCCGGACCAGCGGTTGGCGAAGAGGATGCTCACCGAGGTGATGCCGAGGAACACGAGCGCCATCGCGGTGCCGATGAGCGCACTCGTCAGCCCGCGGGAACCGTCGACGCTCCAGCCGACCACTCCCCCGACGACGGCGATCACGAGCGCGAGGAGCGCGCTATATCGGAGCGCCGTGCGGAAGACCCGGTTGGCGCTCACGTGCGAGCCGGCCTGGGCGGGAGGAGTCATGGGTGCTGGTCCTTCTTGGCGAGAGAGTCGAGGGTGTCGAGGGTGTCGCCGCTCACGGGCGCCTCGGGGTCGCGCTGCCCGGAGGCCTCGTCGAGCCGATCGTACAGCGCCGACCCGGGAGCCCCCTCAGCGCCGGCGGCCACGCGCTGCGCGAGCCGGTCGGCCCGCCTGCGGCGACCGATCGGCAGGAGCGTGAACGCCGTGCAGGTGACGACGCCCACGGAGACGAAGAGCACGGCCAGCCACGTCGGGGCGGCGAAGAACGCCAGGCATCCGACGGAGATGACCACCGTCCAGCCGTAGAAGATCAGGACGGCGTGCACCTGGCTGTGACCGAGGTCGAGCAGCCGGTGGTGCAGGTGCATCCGGTCCGCGCTGAACGGCGACTTGCCGGCCCGGAGACGACGGAGGACGGCCAGGACGAAGTCGGCGAGCGGCACGACCAGGATGGCGAACGGCAGCAGGATGGGGATGAACGCGGGCAACAGTTGCGTGCGGCCCAGGGCGGCCGGGTCGACCTGGCCGGTCACGGCGGCTGCGGAGGTCGCCATGAGCAGCCCGACGAGCAGCGCACCGGCGTCGCCCATGAACAGTCGGGCGGGGTGCCAGTTGAGCGGGAGGAAGCCGAGACAGGCGCCGACGAGGATCGCGGCGATCAGCGAAGCGAGGTTGAAGTAGTCGCTCGCCCCGGTGGAGGTCACGAGCAGCTGCGTGTAGACGAAGAACACGGTGTTCGCGATGACGGCGACACCGGCGACGAGCCCGTCGAGTCCGTCGACGAAGTTGATCGCGTTCATCACGAGCACGATGGCGAAGACCGTCATCGAGAAGGACACCCACGACGAGCCGACCGTCAGGCCACCGATGGGCAAGGAGTAGATCTGCACACCGAGCCAGGCGACGAGCCCTGCCGCCATGAACTGTGCGGCGAGCTTGATCATCCAGTCGAGGTCCCACAGGTCGTCTGCGACGCCGATCCCGACGATGAACAGGGCGGCACCGAGGATCGCGAGCACCGGCTCCGGATCGGCGAACACGAGGTCGAAGAAGGGCAGCTGCCAGGCCACACCGAACGCGACGAGGATGCCGATGAACATCGCGACCCCGCCGAGGCGCGGCGTCGGCGTCTGGTGGACGTCCCGCTCGCGGATCGGTGGGTGGAGACCGTACTTCACACCGACGCGCCGCGCGAGGTGGGCGAAGCCGAAGGTGATGCCCGCGCTCACGACGAGCACGATGAGGTACCCGGAGAACTGGTTCATGGTTCGCGCGACTCGGGGAGCAGATCGCCCACCACGTCGCGGATCGCCTCGCGGGAGACGGCTCCGTCGCGCAGGACGACGATCCGTTCGTCGGCCGTGCCGAGTCGGGTCGCGTCGATGATCGTCGACGACTGCTCGCCGCTCTCGCCGCCGTCGAGGTAGACCGAGACCGAATCGCCGAGCATCTCGAGCGCGGCAGCGGCGGACGTCGCGGCCGATCGGCCGGTGAGGTTCGCCGAGGAGACCGCGAGCGGGCCGGTGTCCTGCAGGAGTTCGAGGGTCACCGGGTTCGACGGCATCCGGAGCGCGACCGTGCCTGCGGTCTCGCCGAGGTCCCAGGCGAGCGACGGCTGGGCCTCGAGCACGATGGTCAGGCCTCCGGGCCAGAACGCCTCGACGAGCCGGTGCACGGCATCGGGCACGGACGCCGCCAAGGCCTCGAGCGTGTTCACACCGGAGACGAGGACGGGCGGCGGTGACTGCCGGGTCCGACCCTTCGCGTCGAGCAGGCGCTGCACCGCGGCCGGGGAGAACGCGTCGGCGGCCACCCCGTAGACCGTGTCGGTCGGGAGCACGACCAGCTCACCCCTCGCCAGGGCCGTCCGCGCCAGGCGCATCCCGGCGAGCAGCTGCGCGTGATCCTGGCAATCGAAGGTCTGCGGCATGTGGTGGGTCCTGGCTGAACGGGGCCGCCGATCGGTGATCAGTCGGCCGGATGATCGGGGTGACGACGCTCAATCATAGCCTCGGGCGTCTTCCGAGCAGTCTGGGCAGGCACAGGTAGACGGCGAGGACGAGCAGGACACCGAGGACGGCGAGGACCTGGAGGGGCCACGCGCCCGTCGCGACGACCACCCCGAGGAGCCCGGTGGCGAGGGTCGCGACGCTGACGACGGCGGTGGACCCGAGGTGGCCGAGTCCGCCGGCGGCGAGACGCTGGTACGCGTGGCTGCGATGCGCCTCGTGCAGCGGCTCCCCCCGCCGCCAGCGCGCGATGATCGTCGTGCCGGTGTCGGCGACGTACACGAGGACCGGGCCGATCAGCGCGACGAAGGAGATGCCGCTGAAGGCCGCGTAGATGGCGACCGCGACGAGGGAGCCGCCGAGGAGGTAGCTGCCGACGTCGCCCAGGAACATCCGGCGCCGAGCGAGGTTCCACGGCAGGAACCCGAGGAACGCTGCCGCCACGACGAGGCCTGCTGCAGTGACGCCCGGGAGACCGGCCACGGTGCCGAGGCCGGCGTAGAACCCGCCGACGACCGCGCCGTGCATCGAGGAGATGCCGTTGACGCCGTCCATGAAGTTCGCGATGTTCGTGTAGGCGACGAGCGCCACGATCCCGAGCGGGATCCACCAGAAACTCGCGGCCATCGAGACGACGAGCACCCAGGTCGCCACGAGTCCGAGCACGACCTGCAAGCCGAAGCGCACCCGGACGGGGAGTCCGCGGACGTCCTCCACGGCTCCGATGGCCGCGTTGACGATCGACACGGCGGCGACGATCCAGAGCGGCAGGCTGTGGAGCAGGACCGCGGCCGTACCGAGACCGACGGCGACCGCGAGCGCGACGCCGATCCCTCCCCCGCGGATCGTCGGGGTGACGTGCATGGATCGGTGGTTCGGGGTGTCGACGACCGCCCGACGGACGAGGATCGGGCGGATGGCGAGCTGGGACAGCAGGCTCACGACGAGCGCGAGCACCCCCGCCAGGATGGCAACCGTCATTGCACCAGGTGGTGGGTGCCGGCGCCCTCGTCGGCGATGGTCTCCCGCCAGACGGCGATGTCGAGGAGTGCCGGGTCGAGCGGCTGGATCCGCGTGTGCGAGACCTTCGGGTGCTTCGAGCGGTCGGCGATCTCGTCGGTGTCGATGAGGACCTCGTGCAGCTTCTCGCCGTGCCGGAGACCGGTGTACACGATCTCGACGTCCTTGCCGGACGCGGCGATCATGCGCTTGGCGACGTCGAGGATGCGGACCGGACGGCCCATGTCGAGGATGAGGACCTCGCCCGGGTCGCCGATCGCGCCGGCCTGGATGACGAGCTTCGACGCCTCGGGGATCGTCATGAAGAAGCGGGTGACGTCGGGATGCGTGACCGTGACCGGGCCACCGGCCTCGATCTGGGCGGTGAACGCCGGGATGGCGGAGCCGCGGCTGCCGATGACGTTGCCGAACCGGACCGAGAGGTACCGTGCGTCGGTCTCCTGGGCGCTCATCCAGGCGGTGAGCTTCTCGGCGATGCGTTTGCTGTAGCCGAGGACGGTCGTCGGGTTCGCGGCCTTGTCGGTCGAGATGTTGACGAAGGTGCCGACGCCCACGGCTCGTGCCGCGTTCAGCACGTTCAGGGTGCCGAGGACGTTGTTCTTCCAGGCCTCGTCGGGGTACTGCTCGAGCATCGGAGCGTGCTTCAGCGCTGCCGCGTGGAACACGACGTCGGGACGGCGGTCCTCGAAGATCTCCATGAGCGAGGGGAGATCGCGGATGTCGGCGAGCACGACCTCCTTGGTGTCGAGCAGACCGTGTCCGGAGATCGAGAGCTGCGTGGTGTGGAGGCCCGTCTCGTCGCGGTCGAGCAGGACGAGCTCCGCCGGACCGAACTGGTTGACCTGCCGGGCGATCTCGGAGCCGATGGATCCGCCGGCACCGGTGACGAGCACGCGCTTGCCGGTCAGGTACCCCGCGATGCTCTCGACCTGCAGGTCGACGGTGTTGCGGCCGATGAAGTCCTCGACGTTGAGGTCGCGCAGGCTCGGCGCGCTCTCGCCCGTCCCGGGAGCCAGCATCGTGTCGATGGGCGGCACGACGAGCACCCGGAGCTTCGCCTCGTCGGCTCGCTCACTGACCTGGCGGATGAAGTCGTTGTCGACGTCCGCGATGCTGATGATGAGCGCCTGCGCCCCGGTGCGCTTGACGGCCGCCACCAGGTCGGCTCCCGTGCCGACCACGGCGACGGAGGCGATGCGGAAGTTGCGCTTCGAGGGGTCGTCGTCGATGACACCCACCGGGAGGTAGGGCGACTGCGGGTCGCGCATGAGCCGAGGGATGATCGACATCCCGAGCGCACCGGCTCCGTAGACGAGGACGCGCTGCGCCTCGATCGGCCGGCTGCGGCTGTCGACGAAGAGTCGCTTGACGTAGCGCGTGATGCCCATGAAGACGATCGCGAACGGGAACGCGATGACCGTGGTGGACCGTGGAACCCCCCACGCGACGCCGAACACCGCGTTGACCGCGATGAGGATCGCGGTGACGATCAGCGCGACGACGATGAGCTGTTTCGCCTCGTAGAAGCTGCCGAAGCTGTGCAGGCCGTGGTAGTAGCTCCACAGGTAGGCCACGACGAGCTGGGCGACCACGGCGATGACGCACAGGAGGACCGTCCCCACGAGGGCCACGCGCTCGTACTCGAGCTCGAACCGGACGAGCTGGGCGACCACGATGGCGAGCACCCAGCACAGTGCGTCGAGGGCGGTCTTCGCGGCGAAACGAGGACCGGGCGCCTGCGTCCATCTACGGGGGGCGTCGGGGAGCGTGGAGGTCATAACGTGTCGATCCTACCGATCGCCGGCTCCGCGTTGGCTGCGCACGGACTGCGCGTCGGGGCCGGGCGCACCGCGCTCCGCGGCGAGGGCTGCGATCGAGGACCGGAGACCGTCGTCCGTCGCCGTCGGCATACGATCGTGCCCGAGTGCACCGAGCAGTCGGGCACCGGAGACGCGGTAGTCCTCGGTGAGCTTGGCGAGACGCCCGGAGTTGAGCGGCACGGCGGGGACGCGATCGCCGACGGCGGCCGCCAACCGCACGAGGGCCGGTGGGAGCGCCAGGCGACGGACCCGGCGACCGGTGACCTCGGCGATGAGGGTGACGAGGTGCCCCGTCGACACGGGCTCGTCGTCGGCGACGAGGTACACACCCGTCGTGACGGTGGGCGTGTCGATGATGCTCGTGATCGCCCACGCGAGGTTCTGGATCGACACGAAGCTGCGCTCGTTGCGGAAGGCGTCGAGCGGGTACGGGATGCCGCGGGAGAGCAGACCGAACAGGAGGCGCAGGTTGCCCTTGTCCCCCGGCCCGTGCACCATCGTCGGACGGAGGACGATCGTCCGGCGACCGGCGGGCGGTTCGACGGCGAGCAGGAGCCGCTCGGCTGCGAGCTTCGACTTCCCGTACGGGGTCACCGGGTGGGGCTCGGCGGACTCGTCGAGCACGCCGTCGACCGTCGCCTCGTTCACCGCGGCGACGCTGCTCAGCTGGATGAAGGTGGTGGCGTCCGACGCGAGGAAGGCGACGTACGCACGTTCGGCGAGGTCGGTGTTGATCCTGCGGTACACCTCGGGAGAGGCGGTGCCGTCGAGGTCGTGCGCCTTCCCGGCGAGGTTCACCACGACGTCGACGTCCGCGGGGAAGGGCTCCCCCGTCCATCCGCGTAACGAGAACGGCACGACCTCGTGGCCGGCCGCCTCGAGGACGGGGACGAGGTTCGTCCCGATGAAGCCGGTCGCACCGGTCACGAGCACCCGGCTCATCGTCCGAACCATCCCCACGTGCGGAAGTACACGAAGGCCCCCTGGATCGAGTACCACATCAGCTTCCGGTTGTGATGCGAGCCCTTCGCGAAGTGGTGGTGGATCGTCGCGCCGGGGTAATACGCGGTCCGGGACACCTGGAGGAAGCGTCGGGTGAGGTCGGCGTCCTCGATGTACATGAAGATCCGCTCGTCGAAGAAGCCGACGCGGTGCAGGGTCGAGGTCCGGAGGAACATGAAGCACCCCGAGAGGTAGGGCACGTCGAACATCGTCTTGTTGTAGTCGTGCGCCGGGTTCTCGTCGATGTCGCGGTACTCGTAGCGGGCCATGCGCTTCGCGACGAGCGGCTTCAGCGGACCGGGCAGGAACCGGCGGGCGAAGAGGTCGAAGACGGAGGGGTTCCGCTTCACCAGGTACTGGAGGGAGCCGTCGGGGTACAGCACCTTCGGCATGACGTGCCCGACCTCGGGGTGCTCGAGCATGAACTCGTGGAGCTCCTCGATCGCCTCCGGCTCGAAGAACACGTCCGGGTTGACCACCATGTGGAACTTCGAGCGCCCGAGGACCTTCGCGATCGCGAGGTTGTGGGCTGCGCCGAAGCCCGGGTTCGAGGGGTTGTGCAGGTACTCGATCCGCGGGTCGTCCACGAGGTCGCGGAGCTCGTCCGTCGGCGAGTTGTCGACGAGGTAGAGCGTCTCGACGAGCGGGCTTCCGAGGGTCGAGTCGATGGCCGCACGCAGCTTGTCGCGATCGTTCCGGTACATGACGATGCAGGCGGTCACAGGACGGTCCACGGTTCACCCTCTCCGGCGGCGGGGACGGCACCGCCGAGGCACGACGGACGTGGGCCCGACGCGCCTGGTCAGTCTACGTGCTGCCCGCGTCCGGTCCTGGGAGCCCGGGGCCGCATACTGGAGTGGTGCCAGAGCGTGTGTTCTTCTTCGACTGCGACAAGACCCTGTACGACTACGACTTCCGGAAACGCCTTCCGGCGCTCTCGCGGTTGACGGGCGTGAGCCAGTACCGGCTCGCGAAGCAGTGGTGGGTCGGCGGGCACGAGGCCGCGGCCAACATCGGCGAGTACCCGACCAGTGACGACTACCTGGCGGTGTTCGCCGAGGTCACCGGATACCCGCTGACCCTCGCGGAGTGGCGCGAGGCCCGTGCGGCGGCGATGACACCGGTTCCCGGCGTCCTGGCCACCCTCGCCCGCGCCTCGACCCTCGGCACGGTCTCCCTGCTGTCGAACAATCCGATCCCGTTCCGGGACTCCTTCGCGCAGCTGGCTCCCGAGGCCGCAGCCCTGCTCGGCGAGAACGACCTCGTGTCGGCCGTCCTCGGAGCGGAGAAGCCCGAGCCCCGTGTCTACACCCGCGCGCTCAGCCGGTACGGCGTCGCACCCGGTCGCACCATGCTCATCGACGACTCCGCGGCGAACTGCGCGGGTGCCGAGGCCGTGGGGATGCACGCCTTCCGATTGACGAAGGACGCCTCTGGCGCCTTCGACGTCGCGGGACTCGACGCCGCCGTCGACGCGTTCGTGGCTGCCACCCCCTGACCCGACCTCCGACCGCGACGGGTCAGCGGATCGCGATGGTGGTGCGGTCGCGGGTGGTGAGGTCGCGGTGCGTCGCCGCAGCGTGCCAGCCGTCGGCCGTGAGCAGCTCGCGGATGGCCTGCCCCTGGAGTTCACCGTGCTCGATGATGAGCGTGCCGCCCCGGTGGAGCAGTCGCTGCGCGGTCGCGGACACCTGGCGCACCACGTCGAGACCGTCCGGTCCGCCGTACAGCGCGGCCGAGGGGTCGTGGAGACGCACTTCGGGATCGCGTGGGATCGCGTCGTCCGGGACGTACGGGGGGTTCGAGATCACGACGTCCACCGAGCCGTCGAGCTCGTGGAAGGCGTCGGCGAGGTGCTCGAAGACGACGGTGGCGTTGTCGGCACCGGACTCGGCGAAGTTCCGTCTCGCCCAGATGAAGGCCTCGACCGAGTTCTCGGTCGCGTAGATCGCCGCGTTCGGGACCTCGGTCGCCATCGCCAGCGCGATCGCTCCGCTGCCGGTGCCGAGGTCGACGCCGATGGGCCGAGGGATCGGCACCGCCCGGAGTGCGTCGATGGCGAACTGCACGACCGACTCGGTCTCGGGGCGCGGCACGAAGACGCCTGGTCCGACCGCGAGTTCCATCGAACGGAACGCGGCACGACCCGTGATGTGCTGCAGCGGTTCACGCGCGGCCCGACGTTCGACCAGCTCGGCGAACACGGTGCGCTCTTCGGCGTCGAGCACGCGACCGGTGATCGCCGCGGCCTGCACGGCACCGCGACCGAGGCCGAGCACGTGTCCGAGGAGGAGTTCCGCGTCGACGTCGGGTGACGGCACGGCCGCGCGGGTGAGGATCTCGACGGCGTGTTGGCGCGCGAGTTCGACGGTCGCAGGGTGGCCGGCTGACGGGGTGTCTGCGGCGGCGGCGGAAGGGGTGCTGGGCATGAGCGAGGTCATCATCTGGGGCGGCCTGGTCGGGTGGGCCGCACCGAGCCTACCCCACCGCCTCGATGCGGCCGCGGGCCGTCGACCCTCCTCGTCACACGGGAGACCGCCGATCGACCAGGTCGTAGGCTGAACCGAGCCCCGTTCGAGGAAGAGGAACACCGTGACCGGCACCGTCTACACCGACATCACTCAGGCCTACGGCCGCACCCCGCTCGTCCGCCTGAACCGCATCGCCGAGGGCGTCGGCGCGACCGTCCTGGCGAAGCTGGAGTTCTACAACCCCGGATCGAGTGTCAAGGACCGCCTGGGCATCGCGCTCGTCGATGCGGCGGAGGCCTCGGGCCAGCTGCAGCCCGGAGGGACCATCGTCGAGTCGACGAGCGGGAACACCGGCATCGCGCTCGCCCTCGTGGGAGCCGCGCGGGGCTACCGGGTCATCCTCACGATGCCGGCCTCGATGAGCAAGGAACGCCGGTCCCTCCTCCGTGCCTACGGTGCCGAGCTCGTCCTCACCGACCCGACCAAGGGGATGGCGAACGCCGTGCAGGAGGCGCAGCGCATCGTCGCCGAGAACCCCGGCGCCGTCTGGGTCAGGCAGTTCGAGAACGAAGCGAACCCCGCCATCCACCGACGGACGACCGCGCCCGAGATCTGGGAGGACACCGCCGGCACGGTCGACGCGTTCGTCGCGGGCATCGGGACGGGCGGGACCATCACCGGCGTCGGCGGCTGGCTCCGTGAGCACAACCCCGACGTGCAGATCATCGCGGTCGAGCCCGCGGACTCCCCGCTGCTCAGCGAGGGTCGTGCCGGTGGACACAAGATCCAGGGCATCGGCCCGAACTTCGTGCCCGACATCCTCGACACCTCCTTGTTCAGCGAGATCATCCCGGTCGAGACCGACACGGCCTACGCGACCGCACGACGCCTCGCGACCGACGACGGCATCATCGGCGGCATGTCCTCCGGCGCCGCTGTCTGGGCCGCCCTCGAGGTCGGACGCCGTCCGGAGATGGCCGGCAAGACGATCGTCGTCATCATCCCCGACGCGGGCGAGCGCTACCTGTCGACGACGATGTACGACGACCTGCGCGACTAGGCTCGACGCATGGGAATGCTGTCGCGGGTCCGCGAGGACATCGGTGCCGCACGCGCACACGATCCGGCGGCCCGCGGCACCATCGAGATCGCGCTCAGCTACTCCGGCCTGCACGCCGTCTGGGCGTACCGGCTGCACCATCGCCTGTGGCGGCGCGGCTTCCGCACCCTCGCCCGGTTCGGCTCGCAGTTCACCCGGTTCCTCACCGGGATCGAGATCCACCCGGGCGCCCGGATCGGCAGGCGGTTCTTCATCGACCACGGTATGGGCGTCGTCATCGGTGAGACGGCCGAGGTGGGCGACGACGTCATGATCTTCCACGGCGTGACCCTCGGCGGGAAGAGCCGCGGCGTCGGCAAGCGCCACCCGACCATCGGTGACGGCGTCGCCGTCGGTGCCGGGGCGAAGATCCTCGGGCCCATCCGGATCGGTGCGGGCACCATCGTCGGCGCGAACGCCGTCGTCACCAAGGCGTGCCCACCCCGCAGTCTGCTGCTCGGCGTCCCCGCGGTCGAGCGCCCGCGCGGGAGCGGCGCCCACGGCCTCGCGTTGCTCGATCCCGAGTACCACATCTGATCCGCGAGCGGTGAGGCGCTCCGTCGCCCGCGCCTCCCCCGGACGACGAACTCCCGCATTCCACCCGCATCCCGCTCCTCGAGAGGTCCCCATGAGTCTCATCCGCCTGCACGACGTCACCGTCCGGTTCGAGGAACGCCCGGTACTCCGCGACGTCTTCTTCCGGCTCGAGCCAGGCGACCGGGTCGGGCTCATCGGGCGGAACGGTTCAGGCAAATCCACCCTCCTGAAGCTCGCGCTCGACCAGCTCCAGCCGGACTCGGGCACGGTGACCATCGAGGACGGAACGCGGATCGGCTACTTCTCGCAGTTCTCGGAGCTCGACGGCAGCGCCACCATCACCGAGGTCCTCGAAGGACTCTTCGGTCACATCCACGCCATCGAGGCGGAACTCGCATCCATCGACGCCGCGATCGCCGCCGACCCGAACGACCTCGACGGGATGACGAAGCTCATCGAACGGCAGGCCGAGCTCTTCGAGGAGATGGAGCGCCAGGACGGCTGGGACTACCAGCGCCACATCGACACCGCCCTCACCACGCTCGGCTTCGACGCCGCGCGCCGCGTGCTCCCCATCGACTCGCTCTCCGGGGGTTGGCGCAACCGTGCGGCGCTCGCGAAGATCCTCCTCGAGCGCCCGGACGTCCTGCTCCTCGACGAGCCGACGAACTTCCTCGACGTCGCGGGGGTCGAGTGGCTCGAATCCTGGTTCGGCTCGTTCCGCGGCGCGGCGATCGTCGTCTCGCACGACCGGACCTTCCTCGACGCCGTGGTCACCCGCATCGTCGAGGTCGAGAACTTCCACCTCCACGAGTACCCCGGCAGCTTCGACGAGTACGTCGTCCAGAAGCAGTTCCGGCTCAAGAGCCTCGAGGCGCAGTTCGTCCACGAGTCCGAACTGCTCGCCTTCGAGGCCGAGGGCATCTCGGACCGTCGCGAGGCGGCCAAGGCCGCCGGGAAGAAGGACCTCTCCTCGCAGCTGGCCAAGATCAAGAAGGCCAGGCCGCCGCGTCCGGTCGACGACATCATCACCGACATCTACGGCGGCCTGCACATCAAGGACACGCTCTGCCGGATCCAGGGGCTCACGAAGGCCTACGGCGACCACACGCTGTTCGACGGGCTCGACCTCGAGATCGGCCGCCGCGAACGCATCGTCGTCCACGGACCGAACGGTGCGGGCAAGTCCACGTTCCTCCGGATCCTCGAGGGCGACGAACGCCCCGACGCCGGTCACGTCACGTGGACCGGCGGGGTCCGATACGCGTCCTACAACCAGATGGTCGACGAGCTGGACCTCACCGACACGGTCGCGCACGCCGTCGGCGCTATGCCCGACAGCCTCGCCTTCGCGGCGACGAAGAAGTCGGTGAACCGCTTCCTCGGCATGTTCCAGTTCTCGGACGCCGACCTCAAGCAGAAGATCGGCATGCTGTCGGGTGGGCAGCGCGCCCGCGTCGCCATGGCCCAGTGCCTGCTCTCCGGAGCTTCGGTGCTCCTCCTCGACGAGCCGACGAACCACCTGGACCTCGCGAGCACGCAGGTGATGGAGCGCGCACTCGTGCACTTCCCCGGCGCCATCGTCGTGGTCAGCCACGACCGATTCTTCGCCGACAAGGTCGCGACGAAGCGACTGCGCATCGGCTGAACGACGAAAGCGCAGTCGTGGTCGTCATCCGAGAGGGATGACGACCACGACTGCGCTCTCGAGTCCTAGTCCTGGTCGCCGATGTCGGCCAGGCGCGCTTCCTCATCGGCGGTGATCGCCGATTCGATGATCGGACCGAGCGCGCCGTTCATGACGCCGTCGAGGTTGTACGCCTTGTACCCGGTCCGGTGGTCGGCGATGCGGTTCTCGGGGAAGTTGTAGGTGCGGATGCGCTCGGAGCGGTCCATCGTGCGGATCTGCGTCTTGCGCGCCGCGCTGTCGAGCGCCGCCTGCTCCTCCTGCTGACGCGCGAGGATCCGTGCGCGGAGGACGCGCATACCGGCCTCACGGTTCTGCAGCTGACTCTTCTCGTTCTGCATCGACACCACGATGCCGGTCGGCAGGTGGGTGATGCGCACCGCGGAGTCCGTGGTGTTGACCGACTGACCGCCGGGGCCGCTCGACCGGTAGACGTCGATCTTCAGGTCGTTCTGGCTGATCTCGACCTCCTCCGGCTCATCGACCTCGGGGAAGACGAGGACACCCGTCGTGGAGGTGTGGATGCGGCCCTGGGACTCGGTGGCCGGCACACGCTGCACGCGGTGCACGCCGCCCTCGTACTTGAGGTGCGCCCAGACCCCCTGCGACGGGTCGGTCGCGTTCGACTTGATCGCCACCTGGACGTCCTTGTAGCCGCCGAGGTCGCTCTCGGTGCGTTCGAGGAGCTCGGTCTTCCACCCCTTGGACTCCGCGTAGTGCAGGTACATCCGGAGCAGGTCGGCGGCGAAGAGGGCGCTCTCCGCGCCGCCCTCGCCACCCTTGATCTCCATGATGACGTCGCGGCCGTCGTCGGGGTCGCGCGGGATGAGGAGACGGCGGAGCTTCTCCTGGTTGGTCACCAGCAGTTCTTCGAGCACCGGCACCTCCTCGGCGAACGCCTCGTCCTCCTTGGCGAGTTCGCGAGCGGCGTCGAGGTCCTCCTGCGTCGCCTGCCAGGTGTGGTAGGCCGCGATGATCTTCGACAGCTCGGCGTAGCGGCGGTTGATCTTCTTCGACCGCGCGGGGTCGGCGTGGACCGCCGGGTCGGCGAGCTGATCCTGGAGATCCTTGTGCTCGGCGACGAGCGTCTCAACTGATTCGAACATCGTTCTCTTCCTTCATCACCATCATGCGGCACCGGGGGCGAAACGGGACCGACCCCACCCGTTCCCGATGCCGGTGCGGCGCGGGTACGGATGGGGTCGGTCGGGACCGCTAGCGGTGGTTGTTCTCGTGTCCGTGGCTGTGCGAGGTCGGTGCGGGCATCGACTTCTGCATCTGGACGAGGAACTCCACGTTGGACGTGGTCTCCTTCAGCTTGCCGAGGACGACCTCGAGGGCCTGCTGCTGGTCGAGGCCGGCGAGGGCCCGACGCAGCTTCCAGGTGACCTTGACCTCGTCGGGAGCGAGCAGCATCTCCTCGCGGCGGGTCGAGGACGCGTTGACGTCCACGGCCGGGAAGATCCGCTTGTCGGCGAGCTGGCGCGAGAGCCGGAGCTCCGAGTTGCCGGTGCCCTTGAACTCCTCGAAGATGACCTCGTCCATCTTGGAACCGGTCTCGACGAGCGCGGTCGCGAGGATCGTGAGGGATCCACCGTTCTCGATGTTGCGAGCGGCACCGAAGAAGCGCTTCGGCGGGTACAGCGCCGCGGCGTCGACACCACCGGAGAGGATCCGACCCGAGGCGGGTGCGGCCAGGTTGTAGGCACGACCGAGACGTGTGATCGAGTCGAGCAGCACGACGACGTCGTGGCCGAGCTCGACGAGACGCTTGGCGCGCTCGATCGCGAGTTCGGCGACCGTCGTGTGGTCCTCGGCCGGCCGGTCGAAGGTGGAGGCGATGACCTCACCCTTCACCGTGCGCTGCATGTCGGTGACCTCTTCGGGACGCTCGTCGACGAGCACGACCATGAGGTGGACCTCAGGGTTGTTGATCGAGATCGCGTTGGCGATCTGCTGCAGGACGATGGTCTTCCCGGCCTTCGGCGGGGCGACGATCAGGCCGCGCTGGCCCTTGCCGATCGGTGCGACGAGGTCGATGATGCGCTGCGTGAGCTTCGTCTGCTCCGTCTCAAGACGGAGGCGCTCCTGCGGGTACAGCGGGGTCAGCTTGCCGAACTCGACGCGGGCGCCGGCCTCGTCGACGGACAGGCCGTTGACGGAGTCGACCTTGACGATCGCGTTGTACTTCTGGCGGCTGCTGCTGTCGTTGTCGCGCGGCTGACGGATGGCCCCGACGACGGCGTCGCCCTTGCGCAGGTGGTACTTCTTCACCTGGCCGAGGGAGACGTAGACGTCGTTGGTGCCCGGGAGGTAGCCGGAGGTGCGCACGAAGGCGTAGTTGTCGAGGACGTCGAGGATGCCGGCGACCGGGATGAGGACGTCGTCCTCGGCGATCTCGGGCTCGACGTCGTCGTTCTGCACGGATCCGCGACGCTTGCGGTCGCGGTAGCGGCTGCGGCCGCCACGACCCTCGGACTCGTCGCCCGGTGCACCCTGGTTGCCCTGACCGCCCTGGTTGCCGCGGTTCTGCCCCTGTTGCTCCTGCTTGGCGTCGGCCTTCTGGCCGGCATCGGCGTTCTGGTTGCCGTTGTTCTGGCCACCGTTGTTCTGGTTGCGCCCACGGCCGCGACCGCGACGTCCGCCGGACGACTGGCCGTCCTGCTGCTCGCCGTCCTGGGTGTCGTCGGCGTCCGTGTTCGCGGCGTCGTCGTTCGAGTCCTGCTCGGAGGCGTTCTGTGCGGCGCGGCGCTGCTCGCCGCCGGCCTGCTCGCCGGTGCCCTGCTCAGCCGTGTTCTGCTCGGCGTCGTCGGCGTTGCGGTCGCGATCGCGTCCGCGACCACGGCGGTTGCCGCGCGAACGCCTGGGCGTCTGCTCGGGGGTCGTCTCGTCGGCGCTCTGCGACGCAGCGGTCGCGGCGGCGTCGTCGGACTGCTCGGCCGGAGCCGCGTCGGCCGGAGCGGACGGCGCCTCGGCCTCGACCGGGGCGGGTGCGGCAGCCGGCGCAGCCGGTGCCTCGACGACGGGGGCGCCGACGATCGGGGTCGCGTTCGGGGCGACGGTGGCCGTCGTGGCCCGGCGGGACTTGCGTCGCGCCGGCGGGGCCGCCTTCTCGGCACCGAAGGCCTGGTCGAGCGCGAGGTCGAGCTCAGGCAGCTTGGACTGCACCGGTGCCTCCGGCGCGACTTCGAGCGCGGAGACCGACTCGATGACGTCGGCGGTCTCGGTGGCCGCGGCGTCGGTGTCGGTGTCGGTGCTGTTCTGGATGGTCTGGATGGCTTCGACCAGCTCGCCCTTGCGGAGCTTCGAGGCTCCGGCCACTCCGAGAGCGGCGGCGAGACGCTGCAGGTCGGCGACCTTGAGCGTCTTCGGGTCGGCATCCAGCGAGACGCCTGAGGCGCCTTCGTTGACGTCTGTCACGTGTGTCTTCCTTCCCTTGCGTCGAGACAGAGCTGTCTCGCGCAGGCGGCGATCGCACCGGAATCCTGTGCGGCGGGTGGGTGATGTTCACACGACGCAGAGCCTGTGCGGATAGCCCGGTGCGACGATCCGGCGGAGCGCTGCTCAGCAAGATGGAAACACGGTGGGACCCGAACAGACGCGATCAATTGGTGCGAAAGCGATGATTGTGCGGAATTGCCCCGGAAGCCGGTTACGCCGAAGAGGCGGGGTGGGCCGGGTGCCCTCCCACTGTAGCACCCTTGAAGTCGACCGCGAGCATGAGCGACTGCCACGGGGTGGTGGCGTGCTCGGCGACCAGCGCGGTGGCTTCGAGGCGTCGTCCGGGATCGTCCGCGAGGACGAGGATCGACGGACCGGCGCCGGACACGACGGCGGCGAAGCCGTGCTCGCGCAGCAGCGTGATGAGGGTGTTCGTCTCGGGCATCGCTGCGGCGCGGTAGCTCTGGTGGAGCCGGTCCTCGGTGGCCGCGAGCAGGAGCTCGGGGCTCTGCGTGAGCGCGGCGACGAGGAGCGCCGAACGCGAGACGTTGAACGCCGCGTCGGCGTGCGGCACGTTGGCGGGCTGCAGGCTGCGGGCGAGTTCCGTGGACATCGTGTGCTCGGGGACGAGCACGAGCGGCGAGACCCCGCGGTGCACGATGAGCTTCTTGTGCTGTGGGCCGTCGTCCGTCGTCCACGCGATCGTCAGGCCGCCGAACAGCGCCGGAGCGACGTTGTCGGGGTGACCCTCCATCTCCGTCGCGAGCCGGAGGAGGTCGTCCGGACCGAGCTCGACCCGACCCTCGAGGAGCCCCTTCGCCGCCATGATGCCGGAGACGATCGCTGCGCCCGAGGAGCCGAGGCCGCGGCCGTGCGGGATGACGTTCCGCGCGACGACGTCGAGACCGGGGAGGTCGTGGCCGTAGGCACGCAGAGCGTGCGCGATCGCGGTGATCACGAGGTTCGAGGCGTCGGTCGGCACCTCGCCGGCGCCGACACCGATGACCTCCACGAACACGCCGGGCTCCTCGCGGACTGTGACGGTCAGCTCGTCGTACAGGGCGAGCGCCAGACCGAGCGTGTCGAAGCCGGGGCCGAGGTTGGCGGTGGTCGCCGGCACCTTCACGGTGACGGTGCGTCCGATCGCAAGCGGTTCGGTGTGACTCATAGGGATGCCTGCAATCTGGTGAGAGGTCGGCGAGCGACGCGGTCGGGGGTCGTGCGGTTCGGCACCTACTCGGCTCCTTCGACCCGGAGCACGGACACGACCCGCTCGACGTGGGCGTTCGAGGCGAGCTGCTCGACGGTGGCCGCGAGGGCCGATTCGAGCGCCCGGTGGGTGCCGATGACCAGGGTAGCGGTCGACAGCGTCCCGTCCGAGGAGGCCACGGACTGCTGGAAGGTCTCGACCGAGACGCCGCCGTCGCTGAGGATCCCCGCGACCGCGGCGAGCACGCCGGGTTCGTCGGCCACCTCGAGGGTGACCTGGTATCGCGTCGTGACGCGGCCGATCTCGAGGACCGGCAGGTCGGCGTGCGTGGACTCGCCGACACCGGGGCCGCCGGCGACGTGACGACGGGCCGCGGAGACGAGGTCGCCGAGGACCGCGGAGGCGGTCTCCTTGCCGCCGGCGCCGGCGCCGTAGAACATCAGGCTCCCGGCGTTCTCGGCCTCCACGAAGACGGCGTTGTTGCCGCCGTGCACGGCGGCCAGTGGGTGCTCGCGACCGATCAGGGCCGGGTAGACACGGGCGGACAGGCCTTCCTCGCCGGTCGTCTCATCGACGATCCGCTCCGCGATCGCGAGCAGCTTGATGACGTAGCCCTCGCTGCGCGCGAGGTCGACCTGGGCCTTCGTGATGCCGGTGATGCCCTCACGGTGGACGGCCTCGACGGGGACGGTGGTGTGGAAGGCGAGACTCGCGAGGATGGTCGCCTTCTGCGCCGCGTCGTAGCCCTCGACGTCGAGGGTCGGGTCGGCCTCGAGGTACCCGAGCTCGCTCGCGACGGCTGCCGCGTCCTCCATCGTGTCGCCGAAGCGGTCCATCCGGTCGAGCATGTAGTTCGTGCTGCCGTTGACGATGCCGAGCACCCGGTTGATGCGGTCGCCCGCGAGGCTCTCCCGCAGGGGTCGGATGATCGGGATCGCCGCGGCGACGGCCGCCTCGTAGTACAGCTGGGCGCCGACCTGCTCAGCGGCGTCGAACAGTTCCGGGCCGTGCGTCGCGAGCAGCGCCTTGTTGGCGGTGACGATGTCGGCACCGGCGTTGATGGCCTGCAGGATGTGGCTGCGCGCCGGCTCGATGCCGCCGATGAGTTCGATCACGATGTCGGCGCTCAGGATGAGCTGCTCGGCATCGGTCGTGTACAGCTCCTTCGGCAGGTCGACGTCGCGAGGTGCGTCGACGTCGCGCACGGCGATGCCGATGAGCTCGAGGCTCGCTCCGGCGCGGGACGCCAGTTCGTCGGCGTGCTCGAGCAGCAGACGCGCCACCTGCGAGCCCACCGATCCGGCGCCCAGCAGGGCGACCTTCAGTCCGCGGTATTCGATCATTCCGTGTCCAATCCCGCATCGCGGCTGAGGAGGTCGTGCTCGGTCTCGCCCCGCACGATGACGCGGGCCGCGCCACCCGACACGGCGACGACGGCCGGGCGACCGAGGTAGTTGTAGTTGCTCGCGAGGGACCAGCAGTAGGCCCCGGTCGCGGGGACGGCCAGGAGGTCGCCGTCGCGGACGTCGGCCGGCAGGTAGTCGGCGTTCACGACGATGTCGCCCGACTCGCAGTGCTTGCCGGCGATCCGGACGAGCGCAGGAGGCGCCTCACTCACGCGGTCGGCGATCCGGACCGTGTAGTCCGCGCCGTACAGCGACGGCCGGGCGTTGTCGCTCATCCCGCCGTCGACGCTGACGTAGCGGCGGACGGCCGTCTCGCCCTCGTCGTTCCAGGCGACCACGACGTCCTTGATCGTGCCGACCTCGTAGAGCGTGATGCCGGCGCCGCCGATGATCGCGCGTCCCGGTTCGAAGGCGAGCTTCGGGATCCGGACGCCGTGGAGGTCTGCCGCAGCCTGGACACCGGCGAGGATGTCCGCCGCGAGCTGCTCGATCGGCGTCGGGTCGTCGGCGCTGGTGTAGGCGATGCCGAAGCCGCCACCGAGGTTGAGCTCGGGCACGGGGCCGCCCTCGAGCAGGCGTGCGTGCACGGCGAGCAGGCGGGCGGCGGATTCGGCGAACCCGTCGGACCCGAAGATCTGCGAGCCGATGTGGCAGTGGAGTCCGAGGAAGTCGAGCGAGGCGTGCGTCCGGATGCGCGCGACGGCGTCGGCGGCGTCCTCGAGCGGCAGCCCGAACTTCTGGTCCTCGTGGGCGGTCGCGAGGTACTCGTGCGTGTGGGCGTGGACGCCGCTGTTCACGCGCAGGCGCACCGACTGGACCCGGCCAGCGCGCTCGGCCGCCGCGGCGACGCGGTCGATCTCGGTGAGGCTGTCGAGCACGATGGCGCCGATCCCGACACCCACGGCTCGCTCGATCTCCGCGACCGACTTGTTGTTGCCGTGGAAGCCCAGCTGGGCCGCATCGGTTCCGGCGGCGAGTGCGACGGCGAGTTCTCCACCGCTGCAGATGTCGATGCGGAGGCCCTCCGCCGTCATCCAGCGCGCGACCTCGGCCGAAAGGAACGCCTTCCCCGCGTAGTAGACGGCGACACTCGTGCCGCGGGCCGCCGCTTCACGCTCGAACGCCTCTCTCAGCGTGCGGGCACGGGCCCGGGCGTCGTCCTCGTCGACGACGTAGAGGGGCGTGCCGAAGCGCTCCTGGAGCGTGCGGACGTCGACGCCGCCGAGCTGCAGGAGGCCGTCGGTGTCGCGGGCGGCCGAGGCCGGCCACACGGCCGGATCGAGCGCGTTCGGATCGACGGGCTCGGCGAGCCAGTCGGGGGCGAGGGGGTTTCTGGCCACGGGGGTGTCCTGAGTCCTGTTGAGCGGAAAAGGAGGTTCTCGTTGGGCGAGCGGACCCGGTTTGGCCCCTGAAGCACCGATTTGCAGAGCACCGATGAAGGTGGATGCGCACGACCCGGTGGTTGGTGATCCCGGTCGTCCGCACCCATCGCCGCTCGGTTGGAACGACTGTGGTGGAACACGGGCCTGAGGGCCCGACGGCACACCTCACCGCCCGGTCGGAGCAGTGGGTGTGTGGAAAGTCTAGCGAGACGCGCGTGACCGTGCAGCATCGTGACGTCGGGTGGCCCGCTCCCCTCCCCCGCCGGGTGGCGGGGCGAGGCTCAGTCGCAGCTGCCGAGCGTCTGCAGCGACGCCTCGTCGAGCCGGAGCGTCGTCGACGTCAGGGTGGCGGTCGCCGCCTCCGGCGTCACCGCGAGTCCATCGAGGTCGACCCCCTCGGGCAGGTACTGGGCGACGCAGATGCTCGGCGGGTCGCCCTGCAGGAAGCCGGTCACGAGCGCCCGCAGGTCGATGACGCCGAGGAGGCCGGTGTCGACGTTCACGGACGTCGGCATGAGGTTCACCCGGTCGGCCGTGGTGGTCGGCGCCACGGAGAAGTCGTAGGGGATCGTGAACCCGAGTACGGTCGCCTCACCCGCGTACCCGATCTCGTCGGCGCCGAGGGTGAGCGTGCCAGGGAGCCCTGCCGTCTTGGCGAGGTCCGCCGCTCCGGCGGCATCGATCCTGATGGTCGCCACCACCCGACCGATCGTCTGCTCCGGGTCGAGGGGGACCCGGTCCGCGCTCACCCGGAGATCCAGCGGGATGCCGTCGACGCTCGCGTCCGGTGCACGCAGGTCCACGTGCTCGAACGTTCCGGTGAGGTACTGGGCGATGACCGAGGCGCCGCCGATCGACACGGAGACGTCCGCATCGACGTTGTCGGGCAGGCTCTGCTCGATCTGCGTCGCGACGCGCTCCTCGGCGACGCCGCGCACGATCGTGTCGGCGATCAGGAACGCGCCGACGAGGACGACGAGCACCCCGACGACGATGACGATCGGAAGCCAGGGACGCCTGCGCTTGCCCGACGGTTGCTGCTCACTCATGTTCCGAGGGTAGCGAACCGTCGTCTCCGGGGCCGCGTCAGCAGACCTGGTCGAGCTCGACCTCCTGCATGTCGAGCACCCTGCCGCTGAATCGCTCCCAGTCGGCAGCCGAGGTGGGATACAAGGCCGCCAGCGTGAACCCTTCCAGCTCGGTGAGGTTCGAGTCCTCCAGGGAACTCTTCGTCAGGACGTCCGGCGAGATGAAGGCCGCACGAACCGGGTCACCGGGGATGACGAACGCCGGCGCGACCGTCTTCCCGCCCTCGCCCCGGACGACGACGGAGAGTGCCCCGTCGATCTGCAGCGTGCTCGTGCCCACCTCCTCGAGCTCGATCTCGAACGGCGCGCACTGCACCGGAGGCGAGACGATGTTCTGGAGGTAGTGCATGGTGCCGACGCTGCCGGCGTGCAGGCCGTCGGGGAACTGCAGGCGGATCGAGACGCCGGACCCTTCCGTTCCGAACGGTGCGAACGCGCGGAGGTCCACGGCCGACGCGGAGGTCGCGCTCGGCGCCGCGGTGCCGGGAAGGCCCGAGCCCTGGCCGACACAGCCCGAGAGCGACACGGCCGCCGCGATCACGACGACGACGAGGGACGGGCGGGACGTGAGGCTGCGCATCCTGTCACGCTAGCGAAGGGCTCGCCGCTCGGACAGCGCACACCGGAGATCGGAGCGAGCGCAGGACCGTTCCCGGGGAACCGTCCTGCGCTCGCGTGGATCTCCTGCTGCGGGGACGCTACATGCGCTCAGGGGCGGAGACGCCGAGGAGCGCCAGCCCGTTCCGGATGACGGTGCCGGTCGCGTCGTTCAGCCAGAGGCGCGTGCGGTGCAGGTCGGTGACCGGCTCCTCCCCCATCGGGACGACCCGGCAGCTGTCGTACCACTTGTGGTACAGACTCGCGGTCTCCTCCAGGTGCCGGGCGACGCGGTGCGGCTCGCGCAGCTGTGCGGCCTGCGCGACGATCCGCGGGAACTCCTGGAGGACGCCGAGGAGCGCCGACTCCGTCTCGTGGACGAGCAGCTCCGGTGCGAAGGCGCTGCGGTCGACCCCGGCCGAAGCGGCGTTGCGCGCCACCGAGTTCGTGCGGGCGTGGGCGTACTGGACGTAGAAGACGGGGTTGTCGTTCGTCCGGCTGCGGAGCTGCTCCGGGTCGAGGGCCAACGGCGAATCGGCCGGGTAGCGACCGAGCGAGTACCGCAGGGCGTCCGTCCCGATCCAGGCCTGCAGGTCGTCCAGCTCGATGATGTTGCCGGCCCGTTTGGAGAGTCGGGCGCCGTTCACGCTCACGAGCTGCCCGATGAGCACCTCGATGTCGCGGTCCGGGTCGTCTCCGGCCGCACCCGCGAGTGCCTTCAGCCGGTGGACGTAGCCGTGGTGGTCGGCACCGAGCAGGTAGATCTTGTGCTGGAAGCCGCGGTCGCCCTTGTTCAGGTAGTACGCGGCGTCGGCGGCGAAGTAGGTGTAGACGCCGTTGGAGCGACGGATGACGCGGTTCTTGTCGTCGCCGAAGTCCGTCGTGCGCACCCAGACGGCGCCCTCCTCGTCGAACACGTGCCCCTGCTCGCGCAACCGGTCCACGGCCTGGTCGATGAGGCTCGTGCCGTCCTCGCCCGTCGCGTGCAGCGTGCGCTCGCTGAACCAGACGTCGAAGTGGACGTTGAAGCGCTCGAGGGACGCGCGGATCTCGCCGAGCTGCAGGGCGTAGGCGCGTTCCCGCGCGACCTCGCGGGCGTCCGGACGCTCGAGGAGGTCGGGGATCTCGGTCAGCACGGTCTTCGCGAGGTCGCCGATGTACGCCCCGGGATAGCCGCCCTCCGGCGTCGGCTCCCCCTTGGCCGCGGCGAGGATCGAGTCCGCGAACGTGTCCATCTGGTTGCCGGCGTCGTTGATGTAGTACTCGCTGACGAGCGTCGCGCCGGACGCGCTCAGGACGCGGGCCAGGGAGTCGCCGAGCGCGGCCCAGCGCGTGTGGCCGATGTGGAGCGGGCCGGTCGGGTTGGCCGAGACGAACTCGATGTTGATGGTCTGACCGGCGAGGCTGTCGTTGCGACCGAACGCGTCACCGGCGTCGACGATCACCTTCGCGAGCGCACCCGCGGCAGCGGCGTCGAGGCGCACGTTGATGAACCCGGGACCCGCGACCTCGACCGAGGCGACACCGTCGACCTGCACGAGTGCGTCGGCGAACTCCTGCGCGAGTTCGCGCGGGTTGGCGCCCACGCGCTTCGCGAGCTTCATCGCGATGTTGCAGGCCCAATCGCCGTGATCGCGGTTCTTCGGCCGCTCCAGCACCACGTCGTCGACCGACACCGCGACCTCGTCGGTGATACCCGCCGCCTCGCGTCGTCGTTCGACGATCGGAACGACGATGGCGTGCAGGGCGGAGGCGAGGTCTTCAGGAGTCACGAGGAGCGATTCTACCCGGGCGCGTCGCAGCAGCGACACGGTGGTCCTCGGGGCGACCGTCAGGCGAGCACGACCGCCTGCGCCGGGTCGTCGGCGGGCAGGACGTCGATCAGGGCGTCGATCCGCATGTCTTCGACGGTCACGTTGCCGTGGTGGTTGCTCAACCAGGCCACGTCCGCGGCGTCGCGTCCGGTGGCGATGCGGACGAGGGACTGGCGCGGTGCCAGACCCGTCGCGTCGACCACATGCCAGGCGCCGTCGACGAAGCCCTCGGCCACCGCGTGGAAGTCCATGGGCACGAGACCCGGGGCGTAGACCGCGGCGTACCGGGCCGGGATGTCGAGCGCCCGCAGCATCGCGATGGTCAGGTGTGCGAAGTCCCGGCACACGCCACGCCCCGCGGCCAGGGTCGACACCGCACTGTCCGACACGGTCGTGGAGCCGGAGACGTAGGAGAGGTGTCGTCCGACCCAAGCCGCCACCCATGGCAGCACCTGCAGACCGCCGGACACCGTGCCGTCCTCGTGCAGACGACGGTGCTCGAGCAGGTAACCGAGCTCGGAACGCGCGAGCGAGAACAGCGCGTCCGACTCGCAGTACCGGCTGGGACGGAGGTAGGTCACGGTCTCCAAGGCGTCCACAGGACGCGGCACGGCCTGCCCGACGACCACCGCCTCGTAGTCGACCTGCAACCGGCCGGGCTCGGCGATGACCCGGTGGAGTCGTGTGTCGTCCGGACCCGCGATCTCGGTGACGGCGCACGGGCCGTCCGAGGAGTGCACCTGCAGTCGCTCGCTCGCCAGCGGGGTGCCGCCGGCTGCAGCGATGGAGAAGATGAGGTCGGCTCGATCATGCACCCGCAGATCGAGCGACGCGGTCAGGGTGCGCTGCATGTCCTCATTGTTCCACGCGATGGGCGACACCGAGCCCGCACGCCTCCGGTACCGGCGTGGGTCCCGACTCTGGTAGCTTGGACGTGTTCCGCCTTCGTAGCTCAGCGGAAGAGCGCTTCCCTCCGGAGGAAGAAGTCGCTGGTTCGAATCCAGTCGAGGGCACCATCACCATCTCGCGAGGTCCTGCTTCGCATCGCTCCGACTCCGGGACGCGGGGGCCATGCACCGAGCCGATCCCCTGCCGCAGCCGACGGTCCGCCTCCTACGCTGGGCCAGCGCCGTCGAGCTCGACCTCGCCGGCACGGCCGCCCTGCTGGACGCGCCCGCCCGAGACCGCCTCGACACCTCCTCCGCGACCTCGGCCCGGCGGTTCCTGTTCGGTCGTGCACTGCTCCTGCGCACCGTCGCGGAGACGATCGGTACCGACCCCGAGCGGATCGAGGTCACGGCGGTCTGCCCGGACTGCGGTCTCGCGCACGGACGACCACGGGTGCGCGCGGGAGGCCGGACCGTCCACGTGAGCGTCTCCCACACCGCCGACGCCTCAGCTGTGGCGGTGTCGACCGAGCACCCCGTCGGTGTCGACGTCGAACTGATCGACGTGGCCCGGTTCACCGGGGTCGAGGACGTCGCCCTCACCCCCGCGGAACGTGAGCAGTGGCAGCGCCTGCCGGACCGACGACGCCTGCGGGCGCTCGCCGAGCGCTGGACGGCGAAGGAGGCCGTGACGAAAGCTCTCGGTACGGGCCTCACGACCGATCCCGCGACGATCGACCTCGGGCCGGATGCCGCACCGCGCGTCACCGAGACCGCCGGCCACCGCTTCGTCATCGACCACCCGGAGCGTGCGCCGGGATTCGTCGTCGCGACGGCCCTCATGCTCCCCTGACCCGGTTCAGCCGACGGGGAAGGGCGGGAGCGCCTCCTGGAAGAGCCACGCGTCGAGGAGCGGCTCGACCGGTGCCGGTGCATGTCGATCGGCCGTCCGGATGAAGTCGGCCGTCGACACGCTCGAGTGCCGGAAGGACGCCACCCAGTCACGCAGGAGGTCGAAGAAGGCCTCGTCGCCGAGCAGCCGGCGTACGGCGTGCAGGGCGATCGCGCCTCGCTTGTAGACCCGGTCGTCGAACATGTCCGCGGGTCCCGGATCGCCGACGACGAGGTCCTGCGGTGCACGTCGAAGCGCCGCGTAGTGCGCCCGGGCACAGGCGTCGGCGGTCTCAGCGCCCGACTCCTCCGACCACAGCCACTCGGCGTAGCAGGCGAAGCCCTCGTGCAACCAGATGTCCCGCCAGGTGGCGATCGTCAGGCTGTTCCCGAACCACTGGTGGGCGAGCTCGTGCGCGATCAACCGCTCCGAACCGCTGACGCCGTCGACGTGGTTGCGGCCGAACACGCTCATCCCCTGCGCCTCGAGTGGGATCTCCAGCACGTCGTCCGTGACGACGACGCCGTAGCTGCCGAAGGGGTAGGGCCCGAAGGCGCGCTCGAAGCACGCCAGCATGTCGACCTGCTCGGCGAAGTCGTGTCGGAACCGCGCGGTGAGGTCACGCGGCAGGTGTGCGACGACCGGCACCGTGGTCGTCGCGACCCGAGCGCTGACGGCGAGCCGCTGGTACCGGCCGATCTGCACCGTCGCGAGGTAGGCGGCCATCGGTTCGGGCTGCTCGTAGACCCATCTGGTCCGGCTCGCGCGGGCGACCCGCGACACCAGCTCCCCGGGGGCGACGACCGTGTACGCCGACGACGCCGTGACACTGATCCGATAGGACGACTTGTCCGAGGGGTGGTCGTTGCAGGGGAACCAACTCGACGCACCGCACGGCTGGGACGCCACGATGACGCCGTCCTCGAGTTCCTCCCAGCCGATCTCGCCCCAGGGGCTGCGCACGGGACGGGGCGCACCCGAGTACCGGACGAGCACGGAGAACTCGGCGCCGGCCGCGATGGTGTCCCGGGGCGTCAGCGTGAGCTTGCCCGAGCCGTGCGTCCGCTTCGCCTCGGCCCCGTCGACCTGGACACGGGTGACGCGCAGCGCGGCGAGGTCGAGCGAGAACCGTGTGAGCTCCTCCGTCGCGACGGCGGTGAGCCGAGCCGTCCCCGACAGGGCGTTGCGGTCGACGTCGTAGTCGAGATCCAGCTCGTACCGGACGACGCGGTAGCCACGATTCCCGCTGGAGGGCGTGTAGGGGTCGCCTGCGCTCCGCAGACGGGCGAGAGCCTCCCCCATCAGGACGCGACCTGGGGCTCCCGGTACTCCGCCGTCGTCACCTCGCGCCACGGGCCGATCGGGTTGCCGCTCCACCGGGTGCCGGCCGGGACGCGTTCTCCGCGCATGACGAGCGAGGCCGGTCCGACCGTCGCATCGTCGTCGATCCGCGCCCCGGGGAGGATGACGCTGTGCGGCCCGAGCGTGGCGCCCGATGCGAGTTCGACCTGATCCATACTCATGATTCGATCATGGAACAGGTGCGTTTGCACAACGCAGCCCCGGTTGACCGTCGCGCCGTCGCCGAGTCGGACGAGGTCGGCCTCCGGCAGCCAGTAGCTCTCGCACCAGACCCCACGACCGATGCGGGCGCCGAGCGAGCGCAACCACCAGGTGAGGGCGGGGGTGCCGGTGGCGGGTGCCGCGAACCAGGGCGCCGCGACCATCTCGACGAAGGTGTCGGACACCTCGTTGCGCCAGATGAACGAGGACCAGAGCGGGTGCTCCCCCGTGCGGATCGGTCCGACGATCACCCATTTGGCGACGGTCGTGATCCCCGCCGCGACCGCGCCGGCGGCCAGGAGCACGGCACCGCTGACGGCGATCGCGACACCGAGACCCCAGGTGTCGGCGAACCAGGCGAGCGCGAGGAGCACCAGGAGCGCGATGCCGGTCGTCACCATGACGGGGACGATGCGGCAGAGCTCCCACAGCGCGCGGGCGATCCGGAGCCGGAGCGGCGGGTCGTAGGTCCGGTCGAGATCGGCGTCGGACACCTGCCGCCGGAGTCGCATCGGCGGGCTCCCGAGCCAGGACGAGCCGGACTTGGCCTTCCGCGGTGCGGCCGACAGCACGGCGACGAGCCCGTTCTTGGGAACGTGCATGCCGGGGCCCGCCATGCCGGAGTTGCCGAGGAAGGCGCGCTTGCCGACGGACGCGCCGGCGATCCGCATCCACCCGCCGCCGAGCTCGTAGGAGGCCACCATCGTGTCGTCCGCGAGGAACGCGCCGTCGCCGACGGTCGTCATCCGCGGGAGGAGGAGCACCGTCGAGGCCTCCACGTTGCGCCCGACCTTCGCCCCGAGCAGGCGGAGCCAGACGGGCGTGAAGAGGCTGGCGTAGAGCGGGAAGAGGAGGGTGCGCGCGGCGTCCAGGAGCCGCTCCGTGGCCCACACCTGCCAACCGACCCGACTGCGCACCGGGAAGTAGCCCTCGCTGAGACCGAGGCCGAGCAGCCGGACCAGGCCGATCGTGCTGATCGCCAGGACCACGAACCACACGAGGGTGGCGACGGGCACCCAGAGGAGCGCGCGCCAGGAGAAGTCGAGCAGGCTGGTCGCGCCCGACGCGCCCGCCGCCACGACCGCCGCCGCCAGCACGAAGGCGAGGAACGGCAGCACCGACAGCAGCGCCGATCCCGCGCCGTACGCGAACAGCCAGCGTCGGCGACGCGGGGGTCGCTCGGTCGGCCAGACCGGTTTCGCCTTGCCCACGCGGACGGCGGGCGACCCCGACCACAGGTGTCCGGAGGGGACCCGGCCGAAGACGGAGGATCCCGGAGCGATCTCCGCACGCTTGCCGATCCGGGTGCCGGCGAGCAGGGTGCTGCGAGCGCCGACCGTGCTCTCCGCGCCGATGTGGACGTGACCGAGTCGGAGCGTGTCGCCGTCGACCCAGTAGCCGCGGAGGTCGACCTCGGGCTCGATCGATGCGCGCGCCCCGACGGTGAGGAACCCGGTGACGGGCGGCACGCTGTGGAGGTCCGCGTCGGCACCGATCTTCGCGCCGAGCGCCCTGGCGTAGCTCGAGATCCACGGGGCACCGGCGAGACTCACCGCGCCGACCGTGTCGGCGACGCGTTCGGCGAGCCAGAGCCGCACATGGACCGAGCCGCCGCGCGGGTAGTCGCCCGGGCGGACGCCGACGAGGAGGAGCTTCGCCGCGACGACGGAGATCGCCATGCGTCCGATCGGGGTGATGACCACGAGGAACCCGAGGGCGATCCACCACCAGGAGACCATGGGGAGGTACGGGACGTCCGCGACGAGGCCGAGGACCCGACTGCCGGCGAGCAGGTACACGAGCCACCGGAGTCCGACGAGGATGAGGAGCGGGACACCCAGGAGGGTCTGTGCCCACTGGGTCGCGAGCGGCGTCGGGAGCACGGGGTCCGCGACGGCCGCCCGACTGCGACGCTCGGGGCGTCGGCCGTCGAGTTCGGCGGCCATCGCGCCGAGTCGGGGGTGGCCGTAGATGTCGGCGACGGTGAACTCGGCATCGCGGGTGCGGATGAGCGAGACGAGCTGCGCGGCCGCCAGGCTCCCGCCGCCCAGGCTGAAGAAGTTGTCGCTCTCGGCCGTGACCCGGACCCCGAGGACGGCCGTCCACTGCTCGGCGAGCCACGCGGCGGTGCCCGACAGGGTCGAGGCGTCCTCCCCGTCGGCGGCGTCGAGCGGCCACGGCAGCGCGGCTCGGTCGATCTTGCCGGAGGTGCGGGTGGGCAGCTCGCCGACGACCGCGAGGAGCGGGACGAGCGGTGCCGGGAGCTGCTCACGGAGGGTGTCGAGCGCCCGCTCGAGCGAGAACCCGTCGCGGTCGGGCACCGCGAGGTACCCCACGAGGACGGCGTTCCCGGCGGCGGTGCGCTGCACGGCTGCTGCCGCACCCGAGACGCCCGGCAGCGCCTGCAGGGCGGCCTCGATCTCCCCGAGTTCCACGCGCCGACCGCCGATCTTCACCTGATCGTCCGCGCGCCCCTGGAACACGAGTCCTGCGGCCTCGTAACGGACGAGGTCGCCGCTCCGGTACGCCCGCGACCACCCGATGCTCGGCATGGGCGCATACCGTTCGGCGTCCTTGGCTGGGTCGAGGTACCGGGCGAGTCCGACGCCGCCGATGATGAGTTCGCCGACGCCGCCCTCCTCGACCGGGACGCCCTCGGCGTCGACCACGGCGAGGTCCCAGCCGTCGAGCGGCAGTCCGATCCGCACGGGCTGCTCGCCGGTCAGCAGCGCGGCGCAGGCGACGACGGTGGCCTCGGTGGGTCCGTAGGTGTTCCAGACCTCTCGGCCGTCCACGGCCAGCCGGGCGGCGAGCTCCGGCGGGCAAGCCTCGCCGCCGAAGATGAGCATGCGGATGTTCTCGAGGGATTCGGCGGGCCACATCGCCGCCAGCGTCGGCACCGTCGACACGACGGTGATGCCCTTCGCGGTGAGCCAGGGTCCGAGGTCCATCCCGCTGCGGACGAGCGAGCGCGGCGCCGGGACCAGGCACGCGCCGTGTCCCCAGGCGAGCCACATCTCCTCGCAGGACGCGTCGAAGGCGACGGACAGGCCAGCCAACACACGATCACCGGGGCCGAGCGGTTCCGCCTGGAGGAAGATCCGCGCCTCGGCGTCGACGAACGCGGCGGCAGAGCGGTGCGAGACGGCGACGCCCTTCGGCGTGCCCGTCGAGCCGGAGGTGAAGATGATCCAGGAGTCGTCGCCCGGTCGCGGTGGTTCGAGGACCGGGATCGCCCGGGTGCCCGGGTGGGGTGCCGCGCCAGTCGCGAGTTGCACCCGGTCGGGGTCGGCGGCGTCATCGCCCGGGTCCTCCGTCCCTCGGCGCGAGCGCTCGAAGACACCGCCGTCGACCAGGACGCCGACGACGGCCGCCTCACCGAACACGAGTCGTGCCCGCTCCTCAGGGTCGTCGGCGTCGACGGGGACGTAGGCCGCTCCGGTGAACAGGATCCCGAGGATCCCGAGGTAGAGGTCGCGGGTGCCCGAGGCGATCCGGACACCGACCCGGTCGCCGCGGCGGACCCCGGCGGCGAACAGCCCGGCCGCGACCCGCTCGGCACTGAGGACGAGCTCGCGGTAGCTGAGCGCGCCCTCCGCGTCCTCGATCGCCGAGGCCTCGGGATGCGACTCGGCGACGTCACGGAGGACGTCGATGAGGGTGCGTTCGGCCGGTGCGCGCACGCCACCGAGCAGCGTGGGCTGCCGCTCGATGAGGAGGGCGGTGCTGGTGTCGGCGTCCATACGCGATCCCCTGTCGTCCGGCTGTTCAGCGCCGCCAACGGTAGGCAGCGCGCATGGACGGTTGGTGAACACCAGTCAACCGCCAGATGTCGTGGAATCGTCGGCGACGCTCCGCCGACCCCCGGCATCCTCGGAGGGCGCGCGCCTACCATGGCTTGCATGACCATCGACTTCTCCGTGCCCCAGGAACGCCAGCTCGTGACCGCCATCCCCGGCCCCCGATCGCTCGCACTCACGGAACGGCGCCGCCGGGCGGTGTCGCGCGGTGCCGGCAACCTCGCGCCGGTGTGGATGGACCACGGCTCCGGCGGCATCCTCGTGGACGTCGACGGCAACCACATCATCGACCTCGGAACGGGCATCGGTGTGACGACCATCGGACACGCCAACCCCGACGTCGCCGCGGCAGCAGCCGAGCAGGCCACGAAGCTCACGCACACGCTCTTCACCGTGACGCCGTACGAGAACTACCTGCGGGTCGCGGAGAAGCTGTCCGAGATCACGCCGGGCGACTTCGAGAAGCGATCGATCCTCCTGAACTCCGGCGCCGAGGCCGTCGAGAACGCCGTGAAGATCGCGAAGAAGTACACCGGTCGCCGCGCGATCGTCGCCCTCGACCACGCCTTCCACGGACGCACGAACCTGACGATGGCGATGACCTACCGGCCGGCGCCCGAGCGCCTCGGGTTCGGTCCGTTCCCCGGCGAGATCTACAGCGTCCCGCTCTCCTACCCCTTCCGCGACGGACTCGACGGACCGGCGGCCGCCGAAGTGACGATGGACTACATCGAGCGGCACATCGGTGCGAGTGAGGTCGCCGCGTTCTTCGCCGAACCGGTCCTCGGCGACGGCGGCATCGTCATCCCCGCGCCCGGCTACTTCGCGCGCATCAGCGAATGGTGCACCGAGAACGGGATCGTGTTCGTCGCCGACGAGATCCAGGCCGGCATCGGACGCACCGGCGCCTGGTACTCGATCGAGCACCACGGTGTCGTACCCGATCTCATCACGAGCGCCAAGGGCATCGCCGGCGGCTTCCCGCTGTCGGCCGTGACCGGGCGCGCCGAGATCATGGACGCCGTCCAGCCCGGTGGCATCGGCGGCACCTTCGGTGGCAACCCGGTGTCCACGGCGGCCGCGCTCGCGACGTTCGAGGTCATCGAGCGCGAGGACTTGCTGGGCGAGGCCCGTCGGGTGGAGGCGACCCTGCGATCGCTCATGGGCGACTGGGCCGAGCGCTTCGACATCGTCGGCGAGGTCCGGATCATCGGTGCGATGGCCGGCGTCGAGTTCGTCGTCCCCGGCACGAAGCAACCGCACCCCACGGCACTGCAGACCGTCATCGACGCGGCGATCGCGCAGGGCGTGCTCGTGCTCGACGCCGGCTCCTGGGACTCGGTGCTGCGACTCCTCCCGAGCGCGGTCATGTCCGACGAGCTCCTCCGCGACGCGGTGTCCGTCCTCGAAAACGCCCTGGGTCAGGTCGCCAGCGCGGTGCGCTGACGCGAGCGCGGGTCTCTGCGCACGGAACCCTTCGGCCGGCGCGGTGCGATGACGCGAGCGCGGGTCTCTGCGCGCTGGGGCCTTCCGCCGACGCGGTGCGCCCACGCGAACCCGCCCGAATCGGCGCGGGCGCGGCCCGCGCGCGTGAGCGCGGGTCTCCAGAGGGGCGCGCTCGCGGCTGTGCCCCGCGGTGACGTCAGCGCACCGCGCTGGCGCAACCGACGAACGGGTCAGTCGACGGTGACGAAGTCGATGAGCTGCTCGACGCGACCGAGGAGCTCCGGCTCGAGGTCGTTGAAGGTCCGGACCTGACCGAGGATGCGCTTCCAGGCACGGGCGATGTCGGCTTGCGAGTCGTGCGGCCAGCCGAAGGCCTGGCAGATGCCCTTCTTCCACTCGATGGAGCGAGGGATGGTCGGCCACTCGCGCAGACCGACCCTGGCGGGCTTCACGGCCTGCCAGACGTCGACGTACGGGTGTCCGACGATGAGGACGTTCCGGCCGTTCGGTCCGGCCATGACGGCGTCGGCGATCCGCTGCTCCTTCGAGCCGGGGACCAGATGGTCGACGAGGACGCCGACACGACGGTCGGGGCCGGGCCGGAACTCGGCGAGCGCGGCGTCGAGGTGGTCGACGCCTGCGAGGTATTCGACGACGACGCCCTCCACGCGGAGGTCGTCGCCCCAGACCCGCTCGACGAGTTCCGCGTCGTGGCGGCCCTCGACGAAGATCCGGCTCGCGCGAGCCACCCGAGCGGTCGTCTCCACCGCGAAGGAGCCGGAAGCGGTGCGCGCCCGCCCGGTCGGTGCATGCTTCGGCACGACGAGGACGACGGGCTCACCCTCGAGGAGGAACCCCGCCCCCATCGGGAACACGCGCCGCTTGCCGCGGTAGTCCTCGAGCTCGACCGTCTTCGCCTCGACGCGTGTGATAGCGCCGCAGAAGCCGCCCAGTTCCTCGACCACGAGGTCGGTCACCGCCTCGACCTCGCGGGCCACCACGCGGTTCTTCTTCCGCCAGTCCCCCGCGAGGACGTCCTGACCGTACCTGTCTTCGAACACCCGTCAACGCTACGACAGCACCGTTCACAACTCAGGATCACCGCGGCGTGGCGGCGGCACCTGCCGCCTCGGGCCGACGACACTCCGAGATCGTCCTGAATTGCGAACCGCGCCGGTACTCAGGCTGCGGCGCGCTCGGCCTCGCGGGCGAGACCGCCGAGCAGGAGCCCGAGCTGGTCGTCCACGGTGCCCGGGTCCTCCGGGTGCCACTGCACGCCCGTGATCGGCAGGGTGCGGTGCTCGATCGCCTCGACGGTGCCGTCGGAGGCCCAGGCGACGGCACGCAGACCCTCGCCGAGCTCGCCGACCGACTGGTGGTGGGCGCTCTGCACCTGGAGGTGACGGGCGCCGAGTCGGAACGCGAGGGCGCTCGAGGGGTCGAGCTCGACCTCGTGCGGGGTCATGCTCTCATCGACCGGGACGCCCTCGTTGCGGTGGGCGCTGTGCTCACCGAGGTCCTGCACGAGCGTCCCGCCGAGGGCGACGTTGATGATCTGGTGACCGCGGCAGATCCCGAGCAGCGGCGTGCCACGCTCGGCGGCGCGACGGGCGACCGCCAGCTGGGCGCGGTCGGCCTCGGGGAAGTGCTGGCCCTCGGCGCGGTAGCCGGTGGTGCCGCCGTACTGGGCGGGATCGATGTCGGCTCCGCCCATGATGACGACGGCGGAGGCCCCGTCGGTCGAGGCGAGGAGCGCATCGGTGCCGAGGTCGTGCGCGGCCAACCGGGTCACGCGCCAGCCTGCCCGTTCGGCGGCGGCGATGGTCCGTCCGACGAGGATCTGCACGTACTCGTGGTACGCCTGGTCGTCCTCACGGAACCTGGTGACCTCGACGAGCGCCAGCATGGGTGAGACGTGTCCTTGCATGATGCTCCTTCCAGGGGTTCCGTGAGGTGACTCCACCAGTCTCACCGGACGGATGCCCTCGCGCGAGCTGCCGCGTCACGGTCGGTAACAGAGTCCCGGTGGGCGTCGGTGAAGCCCGGTCACCGCCGTATAGCACAGCTGTGGTTCGGCACGCTCGCTGGGAGCCCGCTGTAGAGATGTCGAGGGCCCGGACCTAGACTCGGAACCGAGCCGCGGGGTGGGGCTCCAGGGTCCGAACGAGTGACGAGGTGGCCGATGCGGGTTCGCTGGGCGGTATCGATCTGGGCCTGCTGCGTGGCCGTGCTCCTCGGAGTGGGAGCCACCACCGCCTGGGCGGAGAGCCCGGTGCAGCTCGGGGCCGGGCGCGTGTCCGACAGCGCAGGTGTCCTCAGCAGCGGTGAGGTCACCGAGATCACGACGGCCGTCGACGAGCTGGCCGCGGATCACGGCGTCGACCTCTGGGTGGTCTACGTGCCGACCTTCACCGACCCGAGTGACGCCGAGTCCTGGGCGAACCAGACCGCGAAGGACAACAACCTCGGACCGAACCAGTACCTGCTGGCCGTGGCGACCGAGGACCGCGCCTACTACCTCTCCGGCGACTCCAGCGGACCGGTGAGCGGTGATCAGCTGACCGAGATCGAGCAGCAGCGGATCCTGCCGCAGCTGCGTGATGACGACTGGACCGGCGCCGGCGTCGCTGCCGCCGAAGGCCTGGGTGCCGCCGTCGGCGGCGGGTCGATCGGGGGCACCGGTAGCGGATCAGGTGGCTCGACCGGGTGGCTGACCATCCTGCTGATCGTGGTCGTCGCCGTCGTGGCCGTCGTCCTCCTGGTCGTCTTCCTCCGCCGGCGCCGTGCTGCGAACGGCGACGGCGCGGTGACCGCGGGCCGGCAGGGGGCGCCGGTCGACCCGCTGACCATCGCCCCGATCCCCGAGCTCGAACGACTCGCCGGCAGTGCGCTCGTCCAGACCGACGACGCGGTCCGGACGAGCGAGGAGGAGCTCGGCTTCGCGACCGCCTCCTACGGCGAACCGGCCACGGCCGCGTTCACCGCTGCCCTCGCCGGAGCGAAGGACGACCTCTCGCACGCCTTCGCACTCAAGCAGCGGCTCGACGACGCCGAGCCGGACACGGAGCAGCAACAACGCGACTGGAACCTCCAGATCATCCGGCTCTGCGAGCACGCGAACCACGTGCTCGACGAACAGGCCGCCTCGTTCGACGAGCTCCGCGCGCTCGAGAAGAACGCGCCCGCGGCGGTCGAGGAGCTGCGAGCCAGGGCGGCCGCAGCCGGACCGACGGTGACGGCCGCGCAAGACGCGGTGCACGCCCTGCAGACGCGCTACAGCCCCGACGCCCTCATCACCGTGATCGACAACCCGGCGGAGGCGACCGAGCGACTCGCCTTCGCCACCGCGGCGATCTCGGACGCAGCTGCGCGGCTCGCCGCCGGAGACTCGGGCGAGGCCGCCGTCGGCATCCGCGCCGCGGAGGAAGCGCTCGACCAGGCAACCCAGCTCACCGGGGCCGTGAAGCGGCTGCAGGCGGATCTGACGACCGCCGAGCAGCACCTCGCCGCCAGACTGGCCGAATTGGACGGGGACGTCGCCGCGGCGGGCGGCCAATCCGACCCGACCGGCACCCTCGCCGCAGCGGTCGCGAGTACCACCGCGACGGTCTCGCAGGTGCGCGGCGCGCTCGGCGCACCGAACAACCCGATCGCCCTCCTCGCCCGCTTGGATGCGGCGAACACGCAGATCGACGGTGCTCTCCAGGGGGTGCGCACCGCGGCGGAGCAGCGACAACGCGCCGCAGCCGCCCTCGGACAGACCCTGCAGACGGCGGGCGCGCAGGTGTCGGCTGCAGAGGACTTCATCGTCTCGCGGCGCGGAGCCGTCGGCCCGGAGGCCCGGACGCGCCTCGCCGAGGCCGGCCGAACCCTCGTGCAGGCCCAGGGCCTCGCCGCCACCGACCCGACGCAGGCGCTCCCCCTCGCCCAGCGCGCCAACTCGCTCGCGAATCAAGCGGTGCAGCTCGCCCAGGCCGACCTCGGGCAGTTCCAGAGCCAGTCGGCGGGCGGACTCGGCGGCATGTTCGGCGGCGGCCAGGGTCAGCAGGGCGGCAACGGGATGCTCGGTGCGGTCCTCGGCGGCATCCTGATCAACTCCGTCCTCGGCGGCGGGTCCCGTTCCGGCGGCGGCATGTTCGGCGGCGGCGGATCGAGCGGCGGCATGTTCGGCGGCGGCTCCGGTCGCTCACGCAGCGCCGGCAGCTTCGGTGGCGGCGGCACCCGATCCCGACGCGGCGGCGGTCGCTTCTGATCCGCTGCACCACCCATCTCATCACCAGACACCGACCGACACGACCCAGCAGGACACGAGAGAGGAACCACACCATGGCAGAGAAGCAGTCCATCTTCGGACGCATCGCCCAGCTGACCAAGGCCAACATCAACGCGCTGCTCGACTCCGCCGAGGACCCGCAGAAGATGCTCGACCAGATGGTCCGGGACTACACGAACTCGATCGCCGACGCCGAGAGCGCGATCGCCGAGACGATCGGCAACCTCCGGCTCCTCGAGCAGGACCACCAGCAGGACGTCGAGGCGGCCTCCGAGTGGGGCACGAAGGCGCTGGCCGCGAGTCGCAAGGCCGACGAATACCGTCAGGCGGGCAACGCTGCGGACGCCGACAAGTTCGACAACCTCGCGAAGATCGCGCTCCAGCGCCAGATCGGCGCCGAGAACGAGGCCAAGCAGGCCGAGCCGCAGCTGGCGTCCCAGACGAAGGTCGTCGAACAGCTGAAGAACGGCCTCAACGGCATGAAGACGAAGCTCGAGCAGCTGAAGACGAAGCGCAGCGAGCTGGTCGCCCGGGCCAAGACCGCCGAGGCGCAGCGCAAGGTCGCGGACGCGGTCGGCAGCATCGACATCATGGATCCGACGAGCGACCTCAGCCGCTACGAGGACAAGATCCGTCGCGAGGAGGCGAAGGTGCTCGGTCAGCAGGAGCTCGCCGCATCGAGTCTCGACGCGCAGTTCAACGACCTCGAGGACCTCGGCGAGCTGACCGAGGTCGAGGCCCGGCTCGCCGCACTGAAGGGCGGCGGTTCCGCGTCGCCCGCGATCGAGTCCTCCGGCCCCGAGTACACGCCGAACGCCGACCACTCCTGACGATCCGACGGGCCCTCGGAACCTCCCGAGGGCCCGTCGCCCTCGCCCCCTCGCACCATCTCCAGGAAGGCACCGCATGACGAAGTTCGTCGTCGTCCCCCAGTGGCAGGGCTCCGGCTCGTCCAGGGCCATGCAGTTGATCGATGGAGCCGAGGCGATCCGTGGCGACCTGCCCACGGCGGCCACGACACTCGTCCACGTGCCGACCGAGGCCGGCGAGGCCCTCGACACCGACATCCGGCGCGCCAGTTCCCTCGTGACGACCGCGGAACTCCAACGTCAGGCGCTCGTCGGGATCGACGAGCCCGTCATCACCATCGGTGGGGACTGCGGCGTCGAACTCGCGTCGGTCGGTGAGGCCCTCCGACGCGACCCCGGCATCGCCGTCGTCTGGTTCGACGCCCACGGCGACCTCAACACCCCGCTCAGCTCGCCGTCCGGGTCGTTCAGCGGCATGGTCGCCCGGGCGCTCACCGGCGAAGGCGCCGCGATGCTGCTGCCCGAGGCCCCACTCGATCCCGCCCGACTCGTCCTCGTGGGGGTGCGCGACCTCGACGACGGTGAACTCGCCCACATCGAGGAGCGTGGCATCCCCATGGTCTCCTCGGTGATGACGAGCGCCGCCGAGGTGGTCGCGGCCGTCGAGGCGACGGGCGCCGACCGCGTCTACCTGCACGTGGACGTCGACGTCCTCGACCCCGCGGTCATCGCCGGCGTCAGCTCGGCCGTCCCCTTCGGTCTCGAACTCGGCACCCTGCTCGACTGCATCACCGCCCTCCGGGCACGGTTCGGCTTCGCCGGGGCCGGGGTCACGGGCTTCTCGCCCGGCTCCCCCGACGCCGCAGCCGACGACCTCGGCACCATCCTCCGCATCATCGGCGCGATCAGTCGCGAACCGAAACCCGACAGCACCAACCCGACAGGAGTCACCCCATGAGCCGTACCGTCGATCTCGTCGTCATCGGAGCCGGACCCGTCGGCGAGAACGTCGCCGACTACGCCCACAAGAGCGGTCTGAGCGTCGTCATCGTCGAGAGCGAACTGGTCGGCGGTGAGTGCTCCTACTGGGCCTGCATGCCGTCCAAGGCCCTCATCCGCTCGGGCGCCGCCCTGCGGGCCGCCAAGCGCACGGGGGGAGCCATCCCCGAGGACACCGCGCTCGATCCGCTCAAGGTCCTCGCGCGACGGGACTCGTTCACGAGCGACTGGTCGGACGACGGCCAGGTCGAGTGGCTCGAGGGCGCCGGCATCGAGCTGGTGCGTGGGCACGGTCGCCTGACCGGCGAGCGCGAGGTCACCGTGACGGCCGCCGACGGCTCGACGACGGTGCTCACGGCGACGCACGCCGTCGCGGTCTGCACCGGCTCCGCGGCGCTCCTCCCCGACATCCCCGGGCTGTCGGCGGTGGAGCCGTGGACGAGCCGCGAGGCCACGAGCGTCCAGACCCTGCCGGAGTCCGTCGCCTTCCTCGGTGGCGGCGTCGTCGCCGTCGAGCTCGCGACCGCCTACCGCTCGCTCGGGGTCGACGTCACGCTCGTCGCCCGCAGCGGCCTGCTCGGCAACACCGAGCCGTTCGCCGGCGAGCTCGTCGAGTCCTCCCTGCGTGAACTCGGCGTGACGATCGTGCACGCCTCCCCCACCGCCGTCTCCCGGGCCGCCGACGGCGCCGTCACGCTCGAGTTCGACGACCGGGACGCGGTCACGACGGCGGAACTCGTCGTGGCCACCGGCCGGACGCCCCGGACGGACGACCTCGGGCTCGAGACCATCGGCCTGGAACCGGGTGCCTGGATCGAGGTCGACGATCAGCTCCTCGCTCACGGCAGCGACTGGCTCTACGCCGTCGGCGACGTCAACCACCGGGCGCTCCTGACGCACCAGGGTAAGTACCAGGCACGCGCCGCGGGAGCGGTCATCGCAGCACGGGCGAACGGCGAGGACGTCGACACCAGCCCGTGGAGCGACCACGCGGCGACCGCCGACCACCGTGCCGTGCCGCAGGTCGTCTTCTCCGAGCCCGAGGTCGCAGCCGTCGGGCTCACGGCCGCGCAGGCCGAGGCGGCGGGGATCGCCCACCGGGTGGTCGACTACGATCTCGGTGGCATCGCGGGCTCGAGCCTCCACGCCGACGGCTACACCGGGCGGACGAGGATGGTCGTCGACGAGGAGCGCGGCGTGATCATCGGGATGACCTTCGTGGGTCAGGACGTCGCCGAACTCGTCCACGCCGCGACGATCGCCGTCGTCGGTGAGGTGCCGCTGCACCGCCTCTGGCACGCGGTGCCGTCCTACCCGACGATGAGCGAGATCTGGCTGCGACTCCTCGAGACCTACCGGAGCGGTGCGTGACCCGTCCCGGCGACGTCGACGAGCCGCGGAGCCGTCGTTCCGGCGGCCCGTGGCTCGACTCACCCCTGAGCCGGATCGGGTACTGGTACGCCACGCTCACCGGGCTCGTCTGGGGCGCACTCTGGAGCACCGGCCCGGTCGAACGGCGGGGCGGGATGATCGTCTTCCGCGGGATGCCGTCGTGGACGTTCGGCCGAGGTGGTTCATGCGTCGGCGGGGTGTACCTCACCGACCGGAACGTGTCGACCCGGGTGCTCGAACACGAGGCGGTGCACAAACGGCAGTGGCAGCGGTACGGCATGCTCTTCCCGCTGATGTACGCGATCGCCGGTCGAGATCCGCTCCGGAACCGCTTCGAGATCGAAGCCGGTCTCGAAGCGGGAGGCTACCTGCCGAAGCGCCGCTGACGAGCGTCGCGGCGTCCGCGCGATGCCGAGCCGGTTCGAGGGCGTGTCAGTGCGATGCGCGCTCGACCGAGCTCGAGCGCTGACGCACGCCGATGCTGGCCAGGGTCATCCTGAGGTCGTTCCGGAGACCCGTCAGGTGCTCCGTCTCGCCGCCGATCCACACGTGGTAGTCGGCCGCGTCGTGTCCGTCGACGTCGAGCATCTCGCTCGCCCAGGCCCGAGTCGCTCGCGCGACGGCCTGACCGCGTGCGCACCGGCTGCCCGTTCCGGGTTCCCCCGAACGCGCTGCGCGGACGAGCCACGTCACGACGACGCGTCCCGGCGAGTCGAGGGTGGTGATCGACGCGGCGTCGTCGACCTCGACGAAGACCTGACCGCGGGCGCAGATGGGGAGCAGCGCGAGGACCTCAGCCAGCTCGCCGACCGACGACTCGTCGCCCGCGAGCAGCACGTGGCGTGCGTCCGCAACGGCGAACTCCGCCGGATCCTCGAAATAGCTCACGCGATCAGTATAGGCGAGCCTAAGCTCACTTCGATCCCCTGCGCAGGGTCTTCCAAGGCGATAGAGCACATCACGATCCGATCACTCTGTGACGCCCCCTGACACCGTGGCTGGCACCACACACGTCGACTGGGTACGCTCGCTGGAGCCCCAGCGATGCGGCTTTCCGGACGCGGTCCAGTATTCACGCGGCCCAGGCGGGAATGCCCGCTGCCCGGAACCGGTTGTGCGTCTCCAGATGCCGGCCACTCCAGCATCCCCGAAAGGACCTCCATGCGTCATCGTCAGCTGCGTCGTCAGCTCCTCACCGCCGCGATCGCGGTCACCGGCGCCGCCCTCGTCCTCACCGGCTGCGCAGGCCCGGCCGCGACGCCGACGCCCGACGCCGACGCGACCCTGCGGGTCGGTCTCGTCCTGGAGCCCTCCGACCTCAACATCCGCACCACCTCGGGCGCCGCGCTCGACCAGATCCTCATCGACAACGTCTACCAGGGCCTCGTGTCCCGCACCGAGGACAACCAGATCGTCGACACGCTCGCGAAGAGCCACGACATCAGCGCCGACGGTCTCACCTACACCTTCGTCCTCCGCGACGGCGTGACCTTCCACGACGGCGCCGCCCTGACCGCGGCCGACGTCGTCGACTCCATCACCCAGGTGCAGCAGGACCCGACCTTCGTCGACAACGTGGCGCTCCAGAAGGTCGCCTCGATCACGGCCGTCGACGACTCGACCGTGCAGCTGCAGCTCACCTCGCCCGACTCCAACCTGTTGTGGACCCTGACCGGACGCGCAGGACTCGTGCTGGAGTCGGGCGCCACCAACGACCTGTCGACGACCGCCAACGGCACCGGGCCGTTCACGCTGAAGACCTGGAAGCAGGGCGACAGCATCACCTTCGACCGGAACACGAAGTACTGGGGCGACGCTCCGAAGGTCAAGGAGGTCGTCTTCAGCTACATCCCCGACGCCTCCTCCGCCGTCAACGCCACCCTCGCCGGCGAACTCGACGTGCAGACGGCGCTCGACGCGAACCTCAAGGACCAGATCACCCGCGCCGACGGGTTCAGCATCACCGAAGGCAAGACGACCGACAAGTACACCCTCGCCTTCAACAACCAGCGCGCTCCCCTGAACGACCCCCTCGTCCGACAGGCGCTCCGCTCCGCCATCGACCACGCCGCGATCGTCGAGGCCGTCGGCGGCGCCGCGGTCGAGCAGTACGGGCCGATCCCCGAGCTCGACCCGGGCTACGAGAACCTCAGCGAGCTGGTGAAGTACGACCCGGACCAGGCGAAGGCGCTGCTCGCCCAGGCCGGCCAGGAGAACCTGTCGCTGACGCTCACGATCCCGAGCTTCTACGGCACCTCGGTGGCCAACGTCCTCGTGTCCGAGTTCAAGGCCATCGGCGTCACCCTCACCGTGAAGAGCGTCGAGTTCCCGACCTGGCTCAACGACGTCTACACGAACAAGGACTACGACCTCAGCTACGTGAACCACGTCGAGGCGCGCGACTTCCAGAACTGGGCGAACCCGAACTACTACTTCGGCTACGACAACGCGCAGGTCCAGTCGCTCTATGCTGAATCCGTAGCGGCGACCGACCCGGCCGTCGCAGCCCAGAAGCTCAAGGAGGCGGCGTACCTCGTGTCGAAGGACAACGCCGCCGACTGGCTCTACACCGCGATCACCCTCACGGTGGTGCGCGACGGTGTGACCGGCTTCCCCGTGGACTCGGTCAACTCGCGCATCGACCTGGCGAAGGTCGCCGTGACCGGGTGACCCGCTTCATCCTGACGAGGCTGGTGCTCCTCCTCGTCGGGCTGCTCGCCGCGAGCGCCCTGATCTTCTTCACCATCAGGGTGCTCCCGGGCGACGTCGCCCAGGTCATCGCCGGAACGGACGCGACGCCCGAGGCGGTCGCCGCGATCCGCGAACAGTTGGGACTCGGCCAGCCCGTCCTCCTGCAGTACCTCGACTGGATCGGCGGGTTGCTCCGCGGCGATCTCGGGAACTCGCTCATCACGGGCACCCCCGTCGCCAGCGAACTCGCCCAGAAGGCGCAGGTCACCGTTCCGCTCGGCATCATGGCGCTCGTGATCGCGCTCGCGTTCAGCGTGCCGCTCGGGGTGTTGGCCGCCGTCCGGCGTACCCGCGCGACGGGCGTCGTCATCTCTTTCGCGTCACAGGGGCTCGCCGCCGTCCCGGTCGTCTGGGCCGGCATGATGCTCGTGCTCCTCTTCGCCGTCGTGCTCGGTTGGCTCCCGGCGCAGGGCTTCCCGCGCGCGGGCTGGAACGATCCGCTGGCGGCAATCCGCGCCCTCCTCCTCCCGGCACTCACGATCGGCGTCGTCGAGGGCGCGGTCCTGCTGCGCTTCGTCCGTTCCGCCGCCCTCGACGCGATCGGCCAGGACTACGTCCGGACGGCGGCGGCCAAGGGGCTGACCCGTTCGCAAGCACTCATCCGCCATGGGCTGCCGAACGTGGCCCTCTCGGTCGTCACCGTGCTCGGGCTCCAGATCGCCGGGCTCATCGTCGGCAGCGTCATCATCGAACAGCTCTTCACCCTGCCCGGCATCGGGCGCATGCTCGTCGCCGACGTCGGCAACCGCGACCTCGTGAAAGTGCAGGGCGAGCTTCTCGTCCTCACCGGGGTGGTCCTCGTGATCGGTGCCGTCGTGGACGTCGTCCACCGTCTCGCAGACCCGCGACTCCGAGAACGGGAGCGCAGCGCATGACCGCTCGTGAGGATCACCCGCGTCGGCGCGCGGGATCAGGCGGACTCCGCACCCTCGTGTCCGGCCCGGCCGGCGTGTTCGGGCTCGTCGTGGTCACGCTGCTCCTCCTGAGTGCCGGCGTCTCCTTCCTCTGGACGCCGTACGACCCCCAGCTCACCGATCCGTTCGCGAAGTGGCTGGCTCCGTCGCCGACCCATCTGCTCGGCACGGACGAGGTCGGACGCGACATCTTCAGCCTGCTGCTCGTCGGTGCGCGAGTGACCGTGGCCGTCGCGATCGGTTCCGCCGTGGTCTCGACGGTCATCGGGGTCGCCCTCGCCGCCCTCGGTTCACTCACTCGGCGCTGGGTCCGGGAGACGGTCGCGGTGCTGATCGACATCCTCATCGCGTTCCCGACCCTCCTGATCGCCATGATGATCGCCTCGGTCTTCGGTGGCTCGCTGTGGGTCGTCATCTGGGCGGTGGGCATCAGCTTCGGCGTGAACATCGCCCGGGTGACCCGCCCCGAGATCCGCCGGGTCTCGCACAGCGAGTACGTGCTCGCCGGCAAGGCCGCCGGTCTCGGGCCGGTGAGGAACCTGACACGACATCTCCTGCCGAACGTCGCACCGGTGTTCATCGTCCAGCTGTCATGGTCGATGGCGGTCGCGGTCCTCGCCGAGGCGGGCCTGTCGTACCTCGGCTACGGCGCCCCCTCCAGCGTCCCCTCGTGGGGTCGCATGCTCAGTGAGCTGCAGACCTACCTCGCCGTGCACCCGCTGTCGGTGCTGTGGCCGGGGCTCGCCATCACCGTCACCGTCCTCGCCCTCAACCTGCTGGGTGACGCCCTACGGGACGCGACCGATCCGACCCTCGGTCGCCGAGGACCCGCCTCGACCCCCACCTCGCCCCAGGGGGTGACCGCATGAGTCTCGACGTCCAGGACCTCGTGGTCACGCTCGGCGGCCGCCGGGTCGTCGACGGCGTGAGTTTCAGCGTGCCGGCGGGCGCACGGTTCGGCCTCATCGGCGAGTCCGGATCCGGGAAGTCGCTGACGGCGCTGGCGATCCTCGGACTCCTCCCCGACGGCGCTTCGGTGAGCGGCAGCATCCGCTGGCAGGGCGAGGAACTCCTCGGCCGTGACGACCGCGAACTCGCGCGGATCCGCGGGCGTGAGATCGGGATCGTGTTCCAGGAGCCCCGGACGGCGCTCAACCCGATCCGCACCATCGGACGACAGATCGGCGAGCCGCTGCGCATCCACGAGGGGCTCTCGAAACGGGAAGCGCTCGACCGGGCCGTCGAACTCGCCGCGCGGGTCCGTCTGCCCGACCCCGAGCGCATCGTCCGGCGGTACCCGCACCAGCTGTCCGGCGGGCAACGCCAGCGGGTCGCGGCCGCCATCGCCCTCGCCTGCGGACCCTCCCTGCTCATCGCGGACGAACCGACCACGGCGCTCGACGTCACCATCCAGTCGGAGATCCTGGGCCTCTTCGAGCGTCTCGTGAACGAGACCGGGGCGTCCCTCGTCTTCATCACGCACGACCTCGCGGTCCTCTCCCGGATCGCCAGCGATGCCGTGGTGCTCGCGCAGGGCAAGGTCGTCGAGGCCGGGCCCGTCGCACAGCTGCTCTCGACGCCGGTCTCTCCCGTGACGCAGCGGCTGTTGGCCGCCGCGAAGACCATGAGCTGGAAGGGCGAGGACGATGACTGAGCCGCTGCTCCACGCCCAGGGGCTCGGACGGGTCTACACGAACCCGCGGGAGTCGCTGTTCCAGCGCCCGAGCCGCACCGTCGCGCTCCACCCGAGCGACCTCGTCGTCGCCCCGGGTGAGGCCGTCGGCATCATCGGCGAATCGGGGTCGGGCAAGTCGACGCTCGTCCGCCTCCTGCTCGCGCTCGACGCCCCGAGCTCCGGCACGGTCGAGTTCGACGGCCGTCCGGTCAGCGCCGCGGCGAGCGCCAGGAGTCTGCACTGGTTCCGCCGACAGACGGGCGTGGTGTTCCAGGACCCGTACGCGTCGCTCGACCCGCGGATGAGTATCGGGCGGATCGTCGCCGAGCCGCTCTCCGCGCTCGGGATCGACGGCGACCACCGTTCCAAGGTGCGCGCGGTACTCCGGCTCGTCGGTCTCGACGCCGACGCGGCCGACCGCTTCCCGCACGAGTTCTCCGGTGGTCAGCGCCAGCGCATCGCCCTCTCGCGAGCGATCGTGCACCGCCCTCGCCTCCTCGTCGGCGACGAACCCCTCAGCGCGCTCGACGTCACCGTCCGCGCGCAGATCCTCGAGTTGCTCGGCGGGCTGCGGCAGGAGCTCGGGCTCGCGATCGTGCTCGTCTCGCACGACATCGGCGTGGTGCAGCATCTCTGCGACCGGGTCGTCGTCATGCGCGACGGATCGATCGTCGAGGAGGGTCCGGTCGCCAAGGTCCTCAGTCGGCCCTCGCACCCGTACACGACCCAGCTGCTCGCCTCGGTCCCCCGCCTCTGACGCCGCCTAGCTCCCGAGCCACCGTCCCGGTCCCTGAGCCACCATCCCCCGGTCCCTGAGCCACCATCCCCCGGTCCCTCAGACACCATCCGGTCCCTCAGCCACCATCCCCGGTCCCTGGGCCTGTCGAAGGGCCTCAGGCGGCCGGGTCCGCCAGGCGCCGGTGCCGGCGCAGCGCCGCGCGCTGGCTCGGCGACTCACCGTGCAGGACGAGCCCCACGATCCACAGGACGACCCGCGTCGCCGTCACGACCGGCAGCGGGATCGGACCGAGGTGCGCGGTGCGGAGCCCGAGGATGCGGCGGTACTCGGCTGGGATCGTCGCGACGGCTCCCGCGAAGAGGATCCCGTAGGCGGGGAGCAGCGAGCGGTCGAGCGGCGGACGCCGGAGGAACGCCAGGGTCTCGTCCACCCTCGGGCCGCCGGTCAGCTCGCCCGCGTCGAGGTAACCGCGCAGCTGCCGGGCCAGCTCGGTCTCGGAGCGGGGCGGGTCGACGACGCCCATGAGCTCACCCGCGAGTGCCCAGTCGGCCACATAGGCGTCCGCACCACCGGGGATCCGGCCACCCCAGGTCTGTCGCACGCTCAGGAAGGCGTCGGTGAACGCCAGGTGCACCCAGCGCAGGAGGTCCGGGTCGTTGGCCGCGTACGGGCGCACCACGCCATGGGCGTCGAGGTATTCCCCGACGACGCGTTCGTGGAGCTTGAGCACGTAGTCGCTCGTCCGACGGGCCGTGTCGCGGTCGCCGTAGGTGACGGTGAAGATCCAGCGGATGGTGCCGTCGAGCCGTCCGAGCGGGTCCTCCCGGTACCGGGACCAGTCGTGCACGCCGGCGAGCGCCCCAGGGTGAGCCGCCTGCAGGAGGAGCGCCCGGATGCCGGCGACCATGGTCTCGACACCGCCGTGCACCGTCCAGGCCGCGGAGTCGGGCGTGAAGAACCCCGTGTCGGTGCCGTCCTCGAGATCGAGCGTCCACTGCGGCGGGCGGTCCTGCTCCACCGCGAAGACCGCGAGGATGCGTGAGCGGAGCCCGGCGAGCAGGCGGGTGCGCAGGCGGGAGACCGGTCGCCGTCCAGTGCCGACATCCACCACTCGATCGTCCTCCACTCGCCGTCACGACGAGCCTACGTCGGGATGCCCGCGGCCCCGCCCGTAGGGGGATCGTCTCCTCCATCGCGGTCCCTGAGCCTGTCGAAGGGCGCCTCGGCAGGGCCCCGGTCACCGGATGGGCTTGCGTGCTTCGATGAGGGTTCGGGAGGAGTGCGCGACGAACGGGCCGTCCTCCTGCAGGGAACGGTGCAGCTCCTGCAGGCGGTCGAGGTACCGCGCGGAGGTGAATCCGGGCACCATCCAGATCACCTTGCGCAGGAACCAGACGATCGCACCGACGTCGTGGAACTCGATGCGCAGCCGTTCGGTCCGCAAGCACACGATCTCGAGTCCGGCGGCACGGGCGCCGGCGGCCTCGTCGTCGGGATGACGCGCGCGACGGACCGCTTCGGGCTGTGGGCCGAGGAAGGCCTCGACGAGTTCGAACACGCTCGCCGGTCCGACGTGCTGGGCGAGGTAGCTGCCGCCCGGGGCGATCACGCGAGCCACGTCGGTCCAGTCCACGGCGACGGGATGCCGACTCGACACGAGCGCGAACGAGTCGTCCGCGAACGGCAATGGAGCACCCTCCTCCGTGCGAACGACGACGACGCCGCGCGGGTGCAGGCGGGCGGCGGCTCGGGCGAGGTTCGGTGGCCAGGACTCGGTGGCGGCGGCGAGCGGCGGAAGCACCGGCGCCGTGTCCAACACCTCTCCCCCGCCGGTCTCGAGGTCGAGCGAGGACGGGACGTCGGCCAGACGTCTCCCGAGCAACTCCGAGAACCGCCAGGAGGGGCGCTCCTCACTGGCCCGGCCGTCGAGCCAGGAGAAGTCCCACCCGTCGACCGAGGCGGCGTCGGCCTCGGCGACGAGGTCGTCGAACGATCGTGACATGGTCTCCTCCGTGCGCGGCTCCGTGGTCGGTGCGCTCATCCGACGGCCTCGAACCGGCTCGGATCGAGCCGCTCGACGTCGAACCGCGGCACCGCGTCGAGCAGCTCCCGAGTGTACGCGTGCTGCGGATGCCCGAGGACGGCCGAGGCCGGGCCCGACTCGACGACGCGCCCGTTGGACAGCACCGTCACCTCGTCGGCGATCTGCCGGACGAGACCGAGGTCGTGCGAGATGAACAGGTAGCTGAGCGCGTGCTCGTCCCGGAGGTCGAGGAGCAGTTCGACGATCTGCGCCTGCACCGAGACGTCGAGCGCCGAGGTGGGCTCGTCGAGGACGAGCACCGACGGCGCGAGGACGAGCGTCCTCGCGAGTGCGACCCGCTGGCGCTGACCGCCCGACACCTCCCGTGCACGACGCCCCTGCGCACTCGAGGGGAGGGCGACCTGGTCGAGGATGGTCGCGACGCGGCGCCGACGTTCGGCGGCGCTCCGCACCCCGTGGATCCGCAGGGGCTCCTCGATGATCTGTCCGACGGTATACCGCGGATCGACCGCCGAGAGCGGGTTCTGGTAGACCAGCTGGAGGTCGCGCGCGAAGGGGTTGGCGACGGCGTTGTCCCGCGGGAGTTCCCGGCCGACGACACGCACCGAGCCGTCGTCGAAGGAGGTGAGCCCGGCGACGATGCGCGCGAGCGTCGATTTGCCCGACCCGGACTCGCCGACGAGCGCGTGGATCGAACGCGGACGGAGGACGAGCGACGCGCCGTCGAGTGCGGGCGGCGCCTGCGGATCGCGTCCGAACCGTTTGGACACGTGCGACACCTCGACCACCGCGGGCGCCGCTTTCGTCTCGCCGCGCTGCTCCGCCTGCACCTGCTCGGCCGCAGCGCGGATGCGTTCCCGGTAGCGCAAGGGCGAGGACGCGGGCGAGTCGGAGAGCAGCCCCACCGTGTAGGGGTGCCGTGGTGCGAGCAACACCTCCTCGGCCGGGCCCAACTCGCGGACGTTCCCGTCCTGCAGGACCACGATCGCGTCGCTGCGCTCCTGCGCCAGCGCCAGGTCGTGGGTGATGAAGAGGATCCCGAGCCCGAGCTCCTGCCGGAGGCCGTCGAGGAGGTCGAGGATGCGCCGCTGGACGGTCACATCGAGCGCGGACGTCGGCTCGTCGGCGATGAGCAGCTTGGGCCTCGCCGCGATGGCGATCGCGATGAGCACCCGCTGCAACTGCCCGCCCGAGAGCTCGTGCGGGTAAGACCGCACGCGGGCCGAGGCCTGACGGATGCCCACGTGCTCGAGCAACTCGATCACGCGCGCGGGGACCTCCGAGCGCGGGGTGTCGCCCGCCACCTGGACCGCCTGGGCGATCTGCACGCCGATCCGCTGCAGCGGGTCGAGTGAACTCAGCGGATCCTGCGGGATGAAACCGAGCGTCGAGCCGCGCAGGGGGCGCCACTGCTTCCGGGAGAAGTCGGCGACCTCGTGTCCGGCGACCGTGACCCGACCGGCGGTGACCGAGCCGTTGCCGGGGAGGAGCCCCGCGACCGCCCGGGCGATCGTGCTCTTCCCCGAACCGGACTGACCCACGAGCGACACCGTCTCGCCGCGTCCCACCTGGAACGACACGTCGCGCACCGTGTCGGTCGGCCCCCTCGAGCCGCGCGTCCGGTACCCGACGGCGAGTCCGTCGACGAGCAACGGCACCGGAGCCGCGTCGACGACGTGGAGTGCGCTGTGCTGCAGGGCTGCCTGGTTCATGCGGTGGTCCTCTCGCGGGTGAGTTGGCTGAGACGGCTGATGGCGAGCACGGTGACGGCGATCACGAGGCCCGGGACGACGACGAGCCACGGCGAGGACACGACGTACTGACGACCCTCGGAGACGAGCAGACCCCACTCCGGGTCGGGCGGCGGAGCTCCGTACCCGAGGAAGCTGAGCGAGGAGATCCAGATGATCGCGAGTCCGAACTGGAGGGCCGTGAGCGACAGCACCGCGGAGTACGAGTTCGGGAAGACGTGCTTGGCGAGGACGTACGCCCGCGAACCGCCGAGATGGTGACTCGCCTCGACGAACGGCAGGTCCTTCACCGTCAACACCTCGGAGCGCATGATCCTGGTGAACGCCGCGATCGAGGAGATCCCCACGGCGACGGCCGCGTTCAGGGTGCCGAAGCCGAGCGCCACGACGACGACCATCGCGAGGAGCAGCCCGGGGATCGAGAGCAGCACGTCGACGATCCGGCTGATGACGGCGTCGACGAGACCGCCGAACGACGCGGCGACGAGCCCGAGGACCGTGCCGGCGCCGAGACCGATGAGGACGGCGACCGCCGAGCCGAGCAGGGTCCGACCGGTGCCGTGGATCACCCGTGACAGCAGGTCGCGACCGAGGGAGTCGGTTCCGAACCAGTGCGCGACCGATGGAGCGGCGAGCGCGTTGGCGTCATCGGGCTCGAGCGGGTCGTACGGCGTGAGGAGGCCGGGTGCGACCACGGACACGAGGACGAGACCGACCACGATGATCGCCAGGACGTCAGCGACCCCGAGGCGGCCGAGGAGTCGACGGAACGCGTCCGGTCCGTCGTCGGCCGCGGTGACGTCGCGGTCCGGTCGGAGTCGGAGGCTCATGCGTCCACGCTCGCTTTCGTCGGGATACCGTCGGGCACCGCCGTCCCCGTCGCCGCCGCTGTCGCGACCGTCGGCCTGGCGAGGCGGGAGCGTCGGGACCGCCCATGCCCCGGGCGGACGATGCGCGGGTCGAGGACGGGGTAGACGAGGTCGGTCACGAGATTGATGCCGACGTAGATGGAGGAGATGAGGATGACGACGGCCAGGATCACCGGGGTGTCCTGATCGCGCACGCTCTCGAAGGTGATGAATCCGAGGCCGGTGCGGGTGAACACGGCCTCGACGACGACGACACCGGCCAGCAGCTCTCCGACGACGAGGGCGAGCATCGTGATCGACGGGATCGCACCGTTCTTCAGGACGTGGCCGAGGGCGATCCGCACCTCGCTCGTCCCCTTCGCGCGGAGCACGGTGACGAAGGGTTCGTCCGCAGCCTTCCGGAGTCCCTGGATCAACACCTGCGTCAACGGACCGTTGACGGCGAGCGCCAGGGTCAGTGCCGGGAGCACGTAGGACACGAAGCCCTGATCGCGCACCGACGACACCCAGCCGAGCTGGAAGGAGAAGATCGCGAGGAGCACGAAGCCGATGAGGAAGCTCGGCGCGGAGATGGAGGCGATGGGCGCTGAGGCCGCGATGCTCCTGATCGCCCTGACGGGGGCGTACACGGCGGTGAGTGCGATGGCGAGCGACAGCACGATCGTCATGATGAACGCCACGCCTGCGAGCACAATGGTGTCCGAGAAGCCCTGCGCGACGAGGTCCGAGACGGCACGACCGCTGACCAGCGAGTACCCCAGGTCTCCCTGGAAGAGTCGGCTCACCGTCAGCGCGAACTGTTCGATCGGCGACAGGTCGAAGTGGTAGTAGGCCCGCAGTGCTTCGCCGGCGGACGGGGGCAGTGGGTTGAGCGGGCTCGTCAGCTTGTTCTCGATGGGGTCGCCGGGCAGGACGAAGAGGGTGAAGAAGACGAGCGTGTAGACGAGGGCGATCACGAGGAGCGCCTGGGCGACGCGCCTGATCACGTACTCGCGGTACTGCCGGTGTCGCGTGTCCGCCGCGCTGGCGTTCGGATGCTGGTTGGACATGTGGGGCCTCCTCTCGGAAAGGGACGGGACCGGAGACGGGAGGGCCGTCCGGTCGACGGCCCTCCCGCTCGCTCAGTCCTCGATCGAGGTGTTGTAGAACTCCGGCAGGGCGCCGTCGGTGAGGGAGAAGCCCTTCACCCGCTGCTGGGTGACGAACACCTGGCTGTCGTTGAGGATCGGGACGACATAGGCCTGGTCGATCAGGTGGTCCTGGATCTGTCCGAGGATCGCCGCACGGGTGTCGTCGTCGGTCGCGGCGTTCTGCGCGTCGAGCAGCGACTGCAGGGTCGTGTCGGAGCCGGCGAGACCGAGGAGGTCGGACCCGTCCTTGCTGTAGTACTCGCTGAGGCCCTTCGAGGGGTCAGGGTGCGGCCAACCGACTCGGAGCGCTCCGACCTCCGGGTCCGCGAACGCGGTCGCCCAGTAGGTGGAGTAGTCGAGCTCGTTGAGTGACAGCTCGATACCGACGTCCTTGAACTGGTTCTGGATCTGCTGGAAGAGGCTCTTCGCCGTGTTGTCGTAGACGTCGATGTAGGTCTTCACCGTGAGCCGCTCGCCGCCCTTCGTGCGGTAGCCGTCCGCGTCGCGCTCGGTCCAGCCGGCGCCGTCGAGGAGGCGGTTCGCCGCATCCGGGTCGTAGGCGAACTTCGCCGATTCGTCGACGTAGCCGAAGGTGCCAGGCGACAGGACCGACGTCGCGGGCGTCCAGCTGTCGGTGTACTGCGTCTCGATGATCTGCTCACGGTCGATCGCGTGCAGCAGCGCCTTGCGGACGTCGACGTCGTCGAGGAACGGCGCCTGACTGCGGAGGAACCACTGGTTGCTGAGACCGACACCCGTCTTGGACACGACGTCGTAGCCGGCGTCGACGAGCCCCTGCTCCTCGCTCGGCTGGACGTAGCGGATGACGTCCGCCTCGCCCGACTTCAGGGTGCCGAGCCGGACGCTGTCCTCCTGCACGGGGATGACCGTGACCGAGGCGAGGTGCGCCTCGCCCTGGTTCGGGGAGGACGGCGGGGCCCAGGCGTACCCCTCACGACGGTTGAGCACGATCTCCTTGCCGTAGGTCTCGGAGGCGACGACGAAGGGACCGGAGCCGATGAGGTTCACGAACTTCGACTGCTCCTCCTTGCTCGCGTCGATCGTGGCGTCGGCGACGAGCCCGGATCCCCACCCGGTGAGCACGTTGAGGAAGGGCGCGTAGGGTGCGGCGAGGACGACGGTGACGGTGCTGGTCGCGTCGTCCGGCGTCGCCACGAGACCGGACGGGAACTGTGCGTTCGGGGTCGTCCCCTTCGCCTCGTCGCCGGTCGACTGCCAGTTCAGGTTCTTCGCGACGCTCGCGGCGTCGACGGCGGTGCCGTCGCTGTAGGTGACGCCGTCACGGATCACGAAGGTGTACGTGAGACCGTCGGGGCTGACGGTCCAGGAGTCGGCGATCCACGGTTCGAGTTCGCCCGTCTCCGCGTTCGGGTAGAGCAGGCGGTCGGTGATGTTCTGCTGCAGCGCACGGGTCTGCCACGTGCCCGCCTCCTGCACCTGCGCCGAGGTGGGGATCTCCGCATCGAGGTAGGTGAGGCTGCCACCGTCCGCGTCGGACGAGGCCGACGCCGCCGAGCAGCCGGTCAGCGCGATGCTCACGGCGACGAGGGCTGCGGCGGCGAGTCGTGCTCGCCGTCTGGTGGTTCGGGTCATGACGGGTACTCCTGTGGGTCGGGGTGGTCCGGTGCTGTGCCGGTGTGGTTGCCCATCCTGGACGGCGCACCGGGCCACCCCGCTGCTCTGTTACGACAGGTTTCCCACGGGTTCCCTCGATGACGCCGTGTGACCGTCGACCGTCCCGTCGTGCTGGTCGCCGAGGTTCCGTCCTCCGCGGTATCGTGCGGCCGGGTGGTCGTCGGGGAGCCGGGCCGCCCCGCCGGTCAGGCGCTCGCGGAGCGTCTCCCCCGGTCGATACGCGTCGCGCAGCCGCCCTCGGCGACGCAGCTCCGGCACGACGAGTTCGACGAAATCGGTGAGCGTGTCGAGGCTGTGGTACTGCCGCAGGTTGATGCCGTCGATACCGATCTCGTCCAACCATCGCTCGATCTCGTCGGCCACGACCTCGGGGGTGCCGACGGCGAAGAAGTCCCGCTCGAGGTCGCTGCCGACCCGGCTGATGAACTCGCCGACGGTGCCGGCCGTCACCTGGGGCGGGAGCGCGTCGGCCGGGACCCCCTCTGCGGCGAGCGCCTCGGCGACCGTCCGGTCCTCCGGGTGCGCCTCCGGGTCGAACGGCAGCCCGGCGTGGACGAACCGGCCGACGATGCTCGCGTGCTCCCGGTACTGCGCGGCCTTCGCCTCGGCCTCCTCCTGCGTCGGCGCGACGATGACGGCGGCCTGGACGACGATCTTGAGCGCGGCCCCGTCGCGTCCGTTGTCGGCCGCCGCCGCACGGAACCGTTCCAAGAGCGGTCCTGCACCGCCGGGACCCCGTACGCCCGTGAACACCGCCTCGGCGTGCCGTCCGGCGAACGCGATGCCGGCCGGCGAGGCGGTCGCGGTGTAGAGCAGCGGTGTCCGCTGCGCGCTGGGCTCGGACAGGTGCGGTCCGGCGACCTGGAAGTAGCGCCCGACGTGGTCGATGTACCGCACCTTGTCGGGGTCCGAGTAGACGCCGGCCTCCCGGTCACGGATGACGGCGTCGTCGTCCCAGGACCCCTCCCAGAGCTTGTAGAGGACGTCCAGGTACTCCTCGGCGATCGCGAACCGCTCGTCGTGCGGGATCTCCTCGGCGAGGCCGAAGTTGCGTGCGGCGTTGGGCAGGTACGAGGTGACGATGTTCCACGCGACGCGGCCGTTCGTCAGGTGGTCGAGGGTGCTCATGCGACGGGCGAAGGCGAACGGTGGCTCGTAGCTCGTCGAGAAGGTGATGCCGAAGCCGAGGTGCTCGGTCACGGCGGCCATCGCGGGGACGACGAGCAGGGGGTCGTTGTTCGGGATCTGCAGGCCCTCGCGCAGGGCGTCGGCCGGGCCGCCACGGAACACGTCGTAGGCGCCGACCACGTCGGCGATGAAGATCGCGTCGAACCCGCCCGCCTCCGCCGTCCGAGCGAGCGTCGTCCAGTACCGGATGTCGGTGTACTGGTCGCGTCGGTTGTCCGGCAGGCGCCAGAGGCCGTGGGTGATGTGGCTCACGCAGTTCATCTCGAACAGGTTGAGGATGAGCTGCTTGGGGTGGGACTGCGTCGGGCTGGACGGTGCGTTGATGATCGACTCCTCCGGTGCGGCGGCGATCGGTCCGTCCGGACCGGGCCGTCTGAGCACCCTAGGCGCAGCGGGAGGGGCGAGGTCCGGCCGCGGTGTCACATCACGTCATACGGAGCGCTGCGACGCGGGGTCCACGTCGATCGGTCAGCGGGCGTCGGGTCAGTGGGCGATCGGCGGGACGCGGTCCTGCCAGCGCAGGCGCCGCTCCAGTTGCGCACCGAGGGCGAGCAGGGTCGCCTCACCGCCGGGACGCCCGATCAGCTGAACGCCCATCGGCAGTCCCTCGGACGTCTCGTGCACCGGGAGCGTGATGGCCGGCAAGCCGGTCGCGTTCACGAAGGAGGTGTGCGGCGCGTAGCGCACCTGCTGCTCGAAGTTCAGCTCGGGCGAGTCCTGGTCGTACCATCCGATGGGACGTGGCGTCTGGGCGAGGGCCGGCGTGATGATCGCGTCGAACGGCGCGAACTGCGCGAGCACGCTGCGTTCGAACCGGTGGAGACTGGCGAGCGTCTCCATCAGCCGGGTCGCCGGCAGCGCCCGACCGCGCTCGACGAGGGACCTCGTGATGGGTTCGAGGAGCGTCAGCTCCGCCTCCGAGGACGCCGGGACACCGGCCGCCGAGGCCTGCCAGATCGTCGTGAAGTCGGCCGGGTACCGTTCGGCGTCGCGGAGGGTGAGCTCCTCCAGGCCGTGCCCCATCGCGGCGAACGCCCGGGTGGCGACGTCGACGGCCGCGAGGGCCTCAGGGTCGACCGCCAGCTCGAAGGCGCTGTCCCAGGGTGAGCCGGCGAGGACCGCCAGCTGGAACCGGCCCTCGCCGCGCACGGCGTGCCCGAGCAGCGGTCCGTCGTCGGCGTCGGGTGCGCGCAGCGTGAAGTGGTGGTCGATGCGTCCGTGCACGCGCTCGATCATCGCGTCGAGCAGGAGCGCCGCGTCGGCGACGGTCCGGGCGATCGGCCCGGGGACGACGAGGCCGGCGAGTCGGTCGACACCGGAGCCCGCGGGGACGAGCCCCCGCGTGGGCTTCAGGCCGACGAGCCCGCAGGCGGCCGCCGGGATGCGGACGGAGCCGCCGCCGTCGGAGCCGGGGGCGAACGGGAGGAGCCGCGCGGCGACGGCGGCTGCGGCCCCGCCACTCGACCCGGCCGCCCCACGGTCGAGGGCCCACGGGTTCCGGGTCGGTGTCCCGTCGAGCGGCTCCGTGTAGCCGTAGAGCCCGAACTCCGGGGTCGCGGTCTTCCCGAGGCTCACCGCACCGGCCCGGTCGAGGACGCCGACGAGCTCGTCGTCGGTCGTCGCCACGAGATCCGCTGTGAGCCGCGACCCGAAGCGGACGGGCTGACCGGCACGGGACACGAGGTCCTTGTCGCCGATCGGGAGTCCCCAGAGCGGTGCGGTCCGAGGAAGTGCCTCGACCGCCTCCACGCGTTCGGCGAGCGATCCGGCGGCGACCGAGGGGAAGGCGCCGATCGCGTCGTCGAGCCGCTCGATGCGGTCGAGGTAGTGCCGGGCGAGCTCCGTCGGTGAGACCTCGTCCCGCTGTAACGCCTGCCACTGCTCGAGCGCCGTCAGCTCGTGGAGTTCCGCCATGCGACCAGCCTAGGCGCGGCGGTGGCCACAGCCCGTCCGTTCCCTGCCCGTTCCGGTCCCCGTTCCCGGGCGGTTCCGGTCCCTGGGCCTGTCGAAAGGCGTCGACCGGTTCAGCGCTTCAGGGACTTCTGGAGGAGGACCGTGCCGATCCAGCGGTCGAACTTGAACCCGACACGGCCCATGCGGCCCACCTCGGTGAACCCGAACTTCTCGTGCAGGGCGATCGACGACTCGGCGCCCTTGTCGGCGATGACGGCCAGCATCTCCTTGAGCCCGGCGGCCTTCGAGCGCTCGATGAGCTCACCGAGCAGATCGGTGCCGAGGCCCTTGCCGGTCGCTGCGGCTCCGAGGTAGATCGAGCTCTCCACCGTGAAGCGGTAGGCGCGCTTCTGCTTCCACGGCGCACACAGCGCGTACCCGAGGATCTGTCCGGTCGGGTTGACGGCGACGATGAACGGGAGCTGCAGCCGCTGCAGGTAGGCGAACTTGGAGCGCCACTCGGCGAGGGTCATCGCGTCCTCGTCGAAGGTGACCATGCTGTTGGCGACGTAGTGGTTGTAGATCGCCCGGACGTCGGGCAGGTCGGCCGCAGTGGCGTCGCGCATCGTGAATGCGAAGGGGGTCTCGGGGGTCGGCGGCTTGCGCAGGTGCGGCGGCAGCCGTCGCCTCGGCTCGTACTCCTCTTCCAACATCCCCCAAGCCTAACCAGGGGGTGGGTCGGCGGACAGCCCTTGCGGTCGACCCCACGACCCGGTCGTCAGTCGAGCGACCAGTCGATCGGGTCCACGCCGCGGGAGACGAGGAAGTCGTTGGTGCGGCTGAACGGCTTCGAGCCGAAGAACCCGCGTGAGGCGGAGAGCGGACTCGGGTGCGCCGAGACGATGACGTGACGGTCGGGGTCGCTCGATGATTCGAGCAGCGGGGCCAGTCGTTCGGCGTCCTTGCCCCAGAGGATGGACACGAGCGGTGCGGGGCGTGCGGCGAGCGCCCGGATCGCCTGTTCCGTGACCGCCTCCCAGCCGTGTCGGCGGTGGGAACCGGCGGAACCCGCCTCGACCGTGAGGACGCGGTTGAGGAGCAGCACGCCCTGTCGGGTCCACGGACTGAGGTCGCCGTGTTCCGGCGTCGGGACACCGAGGTCGTCGCGGAGTTCCCGGTGGATGTTCGCGAGGCTGCGTGGCAGCGGGCGCACGTCCCGGTCCGCGGCGAACGACAGGCCGATCGGATGACCCGGAGTCGGGTACGGGTCCTGCCCGACGATGAGGACCCGGACCGCGCTGAACGGCGTGCGGAAGGCCCGCAGGACGAGCTCGGGGGCCGGTAACCATCGGGCACCGTCCGCCGCTTGCGCCGCGAGCCAGTGGTCGATCGTCGCAAGACGATCGGCCACAGGCGCGAGTGCGTCGGCCCAGCCCTCGTCCATCGACCCCGCCGCGGCGAGCTGTGCCGGGCTACCGCCGAGGATCCCGTTCGTCATGGCCTACTGCTGCTGCGGCTGCTCGGCACCGATCGTGCGGACGACGACCCCGTGCTCGGCGGTGAAAACCTGCCAGACGCTGCCGCCACCGAGGACGGAGAGCGCCCCCTGCCCGACCACGAGCGCCGTGTTCTCGTCGATCGCGACACCGCCGTCGACGACCCCGGCCTCCGTCGCGGCGACGAGCCGCCCGAGGGTGCCCCACTGTGCGGCGTGCGCCTCGACGGCGATGTCGACGAGCCCGAGACCGTCGCCGATCGTGACCTCGTCGAGTTCCTCGGACGCCGCCTCGGGGCTCACGGGGACCTCGCCGACACGCCATCCGCCGATGATCGCGTGCTCGGCGGCGATCATCGCGCCGGCCGAGATGCCGAGGTAGGGCAGACCGGACGCGACGAGGCGTCGGATGTCGGTGGCGACCGGCGCGACCGCCTCCGCGTAGGCCGAGGGCAGCCCGCCGCCGACGACGATCCCGTCGACCTCGGCCAGCTGAGCCTGCGCGACCACACCGCCCTCGCGGACGACCACGCGGATCGCCTCGATCTCACCGGAGCGTGCGACGGCACGTTCCAGGGCGGCGGACTGCTCGAGTCCATCGCCGTCGTGCACGACGACGATCGCGATGCGCGGGGCCAACCGACCGGCGACGACCGCGAGCGCGGCCGCCTCGGCGATGAACGCTGCGTAGACGGTCGACTCGGTCTCTGGGGCGGCCGGACCGCCGAGGAGGAAAACACTCACCCTGAGACCCTACCCGGCACCCCGGATCAGGCGGGGACGATCAGGCCGTGATCGTCGGCAGCGTCGACCAGGGGAAGGAGATCCAGCGGTCGACGCGCTTCCACACGTAGTCGGGACGGAGCACCGTCTGCGGCTTCTCGTACAGCGTCACCGTGCGGACCTCCGCGCCGCTCGCCTGCATGAGTTCCAGCACCATCGCGAGCGTGCGACCCGAGTCGGACACGTCGTCGACGAGCAGCACCCGGCTCCCCGGCAACCCGGCCACGTCGAGCAGCGGCGGGAGCACGACGGGCTCGGGGAGACGCGCGTCGACCCCGGTGTAGAACTCGACGTTCAGCGCGCCGCACGCCTTCACGTCGAGGGCGTAGGCGATGGCACCGGCGAGCAGGAGCCCCCCGCGCGCGATCGCGACGACGGAGTCGGGCCGGAACCCGCTCGCGACGATCGCACTGGACAGTTCGCGGGCCGCGTCACCGAACGTGGGCCAGTCGAGGACCTCTCGCTCCGGGGACGCTGCGCTGGGGTTCTCGGTCGACATCCCCCAACGCTATCCTGCCGGCCGGGCCGCCTGTACCATCCCCACATGGCGCGAGACAGCACGACGACCGGCGGAGCCTCGGCGACCGGATGGCGGACGTCGATCCGTGGGTCGGCAGCTGGTATCACCGCAGGACTCATCGGCTGGTTGTTCCTCGTCGAGATCACGAGCGGTGTCCTGCAGGGCTACTACGTCCCACTCATCCCCGACCTCGTCGAGCACCTGGGCATCCACGACGCGGACTTCAACTGGTTCGAGGCCGCGCAGCTGCTGTTGTCGGCACTCGTCGTCCCCATCCTCGCGAAGCTCGGCGACATGTTCGGACACAAGCGGGTCCTCCTCGTCTCCACCGTGTTGACGGCCGGTGCCAGCTGGTGGCTCGTCGTCGCCGGGGACTTCTGGTCGTTCCTCGCGGCCTGGGCGCTGCAGGGCTTCTACGTCGTCTGGCTGCCGCTCGAGATCGCACTCATCTTCGAGCGGGGCCGCCGCTCCGGCACCGGGGCCTCGCAGACCCGGCGGGCCGCCGGCCTCCTCGTCGTGGCGCTCGAGGCCGGGGCCATCATCGGTGCGCTGTCGAGTGGACGCATCCTCACCGCCCTCGGCGGCGACATCCCACTCACGATGATGCTGCCGGCCGTCGCGGTGACCCTCGTCTTCTTCGCCATCCTCTTCGGCGTCCCCGAGTCCGAACCCCTGCCGGGCAGGACCCTGGATTTCGCGGGCTTCGTGCTCCTCAGCCTCGCGCTCCTCCTCATCACCTCGGGGCTCACCTTCCTGCGACTCAACGGTCCGCAGACGTGGTGGGTGTGGGGGCTCATCGCGATCGGCGTGCTCGCGTTCCTGCCGTTCGGGCGACATGAACTGCGGCAACCCGACCCGGCGATCGACCTCCGGGTGCTGCGGCAACCCAACATGTGGCCGGTGCAACTGACCGCGGGGCTCATCGGGATCAGCCTGCTCGGCGCCCAGGCGCCGCTCAGCACCTATGCGGGGACACCGCGGGAGAACGGATACGGCCTCGGGCTCGACGCCGGTGACATCTCCACGCTCATCGGCGCCTACCTGATCTCGATGATCGTCGGTGCGCTCCTGTTCCCACTCGTGTCGCGCTGGGCGACGCCTCGGATCGCGCTGATCATCGCCGCCTCACTCGTCGCGGTCGGGTACCTGCTGTTCCTCCCGTTCCACCTCGAGACGTGGCAGGTCTTCCTGAACATGGCGATCGCGGGTCTCGGCTCCGGTGCCCTCGTCGGCGCCATGCCGGCCGCGGCCGCGGCCGCCGCACCTCGCGGGCAGACGGGTGTCGCGTCGGCGCTGACCAACACGACGAAGACGATCGGTGGCTCCTTCGCCTCGGCCGTCTTCGGCGTGGTCCTGTTCGCCGGCGCCGCGCAGGCCGTCACGGCCGGAGCGTCGAGCCTGTCCGGCTATCTCACGGTCTGGGCGATCTGCGGGGCGGGCGCGCTCGTCGCCGCCGTCCTGCTCTGCTTCGTCCCGAAACTCGCCTTCGCGGATGCGGCCCCAGTCGACACGGGACCCGAGCCACGCATCGATCCCGCTGCTGAGCGCCCGACCGCTCACTGACCTCCCGACCGGTCCCTGAGCCTGTCGAAGGGTTACTCCGCGACGCGCAACGGCCCCTTCGCCAGGCGGTACGGGGCGGCCTGGGCGACCGGCTTGATCGTGATGAGGTCGAGGTTGACGTGCGGCGGCAGCGAGGTCGCGTGGACGATGGCCTCGGCGACGTCGTCGGCCGAGAGCGGATCCGGCACGTCCTCGTAGACGGCGTCGGCGCGGTCCTGGTCGCCACCGAAGCGCACGAGCGAGAACTCCTCCGTGTGCACCATGCCCGGCGCCACCTCGATCACCCGGATCGGTTCGCCGTTGAGCTCGAGCCGCAGCACCTCGAAGAGCGCGCGCTCCGCGAACTTCGCCGCGTTGTACCCGCCGCCACCCACGTAGGCGACGTGGCCCGCGATCGAGGTGACACCGACGATGGTGGCGGCACCACCCTCCGGGATGCTCCGACGGAGGATCGGCAGGAGCGCCTGGACCACGCGCTTCGTGCCGAGGACGTTGATGTCGAACATGCGCCGCCAGTCCTCCGCGTCGCCGTCCTCGACGGATGCGAGGCCGAAGGCACCGCCCGCGTTGTTGACGAGCGCCTGGGCGCCGCCGAGCTCCTCCACCCGGGCGGCGAGCGCGTCGACGTCCGCCTGCACGGTCAGGTCGGCGACGACCGCGGTGCCGCCGATGTCCGCGACGAGCGCCTCCAGCCGCTCCGCACGGCGGGCCACCGCCACGACCTCCCAACCGTCGGCCGCGAAACGCCTCGCCGTCGCCTCCCCGATCCCTGAACTCGCACCGGTCACCACCACACGTCTCGTCGTCATGCCTCCAGGGTAGCCACCGGGCCGAGCCGTTACGCCGTGTGTCCGCGCGGTTGGCGCGTGCAGGCGGGGCCGGTAGCCTCGGGGTCACGACGGAGCACCACCCGGAGCCACGCCCGGCGACATCGCTGTCGGACCGAGCGGCCTCACCGGCGGCACCCATCACCCGAGCAGCACCGACCACCCGAGCAGAGGGGACCATCCACCATGAGCGATGCCACGAACGACTGGAAGTTCGAGACGAAGCAGATCCACTCCGGAGCAGCGCCCGACCCGGTCACGAAGGCTCGGGCCACGCCGATCTACCAGACCACGAGCTACGTGTTCGACAACGCCGACCACGCCAAGAACCTCTTCGCCCTCGCGGAGTTCGGCAACATCTACACGCGCATCCAGAACCCGACGCAGGCTGTCGTCGAGGAGCGCCTCAGCGCGCTCGAGGGCGGCAGCGGCGCCCTCCTCCTCGCCTCCGGGCAGGCGGCGGAGGCCTCGGCGGTCCTCAACATCGCGCAGGCGGGCGACCACATCGTGTCGTCGTCGTCGATCTACGGCGGCACGTACAACCTCTTCAAGTACACGCTCGCGAAGCTCGGCATCGAGACCACCTTCGTGGAGAACCAGGACGACGCCGAGGAGTGGCGGCGTGCGGTGCGCCCGAACACGAAGCTGTTCTTCGCGGAGACCATCGGCAACCCCAAGATCAACATCCTCGACATCCGCCTCGTCGCCGACGTCGCGCACGAGGCCGGCGTCCCGCTGATCGTCGACAACACGATCGCCACGCCGTACCTCATCCGACCCTTCGAGCACGGAGCGGACATCATCGTCCACTCGGCGACGAAGTTCCTCGGCGGTCACGGCACGGTCATCGGCGGGGTCATCGTCGACGGCGGAACCTTCTCCTGGACCGGGCACGCGGACAAGTTCCCGGGCCTCACCACGCCGGACCCCTCGTACCACGGGGCGGTCTACACCGACGCCGTGGGCGATTCGCTCGCCTACATCATCAAGGCGCGCGTGCAGCTCCTGCGCGACCTGGGTGCGGCCATCGCCCCGGCGAGCGCCTGGCAGCTCATCCAGGGCATCGAGACGCTCAGCCTCCGCATCGAGCGCCACGTGCAGAACGCCCAGCAGGTCGCCGAGTGGCTCGACGCCCACCCCGACATCGCCAGCGTCAACTACTCGGGGCTGCCGTCCAGCCCCTGGTACGCGGCTGCCAACCAGTACGCGCCGAAGGGCGTCGGAGCGGTCCTGTCGTTCGAGCTCAAGGGCGGGGTCGACGCCGGCCGCGCCTTCGTGAACTCCCTGCAGTTGTTCTCACACCTCGCGAACATCGGCGACGTCCGTTCGCTCGTCATCCACCCGGCGTCGACGACGCACTCGCAGCTCACTCCGGAGCAGCAGCTCACGGCCGGCGTCACGCCCGGGCTCGTGCGGCTCTCGGTGGGACTCGAGAACATCGACGACATCACGGCCGACCTCCAGGCCGGTCTGACCGCCGCGAAGCAGGTCGTCGAGGCCGCCCGGGTCTGAGCCCGTCCCGAGGCGTTTCCCTCCCGGGTTGCGCCAGCGCGGTGCACTGACGCGAGCGCACCCCACAGCCGCGAGCGCGGGTCTCCAGAGACCCGCGCTCGCGTCGTTCGTTGCGCAGTCGGGCCGGTTCCCCGCCACCCGAGCCCGTTCCCCGTCACTCGAGCCCGTTCCGGCGCGCTGAGGCCGACGGGAGCACACTCGCGTCAGCGCACCGCGCCGACCTCGGCGGATCGGGTGACGTAACACGGCCGGTCGACGCCCGCGGGCACGCCACAATGGAGACCTATGGACTGGCAGACCCCGGAAGACAGCGTGCCCTCCCGCTTCGTGACCGAAGCCGAGGTCGGCGCCCTGCTCGCGAACCCGCCCTCGAGCGGCGCCTGGCGCGACGGCGATCGGCCGGGCGACCGACTCTTCGCCCCGCTCGGCCGCCTCGACTTCGAGCACGGCGGGAGCATCCCGCACGCCAGACTCGCCTACGAGACCTGGGGCACCCTCGACGACGACGGCGGCAACGCGGTCCTCGTCCTCCACGCGCTCACGGGAGACAGCCACGTCCTCGGCGGCGCCGGCAACGGACATGCGACCGCCGGGTGGTGGGCCGGCATCGTCGGTCCGGGACTCGCCGTCGACACGGACCGCTGGTTCGTCGTCGCGCCGAACATGATCGGCGGCTGCCAGGGCAGCACCGGCCCCTCCTCCTTCGCGCCCGACGGCGTCGAGTGGGGTTCACGGTTCCCGTACACCTCGATCCGCGACCAGGTCGAGGCCCAGCACCGGCTGCTCGGACACCTCGGACTCGACCGCTGGGCCGCGGTGATCGGCGGATCGATGGGCGGCATGCACGCACTCGAATGGGCCGCCACCCACCCCGAGCTCGTCGACCGACTGGCCGTGATCGCCGCGCCCCCGGTCACGACGGCGGACCAGATCTCCCTGAACTTCGTGCAGCTCGAAGCGGTCCGCACGGACCCGCACTTCCAGGGAGGCGACTACTACGACGCCCCGGACGGTGAGGGCCCCCACCGCGGCCTCGCCCTCGCCCGACGGATGGCCCTGCTCAACTACCGCAGCCCGGGTGAGTTGAACGCCCGCTTCGAACGCAGCTGGCAGTCGAGCGTGAGCCCGCTCGGGCATGGTGGACGCTTCGCCGTCGAGTCGTACCTCGACTTCCACGGCAACAAGTTCACCCGACGCTTCGACGCCGGGAGCTATGTGACCCTCGTCGAGGCGATGAACTCCCACGACGTCGGACGCGATCGCGGCGGCGTCGGCGCGGCGCTGCGGGCCTACGCCGGTCCGTCGCTCGTGCTCGGGATCGACAGCGACCGGCTCTTCCCGGTCAGTGGGCAGGAGGAGATCGCCCTCCACCTCGCCGGCAACCTCGACGGCACCCGACCGTCGGTCCTCCGGTCCGATTTCGGACACGACGGCTTCCTCATCGAGACCGCGCTGGTCGCACCGCATCTCAGCCGGCTCCTCGCCGTCTGACAGCCGCGCTCCGTCTGACCGACAACCGTTCCGTCGCGCCCGTGTCACCCGATAAGGTGACTCCTCAGAGGAGCGTGAGCATGGATCGGGTGGCGAGGACCCAGCGACGGCTGCTGCTGCGTACGACGCGCCTCTTCGGGCTCGCGGGCTGCGTCACGGCCGCGATGATCCTCAGCGTCCCGGGCGTCGTCTCGGGCGGCCGGTACGCCGTCCTCCTCGTCCTCGTCGCCGTCCTCGCCCTCACCCACGTGGCCGCCGAGCAGTACGACGGTCAGCGGTGGGTCCTGCTGGTGTTCCTCGTCGGTGTCGGCGTCGTCGTCGTCATCGGTCTGTCCGACGGGAACACCGGCCAGGTCGGCTCCGCGAGCGCGATCGCCGCGATCACCTCCCTCGGGATGGGTGCTGTCGCGGCCCGACTGGTGCCGATCCGTCGCACCTGGCCGCTGCTCCTGACCGCGTTCGTCGTGACGGCGGCCACCATCGTCGTCGTCACCGGGCCCACCGCGCTCACGATCCCGACCATCGGCCTGACCGCGGTCGTGTGGATCGCGATCGGCGCCTTCGGCGGGTGGCTCGACACGAGCATCCCCCGACTCATCCGTCGGGTCGACACTATCGGCAACGCCTACAACGCTGAGCGGCTCGCGAGTCAGGCCGAGTCGCAACGGCGACAGGACGCACGCCTCCTGCACGACACCGCACTCGCGACCCTCACCATGCTCGCCCACTCCGGACGGGGCGTCGATGGCGCCGCCCTCCGCTCGCAGGCCGGGAACGATGCGCATCTGCTCCGCAGCCTCCGCCTCGGCGAGGAGCTGACCCCCGTCTCCTCCGGCTCGTACATCCTGCAGCGCGGTGTCGACTTCACCCTCGACGAAGGGATCGAGGCCGTGACGGACCGGTTCGCCGGGCTCGGCCTCACGGTCAACGTCTACGGCGGTGGACAGGCGAACCTCGACCCACGCGTGCGCGAGGCGTTCCTCCTCGCTCTCGGGGAGTGCCTGGAGAACGTCCGGCGTCACTCCGGCGTGGATTCGGCCGACGTCACGGTCTCGATCGACGAGCTGACGGCCCGACTCCTCATCACCGACACCGGCACCGGGTTCGACCCGTCGGCAGTGCCGGACGGCCATCTCGGCGTCGCGGAATCGGTCGTCGCGCGCATCCAGGAGGTCGGCGGACAGGCGCGCGTCTTCTCCGCCCCCGGGGCCGGGACGACGGTCATCCTGGAGGTCCCGCAAGCATGAGTGTCGACGCCCTCGAGCAGGCCACCGGACCGACCCGGCGCTACCGTCATCGTCGCGCCATCGACCGGCAGCGTTCGTCACTCGGAACGACACAGCTGGGCATCGGTCTCTCAGTGTCCGGCGTCATCCTCGTCGTCTACGCCGCGATCCGCTTCGTCAGCTCGGTCCACCACTACCCGCGACCACTGCTCAGCGTCGTCGCCTGGCTGCTGCTCACCGCGGCGATCGTGTCGACCTTCCTCCTCCTCCGCCGCTCCGCGTTCCACCTCTCGGATCGGCTGTTCGTCGCGCTGCTGATCCAGCTGGTGGTGGTCGCCGCGCTCGACCTGGCGAGCGTCTGGAGTCGCGACGCCGTGGGCGTCTATCCGACGGCGGCCGCGGCGGTCGGCGGCGTCCTGCTCGCGGTCGTCACCCTCCGCCCGGTGCGCGACGTCGCCGCCGCGACCGTGGTGCTCGGGCTGATGCTCGTGGGCTCGATCCTCACCGTCACGCGGACCCAGACCGCGACCCTCGGTGCGGAGCTGCTCTTCGCCGCGGTCGCCGTCGTCCCACCGCTCATCGCCTGCGCGATCGTCTCCCAGTACCGCCGGATCGTCCGCCTCGAACTCGACCGGGTCATGGTCGCCTCCACCGTCGCGAGCGTCCGGGACGCACTCGGGTTCTTCGACTCGGAGGAACTCGTGACCCTCGACCTCGAAGCGGAGGAGCTGTTCGTCGGCGTCGCCGACGGCTCGGTCGACCTCCCGCTCAGCCCCGAGCTCGCGGCGCGCGCCTCCCGCCTTGCGACCGAGCTCCGGCGTCACCTCATGTCCGAGGGCAAGGAGTCCTGGCTCGAGCATGCGTTCCAGGAGTCGTCCGTGTTGTCGGACAGCGCGACCCTCCGCGACCCCGAGCGACTCGCGACGTATCTCGCAACGGATCAGCGGGATGGACTGCTCTCTGCAGTATGGTTGCTCCTCGGGGAAGCAGATGCGCAGAGTGCCAGAGCTGTGCTGACGCTCGGACCGGTCGACCGCTCCGAACGACCGGGCCGATCAGGTGCGCTCGTCATCCCGATCGTCCTCGAAGCGGTCGGAGTGCAACGCGCCAAGGTGGATCCCGCGGTGTGGGAAGCGCTCGGACGAGTGGGCAGCTCTACGGACACGTACCAGAAATCCCGGATCAGGATCGAGATCGACAGCACCGTCGACAATCCTGCTGCGGGCCAGCGGAAAGGGGAACGTCAATGACGTCACAGGAGTCTCGCATCAGGGTCGGCATCGTCGATGACCACCGGATGCTGCTCGGCGCGCTCACCGAATGGATCAGGAGCGTCGCCGACGACATCGAACTCGTCGTCGTGACCCCGTCCTGGCCGGAGCTGCTGACGCACCCCGCCTTCCCCGTCGACGTCCTGCTCCTCGACGTCGACCTCAAGGACAACGTCCCGGTCGCCGTGAAGCTCGCGACGCTGAAGACCACGGGCGTCACGACCGTCCTCATGAGCACCTACAGCGACCCGGCAGTGGTCCGTGAAGCCCTGGCCGCGGGCGCCCTGGGCTACCTCGCGAAGAGCGAAGACGCCGAGACCATCGTGCACGCCCTGCGTGCGGCGTCACGCGGCGAGTCCTACATCTCCCCCGAGCTCGACCTCGCCCTCGCGAGCGGAGCCTCCGGGACCGGCCCCCGCCTCAGCGCGCAGGAGCGTCGTGTCATGGCGCTGTACGCCGCCGGTGAGCCCGTGAAGATGGTCGCCGAGAGCCTCGGCATCTCCGACGAGACCGCGAAGAGCTACCTCAAGCGCATCCGCGAGAAGTACCGCAACGCCGGTATCGACGTCGGTACCAAGGTCGCCCTGCGCAAGCGGGCGATCCTCGACGGCATCATCGTCGACTGACGCGAACCGCTCGGTATGGCCGCTCACAACGTGAGCGGCCATACCTGTGTCAGCGCCAGAGGATTGCGAATGCTGTTTCCACTGGGTCTCAGCGTGCGCGTTCGCGTACGCAATGCAGGAGATGATCACCCCTTCGGAAATGCCGATCGCTGCAGCGATACACGCGGCGCACGCGATCCCGAACGTGACAATGCACGCAGCCGCGCAGAGGGTCGACAACAAGGCGAGCGCCCAAGCAGCCACTCCCTGCTGGCCGAGGCACCAATTCAATTCGCCCCACCAATCGCCGCTGCCCGCAACATCCCCGCTTCCCCCGACGAGTTGCGCCGCCTCCCTGGCAGTAATCGAGTCAGTGAACGTCAGTTCTCCGTCCTGCCAGGCTGTCAGCGACCCTCCGCCCGCCAGGTCGTCGACGAACTCGAGCTCAACCGTGTGCACAAACGCGCCTTCGGAGTCGAACAACACGGTGAAACTCGACAAGGGAGCGATTCCCTGCCCCTCCATCGGGAACCTCACCGCCGAGTTTCCATCGACAAGATCCAGAACACTCTCCTCGCCGAGCGCAGGTGCCCCGTGGCCCCGAATGTCCATGTGCTCTCGCGCCGTCGAGGTCAGAGAAACGCGCTCGACCTCGTCAGTGACCACGGTCGGCGTCTGCGCCGCTGCGCTGTGGAGAAAAGCTGAAACGTCCGCCACCGGGATCGTTTCCGCTGCCGCGGGTGCGGCATTGAGGCCGAGAGAAGAAAGAGCAATCACGACCAGCGTAGCCAACATTGCTGCTCGGTTTGATCGTTGCCCCTTCATCCTCGTGCTCCTCGAACGCGTCCAACACACGCCGCCGCCGCGACGAAACACCCGAGGGACATTGTCCACAGCACGCTCGCAACCTGCGGAGCGGTCGTCGCTGCGACGAGCGGTAGTCCTCCTCCAATGCACAGCAGCGCGACGACGACGCCGCGACCCATCCGGCCGTTCCCGGCTGCCGCGCGAGTGCTTCTCTCCACCATGAGCTCAATCCATCCTGTCGATGAGAGGATCTCGCGATGCCCGCACCGTTGCGGACATCGGTTCGACTCCACCAGCGTAGAATTTATGAACTTGAAATTCTAGATGTAAACCTGAGACGTGAGCGAGTCAGACAGGGATCGGCGCCGTCGGCGGGTTGCGGTCCGCGATCCTGCGCTCCTCGACATCATTCGCGCGGAGGAGCTCACGCCTGAGCTGCCGACGCTCCACGGAGAAGCTCGTGACGACGATCCCGAGGCCGATCACGGTCAGCACCACACCGGTCCAGACCGGGGCGAGGTAGCCGAGGCCACCGGCGATGACCACACCGCCGAGGAAGGCCCCGAGCGCGTTGCCGATGTTGAGCGCCGAGTGGTTGAGCGCTGCAGCGAGGGACTGGCTGTCGCCGGCGACGTCCATGAGCCTCGTCTGGATGGCCGGGCCGAGGCCCTGCGAGGCGAAGCCGACGGCGAAGACGAACAGGAACATCGTCGGAGTCCACGTCGCGGTGAGCGCCAGGGCCGTCAGGACCACGGTCATGAGCGCGAAGAAGACGATCAGGGCCCGCCTCACCCCACGGTCCGCGAGATGCCCACCGACCAGGTTGCCGATCGTCATGCCGACCCCCATGGTCGCGAGCGCCCATGGGACGAGTGTCGCCGACTCCCCCGCGACCTCGGTCACGAGGGGCGCGAGATAGCTGTACACGGCGAAGAGCCCGCCGAACCCGATCGACCCGAACCCGAGCACGAACCACACCTGGCCGCGCCGGAAGACGCGGAGTTCGCGACGCATCGTCTGCTGCGGATTGCCCGCCTGCACCGGCACGGCGAACCAGATGGTCACGGTCGCGAGCGCGAAGATGCCGGTGACGATGAGGTAGGCGGAGCGCCACCCGAACTCCTGGCCCACCCAAGTCGCGAACGGCACGCCCACGACGTTCGCGATCGTCAGCCCGGTCATGACGAGCGCGACGCCCTTGCCACGCTTCCCCGGCCCCATGAGACTCGCGGCGACGAGGGCGGCCATGCCGAAGTAGGCGCCGTGCGGCAGCGCCGCGACGAACCGGGCGAGCAGGACGAGGCCGAAGCTCGGCAGGACCGCCGACGCGAGCGTGCCGACGGTGAACGCGACGCCCAACCAGAGCAGGACGGTCTTGCGCCGGTACCGCGCGACGAGCGCGGCGATCGTCGGCGCACCGACGACGACGCCGAGCGCGTACGCCGTGATCAACCACGCGGCCTGCGCGTTCGCCTGCTCCTGGCTGCGAGCGGCCAGCTCGGGCAGGAGGTCGGTCGCGATGTTCGGCAGCAGACCCATCGCCACGAACTCGGTCGTGCCGATGCCGAAGGCCCCGACGGCGAGCGCGAGGATGGCAAGACGAACACGGGTCGGCGACAGCTGCGTCGACCCGTCCAGGATGGTGGGCATGGATCGAGTGTACGGGAATCCTCGAATCGATTCGAGTCCCGACGGACGAAACCGGACGACCGCTGCCCGATGGGCTCAGCCGTCGTTCTCGAGCGCGGCGTCGAGCCGGTCGAGCTTGGCGGTCAGCTCACCCGTGTAGCCGGGACGGATGTCGGCCTTCAGCACGAGCGAGACCCGGCTGCCGTAGGCGCCGACCGCCTCGGTGGCGTCCTTGATGACCGCGAACACCTCGTCCCACTCCCCCTCGATGGTCGTGAACATGGAGTCGGTCCGATTCGGCAAGCCGGACTCGCGGACGATCCGCACAGCCGCGGCGACCGCGTCGTGGACGGAACCGTCCGAGTTGCCGGTGCCGCTGGGGGCGACGGAGAAGGCGACGAGCATGGTCACTCCTTGTGGGTTCGAGCGGGGACGGGGATGGAGACCGAGGAGACGTCCTCGTCGTGGTGACGCGGCGAGAACAACGCATGGACGGCCCAGCCGGCGAGGACCAGATAGGCGAGGTTGCGGACCGTCAGCACCGTCACGAGGACCGGGTCGACGTTGAGCAACCACAGGTACAAGTAGGGGTAGACGAGCTGCGTGAGCGCGGCGATCATCACCGCGAGGACGGCCGGCGCGAGGAAACGCCGACGCTGCAGGACGATCCCGAGGATCACCGGTGCAGCCAACCACATCGCGAACTGCGGTGACCCGACCTTGTTGAAGATGATGAGCGTGAGGACGAAGAGGAGCGACAACGGCGCGAGCACCTGCACGAGTGGGCGCCCGGACCGCACTGCGAGTACCCCGAGGAGCACCGCGCCGGCGACGGCGAGACCGAGGAGCGGCGTCATGACGGCGATCGCCGTGTCGACGCCCGGGCCCGTCACCTGGAAGGTCAGGATGTCGCGGTCGTAGTAGACGAAGCTCTGCGGGACCCCCAGGACGGCGAGCCACAGGTAGGCGTTGCCGATGGGCGACTCGATCTGGAGACCGCGTCCGGTCTGCTCCGTCACGAAGCTGACCGCGTTCGCGCCGCCGAGCACGAGGCCGACCCCGAGGACCACGACCGACGTCGCCGCCGCCGCGATCAGCACCTGTCCGCGGTGGCGGTGCGCCAGGACGATCGCGCCGATCAGGGCCGCCGGCCAGATCTTCATCCAGGCGGCGAGCGTCAGGAGGACGGCGGCGACCCGCGGGCGGCCGGCGACCCAGAGGAGCCCGACGATCGCGATGGGGACGGTCACGGAATCGATCCGGGCGAGCGCGATCGGTCCGAGCAGGAGGAGGAACGCGAGCCACCACCATGCCGCGACCAATCGTGGGCGCGAGTGGCCGTTGCCGAGGAGGACCGCGAACGCCCCGGCGTTCATCGCGGTCACCAGCAGGAGCCAGCCGACGCCGTACCCGGCGCTGCCGAGCAGCAGCGGGATCAGCATGGGGACGATCGCGAGGATCGGATAGACCCAGGGCTCGTCGATGGCGGGGATCGGGCCGCCGGACGTCGCCTGTTCCACCCACGGCCGGTACACGAGGACGACGTCGCCGAGCGGGAGACCCTCCGCCACGAGGCACAGCCACCCGTCGAGGAGGTGCACGAGGCCGAACCCGCACCAGAGGAGCCAACGCCGCATCACGTGGACCATCCTAGGCTCGCGCCGCCTGTGGAACCCGTCCGCCACTCGCTCGACGCCCGAGCGGGTCGGGTCCGCGAGCCTGCTGATCAGTACCCGCTGAAGGCGTCGGTGCGGACGTGTCCGACGCCGATCCCGCGCAGGGCGGGCTTCAGGGCCTCGATCATCGCGGGCGGCCCGGAGATGAAGACCTCACGCTCGGCCAGATCCGGGACGGCCTCGGCGAGGCGCTCGTGGTCGAGGCGCCCGGGTCCGAGGCCGCGCCAGCCGTCCGGCAGCCGGACGTCGTCCGTCGGTCCCACGACGAGCACCGGTGTCCCCCAGGTCTCGAGCTCGGCCGCGTAGGCGAGCTCCTGCGCGTCTGACACGACGTAGACGAGGACGACGTCACGCTGATCGGCGCGGAGGTGCAGGCGGGACAGCTGACTGGCGAACGGGGTGATCCCAATGCCGGCGGCGATGAGCAGGATCGGCTTGCTCGCGTCCTTCGGCAGGACGAAGTCGCCCCACACGCCGGTCGCCGAGAGGCTCGCGCCGACCGGCAGCGCACTCAACGCCCGCTTGAAGCTGCTGGCCCGCTCGGGCACACGCATCGCCACGCGGATCGTGCGGTCGTCGTCGGGTGGCGAGGAGATGCTGAAGACGCGCCTCGAGCCGCGGACGTCGGCTCCGCGGTGCGGCAACGACAGCTCGAGGTACTGGCCGGCCGCGAACGGGATCGACCGCTTCGAGCTGAACCGGTACTCGACCGCCGTCGGGGTGAGGGCGCGGGTGCCTTCGAGCGTCAGACGCATCCCCCGACGACGGGCGACGGCGAACGCGAGCACGTTGCCGACGATGAGCGCGAGCTCCGGGGTCGACGCCACCTGGCCGAGCATGAACGGGATGGAGAACAGCACCGCGACGATCGCCGCCTCGGCGAGCTGCTGCCAGCGCCGCGGCGGGAGCGTGAGCGGCTCGGTGAGCATGAACGCCGCGAGGAAGAGGATCGGGTACGACGTGAGCGGAGCCAGCAGTGCCGGTCCCAGTTCTTGACCGCCGGTGACGAGCCGGACGGTGACGAGCGCCCAGGAGAGCACGATGAAGACGAGCGCCATGGTGAGGCGCTTCGTCCGGATGAGGACGAGGCCGCCGAGGATGACCACACCGGGCAGCAGCCACGGGTTGGCGACCCACCAGACCGACGGTGACACGCCCGGGAGGGTGACGTAGCTCGCCACCACGCTCATCACCAGTGCAGCGATGGCCGCCGGATTGAGGACGTGCCGACCCCTGATCGCGAGCAGGTACTTCGACGCAGAGGCGACCGTGGCGGCGAGGGCGATCCAGGCCAGTGCGGTGGGCTCGCTCGTCGGCCACAGGATGAAGAACAGCAGGAGGGAGGTGATGACGGACGACTCGCTGTGCGGCTGCACCTGGAACAGCGCACCGAACAGGCGGTTCGTCAGGTAGCCGACGACGAGCAGCGTCACCAGGGTGGCGAGGAGCTCGAGCGGCTTGTAGAACACCTGCCCGAAGAGTGACAGCACGAAGGCGTAGATCGCGAGGGTGCCGAGTGACAGCGTCACGAGGCGGTACATGGTGACCCGCCCGAGGACGGTGCCGAAGAAGGAGCCGGTACGGCCGTTCATGTGCGGTCTGCTTTCTGGGAGATGGTGCCGACCGGGCTCGGGCCCTGTGGCGCGTGACTCAGGTGAAGAGTTCGCCGGGGAACCCGACGGACCGGTCGGTGAGACCGGACGTGAACATGCGGACGCTCTCGAAGGTGAACGCCTCCGCCAGGGTCTCGTGATCGGTGAAGAACAGCGCGGTGGCCAGTCCGTCGGCCACCATCGCCTCCCGGGCGGTGACCCAGGTCGCCGCGACGGTCCTCGTCGGTTCGCCGGTCCGGCCGTCGATGACGTGGTGGAGGCCGTCGCCCCAGGCACGACGATTGGTGGCGGAGGCGCAGAGGGCTCCGTCGTCGATCGTCGCGACCCCGATGGCCTTGCTGGGATCGTACGGATGCTCGAGCGCGATGCGGAGCGGGTCCGACGTGCGGGACCCGTGCTCGTGACGCAGGTCGCCCGAGGCGTCGACCGTGAAGGACTCGTGGCCGTGGCTGCGGAGGAGGTCCGCGACGAGGTCGACGAGCCGCCCCTTGCCGGCCGCACCGATGTCGATCACGAGCGGAACGCTCGTCTCGAGCACCTCGCCGTCCCACCGGGCCACGTCGTCCCAGTGCGGGGCGGCCACCGCCGGGCCCTGGGGGACGAGCGAGTAGGAGGCGTCGTAGCCGAGCCGTTCGAGCGAGGTGCCGATGAACGGCGTCACGGCTCCGGCGGTGGCATCGTGCAGACGCCGGTACGTGTCGAACAGCGCGACCGCGTCCTCGCGCGCGTCGTCGGGGAAGGCGGTCGAGACCGGGCCGGCGGCGAAGCGCGCGATGAACGCGTCGTCCCGGAACCTCGACCAGGTCCGGTCGAACCGGTCGATGCACGCGGCGACGGCCTCGGCGGTCTCGGGCTCGAGCGGGAGAGCCGTGTCGAGCTCCCATCCGGTGCCGATCGCCTCGAAGCGCAGTGTCGTCTCGCTCATCGTCGGTCCGGCCCTGCGGCTCAGCCCTTCGCTTCGGTCTTGATCGTGTCGATGGCCGCGTTGAAGCCGCCGCTCGTGAGCGAGGAACCGGCGACCTTGGAGACCTTGAGGCTGTCGATGTCCTTGCCGACCACCTCGGCGGCGATCCCGGAGATGAACTCCGCCTGGTAGCGCTTGCTGTTCGCGCTCTCGGCGTGCGAGACGACGTCGACCGCCGTGACCGTGTCCGCGGCGAGGGTGACGGTCACCGTGATCGACTCGGTGCCGTTCGGCGACTGGTAGCTGCCGTCCGCGGTGTAGGAGCCGTCCTGGTAGTCGGTGGCGCCCGAGCCCGCCGCGGCGTCGGTCGAGGTGGTCGCCTCGGGCGTCGCCGCACTCTCGGTGCTCGGCTGCGTGGTGGTGGTCGAGCTGCCGGCGTCGGCCGCCGAGCAACCGGCCAGGCTGCCGACGAGGGTGAGGCCGGTCAGAGCCGCGAACGTCGTCTTCTTCGCCGCCACGGACAGCCGTGGCGTGCGGGCGGGAGGCTGGGTGGTGGTGGGGTTGCGCATCGTTCAATCTCCTCGGGCGATGTGTGGGCCGCGGTGCGGCGGCCGCCGCGGCGAGGTCTCCGCCGCGGTGGCACCAGTGTCCTGAGCTTCCCTATGGGCGAGCTATGAGCGTTCTGGGAGTTGTCCTTCGTCCACCGATGAACGCTCGTTCAGCGGAGGAGACCATCGACGACACCGCGCACCGCTTCGGCCACGTCGAGCGCGGCCAGCGGGCCGTCGGCTGCGGCGGCGTCCCCTGCGGCCGCGTGCAGGAGCACCCCGCTCGCGGCGACGCTCGCCAGGCAGCCGGGGTCGGTGAGCACGCGCTCGGCGTTCGTGGCGACGAGCGCCCCGATGATCCCGGCCAGGGCGTCGCCGGTGCCGGCGGTCGCGAGCCAGGGCGATCCGCCGGAGACCGTGATGGCGTCGCCGTCCGGCGCGACCACGTGGGTCGTGCCGCCCTTCAGCACCACGATGATGCCGAGGCGGGCGGCGACGTCGGCCGCGTACGACACGGGGTCGGCGCGGATGTCCCCGACCTCGGCCGGGCTCCCCAGGCCGCTCAACATGGTCGCCAGTTCACCGACGTGGGGTGTGGCCACGATGCGCCACGACTCGTCGACACCGAACGCCCGCTGGTGGGCACCCGCGGCGACGCGACGGAGCGACCCGGCATCGGCGACGACCGGCTCGCCCCCGTGCAGGGCTGCGTCGAGCAGCGAGCTCTCCTCGCGGGTCAGCTTGCCGGGGTCCATGCCGGAGCCGATGAGCCAGGCCTGCACGCGCCCCTCCGCCGTCACGATCTCGGGACGTCGCTGCAGCACGAGGTTCGCCGGTCGGTCCGCTCCGAGGTAGCGGACCATGCCGACGCCGGTGCGGATCGCCGCCTCGACACCGATCACGGCGGCACCCGGGTAGCGGTCGGACCCGGTCACGACGCCGAGGACACCCCGGGAGTACTTGTCCGATTCGGCATCGGGCACGGCGATCCAGTCGCGTGCGTCGGCAGGGGTCCAGAGTCGCGGTTCGGCCATGCCATCACCCTAGGCCAGTCGCCGCGGCGACCCGGCTCTGAGCCGTCGATCGTCGGTCATCCCGGTGTCGGGAATCCGAGCGCGCCCGGGGACGTTGAGCCGGGTGGCGACGCCCGTCGCCCCGAGACCCGAGGAGTTCCGTGCCCCAGCTGTTCGATCCGATCACCATCCGCGACCTCACCGTCCCCAACCGCCTGTGGATCGCCCCGATGTGCCAGTACAGCGTCACCGCCCGGGACGGCGTCCCGACCGACTGGCACCTCATGCACCTCGGCCAGTTCGCGGCGGGCGGCTTCGGCCTCGTCATCTCCGAGGCGGCGGCGATCAGCCCCGAGGGTCGGATCACCCCCCAGGACGCAGGCATCTGGAGCGACGAACAGCGCGACGCCTGGCGACGGATCACCGCGTTCATCTCCGATCAGGGTGCCGTCCCCGGCATCCAGCTCGCGCACGCCGGCCGGAAGGCCTCCACGTTCGCCCCCTGGGGCACCGACGGGCACGGCAGCGTGCCGATCGAAGAGGGCGGCTGGTCGACCGTCGCTCCGTCGCCCGAGGCCTTCCCGGGCTACGCCGTCCCGGAAGCCCTCGACGACGAGGGCATCGACCGCGTCGTCGACGACTTCCGGACGGCGGCCGTCCGGTCGGTCGACGCCGGCTTCCAGGTCATCGAACTCCACGCCGCGCACGGCTACCTGCTGCACCAGTTCCTCTCCCCGCTCGTCAACCACCGCGAGGACGGCTACGGCGGCTCGCTCGAGAACCGGGCCAAGCTCCTCCTCCGCGTCGTCGAGGCGGTTCGCGAGGTCCTCCCGGCCGGTCTGCCGTTGTTCGTCCGGTTCTCGGCCACGGACTGGGTGGACGACGGATGGGACGAGCACCAGACCGCGACCGTCGCCGCCTGGTGCGCCGAGCGAGGCGCCGACTTCTTCGACATCTCGACCGGTGGAGCCGTCGGCGGCGTCCGCATCCCGCTCTCCCCCGGATACCAGGTCCCGTTCGCGGCGCACATCGGATCGACAGGTGTCGACACGAGCGCCGTGGGCCTCATCACCGACGCCCAGCAGGCCGCGGCCATCGTCGCCGACGGGCAGGCGGAGGCGGTCATGGTCGCCCGCGAGGCGCTCCGTGATCCGCACTTCGCGTTGCGCGCCGCAACCGAGCTCGGCGTGGAGGTCGCCTGGCCGGGCCAGTACGAGCGGGCCAAGCCGCGCGCCTGAGCGCTACCCCGACACGACGACGGCCCGCACGCGTTCGCGTGCGGGCCGTCCTCGTGTCGGGGCTCGGGCGTCCGATCAGCGACGCCGGGTGGCGTCCTGGACCTCTCCGACGAGCTCCTCGATGATGTCCTCGAGGAAGAGGACCCCGGTGGTGGCGCCCGCTTCGTCGAACACCCGGGCGACGTGCGCCCCCGAGCGACGCATCGTGGTCAGTGCGTCTTCGACGTCCGAATCCTCGAACACCGACACGAGCTGCCTGATGTGCTTCGCGGGCACCGGCCGCTCCTCGTCGCCACTGCCGTCGAGGTCGTCGTACCGCAGCACGTCCTTCAGGTGCAGGTAGCCGATCGGCACCGACTCGTCGTCGACGATCACGTACCGCGAGTAGCCGTACTTGGCGACGGCGCGCTCGACGTCCGAGGGGGTGGCCTCCTCCGTCAGCGTGATGAGGCTCCCGAGCGGCAGGGCCACGTCGTGGACCTTCTTCTCGGTGAACTCGAACGCCGCAACGAGCGCACCCGTCGAGTCGGTGAGCACACCCTCGCGGGTGGACTGGTCCACGATGGTCGCCACCTCGTCCAGCGTGAACGCACTCGCGGCCTCGTTCTTCGGCTCCACCCGGAACAGGCGGAGGACGGCGTTCGCGGTCGCGTTGAGGGACACGATGATCGGACGGAAGACGCGCGCCACGAAGACGAGCGGCGGAGCGAGCAGCAGGACCGCGCGATCCGGGATCGAGAAGGAGAGGTTCTTCGGGACCATCTCGCCGAAGACCACGTGGAGGTAGGAGACGAGCAGCAGTGCGATGATGAACGCCACCGTGCCGATGGTCTCCTCAGGCCAGCCGGTGAGCGCCAACGGCACCTCCAGCAGGTGGTGGATCGCCGGTTCGGAGACGTTCAGGATGAGCAGCGAGCAGACGGTGATGCCCAACTGACTCGTCGCCAACATGAGCGTGGCGTGTTCCATGGCCCACAGCGCGGTCTTGGCGCTCCGGCTCCCCTGCTCGGCGAGGGGTTCGATCTGCGACCGACGCGCGGAGATGACCGCGAACTCGGCACCGACGAAGAAGGCGTTGGCGAGCAGCAGCACCACGAGCCAGGCGATTCCTGCCCAGTCGCTCATACGTCACCACCGTCCTCCGACACGACGGGTCTCGGGGTGAATCGGATCCGATCGATCCGGCGGCCGTCGAGTCGCTCGACGCGGAGCGTGCCGCCCTCGAGCTCGAGCTCGTCGCCCGAGACCGCGAGTCGTCCGAGTTCACTCATGACGTAGCCCGCGACCGTCTCGTACGGGCCGTCCTCGGGGACGCGCACGCCGGCGCGTTCGAGGAGCTCGTCGGGACGGAGGCTGCCCGGGAAGGTCGTGGAGTCGCGTCCGCGGACCACCCCGGCACGCGAACGGTCGTGCTCGTCGGCGACCTCGCCCACGAGTTCCTCGACGAGGTCCTCGAGGGTGGTGACGCCCGCGGTGCCGCCGTACTCGTCGACCACGACGGCCATCTGGTAGCCGCGTCCGCGCAGCTGCGAGAGCAGCACGTCCAGCTTCATCGTCTCCGGGACGCGCAGCGCCGGTGACTGCAGGGCCGAGACGGGCACCTCGCCGCGGCGGTCGCGCGGGACCGCGATGGCCTGCTTCACGTGCACGACACCGGTGATGTCGTCGACGTCGGCATCGGTGACGGGGAAGCGCGAGTGGCCGGTCGACCTCGCGAGGGCGAGCACCGCCTGGGCGGGTTCGCCGCGCTGGATCGACGCGATGCGCGGGCGCGGCGTCATGACGTCCGACGCATCGTGGCTCGAGAAGCGGAGGGTGCGGTTGAGCAGGGTCGCGGTGTCGGCCTCGAGTGTGCCCTCGAGCGCCGATCGACGCACGAGGGACGACAGCTCCTCGGCCGTCCGTGCTCCGGACAGCTCCTCCTTGGGCTCGATGCCCATCGACCGCAGCAAGCCGTTGGCGCTGCCGTTGAGGACGACGATGGCGGGCTTGAACACCCAGGTGAAGGCCGTCTGGAACGGGACGACGAACTTGGCCGTCTGTCGGGGCAACGCGAGCGCGAAGTTCTTCGGGACGAGCTCGCCGATGATCATGCTGAGCAGCGTGGCGAGGGTGATCGCGACGATCGTCGCCACGACGGCGACGACGCCCTCGGGGATCCCGATGGCGCCGAGCGGACCGGCGAGCATCGACGACAGCGCCGGCTCCATGGTGTAACCGGTGAGGAGGGTGGTCAGGGTGATCCCGAGCTGCGCGCTCGACAGGTGCGTCGACGTGATCTTGAGCGCTGCGATCGTCATCGTCAGGCGGGTCTCACCACGGTCGCGGCGGGCCTCGAGATCGGCGCGGTCGAGGTTCACGAGCGCGAACTCGGAGGCGACGAAGAAGCCCGTGCCGATGGTCAGTACGAGGCCGACGCCGAGCATGATCCACTCAGACATGACGATCCCGTCCGTGCTGAGCGGTCGATGCCGGAGTGGGGGATCCGTCGCCCTGATGGGCGGTCGTCTCCCGTGATCGGGTCAGCACGGGGCTGGGATGGTGGCCGGGGGATCTGTCTGAAGGAGGGTCGTCCATTGTGCGGACGAGTCTATCGGACATCCGCGGCTGTGGACCCCGGATTTCCGGGGTTCTTCTCAGCCTCCGTCTGCCGCTGGCGATCCTCGGCCGCGCGACGCTTCCGACGCCGCAGGAGGAGGAACCGTGCTCCGATGCACGCCGCGGCGAGCGCCGGGACCCCACCCGAGACGATCATGCCCACGTGTGGCCCGGCGACCTCGACGAGCCAGCCCATGAGCGGACCGCCGATCGACTGCCCGCCGAGCAGCACGAGGATGTACAGCGACATCACCCGTCCGCGGATCGCCACGTTGGACGACAGCTGGACGAGCGAGTTCGCCGCCGTGATGAAGAGGAGGTTCGCGACCCCGCCCGCGACGAGCAGGAGGGCGAAGGGCAGGAGCACGGGCATCGCGCCGGCGGCCGCCTGCAGGACACCGACCGCCGCCGCCGCGACGATCACGATGCGCAGATCCACACCCCCACGCCTCGTCGACGCGAGCGCCCCGGTCAGCGCTCCGACGGCGACGAGGGCGTTGAGGAACCCGTAGCCGCTCGCGCCGATGTCGAAGACGTCCGAGGCGTAGGCGGCGAGCAGGACCGGCAGGTTGAAGGCGAACACCGACATGAACGCGACCATGACGACCGTCCACCGGATGGCCGGTTTCCGCATGGCGTAGCCGAGCCCCTCCTTGAGCTGGCCCTTCGCCTTCGCGACGACCGGGGTCGGAACGAGTTCCGAGACGCGCATGAGCGCCAGGGTGAGCACGACGCCGGAACAGGCGAGGGCGTTGATCGCGAAGGACCACCCGGAACCGACGGCGGTGATGAGGACACCGCCGACGGCCGGACCGACGAGCTGCCCGAGCTGGAAGACGGCGGAGTTGAGGCTGATGGCGTTCCGCAGCCTGGCCGGGCCCACGAGCTCGTTCACGAACACCTGTCGCGCCGGGTTGTCGACGACGGTGACGAGGCCGAGCATGAAGGCGATGACGTAGATGTGCCACACCTCGACCGCGCCGCTGAGCGTCAGGATCGACAGCGCGACCGCGAGGACGGCGGCGAGCGACTGCGTGATCATGAGCAGCACGCGCTTCGAGTAGCGGTCCGCGATCACGCCGCCGAGCAGTCCGAACAGCAGCATGGGCGCGAACTGCATCGCGACCGTGATCCCGACGGCGGCGACGCTTCCGGAGAGCTCGAGGACGAGCCAGTCCTGCGCGATGCGCTGCATCCCGATCGCGGTCGTCGCGACGATGTGCCCGATCGTGAAGAGCCGGAAGTTCGGGACGCGGAGCGAGGAGAAGGTGTCCCGCCAGGCGGGACGCTCCCCCACGATCGGCATGGGGGCGGTGGGCGGCGGCGGAGCGACGGCGGTGTCGGATGGAGGGGTCACGGAGAGAGCCAGCGTTTCGTATGTCGAGTGCGTGTCGTATGGGTGGAGCCGCGGAGGCCGTCGGCTCCCGTCCACGCTATTGCCGACGCGGCCATTTCCGAGCAGGATGATCCCTATCAGTCCTATTCGATTCCTGAATGATCGGCTCACGCATGTTCGACCCCGCCCTGCTGCGCACCTTCCTGGCCGTCGCCGAGACGAAGAACTTCACACGTGCCGCCGCGCAGCTCGGGTTGAGCCAGCCGACGGTCAGTCAGCAGATCCGACGGCTCGAGGAGGCCGCCGGCCGATGGCTCGTCGTCCGGGACACGAGGGCGGTCCGCCTGACCGACAACGGTGATGCGATGGCCGGGTTCGCGCGGACCATCCTCGCTGCACACGCCTCGGCGGAGAGCTACTTCACCGGCTCGGCGATGAGCGGTCGCCTCCGTTTCGGGGCCGCCGACGACCTCGCGATGACCCAGCTCCCCCGGATCCTGCGACACTTCCGTCAGGGTCACCCGCAGCTGAACCTCGAACTCACGGTGAACCAGAGCGGGCCGCTGTACCGCCGACTGAAGGCGGGCGCCCTCGACCTCATCTTCATCAAGATGCACCCCGGCCAGAACGAGGGCAAGCTCGTACGGACCGACTCGATGGTCTGGGTCGGTCTCGAGAAGACCACCATCGAACCGGGCCAGCCCGTCCCCCTCATCGCCTACCAGGACCCGAGTCTCTCCCGGCAGCTGGCGATCGACGCCCTGGAAGCCGCCGGGCGCACCTGGCGGATCACCTGCAGTACGCGGGAGGTGAACGGCGTCCTCGCGGCGGTGCGGGCCGGGCTCGGCGTCGCGGTCTTCCCGCGCAGCCTGATCCCGAGCGACCTCGTCATGCTGAGCAACCGGCTGGAACTCCCGACCCTGGGCGGCGTCGACTTCACCCTGCTCGCGAACCCGTTGGCGGCCGCCGGCCCGGTGGAGGCGCTCTCCTCGGCCATCATGGACCGGTCGCTCGCCTGAGCGAGCACACGGCGGTCAGGCGTCGACGGACTCCGACTCCTCGGCGAACGGCGCCGGGATGAGGTAGGTCTCGCGGACCTCGGCCGATTCGTGCGGGCCGCTGCCGTCGGGCGCGGTGAAGGGTTCGTCGAACTCGACGATCCACGTCGTCAGCTGTTCGGTCCACACCGAGACGAACGCCGCGGCGCGCTGGCGGCCGGGTGCGACGATGACCCCGGAGGCACGCTCCCCCGTCGAGGGATCGGATGCCGGGTCCACGAGCACGAGGACCTGCATGCCGACACCGAACCCGCGCGTCCCACCGTTCACCGCCATGGGCCCATCATCCCACCGCGGTCGTGCGAGCCGCACCAGCGCCCCGGCTCACCAGGACACGGGCAGCGCCTTGCCCTCCTCGTAGCCGGCGGCCGACTGGACGCCGACGATGGCGCGCTCGTGGAAGCCGGGGACCGAGTCGGCACCCGCATAGGTGAACGACGAGCGCACACCGGCGGTGATCATGTCGAGGAGGTCCTCGACCGACGGCCGGAGCGGGTCGATCGTGATGCGGGAGGACGAGATGCCCTCGGCGAAGAGCGTCTTCCGCGCGAGTTCGAAGGGATCGAGTCGACCGAAGCGCTCGTGCACGGCCTTCGTCGACGCCATGCCCCAGCTCTCCTTGTAGAGCGACCCGTCGGCGGCGCGCTGCAGCTCACCAGGGGCTTCGATCGTGCCGGCGAACCAGGAACCGATCATGACCGAGGACGCGCCGGCCGCGAGGGCGAGTGCGACGTCGCGGGGGTAGCGGACGCCACCGTCCGCCCAGACCTTCGCGCCGAGCGCGCGGGCGGTCGCGGCCGTCTCGAGCACGGCCGAGAACTGCGGGCGTCCGACCGCCGTCATCATCCGGGTGGTGCACATCGCACCGGGGCCGACACCGACCTTGAGGATGTCCGCACCGGCGTCGACGAGGTCCTGCACCGCGACGGCGGACACGACGTTGCCGGCGACGATCGGGAGGCCGAGACCGAGGGCGCGGACGGCCGCGATCGCCCGGAGCATGCCCTCCTGGTGCCCGTGGGCGGTGTCGATCACGAGGACGTCCACCCCGGCGGCGGCGAGCGCCTGCGCCTTGACGGCGACGTCACCGTTGATCCCGATCGCCGCGGCGACCCGGAGTCGGCCCGACGCGTCGAGCGCCGGCGTGTAGATGGTCGACCGGAGCGCGCTCGTCCGGCTGAGGGTGCCGACCACCGCTCCGTGGTGCAGCACGGGCGCGAACTCGAGGTCGGCGGCCACCATGAGGTCGAACGCGGCCCGGCCACCGGTCACGTCGTCGGCGTCGATCGAGGCGAGCGATCCGCGCGCGAGGTCGCCGAGCCGTGCGTCGGGCAGCGCCGTGGCGAGACGCGCGGCCGGGATGCAGCCGGCGAAGGCGTCGCGCTCGTCGTGGAGCACGATGCCGTGACCGGCGACCGCGGGGATCAGGCGCAGGGCGTCGGCCGCGGTCTGATCGGCGCGCATGATCAGCGGGGTGTCGAAGGCGACCGGCTGCTCCTTGACCCAGCGGATCGCCGCGTCGAGCTCCTGGAGCGGCATGTCCTGCGGCAGGACGCCGAGTCCGCCGCGCCGCGCCAGGGCCGCCGCGAGGCGTGGCCCGGTGACGGAGTTCATGTTGGCGGAGACGATCGGGATCGTGGCGCCGGTGCCGTCATCCGGAGCCAGGTCGACGTCGAGTCGACTCGTGATCCCGGAGCGGCTGGGGACGAGGAACACGTCCGAGTACGTCAGGTCGTGGCTGGGGATCTCACCGATGAACCGCATGAGAACACCGTATCCCGAGCGGCGTCCGAGCCGCACCGAGGACGGAATGGGTTTAGGCTTGATGACTGGATCGTGCGGGCATGTTCCCTGCCTGCAAACAGTGAGAATTCAACGGAGAGAGTGGGCGATCGACGGTGTCGAGCCAGATGACCGGAGTGGGCGCCGATGACGGCGCAACGAACGAATTCGGAGCCAATGAATGGCTCGTCGACGAGATGTACGAGCAGTACCTCGTCGACAAGGATTCCGTGGACCGCTCCTGGTGGCCGATCCTCGAGCACTACCGGCCGGTGAACGGCGCAGCCCAGGGGACGACGGGCGGCCAGTCGGACGACGGTGCGGCGTCCGTCGGCACCACGGCGCCGGCCCCCGCCCCTGCGGCGTCTGACGAGGCGGCCCGGGTCAACCCGCCGACGGCCCCGATCCAGGTCATCGGTGCGCAGCCGGTCGCCCGCACCACCTCGGTCCAGGCGAAGCCGGCCCCGATCCCGGCCGACGCCCCGATGACGAGCCCGAACCAGGTCCAGCAGCCGAAGAGCGACCAGACCGAACCCGCTCCGGAGGACGTCGACAAGGTCACCGTGCTGAAGGGCATGGCCAAGTCGCTCGCCACCAACATGGACGCGAGCCTGACGGTCCCGACCGCGACGAGCGTGCGCACCATCCCGGCGAAGCTGATGATCGACAACCGCATCGTCATCAACAACCACCTGAAGCGCGCCCGAGGCGGCAAGGTCAGCTTCACCCACCTCATCGGCTGGGCCCTCATCCAGGCATTGAAGGACTTCCCGAGCCAGAACGTCTACTACGAGGAGACCGACGGCAAGCCCACGGTCGTCGCGCCGGCGCACATCAACCTGGGCATCGCCATCGACCTCCCGAAGCCCGACGGCTCCCGCGCCCTCATGGTGCCGGGCATCAAGCGTGCCGACACCCTCACGTTCAACGAGTACCTCTCGGCCTACGAGGACCTCGTGACCCGCGCCCGCAAGGGCAAGCTCACCGGAGCCGACTTCCAGGGCGTCACGATCTCGCTCACGAACCCCGGTGGCATCGGGACCGTGCACTCGGTCCCCCGCCTCATGAAGGGCCAGGGCTGCATCATCGGCGCCGGTGCCCTCGAGTACCCGGCCGAGTTCCAGGGCGCCTCCGAGCGCACGCTCAACGAGCTGGCGATCGGCAAGACGATCACGCTCACGAGCACCTACGACCACCGCGTCATCCAGGGTGCCGGCTCGGGCGAGTTCCTCAAGGTCGTCCACGAGCTGCTCATCGGCAGCCGCAGCTTCTACCAGGACATCTTCGCCGCGCTCCGCATCCCGTACGACCCGATCCACTGGTCGCCCGACATCAGCGTCGACCTCGCCGACGCCGTCGACAAGACCGCCCGCGTCCAGGAGCTCATCAACGCGTTCCGCGTCCGCGGCCACCTCATGGCCGACATCGACCCGCTGGAGTACGTGCAGCGGTCGCACCCCGACCTCGAGATCGAGACCCACGGCCTGACCTTCTGGGACCTCGACCGCGAGTTCGTCACGGGCGCCTTCGGCTCGGCCCGCACGGCCAAGCTGCGCGACATCCTCGGCGTCCTCCGCGACTCGTACTGCCGCACCACGGGCATCGAGTACATGCACATCCAGGACCCCGCGCAGCGCAAGTGGATCCAGAGCAAGGTCGAGCGCAAGTACGAGAAGCCGACGCATGACGAGCAGATGCGCATCCTCGGCAAGCTCAACGAGGCCGAGGCCTTCGAGACCTTCCTGCAGACGAAGTACGTCGGCCAGAAACGCTTCAGCCTCGAGGGCGGCGAGTCCACCATCGCCCTCCTCGACACGATCCTCCAGGGTGCGTCGCAGGCCCAGCTCGACGAGGTCGCGATCGGTATGGCCCACCGCGGCCGCCTCAACGTCCTCACGAACATCGCCGGTAAGACGTACGGTCAGATCTTCCGCGAGTTCGAGGGCACGCAGGACCCGGCGAGCCACGGTTCCGGCGACGTGAAGTACCACCTCGGCACCGAGGGCACCTTCAAGGCCGAGGACGGCCGTGAGATCCCGGTCTACCTGGCCGCGAACCCCTCGCACCTCGAGGCCGTCAACGGCGTGCTCGAGGGCATCGTCCGCGCGAAGCAGGACCGGGGGCCGATCGGCGCGTTCGGCACCCTCCCGATCCTCATCCACGGCGACGCGGCGATGGCCGGTCAGGGCGTCGTCCTCGAGACGATGCAGCTGTCCCAGCTCCGCGGCTACCGCACCGGCGGCACGGTCCACGTCGTCATCAACAACCAGGTCGGGTTCACGACGCCTCCTGGCGAGGGCCGCTCCTCCATCTACAACACCGACGTCGCGAAGACCATCCAGGCGCCGATCTTCCACGTGAACGGCGACGACCCCGAGGCCGTCGTGCGGGTCGCGGAGCTCGCCTTCGAGTACCGCCAGGAGTTCAAGCGCGACGTCGTCATCGACCTCGTGTGCTACCGCCGACGCGGCCACAACGAGGGCGACGACCCGTCGATGACGCAGCCGCTCATGTACAGCCTCATCGAGGCGAAGCGCTCCGTGCGCAAGCTGTACACCGAGGCGCTCGTCGGCCGTGGCGACATCACCGAGGAGGAGTACGAGGCCGCACACCGCGACTTCCAGGACCGCCTCGAACGCGCCTTCATGGAGACGCACGCCGAGCAGACCTCGCCGACGCCGATCCCGACCGAGGTCCTCGACGAGGACGGCTACTCCGGCGAACTCGAGACGACCGGCGTCTCCGAGGGCGTCGTGCAGCTCATCGGCGACGCGTTCAACAACAAGCCCGCCGGGTTCACCGTGCACCCGAAGGTACAGCAGCTCCTCGAGAAGCGTCTCGACATGAGCCGCAACGGCAACATCGACTGGGGCTTCGGAGAACTGCTCGCACTCGGATCGGTGCTCATCGAGGGCACCCCGGTGCGGATGTCCGGACAGGACTCCCGCCGCGGCACCTTCGTGCAGCGCCACGCCGTCCTCCACGACCGGGTCAACGGCCAGGAGTGGCTGCCGCTCGCGAACCTCAGCGACAACCAGGCCCGCTTCTGGATCTACGACTCGCTCCTCAGCGAGTACGCGGTCATGGGCTTCGAGTACGGCTATTCGGTCGAACGCGCCGACGCGCTCGTGCTGTGGGAGGCGCAGTTCGGCGACTTCACCAACGGCGCACAGACGATCATCGACGAGTTCATCTCCTCCGCCGAGCAGAAGTGGTCGCAGCGGTCGAGTGTCACGCTCCTCCTCCCCCACGGCTACGAAGGCCAGGGCCCCGACCACTCGTCCGCGCGGATCGAGCGGTTCCTGCAGCTCTGCGCCGAGGACAACATGACCGTCGCACGGCCGTCGACCCCCGCGTCGTACTTCCACCTGCTGCGTCGCCAGGCGTACGCCCGCCCGCGTCGGCCGCTCGTCGTCTTCACCCCGAAGGCGATGCTGCGTCTGCGTGGCGCGACCAGCCCGGTGGCGGACTTCACCTCGGGCCGCTTCGAGCCGGTGATCGACGACGCACGGATCACCGACAAGGCCGCGGTCAAGCGGGTGCTCCTGCACTCCGGGAAGATCCACTACGACCTCCTCAGCGAGCTGCAGAAGCAGCCGAACGACGAGATCGCCCTCGTCCGCGTCGAGCAGTTCTACCCGGTCCCGGTGGCCGAGCTGAACGCCGTGGTCGCGCAGTACCCGAACGCCGAACTGGTGTGGGTGCAGGACGAGCCGGAGAACCAGGGCGCGTGGCCGTTCATCTGCCTGGAGGCCGCCAAGCACCTCGAGGGTCGGACGATCCGCAACGTGTCGCGCACCGCGTCCGCCTCCCCCGCCACGGGTTCGGCGAAGCGTCATGCCGCCGAGCAGGCGGAACTCCTCCGCACCGCGCTGGCGCTCTGACCCCAGCCGCACGACCGACGACGACCGCCCGTTCCGACGGGCGGTCGTCGTCGTCTGCGTCGTCGTCTGGGCGCGGGTGGTCAGCACGGCGACAGTGATCCGTGCGTGGGCGGTGAGCCGCCGCCAATAGGCTGACGCCATGGACTTCGCATTCCTCGCCGTCGTCGCGGTGGTGACCATCGTCGCGGTGGCCCGCTTCGCGAACAAGCTGCGCGTGGCAGCCCCGCTCATCCTCGTCCTGGTCGGGCTCGCCCTCAGCTATCTGCCGTTCGTGCCGGACGTCGAGGTCAAGCCGGAGTGGATCCTCGCCGGCGTGCTGCCACCGCTCCTCTATTCCGCCGCGGTCAACGTTCCCCTGGTCGACTTCCGCCGCAATCTCAAAGCGATCTCCGGACTCTCGGTCGTCCTCGTCGTGGTGTCGTCGGTCCTCATCGGCTGGATCCTGTCGACGATCCTCCCCGACCTGAGCCTGGCCGCCGGCATCGCCCTCGGTGCCGTCGTCAGTCCGACCGACGCGGTCGCCGCGACCTCGATCGGTAAGCGGCTGGGCATGCCGTCGCGACTCGTGAGCGTCCTCGAGGGCGAGAGCCTCGTGAACGACGCCTCGGCCCTGGTCCTCCTGCGCTCCGCCATCGCCGCGACCGCCGGCACGGTCTCGCTGTGGGGTGTCCTGGGCGACTTCGCCTATGCCGTGGCGCTCGCGATCGCGATCGGGATCGTCGTCGGGTTCATCACGGTCCGGATCCGGTCCCGCCTCGGCGACCCGGTCCTCACGACGGTCATCTCCTTCGCCGTGCCGTTCATCGCGTATCTGCCCGCCGAGCACTTCCACGCTTCGGGCGTCCTGTCGGTCGTCGTCGCCGGACTCTACACCGGGCATCAGAGCGCGAAGTACTTCACCGCTCAGGACCGCATCAGCGAGCGCATCAACTGGCGGACGACGCAGTTCCTCCTCGAGAACGGGGTGTTCCTGCTCATGGGCCTCGAGCTCGAGGCCATCGTCTCGCAGGTGGAGCAGGACGACCTCGGCATCTGGTCGTCGATCGGCCTGGGGTTGCTGACCGCCAGCACCCTCATCGTCGTCCGCATCGTGTTCGTCGGCGTCCTCGTCTGGTCGTTGCGACGCGACGAACGGGAGGCCCTCTCCCGGCGCCCGAGGCTGGCGGAGGTCTCAGCACGTCTCGAGGAGCATCCGACGGAGAACGCGCGCTCAGCCAAGCGCAAGGCCGCCTTCTCGAGGTCGATCGCCCGGCGGAGCGCCGACCTGGACTTCCTGCAACGTGAGGGACTCGGGTGGCGCGGCGGCGCGGTGCTCGCCTGGGCGGGTATGCGTGGGGTCGTCACGATCGCGGCCGCGCAGTCGTTGCCGCTCGACACCCCGTATCGGGCGGAGCTGGTCCTCATCGCGTTCACGGTCGCGATCGTCACCCTGCTGCTCCAGGGCGGTTCCCTCCCGCTCGTCATCCGGCTGTCCCGGGTCGGCGGGACGGACGAGCAGGCCGCGATGGCGGAACTCGCCGGTCTCGTCGAGGAGATCTCGACCGTCGGTGTGGCCGCCCTCGACGACCCGCAGCTGCGCACGGACGGTGGCGAACCGTTCGACACCGCGGTCGTCGACCGGGTGCGTACGAGCAGCCTCATACGCGTCGAGTCGGCGGCGGAACGCACCGATGCCGGCGTGGGCCCGCACGAGCAGTTCCGACAACTGCGACGCCGAGTGCTCGACGCCGAACGCGACGCGCTCCTCGATGCGCGGGCGACCGGCAGCTACTCCTCCGAGGTACTGGCGAAGGCGCAGCGGATGCTGGACGTCGAGGAGTCACGCCTCGACGGTGCCGGCTGATGCCGTCGGTCGGCCGTCAGGCGCTCTCGTGGGTGGCCTGGGTGGCCCGCAGCGACGCGAGGACCTGGTTCTTCAGGTCTTCGGGTGCCGTCTCCTTGCACGCCCGCTGGACGGCCTCGGTGAGGGTCTGGGCGACGAGCGCCTCGTTCTGACACTCCGGGCAGTTCGCGAGGTGCTCGCGGATGTCGGCGGCCTCCGTCTTGCACACCTCGTGACGGAGGTACTCCTCCAGGTCTCGCTTGGCCTTGTCGCAGCCGCAGTCGCTCATTTCTTGCTCCCCTGCTTCGTCACGGTGAACCCCCGGGACGAGGCGTAATCGGCCAACAGGTCGCGGAGGAGTCGTCGGCCACGGTGCAGACGACTCATCACGGTCCCGATGGGCGTTTTCATGATGTCGGCGATCTCCTGGTAGGCGAAGCCCTCCACGTCGGCGAGGTACACCGCGAGGCGGAAGTCCTCCGGGATGGCCTGCAACGCGTTCTTCACGTCGCTGTCCGGCAGGTGATCGATCGCTTCGGCCTCGGCGGAACGGCTGGAGGTGGCGCTGATCGATTCGGCGCCGCCCAACTGCCAGTCCTCGAGGTCGTCGATGGTGCCCTGGTACGGCTCGCGCTGCTTCTTCCGATACGTGTTGATGTACGTGTTCGTGAGGATGCGGTAAAGCCACGCCTTGAGGTTGGTGCCCTGTTCGAACTGCGCGAACGCGGCGAAGGCCTTCACGAACGTCTCCTGGACGAGGTCCTGAGCGTCCGACGGGTTCTTCGTCATGCGCATGGCAGCGCCGTACAACTGATCGATGAACGGCAGTGCCTGTGCTTCGAACAGTGATCGGGGGTCCGGCTCGGCCGGAAGGGCTTCTGGGTCGACGGAGGTCATCACCGGCCAGTCTACGGCCAGCGCCAGACGGCCGTGATCGGCCTCCGTCACCGGTCGTTCCAGTACCGCTGTGGACATCCGCTCCTCCTTCTGCTCTCGACCCCGACTACTGTTGGAACCAATGTTGACCAATCCGTATTCCGCACCAGATTTCGACGTGTACGGCGATGCCGAACCCGAGCACGACGACGCAGCCTGGCCGGCGCCCGTCGCGGCCGGTCCGGTCGATGCGACCGTCTCGCTTCCGGGCTCGAAGTCGCTCACGAACCGCGAGCTCGTCCTGGCCGCTCTGGCCGACGGGCCCTCCCTCCTGCGCGCCCCGCTCCACTCGATGGACAGCACCAACATGGTCGAGGCGCTGCGCGCACTCGGGACCACCATCGTCGAGCGACCGGCGTCGGGCGCCTTCGGTAAGGACTGGCTCGTCACGCCGGGCGAGCTGTTCGGCAGCACGACCGTCGAGTGCGGGCTCGCCGGCACCGTCATGCGCTTCGTCCCACCGCTGGCCGCCCTCGCCCTCGGGCCGACCGTGTTCGACGCCGACCCATCGGCCAGGAACCGGCCGATGGCCACCATGATCGGGTCGCTCCAGGCGCTCGGCGTCGACATCAGCGACGACGGCCGGAAGGCGCTCCCCTTCACGGTGCACGGCACGGGCACGGTGAAGGGTGGCAAGCTCACGATCGACGCGTCGTCGTCGAGCCAGTTCGTGTCCGGCCTCCTGCTGGCCGCAGCCCGCTTCGAGCACGGCCTCCACCTCGTCCACGAGGGCGATCGTCTGCCGAGCCTGCCGCACATCGAGATGACCATCGCGGCCCTCGCGGCCCGCGGGGTCACCGTGGAACAGCCCGCCGTCGGTGAGTGGGTCGTCGCCCCCGGCACGATCGCCGCGCTCGACGTCGACCTCGAGCCCGACCTCTCCAACGCCGCACCGTTCCTCGCCGCGGCGCTCGTCACCGGCGGAAGCGTCACGCTCCGCGGCTGGCCCACCTCCACCACCCAGGTCGGTGCCGACCTGGCGGACCTCCTGCCCCGCTTCGGCGCGACGGTCACCCTGGACGGCGACCGCCTCACCGTCACCGGCGGCGAGCGGATCACCGCGGTCGACCTCGACCTGACCACCGGCGGTGAGCTCGCGCCCGCCCTAACCGCACTCGCGGCACTCGCCGACGGACCGTCGACCATCACGGGCATCGGGCACATCCGTCACCACGAGACCGACCGGCTCGCGGCCCTCGCGACGGAGATCAACAAGCTGGGTGGCGCCGTCACGGAGCTCCCGGACGGTCTCCGCATCGAGCCGCGCCCCCTCCACGGCGGCGAGTGGTCGAGCTACCACGACCACCGCATGGCGACCACGGGAGCGATCCTCGGTCTCGTCGTGCCCGGGGTCACCATCGAGAACGTCGCCACGACCGCGAAGACGCTGCCGCAGTTCACCGAACTGTGGCATGCGATGGTCGGGGGCTGAATCGATGAGCTGGTGGGACGACGGCGTCGACGACGACGAACCGGAACTCGACGAGTCGAGCATCAGGATGCGGCCGAACCCGAAGGCGAACCGCCCACGGACGAAGACGCGCCCCGAGCACCTCGATGCACTGACCGCCCGCGTCCTCGCGGTCGACCGCGGTCGCTACACGGTGCTCCTCGACGAAGGCACGCCCGAGGAGCGCGTCCTGACGTCGACTCGCGCTCGTGAACTCCGCAAGCAGGCCATCGTGACCGGCGACCGGGTTGACGTCGTCGGCGACACCTCGGGCGCCGAGGGCACGCTGTCGCGCATCGTACGGATCGTGCCGCGCACGACGCTGCTCCGCCGCAGCGGCGACGACACCGACGCCATGGAGCGCGTCGTCGTCGCCAATGCCGACCAGATGCTCATCGTCGTGGCTGCGGCGAACCCCGAACCACGTGCCCGACTCGTCGACCGCTACCTCGTCGCCGCCTACGATGCGGGGATCACCCCGATCCTCTGCATCACGAAGACGGACCTCCAGGACCCCGACGAGTTCCTCGCGAACTTCGCCGGGCTCGGCCTGCGGGTGTTCCGCAGCCGGGAGGACGATGTCCCTCTCGCAGAGATCACCGAAGCCCTCATCGGTCACGACACGGTCTTCGTCGGCCACTCGGGCGTCGGCAAGTCCACCCTCGTCAACGCCCTCGTCCCGACCGCTGAGCGCGCCACGGGGCATGTGAACGTCGTCACCGGTCGTGGCCGCCACACCTCCTCGTCGACCGTCTCGTTGCGCATCGAGGCGCCCGGAGGATCCGGGTGGGTCATCGACACCCCGGGCGTCCGCTCGTTCGGTCTCGGACACGTCGACACCGCCAACATCCTGAAGTCGTTCACCGACCTCGCGGAGATCGCGCTCGAGTGCCCACGCGGCTGCACCCATCTGCCCGACGCCCCCGACTGCGCGATCATCGAGGCCGTCGCAGAGGGGCGGCTCGGGGAGAACGGCCCGGCACGCCTCGACTCGCTCCAGCGGCTGCTGGGGACCTTCGCCACGATCAAAGCCGACCAGTACTCCTGACTAGGCTTGGGGTATGCCTGAACCCCTCCGTCTCTCCGCCGGCGACCCGGCCCCCGCGTTCACCCTCACCGACCAGGACGGCACCAGCGTGTCCCTGTCGGACTTCGCCGGACGACGGGTGATCCTCTACTTCTACCCCGCCGCGATGACACCCGGCTGCACCACCCAGGCGTGCGACTTCCGCGACAACCTCGCATCGCTCAGCGGTGCCGGGTACGTGGTGCTCGGCGTCTCGAAGGACTCCGTCGAGAAGCTCAAGGCCTTCCAGGAGGAGGACGGGCTCACGTTCCCGCTTCTCAGCGACCCGGAGTTGACGGTCCACCAGGCGTACGGAGCCTACGGCGAGAAGAACTCCTACGGACGCATCGTCACGGGAGTCCTCCGCTCGACGTTCGTCATCGACGAGACGGGCACCCTCACCCTCGCCCGGTACAACGTCAAGGCCACCGGCCACGTGAAGAGCCTCCGCAAGGCCCTCGGCCTCGACGCCTGACGCGTCGCGGCTGGACCATCACGACCGACGAGTCGCACTCAGATCTCGCGTCGGGTCACGGCGGCGACCGCCGGCGTGAACAGGAGCCCGAGGACGGCCAGCGACGGCAACAGCAGGAACCACCCGATCGCGGGTTGCGCGAAGACCCCCTGGAACGCGCCGACGGCGACGGCGATCTGCACGAGCTGCCAGGTGACCGCTCCCCCGCGGATCCAGCTCCGTCCGCGGATCGCGCCGAGGGCGAGCGCCGTGACGAACGCCGTGGCGATGAGCAGGATCACGAAGATCGCCAGTGCGCTCGTGAACGAGGCCGGCGTCGCCGCGACCAGCTCGAAGAGGAACCAGGCCGAGAGCCCGATCATGAGCAACGCCTCGGCGACGAGCAGGACGATGAAGGCCAGCACCGCCGGATGACGACGCTCCTCCGGGTTCGGAGCGGAGGTGGCGTTTCGATCGGTACTCACAGGGTTCACCCAAACTTGGCTATTGATTTGCTCTTACCGATATGAAACCATGTTTGAGGCCGACATGAGGTCCACGAGGGTGTGGACAGATCCCGAATCCCGGACGATCATCCCCCTCGCATTTCGGCTTTCGCTTCCCGATACCCCTCACTCGGTTGAAGAAATCTCACCATGCAATAAAAGGAGCTCCCCTATGGATTGGCGCGATAAAGCTGCCTGCCTGACCGTCGACCCGGAATTGTTCTTCCCGGTCGGGAACACCGGTCCGGCGGTCGATCAGATCGACAAGGCGAAGGCCGTGTGCGCCACCTGCAGTGTCACGGAGCTGTGCCTCCAGTACGCGCTCGAGACCGGCCAGGACTCCGGTGTGTGGGGCGGCCTCAGCGAAGACGAGCGTCGCGCTCTCAAGCGTCGCGCGGCTCGCGCCCGCCGCGCCTCCTAATCGCGGACGAGAACCCCGGGTGCCGAACGGCCCCGGGGTTCTCGCATGCCCGCGGCCGTTCGCGACGGACCAGGACCTCAGCTCTTGGCGACCCAGCGCATCGGGATCGCGATCGTGACCTCGGTGCCGCTCCCCATGAGCGTGTGCCAGTCGATCGTCCCGCCCAGTTCGCCCTGGATGAGCGTCCGCACGATCTGGGTGCCGAGACCGGACCCGACCTTCCCCTCCGGGAGCCCCACGCCGTTGTCGCGGACCTGCACGCTCAGCAGCTCGTCCGTGCGGTCGGCCGTGATCTCCACGTCGCCGTCGCGGCCGTTCAAGCCGTGCTCCACCGCGTTGGTGACGAGTTCGGTGAGCGCGAGGGCGAGTGGCGTCGCGTACTCGCTCGGGAGCACGCCGAACGAGCCGGAGGACTTCGGGCGGACCGTGGTGTTGTGGGAGCTCGCCACTTCGGCGATGAGCAGGAGCACGCGCTCGAAGACCTCGTCGAAGTCGACGTTCTGGTTGAGCCCCTCGGACAGCGTGTCGTGCACGACCGCGATGGCGGCCACGCGCCGCATGGCCTGCGTGAGGGCGTCGTGGGCGTCCTCCGAGTGCGTCCGCCTGGCCTGGATCCGCAGGAGCGACGCGACCGTCTGGAGGTTGTTCTTCACCCGGTGGTGGATCTCGCGGATCGTCGCGTCCTTCGTGATGAGTTCCTGCTCCTGGTGACGCAGTTCGCTGACGTCGCGGCAGAGCACGATCGCGCCGACCCGCTCGCCGCGGCTCCGCAACGGGATCGCCCGGAGGGAGACCGTCACACCCTTGTCCTCGATGTCGGTCCGCCACGGCGCCCGACCGGTGACGACGAGCGGCAGGGACTCGTCGACGGTGACGGTCCCCGTCCCGGAGAGCAGATGGGTCGTGACGTCCGCGAGCGACTCGCCCTCGAGTTCCTCGGCGAAGCCGATCCGGTTGAAGGCCGAGAGCGCGTTGGGGCTGGCGAAGGTGACGGTGCCGTCGACATCGAGCCGGATCAGGCCGTCGCTCGCGCGCGGTGCGCCACGGCGTGGTCCGGTCGGCGCACCGAGATCCGGGAAGTCGCCGACCGCGATCATCTCGAACAGGTCGCTCGCGCAGTCGTTGAAGGTGAGTTCCTGGCGGCTGGGCGTACGAGCCTCACCGAGATTGGTGTGGCGGGTGATGACCGCGATCGGTCCATCGGCATTGGTCGTCTCGGTCGGAGATATCCGCCGGGCGACGGGTACGGCACGAACCCTGGTCGGGGTCTCCTCGTACCAGTCCGGTGCGGACGACTCGATGATCCGTCCACTCTCGAAACAGTCGGTGACCTGCTTGCGCCATTCCTGCTTGATGGATTGTCCGACGAAGTCGCGATAGAAGAGTGTCGCGGCACTCGACGGACGCGAATGCGCGACCGCGATGAAACTGCCGGAATCGGTCGGTACCCAGATGACGATATCGGCGAACGCCAGATCCGCGAGGAGTTGGCTGTCAGCGAGCAGCATGTGCAGCCACTCCACGTCGGCCGCACTGGAGCGGCCCTGGGCGAGAACGAGATCACTGAGCGTCGACACGATGCCAGTCTAGGCTCGGCCGACCGGCACCGAGTGCGCCGGGCGTCCCCTGACGACCTCTGTCGGGTAGGCACGGAACGACGACGGCGCTCAGCGGTCCGCCTGGGGCCGCTGAGCGCCGTCGATCGGACGTGATGCGTCAGTTGGCCGCGCGGTAGGCGTCCTGGACCGCCTGGGGGATGCGTCCGCGCGACGACACGGCGTGCCCGTTCTTCGCGGCCCACTCGCGGATCGCGGCGAGGTTCTCGGCGCTGTTGCGGGTGCTGGTGCTCGAGGTGCGGCGCCCACGCTTGACCGGGCGTCCGGCTCCGATGTAAGGCTTCAGCGACTCGCGGAGGTTCTTCGCGTTGTCCGCACCGAGATCGATCTCGTATTCGGTTCCGTCGATCGCGAACCGGACGGTCTCTCCTGATCCGGAAGCGAGTTCGCTGCCGTCGAGATCGTCGATGTATGTGGTGATGACTTTCTGAGCCATGGGGGTCCTCCTGAAGATATCCGTGGTGAGTCCGACGGTTATCCGATCATATCGAACACCACCAAGCGAATCTGAATACCGACACGATATCGGAGTAATTCATCACCCAACGGATAGCGATGCATCGGAGGAGAATGCAGATGCATATATCGGCGCGCAAATGCATATTCGGTTGATCACCCAATTGTATTGAGTGACTTCGTCGGGACTATTCCGCTCGGCGCGATCCACTCCGCACACGACGCCCGCGTGCTCCACCCGCCGAGCGCCGCGAGCGGTCCCGCACCGGCGTCGACGGTTGGTCGAGGACGGTGGACACGAACCGCCGCAACGCGACGGGAAGCGCTCCGCGCGGGGCCTGGTCACGCAGGCTCCTCCCCGCGATCACCGCGGCGTCCACCACCCGTTGGTCCTCCGGCAGGAGCGCGGCCGCTTCGATCCCGCCGAAGCGCGAGAGCGTGGACGCCAGCTGGCCGGCCGGACCGGTACCGAGCGCGACGCCACGCAGCCGGTTCACGACCACCGAGATGCGCGACGGGTCGACGAGTTCGACGAGTTCCGCGTGCCCGCGGAGCAGCCTCGTGACCCCGACCGGGTCGGCCGCGCCGACCTCCACCACCCGGTCTGCGGCCCCGAGGACGGCGAACGCCGCCCCGTTCCGTCTGGGCGCGAACAGGTCGCTCGAGATCTCCTCGTCCGCCTCCAGGCAGAATGCCGTGTCGATCACGATGTCGTCCATCCACGCCCGGCACCGTTCGATGGTCGTCGCGACGCGCTCCGTCGACAGTTCCGTCCAGCGCGCCGCACGGGAGATGCCGGTCAGGACCCGGAACGCCCCGGACGGCGACGGATGGACGACCGCGATCCGCTCGAGCTGCTCGACGTCGAGCGCTCCACTTCCGGCCAGCCGGCAGGCCGCGGCGAACCCGGGTGCCTCGTCGAGGAGGCCGAGCATGGCCGCGACCGATGACCCGTAGGTGTCCGCGTCGATGAGGACGACCCGGCGTCCGCGCGCGGCGAGTTCACTGGCGATGCCCGCGGCGACGGTGGTCGTGCCGGGCGACCCGGCCGCGCCCCACACCGCGATGACCCGCCCGGCGGCCTGGGCGACCGGACGAGGGCCGTCACCGCCGAGGTCGAGCGGCGCGATGGCCCGATCCAGCTCCTCGGGATCGACCGGCAGGAGGACGATGTCGACCAGGCCCAGCCCCGCCGCATGGCGACGCTCGGACTCACCGGACGCGAGCGCCACGACCCTCGTACCCACGCGGTCCGCGAGGTCGATGAGTTCGGCGCTCAGGCGGTCGACCCCGGGTGACACGAGCAGCACGTCGACGGGCGTCCCGGCACCGATGCGCTCGTCGAGTTCGGCGCCGTCGTGACAGCGCCAGGCGACGCGGTGTCCGAGGTCGAGCATCGTCGCGAGGATCTCGCCCTCGACCCGCGGATCGAGGGCGAGTCCGACACGCAGCATCAGCGTTCGCCGGGCTCGGTGGGGACCACGGACAGCAGGTGCGCTGCAGCCGTCGCCGAGAGGACCGTCGCGACGGTCGAGCGTGGGACCGCGAGCTCGAGCGCGACCGAGCCGCGGCCGGACAGGAGCCCTTCGTCCTCGCCGACCCGTACGACCGTCGCGGCCGAGACCAGCACCTCCGGCACTCCGTACCCGTCGCCTTCCGGCGCGGCCGCCCAGAGGTCGACGACGGTCCCCGGCACGACGTCGGCGCCGAGCCGGCCGGCCGGTTCGACGACGAGCGTGGTCACGCCGACGGCGCTCGCCTCGCCGAGCGCGTCGAGCGGTACGAGCTCCCCCGCCGCGATCGTCCGCGTGACGACGATTCCCGCCGGCGGCGCCGCTCCGGCTCCGAGGTACCCGCTTTCGACCGATCCCAGACGTGCGTCGATCACCTGGAGTGAGGAGCGGTCGAGCCGCGTTCCGGGCGCCAGCGTCTCGGAGGCCGCATACACCGGGGTCGTCCGACTCGAGGTCGTGACGAGCCACCACACCCCCAGGATCGACGCGACCACCAGCATGAGGCCCACGAGGAAGCGTGGGTCCACCCAGATGCGCGACCGGGACACCGGCCGTCCGCCGACACCATGACGCAGTCCGGCGAGACGGTCGCTCATCCGCTCGTCGCCGTCGCTTCGCGCCCCTCCGCCTTCCGATCCGTGTCCCCGCTCGCTTCCCCGCACCGTCTCCTCCTTCATGGGCACCCCGCGCGCCGCTTCCGGTCCCATGCTGCCCGGGCTCCGGACATCGCGCCGAAGTTATCCACAGCCCGGCGGACGATGCTCGCGCGAGAGGATAATCGAGGAATGGAATCGCAGCGCGATGCGGCCCCGCTCGGTCGCTTCCTCACCGTCGCCGACACGGCCGAGGTCTTGAACGTCTCGGCCCAGCACGTGGCCGAGCTCATCTCGAGCGGTGAGCTGCCCGCCATCCGGATCGGGCGCAGCGGACCGTGGCGCATCGAGTTCCCGGCACTCGAAGCCTTCATCAGCGGTCAGTACGAGGAGGCACGTCGTGCAGGCCTCTGGCATCAGGCCCAGCTCACCGAACTCGCCGAGTTCTCCGGCGCACCGATGCTCCGGCCCGTGCCTCCCCTCGGCTGAGCCCCGGCCCCGGCGGGCGCCCGCCGAAACGCCTCAGGCAGCACGCTCGACGATGACGACCTCCGAGAGCACGACGACGCGGATCTGTTCGACGCTCCGGCTCCGGCGCGGCGACCCCGGCTCGTGGACGGCCAGATCGAGATGATCGCGGCCCACCCGGTCGATCGTGCCCGTCCAGCTGCCCGTCCGGGTCCGCACGACCACCGCAGCACGGCGCCGGCACAGATCACGGAGCAGGAATGAGACGGTCAGGCGGTCGAGCAGTCGCGGTTCGCGGACCGCGACGTCGTCGAGACTCCAATCGACCTGGGTCTGCGTCATGGCGACTGCCGCGATCGCATCGAACGGGACGACGACCTCCCGGCCGCCCGGGCTGCCGGAATCGGCCTGCAACCAGTCCTTCCCGATGCTCCGGACCCGCAGCCGCCAGGTCGTCCCGTCGACGAGTTCGACGACGAGCGGTCCCGGTGCGCCGGCATCGCCGCAGAGGGCGACCAGCCGCTCACGGAGGGTGAGACGCCCACGCCGGAGCCGCTCGGCCTCGATGCGGACGGCGTCGTCGTCGACGGCGAGCTCGTCGTCGAGCTGACCGGCGAGATCGTCGAACAGGCTGTCCCAACGCATACGCCGACGGTAGTGCGCCGAGAGCGGCCTCGTCCGGCGTTCTCCACAGACCCCTGGTCCTGGACGCGGGGTACCTGACATGATGAGTGTGACATTTCAGATTCCGGTCGCCCGACTCGTGGCGCCCGCGCACCCCTCGGAGGCCCCATGAGCACCGCTGCCCGGCACGACGACGACGAGCCCGAAGCACGCACGGCTCGCCTCCGGCCCGCGCCTCCGCTCCCCGAGCGACGCACGCGAGAGGCACGGGCGGCCGCCCGGACCGGTGCGGACGACTACTTCGCGCCCCAACCGGCGCCCCGAGCCGAGCTCCCCGATCCGCGACCACTGCTCGAGAACCTGACTCGGAGCGTGATCGAGGTGATCGCCGGAGCCCGCGACCTCACGCAGCTCGCGCGCTGGATCACCGCCGACGTGCACACCGTCCTACTGAAGCGCGTGATCCTCGCCGAACGGGCACGACGCGTCCGCGGCGTCCCGGGCACCGTCCCGGTCGTCTCGATCGGCACCGTGACCGTCTCCGAGCCACGCGACGGCGTCGTGGAGTCCGTGGTCGTCGTCCACGGACGAGCCCGGTCCCGAGCCGTGGCCATCCGACTGGAGGGCTTGGACGGCCGCTGGAGGGCGACCTCGGTGAGCGTGCTCTGACCGCCGCGGCACGTCCGCCCGCACCCGACAGACGGGAGCCCTCCGAACCGATGTCGCCATGGTCCGGAGGGCCCCCGTTTCGTGCCGGCGTGGGCCTACTTCTTCTTGCCCTGCTTGCGACGGTCCGAACGGTTGCTCGGAGCAGCCGCAGGGGCTTCTGACTGCTGACCGAAGGCCCCGCGCGACGCCTTCGCGGCCGGGGCCGCCTTCGTCGCGGGAGCCGCGTCGCCGGCGGGACGGTTCGTCTGCTGGAGGCGCTGTGCGCGTTCGGTGGCCGCCTTCTCGATCTGCCCGCGCTGATTGCGGACCTCGACCCCGCCCTGCTCGGTCGGTGCGGAGTAGCTGAGCTTCTCGGTGTCTGGGGTCTCCTGCGTGAGGCCCTTGGCCGTGATCGCCGGTGCGGCGGTGCCGGCATCGACCTCGCCGGCGACCTCGACCTCGAGGTTGAACAGGAAGCCGACGCTCTCCTCACGGATCTGGCCCATCATCTGCTGGAACATCGCGTAGCCCTCGCGCTGGTACTCGACCAGCGGATCGCGCTGCGCCATGGCCCGGAGACCGATGCCGTCCTTCAGGTAGTCCATCTCGTACAGGTGGTCGCGCCAGCGGCGGTCGATCACCTGGAGGACGACGCGGCGCTCGAGCTCGCGCATCGCCGGGGCGCCGAGCGACTCCTCGCGGTTGGTGTAGGCGAGTTTGGCGTCGGAGAGGATCTCGCGGCGCATGAAGTCGCGGTTGATCCGCCCCTTCGTCCCGGCCTCCTGGACGACCTCGTCGATTGTCAGGCCGACGGGGTAGAGCGTCTTCAGTTCTGCCCAGAGTGCGTCGAAGTCCCAGTCGTCGCCGTTACCCTCGCCGGTGTGCTCGTCGAGGACGTCGTCGACGACGCTCTCCAGGAACTGCTGCGCACGATCGTGGAGGTCGTCTCCCTCGAGGATGTGGCGGCGGTCGGAGTAGATCGCCTCACGCTGCCGGTTGAGGACGTCGTCGTACTTGAGCACGTTCTTGCGGATCTCCGCGTTCCGCGCCTCGACTTGCGACTGGGCGCTGCGGATCGCGCGGCTCACGATCTTCGACTCGATCGCGAGATCGTCGGGCACGTTCTGGCGCCCCATGAGGCTCTCCGCGGCTCCGGCGTTGAAGAGGCGCATGAGGTCGTCGGTGAGGGACAGGTAGAACCGGCTCTCGCCCGGGTCTCCCTGACGCCCGGAGCGACCGCGCAGCTGGTTGTCGATGCGGCGCGACTCGTGGCGTTCGGTACCGAGGACGTAGAGTCCACCGGCGTCGATGACCTTGTCGGCCTCCTCCTTGACTGCGGCCTTCACCTCGGTGAAGACCTCGTCCCACGCGGCCTCGTACTCCTCGGGGGTGTCGATCGGGCTGAGGCCCTTGGCGTTCATCTCCGCGACAGCGAGGAACTCGGCGTTGCCGCCGAGCATGATGTCGGTTCCACGACCGGCCATGTTGGTGGCGACGGTGACCGAGCCGAGTCGACCGGCCTGGGCGATGATCGCGGCTTCACGCGCGTGGTTCTTCGCGTTGAGGACCTCGTGCTTGACGCCCTTCTTGGCGAGGAGCCGCGACAGGTACTCGCTCTTCTCGACGCTCGTCGTGCCCACGAGGACCGGCTGGCCCTGCTCGTGGCGCTCGACGATGTCCTCGACGACCTGTGCGAACTTCGCCTCCTCGTTCTTGTACACGAGGTCCGACTGGTCGATGCGCTGCATGGGGCGGTTGGTCGGGATCGGGACGACGCCGAGCTTGTACGTCGACATGAACTCCGCCGCCTCGGTCTCGGCAGTACCGGTCATGCCGGACAGCTTCTCGTAGAGACGGAAGTAGTTCTGGAGCGTCACGGTCGCGAGGGTCTGGTTCTCGGCCTGGACGGCGACGCCCTCCTTGGCCTCGATCGCCTGGTGGATGCCCTCGTTGTAGCGACGTCCGACCAGGATGCGACCGGTGTGCTCGTCGACGATGAGCACCTCGCCGTTCATCACGACGTAGTCCTTGTCCTTCTTGAAGAGCGCGCGGGCCTTGATCGCGTTGTTCAGGAAGGAGATGAGCGGGGTGTTGGCGGACTCGTAGAGGTTGTCGATGCCGAGGTAGTCCTCGACCTTCTCGATGCCGGGCTCGAGCACGCCGACGGTGCGCTTCTTCTCGTCGACCTCGAAGTCCTCACCGGGCTCGAGTCGTACCGCGAGCCGCGCGAACTCCTGGAACCATCGGTTCGCCTCACCGGAGGCCTTGCCGGAGATGATGAGCGGGGTCCGTGCCTCGTCGATGAGGATGGAGTCGACCTCGTCGACGACGGCGAAGAAGTGACCGCGCTGGACCATGTCCTTGGCCTGCCACGCCATGTTGTCGCGGAGGTAGTCGAAGCCGAACTGGTTGTTCGTGCCGTAGGTGATGTCGGCCGCGTACTGCTCGCGACGCTGCTCCGGCGTCTGCCCCTCGACGATCACACCGGTCGTCATGCCGAGCGCACGGAAGACGCGCCCCATGATCTCCGACTGGTACGACGCGAGGTAGTCGTTCACCGTGACGATGTGCACGCCCTTGCCGGCGATGGCGTTGAGGTAGGCCGGAAGGGTCGCGACGAGCGTCTTGCCCTCACCGGTCTTCATCTCGGCGATGTTGCCGAGGTGGAGCGCGGCGCCACCCATGATCTGGACGTCGAAATGACGCATGCCGATCGTGCGGCGTGCAGCTTCGCGAACCGCGGCGAAAGCCTCGGGGAGGAGGTCGTCGAGGGTCTCGCCGTTCTCGAAGCGCTCGCGCAGCTCGACGGTCTCGCTCTTCAGCTCCTCGTCGCTCAACTCCGTGAAGTCGTCCTCGAGGGCATTGACCGCCTTCGTGAGGCTGGTCAGCTTCCGGAGGATGCGACCTTCGCCGACGCGAAGGATCTTCTCAAGTGGTGAGGCCACGAATTGCTCTCCATTACGTGTTCCTGATCTCCGTCCTGGTCGACTGACCGGGACGGACGGGGTGCACCAGAACGGGGCAGTCCTCTGAACATGTTAGCGGGGAGTCCCTTGAGTGGACGCTGTGTATCGAGGGGCGGACGGATGTCGACGGAGCGCCGCCGCAGTGCGGGACGGACGGCTCACTAGGCTGGCGACACCCTACCGCGTAGGTAATTGATGGAGGTTCGATGTCGGTCAAGCACGGTCTGCTCGCGATCCTCGCGCTCGGTGACGACTACGGGTACCGTCTGCGTGGCGAGTTCGACCGGCGGACGACGCCCGACACGCCGCTCAACGTCGGCCAGGCCTATGCGACCCTCGATCGTCTCGAGCGGGACGGCCTCGTCGAGCGCGCCGCCGTGGACGCACAGGGGCATGTCTTCTACCGCATCACCGCCGACGGGCGCGTCGTGCTCGAACGCTGGTGGGCGACACCCGTCACGGCGAGCGCCTCGCGGGACGAACTCCCGAACAAGGTCGCCCTCGCGGCGTCACTCGACGGCGTCGACGTGTTCGGGGTCATCGCCGTCCAACGCGCGTGGGCACTCGATCTCGTACAGCAGCTCGACGAGGACCTCTCGGCGCTCCCCCCGACACCGCAGGGTGACATCGCGTGGATCGGGCTCGAAGCCAGACGGCGACGCTCCCTGGCCGAGCTCGACTGGCTCGAGGCGACCTCGGCACGCCTGCGCGTGCACGACGCCGTCTTCGACGTCGCCACCGACATGCCACGACGCGGCCGCCCGGCGAACCGGGCGACCGCGTCGGTCGGAGTGCAGGACGCTAGTTCGAGCCGTCCCCGAGGCTGATCACGCCGTAGTCCCAGCCCTTACGGCGGTACACGACGCTCGCCCGCTCCGACGAGGCGTCGATGAACAGGAAGAAGTCGTGGCCGACGAGTTCCATGCGGTCGACGGCGTCTTCGACGCTCATCCACTCCGCGGGGAATTCCTTCGTGCGGATGACGACCGGCGAGTACGCCTCCTGCTCCTCGTCCTCGTGGGTCAGCGTCGCGACGCTGCCGGTCGCGACCTGCTCGAGCAGCTCCGGCGCGGCAGGGGTGATGTCGACGCCGCTGAACCCCTCGCTGCTGGCGGCGTGCAAGGAGGTGCGGTGCTTGCCACGGTGCTCCTTCTTGCGGTCCTTCGAGCGGCGGACGCGCTCGAGCATCCGCGCGATCGCGAGATCGAAGGCCACGTACTTGTCGGAGCCGGTCGACTCCGCACGAACCAACGGCCCGGGGCCGACGAGCGTCAGCTCGACACGGTCCTCGCCCTTGCGCCCGTTGGCGTCGTGATGGCGGGACACCTTGATGTCGAGCGACTGCGCCTGCTCGACCAGATGGGCGACCTTCTCCGCCTTCTCGGTCGCGTACTCGCGGAACCGATCGGTGATGCCGAGTCCAAGTCCGACGATGTTGATATCCACGTTCGACCTCCTCATCCGGCTGACCACCCGGTCCCGGGCGGTCCTTTCACGCCGTTCTGCAACCGTAGTGCCCGAGCCTGCGGAAGTCATCAGCGGCGTTCAGGCAACGTTCATCTTCCGGTCTCGGGACTCACCGTCCGTTCACGGTCCGACCCTGGCGAGGGCCACGACACCGACCACGAGGCCACCGCCGTCGTGCATCGCCCGGACGGCCTCCCCGACGGTGGCCCCCGTCGTGACGACGTCCTCCACGAGCAGGAAACGGCGCCCGCCGAGCCGCCGTGACGCGACGAGGGCCCCGGCGAGGTTCTCGAAGCGCTCCGCCCGACCGAAGTCCCGCTGGTCGGCTGGCTCCCGTGCCCACCGCAGCGGGCGCAACGGGCGGGCGCCGAGCCGGCGCACGAGCCGCTCCACCGGGTGGAAGCCCCGATCGCGGGCGGCGCATCGCCTGGCCGGGATCGTCGCGATCTCCGGCGAGACACCGCCCATCGCCCGGCTCGCCTCGAGCACGGCGGACCGGAACGCCGGTTCGAGCGCAGCGGCCAGCGGTCGGGCGAGGCCTGTCCGGGCGTCCTCCTTGTAGGCGAGGAGGACGGCGCCGACGAAAGCGTCATACCGACGGGCGGCGAGACCGGGGGTACCATCCGCATCGCTCCACCGCACGAGGTGGGCGTCGTCGTCGGAGGCCGCCGGCCGGACCAGACGCCGGCGGCAGGCGTCGCACAGCCCACGGTCCGGCGCGCCGCATCCGGCGCACGTGACCGGGACCAGCACGGCCCACGCGTCCAGGCAGGCTTCGCGGGCATGGACGAGGGGCGCACGTCGATTCGATGAGGATCGCATCATCCGATGGTCGCGCCCGCGCAGCGCGTCCGGTGGCGCATCGTCCGAGACGCAGACGGCTCCGGGACTCCGGACGCGCTGTGGAGCGCGCTCACTCAGTCGGGCGACCCCAGCTGGGTCGCGATGAACCGGACGTCACTGCCCGCCTCCTGCCAGCTCGAACCACGGGGAAGCAGCAGGCGGCCGTCACTCGTGAGGGCACGCAGTTGCGTCGGCCCGTTGCCCCCGACCAGGTTCGTGACGTCCGCCAGATTCGGCACGGGCGCGGAGCGGCCGCCGATCTGCTGCGTGACGATCGTCGTCCCGTCTCCGCCGCCCAACAGGACGGCGACGGTGATGTCGTCGACCCAGGTGACGGTCGTCGCTTCCGCGGACATGACGCGGAGCTCGACGGGATCGCCGAGTCGCAGTGGCGCGTTCCGGTCACCGCGGATGATCGCGGCGGCCACGAGCCGCGACTGCGTCCCGTCGCGCAGCAGTGCGATGAGGCGCGTACCCTCCCGGGACACCTGGATCGAATCGATCGTGGACGCGCCGGTCCAGCTCGTCGCGACCTGCACCGTGCCACCCGCGGCGTCGTGCGCGAGCAGTGCGGACGGCGCCGCCGCCGGGACCGTCCAGGTGAAGCCGAACGGGTCCATCGTCGGCGGGAGGAGTCCCGGGCGGTTGTCGACCAGCCGGACGTCGCCATCCGCCTGGATCACCGTGACACCGGCGGCTGAACGGACCGCGGCCTGGTCGTGGTCGGCGGACAACACGGCCGCGTCGGCACCGGCCGCCACGACCGCCGCCGAGATCCCCGGCACGGCCTCGAGCCGGTTCCCCGAGGCGAATCCGAACTCGTCCCCGCGCTGGACGAGCGCGCGGGGGTCGACCCGCGGTGCGGCGAGCGACAGCGGCGAGACCGTCTGCGTGGAGTTGCCCACGACGGTGATCGCGACGTTGGAGACGGCGGCGACCCCGCCGACGCTCCCCGACAGCTGCACCAGGCTGCTGGTCAGCTGGAGCTGCATCCGCTGGAGGGTGACCGCGTCCGCTTGCAGGGCCGGTTTGGTCAGGTCCACGCGCGCGGTCCCTGCCTCGACCGGAACGGCGTCGCTCGTGAGCGAGGTGCCCTCGGGGAACGCCGTCGCCACCGCGCCCTTCAACCACTCCGCCGGTCCGTCGAGCAGCGCCCCGACGATCCTCGTCGCGGTCGATGCCCGAGAGGGGAACCAGCGCTGGTCGGGGACGAGTCGGGTGAAACTCGGGTCGAAGTAGCTCAGGGAGTAGGCCGCGAAGACGTCGGCGAACGTCGAGGACTCGAGGACGATGCCCGGCGGAGCGGCTGCGATCCGCCACTCACCCCGCACCTGCTCGAAGGAGTAGGTCCAGCTCAGCGGCGACGAGTTCCCCGATTCGCGGTACTCACCCCGGTCGTCGACCGCCGCGACGGGGCTGACGGTGAGTTGCACCGTGTCGGCGACCGGGGCGAACGTGCGGCCGCCCTGGTCGATGGTCACTCCGGCGTCGGGATCCCAGTCGGACCGGAGCTCCGGTGCGAGGAACTCGCGCGCGATCTCGTAGTTGTTCTGCGGGCTCGCGGCGGCGTCGATGAAGCCCCGGAGGATCTGCTCCGGCGTCGCCCCCTCGGCGGGGCCCGGCGCGATGAAGTTGACGTCGACGTCGCCGCCGTCCCCCTCGACCGTGCCGCCGTCCTGCACGGAGCCACCCCTCGGGATGCCCACGCAGGCGCTGAGCACCACCGCGAGGAGCATCGGCAGCGCCGCCGCAGCGATCCGACGTACTGCGGACCGTCGTCTCGGCGATCGTGCGGGGACGTCAACCATGAGCATCCTCCTTGTCGTCGTCCGTCGATCGCACGGTCGGGAGTGAGCGGGTCGTCGGCGCGGTGAGCTCGTCGACGATGGACTCGATCGCATCGTCGGGCGGCAGGCTGATGGGCGAGCGGACGATCTCCGTCCCGGGTTCGCGCGGGATGGTGAGGCGGAAGGACGAGCCGGCGGCGGGCTCCGACCAGACCTCCAGCCACCCCTCGTGCAGGACCGCGTCCTCGAGGGAGATCGCGAGCCCGAGCCCGGTCCCGCCGATGGTGCGCTTGCGCGACGGGTCCGCGCGCCAGAAGCGGTCGAACACGCGCTCGGTCGCCTCGCGCGTCATGCCCTGGCCGTAGTCGCGCACCGCGATCGCGACCGAGGACTCGTTGCTGTCCACCGACACCACGATCGGTTTGCCCTCGCCGTGCTCGATGGCGTTGCCGACGAGGTTGCGCACGATCCGCCGGATACGCCGCGGGTCCATCGGGACCGCAGAGTAGCCACCCGGTGCGACGATCCGGAGGTCCGAACCGGTGGGCTCCGCGAGCGGGCGGAGCTCCTCCACGACCTCTTCGGCGAGATGGACGAGACTCGTCGGTTCCAATTCGAGTTCGATGCTGCCCGCGTCGTAGCGGCTGATCTCCAGCAGGTCGGCCAGCAGGATCTCGAACCGCCCGACCTGGTCGTGGAGGAGCTCGGCCGTCCGCTCGGTGGCCGGTGGGAAGGAGTCGCGCTGGTCGTAGAGCACGTCGCCGGCCAGGCGGATGGTCGTCAGGGGCGTGCGCAGCTCGTGCGAGACGTCCGAGACGAACCGTTGCTGCACGAGCGAGAGCTCCGCGAGTTCCTTGATCTGCTTCTGCATGCTGGCGGCCATCCCGTTGAAGGAGCGGGCGAGGATGGCGAGCTCGTCCTCGCCCTTCTCGGGCATCCGCACGTCCAGGTCACCGCCGGCGAGACGTTGACTCGTCTCGGCGGCGAACCGGATCGGTGTCGCGACGAAACGGACGATGAACCACGCGGCACCACCGACGAGGATCATGAGGCCGACGCCCGCGACGAAGAGCGTCCGTTGCACGAAGCCGAGTGTCTGCTCCGAGTCGCTCAGGTCGTAGCCGAGGTAGATCTCGTACGACCCCGCGGTCGGCATCGAGACCTCCGAGCCCACCACGATGCCGGCCGTCGACGAGCCGTCGGACGCGGTGAGGGTGACCGACTGCCACTGGAGGGTGTCCGGGTCGGCCCGGACCGCCTCGGTCAGCGCGTCGGAGATGACACCGCCGCCGAGCCCCGGCGATTCGAAGCCCGGGGGCGTGACCTGACTGAAGTCCTGGCCCGGTGCTCGGTAGGCGGCGATGAGGCTGCTGCCGGAGGTCGTCTGGAGATCGGTCCGCACGGTCCCCATGAGCTGCTGCAGGGCGACCCGCTCGCTGGCGTCGGACGCGTCGAGGATGCTCTGCGCCGAAGCGATGGCGCGACCGGAGCCTCCGAGCGCCTGCTGCAGCCGGGATTGGAAGAGGTCGTTGCCGATGCTGAACGAGAGGTAGGCACCGGTCAGGAGGATGGCGAGTCCGGAGAGGCCGACCGTGATCGCGACCGTCCGGAACTGCAGCGAGCGCCGCCACTGGGAGCGCACCTGCTGCGGCCACCTCCGCCACAGCCGCCAGTCGGCCGCCCAGCCGGCGAGTCGGGAGGCCATGTCGGATCAGCCGGTGACCGCGCCGGCGCGGTACCCGACGCCACGCACCGTCATGACGATCTTCGGGTTGTCGGGGTCTTCCTCGACCTTGGCGCGGAGCCGCTGCACGTGGACGTTCACGAGCCGGGTGTCGGCCTTGTAGTGGTATCCCCAGACCTGTTCGAGCAGCATCTCGCGGGTGAAGACCTGCTGCGGTTTGCTCGCGAGCGCGAGGAGGAGGTCGAACTCCAGCGGTGTGAGCCCGATGACGCCGTCGGCGCGACGGACCTCGTGGCCGGCGACGTCCACGGTGAGGTCGCCGATGCGGAGGGTCTCCGCGAGGTCCGCGGCCGGCGCGCGCAGCCGCGTGCGGATCCGGGCGACGAGCTCCTTCGGGTTGAACGGCTTCACCATGTAGTCGTCGGCGCCGGACTCGAGCCCCTTCACCACGTCCGCGGTGTCGGACTTCGCGGTCAGCATGATGACCGGGACGCCGGACTCCTGGCGGATCAGGCGACACACCTCGATCCCGTCGATCCCCGGGAGCATGAGGTCGAGGAGGACGAGGTCGGGCTTGGTGTCGCGGAACGCCTGGAGCGCGCCGCCGCCGTCCGCGCAGAACGACGGCTCGAAGCCCTCGGTGCGCAGCACGATGCCGATCATCTCGGCGAGTGCGGTGTCGTCGTCGACGACGAGAATGCGTGCGTTCATAGCTCCGTCTCGGGTGTGACCGGCCGGCCGCGCTGCCTGACCGGTGTCCTTACGTCTCGCCTCAGCGTAGTCGAAGTGTCCAGGAGAACCGCCGAACCGCCGGTCGCGGGCAGGCTCGGTGTGACAACATGGAAGGGTTCGAGACGGCGAGGGGGTGTTGCTGATGGACACGGAACAGCGAGCCGGGGGCGAGATGGGCGATCAGGACCCGAACCCGTGGGCGACGCCGCAGGGGCCACAGCAGCCGCCGGCGCCGGAGCCGGCGACACCGCAGCCGCTCCCACCGCAGCAGGGGTATCCGCAGCAGCCCGGCTATCCGCCGCTGGCCCCACAGGGAGCCCCACAGCAACCCGGCTATCCGCCGCAGCAGGGATACCCGCTGCACCCCGGGTACCCGCCGCAGCAGCCCGGGTATCCGGCGTACCCACAGCCGGGATACGGCCAGCAGCCGCATCCGCAGCAGGTCCCGCCCCAGTACACCCAGCCGTACCCCCAGGCTCAGCAGCCCGGGCACGGGACCCCTCCCTCGGCTCCGAGCGCCGCCTACGACGTGAACCCGTACGCGTCCGGTGCGCCCTGGGCCCCGGGCCCCCAGCAGGGATGGGCACCACCGCCGAAGCCGGGGCTCATCCCGCTCCGGCCGCTGTCCTTCAGCGACCTGTTCGGCGCGCCGTTCCTCGTGCTGCGACGCAACCCGAAGGCGACGTTCGGGAGCGCCCTCCTGCTGCAGGGGCTCACCGCTGTCCTCTCACTCGTCATCGTCGGCGTCGTCACGTGGCTCTCGTTGAACCGGCTGTCGCAGGCGGCCCCCGGCGAGGAGGACGCCATCAGCGCTGGGGCCATCACGGCCATCATCCTGTCCTTCCTCATCCCGGTGGCGGTCTCGATCGCCGGTAGCGCGATCCTGCAGGGCATCATCGCGCAAGAGGTCGCTCGCGGCACCCTCGGCGAGAAGCTGCCGCTTGGCGTGCTCTGGCGGCGCACGAAGGCGCGCTTCCTGCCGCTCATCGGCTACACCTTCCTCCTGATCGGTGTCGTGACGGTGTTCATCGCCGTCGCCGTGGGCCTCGGATTCGTGCTGACCGGTCTCGGCGGGACCACGGGGGTGGTCCTGACGGTGGTCATGGGCATCGGCGCCCTACTCGTCCTCATCGCCGCTTCCGTGTGGCTCGGGACGAAGTTCTCCCTCACACCGAGCATCATCGTCCTCGAGAACGGCAGGGTGTTCCCCTCGCTCGCTCGCTCCTGGCGCCTGACCGACGGCTACTTCTGGCGGACCTTCGGCGTCCAGTTCCTCGTCTCCTCGGTCGTCAGCGTCGCGTCGCAGGTCGTCGCGACCCCGATCAGCCTGCTCGCGAGTCTCGTCCCCGTGCTGTTCGTCGGGGTGGACTCGGAGGCGACCATGATCGTCGCCACCATCGCCGCGCAGGGCCTCTCCCTGCTCGTCTCCGTCATCATCGGCGCGATCACGGTCGTCGTCATCAGTGCCACGTCGGCGGTCATCTATGTCGACCTGCGGATGCGCAAGGAGGGGCTCGACCTCGACCTCGCGCGGTTCGTCGAGGCGCGCGCGGGCGGTCGCGAGACGGTCGACAACCCCTTCGACGCCGCCGCCGCCGGAGGCAAAGCGACCCGATGAGCCCGCTGTTCCTCGCGTCGCGCCTCGACGTCCCGCTCGTCCCGGATGCACCGGGCGCCCGGGACCTCCTGCAGCGTGAGCTGTCGAAGCCCGAGTACCAGACGGCGCAACCGTCGCTGTGGGACATCGTGTCGAAGGCGTTCTGGGACTGGGTGAACTCCCTCCGGGTACCGGGTGAGGGCCCCTTCACCGGCCTGTTCCCGATCATCGCGATGACCGTGGTCGTCGTCGGGATCGTCATCGCGTTCATCGTGTGGGGCGTCCCCCGCCTCAACCGGCGGAGCGCCCGTCAGCTCGACCTCTTCGGCGAACGCGACGATCGGACCGCCGAGCGGTTGCGTCAGGACGCGAGGACCGCCGCCGCGGCCGGCGATTGGACACTCGCGCTCCAGGAGCTGTATCGGGCGATCGCTCGCGGACTGTCCGAGCGGACGATCGTCGTGGTCACCCCCGGCACGACGGCGCACGGTTTCGCCGCCCGGGCGGCGGCCGCGTTCCCGCAGGACGGGCGCGCGCTCGCGGAGGCCGCGGACGTCTTCGACGCCGTCCGCTACCTCGAGGCGACGGGTACCGAGGCACAGTACCGGGAGCTCGAAGCACTCGACGCGCGGCTCTCCGTCGCCGCGCCGCAGCTCCTCGCCGACCCCGAGGAGCTGGTCCGTTGACGCTCACGACGAAGCCCACGGAGCATGGGCAGCCCGAGCCCGACGTCGCCACACCACGGCTGCGGACCCGGCTGCGACGGAACCGGTTCTGGATCATCGCGGCGGTCTTCGCGGTCGGGATCGCCCTCGTGCTCATGTTCGCGACGCGAGGCGCGTCGATCGACGCGGCGCTGCTCAGTCCGGGCAACCAGACTCCGAACGGCGGACGCGCGCTCGCGCAGGTGCTCCGTCAGGAGGGCGTCACCGTGACGGAGACCACCACGCTCGACGCGACACTCGAGGCCGTCGAGGACACCGACAGCACCGTCCTCCTGTTCGATCCCAGCGGGCTGCTCGACGCCTCGCAGCTCGAGCGGTTGGGCGACGCCGACGCCGGACTCGTCGTCGTCACCCCCCGGGCCGCGGCGCTCCGCACCCTGTTCCCCGGCGTCTCGTTCGCGGGCAGCTCGGATGCCACCGACGTCCTGTCGTCCGACTGCGGCGACCCAACCGCCGAGCGGGCGGGGACGGTCACCGGTGGCTGGACGCTGTACACGACCACCGACACCGACGCCGAGGGCTGCTTCACGGCCGACAGCGGCGGGAGCGCGGTCGTGACGCAGGCGGACGGCGAACGGGTGCTGCTCGGCTCGGCCGACGCCCTGACGAACGACGTCGTCGACCGTGCGGGGAACGCCGCCCTCGCACTCGGCCTGCTCGGCTCGACCGAGCAGTTGATCTGGTACCTGCCGAGCCTCGCCGACGTGCCCGTCACCGGCCCCCCGAGCCTCGACGCGCTGACGCCGAGCTGGGTCGCCGGGGTCACCGGCACCGTCGTCATCACGGCGATCCTGGCCATGTTCTGGCGCGGGCGCCGCTTCGGCCCGCTCGTCATCGAGGACCTGCCCGTCGCGGTCCGCGCGAGCGAGACGATGGAGGGGCGCGCACGCCTCTACCAGCGGTCCGGCAACCGTCAGCGGGCGCTGGACGCGCTGCGGATCGGTACCGTGTCCCGCCTCGCGGTCGCCGCAGGCCTCTCCCGCCACGCCTCGGTCGTCGAGGTCGCCGACACGGTCGCCGGACTCGCCGGACTCGACCCTCGGCACGTGCGGTCCGTCCTGCTCGACGCCGTACCGACGAGCGACGCCGAGCTCGTCTCCCTGTCCGATCACCTGCTCGATCTCGAAGCCGCCGTCGCGCGCGCCACGGACCTCACCGGAAGGAACCATCCATGACCGACGCCCCCGTGCCAGGATCCACCGCACCGAACCCGGACGACCTCCGGCGAGCACTCGCCCAGGTCCGCGTCGAGGTCGGCAAGGCCGTGGTGGGTCAGGACGCCGCCGTCACCGGGCTCGTCATCGCGCTCCTCGCCAAGGGCCACGCGCTCCTCGAGGGTGTGCCCGGCGTCGCGAAGACGCTGCTCGTCCGATCACTCAGCCACGCGCTCAGTCTGGACACGAAGCGTGTGCAGTTCACGCCCGACCTCATGCCCGGCGACGTCACGGGCTCCCTCGTCTACGACGCCAAGACCGGGGAGTTCGAGTTCCGCGAGGGCCCGGTGTTCACGAACATCCTGCTGGCCGACGAGATCAACCGCACACCCCCGAAGACCCAGTCCGCCCTGCTGGAGGCGATGGAGGAGCGCCAGGTCAGCGTCGACGGCCGTTCGCTCCCACTCCCGGACCCGTTCATCGTGGCCGCCACGCAGAACCCGATCGAGTACGAGGGCACCTACACGCTCCCCGAGGCGCAGCTCGACCGCTTCCTGCTGAAGCTCGTCCTCGACGTGCCCGAACGCGACGTCGAGGTGGAGGTGCTCCGACGGCATTCCGCCGGGTTCAGCCCACGCGACCTCACGGCTGCGGGCGTCCGCCCGGTCATGGGCGCGGCCGATCTGCGGGCGGCGCAGCTCGAGGTCGGACGCGTGGGTGCCAGCGCCGACGTCCTCGCCTACATCGTCGACCTCGCACGCGCCACGCGGCGCAGCCCGTCCGTCCGGCTCGGGGTCAGCCCGCGAGGGACGACCGCCCTCCTCGCCGCGGCGAAGGCCTGGGCCTGGCTGAGCGGCTACCAGTCGATCACCCCCGACCACGTGCAGACGATGGTCCTCCCGGTGTGGCGCCACCGCATGCAGCTGCGGCCCGAGGCCGAGCTCGAGGGTGTCTCGGTCGACGCGATCCTGCGTTCGATCATGCAGCAGGTGCAGGTGCCCATCTAGATGGCCGTCACCGGGAGGTTCGTCGCGCTCGTCGCGTTCGGCATCGTGCCGATCGTGGTGCTCGGCGTGCTCACGGGCGACGCAGCTCCGGCGTTCATCGCGTGGCTCGTGCTCGCCGCCGCGCTCGGAGCGCTCGACCTCGCGGTCGCCGGTTCGCCTCGTGACATCGTCCTGCAGCGGCAGCTGCCGTCCCGGGTCAGGCTCGGTGACTCGGCGACGAGCACCCTCTTCCTGACGAACCGCGGAGGTCGCCGCGTCCGGGCGCTGGTGCGCGACGCCTGGCAGCCATCGGCCGGCGCGCCCACCGAGCGGCTCCGCGTCGACCTCCCGCCCGGTGAGCGGCGGAGCCTCAGCCTGGTGCTCACCCCGTTCCGTCGGGGCGAGCGACGGGTGTCCCAGGTCACGGTGCGGTCGTTCGGTCCGCTCGGTCTCCTCGCTCGACAGGCGACGCTGAACAGCACCGGGCACCTCCGGGTCCTGCCGGCGTTCACTTCCCGGAAGCACCTCCCGAGCCGGATCGCACGCCTCCGCGAGCTCGACGGCGCGACGAGCGTCATGGTCCGCGGTCAGGGCACCGAGTTCGACTCCCTCCGCGAATACGTGCGAGGTGACGACGTGCGTTCGATCGACTGGCGTGCCACGGCACGACGCGGCGACGTCATGATCCGCACCTGGCGGCCCGAGCGTGACCGCCGGGTCGTCATCGTCACCGACACCGGCCGCACTTCGGCTGCCCGCATCGCCGATGAGCCGCGCATCGACACGGCGTTCGAAGCCGCGCTCCTGTTGGCCGCCCTCGCCACGAGAGCCGGGGACCGCATCGACTATCTCGCCTACGACCGGCGGGTGCGTGGTCGCGTCCAGGGCGCGACCGGTGCCGAACTCCTCTCGAGGATGGTCGACGCGATGGCGCTCGTCGACCCGGAACTCATCGAGACCGACTGGGACGCCGTCCCCGGCCAGGTCAGACAGATCACGAACCAGCGCGCCCTCGTCGTCCTGCAGACCTCGATCGACGCCCCGGGGCCGCGCGCGGGCTCCTCGCCGTCCTCCCCCAGCTCACACAGCGCCACACGGTGGTCGTGACGAGCGTCGTCGACCCGGCGACCCTAGAGGCCACGCGCGACCGCGGCGACCGCGAGACCGTGTACCGCGCCGCTGCGGCCGAACGCGCCCTGCTCGACATCGAACGCGTGTCGGCGGCGATCAGACAGCTCGGGGCCGACGTCGTCACCGGTTCACCCGAGACCCTGCCTCCGGCGCTCGCCGACGCCTACATCGCGCTCAAGGCCTCCGGTCGACTCTGACCCGATCCGTCGCCGATCGACGGGGTCCCTCCGCGTGCCGGCGGGACCCGGGAGAACGGATCAGCGGCCCTTGCGCTTCTTGCGGCGTTCCCGGGCGAGCTCCTCCTGCTTGGCCTTCCGCGCGGCGAGCTGGGCGCCCCGGCTCGTCCCGGCGGCGGTGCCCTGGGTCGAGCCGGCCTTCGGCTTCTTCCGTCGTCTCGCGGCCTGCTGCGGTGCAGGAGCGGCGGCCTGCTCGGTCGGGGCGGACCGTCGCGAACTGTTGGCCGTGCGTCCGCGCACGATGCCGATGAACTCCTCCACGGCTTCGTCCTCGCGGTCCTGAGGCCACACCAGCACGACCGGGATGGATGGAAGATCGGCGATCGGACGGTACTCCACGTCCTTCCGCTGGTGCAGTCGCGCGACCGACTGCGGGACCACGACGATTCCGACCTCGGACGCGGCCAGCTCGACCGCGGCCTCCGGGTCGTCGGTCAACGGCGCCGCCGAGGCCTCGAACCCGAGCGCGGCGGCACGTTCGGCCCACTCGAGGACGAGCGGCGTCATGATCAGCTGCTCGTCGGCGAGCGCGGCCATCCCGACCGTGTCCTCGGCTCCGAGGGCAGCGCCCTTGGCGAAGACGACGACGGGGAGCTCCTCGAACAGGGCGATCGTGTTCAGCCCGTCATGGTCGATCGGGACCCGGGCGAGCACGACGTCCGCCGCACCGGAGGCCAGGACCGCTCGCTGCTCGTCGAGGTCCACCCGGATCAGGCGGAGTTCGTCGTCCGGACGGCGCTCGCTCCAGATGCGCGCCCACTTCCCCGGGTTCACGCCGCGTGCGTAGGCGACGGTCAGCGCCGGCGGAACGATCTCCGGCACCGTGTCGGCGCCGATCCCGTCGTCGCCGACCTCGATCCCGTCGACCTGGTCGTCCTGCCTGTCCATCGAAGCCTCCACTGCTCGGCTTGCCACACTACTGCAGCTCAGTCGACGGGTGATCCGGCCGGTTGGGCGAGGACACCGCAGCGAGGTACGCTGAGCGGATGGGTGCGAGCGAACAGATCATGAAACCGGCGACCGCGGCGAAGAAGCTCGGGGTCTACCTGCCGGCGACCCCGGCGTCGTTCCAGGAGGAGCCGATCACGCGGTCGGCGTTCCTCGAACTGCAGGCGAACCCGGCGGACTGGCTCGTCGAGCTCCGCAAGAACGGACCGCACCCGCGCGACGTCGTCGCCCGCAAGCTGGGCGTGTCGACCTCCGGTCTGGCTCGCGCCGAGATCACCGAGGCGTTGACCACCGAACAGATCCAGGAGCTGCTCCGCACGCTGCCCGCCTGGCTCGTGCAGGAGCGTGCCGTCCACGCCGAGGTGAACGCCGAGAACGCCCGGGTCAACGCCAGGAACGCCGAGCGCCGCGCACGATCCGAAGCCGGCGAGTAACCGTCAGCCGGCGACGATCCGCTTCGCGCCGGCCTCGAACGCAGCCAGGTCGCCGCGCTCACCCGAGCGGTACGCGCGACCGCCCCACCAGCACATGTAGGTCAGGAACGCGGCGAGCGCTCCCCCGCCGATGAGCATCTTGACCGCCCACGGCCACGGTGCCGGCGTCACGAAGCCCTCGACGAGCCCCGAGACGAAGAGCACGATCACCAGCCCGATGGCGATCGTGAACAGCGCTCGGCCCTCCTCGGCAAGCGCCTGGCCCCTCGTCCGTGGCCCTGGTGCCACCCAGGCCCAGAAGATGCGGAGACCCGCCGCTGCCGCGACGAACACCGCCGTGAGCTCGAGCATGCCGTGCGGGAGGATGTACTCGAAGAACACGTCGCCCTTGCCGTAGGCGAACATGACGCCCGCGGCCTGCCCGACCCCCTGGGCGTTGGTGACGATGATGTACGGGACCCAGACGCCGCTGATACCGAACGCCACGCATTGCGCTGCGATCCACGCGTTGTTGGTCCACACCTGGCCGGCGAAGCTCGCGGCCGGGTTGTCGGAGTAGTAGGCGACGAAGTCGTCCTCGACGTACTGCCTGAGCTGGGCGTCGGTACCGAGGTTCGCGAGGACCTGTGGGTTGCCGGCGATCCACACGGCGTACAGGGTCGCGATGACGACGGTCGCGACCGCTACCGCGAGGGTCACCCACCGGACCCGGTAGAGCGCGGCCGGCAGCGCCAGGACGAAGAACCGCGGGACACTCGACAACACGTTCGCACTGGCCCCGGTGAACCGGAGGCGTGCCCGCGACAGCGACACCGAGAGACGGTCGCCGACGAGCGTCGATCCGGCCGTCGTCTTGATCGCGGAGAGCTGGGTCGCCCCGGCTTGATAGCGGTCGATCAACTCATCGGCCTCAGGCCCGCTGAAGAACCGCTGCTTGCCGAGCGCGTCGAGGCGGTCCCATTCCTGGCGGTGGGCTGCGGAGTAGGCGTCGAGGTCCATCGCAGCCATGCTACGCGGTGGCGGCGCTCCATGGCCGGTCCCCCGCGCATCTGCTTGAATGGAGCACATGTCCGAACCGGCCAGGGTCCCGCTGCACGAGACGACGCTGGACGACGGCACCGAGCTCATCACCGGCGAGGCGGTCGCCCTCGACGTGCGGCCCACCGGATTCATCCTGCGCGCGGCGGGTGCCATCATCGACTACGTAGTGTCGATCCTCGTGTTCGTCGGCCTCATGCTCGCGATGTTTTCCTGGATCCTGTCGGGAGTCGCCATGGACACCGCGATGTTCACCGCCATCGTGCTCGGCCTGACGGTGCTCTGCCTCGTCGTCCTGCCGGCAGCGGTCGAGATCGCCACCCGCGGACGGTCGCTCGGCAGACTGGTCGTCGGTGCGCGGATCGTCCGAGACGACGGGGGTGCACCCGGCTTCCGGCACGCGTTCATCCGTGCGCTCACCGGGTACTTCGAGATCTACGCCACAGCTGGCGGCATCGCCGCACTCACCGGCCTGCTCAGTGCTCGCTCGAAGCGCCTGGGCGACGTGCTCGCCGGGACCTACAGCCAACGTGAGCGTCTGCCGCGGGTGGTGGAGCCCGTGGCGATGATCCCGCCGCAGCTCGCCGCCTGGGCCGGCGGTGCGGACGTCGCCCGACTGCCCGACCCGCTGGCGCGGCGCGTCACCCAGTTCCTCAAGCAGGCCGGCTCGCTCACCCCGGCCACGAGGACCCGATTGGCGGCCGAACTCGCGGCAGAGGTGTCCCGATTCGTGTCGCCCCTGCCGATCGCTCCGCCGGAGGCGTTCCTCGTCGGGGTCGCCGTCATCCGCCGGGAGCGCGAGTACCAGGCCCAGCTCGCGGCCCGTCAGCGACTGTCGCTCCTCCAGCCGGTGCTGAGCGGTCAGCCGCACCGGTTCCCCGACCGCTGAGGCGGGGAACCGGCGACACCGCCTAGTAGCGGTAGTGGTCGACCTTGTACGGGCCCTCGACCGGCACACCGATGTAGTCGGCCTGCTCGCCCGTGAGCGTCGTCAGCTGCACGCCGAGCGCGTCGAGGTGCAGGCGAGCGACCTTCTCGTCGAGGTGCTTCGGCAGCACGTACACGCCGATCGGGTACTCCTCGATCCGCGTCCAGAGCTCGAGCTGTGCGAGCACCTGGTTCGTGAAGGAGTTGCTCATCACGAACGAGGGGTGCCCCGTCGCGTTCCCGAGGTTCATGAGGCGTCCCTCGCTGAGCACGAGGACGCTGCGCCCCGTGGGGAGGCGCCACTCGTGGACCTGGGGCTTGATCTCGATCTTCTCGGCGCCCTCGAGCGCCTCGAGCGAGGCCATGTCGATCTCGTTGTCGAAGTGCCCGACGTTCGAGACGATCGCGAGGTGCTTGAGCGCGAGGATGTGGTCGAGGGTGACGACGTTGAAGTTGCCGGTGCACGTCACGATGATGTCGACCTGCTCGGCGACGCTCTCGAGGGTCGCGACCTGGAAGCCGTCCATCGACGCTTGGAGGGCGCAGATCGGGTCGACCTCGGAGACGATGACCCGAGCGCCCTGGCCGCGGAGGGCCTCGGCCGCGCCCTTCCCGACGTCGCCGTAGCCCGCGACGAAGACGACCTTGCCACCGATGAGCACGTCGGTCGCGCGGTTGAGGCCGTCCGGCAGCGAGTGCCGGATGCCGTACTTGTTGTCGAACTTGCTCTTCGTGACCGAGTCGTTCACGTTGATCGCGGGGAACAGCAGCTCACCCTGCTTCGCCAGCTCGTAGAGGCGGTGGACACCGGTGGTGGTCTCCTCGGTCACGCCGAGGATGTCGGCGGCGACCTTCGTCCAGCGGTCGCTGCTGCCGGCGAGCGAACGGCGGAGCACGTCGAGGACGATGCTGTACTCGTGGCTGTCGGCGTCGGTCGTGTCGGGGACCGCTCCAGCCAGCTCGAACCGACGGCCCTGGTGGACGAGCATGCTCGCGTCGCCACCGTCGTCGAGGATGAGGTTGGGGCCGGTCCACTCGGCTCCGGCCGTGGCCGCTTCGGTCGACCAGTCGAAGATCTGCTCGGTGCACCACCAGTACTCCTCGAGCGTCTCGCCCTTCCAGGCGAAGACCGGCACACCGGCCGGTGCCTCGACGGTCCCGTGCGGACCGACGGCGACGGCGGCCGCCGCCTCGTCCTGGGTCGAGAAGATGTTGCAGCTCGCCCAGCGCACCTGGGCGCCGAGCGCGACGAGTGTCTCGATGAGCACCGCGGTCTGCACCGTCATGTGCAGCGAACCGGCAATACGGGCGCCGGCGAGGGGCTGGCTCGCGCCGAACTCCTCGCGGAGGGCCATCAGGCCGGGCATCTCGTTCTCGGCGAGGCGGAGCTGGTGTCGGCCGGCCTCGGCGAGCGACAGGTCGGCCACCTTGTAGGGCAGGGTGGTCGTGGGGGCAGACGGTGCGGAAGAACTCATGACGCCATTCTCGCAGACCGTCACGCGTCGTGGACCTTCATGTCGGCCCCGAGATCGGCAAGGCGCGGTGGGATGCCGCTGGTCAGGAGCCGTAGCCGACGTCGCCGAGGACGCTGTGCTTCACGACGCTCCAGCCCTGCGGCACGCTCAGCCGTACGGCATGGATGGAGCAGAGGTCGTAGCTGTGTGGACTCTTCTCGATGCTCAGCGGCCCGAGGACGGCCATCGAGTCACGGTAGTCATAAGTCAGCGTCGCTACGGGCTCGCGCGAGCAGCCGACCTTCGAACACATCCTGTCCACCATTTGCCCCAGCGTAGCCCGGCGGCGCCGGCGGCACCGTCCGGCTCGCCGGTCGAGCGGGTCTGAACCGGGCCGCCGACGACACCTAGACTGGACGCATGGCGCAGGCTGACGAGGAGACGCGAGGCGCCCTCTCGCGCCGCCGATCACGGCACGGTCGCAACGGTCGTTCGAGCGTCGTCGGACCGGACGTGCCACCGATCGACACCCGGATCGACCAGTTCGACCTGACGGTCGCCACCACCGCCGACTACCTCCGCGGAGCCTGGCCCGCCGAACTCGCCGACGTCCGGTTCGAGGTCGGCGCGATGCCGGCGCAGAACTCCGGGACGGACGGCGTCGACCGTTGGTTCGTCGACCGAGCACGCCGACGGATCATCCTGTACCGGCTGCCCATCCAGCGGATGAGCAAGCTCCACCGGAACGACGAGCTGCATCAGCGCATGATGGTGGAGAGCTGCGTGTTCCGCGCCGTCGCCGAGCTCCTCGGCAAGGACCCCTGGGACCTCGGGCCGGAACGCTACCGGTTCCTCTGACCCGCGGCCGCCGCGGTCACCGCGGGTAGACGCTGATCGGCGCAGCCAGCGGGTTCGGCGGTGTGACCGGCAGTGATGTGAGCCGCCCCGCCGCAGCGAGACTGATCGAGGCGTGGAGGCCGTCGCCCCCGGCGAGGACGTAACTCTGACCCGGGCCGACGCCGAGCGTCACCGCGGCTCCGGCTCCGACCTTCGCCGTGGTCTCCTTGCCGTCAGCCCCCGTCAACGTGAGTTCGGCGTCGGTGCCGGTCGGGTTGAAGACGTGGAGCTTCTGTCCCGGCCCGGTCGGGACGGTGAAGGCCGCGGTGTCGTCGAGTGCGGGTGTCGCTCCGAACCAGGCGAAATCCTCGAGCGTTCCGCCGCGCGAGTTCGTCCTGGCCGCGGCGACCACCGGTCGGGTCGAGGTGACCTCCAGCGAGAACTCACCGGCCGGGAGGTCGGCCAGGGCGATCTCGCCGGGAACGCCCGGCTGGATGGTGGCGTCGATGACGATCGGCTCGTCCTTCGCGTTCTCGCGGGTGGCGGTGATGACGACGTCGGCGGCATCGGATCCCGGCGCGAACAGTCTGAGGGCCGTGGCCCGGTCGTCGACGGACGCGGTGTCGGAGCTCGCCCCTGCGGCCGCCGGGGCGGTGACGACGACGCCCGGGATGACGAGGTCGGTCGAGGGCGACGCGGTCGGCCCCTGGACCTCCACGCCGCCGGGGGTCAGGACGCGGACCGTGCTCTGCTGGAGCGCGGCCACCACCTGACCGCCCTCGCTCGACACGTGCACGACGGGGGTCGGCTCGTTGGGCGCGAGGCCGGTGAGGGCGATCACGCGCTGCGTGCCGGTGGCGACGACGATCCCGGCGGCACCCGGAGCGTCGATCCGCCCGGCAGCACCGAAGACCTCGAGGGTCACGTTCGCATCGACGGCCGACGGATTGCTCAGCAGGACCAGCGTGGTGCGACCGATGTCACTCGACCCGCCGACGAGCCAGCTCTCGGCCGAGGCCGGCGTGCAGGCGGCGGCCGCCAGACCGGCGACCTCGGCTTCGGCGGCGATCTGCGACTGCGCGCCACTCAGTGGGGTCACCGTCCCGTCGGTCGCGCCGGGGACGGTGATCACCGTGGGTCCGCCGTCCGCCGCGCCGCTCGTGTTGTCGGGTGCGGCCAGCTCACGCGTCGTGGGCGTCACCCCGTTCGCTCCGAAGTCGACACTCGCCGGGCCGAAGGAGCCGGCTGCCGTGGCGGCCGTCGCGTCCTGGGCCAGGGCGAGCAGCGGCCCAGGGCACACGACCGACTGGTCGCCGGCCACCGGGGTGACTCGGATGTCCTGAGGGGCGATCTCGACCGTCGGGAGGGGCAGTTGCCCGGCCGCTGCGATCGTGACCGCGGCGATCCCGATCCCGACGAGGCCGGTGACGATCCGACCGGAGGTGATGGCGACTCCGCGCTTACTGGGCATGCGGCTGCTCCGTTCCCGGGGTGTCCCGGCGGGTGGTATCGGTATCCGGCGTCGTCTCGGTCGAGTCGCTCGGATCCGCCTCGGACACGACGGCATCGCCCGTGGCGATCGCCGGTTCGTCGGGGACCTGGTCGGCCGTGGTGTTCGAGTCCACGACCGCGTCGGCGGCCGGCGTCGATCCGGTCACGTCGGGGTCCGGGTCGACGGCGTCTTCCACCACCACCCCGGTTCCATCGCGAGCGACGGTGTCATCGGCCGACGCGGCGTCGGGGGTCGACGGAGCGTCATCGACCGATACGGCGTCATCGGTTGCCTCGGCCGGTGCCGACGCGGGAGCGGGTGCCCCGGCGGAGGCCTGACCCCGGCGCCACCAACGCGGCTTGGAGGGACGGGTCGACCCGTCGGCGGTGTCGGCCGACGCGGATCCCTCCGCCTCGTCGTCGAGATCGGCGGTCGGTTCCTCGTCGTCATAGGTGCCGGTCGCGTCGTCGTCGATCACCGCGACCGTCGCCCCAGACGCGGCCGCCTTGCGAGCGGCACGGCCCTTCAGCTTCGCCGGCTTCCTGGATCCCGCGCGGTACCCGTCGCGGGACGCACCGTTGGGGATGCTCAGGAGAAGCGTGATGAGGAACACGACGCCCAGGCCGACACCGATGAGGGTGCCGAGCACGTTGGACGTGGGGAGCTCGGGGCCGGTGCCGACGTCCGCGACGGTGCGCCAGAGCGTCCCGCTCGTCGTGTCACCGACGGCGACCAGCGCTGCGTTGGCGTCGAGCGCACTCGTCGCGCGGCCGGCGGTCTGACCCGCCACCGTCTGCTCCTCGCCGTCGGCGACCGGCGACAGCAGCACGAAGGCGATGCCGTGCTCGACGAGGGTCTCCGTCGGGTCCAGTCCGCTCTGCGACGCGAGGTTGCCGGCGAGCTCGGCGACGACGCGGTCGTCCGAGGACACGCCGGGGGCCGTCTGGGCGATGGTCGACTGGCCGTCGAGCGTCTCCCCCTGGCCACGGATGACGACCGCGGTGATGGTGCCGTCGTCACCGGGTGTGATGACGAGGGTGCCGAGCCGAGGATCGGTCTGCGTCGCGGCCGTCACGTAGGCGGGCAGCTGGCGGCCGGAGCTCTCACGGACCACCGAGGTGCCGAGGGGCTGGGCGAGGGCGAGTGGGAGGACGATCACCGCGGCGGCGAGGACCATGACGAGGGCCGGGACCGCCCGGAACCGTGGGATGCGGTCGAGGCCGAGGGTCGCAGCGCCCACGATCCCGAGCCAGCAGAGGCTGATCGCCGCACCGGCCCACACGGGGACGGCCGTTCCGGCGGCGGAGGCGAGCAGGAGGTGTGTGGCGAACACCGCCGACACGAGTCCGAGGAATGCCGCGATGAGCAACGGGACGGCCCGTCGGGACCCTGGGAGGAACAGGGCCAGCAGGGCGACGATCGCGAGCGGCGCGAGCAGCGCGGGCACCACGATGGCGGGAGCAGCACCCGGCAGCCCGAGCGCCGCGCCGAGCTGGCTCCATCCACCCAGGCTGCCGCCGGGGAAGCCGAGGGACAGTTGCCAGCCGGACGCCGCGGTCGCAGGTGTCGCGACGCCCGGATCCGCGAGGAGTCCGAGCCAGTTGTTGCGATGGATCCCCTGCTGCCAGATGAGCGGGGCGAACAGCGCGATGGCGGGTATCGGGACGAGTCCCACCCTCGCGACTCCCCGACCGGCGAAGACCATCGCCACGAGCCAGATGACGAGCAACGCCGGGGCCAGGGACGGCGAGCTCGCGACGATCGCGGCGAAGAGGAAGGCGCTCGTGCCGGCTGCGGCCCACGACCGGGAAGCGACCACACCCGCATAGAACAGCCAGGGCAGCAGGACGTGGACGATGACGGCCGCGGGACGACCGTCGGCCAGCGCCGTCAGGAGCGTCGGGGCGAGCGCCCAGAGCAGCGCCGCCACCGCACGGGGTCCGCTGCGCTCCGTGAGCCGGGTGGCGGCGAACCAGGCGCCGAGCGCGGAGAGCGGCAACGCGAGCAGGAAGAGCAGGACCAGGGAGAACGAGGGCTGCCAGAAGGTGACGGTCCCGAGCACCGCGAGGACGGCGCTGAACGGGTCGGCGGCACCGACGAACCCGAGGCCGACGTCGCGCCACCCGAAGCCGATGTGCTGCCAGAGGTCGCCGACCGTCGCCGAGAGCGGGAGGAGTCCCCCGCCGGTGAGGTAGGTGGCGCCGAGGAGCGGGGCGAGGATCGCCGCTCCGATGACCGCCGTCGCGAGGACGACCCAGGCGCCTCCGCCGGAGAAGAAGCGGAGGTCGCGTTCCTCGCCGATGAAGCCGATCTGCGTCGCCTCCCGCGCGAGCGCGCGTTTGCGTCGCACCTCGTCGAGTCGCATCCGCAAGCCGGCGATGCTCGACCAGCCCAAGGTCCGGTTCTTCGCGAGCTGGCGCCGGGCGCTCCCGACCTTCGTCCCGGAGAACGCGACGGCGAACGCCGCCGAGAGCTCGCCCAGCACGAGCTCGGGCTGCTTCTTCACGAAGTGCCCGATGACCCGCAGGATGGCGAGGGGCACGAGGCTGAGCCAGTGCACCGGGACCATGATCCCGGGCGCATAGACGAGACGGCGGTGGAGCTGTGCGGCGCGGGCCTGACGGTGGCGGCGGCGACGCGCGCCGAGCCGGTTCGACCAGGAGGGCCCGGCGATGCCTTCGCCGGCGGAGGCGACCCGCGCCGTCGGCACGACCGCGACCAGGTAGCCCGCGAGGCGGGTCCTGATGCAGAAGTCGAGGGCGTCGTCCGCCACGAGGGCCTGGTCGAAGCCGCCCAACTGGTCCCACAGCTGATGGCGGACGAGCATGCCGGCCGGACCGACCGCCATCACGTCGTTCATGGTGTCGTGCTGGGCCTGGTCGAGCTCGTCCTCGACCACGGGGACCGCCGCACCGAGGGTGGTGATCGTCTCGCCGTAGCGACGGAGGAACGACGCGTCGTCCCAGTCGAGGATCTTCGGGCCGGCCACACCGACGGACGGTGAGACCTCGAGGGCGCCCAACAGTGCGGCGAGCGCCGTCGGCTCCGGAGCCGTGTCCTCCGAGAGCAACCAGAGCATCTGCTCGGCGTCCTCAGGCTGATCGGTGACGCGGACGCCGGCGGCCACGGCCTGCGCGAAGCTGAGGTCCTCGGTCGAGGTCACGAGCTTCATGCCGGGGACGCGGCCGAGTTCCTCGATCGTCGCCTCACTCGCGCGGGTGGCGACGGCGATGATCCCGTCCGCCGGACGGGTCTGGGCACGGAGGGCGTCGAGCGTGCGTGCGAGCGGCTCTGAGCCGTCGCGCACCACGAGAATCGCCGTTACTCGGGGAGACATCGGATTCAGACTAAGCGGGTCCGGCCGGAAGAGCGGGAACCGAGCGGGCGCGCCCCGAATCGGGGGCGTTCCGGTGAGCCGGGAGCGGCTCGGTCGGCGTTCGAAGAAGCGTCAGACGGCGCGTTTGCGCAGCTTCCGGCGCTCGCGCTCGGAGAGGCCGCCCCAGATGCCGAAGCGCTCATCGTTCGCGAGCGCGTACTCCAGGCACTGCGACTTGACGTCGCAGCTGGTGCATATCCGCTTCGCGTCGCGCGTGGATCCACCCTTCTCGGGGAAGAACGCCTCGGGGTCGGTCTGCGCGCACAGCGCATCGGTCTGCCAGGAGAGCTGGGTGTCGTCCTCGCCCTCCGCAGCGGGCTGACGGACGCCGGGGACTCCCAGATTGACCGGATCGACGAACCAGTCGTCGGGTACTCCGGCACGATACTCAGGAATCGCCATACCGTCTCCCCACCTACTCGTACCCTGCGCCACGCGGCGCGATACATAATTACACCCTTGTAGTTATGGTCGAGTCAAGTCGCACATCGTAAAGCCTCAATCACGAGGTGAGGGTTCGCGACGCGCCGCGTGTGACCCGAACTGGGTGTCGGGGCCAGTCGGGGCGGATCGTGCGGCCGCGCGACGTCAGTCGGCGGCGCGCCTGGCCCGCCATGCGCTCTCCACCATCTGGCGCAGATCGTGTCGCATCCGCCAGTCGAGGTCGCGCGCTGCGAGCGCGCCGGACGCGACGATCCGTGCGGGATCGCCCGCCCTCCGCGGCATGATCTCGGGGGTGAAGTCGATCCCGGTCACCTCCGCCATCGCGGTCATGATCTCGCCGACGCTCGACCCGTCCCCGCTTCCGAGGTTGTACGCCGCCTCGAGGGGCTCACCCGCATCGAGCCGCTTGGCTGCGGCGACGTGCGCGGCCGCGAGATCCGCGACGTGCAGGTAGTCGCGGACGCAGGTGCCGTCCGGCGTCGGGTAGTCGTCGCCGTTGATGCGGGGGGTGCGTCCGGCGAGGAGCGCATCGAAGACGAGCGGGAAGAGGTTGTGCGGGCTCGTGTCGTAGACCTCGTCCGTCCCGGAGCCGACGACGTTGAAGTACCGCAGCGACGTGTGGCGCAGCCCGGTGGCGACACCCTGGTCGCGGAGCAGCCACTCACCGATGAGCTTGGACTCGCCGTAGGGCGACTCGGGTGCTTTCGGGGTGTCTTCGGTGACGAGGTCGACGTCCGTGGTCCCGTACACCGCGGCGCTCGACGAGAAGACGATGCGCTCCACCCGGTGCTCCTCCATCGCGGCGAGCAGCATCGCGGTGGCCGTGACGTTCTGGGCGTACGTGTGGAGCGGGCGCTGCACGGAGACACCCGCGTACTTGTACCCGGCGACGTGGACGACACCGCTCAGCTCGAACTCGGAGAAGGTGCGCTCGAGGACCGAGCCGTCGAGCAGGGTTCCGCGGACGAACGGCACACCCGCAGGAACGAAGCGTTCGTGTCCGCTCGACAGGTCGTCGAGGACGACGACGTCGATCCCCTCCGCTTGGAAGGCCCGCACCACATGGGCTCCGATGTATCCGGCTCCGCCCGTCACCAGCCACGCCACGATGCTTCCTCCAGGGAGTCCTCCACCTGCCGTGCTGCAGACGGAGTGACCAGACTACTGGAGGCGCGTGCGTCGTGCGCCGGCACGGCTGGGGACACGGCGATAGCCGTCGGTCAGGACGGCACGGAGGGTCGCGGCGGAAGCCACGACGGCGATGAGGACGGTGAGGATGCCGATGACGAGTGCGATGATGGACATGTCTGAAAATCTAGGAATGGCGAAAAACTGCCACCAGTGGCAGGATGGACGCAAATGAGCACATTCCTGCCAAATCGATCATCCGGAGGTCCCATGCTGTCGAAGGTCGCCCTGCTCGCCATCCCGGGGCTGCAACCGTTCGAGTTCAGCGTCGTCTGCGAGGTCTTCGGCATCGACCGGTCGGACCAGGGCGGTCCCGCCTTCGACCTCCGCATCGTCACGAAGGACCCCGGTCCGGTCCGGATGAACCTGAGCGACGACGGTGCGCGGGGCTTCGACATGATCGTCGACGACGACCTGTCGTTCGCGGCCGAGGCGGACCTCGTGGTGATCACCGGTCGTGGTGGATCGCGCGCCGGAGCGGTCGACGAGGCCTACCTCGACGTCCTCCGAGCGGCTGAGGCACGGGGTGCCTGGGTCCTCAGCGTGTGCAGCGGGTCGTTCGTCCTCGGTCAGGCAGGGCTGCTCGACGGTCGGCGCAGCACGACCCACTGGATGTACACGAGCGAGCAGCAGATGACGTTCCCGGGCACCACCGTCGACCCGGACGTGCTGTTCGTCGAGGACCGCAAGGTCATCACGGGCGCGGGGACCGCTGCCGGCATCGACGCGTGTCTGCACCTGGTACGACAGGAGTACGGCGCGGCGAGCGCGAACGTCATCGCCCGCCGGATGGTCGTCCCGCCACAGCGTGACGGCGGTCAGGCGCAATACGTCCTCTCCCCCGTCGCGGCGCAGCAGTGCGAGTCGCTCGCACCGGTCGTCGACTGGATGCTCGACCACCTCGCCGAGGACCTGCCCATCGGGCGTCTCGCGCGGCAGGCGCACATGTCCGAGCGGACCTTCGCACGCCGCTTCCGCTCGGAGCTCGGCAGCACGCCGGCCGCCTGGCTGAACCGGCAACGCCTGTTCCGAGCCCAGGAGATGCTCGAACGGACCGACCACGGTGTCGAGCGGATCGCGGCGGACACTGGGTTCGGCACCGCAGCCGTCCTCCGTCACCACTTCGACCGTGTCCTCGGGACCACGCCTGCCGCCTACCGGCGGAGTTTCGGGGTGCGGGAGAGCGCCTGAGCCGCGTGGACCGGGCCACCCGGCCGGGCGGTCAGCCTTGGGTGGTCGCGAGGAAGAGGGTTCCGGTCCCGGAGAAGCGCAGCTCCGCCTCGTCGGGCGTGATGAAGGCGTAGCCACCTCGACCGAGCTCGATGGACGAGGTGGCTCCGGTGATCCGCACCGAGCCGTCGACCACGATCGCGATCCCGGGGCCGGGGAGGTGGAACGAGGGATCCTGCTCGGACGGCTCATCGGACAGGTCCACCCGCAGCAGCTCGAAGTCCGGCACGTCGGGGACGAAGAGGCTGAGCCCCCCGCCCAGGTCCGTCGGGGTGAGCCACGGCACCGGCCGCGGCTCGAACTCCAGGACCTCGAGCAGCTCGGGCACGTCGACGTGCTTCGGGGTGAGCCCGCCGCGCAGGACGTTGTCACTCGCGGCCATGAGCTCGACGCCGATGCCGCGGAGGTAGGCGTGGATGTTCCCGGCTGGGAGGTACAGCGCTTCGCCGGCTCGCAACGTGACGAGATTGAGGAGGAGTGCGACCGCGATGCCGGGATCGCCCGGATACTCCTGGGCGAGCCGTCCGACCAGGGTCCGCTCGGCGTCGAATGCACCCGAACCGGGAGCAGCGGCGGACGCGACGAGGGCGTCGAGCAGCCCGCCGGGGAGCTGCTCGAGCAGGGTTCGCACGGTGTCGCGGAGCCCGTCGGGGGCGGCCAGCATCCCGCGGAGCATGGTGATGCGCGCCGCAGCAGCCGGATCGGGCGCCGAGGCCACCAGCTCGGCGAGCAGCGCATCGGTCGCATCGAGCTCGCGGAACCCGCAGAGCGCCTCGAAGCCGTCCCGGAGGGCGACGATGAGTTCCGGCTTGTGGAGCGCGTCCTTGTAGTTGCGGTGCGGAGCGTCGAGCGGCACCCCTCGCGCGTTCTCGGCGGCGAAGCCCGCGGCGGCGCGGTGCAGGTCGGGGTGGGCCTGCAGCGAGAGCGGATGGGCCGCTGCGAGGATCTTGAGGAGGAACGGCAGCGAGCCGTGCCCGCCGAGCGCGGAGGGATCGGCGGCGAGCCAGCGCTCGAGGTCGGCGTGTCCCCCCACCGTCGACGGATCCGCGATCGGCGTCGGCGCCCCGGGGTGTGCGCCGAGCCAGAGTTCCGCCTCCGGACGTCCTGAGCGCTCGGACCCGAGCACCTCCGCGATCGCCGTCGACGACCCCCACGCGTAGTCACGAGGAGTGGCACGGAGCGGCACGAACATGGTGGGGCCCTTTCGACGGACGAGGGTGACGCGCCAGCCGGACCCTGGGGCCGCTTGGCGTCGTCCTACAAGCCGTGCGACGCGGTCGCCCGGCACCGTGCACCAAACTACCAAGCCGTTGTCCGCGCCGAGCGCACCTGCCTAGGCTGGCCGGGACGCCGATCCGGCGCCAGCGGACGCAATGGAGCAACGGACCATGATCTTCGAACCCCTCGCCAGCGACTTCTACGGCTTCGAGAGCCTTCTGACGGCTCCCGAGCAGGAGGCCATCGCCCGCCTTCGAGCCTGGGCCGAGACGGAGGCGAAGCCGATCGTGAACGAGTACTGGGAGCGAGCCGAGTTCCCGAAGCACCTCATCACCCCGCTCCTCGAGCTCGACGTCGCCCGATGGGCCTGGCCGGAGACGACGCCGTTCGAGAACAGCGCCGTGTTCCGCGGCCTCGCCTCGATGGAGCTCTCCCGGATCGACGCGTCGATCTCCACCTTCGTCGGGGTGCAGGACGGTCTCACCATGGGCTCGATCAGCGAGTGCGGCTCCCAGGAGCAGCAGGACGAATGGCTCCCGAAGCTCGCCTCCGGCGAGGTCCTCGGTGCCTTCGGTCTCACCGAACCGCAATCGGGGTCGGACAGCGCACAGGGGCTTCGCACCACGGCGACCAGGGACGGCGACGACTGGATCCTGTCCGGCTCGAAACGGTGGATCGGCAATGCGACCTTCAGCGACATCACGATCATCTGGGCGAAGGACACCGCCGACGGTCAGGTGAAGGGCTTCATCGTGCCGACCGACTCCCCCGGCTACTCCGCGACCAAGATCGAGGGCAAGATCAGCCTGCGCATGGTGCAGAACGCCGACATCACCCTCGACAACGTCCGGGTCCCCGAGCGCCTCCGGCTGCAGCACGCGAACTCCTTCCGCGACACGGCGAAGGTACTGCGACTCACGCGCGCCGGCGTCGCCTGGTCGAGTGTCGGCGTCGCTGTCGGCGCGTACGAGGCGGCGGTCGCCTACGCCAAGGAGCGCGTGCAGTTCGGCAAGCCGATCGCGGGCCACCAGCTGATCCAGGACCTCCTCTCGAAGTGCCTCGGGAACATCACGGCATCGATGGCGATGTGCGTCCGGGTCTCGCAGATGCTCGACGAGGGCACCCAGCGCGACGAGCACTCCGCGCTCGCCAAGGCGTTCTGCACCGCGCGGATGCGCGAGACGGTCGCGTGGGCACGGGAGATCATGGGCGGGAACGGCATCGTGCTGGACTACCACGCCGCCCGGTTCTTCGCGGATGCCGAAGCCCTCTACAGCTATGAGGGCACGCGGGAGATGAACGCGCTCATCGTCGGGCGGGCCATCACCGGCACCGCGGCGTTCGTCTGACCGCCGAGCTGGACCAGGGCCTCGGTGGCGGCCGCAGCCGCTACCCTGGGGGCACGATGCTGTCCACCGAATCCGCCCCGCCCCGCCCGCCGGCAGCGCTGACGACACGCGCGCTCGTCGTCAGGCACGTCGCGGTGTTCGCGACGTTCGCGGTGCTCGCCGGGACCTTCTGGACGAACCTTTTCACCATCTGGGGCTACACGGCGGTGGCACTCGTCTCAGGCGGTGCCGCGCTCGCGTGCCTGATGGTCGTCCGCCCGAACTGGCGGCGCACCCGGGTGCCGTGGTCGCTCGTCGGCTACGGGGTGCTGTCGATCGTCTCGCTCGCCTGGTCCGCCTACCCCAGCGGCACGGCCGCGACCCTGCTCGGTGCGGCGCTGTGCACCATCCTCGGCGTGACCCTCGCCGGCTGTTTCTCTTGGCCCGAGGTCATCCGCGTCCTCGGCCGTGCCGTGACGTGGGTGCTGTCACTCTCCCTCCTCTTCGAGTTCGTCGTCGCGGCGATCATCCGGCACCCGGTGCTCCCGAACTTCTACGCCGGGGACTCGGCGGACCCGCCCCTGCTCGACTACTGGTCGCGGGACCTCCTGTTCTCCGGAGGACGCATCCAGGGCATCTCGGGGAACGCCAACCTCCTCGCCGTGGTGGCGCTGCTCGGGATCATCGTCTTCGGGCTCCGGCTGGCGGCGCGCCGCGACGAGCCCGGCGCAGCCGGGCTGGCCGGCCCGGAGCGTCGCTGGACCCTGCTCATCCGTCTCGGTCTCTCCGTCGTGATGTTCCTCCTGAGCTTCTCGACCACCATCCTGCTCGCCGCCGTGGTGACGGCGGTGGTCCTCGCCGCTGCACTGGCGATCCGTCGGGCACCTCGCCCGGAGGCGAGGACGCCGGTGTACCTCGGTTTCCTCGGCATCGGGGTCGTCGGTGCGGTGGGAGCGGTCGTCTTCCGGACGCAACTCCTCGGCCTGCTCGGGAAAAGCCCGGACCTCACCGGTCGACTCGACATCTGGGCGACCGTGTGGCGCCTCATCGAACAACGGCCGGTCTTCGGATGGGGCTTCTCGAGTCCGTGGGCACCGTGGGAGCCGCTCTTCACCGACCTGGTCATCCGACGCGGCGTCCGACAGCTCCAGGCGCACAACGCCTGGCTCGACGTCTGGTTCCAACTCGGCGTCGTCGGCCTGGTGCTCTTCGCTGCGGTCGTCCTGTCCATGTTGACCCGCACCTGGTTCCTGGCCGTCGACCGTCCACGCGTCGACCTCGACGCACAGCGGCCGTACACGGCCCTGTCGCTCGCCCCCGTCCTCATCGCGGTCTCCCTCGTCGTGCAGTCGGTCGCGGAGAGCCGGATACTCATCGAATCCGGCTGGGTCCTCCTCGTGCTCCTCGTGGTGAAGACCAAGCAGGAACCCGCCTGGCCTGTTCCCACCGTCGCGGCCTCCTCCGACCTCGCACCCGCGCACCGGCGCGACGTCATCGGCGGATGAGCCCGGCGTGAGACCGGCGGACTTCGACGCGTTCTCCGTCGCCGCGCGCGTCCTGTCGTCGGCGCCGCTGGCCGCCGCGTTCGCCACCATCGCCGTCGCGACCGCCTTCGGTGAGCACCTCGTCACAAGCCTGATCGGCGTCGCCGGGTTCAGCGCGATGCTCGTCGGCCTCACGACGATCGGCACGGGCATCCTCCTCGCACGCCTCCCCATCATCGAGTGGCGTGGCCTCCTGCCGATCTCGGTCCTGCTGTTCCTCGCCTGGAGCGCGGTGTCGGTGGTGTGGAGCGCCACGCCCCTCGCGACCCTGCCCGCCATCGGCGGACAGCTCGCGTGGGCCTTCATCGCCATCGTGATCGCGCTGACCCGCGACACCATCCAGATCGTCCGGGCGACGGGCACCGCCTTCCGCGCGCTCCTCGGCACGTCCCTGGCGCTTGAGGTCGTGAGCGGCGTCCTCATCGACACCCCGTTGCCGTTCCTCGGGATCAGCGGGAACCTCGCCTTCGGCGGTCCGTTGGAGGGGGTCTTCGGAACCCGGAGCGCCCTCGGCATCGCGGCGCTGCTCGGTCTCGTCACCTTCGTCGTCGAATGGCGGACCCGTTCCGTGCGGCACGGGGTGACGATCGGTTCCATCGCGCTCGCCGCCGGCCTCATCCTCGGCACGCGCTCGCCGAGCGTCGCGCTCCTCGCCGCGGCCCTCGGCATCGCGACCGCCGTGCTCTACGTCTTCCGGCAACTCCGACCGGAACCGCGCCGCACCTGGCAGTTCGTCCTCCTCGCCGTCCTCGCGCTCGTCGGCCTCATCGGGTACCTGTTCCGATCCGAGGTGTTCCGCGTCCTCGGTCTCGGGCTCGAGATCGAGCAGCGCTACGCACTCTGGCAGGAGACCCTGCGACGCCTGGCCCCGAGCGAGCTCAACGGCTGGGGCTGGACGGGCGGCTGGGTCTCGGATGCGGTCCCGTACCGGTTCATCGACGCGAGCCTCGGCCGCACGAACGACTCGGCGCTGAACGCCTACCTGGACGTGTACCTGCAGCTCGGACTGATCGGGCTCGCCCTGTTCCTCCTCCTCGGCGGTCTGGCGCTCGTGCGGACCTGGCTCATCGCGACCAACCGGCGCAGCGTCGTGCACGTCTGGGCTGCCCTCATCGTCGTGACCCTGCTCGCATCGGGCGCTGCCGAGAGCAGCCTGCTGCTGAGCGGCGGCTGGCTGCTCCTCGTCGTCTGCGCGGTCATCGGTGCCGGCGGACTGAGCTGGCGGCACAAGCTTCCGGAACGCTGAACCCGGCGCCGGATCACCGTGCATCGGTTCCCGGGGCGACGACCGCTCGCACCGTCTGCGCGAGGATCTTCAGGTCGATCGCGGCCGACCGGTTCTCCACGTAGTACAGGTCGAGGTCGACCGAGTCGTCCCAGGAGAGGTTGGACCGCCCGCTGACCTGCCACAGTCCGCTCATACCCGGCTTCACCAGGAGGCGTCGCCGGGCGAGCAGGTCGTAGCGTTCGACCTCCCACCCCCGGTGCGGCCGCGGACCGACGAGGCTCATCGAACCCCCCAGGACGTTCAACAACTGCGGGAGCTCGTCGAGCGAGTACTTCCGGAGGATCCGTCCGATCGGGGTCACGAGCGGGTTGTCCGGAGCCTTCGAGAGCAGTTCGTCCGCATGCTGCTGCACGGCGAGGGCTGCTCCGGTGTCGGCGTCGGCGACCATCGAGCGGAACTTCAGGATCTGGAAGGGGCGGCCGCGCAGGCCGACGCGCTCCTGCCGGTACAGCACGGTCCCCCGACTCGTCGTCTTCACCGCGAGCGCGACCGCGAGCATGACCGGGGCCAGCAGTAGGAGCAGCGTCGCGGAACCGATGACGTCGAACGCCCGCTTCGCCGCCGCCTCCAGCCGCGACAGCTCCAGGTGGTCGACATGGATGAGCGGGATGCCGGCCACCGCCTGGAGGTACAGGCGGGTCGAGGCCACCCCCGTGAGCGTCGGCGCGATGATGAACTTCACCCCGCGCTCACTGAGGTCCCAACCCAGGCGACGGAGCTCGGCGGGGGTGAGTTCGACGGGGCCGACGAGGATCACCGTGTCCGCTTCGACCTCCTCGGCGGCATCGACGATCGAGGGCCGCCCGGTGAGGACGGGGGCACCCACGATGCGGTCATCGTCGACGATGCCCGGGGTCGCGACGCCCACCACCCGATGCCCTGCCCAGTCGCCCCGGCGCATGCGCTCGGCGACATGCACCGCCTGGTCGCGGTCCCCCACGAGCAGTGTGCGGTAGACGAGTGCGCTTCCGCGTCGCCGCGCACGGAGGTGTCGACGGGCGCCCCATCGGACCGCCAGGAGGAGGGCGACCCCGAGCGGCATGGCGGTGAGCAGGAACCCGCGTCCGATCTCGAGCTTGAGGAGATAGGACGCCATCGCCACCGTGCCGAAGACCGTCGTCGTCACGACCACGACCCGTCGATAGGACGTCCAACCGTCCGCAAGGACCCGCGGGTGGCGCGATCGGGCCGCTGCCAGGGGCGACCACCACGCGACGGCGAGCGCGAGGGTGACCGCCGGGTAGCCGAGGTCTCGGCGTCCGAACGGCCCCACGACCTCCACGGTCCCGCGCCAGTACGCGTCCCACCACAGGAGCTGGGTCACGGTGAGCGCCAGGGTGACGGCCAGGAGGTCGAGGACGAGGACCATGCGCGAGCACCGTCGCTCCCAGCAGCGGCGGGCTTCGACGAAGGGCATGACGGTGGCCTCCCTGGGGATGTTCTGGCGTGCATCGGATCGAGCCTCGGCGCGCACGAGGCGCGGTGGGCGAGGTCGATCGCCGAGGTGCGAGACGACCCGGCGACAATCGAGCATAATGTATTCGACCAACTGAAGTATCCGATTCCAGCGCAACGCTCGGTGTCGATCCGGACGGAGCACCCATGCCCTACCTCGAGACCATGCGACGGCGCGCCGAGACCTCCTTCGTCGAGCTGCATCGCGGCGTCACCGAACTCCACTACACCCAGTTCCCCGATCACCGGAACTCGGGCGATTCAGCCATCGCCCTCGGACAGGCCAGGTTCTGGCGCGCACACGGTATCGACGTGCGCACGACCTCGAGCGCCGGCAGCATGCCCGAGCGGGTCCGGGACGCGTCGATCCCGGTCCTCATCCAGGGCGGCGGCAACCTCGGAGGCCTCTACCCGGTGCTGAGCGAGGCTCGCTACGAACTCGCGGAGCGCCTCCCAGCCGACACCTTGCTCATCCAGGCACCGCAGTCGGTCGTCTTCCCCACGGATGCGGACCGCCGGGCGTTCTCCCGACGGTTCGCCGCCCGGCTCAACCTGCGGGTCGCCGTCCGCGACCAGACCTCCTACGACCTCCTCCGTGACGAGGTCGAGGACCTCAGCCTCTCGCCGGACGCGGTGCACCTCCTCGGCCCGATCAGCGCCCCCGAACCGACCCAGCGGCGCATCGTCATCGCCCGGACGGACGGCGAGAGCGCGGGTGGGCTCGTGGGCTCCGAGAGCGCCGACTGGCCGGCCGACCCCCTGGACCTCCGGGCGCACGAGTGGCTCGGCTGGCGCGCGGCGAAGCACCCGGTGTTGAAACCGCTCATGGAGCGCGATCATGCCGCGTGGATGCGGCGAGCCGAACGTCGATTCGATGCCGCCGTCCGGCTGATCGCCCGCGGCGAGGTGGTCGTCACCGATCGCCTCCACGCCATGCTCATCGGGCTGCAGATGGGCCGCCGGGTCGTCGCGCTCGACAACAACAACCGCAAGCTGTCGAACTACGCGGAGACCTGGTTCGGCGACCTCCAGCCGAGGTTGCGCTTCGAGCACACGATCCGTCCGTGACCTCCGGGCAGCCTTTCGCGCACCTGACGCGGCGGGACGCGGCCAGGGCCCGCACGGAGGCCAGCGCACACCGGGCCGTGTGGCGCCGGCAGCTGACGCGACGGACGCCCGATATCAGCGGGCGGGAACGTGACCGCCCGCTCGTCGGCGGTTCGCTCCTCCTGGTCGCCTCCCTCCTCGCGCTCGCCTGGGTGGCAGCCGAGCAACCAGGACTGCCCGGGCACTTCGCGAACGACGAGGGCACGATCATCAGCGTGAATCGGGGGACGTTCACCGAGGCCGACTCGTCGTTCCGGCTCATCGCCGCGGTCTACCGCTGGATGGGCCTGGCCGAGCTGCAGACGCTCGCCGCCCTCGTCGGTGTCGCGAGCTACCTGCTCGTCCTGACGGCGGCGATCTCACGCACCCGGACGACGACGGCCGAGTGGGTGGACTGGGCCATCATCATCAGCTGCGTCGCGCTCGCCGCGGTCTACCACGGCGCGTACACGAAGGACCTGCTGACGGTGGGCGCGGTACTCGCCCTCATCACCCACCGCGGACGAGGTCTGTTGGCCGAGCTGGTGCCGGTGGCCGCGATACTGCTGTACGCCCAGGGCTTCCGCACGTACTGGTTCCTCGTGGCCGGCCTCTATCTGGCGCTCCGTCTCGCGCTGCGAGCACGGCGCGGCTGGAGGGCCACCCTGGCGGTCGTCCTCGTGCTCTACGCCGGACTCTCCGTCGTCTTCCCGCTGGTCGTCGGTGTCGACCTCGACCACTACCGCCTGATGGTGAACGAGCACCGCACCGCGGAATCGGTCAACACCCTGATCGTGCAGTTCTTCCCCGGTGCCGGCCCCGTGTCCGGGTTCGTCAACAGTGTCCTCACCTTCGTCTCGTTCATCATCCCGATCCCGCTGATGCTCCGCGGCGGGGCGATCTACCTCGTCGTGGCGCTCGTCCTGCTGGTCATCTGGGGATCACTCATCGCCGCGATCCGGTCGGCGAGGCTGCGAGCGCCCCGCGGCGCTCCGATCCTCACAGCGTTCCAGAACCGCTTGTTCGCGGCGATCCTCGCCTTCCTGATCGTGCAGTCGATCTTCGAGCCGGACTACGGCTCGTTCCTCCGGCATCTCACGCCGATGCTGATCGTCGCCGTGTGCCTCCTCCTGTCTCTGCGACCTGGAGCGACGGCACCCCCGGCCCCGCGGAGGCCGACCTCCGCTGCGTCCCGCGCGCATCAGCGACGTACGGACACGACGGATGCTGCGGCGACGCGCACGTCCGCTGCGACGCGCGCCCACGAGAACGGACCCGCTGCAGCAAGGACACCCGCCGCTGAGAGCGTCTGGTAGCGACCGGCGTCGGCGAGGATCTCCTCCAGCGCGTCGGCGAGCGCGGTCGACGTCACCGCCGTGGCCACGATGCCCGATCCTGACGCGATCGTCTGCTCGGCGAGGCCGCCGACCGGCGTCACGACGGAGGGCACCCCGAGCGCCATCGCGTAGGCGAGCACACCGGACTGACTGGCCTCGGTGTACGGCAGCAGGGCGATGTCGAACCCGCCGACCACCTGTGCGATCTCCTCCTGACCGACCCAGCGGTTCTCGAGCTCGTCGTCCTCGTGTCGGAGGAGGTCGAGAGCGTCGTCGGTCCCGGACCCGACGACCCGCAATCGGACCCGGATCCCGCGACGTCGCAGTTCGGTGATCGCTCCCACCCCGAGACCGAGCCCCTTGTACGCCGACAGCCGACCGAAGCATCCGACGACCGGAACACCCTCCCGGTACGTCGACCTGACCACGGCACGGCCCGCGTTGACCTGGTATGCGGCATGGACGGTCTCGTGGACGCGGTCCGCGCGGAACTCACCACGGGACGCGAGTGCATCGGCGACCGGCGCGGAGAACACGATCGCTCCGTCCGCCGCCCGACGCTCGGCGCGACGCAGGAGGTGCTCGAGCCGCGAGAAGTCCCCGGGGTGCATCGTCGCGTCATGGACGCAGAGCAGACTCCGACGACCGCCGAAGCGGAACACGGGCGCGACCGCCCCCTGCCAGAGCTGCTCCATGGCGGTGACGACGACGTCGATGCGATGCCGCCGGAGGAACCGGTCGAGCCGGAACGCCGCCCAGAGCAGACGCGGGAGACCGAGCACCGCGCCGCGCTTGTCGCGATACGTGCGGATCGGGAAGGACGGCACACCGAGTGCCACGAACCGGTCGGCCACCTCGGCGTCGAGGGAATAGGACACGACGACATCGCAGCCGTCCTCCTGAAGCGCCTGAGCCAGTTCCTGGGCGAAGAGCGGGCCCGCACCGGTGCGTCCCCACTGCACCACAGCGACCCGCATCAGGTCACCTGCGGTATCCGGTAGGCCTCGGCGATCGCCGTCCGCTGGTGGGCGGGCGTGTGGCCCCGGAGGCGGTCCGACCAGCGGGCGACGTTCGCCTCGGCCCACGCGGCGAAGGCCCGGGGCCCGGCCAGCCTGCTGGCGATGAGCGCCTCGAGACCACCGTCGAGCGTGAGGGCGTCCGGGAGCGTCCCGAACGCGGCGATCGGGCGGACGAGCGTCGGGACACCAGCCTGCACCGCCTCCAGGACGGCGAGCGGGAACCCCTCCCAGGCGGCGGTATGGAGGTAGACGTCGCTCTGCGCGAGCCGCCTGCCCACCTCGGCGTGCGGAATCCACCCGGTGACGTGTACACCGGAGGCCTCCAACCGGGTGACGTCGTCGTCCGCGCCACCACCCATCCAGACCGGGACCACCTCGATCCCTCCCGCACGGATCGACGCCGCGGCGTCGGCGAACCGCATCGGGTCCTTCTGCGGAGCGATCCGCCCGAGGCTCGCGACCAGCAGCGGCCGGTGCCGCTCCAGGCCGTCTCGGCGGGCATCGCACAGCGGAACCGCGACCACGTTCGGCACGTGGACCACGCGCGGTCGGAGGGGCCCGCGCCGTTCCGCAGCTGCGGCCTCGCCCTCGGAACAGGCGGCGATGGTCTCGACGTTGAACGAGAGCAGCCACTCCACGGCCCGGAAGGTACGGCGGCTCCAGACCGAGAGGTCGGCGCGCTCGAACGCGTAGCAGTGCGGGGTGTAGACGATGCGGGTCCGCGGCGAACTGCGCAGGGCCACGCGGGCGTACGCGCCGGCGAAGCTCGAGTGGGCGTGCACGATGTCGGCCGCGGTCCGACGGCGCACACGGCGGATCGCTCGCACGGCAGCGAGCGGTCGCCGTCCGAGGGCAGTCACGGACGTGAAGCAGTCGGACAGCGTGTCGTCGACGGGGGCACCGTCCGGGATCTGCGCGAGCAGGTGGTGTTCGACACCCGGCGGTGAATTCCGCACGTACGCCTCGATCGCCACGGGGATGCCACCCGCATAGCAGTCGGTGACGTGGAGCACGGTCGTCATGGCACTCCTTCACGGACTCGGTTGTCGGAACGTCTCGCCCTGTCATAATAAATATCAGCGGAGGGCATCTGTAATATACTGGTCGACCCAGTGAACTCCAAACTCCGCCGATTCGAAGGACCCCGTGCCGAAAACGCTGCGCCGAATCCTCCTGCATCTCCGCAAACTGTCCGTGAACGCCTCGGGCCTGGTCCGCGCCGGCATCCTGCTGTGGATCCGCGCCGGTGCGAGTCCGCGCCTCGCGATCTTCGAAGGGCGCGCGCCCGTCCTCGTGATCCCCGGAACCTTTCGTGCGGGCGTGCGCCTCAAGCTCCGTTCGACCACGCAGCGCTCGTCGATATCCACCGGCCCAGGCGGCTCGCTCGTCCTCGGCGACCGGGTCTTCATCAACCAGGGGTCGTGCATCCACGCCGAGCAGTCGATCGTGATCGGCGACCGCGTGTCGATCGGAGACGGCGCGCGGATCTACGACACGAACTTCCATCCGGTGCGGCCCGGGCAGTCCGTCAAGGTCGAGCCGGTGGTCATCGAGGACGACGTCTGGTTGGCTGCCGGGGTCACCGTGTTGGCGGGTGTGACGATCGGACGGGGGTCCGTGATCGGGACCGGAGCCATCGTCACTCGATCCGTCGCTCCGGGCTCCCTCGTCGTCGGTCCCGCCGCATCGACCGTCGAACGGTTCCCGATCCCGTCAGCATTCCGACGGACACCGTGACACCCGACGGACTTCGCCCCCCTCTCCGCACGAAAGGCCCCCGTGTACACGATCGTCATCCCCTGCCGTGACGGGGCAGCGACACTGAACGCGCAGCTGAACGCCCTCTTGAAGCAGGATGCCTCGATCGACCTCGAGGTGCTCGTCGCGGACAACGGCTCCACCGACGGGACCGCCGACCTCATCCGTTCCGTCGCCCGCAACGACGACCGTGTGCGTCTCATCGACGCCTCCGCGCGGACCGGCATCAACCACGCTCGAAACCGAGGGGTCGAAGCAGGACGGGGTGACCGGATCCTGCTGTGCGACGCCGACGACATCGTCCACGAGGGCTGGCTGGCAGCACACCATGCCGCGTTCGAAGCCGGCGCCGAGTGCGTCGGTGGCGGGCTGGATCGCACCCTGCCAGACGGCACCGTCATCATGCGGCAGCGAGAGCTCCTGTTCGTCGGCTGGGATCTCGCGAGCCCGTTCGGTGCGAACTGCGGGTTCACGAGGGAGGTGTACGAACGTATCGGCGGGTTCGACGAGACGTTCCGCGACGGCGGTGACGACACGGACTTCTTCTGGCGAGCCGCGCTCACCGGAGCCACGACGGTACTCGTGCCCGACGCTGTCGTGACGTACGCACTCCGCGCCGATCTCCGACAGGTGATACGGCAGCACATCAACTACGGCCGCGGGGTCACCCATCTGTATGTCCGGCACCGCTCGTCGGGGATGCCGCGATCATCGCCGGTCCGTGCGGTCCTCTCGGTCACGGCGTGCCTGTTGATCATCGTCACGAGCGGTCACCGGTCGCTCCGCAGACGGTTCGCCGTCGAACGGTTGGCTGGCAGGATCGGACGCCTCCGGGAGAGCGTGCGCCGAGGCACGTGCTATCTGTGAACGGCCGATGATCCATCTCGCCTGGGCGATCCTCGAGCGGATCCTGCCCCGGGTGGCGTCGGCGCTCATCATGCTCGTCCTCGCGGCCCGGCTCACGCCGTCCCTCGTCGGCATGTACGCGTGGATGGTCCTCGCCCTCACGCTCGTCCAGACCGTCGGCGACACGGCCGCCCGGCAGACCACCGTCGTCCACGGAGACACCGAGGCCGGGGAACGGTTCGTCCGCCGGTTCCGGGTCTTGTCCGCGCTGATCGGAGGCGCCGCGCTCGCCGTGACCGTCGGAGCCCTGGTCCTGACGCATCATGCGGAGGACCGATGGCAGGCGATCGCCCTCGCGCCGTTCGTCCTCGTCCCGGCGGCTTCGGCCGGGGGAATCGACGCCCTGGTCCGGCTGCAGCGAGCCGGGAGATGGAAGGAGATCGCATCGCATCAGGCATGGTCGTCGACGGGCTCCCTGCTCTGCAGCGTGCCGACCCTCCTGGCGACGGGATCGCTCCTCGCCAGCGCCCTGCAGGCGATGCTCGCGGAGGCGGGGTTCGCCCTGCTCAACCGGCGACGCGCAGCGCGACTCCCCCGCGCGTCCGCCGCCGACGCGCATTCCCGCGAACCGACCGTGAACGTCCTGGGCGACTACCTCCACACGGCACTGTTCTCGCTGCTCGGCTGGGGACAGGGACAGACCGACCGCCTCTCGATCGGGGCTCTCGCCGGCGGGGCACGTCTGGGCCAGTACGCGTTCGCCATGTCGCTGTCGCGGAGCATCGGCGACGCGGCGGCGCTGGCTGCGATCAACGTCCTCCGGCCGGTCCTCGCCGAAGCGGCACGTGACGGCCGAGGGTCCGAGATCGTCGCGCTCACGGAGGCTTCGCTTCGACGATCCCTGGTCCTGGCGGTCGTGGCCGCCATGGCGACGAGCATCGGGGCTGAGCTGGTCCTGGGCCCCTTCCTCGCAGACGACTGGGACCCCGCCCTGGCACTCGTCCCAGTCCTCACGCTGTCGGTCGCCCCCTCGGTCGTCGCCTGGTCGGTCACGGCAGTCCTCCAGGCCGAGAGCCGGATGCGCTGGGCGAGTCCGATCAAGGCGGTCGGTGTGCTGCTGTCCCTCCCGGTCGGCGTCGTCGCCCTCCACGACCTGCAGCTCGCAGCCTGGCTCGTGAACGCCCGGGAACTCGTCGTGATGGCACTGCTCCTCCTCGCCGCGCGTCATCGGGCGCCGTGGCGGGGCGGCCTCCTCGCGCTCGGCGTGGTCGTGGCCGGCGCGGCCGTATCGCAGGTGACCCGAGGCTAGGCCGGCTGCAGCAGATCCCGCACGATGTCGAGAGCCCCCTGGCTCGCATACCGCTGGTACTCGCCGCGTCGGGCACGGAGCAGGACGGGGATGATCCGCCGCCACCGGGCCGGAGGGAGATCGGCCCGGAACCGCTCGAAGGCCGCTTTGGCGACGACGGCCGAAGGATCGGCGAGCGGCGCGTGGGCACGAGGCTCATCGAGCCACGACGCGAGCCCTGCGACGCGGTCGGCGATGTCCCGATTGCGCTGACGCCCCGGCTGCATCAGCCTCGAGATCTTGTACGCCAGCGTCGGCTCGACGATCCCGATCTGGTTCGCGCCGTGCTGCCGGTAGTCGACGAGCGGTTCGTCCAACAGCTCGATGGGTCCGCGCGATGCGGCGACGATCGCCAACCACTCGTCGTGGACCCATGGAGCCGGGAACGGCACGGCCGCGTCGAAGACCTCTCGTCGGAGCATCGCGGTCGCACCGGTGACCAGATTGCGCCGCAACAGCACGCCGAACGCGTCACCAGCCCGGATCCCGTCGCGTTCGTGCGGGCCGATCGACAGCGACGCGAAGAGCGTGGTGCCGAGGGACGCCCCATCGGCTCCGACGAGACGGGCGTCGGAGCACACCATCTGGAGCTCCGGACGCGCGTCGAAGGCGGCCAGGGCACGCTCGAGACGGTCGGGCCGCCACACGTCGTCCTGATCGGATAGGACGACCAGGTCCCCGTCGGTGGCACGGATCGCGCTCTCGAAGTTGCGTGTCACACCGAGCGCGGTCGGATTCCGCAGGAAGCGCACCGGGACCGACGACGCCCCGGCGAAGCGCTCGACGATGGCCGACGTCCCGTCGGTGGACCCGTCGTCGCTGATCACGATCTCGCCGGGCAGTACGGTCTGCCGGTCGATGCTCGCCAGCTGCTCGGCGAGGAACGCCTCACCGTTGTAGGTGCAGAGGGCGACGGAGACGCGTGCGTCGACTGGTGCTGCTGGCATTGACCGCTCCTCACCGCTCGCCGGACCGCCCACCAGCCTATCCCCACCGTCCCGCTGGTATCCTCGGGCCTTATGCCCCGCGTAGCCGTCGACCTCCTCTCCTACACCGGGACGAAGGGCGGCATGGAGACCTACGCCCGCGAGCTCTATCGGGAGATCGGCCGGCAGGGCAGCGAGTTCGAGTTCGTGGGGCTCGCCAGCCGAGAGGGCTACCGGCTCGACCGCTCCTGGTTCCCCGGCGAGATGGTGGACACGGGGATCAGCGGCGAGAACCGGTTCAGCTGGGCCTACGGCGAGCTGTTCCAGGTGGCCCGCCAGGCGAAGCGACACGGAGCGGACCTCATCCACTCCCCCGCCACGCTCGGGCCGGCGCGCTCGTCGATGCCGTCGGTCGTCACCATGCACGACATGCTGTACTGGAGCAATCCGGAGCTCATGACGACGCCGCTGTACACCGCTCCCGTGAAGCTCATGGAGCGCCTCACCTCCAGGAACGCCACCAGGGTCCTCACCATCAGCGAGGTCTCACGCGCCGAGATCGAGAAGTACCTGCACGTCCCGCGGGCCAGGATCGACCTCGTGCCCCTGGCCGGCACCATGCCGACGATCGACGGCGACCGCGAACCGGATCAGGAGCGCCCGTTCGTGCTCGCGACCGGGAACCGCCGCCCGCACAAGAACTGGGCGAGCCTCATCCGCGCCCTGCCGTTGCTGGCCGAGCACGAACGCCCGCGGCTCGTGATCACCGGCAGCCACGGAGAGGATCCCCTGCAGGCGGTCGTCGAGGAGACCGGCATGCAGGACTGGGTCGAACTCAAAGGTTGGCTCACGAGCGAGGAACTGGGTGAGCTCTACCGACGAGCGACCATCATGGCGATGCCCTCGTTCGTCGACGGTTTCAGCCTCCCGGCACTCGAATCCATGATGGTCGGCCTCCCCGTCATGATGAGCGACATCCCCGTCTACCACGAGGTGTGCGGCGACGCGGCCCTGTACCTGGACCCCACGTCACTCGACAGCATCGCGGCGGTCATGCGCACCGCCGTGACCCGGCCCGATGAGATGCGACGACTGGCCACGGCCGGTCTCGAACAGGCGGAGCGGTTCTCCTGGGAGCGCACGGCGACCCAGACGCTCGAGACCTTCCGACGGGCCCTGACGGTCTAGCGTCGAGCCGTCTCCCGGGGCCGGGAGCCGACCGTGGTCCATTGACCCACTCGACGGTCGGTCGAGCGGGTCAATGGACGACGGGAGTCGCCTACTCCGACTGCGGCTGGATGACCGGGATCGACTCGGTGTCGGCCGGGCCGAGGGCGATCGTCGGCATCGACACCGTGATAAGCGAGCCGTCGGCACGGCGGCTGCCCTCGATGTCGCTCGCGCTCGGCTCGCCGACGAGGTGCGGACCCTGGTTGTCGAGCGGAACGGTGACCGTCGTCCCGGCCTCGACGAGCACGTTGCCCCCGCCGACGACGAACGAGGCGGAATCGCCCTCCTCGACGGTGAACCGCATCTCGGTGCGCCGGACGGAGATACGCACCCGCGTGCCCTTGACCGTGAGTCGGAAGGTGATGCCCTGCCAGTCGACCGGCAGGCGCGGCGAGAAGGAGATCACGCCGCCGTGGTCGCGCATGCCCGCGAAGCCGAGCACGAGGGCGCTCCACACGCCGCCGGTGGAGGCGACGTGCACACCGTCCGGGGTGTTGCGGTGCAGGTTCGCGAGGTCGACGAACAGCGCCGACCAGAAGTACTTGAGCGCGAGCCGCTGGTACCCGACCTCGGCGGCGATGATCGACTGCACGACCGCCGACAGGGTCGAGTCGCCAGTCGTCAGCGGGTCGTAGTAGTCGAAGTCGGCGAGCTTCTCCTCGTCGGTGAAGTGGTCGCCCTGGAGGAGCAGCGCCAGCACGACGTCCGCCTGCTTGAGCACCTGGAACCGGTAGATGACGAGCGGGTGGAAGTGCAGGAGCAGCGGGAGGTGCTCAGGAGGGGTGTGATCGAGGTCCCACAGCTCCTTCTCGAGGAACTGGGCGTCCTGCGGGTGGATGCCGAGCCGCTTGTCGAAGGGGATGTGCATGTGCTCGGCGGCGCGCTGCCACTCGCGGACCTCGGCGTCGTCGAGCGACAGCCGCGTGACCAACCGCTCGAAGGAGGCCGGGTCGTCCTCGCGGAGGCGCTCCACGGCCTCGACGGCCGACAGCAGGTTCGCCCGTGCCATGACGTTCGTGTAGAGGTTGTCGTTCACGACGGTCGTGTACTCGTCGGGTCCCGTGACCCCGTAGATGTGGAACGAGTCCTTGCCGTTCGCGCGCCAGAAGCCCAGGTCGGCCCACATGCGCGCCGTCTCGACGAAGATGTCGACGGCTCCGCGGGCGAGGAAGTCCTCGTCCCCCGTCGCCGCGACGTACTGCCGCAGCGCGTAGGAGATGTCGGCGTCGATGTGGTACTGCGCCGTGCCGGCCGCGTAGTACGCCGACGACTCGAGCCCGTTGATCGTGCGCCACGGGAACAGGGCACCGTGCTGGTTGAGCTCGGTCGCGCGGGAGCGGGCGGCGTCGAGCATGTTCTGGCGGAACCGGAGGGCGTTCCGTGCGACGAGCGGCGCCGTGTAACTGAGGAACGGGAGGACGTAGACCTCGGTGTCCCAGAAGTAGTGGCCACCGTACCCGGACCCGGACACACCCTTCGCCGCGACACCGCCGCCGTCCGTGCGTGCGGACGCCTGCGCCAGCTGGAAGAGGTTCCAGCGCGTCGCCTGCTGGATGGCCGGCTGTCCGTGGACCTCGACGTCGGAGCGCGCCCAGAAGTCCTCCAGCCACAGCTCCTGGTTGCGGATCGCGGATTCGATGCCGTTCTCGGCGGAACGGTCGAGCGTGCGGGCGCAGCGGTCGGCGAGTTCCTTCGGCGGGACGGCGTTCGAGGTGTGGTAGCTGATGATCTTGGTGAGCTTCGTGGGCACGCCCGCGCGACCGCGGATCGTGTACACGTGCTTCGCGAGGTCGGACTCGATGTGCGTCGAGACCTCGTACTCGTTCTCGGTCTCGATCGTGTGATCGGCGCCGGCGACGATCGTCATGCCGGAGTTCGTCGTCTGGTACCCGAGCATCGCTCGTGGACCGTCGATGAGCTTGTAGCGAGGCTGCAGCACCCGCTCGGTGAGGGACTCCGCCTTGCGCGGGTCGCCCATCCCCGGCTCGGGTGCGTTCGTCAGGTAGTCGTCCTGACGGTCCTGGCGGTTGATGATCTGACTGGAGAGCACGAGCGACGCATCCGCGTCGAGCAACGTGACCTCGTAGTCGAGGACCGCGAGGTGGCGGTCGGTGAAGGACACCATGCGACGGGAACGGATGTGGACCCGCTTCCCGGAGGGCGTCCGCCATTCGAGTTCGCGGCTGAGGACACCGGTCTTGAAGTCGAGCCGACGCTCGAAGCTCAGCAGGTCGGCGTCGTTGAGGATCAGCGGCTCGTCGTCGACGTAGAGGCGGACGACCTTCGTGTCGGGCGCGTTGACGATCGTCTGACCGACGCGGGCGAAGCCGAACGCCTCCTCGGCGTGACGGATCGGCCAGGTCTCGTGGAACCCGTTGATGAACGTCCCGTGGACGTGGCCGTCGCGGCCCTCCTCGACGTTGCCGCGGAAACCGAGGTAGCCGTTGCCGAGCGCGAACAGGGTCTCGGTCGTTCCCTCGTCGTCCGCGTCGACGTGTGTCTCGACGAGCGCCCAGTCGTCGAGTGGGAACCGGTGACGGTCGAGCGGGTCGCTGGTGATGTGGTTCATGCCTGGTCCTCGGAGGAGTCGTGGGGTGCCGTGGGGGTCTGTGGGTCGGCCGGCGCGTCCGGCCCGGCTGTTCGCGAGGCCGACCGCAGTGGGTCGACGAGGTCGGCGAGGTCATCGACCACGATGTCCGCGCCGGCATCGATGAGCGCCTGGTGTCCGATACCGCGGTCGACGCCGAGCACGAGACCGAAGTCGCCGCGGCGGCCGGCCTCGACCCCGGAATGCGCGTCCTCGACGACGACGCACTCCGACGGAGCGTAGCCGAGCAGACGACCGGCCTCGACGTAGGTGTCCGGCGCGGGCTTGCCGGCGATCCCCTCGCGCGCCGCGACGACGCCGTCCATCACGACGGGGAACCGCTCACGGAGCCCTGCCGCTCGGAGGACGACCTCGGCGTTCTTGGAACTCGACACCACGGCGACCTGGAGACCCTCCTGCTCGACCGCGTCGAGGAACGACAGGGAGCCGGGATAGGCCGCGATGCCGTCCTCCTCGAGCACCGCGGTGAAAACCGAGTTCTTCCGGTTGCCGAGGCCGCACACGGTCTCGAGCTCGGGGGCGTCGGTCGGTGAACCCTCGGGGAGCGTGATACCGCGCGACGCGAGCATCGCCCGGACCCCGTCGTACCGCGGTTTGCCGTCGATGTACCGGAAGTAGTCGGTGTCGGTGTACGGCTTGGTGATCCCGCGGGCGACGAGCTCGTCCGTGAAGAGCTTCGCCCACGCGTGCATGTGGATCTCGGCGGTCGGGGTGATGACGCCGTCGAGGTCGAACAGCACCGCCTTGCATCCGAGGAGGCGCGAGGCCGCCTCGGGGGGGCTCAGGACGTCGTTCGATGGCGCGTTGATCGGCTGGTTCACGGTGCACGGTCCTCGTCGGTCGGGGGAAGAGGTGGACAGTGGGACGGAAGCTGCTGCGGACCGGTGGGGCGACCGCGCAGACCCAGCCTAGGAGAGTTTGGCCACCACGTCGTACACGCGGTCGATCCCGGCGTGGACCGGGAAGTGGTGGTTGCCCACGAAGAGCCCGTCCTCGTGGATCTTGTCGGCGGCGGGGAGCTCGGCCGGGACCCTCGCGTCGAGGTACTTCATGACCGGGTTCTTCGTGAAGTTGCCGGCGACGATGGGCCGTGACTCGATCCCCTCGGCCGCGAACGCCCGCACGACCTCCTTGCGGCGACCGGCGAGCGCGCCCTCGAGCACGAGCGAGAATCCGAACCAGCTGCTCTCGCCCTGCTCGCGCTGGATGCGCACGGAGTCGAGGTCGGCGAAGCGTTCCGTCCAGTACACGGCGTTCTCCCGACGACCGGCGATGAGCTGTGGGACCTTCTGGATCTGCTCGATGCCGATCGCGCCGGACATCTCGAGCGGACGGACGTTGTAGCCGGGCAGGACGAAGCGGAAGAGGTCGTCCCACTCGTCGCCCGACTTGTCGTGCACGGCGTTCTGCTCGGGGAGTCCACGCGTCCAGCCGTGGGCTCGCAGCGAGATGAGCATCTGCGCCGTGGCCTCGTCGTCCGTCAGGATCATCCCACCCTCCATCGTCGAGATGTGGTGGGAGAAGAAGGCGCTGAACGTGCCCATCGCGCCGACCGTGCCGGCGAACCGGCCGTCGTCCTTCGCGCCGAGGGACTCGCAGTTGTCCTCCAACAGGAGGAGGCCGTGACGTTCGGCGAGCGCCGTGAGCGCCGCGAAGTCGTTCGGGTTCCCGAGGAGGTTGACGGCGAAGATCGCCTTGGTGCGCGGGGTGATCGCCGCCTCGGCGAGCGCCAGGTCCAGGTTGAGGGTGTCGACGTCGATGTCGACGAAGCTCGGGATGAGGCCGTACTGCTGGAGCGGATAGTAGGTGGTTGCCCAGGACACGGCGGGCACCAGCACCTCGTCGCCCGCCTGCAGGTCGACCCGGTCGTCGAGCACGGCAGCGGCGATCGCGAGGAGGTTCGCGCTCGACCCGGAGTTGACCATGACGCCGAACCCGGCGCCGAACGCACTGGCGAAATCGCGCTCGAACTGCGCCACGAGCGGACCCATGGTGAAGCGGCCGCTGTCGACGACGCGCTGGATGGCGGCGTATTCCGCGGCATCCCAGGAGGAGGTCGCGAGGGGGAAACCGGAGTCGAAGATGTCGTCGGTCATGGTGTCTGTGGCTCCTGAGCTGCGAGGTAGGCGTGGTAGCTCGCGGCGACGCCGGTCGCGAGCGGGGTGGTGGGGTTCCAGCCGAGCGCGCGGGCGGCGGCTGAGTCGAGCAGGCGCTGGTGGACACCGGAAGGCTTGGTGGCGTCGTATCGGAAGCGACCGGTGAAGCCGACGGCGCGACCGGCTGCCTCGTAGTACTCGGTGATGCTGTGGTCGACACCCGGCCCGAGGTTGAGCGTGACGGGCCACGCGTCGAGTGCGCCGAGCTGCGTGACGAGCCAGGCCGCGAGGTCGGGCGTGTAGGTGAACTCGCGTCGGGCGGTGCCGTCGCCCCAGACCTCGACCTCGTCGGAGCCGCTCGTCACGGCGGCGTGCACCTTGCCGAGGGCGGCCGCGACCAGATGCGCCTGGCCGTGGGTGTAGTCGTCGCCCGGGCCGTAGAGGTTCGACGGCACGGCCGCGCGGTAGGCGAACCCGTACTGCCGGCTCGCGTACTCGCAAAGCTTCGTCCCGGCGATCTTCGCGAGTGCGTAGCCCTCGTTCGCGCCCTCCAGCGTGCCGCTGAGGAGCGCGGCCTCACCGATCGGCTGCGGGAGTCCCTCGGGGTAGATCGCCGCGCTCGAGACATAGAGCAGCTCGGGGACACCGGCGTCGATCGCGCCTCGGATGACCGAGGTGTCGATCAGGAGGTTGTCGAGCAGGAAGTCGGTGGGACGCTGGAGCTTCGCCTGGATGCCGGCGACCTTGGCCGCCGTGTGCACGATCGCGTCCGGCGCCGTCCGGCCGATGAGGCCTGCGACGGCGGCTCGATCGGTGAGGTCGGCGTCCGCACGCGTCGCCACGATCAGCTCGTCGGCGGCGCGGAGCGTGGGCCAGACCTCGGCGATGCTCGAACCGAGCATGCCGGCACCACCGGTGAGGAGGACGCGCACCGCGCCTAGACCTCGGCGGTGTCGATGTAGGGCGTGCCCGACGCCTCGAGCTCGGCGACGTCCGAGTCGACCATGATCTGGGCGAGCCGGGGCGGGAGCACCTTGGGCGACCAGCCGAGGACCGACTCGGCCTTCGCGTAGTCGCCGATCAGCGCGTCGACCTCGGTGGGACGGAGGTAGCGCTCATCGAACTTGACGTACTGCTCCCAGTCGAGGTCGAGCCGTTCGAAGGAGAACTGGAGGAAGTCCTTGACGGTGTACGCGGTGTTGGTGGCGAGCACGAAGTCGGTCGGCTCGTCGGCCTGCAGCATCCGCCACATGCCCTCGACGTAGTCGGGCGCGTAGCCCCAGTCACGGACGGCGTCGAGGTTGCCCATGTAGAGGAAGTCCTGCTGGCCGGCGGCGATGCGCGCGGCGGCTCGGGTGATCTTGCGGGTCACGAAGGTGCCACCGCGACGCGGCGACTCGTGGTTGAACAGGATGCCGTTGACCGCGAACATCCCGTAGGCCTCGCGGTAGTTGCGGGTGATCCAGTAGGAGTACACCTTCGCGACGCCGTAGGGCGAGCGCGGGTAGAACGGGGTCTCCTCGTTCTGCGGCGGCGGTGTCGCACCGAACATCTCGGAGCTGGACGCCTGGTAGAAGCGGCAGTGGAGACCGATCTGGCGGATGGCCTCGAGGAGTCGGACCGTCCCGATGCCGGTCGTGTCGCCCGTGTACTCCGGCTCGTCGAAGCTGACCCGCACGTGCGACTGCGCGGCGAGGTTGTAGACCTCGTCGGGCTGGATCTCCGCGAGCAGCGTCGCCAGGCGCGAGCCGTCGGCCAGGTCGGCGAAGTGCAACTGGAGCCTGGGCGAACCGTCGTGGGTCGCCTCGGGGTCGTAGATGTGGTCGATCCGCCCGGTGTTGAAGGTCGACGCGCGGCGGATGAAGCCGTGCACCTCGTAGCCCTTCGCGAGGAGGAGCTCGGCGAGGTAGCTGCCGTCCTGACCGGTGATACCGGTGATGACGGCCTTCTTGATGGGGGTCTGGGTCACGGGGTGCTGCTCCGTCATGGGGTCCGCTCCGGATCGCTTCGCGCTGATCCTCGGTGAATGGTTCGTTCCTCTGCTGAGGCACATCGACCCGGCCGAGCTTACCGGAGTGGCCCTCGGCCCCCGCTATGCTCAGACCTCATGCCGCTGCTTGCCGTCGATCTCCTGTCGTTCACCGGGACGAAGGGCGGCATGGAGACCTACACCCGCGAGCTCTATCGTGCGATCGGTCCGCAGGCGGCGGAGTTCGACCTCGTCGGCCTGGCCAGCACGGAAGCGGTGCAGGGTGATCTCTCCTGGTTCCCGGGCGAGATCGTGTCCACCGGGATCAGTGGTGAGAACCGCTTCGTCTGGGCTGCCGGCGAACTCTGGCGGATCGCCGCGATCGCGAAGCGGAACCGTGCCGACATCATCCACGCACCCGCGACGCTCGGACCGGCTCGCACCACGCTCCCACTCGTGGTCACCATGCACGATCTGCTGTACTGGAGCCACCCGGAGCTCATGTCGACACCGTTCTACACGGCACCGGTGAAGTGGATGGAGCGTCAGGTCGCTCGGGCGGCCTCCCGCATCATCACGATCAGCGAGGTCTCCAAAGCGGAGATCGTCAAGTACCTCGGGACGTCGCCCGAGGCGGTCGACGTCATCCCCCTGGCCGCGTCAGCTCCGTGGACGGCCATCCGGGAGCCGGATCGCGACGACCCCTTCATCCTCGCCACGGGCAACCGCCGCCCGCACAAGAACTACGACGGCCTCATCCGAGCGCTCGCCCTCGTCGAGGAACGCGTCCGCCCCCGACTCGTCGTGACCGGGAGCCACGGGCTCGACGATCCGCTGCGCGCCGTCGTGGCCGAACTCGGTCTGGAACGGTTCGTGGAGCTGCGGTCCTGGTTGTCCCCGGAGGAGCTGGGTGAGCTCTACCGCACGACGACCGCCCTGGCCGTGCCCTCATTCGCCGAAGGCTTCAGCCTGCCGCCACTCGAGGCCATGCTCAGCGGCGTTCCGGTGCTCGTGAGCGACATCGACGTCCATCGGGAGGTCTGCGGTGATGCGGCGTTGTTCGTCGATCCCCACGACCTCGCCTCGATCGCGGCCGGTCTCCGCACCCTGGCGACCGACACCGCCGAGGTGACGCGCCTCACCGAGCGCGGGCGGGCGAGAGCCGCCACCTTCAGCTGGGCCTCGACGGCCGAGCGGACGCTCGACGCGTTCCGTGGCGCACTCGACCCGACGGCGTCGCGACCGCGCTGAACCGCGATCGGGCCCTCGCGGCCCGGCGATCTCGGCAGCCGGTCGAAGCTTGCTAGCGTAGCCGGGTGACGCTCGACATCATGATGCCCTTCTACGGCCGCTTCGACCACTTCCAGGCGGCGGTGGAGAGTGTGCTCGCACAGTCCGACCCCGATTGGACGCTGACGATCGTCGACGACGTCTACCCGGATCTCGCTCCCGGTGAGTGGGCCGTCGCCCTCGGCGACCCACGCATCACCTACCTCCGGAACGAGGTGAACCTGCGCCCGTCGAAGAACTACCGCAAGTGCGTCTCCCTCATGACCGGTGAGTTCTCCGTCATCATGGGTTGCGACGACGTGATGCTGCCGAACTACGTCCGTCGCGTGCGCGAGCTCATCGCCGACCACCCCGACGCCTCGATCATCCAGCCCGGCGTGTCCGTCATCGACGAGCACGGCACGCCGTCCAGTCCGCTCGCCGATCGGATCAAGGCGAAGTACCGGTTCTCCGGGACAGGGGCTCGCGAATACCGGGGTGAGCAGCTCGCCACGAGCCTGCTCCGCGGCAACTGGACCTACTTCCCGTCGCTCGTCTGGCGGGTCGAGGCGCTCCGCAAGCACCAGTTCCGGCTCGACCTCGACGTCGTGCAGGACCTCGCGATGCTCCTCGAGATCACGAAAGACGGTGGAAGCCTCGTCCTCGACGACGAGATCTGCTTCGCCTACCGCAGGCACTCCCAGAGCGTGTCCGCGGTCACCGGGCCGGACGGATCGAAGTTCCGGCAGGAGCGGACGCTGTTCGCCGAGGCGCGACGTGATCTCACGGCGATGGGGTGGAACCGCGCGGCACGAGCCGCCGCGAACCATTGGACCTCGCGTGCCAACGCGCTCAGCGAGCTGCCTGCAGCATTGCGGTCCCGCAACGCCGCAGGGCGTCGTGCCCTGCTCGAGCACGTGTTCGCCAGGGTCTGACCACCCCGCCTCCCAAGCGCTCCGCCCTCCGATTGCTAGGATTCCGCACATGACGACCTCCCTCGCCGGCACCCTCATCGTCATGCCAGCACTCAACGAAGAAGCATCCGTGGCTGCGGTCGTCCGCGAGGTCCACGAGAAGCTGCCCGGTGTGGCGGTGCTCGTCGTCAACGACGGCTCGACCGATGCGACCACCACCGAGGCGCGTGCAGCCGGAGCGATCGTCGCCGAGCTGCCGTTCAACCTCGGGGTCGGCGGCGCGATGCGTGCAGGATTCAAGTACGCGCTCGCCCACGGCTACCGCAACGTCGTGCAGGTCGATTCGGACGGCCAGCACGACCCCGCCGGTGTCATCCGGCTCGTCGAAGAGCTGCAGTCCGCCGACCTCGTACTCGGCGCACGCTTCGCGGGCGAGGGCGATTACGAGGTCCGAGGTCCCCGGAGGTGGGCGATGGTCGTGCTGTCCGGCGTCCTGAGCGGCGTCGCGAGGACGAAGCTCACCGACACGACCAGCGGATTCCGTGCCACGGGTCCTCGCGCGGTGCGCCTCTTCGCCGAGCACTACCCGGCCGAGTACCTCGGTGACACCATCGAATCGCTCGTCATCGCCGCGCGCGCCGGCTGCGTCATCCGTCAGGTGCCTGTTGCGATGCGTCCACGCGCCGGCGGTACTCCTTCGCACAATCCGTTCAAGGCTGCCCGCTACCTCGCCCGGGCCGGCCTCGCGCTCGTCTTCGCGCTGATCCGACCACCCGTCGCGCTCCACGAAGGGGTGGTGACGGCGTGATCCCCATCGGCACCTACATCCTCGGCATCGTCGCGGCCCTGTTCACACTCGGCCTCGTCGTCGAGATGCTCCGCCGGCGCCAGCTCCGCGAGCGCCACGCGATCTGGTGGCTGATCGCCGGCCTGCTGGCACTCGTCATCGGCGTCTTCCCGCAGGTCCTCGTCTGGGCCGCCGGGGTGATCGGCGTCGAGATCCCGACGAACCTGGTGTTCTTCGTCAGCATCCTCATCCTCTTCCTCGTGAGCATCCAGCACAGCTCGGAACTCACGACACTCGAGAACCGCAGTCGCACCCTCGCCGAAGAGGTCGCGCTGCAGGACCTCCGCATCCGCACACTGGAGCAGCGGCTGGCCGACACACGTCGAGGCGACCGCTCCTCCTGAGGCCGACGGCTCAGGCCGTCGGCGGCACCGGCGGGGCGTCCGCTCCGGCGACATCCGCTCTCGGCTGACGGAACAGCGCTGCGCTCTGCAGCAGCAGCCCCGCGATCGGGCCGACGGTCAACGCCAGGATCGTCCGCTCATGCAGGCCGAGGGGAAGGAGCAGCATCGCAACCGTCACGACGGCGGCGAGGATCCAGCCGCCCGCGAACGCTCCGTGCTGCGCGCGGGACAGGGTGGCGGCACCGGTCACGCAGAGCACTCCGACGAGGCCGGCGGTCGCGACGAGCAGGCCGATCGTGCCGCCCGCGAGGACGTCGGAACGTCCGAAGAGGACCGAGAGCGCCCAGGGGCCGAGCCACCAGGCGAGGAGCGCGAGGAGTCCTGCACCGACGAGGACCAGCGCGGAGAGTCTGGCGGCCCAGCCGAGGACCGCGTCGGCATGGGATCGGAACACCACCACGAGATAGCTCTGCAGCGCCAGGACGACGATGACGATCGGTGCGCGGGTGAGGGTGATCGCGTACGTCAGCGAGCCGAACGCGTCCGGCGACACGGTGTCGCCCGTGGCCTGGATCATCAGCGGAAGGCCACTGACCATGACGCCGGTCGCCGCGGCCGCGACGACGGTCCGCAGCACGTTCCAGCTGAGTTCCCGCGGACCGACGTCGACGGCGAACCGTCCGACGACCCCGCTGCGGATGAACAGCCAGAGGACGACCGGAGTGACGGCGAACGGCACGGCGACGCCCCAGGCGAGGACGGCGGTGTCGGTGGTGACCAGGAGCAGGCCGCCGACGAGGGCGAACCGGAGGACACCGTCGATGACGGTCATCGCCGCCGCTGCGGCCCAGAACGACAACCCGTACAGCACGCCCGAGACGGCAGCCACCACCAGGTAGGCGGAGACGCCGAGGATGAGCGGTGGCACGAGCGCCCAACCCTCGTCCGGGAACACCGCGCCGACCCAGATCCAGGCCGAACCGGCGAGGACCGCCGCCACCCCGACCACCGCCACGAGGGTGAAGTTCCGCACCACCGGGGCGCGTCGGGCCTCGCCGGGCGCCGCCCCGGATCGTTCGACGGGGTGCGTCGCGCGGGCGATCTCCTGCTGTGCACCCGACAACGCGCTGACGAGCAGGTAGAGCGCCGACCAGAAGACCGCGAACGAGGCGTAGGCGGCTGTCCCGAGCGCCACCCCGGTGACGATCTGGAGCAGGTACCCCGCTCCCCCGCCGATGGCGGTGGCCAGCAGGATCAGGACGGCGCCGTTGGGCCCACGACGCACGACCTCGGGAGGCACGTCGCTATTCCTGGACGTCGGCACCACGCTGGGCGGCGATCCACTCCTGCAGTGCGGCGACGCCTCGGGTGACGTCCCAGGCGGGGGCCCAGTCGAGACCGGCGAGCGAGTCCTCGATGCTGCACTCGGCGTGCCGGACGTCGCCGTCGCGGTACATGCCGTTGACCACCGGCGCCGGAGCGTCGTGGTATGCGGCGATCGCCTGGGCGAGTTCGAGGATGGTGGTGCCGACACCGGACCCGATGTCGAATCGTGACACGTCCGCCGAGGGCCCGGCCGTGATCACGGCTCGGAAGGACTCGGCGATGTCGTCGATGTACACGAAGTCACGGACGATCCGACCGTCTTCGTAGACCTGGATGGTGCCGCCGTCCATGGCGAGCTGGGAGAACAGGGACACGATGCCCGTGTAGGAGTTGATGAGCGACTGGCCAGGACCGTACACGTTCTGCAGTCGTAGGATCGTCAGCTTCGCGTCGTGGGCGGCCGACCAGGCGGACAGGATGTGCTCCTGCGCAAGCTTGGTCGCTCCGTAGACGCTCGTGGGTGCCGGCATCGTCACGGCGGCTCGGCTCGGCAACGGCTTCGCCGCCGGGAAGTCCCAATCGCCCCGCTCGAACTGGGCGTGCGAACGCTGTCCCGGCTCGAAGACGGTGCCGTCCTCCCGCTGCCACTGGCCCTCGCCGTAGACGGCGCGACTCGACGAGAGGACGAAGTGCGCGGGCACCTGACCGGCACGCCCCAGGGCGTCCAGCATCTCCGTCGTGCCGACCACGTTCGCCTCGGCGTGACTCGTGGCGGCATGGAGGGACTGCGCGGTCCCCGTCTCAGCGGCCAGGTGCACGATGACGTCGGGCCGGACATCGGCGAGGAGCGCGTCCCACGCCGCGGCGTCGGTGACGTCGCCGACGACGAGTTCAGCCGCCTCGTGGAGGTCTGCCGGGCGCTCCGCGCTCGGGTGCACCTGCGGGTGCAGCTTGTCGATGACGACCCAGCGCTCCGCGGTCGCAGCCAGCTTGTGCGAGAGGGCGCAACCGATGAAGCCGGCGCCTCCCGTCACGAGTACGGTCCCGAGGGTTGATGCAGTCACGAAGCGGTGTCCTTAGCTGTAGGCGAGTCGACATTCGATGGTACTGGACGGCCGGACGAGGGCCCGACGGCGTCTGATCCCCGTCGTGGTGCGAGCCAATCGAGCCCGCGTCCCGGTCCCCGGTCCTTCAGCCCCATGGCCCGCTTCTCGATCCCGTGCCAACTCAGCCATGCGCATGCCGCGGTGACGAGGATCGTCAAGCCGACCCAGGGCCAATACCCCAGGAGGTGCCAGCCGAGGAAGGCGGTGAACTGCTGGACGAGGAAGCCGTACACGTACATCCCGTAGGAGTAGTCGTTCTTGGCACCGATCCACCGGATGCGCTTCGGAAGACGCGCGGCGAGCCACAGGACGAAGTAGGCGAACGCGGGATAGCCGAGCTGCACCCACCCGCCCACCAGCAGCGTGACGACGACGACGAGCCCGGCGCCGACACCGAGCAGGTCGTTGAGTGGCACCTTTCGCGAGTACACCGCCAGCGATGCGCCGATGAGGAAGACGAGCGTCAGCTTGATCTTGTTGGGGTCGGCCAGCGTCGGGGCGACCATCCCGACCACCTGCGGCGCCACGCTGAACACGATCGACAGAATCCAGAACACACCGGCCAGTGCCGGCACGACCCACTTCGCGTGTCGGAGGACCCCGAGCACGAGGAAGGCTGCGACCAGCAGATAGCACCCCCACTCGAGTGCGAGCGTCCACAGCGATCCGTTGAAGACGCTGTATCCGACGGTCTCGCCGTACGGGGTGGTCGTGGCGAAGATGTCGTAGACACCCCATTGGCGGATCGTCAGGTCGGCGTTCTGGAAGACGTACATGATCGGACCTGAACCGAGGTACTCGCGCAGGCCATGACCCGACATCCGCCAGGCGATCGGGCCGACGACGAACGCACCGACGCAGAGGACCGCCCAGAACGCCGGCAAGATCCGGAGGGCGCGCCGCCACAGGAACTGCAGGATGTCCGATGAGGCGCCGCTCTTCGCGATGAGGTACCCGCTGATGGCGAAGAAGCCGACGACGGCGAATCCGCCGATCGTCTCCTGCCCCCGGGTCCACCCCTTCGACGGGTCCTCACCCCAGCCACCGGTCGGGAAGGCGTGCGAGAAGATGACCGCGGACGCGAGGACGAGCCGGAGGACGCCGAGCGCGTTGCGATGACCGGCGAGCCCGTCGCTCAGGGAGGTTCGTGACCCGGGACGCCGAGGAGGGCGGACCGGCTGATCGAACGGTACGTTCGTCGTCGACGTCATGCGGTCCGATCGGTTCTGCGGAAGGGTGGCCCCAGAATACCCCGCGACGGTCGGCCCAACCGGACTTCCACGCCCGCGCCAGTAGACTGACCGGCGAACGAACGGCGGCGACGCCCAGGATTCCGATTGGACCATTTCGCGCATGGCAGTTCTCGCTCCCACAGTCCTCCCGACGCGATGGGAACGACGGAGGTGGCTGACGTTCCTCGTGTCCTTCGTAGCCCTGCTGCTCCCGATGTCGCTCTGGGCGCTCGCCTCCCCCATCGGTTCCGTCCCGGACGAACCCTCGCACGCCATCCGGGCCGCCGCGGTGGCCCGAGGAGAGATCACCGCCGTCCCGTGGCCGAAGAATCCGACGCTCGCCGAGGCGACGGTGCCGGAGAACATCGCCAACGCCCACGACCTGTTGTGCTTCGCATTCGATGCGGAGGTGACGGCGGACTGTCAGACACCGCTCCGCAACACCGACGAGACGCTCGTCCAGACCGGCTCGTCAGCCGGACTCAACAGTCCCGCGTTCTACGCGCTCGTGGGCTGGCCGTCCCTGTACCTCGACGGGGACGCGGCGTTCTACGGCATGCGGCTGATGAGCGCGCTGTTCTGCGCGGCCGCGCTCGCCGTCATGTTCATGCAGCTGACCCTGCTCCCGCGGTTCCGGTGGGCGATCGTCGCTGCGGTGGTCGGCATCACGCCCATGGTCCTGTATCTGGCGGGCTCCATCAATCCGAACGGTCTCGAGGTGGCATCGGCGGGGGCGCTCTTCGCCACCCTGCTCACGACCTTCAGGAGTTCGCTCCGAGGGAGGCGCCTGGTGGAGCAGGCCGGACTCGCCATGGTCGCCGCGTCCGCGCTCGTCACCACCAGGAGCATCTCGCTCCTCTGGCTGCTGGTGATCGCCGTCGTGGCCATGCTCCTGGGGCGGCGGGAGCAGATCCTGCGCGTCCTCCGCTCCCCGACCGCTTGGGCACTCATCGCCGGCATCGGCGTGGTCAGCGCCCTGACGGCCCTGTGGTACCTCAATCCCCCGGATCTCGGAGCGCCGACGCCGGTGAGCGCGGTGAGTCCGATCAGCCTCCTGTTCGTCTTCTTCTTCACCGAACTGCAGACGTTCGACTTCATGTTCGGCATGATCGGGTTCTTCGGCTGGGTCGACACGAGTTCGCCGTCGTTGACGCTCGCAGCGTGGACGACCGGCATCGTCCTGATCCTCGCGGTCGCCTTCCTCTGGGGGAAGCGCAGCACGAAGTGGGCGCTGTGGGTGTTCCTCGTGGTGACCGTCCTCATCCCCGGGTTCACCCAGTTGGGTGTCTATGCGCAGTACGGCTACATCTGGCAGGGCCGGTACACGCTGGCGATGCTGCTCTGCCTCCTCATCGTGGCCGGAGTCGCTCTGGACGATGCCGGCCTCGGTGCCGACGGTCGGGTCAGACACTTCGTCACGGGTGGCTACGCGTTCCTGTTCATCGGCCATCTGCTGGCCTTCGTGATGGTCCTCCGGCGCTACATCGTCGGTGCCAACGGCAGCCTCTCCGAGATGTTCTTCAACGACGGCTGGGAGCCGCCCTTCGGCTGGAAGTCGCTCGCGCTCATCTACGCGATCGGTTCGGTCCTCACCGTCGTCCTGCTGCGGCGGTTGTTCCTCCGCTCCGAGGGGGCGGACATCACTCGCGACGACGTCCTGATCACTCCGGCCGAGCGGCAGGAGACGGCTGAGATCGAGCGACTCGACCACGCCGACCGACAGCATGCCACCTCCTCACCCGTCGGCCGGCGCCGCTGACCTCACGGATCAGCTGGCCCCCTCACTGCGGGATCGTCAGCACCGAGCAGTAACAGATCATGGCGACGATCGCGCCCGGTACCCGGAGCGCTCGCCGCTCGGCGAACAACAGTCCGGCGCAGGCGAGCGCGATGGGGAGGAGCGACAGGCCGTACCTGGGCACCAGCGCGATGTACTGTCCCGTGAGGATCGCGGAGACCACCGCCAGCACGGGCGCCGAGACCGTTGCGACGAGCAGCGTCGACACGGCGAGGTTGCTCTCCCTCGTGAATCCGCTCGACGATCCCCACAGTCCGATGACACCGCCTGCCACCAGAAGGGTCAGCACCCCCACCGGGATGATCGCCCCTCCGCCGGTCGACGCCGGGTCGAGCGCGCCCTCGGCGAGGTCCGGCAGGAATCGGAAGAGCTCCTGGGCGAGCGCGGCCGGCGTGAAGCTCGCCGACGCCACGAGTGCGCCGGCGTCTCCGACGGCGATCGACGACCGCACGACCATCCAGAGTGCCTGTGCGATGACAGCTGCGAGGACTCCGCCGACGGTGATCAGGACCAGACGATCCGTCAGGACCGCCCTGACCGCTCGTGTCCGGTGCCGTACGGCACTGAACCGTTGCAGCAGGAAGAACACCGCGACGGCCGCGAACGGGAGGAGGAGCTGGAGCTTCAACACCGCCGCCACGACGGCGGCGGCGGCGAGCCACCAAACGGCTCGTCGGTGCTGATCGGTCCGGAGGGCGAGCAGCAGGGCGACCGCACCGGCTGCCATCGCCGGCGCATCCGTGCTGATGAAGGTGTTCGACCAGAAGGCGGCTGAGGAGCCGACCATCATCAGTGACAGCGACGCACTGAGCATGATCGGGATGCGGAGACGCCGCAACGCGAAGAACAGCGCCACGGCGGCGAGGGCCAACCAGAACATCCCGGTGAGTCGGGCGGCGCTGACGAAATCGACACCTGCGAACAGGAAGGGCTGGGCGAGCACCCTCGTCACCGCGAAGTAGGCCGGTGTGTAGATGTCGGCACTCGTGGTGCCGCGGTTCGGGAAGCTGTTCGGGTCGGCGATGGCCTCGGGCGTACAGTGCGACTCCGGCCACCCGCCGACGTTGCGGACGTTGTGGCACGCCAGGTACTCCCGCGCGAACTCGCCGACGCCCTCGCCCGTTCTGACGACACCCTGTGACGACACCTTGGCCACGTAGTCGATGTACATGTACTCGTCGATCGGCGAGACGAACTGGTGTTTCGGCACGTGCACACCGACCAGCACCACGCTCGCGATCACCAGCAGCAGCGCAGCGACACGCTCCCAGAATCGTCCATCGCGCCGACGCAGCATCCCCACGACGCCGCCCTGCGCCCCACCCGTGTCTGCACGCATGGTCGACCTCCCCCCTTCGGAGTGCCCGGTGTTGGTTCGTGACGCTGGTCCGGGCGGGCGATCTCGGTGCGTCAGCAGCAGAACGGCCTCGCCACCGCGATCACGTCACGGCGGCGAGGCCGCATGCTCGCTCTCAGTAGGATACGGTCTTGCACCCCAGTGAGGTGTTCGCTCCGACGTTCGACCACGCCGTGCCGATGGCTATCGCACAGACCTGGTAGGTGCCCTTCTGGTCGAGCGTGATCTGCTCGGCGAAGCCGTGGTTGGACCCGGCCCAGGGGTACGCTCTGGCGACGTCGTTCCTCGTCTCGTCGGCGACGAAGGGGTACCCCTTGACCGTGGCGTCGGGCCTCGTCACGTAGAAGTGCACCTGGATCGGCGATGAGGCGAGGTCCCGGTCGACCGCCCAACCCGACACGGACAGCGTGGCCTTCCCGTCGGCCGTCGGGGTGACGGACGCCGAATCGAACGCCCCGGTCGGAGCAGTGGTCCCGAAGGTGACCTTCTGGCAGGGGAACGGCGTGTTCAGTCCGACGCTCAGGGACGAGACGGCGATCCCGTAGACGCACACCGTGTAGGTGCCCTTCACCGTCACCGGGAACGACTCGCGGAACCCGTGTGCGCCGGAGATCCCGAACGCCCGGTTCACGTCGTCACGAGCCTTGTCGGCCTTCCGGGAATAGCCCGTGGTCACGCCGTTCGGATCCGTGATGTAGACGTGCGCACCGATCGACGACGCGGGCGCGCCGGCGTCATAGGTCCAGCCGCTGACCGAGATGGCCGGGGCCGTGGGCGTCTGGTCGGCCACGATCGCGTCGACCTGACCGTTCGGGAACGCCTTGACGTAGTTCACCGACTGGCACTCGAGCAGGCGGTTCGCTCCGATGTTCTTCCAGTACGTCGGGATGGCGTAGGAACACACCTGGTAGATTCCGGGGGTCGTGACCGGAATCGACAGCTCGAAGCCATGAGCCGAGCCGGCTCCGGGGAAGGTCGCACCGATGTCCGGTCGGGCTTTGTCGGCGACGAGCGACGTCCCCACCACCTTGCCGCCGGGCTGCGTCACGTACACGTGGACCTGGGAGGAGACCGCCGAGGCGTCGGGGTCGAGCGCCCAGCCGCGCACCTTCATGGCGGTGGAACTGCCTGATCCGGTCGTGACGAACTCGTCGACCTTGCCCAGCGGTTCGTTCTGCGGCACGACGAGCGTCTGACACTGCAGGAGACGGTTGTTCCCGGACAGTCCGATCCCGTAGACGCAGGCTTGGTACGTCCCGCCACGGGTGACCTCGAGATTGGCCGAGTACCCGTGTGCGTTGCCGGCACCCGGGTAGGCACCGCCGACGTCCGGCCGTGACTGGTTCGCGGTGAGGGGGGTCCCCTTGACGCTGCCGTCCGGTGAAGTGAGGTACACGTGGGCTTCGATCGCGCTCGACGAGCGGTTCATGTCGAGCGTCCACCCGCGGACCGTCAGGGTCGCGGTCTTCGCGCCGACCGAAGCGGTGAACTGGTCCAGCGACCCGATCGGGTTCGGCACGTCGGTCGGCGATCCGAACCAGTCCGAGTACATGCGCCAGAAGTTCCGGTTCCCATAGGCTCCACAGGCGTCACCCGTCCCGTACAGGTTCGCGAGCGCCGAGGCGTTGGGCTGGTAGGGCGTGTAGTTGTAGAGTCCCGCGGTCGCCGCGTTCTGGATGTAGACCTGGCTGCTCCCGCACGCGGCGTTGGGGCTGAACCGCACCGTGTTCACGCGTCCTGGGACGTGGTTCCATCGGGTCGGGTTCGCCTGGTAGTTCTTGAACTGGAGCGCGGCTGCGTACACCTGGTTGAAGAAGCCGTAGTAGGTCGAATCGCAATCGGCGGTGTCGGGGCAGCCGTATCCGGTCGCACTCCGGTACTGCCGGGCGCTCGGCCAGTCGTCCGTGATGATCCCCTGCTCCTTCTCGAGCAGGACGATCATCGCCTTCTGGCTGAATCCGCACGCCTGGCCGACCTTGGCGATGATCTGCGCTGCGGACTCGTTCGCCGCGCCGGCGTAGGCCGCGCACCTGCCGCTGACGGCGGCTCGGGTCGGGGTCGCCTGGCGGTAGTCCTTGAGGCAGGTGTAGCCCGAGCGGCAGCTCGGCACCGCGCTGTTCAAGAAGGACTGCACCTCGCCGGCCGACATCGCCGCCCCGTCGTAGAAGAGACCGTCGGAGATGATGTATCCGGGATTGAAGTTCCGGCCGTCGGCGGCGTTCGCCGGTTCAGCCGTGGGGATGACGGTGAACAGCCCCGCGAGCAACGCGAGGACCGCGATCATGGCGGCTGGGAATCGTCGTCTCATGGGATCTCCAAGGGGGAGCTGGCGGAGACGAGCTCCGAGAATGTGGGTGAGGAATAGCTGACCGTGGCGTCCCACGTTCCGGAGGTGAACTGGCCGATCGGCACCTGGACCGTGCCACAGCTGGTGGTGGCGCGGTCGGCGAGGCCGTCGGACGTCGTGGTGACCACTGCGTCACCCGCGGTGAAGGTGAAGGTGCAGACACCGTCGTTCTCGATGACGCCCGCGATGTAGGCGGATGCGGACACCGCTGCGCCGTCAGCGTCGACGGAGGCGAAGACGAGCACGGCTTCGGGCGGCACCGGGCTCGGGTCCTCACCCTTCGCGGTGGACTCGTTCCCGGGAGCGAGGGTGGAGGTCGTGGGAGACGGCGATTCCTGAGCGGGGCCGGTGCAACCGACCAGGACGGAGCCCGCGATCAGGACTATCCCGACATATTGCCAGGTCGGCCTCGTACGGTCTCTCATCGACCTGTGTCCTCTCAACGGGTGGTTGTACCCCGAATCAGGGTAGCGGGCCGCGGGACCACTCTCGGACAATCGTTACCAGATCGGCGCGTCCCTCACCGCTCCGAGTCGCGCTCATGGAGGATTCCGTTCCACGTCGCGCGCACTCCGTCGTCGAGCGATTCGAACGTCGGACGCCCGAACTCCGTCGTGTAGCGGCCGATGTCGAGGACGACGCGGTCGACGAAGGTCACGGGCACCGGGCGCACGAGTTCGTCGAAGTCCACCCCGGTCACGCGGCGCAGCGACGCCAACACCTCGCTGACCGAGAGCCCTCGGCCACTGCCGAGGTTGTAGACGTCATGCCGGTGCGGTCGGTCGACCATCCTGGTGATCATGCGGACGACATCGTTCACATAGATGTAGTCGCGCACCATCGACCCGTCGCCGAATCGCACGATCGGTTCCCCGCCGGCGATCTGTCGGAGGGCGATCGGGATGAGGCCCTGCTTCTTGTTGTGATGCTGCCTGGTGCCATACGGGTTGGAGATGCGCAGCGCCGTCGAACGGAGCCCACGGACCGCCTGGAAGTACCGCAGGTAGTTCTCGATGGTCAGTTTGCCGATGGCGTACGGCGACACCGGGAGCGTCGGGTCGGTCTCGACGTACTCCGCCCGGTCCTGTGCCCCGTAGATCGCGCCTCCCGTGGAGGCGAAGTAGAAGTGCCCGACCCCGGCCGCAGCGCAGCTCTCCAGCATCTCGACGGTCTGGGCCACGTTCGTGCGGATGTCCAGCGTCGGGTCGTTCTGTGCCGTCGCGGGCGTCGTCGTCGAGAGGAAGTGGAACACCAGGTCCATGCCGTCGACAGCGGCATCGAGGTCGGCCCGGCTCAGGAACTCACCGCGGACGACCTCGACACCCTCGGTGTCGAAACTGGGCTCACGCGAGCTGAACCGGTCGAACGCCCGGACCCGGTGCCCGTCGGCTCGCAGCGCGTCCACCAGGTGGGAACCGATGAAGCCGTTCGCCCCGATGACGAGTGCGTCAGCCACGCATCGCCCGCTCGAACGCCTCGACGAACTGCCGTCCACTGTCGTCCCAACTCGTGTGCTCCAACGAGTCCGCCATCGCGATCGACCGCTCGACCGCGTCCTCGCGCGACACCACCTCGACGAGGCGCTTCGCGATCGCGCCCGGTGCGGGCTGCACGTACTCGATGTACGGGTTGTCCGAGACGAGACGGTTGTTGGGAGCGTCGTTCACCACCGGAGCGACGCCGCTCGCGATGAGTTCGAGCGGGAGGAGTGACATGTTCGACAGCGAGAGGACGAGCCCGGCGGCGCAACGGTTGTAGATCGGGTTCAGCTCCGAGATGGACAGACCGGAGAGGTTCTTGTATTCGAACGGGATGTCCCAGTCCGAGACGTCCCACCCGGCCATGTTGATCGTGTAGTCCGGTCGCTGTCGCGCGAACTCACCGAGCGCGATGACCCCCAGTTCGAACGCGCGTCGCGGCGTGACGGGCCGGGCGTAGAAGAAGATCTCCTTCCGCGGGCGCCGGTTCGTCAGACTGTAGTGGGTGCGGTCCACCGAGAAGTCGAAATGATCGGTGGGCATGCCGTATTCGTCGTGCAGCTTCTTCGAGAGCCAGCCACCGGCGGTGATGCCGTGGAACCCGAAGTGGTAGGTGTTCTCGGCGAGGATGGCTTCCGAACCGGAGGGGTAGAACGCGGGCTCGAAGTCCTGGACGAAGTAGAAACGGCGCGCTCGGGAACGATCCCGGAACACCGGGTACGCGGTCTCCCAACCCGTAGCGAAGATCGCGTCGACGTCGTCGGAGACCCCGCGTTCGTCCAGGTTGTGCACCCGGGCCTGTACGTTGGGGTACGCCGGCGACTCCCGGAGCAGCTGCTTGAGATCGGACTCCTTCACGATCACGCCGAGGCTGTTGTAGATGTACACACTGCAGGTGTGTCCCGCGCGCTCGGCATAGTCGATGAAGCGGAAGAGGTTCTGGTGACCGCCGCTCGTCGCGCTCGGCGGAGACATCACCCAGGCGATGTGGGACTTGCGATCCGTGACGACGATCGGCTCCGCGAGCTGCGGCCCGGGCTCCGTCCAGTCGACCGCGAGCGCGTCCTCGAGCTTGACGGGAAGGATGAGCTTCTTCCCGGCGAACCTCGACTTGATGTTCAGCTCGACACGCTTCCAGAAGAAGCGGGGGCCCTCGTGCTTGAGGACCGACAGAGCGTTCCTGAAGGTGGTGATGACAGATCTCATATCGGCGGACCGACCTCTATTCCGGGAATGGCCAGTATTGCGGCTGGTGGAGTCGGTGGCGCCAACGCCGGCCGAGGGTCTCGAGCTCGTACGCACGGACGCGCGCGTCACGGGTCTTCGACTCGAAGTGGTAGAGCTCGGCGCGCGGTGTCCAGTAGGCCTGGTAGCCGAGTTCCGCCACCTTCAGGCAGAAGTCGACGTCGTTGAACGCACCGGGCAACAGCGTTGTCATGCCCCCGACCTCGAGGTACACCGAACGGGGGAACAACGAGCAGGCGGCCGTGACGCCCCCCACCTCACGCTCCACCTGGAACGCGTGCTGCGACCCGGCGGCACCACGAGGGACCTGTAGGCCGATGTGGGTCGGGCTCCCCATCCAGTAGTGATGGCCCCCGTGCTGGATCGTGTCGTCCTCGTAGTACAGCATGCAGCCCGCCATCCC